>NZ_LGKG01000151.1 GCF_001294335.1 Streptomyces chattanoogensis
GGGGGGGGTGGGGTGGGGGCGGGGGGGAGGGGCCCCGGGGGGGGAGCGCAGGGCTCAGCCGTCCCGCTTCGCCCCCACGACGTCCCCCGTCGCCGTCTCCGAGGTGTCCGCCGGGAGGATGCCCAGCGCCGCGTCCTTTGCCGTTTCGGCCTCGCGGCGGAAGAGGCGGAACCACATGAAGACGACGAAGCCCGCGAAGACGAACCACTCACCGGTGTAGCCGAGGTTCTGGAACGCCTTCAGGTCCAGGCCGCTGCCCTCGGCCGCGACCGGCGGCACGGCATGCAGCGGAGCCGGGGCATCACTGAGGGTGATCCAGGCGTCGTAGACCTTGTACGGCACGATGTTCACCAGCGACGCCGCGCTGATCATGCCGAGCTGCCCCTCCGGCAGCCCGCCTCCGGCCTGTACCCCGGCGGTGCCCTGGTTCTCGGAAGCCTGCAGCGCCCCGGTGACCGTCACCTCGCCCTTCGGCGGCGCGGGCACCTTCAGCCGGTCGGCCTTGTCGTCGGCGTCCCCGGGCAGCCAGCCCCGTACGACCGGCAGCGCTCGCCCGCCGTCCGTACGCAGCAGGGTCAGCACATAGAAGCCCCGCCGCTCGCCCTTGTCGCGCAAGGTGCGGTCCGGTACGAGCAGTTGGTGACCTGCGTCATAGCGCCCGCGGGCGCTGGCCTGGCGGCCGGAGGTGACCTGATCGACCGGCAGCAGGCTCTCCAGCGGCCGGGCCGCCGCGGCCTTGGCCCGGGCGGAGCGGTCCTCCTGCTGCTGGTGCGTATCGACGCGGTCCTCGAAGCGGCCCAGCTGCCAGCTGCCCATGAAAATGCAGAAGGGAATCGCCAGTACGGCGAAGACGTTGATCCCCCACCACCGCGGGGTCAGCAGGAACCGGTACACCCCACCAACGGTACGGGGCGCGTGCGGCGAAGCCGCACCGCCCCCTCCAGGGCCGCCGTACGCCGCGGGCCCCGCGGCCGCCGCCGGGCGGCCGGCACGCCCGCGCCCGTTACTGCGCCGCCAGCGCCCCGGTCCGATACACCGTGCCGGCACACGCATCCGCGATCTTGGCGTCGGCCGAGGCGGGCTCGCCCGCCTCCGGCGTATGGCTGAGGACGACGCCGCCGGACGACGCACCGCCGCCGTCGCCACCGCCCGTACCGCCGGTGCTGCCCGCTTCGCCGCCGCTGCCGTCACTGCCCTCGGCGGCGCCGGCGTCCGGGCTCTCCCCGGCCCCCTTCGACGGGTCGGGCGTCGGCGAGGGCCCCGGACTGGCGCATCCGGTCGTGCCGCCGCCGGCTTCCGGGATCCAGGCGAACTTGACCTCGTACGCCTCGCCCGGCTTGAGAACCAGCTGGTCAGGAGTGGTCGCCGGATCGGGCAGGCCGGTGGCTTCGTCGCCCGAGGTGTGGTCGACGACATGGATGCGGTCGGCGTTCGTGGTGCCCTGCCCGGTGACGCCGACGGCGCCGCCGCCGTCGATCGAACAGGCCGTACCGGACGTGTTGACCACCCGGAACGCGCCGTAGACGCGGCCGGCCGAGTCCGCCGGACCGACCGAGCTGGTGCCCCGGCCGAGCTGAGTGCGACTGCAGACGGGCGAGGTCACGTCCATCGTCTCGTTCGGGGCCGGGGTGCCGTCACCCGCACCATGCCCCGCGCCGTTCTTCTCCGCCGGGTGGCCGCCCTTGTCCTCGGGCTTGTCGGTGCCCGGCTGCCTGCCGTCCCGGCCGGGCAGCTGCGGGAAGGCATGCTCGGTGCCCTCACCGTGTGCGCCCTGGCTGTTGCCCTGTGCCTGCTGGCTGCTGGCGGCGTTGGCGGACCGGTCCTGGGCAGGGTCGCCGAGATTCGCTACGTGCACCATGGCGGGGATCGCCGTACCGCCGAGCAGCAGCGCGGCTGCGGCGCCCACGACGGCGTGCCGACGGCGCTGACGGCGGGCCGGGACCGCGCGGCGCAGCTGTTCCAGCGCGTCCTGCGCGGGCTCCAGGTCGCCGACGCGGGCCTGCAGCAGTCGCCGTAGATCGTCCTCGTCGCCGAAGCCGCCGCCGAAACCTCCACCGAAGCCGCCGCCGGTTCCGCCCTTGCGGCCGCCGCCACCAGAGCCACCACCGAGCTCGGGACGATCGCCGACCTCGGCCACTTCGCCGGCCTCGGGCCGTTCGCCGGCCTCGGGGCTGTCATCGAGCCCCGTACGACCATCCGCCCCGGAGCCACCATCGGCTCCAGAGCCACCGTCGATCCCGGAGCCACCACCGGGCCCGGAGCTATCACCATTCACGGAGTCAGCGGAACGCACCGAGCCGCCGGAACCCCCAGAGCCCTCAAAACCACCAGAGTCCCCAGAGCCCCCGGAACACCCAGCGACCCCAGCCCCCCCAGCCGTCCCGGGCTCCCCCGCCCCCTGTCCCTCACGCACCACGTACAACCCACGCACCACATCACCCGGCAGCCCGCGAACGCCATACGCGCCACCGACCGCCCCGAACGAACCAACTGGCCGCGCCGACGGAACCGCTCCGCCCGGCCCCCGCCGCGTCCCACGCCGCTCGCTACGGTCGAACCGGCCACCCCGCACCCCGGCCCGATCAAACCGATCGGCCGGCTCGTACGGGCCGAACACCTTCGCACTCATGCCGGAGCCTCCATCGCGACGCGCAGCGCCGCGATCCCCCGGGACCCGTACGCCTTGACCGAGCCGAGCGATATGCCCAGCGTCTCGGCGACCTGCGCCTCGGTCATATCGGCGAAATAGCGCAGCACCAGCACCTCACGCTGCCGCCGCTGCAGTCCACGCATCGCCTGGATCAACTGGTCCCGCTCCAGCAGGTCGTACGCGCCTTCCTCGGCGCTCGCCATGTCGGGCATCGGCTTGGACAGCAGCTTCAGCCCGAGTATGCGGCGGCGCAGCGCGGAGCGCGAGAGATTCACGACCGTCTGGCGGAGATAGGCGAGGGTCTTTTCGGGTTCGCGCACCCGTCCGCGCGCGGAGTGCACGCGGATGAAGGCCTCCTGGACGACGTCCTCGCAGGAAGCGGTGTCGTCGAGGAGCAGCGCGGCGAGGCCGAGCAGTGAACGGTAGTGCGCGCGATAGGTCTCGGTGAGGTGGTCGACTGTTGTGCCCGCTGCCATCGCGCCGTCAGTGTCCCCACGCTGAGAAGGAAGCTGCGCGGGGCCCGCGGTGGGCCAGGGGGCGATCACCGGCATGCCCCCGGACACACGGGAACGCGGCGGGCGCACTGCCGCGCCTGCTGCACCCCCTGGGGCGATGGTGAATCCGAGTACCTCTGCCACGCCTGTTGGACACGCTTCCCCCCATAAGGGTTGTACGCGCAAGGCACCGCTTTCGACGATGCATCAAATGCCCTCATGCGTACCAGCTCTTCCTCAATGCCCCATATTTCCGACGCATTCACTCCGACACCCGAGGCCCCCAAGGCGGCCCGTGGGCACCCCCGGGCCACCCGTGAGGGGCGGCCGGAAAGACGTTTCCCGCCGACGGTCGGTTGCAGCGTGACGGCGTGAACAGCCGAACGAACCGTCAGCCCGGATCGACCGGCCCGAACCGACAGTTACTCACGGAATCTTCACACGTCACACAGGGCATCCACAACGTATCTCTGAGGGATCAAGCCCGCGACACCCAATCCCGCCAAGTCACCGGAGCGGGCCGCCCAGAGCAGGTCATCAAGAGCAGCCCACCCGGAGCAAGTAGCGGGGACGAACTCACAGGAGAACTCACAAGGAGAACTCACGAGGAGACCTCACAGGAGAACCCACACGGAGAGCCCAAAGGGAGAGCCCACAAGGAGAACTCGCAGGGAGAACCCGCAGAAGAGGTCACAGGGAAGAATTCTCCCCCACGACCAACTCCCCTACCTGCACCGTGTTCAGCGCCGCCCCCTTGCGCAGATTGTCCCCGCAGACGAACAGTTCCAGCCCCCGCGGGTCGTCCAGCGACCGCCGCACCCGCCCCACCCACGTCGGATCCGTCCCCACCACATCGCACGGCGTGGGGAATTCACCCTCCGCAGGGTCGTCGCACAGCACCACCCCCGGCGCCGCGGCCAGGATCTCGTGCGCGCCGGCCACCGTCACCTCCCGCTCGAACCGCGCATGCACGCTCGCCGAGTGCCCCGTGAGGACCGGCACCCGTACGCAGGTGGCGGAGACCCGCAGATCCGGCAGACCGAGGATCTTCCGGGATTCGTTACGGATCTTGAGCTCCTCCGAGGACCAGCCGTCGTCGGGCACGAGCGATCCGGCCCACGGCACGACATTGAGCGCGACCGGCGCCGCGAACGGCCCCAGCGTGTCGCCGACGGCCCGCCGCACATCGCCGGGCGTGGTCCCCAGTTCCGTACCGGACACCGCGGAAAGCTGCGCCCGCAGCGTCTCGATGCCGGCCTGGCCCGCCCCCGAAACGGCCTGGTACGAGGAGACGACCAGCTCGCGCAGTCCGTACTCGGCATGCAGCGCGCCCAGTGCGACGATCATCGAGAGGGTGGTGCAGTTCGGGACGGCGATGATCCCGCGCGGCCGGACCCGCGCCGCGCACGCATTGACCTCGGGTACGACAAGGGGCACGTCCGGATCCATCCGGAACGCGCCCGAGTTGTCCACCACCACCGCGCCCTTGGCCACCGCGACCGGTGCCCATCGCGCGGAAATCTCGTCCGGTACGTCGAACATCGCGACGTCGATGCCGTCGAAGACGTCCTCGGTCAGCGCGACGACCTCGACCTCTTCGCCCCGTACGGTCAGCTTGCGGCCGGCCGAGCGGGGAGAGGCGATCAGCCGGATCTCGCCCCAGATGTCGGCGTGCTCGGACAGCAGGCCGAGCAGCACCGAGCCGACGGCGCCGGTGGCACCGACGACGGCGAGATGCGGTGTGCGGGCCGTGCGGGCGCCCGTCCCCGCGAAGACCTCGTGGGACGGACGGCCCGCCTCGGCCGGAATCATCGTCCGGTGCCGCTCATCCGGCGCTCAGCGTCCGGTGCCGCCGTAGACGACGGCCTCGTCGCTCTCGGTGTCGAGACCGAAGGCGCTGTGGACGGCCTGTACGGCTTCCTTGACGTCATCGGCGCGGGTGACGACCGAGATGCGGATCTCGGAGGTCGAGATGAGCTCGATGTTCACGCCCGCGTTCGACAGCGCCTCGAAGAAGGTCGCCGTGACGCCCGGGTTGGTCTTCATCCCCGCGCCGACCAGCGAGATCTTGGCGATCTGGTCGTCGTAGCGCAGCGAGTCGAAGCCGACCGCGGCGCGGGTGCGCTCCAGTGCGGCGACGGCCTTGCGGCCCTCGTCCTTGGGCAGCGTGAAGGAGATGTCGGTCAGACCCGTCGACGCCGCCGACACGTTCTGGACGACCATGTCGATGTTGATCTCGGAGTCCGCGATCGCGCGGAAGATCTGCGCGGCCTCGCCCGGCTTGTCCGGGACTCCGACGACCGTGACCTTCGCCTCGGAGGTGTCGTGTGCGACGCCCGAGATGATTGCCTGCTCCATCGGCTGGTCCCCTTGCGGTTCGTTGCTGACCCACGTGCCCTTCAGCCCCGAGAACGAGGACCGGACGTGGATCGGGATGTTGTAACGGCGTGCGTACTCGACGCAGCGGTGCAGCAGCACCTTGGAGCCGGAGCTGGCCAGCTCCAGCATGTCCTCGAAGGAGATCCAGTCGATCTTCCGGGCCTTCTTCACGACCCGGGGGTCGGCGGTGAAGACACCGTCCACATCGGTGTAGATCTCGCAGACCTCGGCGTCCAGCGCGGCCGCCAGCGCGACGGCGGTGGTGTCCGAGCCGCCGCGGCCGAGCGTCGTGATGTCCTTCTTGTCCTGGGACACACCCTGGAAGCCGGCGACGATGGCGATATTGCCCTCGTCGACCGAGCTCTTGATCCGGCCCGGCGTGACGTCGATGATCCGCGCCTTGTTGTGCACGGAGTCGGTGATGACGCCGGCCTGGCTGCCGGTGAAGGACTGCGCTTCATGGCCGAGGTTTTTGATCGCCATCGCCAGCAGGGCCATGGAGATCCGCTCTCCGGCGGTCAGCAGCATGTCGAACTCGCGCCCCGACGGCATCGGGGACACTTCCTGAGCGAGATCGATCAGCTCGTCCGTCGTGTCGC
Organism: Streptomyces chattanoogensis; assembly: GCF_001294335.1. Lineage (GTDB taxonomy): Bacteria > Actinomycetota > Actinomycetes > Streptomycetales > Streptomycetaceae > Streptomyces > Streptomyces chattanoogensis. The sequence goes on from NZ_LGKG01000151.1 coordinate 6,123, forward strand.
CCATCGCCGAAACCACGACGACCACCTGGTGGCCGTTCTTCTTGGCTTCGACGACTCGCTTGGCAACGCGCTTGATGCCCTCGGCATCCGCAACGGATGAGCCGCCGTACTTCTGCACGACAAGGCCCACGTGCGCTCCTCGCAACTGTCTCTTCGGGAGTTTCCTCCCGGACCCCCGAAATGGGGGTACTGCGGTCGGCTCAGTCTAACGAGCAAGCGGAGTCCGCCCCGTAAATACCACATCGTGAGACACGAAACTCAGATAGCGATCATGGTGTGACCGCTGCCGAGCGTCGCATCGGCTCCGTATCCAGTGGCGGATCCGCAAGGCGCATCGTCACGCCCGCTCGCCCAGCACCTGCCCGCTACGGGCTCGGACACACGGGAACGTAACTCAGGTCACACGCCCAGGGCGGCCGGGCCGCCCGCTCACGTCCCCCGCAGCCCCAGCGGCCCCGCGATCTCCGCCGCCATGACCTTTCCGGCCTCCTCGGCGAGCCGTTCCTCGCCGTCGGCGCCGCCGAGCGCGCTGTCCGTGTCCAGGCCGTCCAGCTCGTCCAGCGGCTGGTCGAGGCGTACGTGGGCGACCAGCGACTGCAGCGCGCGCAGTGCGGCCGAGGCGGTCGGGCCCCAGTTGGTGAGGTAGGAGAACTGCCACCACCACAGGGCCTCGATGACCCGGCCCGCGCGGTAGTGCGCCAGGCCGTGCCGCAGGTCGGTGATGACGTCCGCGAGGTCGTCGGAGATCCGGCAGGGCACCGGCTCCGCGCGCGGCACATACGGGTCGAAGACCTCGGAGTAGACGTCCACCGGGTCGAGCAGCGCCGCGAACCGCTCGCGCAGTTCGTCCACGTCCGGCTCCGGGCCGCTGTCCGGCTCGTACCGCTCGTCGGGGACGATGTCCTCGTGGGCGCCCAGCCGGCCGCCGGTGAGCAGCAGCTGGGAGATCTCCAGCAGCAGGAACGGCACCGCGCTGTCCGGCTCGTCGCCCTTGGCGACCTCCGTCACGGCGACGATGAAACTCTCGATCGAGTCGGAGATCGATACCGCGAAGTCGTCCGGGTCCTGCGTCGCGTTGTGCAGCGTGGCATCAGACATCGAGAAGTCTCCTCCCTTCGAAGGCCCGCCCGAGCGTGACCTCGTCGGCGTACTCCAGATCGCCTCCGACCGGCAGTCCGCTGGCCAGTCGCGTCACTTTCAGCCCCATGGGTTTGATCATGCGGGCCAGATACGTGGCCGTGGCCTCGCCCTCCAGATTCGGGTCGGTGGCCAGGATCAGCTCGGTGACGGCACCGTCCGCGAGCCTGGCCAGCAGTTCCCGTATCCGCAGGTCGTCGGGGCCGACGCCCTCGATCGGGCTGATCGCCCCACCGAGGACGTGATAGCGACCGCGGAACTCGCGGGTCCGCTCGATCGCCACGACGTCCTTGGGCTCCTCGACCACGCAGATGACCGCCGGATCGCGCCTCGGGTCCAGGCAGACCCGGCACTGCTCCTCCTGCGCCACATTGCCGCAGACGCTGCAGAACCGGACCTTCGCCTTGACCTCCATCAGCGCGTTCGCGAGCCGGCGGACATCGGTCGGCTCGGCCTGAAGAATGTGGAAGGCGATCCGCTGCGCGCTCTTGGGACCGACGCCGGGCAGCCTGCCCAGTTCGTCGATCAGGTCCTGAACCACGCCTTCATACACGGAACGTCTTCTCTCTCTTCTGCCGTGCTGCGTACGCTAGTTGGCTACTCCTCGGAAAGGGAGATCCGGGAGGGCAATCCCTGACGGGATCCCTGGAAAATCCCTGGGGAATCCCTGAGGGAACCCCTGACGGGGACGCCTAGAACGGGAGGCCGGGGATTCCGCCGCCGCCCAGGCCCTGGGCGAGCGGACCGAGCTTCTGCTGCTGCAGCTGCTGGGCGCTGGCATTGGCATCCCGGACCGCCGCCAGGACGAGGTCGGCGAGGGTCTCGGCCGTCTCCTCCGCGGAGTCGGTGTCGACCGCCTTGGGGTCGATGACCAGACTCTGAAGCTCGCCGGAGCCGGTCACCGTCGCCTTGACCAGACCGCCGCCCGCAGAACCCTCGACGGGCGTCTCCGCCAGCTCCTGCTGGGCGGCCGCGAGGTCCTGCTGCATCTTCTGGGCCTGCTGGAGCAGCTGCTGCATATTGGGCTGACCACCGGGGATCACGACGTGACTCCTGCCATACGACAACGATTGGTGCGGTAGCCCGAGCCTACGTGTTTCCCGCCCCGCGCGCCCTACGCCGTACGCAGGAGCTGCGGGGGACCTAGGGAGGAGCCGGGGAGGAGCTACGCAGGAGCCCGGATATCCCCGGAAGCTCCCTGCACGCACCGTCGTTCGCCGCTGCGCCGCGGCGACCGGACCGACTGCGAACCCACCCGAAGCCCGCCTCCGGCCAGCCACGATGACGGACCGCAAACACCTGCAGCAGTCCGTAACCGGCCCGGCTGCCCGGCTCCCTGCGGCAGCCGTCGCCCCTCACTCGTTGTTGAACTCCTCCACGACCGTTGCGCCCAGCTCGCGGACGATCAGGTCGTGCCCGCTCAGCGCGGTGTCGACGAGATCCGGGTCGTCCTCGGCCGGCATGTCGTACTCGATCGACACCGGCGGGGGCTCGGGGGTGTACGAGGGCTCCGGCGCGGGCCCGCTGCGGGCCGCCCCGGCGGACGCCGACGGGGCCACCGCCTCCCGCGCCATCCGCGCGCCCTGACCGCCGCCACCGGACCCGCCGCTCTGGCCGCCCTGCGCGCCGGGCCCGTGCTGCCCGCCGGGGCCTTCGGGCGCCGCCGGGGCGCTCTGCGGGGGCGGCTGCGGTACGGACTGCTGCGGCGCGGCGGGCGCTCCTCCGCCGAAGCCGCCGCCTCCGCCGCCGCGGGGCGCGCCACCGGCAGGCGGGTTGGCGCCGCCCGACGGGTCGACGATCGCCTCGACGCGCCACTGCACCTGGAACCGCTCGGCCAGCACGTCCTTGAGGACGTCCTCGCTGCCGCCGTTGGCGAAACTGTCGCGGGCACCGGCGTTGGGGAAGCCGATCTGGAGGGTTGTGCCGTCGAATCCGCTCACCTGGGCGTTCTGGCTGAGCAGGATCCAGGTGAAGCGCCGGCGGCCCTTGACCGCATCCAGAATGTCCGGCCACATCTGCCGCACCTGCGCGGCTCCCTGCGCCGCCCCGGGCACGGCACCGGCGGGCGGCTGCTGCTGTACGGGCGCGGGCGCGGCGGCCGGCGGCCCGGCGGGTGCGGAGGGCGCGGGCGGGGCCGGGGGCGCTCCCTGGCCGCCCTGTCCCGGCGCCACGGCCGAGGGCCAGCCGCCGGGCTGACGGCCGCCATGACCGGCGCCGGGACCACCGCTGCCGGGCCATGCCCCGGGCCGCGCGGGCGCACCCGACGGGCCGGCCGTATCGGCCCGGTGGTGCTCACCACCGGACGCGGGCGGCCCGGCGGCCGGTGGCGCGGAATCGGGCGCCGTCGGTGCCACCGGTGGCGCCGCAGCCTGCGCGGGGGCCGCCTGGGGTGCCTGAGCCGGTGGCGTACCGCCGCCGCCCGTGGCTCCCCGCACCGCGGCCCGGGCGGCCGCCGGTCCCGACGGTCCGGCGGGCGCCGCCACCGGATGGGCCTCCGGCCCCGGCACATACCCGGCCGCCGGTCCGCCCCCGGTGGAAACCACCGGCGCTCCGGCCCCGAGGCCACCACCGGCCGGCGCCCCGCTCATGCCACCGCCCGGCGCCATGGCCCCGACACCGCGCTCCAGCCGGTCCAGCCGCGCCTGCAGCGACCGCTCGTCGTCGTACGCCGCGGGCAGCAGCACCCGCGCACAGATCAGCTCCAGCTGCAGCCGCGGCGACGTCGCCCCGCGCATCTCCGTAAGGCCCGTATTGACCAGATCGGCGGCCCGGCTCAGCTCCGCCGCCCCGAACACGGAAGCCTGCGCGGACATCCGCTCGACAACATCGGCAGGGGCATCGATCAGCCCCTTCTCCCCCGCATCCGGCACCGCCGCGAGGATCACCAGATCCCGCAGCCGCTCCAGCAGATCGGCCACGAAGCGCCGGGGATCATTGCCGCCCTCGATGACCCGGTCGACCACCTCGAACGCGGCCGCCCCGTCTCCCGCGGCAAACGCCTCGACCACCGCATCCAGCAGCGATCCGTCGGTGTACCCCAGCAGGGCCGTCGCCATGGCATATGTCACACCGTCGGCACCCGCCCCCGCGAGCAGCTGGTCCATCACGGACATCGAGTCCCGCACGGACCCGGCGCCGGCCCGCACCACCAGCGGCAGCACACCGTCCTCGACGGGGATGTCCTCCCGGCCGCACACCTCCGCCAGGTATTCGCGCAGGGTCCCTGGCGGCACCAGCCGGAACGGATAGTGATGGGTCCGCGAACGGATCGTCCCGATGACCTTCTCGGGCTCCGTCGTCGCGAAGATGAACTTCAGATGCTCCGGCGGCTCCTCGACCACCTTCAGCAGCGCGTTGAAGCCCGCCGACGTGACCATATGGGCCTCGTCGATGATGTAGATCTTGTACCGGCTGCCGGCGGGCCCGAAGAACGCCTTCTCCCGCAGCTCACGGGCGTCGTCCACGCCACCGTGCGATGCGGCGTCGATCTCGATGACATCGATCGACCCCCGCCCGTTCCTGGCAAGATCCACACACGACTGGCATGTGCCGCAGGGCGTGGGAGTGGGACCTTCCTCACAGTTCAAACAGCGCGCCAGGATCCGCGCACTGGTCGTCTTGCCACAGCCGCGCGGCCCGCTGAACAGATACGCATGGTTGACCCGGTTGTTCCGCAACGCCTGCTGCAGCGGGTCGGTCACGTGCTCTTGCCCGATGACCTCGGCGAAGGTCTCGGGTCGGTAGCGGCGGTACAGCGCAAGGGACGACACGCATACGACGATATCGGGCCCCGCTGACAACCGGCCCTTCCCCAGGTTCCCGGCTTCGCTCGAGCGGGGAGGCCCCCTCACCAACGCAAGCGCCCCCCACGCACCCGCCAGAGCCGACCTACCCTTGCTGCCTTCCGGCCCTGGGGGAGTTCAGTCAGATAGCGCCACGTGAGGGGCTGGGCTCCACACTAGCCGATCCCCCGCCCCAAAAACGAACCCCTCCCCCACCCCCCCCCCGTCCCGACCCCCTCCTCCGGATCATGTTCGCGAGCACTCCCCAACGTCTTGTATTGTTTGCGGCGGAGGATTCGCCTAGTGGCCTAGGGCGCACGCTTGGAAAGCGTGTTGGGGGCAACCCCTCACGAGTTCGAATCTCGTATCCTCCGCACTCGCCCGGCAGGGCAGATGAAGGTCCCGACCGCTCAGCGGCCGGGACCTTCGTCGTTGTCGGGCTTCGGCTCGCAGCTGCCCCCTCCGACGGCGAGTGGGACCGGTACCGGTACCCCTCTGCGGCTACGGCTACGGCTACGGCGTGGACGAACTGCCCGGTTCGCGCGCGGCCGTGACGGTGATGGCCGCGGCGGGGCAGAGGCCGGCGGCCAGGCGGGCCGCGGCGTGGTGGGCGGGTGACGGCTTCGTGTCGAGGAGGACCACGCGGCCGTCCTCGTCGTCCTGGTCGAACACCCCGGGGGCGGTCAGTGCGCACATCCCGGCGCCGACGCAGCGGTCTCGGTGAAGGGTGATGTCCACCGGGTTACTCCTTGTCCCAGGTCACGAGGAGGCGGTGTACGCCGTAGATGTTCATGTTGGCCCGGAAGGGGACCTCCTCGGCCGGGACCGCGAGCCGCAGCGTCGGGAAGCGGGTGAGCAGCGCCGGGAAGGCGACGGCCATCTCGACGCGGGCCAGCTGCTGGCCCAGGCACTGGTGGGGACCGTGACCGAAGGCCACGTGGCCGGTGGCCTTGCGGTGCAGGTCGAGGCGGTCGGGCTCGAGGAACTTCGCCGGGTCGCGGTTGGCGGCCTGGAAGGAGAGGAGGACCGTCTCGCCGGCCTTGATCTTCTGGCCGGCTATCTCGACGTCCTCCAGCGCGGACCGCAGCGTGGGATCGGCGACGGTCAGATAGCGCATCAGCTCCTCGACGGCGCCCTCGGCCAGGCCCGGGTCGTCACGCAGGGCGGCGAGTTGGTCCGGGTTGCTCAGCAGGGCGAAGGTGCCCAGCCCGAGCATGTTGGCGGTGGTGTCGAAACCGGCGGCCAGCAGGAACACCCCGACGCCGGAGAGCTCTTCGTCGGTGAGGTCGCTGGTGGTCAGATCGCTGAGCAGGTCGTCGGTCGGCTCGGCGCGCTTGGCCAGGACCAGCCCCTGGAGATACTCCATCATCGCGGCCATGGCGGTGCCGCGCTCCTCCTCAGACGCCGCCTGGTTGAAGAGCGTCGTCACATGCTCCTGGAAGAAGTCCCGTTCCGCGTAGGGCACACCGAGGAGCTCGCAGATCATCAGCCCGGGGATGGGCTGGGCGAAGGTTTCCACCAGGTCCACCGGTCCCCCGTGGCTTTCCATGGCGTCCAGGCACTCCGCGGTGAACTGCTCGACGCGCTCGGTCAGCTGCCGCATCCGGCGGACGGTGAACTTGCCCATGAGCAGCCGCCGGTAGCGGGTGTGCTCAAGGCCGTCCAGGCCGAGGAATTCGCCGGGCGGCGCCGGCGGGATGTCGCCGACGTCGGCGAGCGGGTAGTGCAGCAGCTCGTACCGCGCGCTGAAGCGGGGGTCGGCCATGATCGACCGGACCACGGAGTGGCCGGTGGCCAGCCAGCCCGTGTGGCCGTCGGGGAAGCTCAGCCGGCGGAGCGGCTGCTCCTCGCGCAGCTGCGCCAGCTCGGCGGGCGGGTCGAAGGGGCAGCCCGCGGGGCGCTCGGTGGGCAGCGTCACCGGCTCGGGATGCTGCGCCGCGTCGTGGACGGGGCTCGTCGACGGTTCGTTGTGCATGGTGTCCTCCGGTGTTGAGTGGCGAGTGGTGAGTGGTGAGCGCACGGTGGTGTGCGGTGAACAGTGCGGTGGAACGTGATGTGCGGTACGGGTGTTGCGTATTGGCAGGTGACGTATCGTCAGGCGCCTTGTCCGTACGGGTGAAGTGGCTTGGGGGGGGACGGTTACCGCTTCGTGTGGCGGTTGAAGGCCGACCGGGCCCAGAGGTAGCCGACCACGATGAGGCCGAGGCACCAGGCGAGGGCGATGATCCCGCTGTTGCCTGTTTCGGTGCCCATGAGCAGGCCGCGCAGCGTCTCGATGACGGGTGTGAAGGGCTGGTACTCGGCGAACCAGCGCAGCCCGGTGGGCATCGACTCCGGCGGGACGATGGCGCTGCCGAGGAAGGGCAGGAACGTCAGCGGCATGGGCATGTTGCTGGCCGTCTCGACGTTCTTGGCGATCAGGCCCATGGCGGCCGCCAGCCAGGTGAGCGCCAGGACGAGCAGGACGAGGAGGCCGGCGGTCGCGAGCCACTCCACGGGGTTGGCGCTGGGGCGGAAGCCCATCAGCAGCGCCACGCCGACGACCAGCGCGATGCTGATCAGCGTCTGGAGGACACTGCCGACGACATGGCCGGTCAGGAACGCGGCGCGGGAGACCGACATCGTACGGAACCGGTTGACGATGCCCTCGGTCATGTCGGAGCAGACGCTGATGGCGGTGGACAGGGCCCCGGAGGTCGCGGCCATCAGGATGATGCCGGGCGCGATGTAGTCGATGTACTCCCCGCCGCCGGTGGGCGTACCGCCGATACCGGTGCCCAGGGCGCCGCCGAAGACGTAGTTGAACAGCAGCAGCATCACCAGCGGCATCGCGACGACCGAGACCGTCATGCTGGGATAGCGCAGCGCGTGCTTCAGATTGCGCCGCAGCATCGTCATCGAGTCGCTGACGGCATAGGACAGGGAGCTCATCGAGCGCTCTCCTTCTGGGAGTTGACTCCGGCGCCGGACGGGGGCCGGCCGGTGAGGGTGGGGAAGACCTCGTCGAGATCGGGGGGGGTGCGCCGTGAGCGCCTCGGCCGTTTCGAGACCGCCGAAGAGGCGCTTCGGGGGCGGTGAGCCGCTCGGTCAGGGCGCAGGCTTCGGCTCCGACTGCGGGGCGGCGACCGCGAGTTCATGCCGGAGATTGCCGACGTAGGGCGTGAGGTCCATGACCCCACTATGGCATCACGATGGCGCCATAACAAGCTTTCTTGGTGCCATCATGGCGTGTTTGTCGCCATGGTGGCGCTATCAAGGCGCCTGAAGAGTGCAGGTGGCGCCATCGTCGATATCGGCGCCACCCCGCAGCACACCCCCGAAATGCGCCGCTCACCTGGGCATATCGGCCTTGGGCTTGGTGGCGCGCACGATGGCGGAATGCATGCCGTCGGCGGCGATGGGGGTGCCATCTCTGACTCCAAGCCGGGAGAGGGGGAGGACAGGAGTGATCTCGATGTCCGTGGAACCGGCGGCTTCGAGGCCCTGGCGGTATTCGGCGAAGGAAAGGGCGCCGGCGATGCAGCCGGCGCAGTCGCCGCGCTCGGCACGCTGGGCGGGGGCAGGCCGTCCTCGGCGACGACGTCGGAGATGCCGATCCGGCCGCCGGGGGCCAGGACGCGGAAGGCCTCGGCGAAGACCGCGGGCCGGCTCGGCCCCGGCCGCGGCCGTGAATCCGGCCGTGGTCGAGGCGATGGCCGAAGCCGGTATCGACATCTCCGCCGAGAGCCCGAAGATCCTCACCACGGAGGCCGTTCGGGCGTCCGATGTCGTGATCACCATGGGCTGCGGCGACGCCTGCCCCGTCTCTCCCGGCAAGCGGTATCTCGACTGGAAGCCGGACGATCCGGCGGGGCAGGGCGTCGCCGCCGTACGCCCGATCCGCGACGAGATCCGCCGGCGCGTCCAGGGGCCGATCGGCGAACTGCTCGACGACCGCGAGTGAGCGTCGGCGGGGCCACGGGCGGGCATGCCCATGCGGCAGGCGGCCCCGTCGCGACACGCCGCCCCGCCCCGGACGCCTTCTCCTAACGTCCTTAGGTACCTCGCTGTAGGGTGCCAGCACCCGGACAGCAAGGAGTCGTCGCGTGGCCAAGCAGCCGACCAGGACCGCCGTACCGGCGGGCAGGAAGAGGGTCGCATTCGTTGCGGCGGCCAGCGCGGTCGCGGCGCTCGCATTCGGTGGTGGTGCCTCGGCGATTACGTCGCGAGGCGCACTGGCAGGCAGTGCGGCCAAGGTTTCGGCTTCGGATCCGCTGCCCGCCCCCGTGGCGTACGGAAGCACCACGGCGCTCCCCCCATGGCCGGCACCGGCGGACGCCACGGCGGGGGCTCGCGCGGCGGGGCTGGAGGTATCCGAGATGGAGGGCACCGCGATCCATTTCCATACCCACCTGGATGTGATCGTCGACGGAGAGCCGGTGCAGGTGCCCGCGAATCTGGGCATCGACCCGGAGACACGGATGATGTCGGAGCTGCACACCCATGACACCCGCGGTGTCCTGCACATCGAGGGACCGGCCGAGCGCCGCTACATCCTGGGGCAGCTGTTCAACGAGTGGGGAGTTCGGCTCAACTCCCGTGGGATCGGCGGCCTGAAGGCGGGCGGGGGCAAGACCCTGACCGCGTACGTGGACGGCGAGCGGGTGTCCGGCGACCCGGCCTCGATCGAGCTGACGGCGCACCGGGAGATCGCGCTGGTCTACGGGGACCCGGACGAGCAGGTGGACGTGCCGTCCTCGTACGACTTCGCCCCCGGCGAGTAAGAACAACGGCCCCGGCGGGGCGGCGCTGGCACATGACGGGCCGGCCGGATTCTGCTGCGGAGCAGGGCGAGCGCCGCAACCAGCACCCAGGCGTCGGTTCCGAAGGCGGCGATCCGCTCCAGAGTCCCCATGCCGATTCCGGGGTCGTACTGACCGAAGAACATCGCTGCCCCGGCCAGTGCGACGGCGGCGAGGGCGAGGGTTATCGGGCGCAGCCTGCCGAGCGGGGCGGTGCGGCGGAGGAATCCCGTGCAAAGAAGCCCGATGTTGCCGATGCCCATGATGATCAATGCGCCCAGTACGTGCAGGTTTTCGTCCACGTCGGCAGGGACGAAGCCCACGAGCACCCATGCGCCGGCGTTGAGGAGAAACAGGATCCGGGCGGTGCGGGACATCCCGCCGCGGCCCCAGCAGGCGGCGCCGGTCAGGAGGGCCCCGGCCAGCAGCAGGACGCCATGGGTCGCGAAGGAGAGGTTCATGACGTCATGCAGCGGTGAGCACACATAGCGCGGACGGGAGACGTCCCAGGTCTGGCAGTGGACGTTGCCCAGGTCGCTGATGTTGTGGCGTATCCAGCTGTAGGGCGTACGCCAGGCGGCTCCCACCGTCCATTGGGCGGCCAGAAACTGCAGGGCGGCGACGATCCACAGGACGGCGCCGACTTTGGCACCCGTAGGGATACGTGCTTCCCGGTGTGGTGGCGAGTGCGATGTCATCTTCCCCCGATTCCCCCTTGGCCGGCACCGGGCGCCGCCCGGCTTCCCACCGGCTCCTGACCGGCCTCGATCGGCGTCTCCCGCGCCTTCGGTCACAGACTCGCAGCGGCCGGCTGCCCGCACATCGCCGCTTCGGGGGAATCGGGCTCCCTCATCCTCGGGATATCGCTCTGGCTCTTCCGGGGGCAACGGGCTCAGGGCCGGCGGCTGTCGGGCGTACCGCCTGGGCCGCCGGAGGCCGCGGCCGGGTCCGCAGCACGGGGATGCACCGCGCCGTTGCGGACGGCAGGACGGGCTTCGAGCAGAGTGGCGTACAGGCCGCTCTGGCGGAGGAGTTGGGCGTGGGTGCCCGATTGGACCAGCCGGCCCTCGTCCAGGACGAGGACCCGGTCGGCGTCGCCGGCGAGCGCCAGGTCGTGGGTGATCACGATGGTGGTGCGGCCTTCGGCCAGGCGGCGCAGGGGGGCCAGGATGCGCTGGGCGGCGAGGTGGTCCAGGCCGGTGGTGGGCTCGTCGAGGAGGAGTACGGGGGCGTCGCGCAGCATGGCGCGGGCGATCGCGACGCGCTGGAGCTGGCCTCCGGAGAGCCGGGCGGTGCCCGGGGCGATGACGGTCCGGTAGCCGTCCGGGAGGGCGGTGATGAAGTCGTGGGCATCGGCGGCCCGCGCGGCGTGCACGACGTCCTCGTGGGTCGCGTGGGCCCGGCCGGAGGCGATGTTCTCCTCGACGGTGTCGTGCAGGACCAGCGTCTCCTGGGGCAGCAGGGTGATGTTCCGGCGGAGCTGGGCGAGCGGCAGCCGGTTCACGGGCACTCCGTCCAGCCGGATGCTGCCGGTGTCCGGGTCGTAGAACCGCAGCAGCAGGGCGGCCAGCGTCGACTTTCCCGCGCCGCTGGGACCGGTGATGACCACCAGTTCCCCGGGGACGGCGGAGAAGGAGAAGTCCTTGAGGACCTCGGTCGGGTTGCCCGGGTAGTGGAAGGTGACCTGGCGTGCTTCCACCTTGCCGATGGCACGGGCCGGGGTCGGTACGACCTCGGAGGGGGGCGGGTCGGTGACGGCGGGGCGCGCGTCGAGGATCTCCAGCAGACGGTCGGCGCCGGCGGTCGCGGCGGTCACCGTGAGGCCGAGCTGGCCGAGGTTGCGCAGCGGCGGGTAGAGGTAGCCGATGAAGGCGGCGAAGGCCAGAAGCTGCCCGAGCGTCATGCGTCCGGCGGAGATCTCCCATGCGCCCAGTCCGATGATGGCCAGGACGCAGAGCGTTTCGAGGACCTCCAGCAGCTGCGCGTAGAACTCGTTGAGCCGTGCGCTGACCACCGATGCCCGGAACCAGGTGCCCGACTCCCGGCGCAGCCGGTCCTCCTCGTCGCGCTGCCGGTTGTACGCCTGGGTCAGGACGACATTCACCAAGGTCTCCTCGACGACCGAGGTGATGGCGCCGTCCGCGCGGCGTTCACGGCGCGCCACCTCTTGCAGACGGCCCGCGAACCGGCGCGTGGTGGCCCAGAACAGCGGGGCCGCGACGAAGGTGGCGAGCGCCAGGTCCCAGCGCAGCAGCAGCGCGGCACCGGCGTAGAAGAAGATGCTGAACAGGGTCGTCACCGCCTGGACCAGTCCGGAGACCACCAGCTGTTCGATGGCGTCGACGTCCCCGGTCAGCCGCTCGACCAGATCACCGCGGCGATTGCGCTGGAAGAAGTGCGGCGGAAGCTTCTGGAGATGGGCGAAGACGCGGGCCCGGAGCCGCACCACGAAGCGCTCGGCGGTCCAGGCGCCGAGCGAATTGCCCAGGTAGCCCACCACGGCGCCCACGACGGCCACCGCCAGCCATTTGCCGGCGGGGCTCCAGAAGGCGCTGACGGAGCCCTTCTGCAGGGCGTTGTCGGTGAGTTGGGCGAAGAGGAGGATCGCGACGGTCTCGGCCAGGGCGGCCACGATCGCGCACAGGACGACGCTCACAAGCCAGCGCCGGTCGCCCTTGGTCAGGGGCCAGAAGCGCTGGAACGCCACCTTGGCGCGGAAGTGCTGGGGATACGGATACTGCTGCTCCGTCAGCAGGCTGTCTGCGCCGCCGCCCGTACCGATGCCCGCACTGAGCGGACGCGTCGGGGCCGCTCGCCCAGACCCGAACCCTTGCCCGTCAGGCGCTTCGGCCGAGCCTTGCGGCGCTGCGCTCGAGCCCTGGCGTACCGCGCCGACGCCGTTCGGTTCCGGGCGCTGTGGCGTGTGTTGAGGCCCGGAGCCCGGCCCTTGCGGCGTCCCGTCCCCGCCTGCGCCTGTGGTGGGCAGCGCCGCTGCCGTCACCTCCGCCGGGGACGGACCCCGCCCAAGGGGCGCTGGGCCCGCACCGCTTCGAGACGGCGCTTCGGGGCGCGCTGGCCGCTGACGTGAGCTGTGAAACCACATAGTTGCTACGTCAAACCCTCATGAGAGGAGGGGAGGGGATGGTCGGTCCGGTGTCCGGACCGGGTTCCGGGCCTCAAGACACGAGGCCGACCCGCGCAGTGCGCGAGCCCGCCTCGTTCTCAGGACATCTCGTGCAGGACATTTCGTTCAGGAACTGCCGACCGAGAACTGATCAGTCGTAGTACCCGAAGAACCGGCGCCTGCGGTGCCGACGGTGCCTGCGGTGGAACCGGCCACGGCGGTAACCGTAGCCACGGCCGCCATACCAGTCGTCCCAGTCGTCGCCGCCGTGCCTGCGCCTGCGGGGGAAGACCTTCCGGAAGCTCATAGTCGCCTCCTGTTATCCGTCTGGTCTCGTCGTGTCTGGTCTGACCACGACACTTTCGAGGCTACGTCGCCCAGTTCCCCGCAACAAGGACTTATGCGTGAAAATTCACGCAATCGGGGAAAATGACACATTGCGCGCCAATGGGTGCACAGGGTAGCCATTTCGTCACCTGTGGCCCGGCGGACGACAGGGCGCGACAATGCGGCGCCCGACAGGGCGGAAGGGCGGCCGGACGCCGGGCCGGGGGAGCGGCCATCGACGGCTGCGCGCAGCCGACTACAGCCAGATGTCCGGGAGTTGGGCGAGCGACGGAGCGGGCCGCGATGCACGGCACGGCGTGACGCTTCGACAGAAGGAAGCGAGCGGAGCGCCTGACGCCCGATCAGTCATGAACTGACGGTTGATCAAGAGTGGGACGTACCACCGCATTTACGCGGCACGCAGCGGCACGGACGCGGGCACCGACGGCGGGCGGCGACGGTCCTCCCGCCGCCCGCACCGCTCACCCCTCGGAATGCCGCGTGTAGAAGTGCGAGAACCGCTCCAGCGGGTCCCCCTCCACGCTCCACGGCCAGGGTGTCGCCACGCCCCCGGTCGCCCGCAACGCCGCCCCGGCCTCGGGCAGGCGGGTGGACTTGAGCAGTGCGTAGGCCAGCAGGTTGAGATCGGCCAGTGCCGCTGCGTGCTTGAGGAAGCCCGGGGTCAGCCAGTCGTAGGCCGCCTGCTCGAGGACCTTGACGACATCGGCGCGGCGCCAGATCTCCGCGGCGCCGAGGGCCATCAGGCCGCCGACGGAGACGGCGCGCGTGTGGTTGCGGACGATGGCGGTGAGTTCCAGGGCGGCGGTGGGGGCGTCGGCCGGCATTTCGGCGCGGATGCCGTCGAGGAGGTCCAGGACCAGCACGCTGGAGCCGCACTCTTCCGGTGAGAGATAGGCCAGGGCCTGGAGGTGGGCCTCCCGGTTCCACGGGTCGCGGGCCTTGATCTCGCGCCAGATCGGCGACAGTTCCCGGGTGGGGCGCCGCTCCAGCCGGAGGGTGGACAGGTGGAGGATCCAGGGGATGGGGTCGGCGGGGACCAGTTCGGCGGCGCGCCAGCAGGTCTCGCGTACGTCGCTCAGATCGCCGGGGGAGCTCTGCTGGCCGGCCTGGACCAGCTCCGACCAGGCATGGAGCAGCAGCGCGCCCTGATCGCGCGGCTTGTGCTCGCGCCAGATACCGGGCAGCGCCCGGCCCGAGACGCCGGCCAGCACCTCCAGCCGGTGGGCCTTGCGGTCCCAGTCCTCGCCGGCTTCGTCGATCACCTGGGACAGCAGGGCCATGACGGCGGTGTCGAGCGAACCACGGTCCCAGCACGACAAGACGCGTCGCCGGACCTTGCCCAGGGCGAGGTCGTCGAGCTCGGGGGCGATACGGGGAGCATTGCCTTTACGGCGGCGTCTTATGAAGGCGGGCATGGCGTTGCGGACGGCCTTCCGGAGTGAGGGCGTGGTGGCGGCAGGGGTGTGGGGGAAGCCGTATGGGCGGCAGCGTGCCATGCACACTGCCGCCCGTACAGCCACCTGGGATTAACGAGATGTAACGGATGCCTGCTCGGCGGTGTTTCCGTTACGTCCGATCAGGTTCCGCACCAGCGAGATGCCGATCACGATGACCGCCAGCAGCACCGACAGCAGGACCTGGATCCGGCCGCCGCCCTCGCTGTCGTCGGTGAGCATGTAGCCGAGAACGAAGGTGATCATCGCGATGGTGGCCCAGGTCAGGTAGGGGAAGAGCCACATCCGGACGACCAGCTTGTCCGGGTTCTCGCGCAGGATGATGCCCCGCATCCGCAGCTGCGAGAAGCAGATGACCAGCCAGACGAAGAGCGCGACCGCGCCCGAGGAGTTCAGGAGGAACGCGAAGACCGTCTTCGGCCACAGGTAGTTGAAGCCGACGGCGACGAAGCCGAAGATCACCGACGCCAGGATCGCGGCCTGCGGGACGCCCCGGGAGTTCGTCCGGGCGAAGGCCTTCGGCGCATCGCCGCGCTGGCCGAGGGAGAAGGCCATCCGGGAGGCGGTGTAGAGGCCGGAGTTGAGACAGGAGAGTACGGCCGTCAGCACGATGACGTTCATGATCTGGCCGGCGTGCGGGATGCCGATGGAGTCGAGGGCGGCGACGTACGAACCCTTCTTCTCGATCGAGGGGTCGTTCCAGGGGAGGAGGGAGACGACGACGAGGATCGAGCCGAGGTAGAAGACGCCGACACGCCAGATGACGCTCTTGGTGGCCTTGGTGACCGCACGCTCCGGGTCCTCGGACTCACCGGCGGCGAGGGTGACGATCTCGCTTCCCATGAAGGAGAAGACGACCATCAGGACGCCGGTGAGGATCGCGCTGGGGCCGTGCGGGAGGAAGCCGCCGTGCGAGGTGAGGTTGCCGAAACCGGTGGCGGCGTGGCCCGAGCCGGGCAGTACGCCGAAGATCGCCAGGCCGCCGAGCACGATGAAGGCCACGATGGCGACGACCTTGATGCCCGCGAACCAGAACTCGAACTCACCGAAGGAGGCGACCGAGGCGAGGTTGGTGGCGGTGAGCACGACCATCACGATCAGCGCCCAGGCCCACTGCGGGACGGCCGGGACCCAGCTCGTGAGGATGGCGGCGCCGGCCGTCGCCTCCACGGCGAGGACGACGACCCAGAAGAACCAGTACAGCCAGCCGATGGAGAACCCGGCCCAGCGGCCGAGCGCCCGGTCCGCGTAGGCGGAGAAGGAGCCGGAGGTCGGGTTGGCGGCGGCCATCTCGCCGAGCATCCGCATCACGAAGACGACCAGCGCGCCGACCAGGGCGTACGAGAGCAGGATGCCGGGACCGGCAGCCTTGATGCCGGACGCGGAGCCCACGAAGAGACCGGCACCGATGACCCCGCCGACGGCGATCATGGACAGATGGCGGTTCTTGAGGCCCGAGTGCAGACCTGACTGTCGCGGGGCCTCGCCGCTGCCGGGAGGGGCGGGCGGCGCGGCCAGGTGGCCGGGGGGAGGTGTAGTCATCGTGACATCCATGAGGGTTGAGGGGTCATGCACGGGGTGACTGCTGGATCGCCTCGGTAGCTGGCTGCTCGCCAGGTTTTCTCGGTGGTGTTGTCGCTAGCGGTTCTCGGTGTCCGGACGCGCGCAGGGGCCGGGGTTGTCTGGCAGGTGGCGATCGTGGCCCTGACGCGTGTCGACCGCGGCGACAAGGGCCGCGGTCGTTCGATGCCTGCGTGGGTGGGGGAGGCGCCTACCGCGCGTCCACGCCGTGGCCCGCTCCTCCTTGTGGGAGGTGAGCCGCATCACGTCCGGTGTGGGATTTGCGTAAGCGTATGCGGCGATCCGCGACGGCGTATTTGTCCGGCCCGACAAATTAGCCCTCAATGGCTGTTCTGTCGGCCAATGCGGATCGGCCGGCGATGCGGCTCGCGGCCCGGTGACCGGCGTGCCCGCCGCCTCCTCCGCATCGGTTCGGCATCCGATCATCCCCGTGCGACAGCGGCGCGACCAGCAGCGGAATGCCGGATGAACGGAGCCGGGGCGACGGAACCTCAGGCGATCCGCGGCTGCGTTCCCGCCCCCTGCTCCGCCCAGATGATCTTCCCCGTGGGCGTGTACCGCGTCCCCCACCGCCGCGTGAGCTGCGCCACGATGAACAGCCCGCGCCCGCCCTCGTCGGTGGTCCGGGCATGGCGCAGCCGCGGCGAGGTGCTGGAGGCGTCGAAGACCTCGCAGATCAGAACGTCGGGGGCAGGCTGGCGGATCAGGCGCAGGGTGACGGGTCCGGTGGCGTGGCGGATGGCGTTGGTGACCAGTTCACTGACGATCAGTTCGGTGGTGAACACCAGCCCGTCCATGCCCCATTCCGTCAGCTTGCGGTCCACGAGCGTCCGGGCGCCGGCGACCACGGCAGGGTCGGCGGCCAGCTCCCAGGAGGCGACCTGGTGGGCGTCCAGGACCCGGGTACGGGCCAGGAGCAGGGCCGCGTCGTCGGACGGCGGACCGGTCAGCAGGGCCCTCACGACAGTGCCGCCGGTCTCCTCGAGGGACGCGCCGGGCACCGCGAGGGCGCCGCGCAGCCGGGACAGGCCGACACCGATGTCCTGGTCGCAGGCCTCGAGGAGGCCGTCGGTGTAGAGCGTGATCAGACTGCCCTCGGCCAGCTCCAGCTCCACCGATTCGAAGGGCATCGCCCCGAGGCCGAGCGGCGGACCGGCGGGCAGTTCCGGGAAGTCGACGGTGCCGTCGGGGCCGACGACCGCGGGCGGGAGGTGGCCGGCCCGGGCCATGGTGCACTTCCGGCTGACCGGGTCGTACACCACGTACAGGCAGGTGGCGCCCATGAAGGTGGCGGCCACGCCGGCGTTCTCCGCCTCGGCGGTCGCATCCGCGCTGCTCGTCTCGAGCAGGCCGATGACCAGGTCGTCCAGGCGGGCCAGCAGTTCGTCCGGCGGGGGATCGAGATTGGCGAGGGTACGGACGGCGGTGCGCAGCCGGCCCATGGTGGCCGCGGCGTCGATGCCGTGTCCGACGACGTCCCCGACGACCAGGGCGACCCGGGCACCGGAGAGCGGGATGACATCGAACCAGTCGCCGCCCACACCGCTGGGGGTGTCTGCCGGGAAGTACCAGGACGCCACCTCCAGGGCGGAGCCCCCGGTCAGTTCGTGGGGCAGCAGGTTGCGCTGCATGACGCGGGCGGCGGTGCGCTCACGGGTGTAGCGGCGGGCGTTGTCGACGCAGACCGCGGCGCGGGCGACCAGCTCCTCGGCGAGGCGTACGTCGTCCGCCACGAACGGACCCAGCCGGCTCGAGCGGGCGAACGTCGCCGCGCCCAGGGTGATGCCGCGGGCCTTGATGGGCGCCACCATCACCGAACGGAACCCGAAGGAACGGACGACCGCCGCCCGCTCCGCGGTCTCGTTGACCCAGGCGCTGTGCTCGAGGTCCAGATCCGCCTCCACCTGGGACTCGCCCTCGAGCAGACAGCGGGCTATCGGGGACGACGGGTCGCGCGGAACGGCTTCTCCGATGGCCAGCGCCGCCTCCGGGCAGCCTTCGTTGACCGACTGCTGTCCGCAGCGGCGCAGGACGGGGGCGCCGCCGACCGGCCCGGGGACCGGCTCCTCGCCCCTGATGACCGAGTCCAGCAGGTCGACGGCGACGAAGTCGGCGAGCGGCGGTACGGCGACATCGGCGAGCTCCTGGGCGGTGCGGGTGATGCCGAGGGTGCTGCCGATGCGGGCGCTGGCGGCGTTGAGCAGGGCCAGGCCCTCCTGGGCCCGCCAGCGTGCGGTGACGTCGATGACCATGTACCAGATGCCGACGCGGCGGCTTTGCGGGTCCTCCAGAACGAAAAAGGAAGCCGAGTAGGCGCGCTCCTGGTGGGGGTCGGCGTAGGTGGGGCTGCGGAACTCGTAGTCCATGACCGGCGATCCGGTCCGCAGGACCTTCTGCATCCGCTCCTCGAACGCCTCGGCCTCCAGCTTCGGCAGGACCTCGTGCACCGTGCGCCCCAGCCGCCGCTCCAGGGGGATCAGCCGCTCCAGTACGTCGTTGACCCAGACGTAGCGCAGATCGGTGTCGAGTACGGCCATGCCGACGGGTGCATGCGCCAGAAACGGCTCCAGCATCAGCTGGTTGACGCCGCCGCCCGGCAGCCGCCACTCCTCCAGGGCCAGGACCGACCACCGCTCCCGGCCCGCGCCTTCGGCGACGCCGTTGACGACGGGCGTCACCTGCACCGCCAGCTGCAGCTCCCGGCCGTCCCGGTGGCGCGCGGCGACCGAGCCGCCCCAGCCGTCGCCCGACCGGCACCACCGGGCGACGGCGGCCGCCCGTGCCGTGTCCCCGGGCACCGCCAGCAGCTCCGTCGCCGGATGGCCGAGGATCTCCGCGGCCCGGTAGCCGAGCAGCCGCTCCGCCGCCAGCGTCCAGGAGACGACCCGCCCCTGTGCGTCGAGTTCGGCCGTGGCCGCCTTCGCCATGTCACATGCCTGGCCGGCCCCGCCCGGCAGGGCGTCTCGTGAGGTCTTCATCGCCAGCCCGTCATCCACCCCGTCAGCCACAAGCCACACAAACGATTCAAAGCGCGCATGGTGGCACATCCCCCATATTGCCCACTTTGGAGTCAGTTAAATGGCCAGAAGGGATGAAACGGCGACGGACTGCCGGGCCCGCCTCGGCACCGCCGCCTCAGCCCGCCGCCGGCAACCGCAGCTGCAGCATCGCCAGCAGCCGCTGATCCGGACGGCTCAGATCCAGCCCGGTCAGCTCCTCGGCCCGGCGGATCCGGTACCGCAGCGTATTGGGGTGCACATGCAGCTCGGCGGCGGCCGCCCGTACGTCCCCGAAGGCGTTCAGATACGCCAGGACGGTCTCGGCCAGCTGCCCCTGGCTGCGGCTGTCGTAGCTCACCAGGGCGGTCAGCCGGGGGTCGCGCAGATCGGGGTGCGCGGCCAGCAGCGCCAGCAGTTCGCTGATCAGTACCTCCGCCTGGATGTCCGGCAACGCGGCGACGGTGGTGTCGACGCCGACCCGCACCATGGCGTCCAGGATCCGGTCCGCCTCCCGGCGCGACTCGGGAACGCCGCCCAGCCCCGGCACGATGCAGCCGACCGAGCCGCGCAGCGACAGCCCCAGGTGGCGGTACACGGCCTCGCTGATCTCCTGCCCCCACCCGCGCAGCGTGCCGACGTCGATGCTGCGCGGCAGCTGCGGCAGCAGGACGTAGATCCGCGCATCGACCTGGGTGACCAGGGCGCTGCGGTGCCGGGCGGCGGTGTGCACCGAGATCAGATTGCCGACCTCGGTGCGGGAGAGCTCCGACACCCCGGACGCGGTGTCCGCACCGCTCCCGTACGAGAACCCGAGCACGGCCGCCGGCCGGGCCAGGTCCAGCCCCAGATGCGTCGCCAGCGGCTGCGGCCCCGTGCTGCCTTCCAGCAGTCCGGCCGCCAGGGTCCGGGTCAGCGTCAGATCGGCGGACAGCTCCCGGCGGCGGCGTACGAGATGGAGCGCGGCGACCCGCGCGGCCCCCAGCAGCGCCTGGTCCGCATGCTCGGCCAGCGCCGCCGAACCCTCCTGCACCCAGATGATGCCCAGCTGCCGCTCCCCGGACCGGATGGCCACCGCCAGTCGGCGGCGGATGCCCGACTCCGGATCGCCGTCGATGTGGACCACCTCGTCCGAGGCGCGCAGCCGCTGGAAGACGCCCCACTCGCGCAGCCGCGCCAGATACTCCTCCGGGCTCTGCCAGCCCAGGATGGACAGCCGGCGCAGATCGTCCACCTCGTCGGAGTCGCTGGAGCGGGAGTACGCCAGCACCCGGGTGGTGGTGTCCTCGATGCTGACGATGCCCCCGGTGAGCACGGCGGTCGTCTGGGCGAGCGCGAAGAGGTCCCCTTCCCCGCCTGCCTCACCGTTGCCCCCCGACGGCGCATCCTCGAGCGCCGCGCGGGCCAGCGCGTCCACCTGTTCCCAGCGCACGTCCCGCCGTACGGACAGCAGCGCCACGCCCGCCTCGGCGGCGGCGTCGCTCAGGGCGGCGGCCTGCCCGGGAACGTCCAGCTTCACGGCGACCGCGGCGGCCCCGTCCCGCCCGCCGACCCGCACCGCGGGAAGAGCGGCACGGCCCCGGGCCCCTATGGCCAGGACCAGCGCGCCGGGACGGGCGGCGGGCGGATCCTCGGGGTCCAGCAGCGCCACGCTGCGGATCTCCACGTCCAGCCCGGCGGGCGCGGCCTGCAGTTCCACCAAGGGTTCGCCCAGCGACATCAGCAGATGACGGAGGCTGATGCCGGTGCGGGGCGGCGGTGGCGAGGGCGAGGGCGCGGCAGCTGGATCCATGATCGGTGCCTTATCGGTGCCTTTTATCGGTGCCTTGATCAGCGGCTTCGGCGGGTCGGTGACCTCTACCGATGCTATCCCGCCCGGGGACACCGGAAGGCAAATGACGAGTTACCGTCCGGTACGGCCATCAGTCGCCGCCGACCGCCGAAATCGGGCGCAACGGCGCTGGTCACCGGCGAAGTTGCCGCCCTGCCGCCCTAAGTCGCCCATTTCTCCGTCCGCTTGCAGCGACGGCTTTCCCAGCGATTCCCTGCGAATCCCAGCGATTCCCTGCGATTGCCTGTGAATCCCTGCGAAGGAAAACGGGCGGCGAACTCGCCGAATAAGCAACGCATGCAGGGCAGAACCGACATTCCTTCAAGGCATCGGCCGGTAGCACGTAATGTATAAGTAAACTCCTGACGGCGCTTGCCTCTTGAGGAGCGGGCACGCCCGGCCGCATCCAAGGAGGACCCCCATGGAAGAAGCCCGGATTCAGGCCGCCCGGGAGCGGTTCCAGGGCCGGGCGGCCCGGAAGGCGAGGACGCAGCAACTCGCCCCGGGCGAGGCGGCTTTCGACCACCCGCAGACCCAGGCGGACTGGAGGAGGACCCGGCGCAGGGTGCGGTGGAGCCTGACCCTCTTCTCGGTGGTGTGGACGGCTCTGTTCGTCGCCCTCGCCCTGGTCAGCCCGGAACTGGGCCTCTCCGCCAAGGCCGAGCACAACGTGACCGGCGGACTCGGCTCCCTGCTGTTCCTCTCGTATCTCTTCATCCTCTACTTCCGCCTCAGCTCGCTCAGCTGCCTGCGCCGTATCCGCGACGTCCTGCGGAGCGACGTCTGGCACCCGATCCCCGCGGCGCGCCGGCACTCCGGCGCCAAGGACCCGTACGGGGTGCCCGTCCAGCTGGACCGCGGCACCGGCCACGCCACGGGCGGGCCCGCCGCGCGCGAGCCGGTCCGCAAGACGAAGGGCGCGCCCAAGGTCCTGTCGGCCCGCAATCCCGTCCACCGGCGCCGCTGGCACCCGGCCATGGAGCAGGGCGCCTGGTACGCCGGCGACGCGGACCTCGCCGTCCTCGCCCTGCCGGGCGGCACCACGCTCATGGAGCTCACGCCCCGGCAGGGCTACTAGTCACTTCTTCGAGGGCCGACGCCGCCTCCTCCCGCACCCAGGCATCGGCATGGCCGAGGAAGGGCCGCACCAGCGGGGCCGCCGCCGGGTTCCGGGTCGAGCCGAGGATGCCCAGGGTGTGGCCGAGGAGCTCCGGGTCCATGCCGGCCATGCCGGGCACCAGGGGCAGGAAGAGCTCCAGCGGGAACGCGTAGTCGATGCAGGCCTCGCCGACGGAATGCAGCGCCGATTCGCGCACGCCGCGGTCCGGCTCGCCGACGGTGCGGCCGACCAGGCGGGAGACCACCAGCTCGGCGGCCGCCTGGGGCAGGGATCCGCCGCGCAGCCGGTCGCCGAGCTCGGCCGCGGCGATGTCACGGGTGCGGGGGACGGGGCCGGCCAGTGCCGCCAGGGCGTCGCGCAGATGCGGGTCGGGGTCGCGGTACGGAGCCTCCATGCCCGTGGACCCTACGGCCGGCCGCCCGCCCTGCGCGGCGCCGCCGTCACTCCCAGCCGCGGGCCCGTCTCGTCATCGAACTCCTCGCAGAACGGGCCCAGCACATCGCCCAGATGCCGCATGGACCGCGCGCTGAACAGCACCGGCTGGTACCCGGTGACGTCGTATGCGGTGCGCGCCATGTCCTGGATGTCCAGCTCCCGGATCTCGTTCCGCGCCAGCTGGGTGATCTCCGCGTACGAGGACAGCAGCGCGGCGCCGTACGCCTTGACCGCGCCGCCCTCCGTCATCACCCCGACCTCGAGGGTGAACCAGTACACCCGGCTGAGCAGGTCCAGGGCCGCCTCCGTACGGGCCTGTCCGGCGGCCCGCCCGATCAGGCGGTAGAGGGCGGCGAACTCCGGGGACGCCAGGTGGACGCCGTGCCCGAACACGTCGTGGATGACATCCGGCTCGGGGGTGTAGAGCGGCGCGGCCGGATGGCGCACGAACTGCACCGCGTGGAAGAAGCTGCGCTCCATGGACCCCAGGAACCGCCGGTTGGGCACGAACCCGCCGGCCGGGGTGAAGTCGAAGCCCGTACGGGACCGCAGATGCGCCCCCACCTCCGCATGCTGCGGGATCCGGTCGGCGGGGATCGCCGCGTCCTCCCGGGCGTCCAGTACGGCGCGGCACGCGTGGTCCCGGTGGGCGGGACCCAGCGCGGCATGGACCGTGCGCCAGGTCCGGTGCTCCGTCTCGGTGTAGGTGACCGGCGGGGAGGCGTCCCCCGGCGCATGCTCGCTCGCCAGCGCGGCGAGGGAATTGCGCCTCTCCAGATAGCGGCGGTCCCGGAAGCCGGGGTGGTGGCTCACGGGGCCCAGCCGCCCGTCGGCGTCGATCGGAATCCTTGCGGCATGCGCGGAGAGATCGGTCATAGAACGTATCGTGCCAAACCAGACACAACATCAACACTGCAGCGCCTCCGCCACGGCCGCCCCGACGTCCTGAGCCAGCCGCCCCCACACCTCAACCCCGCGCCGGACACGGCCCGTTCTCTCCGGCACGAGGCAGGACACCCGGCCCGCTACGGCACGTCCGCCGGCGTCACGTTCTGGTTCGCGTGGAAGACGTTGTCCGGGTCGTAGGTCCGCTTCACGCCCGCCAGCCGGTCGTAGTGGTCCCGGTAGGTGGCCCGGACCCGGTCGTGCCCCTCCCCCGTCCCCATGAAGTTCACATACGCCCCGCCCATCGAATGCGGATGCAGCTCCTCCCAATAGTCGACCGCCCACTGCCTGATGGTCTCGGCGTTGTCCGGGTCGGGGTCGATGCCCGCGATGACGCCGGACCATACGGCGTCCCGGTAGGCCCATGCCGTGTCGTCCTTGCCGACCCGCGCCGCGGCGCCGTTGACCGGGTAGAGGTGCATCGTCGACAGATCGGTGGGGATGTTCTCCCCGTACTTGAGGTGCACACCGATCGTGTCATCGGAGATCCGGTCGAAGAACGCCCCGCGCCAGTACCACTGCAGCCCCGGCGGCATCAGCTCGTCGAACATCGTCTGCAGCGCCGGATACGGCATCGGCGCCGCGAAGTGGAAGGTCGGCGCCCCGGGGCCGTCCGGCGGCGCGAGCGCCGTCTCCACGGCGGCCAGGTCGCCCGTCCAGCACCACACCACGCCGCACATCTTGTGGCCGTGGATGTCTTCCGGGAAGGGCGGCGCAGGCGGCACCACCAGCTGCGCGAAGAATCCGTTCAGGTCCTCGGACGCCGCGGGGAGGAAGTCCCGGTACCACTGCAGCACCTCGCGGGCCTGGTCGACGGGCCACAGCGTCACCCCCACACCCACGGTGTGCACGGGCCGCAGCTGGAAATTGAAGGACGTCACCACCCCGAAGTTCCCGCCGCCACCGCGCAGCGCCCAGAACAGATCCGGGTGCTCGGTGGCGCTCGCCGTGACGAAGCTGCCGTCGGCCAGCACCACGTCGGCGCCCACCAGGCTGTCCACCGTCAGGCCGTATTTGCGGGTGAGGTGACCGTGCCCGCCGCCGAGGGTGAGGCCCGCGACGCCCGTCGTGGACACGATGCCGGAGGGAATGCCCAGGCCGAAGGCGTGCGCGGCGTGGTCGACGTCGCCGAGCAGGCTGCCGCCGCCGACCCGCGCGGTCTTCGCCACCGGATCCACGCGGACCCAGCGGATCGGCGACAGGTCGAGGGTGACGGCGTCGTCCTGGACGCACAGGCCGGCTCCGCTGTGCCCGCCTCCCCGTACGGCGAGTTCCAGGCCGTGGTCGCGGACGAAGTCGACCGCGGCCATCACATCCGCCGCATCGGAACATCGCACCACTGCGGCCGGCCGCCGGTGGATCATCGCGTTGTAGACCGTGCGGGCCTCGGCGTAGCCCTGGTCCTGGGGCCCTATGACCGGCCCGCGCAGCGCGGCCCGCATCTCTTCCGCAGTGGTGCCGTCCATGGCGCACAACTCCCTCAACGAGCTGCCGGTATCGACCGCAACCCGCCCAGGGCAAGCCCCGCAGGGCTGCTGTCTCCAGCGTCCCGCCGGTCGCCGGACGCCGCAATTCCGGGCCGGGGCGAGGGCGCGCACCCTGCCGTGGGCGCGCACCATGGAGACATGGGCGTGCAGCACGGGGGCACGGGCGGCGCGGGTACGGCGAACGAGCGCCACGGCCCTGCCGCGCCCCTGACCGCGATCAGCCCGCCGGCCCGCCTCGCCGCTCCCCACGAGGCCCTCGGCCAGGACGAACTCGCCCTCGCCACCCGCAACCACGGCCTCCCCCTGGAGGCGCTGCGCTACGACATCACCCCGGCCGGCCTCCACTACGTGCTGATCCACTACGACATCCCGGACGCCGCTGCCGACGCCTGGCGGCTGACCGTACGGGGCCGCGTCCGCAACCCCCTGTCCCTCGACCTGGACACGCTGATGTCCCTGCCTTCGGCCACCCACCGCGTGACGCTGGAATGCGCGGGCAACGGCCGGGCCCTTCTCTCGCCGCGCCCGGTGAGCCAGCCGTGGCTGCTCGAGGCGGTCGGCACCGCCGAGTGGACGGGCGTACCGCTGCGCACCCTCCTCGCCGCCGCCGACGTGGCCCCGGACGCCGTCGAAGCGGTCTTCACCGGCGCCGATCACGGCCTCGAGCGCGGCGTGGAGCAGGACTACCAGCGCAGCCTGCCGCTTTCGGTCGCCACCGCCGACGGCCCCGAAGTGCTCGTCGCCTACGCCATGAACGACGCCCCGCTACCGCCCCAGCACGGCTACCCGCTCCGTCTGATCGTGCCCGGCTGGTACGGCATGGCGCACGTGAAGTGGCTGCGCGACATCACCCTCACCCGCACCCCGTTCACCGGATTCCAGCAGGCCACCGCCTACCGCTACCGCCAGACCCCCGAGGCCCCCGGCGAACCCGTCACCCGTATCGCACCCCGCGCCCTGCTGATCCCGCCGGGCTTCCCCGACTTCATGTCCCGCACCCGCGTCGTCCACCCCGGTCCGGTCCTCCTGGAGGGCCGCGCCTGGTCCGGCCACGCGCCGGTGACCAGGGTGGAGCTGAGCGCTGACGACGCCGCCACCTGGCGCCCCGCCCAGCTGGCCCTGCCGGACCCCGCCCACCCCTGGTCCTGGCGCCGCTGGCACACCACCTGGCCCGCCACCCCCGGCACCCACCACCTCACCCCTCGCGCCACCGACGCCGAGGGCCGCACCCAGCCGACCGCCCCGCCCTGGAACCGCGGCGGCTTCGGCAACAACCTGGTGCAGCGGGTCACCGTCGTCTGTCTCCCGGGATGACGGCGCGACCGTGCCTCAGACCGCCCCGAACGCCCGCGCCAGCTCCAGGCTGTCCTCGAAGGTGACATAGCGGGTGATCTTCCCCGCCTCGACCGTGAGGTGGAAGGCGAAGGGCGAGGCGAAGGTCCTCCCGGTGGCCTTGACCACGTGGCTCATGTCCCCGAGGGCGACGGCGTCGGCACCGTCGACGAGGATGCGGGAGACCGTGAAGTTCTCCAGCTGAAGATGGTCGGGAAGCGACGTGAAGAATTCGACGGCCTCGGCGCGCGTGGTGCGCCGGCCCGTCCAGGGCACCTCCTTCGCTCCGTAGATGTCCCATGCGATCTCGTCGGCGAAGAGCTCGCCCAGTGCGTCGATCTCGCCGGCGGCGAGGAGACGGTAGAACTCTTCGACGACGGTGCGGGTCTCGCTCACGGTTCCCCCGTAGGTCATGGGCCCTGGGCCCTGGTCAGTACGTGCTGTGCACAGTCGCCAGCGCGCGACGGGGCCGGGGTATTCCCCAACGCGCCGCCGGTTCCACCGCGTTCGGGCACTACCCCACCGGAGCGCCGAGCGACTGCAGCAGCCGCGCGGCCGAAGTGCCCAGTCCCGTGGGCCCTGCGAACCGGGCCTGCGCCCCCGAGCGGTGGCGCAGAAAGGACTCCCGGTAGCGGTGGCAGTCGCGGTGCCAGACGAGGCTGCCGGCCATCCAGTTCTCCAGTGCGCGCGCGTAGCCGTCGAGAGACGCGCGGGCGTCCGCCGACAGCGTGAAGTCGTCGCAGACGATGGGCAGTTCATTGGCCGCGACGTGCTGGAATTCCCGCATACGGGAGGTCATCAGATCGTTGATGACGGCCAGGGCCGTCGGGTAGTCGCAGGCGAAGAAGTTCTGGACGACCAGGATGCCGTTGTGGATCTCGCCCTCGTACTCGATCTCCTTCTGATACGAGAAGACGTCGTTGAGGAGCATGGTGTAGTCGGCGGCGGCGTTCTCGAGGGAGATCAGGGTCCCGGTGCGGAAGATCTCGGGCGGGAGCCGGCGGGCATGGCCGATGCGGCCGAGGGCCCTCATGAGATCGGCGCCGAAGGTCGCCCGGCGCATCTCGAGGTAGTCGACGGGGTCGGGGATGCGGTTCTGCGTCAGGTTGTCGAGCTCCCAGATCCAGCTGGCCGTCATCGTGTCGACGGCGTCCCGGATGGTACGGCGCGCGTCGGCCGTCGCGGGGCCGACGGTGCGTGCCCACAGGTCGGCCAGGGCGCGTTCCATGGCGTTGGCCGGCTCGGGCGCGGGGGTGGCGGGGTCGAGGGGCATGAGCGACGACAGCCGCTCATTGGTCGCCTTGGCGGTGACCAGGTCGCGGGTCCGGCCGAAGACTGCGGGGTAGTAGTCGTCCAGGTAGGTGCCCCAGGTCAGCCAATGGGAGATCAGGTCGAGATCCTCCGGGGTGGCATCGGGGTAGATCCCCGCCGAGGCCAGCGGGACATCGATGCCCAGGAGCATGCGCTCGTCCCAGATATCGGAGAGCGGGACGCCGGGCTGCGGCTCCAGCAGGCCCATTCGGTGTGCCCAGTCGATGCAGTTGCGGCGGGCGGCGTCCAGGTGGGGGCTGAGGCTCGCGGTGAACGGCATATGGAGGTCGGGGATGCGCGACGGCCCGACCTTCTGGTGCGGGGTGTGGGTGTAGCGGCGCAGACGGCGGATCTCGGAGGCGGCCAGGGAGGACTTCAGATCCGCGGCGGAGGTACCGAGACCGTCGAGGGCGAACGGCGACCAGGCGGTGCCGCTCGTGGCGGCCGTCCCGCCGCCGTTCATATAGCGGCTGGACCTCATATGCCATTCATGACCGCCGGACTGCCAGTCCTGGAGCCCCTTGGCATACGCCAGAACGTCGGCGCAGGCCTGCGGATCCAGGCCCTTTTCCGCGAAGAGCACCGGCAGTTCGCCGCACACGGTGTCCTCGAACTGCTGGAGGCGGGAGGTGATGAGGTCGTTGACGGCGTCCGCGGCTTCTTGTGTCGTACAGCCCAGAAAGGTTTCCAGGACCAGTACGCCGTTGCTCAGTTCGCCCTCGTCCTCCGTCTCCCGCTGGTAGGAGAAGAGGTCGTTCCGCAGATGTACGGCGTCGGAGAAGGTGTCCTTGAGGACCCGCAGCGGCCGCGAACCGGCGACGGCGGCCGGCACTTCCGCCCCGGCCGCGTATTCCACCAGGCCCGCGGACCACGGTGCGCCGCCCACCTTGCGGCGCATTTCGATGTACTCGACGGGATTGGGCACCCGGTGAATGTTGATGTTGGAGAGTTCCCAGAGCGATTCATTGAGGAGGTTCTCGGTACTTTCGCGGAACCGCGCCCGCCAGTCCCCCGACATGGCCGGGACGGTGCGCGCCCAGAGGTCCGCCAGCCCTGCCTCCACGGGGTTGGTCGGCTCGGGTACGGGCGTATCCGTGTCCATCGGCATAAAGGCCGGGAGCCGGTCGAGATATTCCTTGCCGCCTTCGCGGTCCAGTGTCCGTTTGAATCTCTCCAGGAAGTGGTCGTCGAAGAAGAAGACCCAGACATACCAGTCGGTGACGAGCGAGAGCGCCTCCGCGGAGCAGTCCGGATGCGTGTACGAGCACAGCAGCGCATAGTCATGGGCCTCGAGATCGCTCTCCTCCCAAACACCCGAACCCTCCAGCATTTCCATGCCGCGGGCCCATTCCTTCGAATGCCTCCGGGCCTCTTCCAGATGCGGGTTCAGCCGCGCCGGATACGGTGTGTAGAAGTTCGGCAATTCGAATGGCTGTGTCATTGCTGCTGACCTCTCCCCAGGGCTGCCGTGCACGGCGGATTGACGGCACAGCACTACCCCGGGGCGGCGCAGACTAGGCAATAAACGGCATTAACTTGCCGAAAGGGGCTCGGTGTTGGTAAAGGCCACCGGCGGTCGTGCGGCCGCCCGGAGTGCCAGTTCCGCCAATGCCTCCGGGGCACCCGCCTGTCCGCGGATTCCTGGAAAGGCATTGATGTCCACGATGAGCGGCGCGCCGTCACCGGCGTCCAGGATGTCCACGCCGTAGACCTCCAGGCCGAAGACCTCACCGACCTGCAGCGTCGCGGCGGTCCAGGCCGCGGGCAGGTCATCCGCCGCGAGGGGCAGCGTCGGGCCGCGCCCCTCCGGGGCCAGTTCCGAGCGGCGGCGTGCGGCGAAGAGCCGGCCGTCGACCACCCACAGTTTGTGGTCCCAGCCGCTGTTCGCGGTGAACTCCTGGACTATCACCGGCTCGTCGGGCCATGCGGCGGCCAGTGCGTGCAGCTGTACGGCACGGTCGGCGCGGGTCACGAGGTCATGGCGGCGGCTGTGGCGGCTCTTGATGACCAGAGGGACGGGCGGTTCGCCGTCCGCGGCCAGCCGGGCGAGTGCGGGGACGTACCGGGTCTCGGCGAACGGCAGCCCGGCGCCCCGGGCCAGCTCGGCCATCTCGACGCGGTCCTGGCAGCGCGCGGTGGCCGCCGCGGAGTTGATGACCGCCGCCCCGCGCTCCTCCAGGGCGGCGGCGAGGGCCAGTGCCCGCGGGGTGCGTGCCTTGAGGAGGTAGACATCGGCGAGACCGGCGGGCGGTCCGGCGGCCCCGGGGTCCAGGAATTCCACCTGGTGGCGGGGGCTCAGCAGCGCGGTGGTGGCGGCCAGCAGCGGATGCCCCGGATCCGCCGTGACCAGGCAGATCCTCACAGCGCACCGCCCACCGCGGCGGCCGGCCGGGCCGGCGGAACGGTCGCCGTGGCAGCCGGTACGACGGCCGGGTACCCCGCAAGGGCCTGCCCATCGCCCGTACGCGCGAGCCGCAGCACCGCCTCCCCCACCCGGGCCACCGCATCGGGCACCTGACGGAAGCTGGGGAAGTCATTGACGTCCACGACCACCGGTCCGTCCGGCCCGAGCAGGATGTCGGCGCCGTACAGATCCAGCCCGTAGACCTCGCCGATCTCGGCGGTGATCCGGGCGATTTCGGGGGTGAGCGGGACCAGGCGTTCGCGGACGGTGTGCGCCGGGTGCAGCGGTGAGCGGCGTTCGGTGGCGTACAGATCGCCGGCGACGCTGTACACCTTCAGATCGGTGCCGGAATTGGGGACGTACGGCTGCGCGATGAGCAGCCCCCCGACGGCAGGGCCGGCCTCCGCGAACCCCGGGTCCAGCAGCCGGTCCGGCGAGGCGACCAGCCGTACGGCGCGGCCCGAGCTGCCGTCAGCGGGCTTGACCACCAGCGGGTATGCGGCCTGGGGCAGCTCCGCGAACTCCTCGGGCCGGACGGCCGCGTAGGTGTCCGGGACGGGCAGCCCGCTGCGGCGTCCGATCACCGCCGCCAGCGCCTTGTCGCGTACGCCCCGGATCGCCCGTGCGTCGTTCACCGTCGTCAGGCCGACGGTGGCGGCGGCTTCCAGGAGGGTGAGGCCGGGACCGCCGGAGACGGTCTTGAGGATCCAGGCGTCGTGGCTGCCCGCCCGGATCGCCTCCGATATCCGGATCAGCGACCGGCCCGGCCAGACCACGTCCACCTGGTGTCCCCAGGCGCTGAGTTGGCGGATCACATCCAGCGGCATGCCGTCGTGGCGGTACTGCTCCTCCACCAGGAAGCAGAGTTTCATCGGTACACCTTCATCACCCTCGCGGACGCCGCATGACGCACCAGGATCCCATGCGGCACTCGGGCAACAAGCTGGGGACCGCGCGGTGAGCTCCCTTCCGTTTCCCGGCGTCCACGCCGTGTTTCGGCGGCGTTACGCCACCCCCGGCGCCCCGCTCCGGCGCCCTGACCTGGGCGGCACCGGACGCCGCCGAGGGCTGCGCCACCCGCCTCCCCACCTCGTAAATCCCGCATGTCGGAAGCCTTGTTCCGCTTCTGGCGCGGTCCTAAGGTCGGGCCACCCCGGGGACGGATCGGCAAGAGATCGGCACGACAAGCACGACAAGAGGTCGGCAAGCGGTACGTACACGTACCGGAGTACGGGAAGCAGGCGAGCGGGTTGGCGAACGAACAGCACAGCGGCTTCGGGCGGCGTGGGTTTCTGGCCGGTGTGGGCGGGCTCATGGGCGCATCGGGCATCGGCGGTACGGGCACGGCGCACGCCGCCGCCCCGCACGACGCCCCGGGGAAGCCGGACGGCGGGCCGCGGCCCGCACACTTCCACGGCACCCGGCAGCTGCTGATACCCGAGCTGCTGCTCCTGCCGGACGGTCCGGTGCGGGGCCGGGCCGTGCTCGTGGAGGGCGGGAAGTTCCGCGCCATCGGGCCGGCCGAACAGCTCATCACCGCACACCGGGACCTGCGGCCGGTGCGCCTCGACGGCCATCTGCTCATGCCGGGCTTCGTCGACGCCCACCATCACCTCACCCAGAGCTTCGGCAAGGCCCAGTCGTTCGGCCAGCCCTCGGAGATCTTCAAGACGATCTGGGAGCCGCTGGAGCACGCGCTGGACGAGGAGACCGCCTATCTCTCGGCGAAACTGGCCGCCCTGGACGCGCTGCGCGGCGGCTTCACGACCGTCGCGGACGCCGGTACCCGCGCTCCGGTCGATGTGGCGGCGGTGGCGAAGGGCACCGAGGAGGCCGGTATTCGCTGCGTGCTCTCCAAAATCGTCTCCGATGGGCAGGGCGGGCCCGCGCACCTGGCGCGGTGGGACAAGCACCCGCTGATTCATCCGTCACTGGCGATCGCCGTCCCCGAGAACGCCACCGCCTCTGTCATCAAGAACACCGCGGAGCTGTGTGCGGATGCAGGCGCGGTCCTCCAGATCCACGTCAACGAACATCTCGCCTCCGTGGAGCGGTCGCTGAAGAGCGTCGGCCGCCGCCCCGTCGACTATCTGCACCACATCGGCGCCCTCGGGCCGCATGTTCTCGGTGCGCACGCCACCCTGCTCACCCCGGCGGAGATGCGCATGCTGGCCGACTCCGGCGCGGCGATCAGCTACAACCCCGTGGCCAGCGCCTGGAAGGGCAATGCCGTCGCCCAGGCCACCATGCTGGCCGCGCTGGACGTACGGTTCGGACTCGGCACCGACGGCACCCGGGGCGACGGCTTCCGGCTGCTCGACGCGGCGGAGTCGGCGCAGCGGCTGACCGTCGGGCTGGCGACCGGGGACTCGGTGTGCGGGGCCGGGCGCCTGTGGCTGGAGCATGCGACGTCCCGCAGCGCCGACGCGCTCGGGCTGGGCAAGGTCACCGGGGAGATCGCCGTCGGCAAGGCCGCCGACTACCTCCTTGTGGACATCAACGTCCCGGAACTCACCCCTTCCTACGATCTGCAGTGGGAACTCGTCCGCCTGGCGAACCGCGATCTGATCACCGCGGTGGTGGTCGGCGGCCGGCTGCGGCTGTGGGAGGGCTGGCCCACGGACTGGGACGCCCGCGCCCTGGTGGAACGGGCGGCGAAGGTGGGGCCGGAGGTCGTACGGAAGGCCCAGATACAGCGCGTCGAGCCGCGGTAGCGCGAGGAACCGGGAAACGGACGGGGCGGTGGCCGGCCGTCAAGGGCCGGTCACCGCTCCTTCGGCATCCACCACCCGACCACCAGCGCCGCGGCCGCAACTCCCCCGGCCAGCCCCAGAGTTGCGGTATGCATCCCGCCCGTGAACGCCTCGACGGCCGCCTCCCGCACCCGGCCGTCCGCCGTACGGGCCTCGGCCGCCGCCACCGTCGTCGGATGGCCGGGCCCCGCCAGCACCGCGGGCAGCCGCGCCGTGAACACGGCCGTGGTGATCGTCCCCGTCACCGCGATGCCGAGCGCACTCCCCAACTCCCGCGCCAGGCTCTGCAGTCCGGACCCGGTGCCCGCCCGGTCGGCGGGCAGCGCAGCCATCATGGCGTGCGAAAGGAGCGGCGTGGCGATGCCGCAGCCCAGCGCGGTGAGCCCGGCACCGAGGGCGTAGAGCGCGTACGGGGTACGGGCACCGGCGGCGGAGACCGTGGCCAGTCCGCCCGCCAGCACGCCCATGCCGACGACGACCGTGCCGCGCCGCCCGCACCCCCGCTCCAGCAGCAGCCCGCACCGCGGCCCGGCCAGCAACGCCGCCGCCATCGGCAGCAGCCGCACCCCGGCCCCCAGCGCCCCGTACCCCTTGGCGTACTGCAGATACTGGCCGTTCAGATAGAAGAGCCCGAACATGCCGGTGAACAGCGCCGCCATGCCCACCGCCCCCGCGCGCACACCGGGGCGCGCGAACAGCCTCGGGTCGAGCAACGGCTCGGCGACCCGCAGTTCGTGCCGCACCCAGGCGGTCAGCAACACCCCCGCCGCGGCCAGCGTCCCCAGTACCACCGGACTCCCCCACCCGGACTGCGGCCCCGCCACGATCCCGTACAGCAGCGCGAGAAATCCGCCGGTCAGCAGCGCGCTGCCGAGCGGTGCGGCCGGGCGCGGACGGCGCGCGGTGACCGGGGTGACCACGGCGACCAGCAGCAGGGCGGCCAGCGCGAGCGGCACCAGGCAGGCGAACAGCGTGCGCCAGGTGCCGTACTGAAGGGCCGCGCCGCCGCCGACGTTCCCCAGTACGGCGGCGAGCCCGGTCATCGACGCCCAGACGGCGATGGCCCTGCGGCGCGGCCCGTCCGCCGGCCCGTCCACCAGAAGCGCCAGCGTGGTGGGCAGTACGGCCGCCGCACCCGCCCCGGCGATCATCCGCCCCGCGATCAGCACACCGGCATGCGGCGCCACCGCGCACACCAACGAGCCGGCCGCGAAGACCGCCATCCCGCAGAGCAGCGTGCCCTTGCGCCCCCGCCGGTCGGCCAGCGCACCGGCGGGCACCAGCAGGCAGGCGAAGACGACGACGTATCCGTCCACCACCCAGACGACCGCCTCCGCGGAGGGGTGCAGCGTCCCGGCGGAGAGGCGGGGAATGGCCAGGTTCACGGCCGAGACCGCGCCGACGACCAGGGTGACGCACAGACACATGGCCACGGTCACCAGGGCGCGGGGGCCGCGCACCGGCCGCCCCCTACGCCGGGCGGGACCGGTCCGCACCCGTACCCCGTACCCGGTCGAGCGTCGCATGCAGGGTCAGCCGGTCCCCCCGCAGATGAATGAACTCCAGGTCGGCGGGGCGTCCGTCGGCGAGCCGGGTGAGCCGTTCGACGGCCAGCACCGCGCCGCCCCCGGGCATCGCCAGCACCGCACACGTCGCCGGATCCGCGACCACGGCCTGAACGGACACCTCGGCCCGCCCCAGCCGCACCCCGACCCCGGTCTCGATCAGATCGAAGACGTCCTGCCGCTCCAGCGCGTCCCTCCCCCGCGCCAGCAACGGCTCCCCCACCTCCGGGATGAGATAGGTGCAGTCCAGCGACAGCGGCGCGCCGTCCACCCGCCGCAGCCGCTCCAGATAGACGGCCGGGCTCCCCTCCGCCAGCCCCAGCCGCCGGGCCACCGATCCCGGCGGCCGTACGACCCCGGCCTCCCGCACCTCGTTGACGACCGCTCCGTGGCGCCGCAGCACCTCGGCGAGACCGGACAGTTCCCCGAGCGGATGCTCGTACGCCCGCCCGACCACCACCGTCCCCACACCCCGCCGCCGTACCACCAGCCCCTCGTCGCGCAGCAGCCCCAGCGCCTCCCGCACCGTGTTCCGCGACGCCCCGAACTCCGCGATCAGCGCCCGCTCGTCCGGCAGCACCCCGCCCGGAAACGCCCCCCGCAACACCTGCCGCCGCAGCACATGCGCCACCCGCCGGGCCCGGTCGGCCCGCGTCAGCGACTCGCCGGCCGCCGCACCGTCCCCGTACGCGTCCCCGTCCCCCGGCTTCGGACCACCCACAGAGCCTCCTCGCCCACCACCCATGTCACGGCCACGCACAGCCATCCACGCCCACCGACGCTAGGCACCGCAGATTGCGGCGACGTTACGCCACCCCATCTGACCTGCATCGATGTATCACCTGCGAGTTTGCGGGCGAGGGCGGGCGCAACGCCACCCCCTGCACCGCCCCACGGGTCGCTACGGTGGCGCCATGCCCAACAAAGCCGCCCCTTTCGACACACTGGACCGCCAGATCGTCGCGGCCCTGACGGAGAACGGACGGGCCAGCTTCGCGGAGATCGGCGCGGCCATCGGGCTGTCGTCCACCGCGGTCAAACGCCGGGTCGACCGGCTGCGCGAAACCAACGTGATCACCGGCTTCTCCGCCACCGTGCGACCCGCCGCGCTGGGCTGGCTCACCGAAGCCTACGTCGAGGTGTACTGCGACAGCGCCGCACCGCCCCGCCGCCTCGCGGAGGTCGTCCGCAACCACCCGGAGATCGCCGCCGCGATGACCGTGACCGGCGGCGCCGATGCCTTGCTGCACGTCAGGGCCAGGGACGTGGAGCACTTCGAGGAGGTCCTGGAGCGGATCAGGACCGAGCCGTTCATCCGCAAGACGATCAGCTACATGGTGCTGTCCCATCTACTCCCGGACAGCCCGGAAGCGGGCGCACGCCGCCCCGCCACGCCCGCAGCCGCACCCGACAGCGCAGCAATCCAGCGCTGACAGCCCCTCATACGCAGCATTCCTGCACCGATAAGCAGCCTTCGTTTCTTGTGGCCGGAATCGGGCGCTCCGTACCGTGGAAGTCGCCCGAGTGACGATCAGTGACCTCCCATCACCCCTCGGTCACCTCTTCATCTCCGGGCACCCCGTTCATCCGCCCCACCTGCACACCGCGCAGGAAGCGAAGGGATGCTTCTGTGCCGACGAGCCGTGCGCCGCGCACCCGGCGCTATCTGGTCTGTGAACCCCGACACTTCGACGTCCACTACGCCATCAACCCCTGGATGCGCGACGACGCCCAGGTGGACGCCGCCCTCGCGGCCCGCCAATGGCAAACCCTGATCCACACCTTCCGCGACCACGGCCACCAGGTGGAGACCGTCGACCCGGTCCCCGGCCTCCCCGACATGGTCTTCGCGGCCAACTCCGCCCTCACCCTCTCCGGCAAGGTCTTCGGCTCCCGCTTCCACGCGCCGCAGCGCCGCCCGGAGTCCACCGAGTACGCGACGTGGTTCAAGGCGTCGGGATACGACGT
The DNA here is from genome assembly GCF_001294335.1 of Streptomyces chattanoogensis. Classification (GTDB taxonomy): domain Bacteria; phylum Actinomycetota; class Actinomycetes; order Streptomycetales; family Streptomycetaceae; genus Streptomyces; species Streptomyces chattanoogensis. Next base: position 42,477 of record NZ_LGKG01000151.1, read on the forward strand.
CTACCAGCCGGAGTCGATCTGCGAGGGCGAGGGCGATCTCGTACCGGCCGGCCGCTACATCCTCGCCGGCACGGGCTTCCGCACGACCCGCGATGCCCATGCCGAGGTGCAGGAGTTCTTCGGCGTACCGACGATCGGCCTGCGCCTGGTGGATCCGTACTTCTACCACCTGGACACGGCCCTCTTCGTTCTCGACGAGCCCGCCGGGAGCGCCGGACCGGACGACGACGCCCCGACCATCGCCTACTACCCCGAGGCGTTCTCCACCGGCAGCCGCGAGGTCCTCCAGCGCCTCTTCCCCCACGCGATCCTCGCCACCAGGGACGACGCCATGGCCTTCGGCCTCAACTCCGTCTCCGACGGCCGCCACGTCTTCATCGCGCCCGGCGCGACCGACCTCATCGACCAGCTCACCGAGCGCGGTTACGTCCCCGTCCCCGTCGACCTCTCCGAATTCCACAAGGCCGGCGGCGGCATCAAATGCTGCACTCAGGAGATCCGCTCATGACCGCACCCGCCCGTATCGCCCGCCCCGGCACCCCCCGCTCGTCCGCCGAGCTGATCAAGTCCGAGGCCCCGGTCCTCGCCCACAACTACCACCCCCTCCCCGTGGTGATCGCGCGCGCCGAAGGCGTCTGGGTCGAGGACGTCGAAGGCCGCCGCTACCTCGACATGCTGGCCGGCTACTCGGCCCTCAACTTCGGCCACCGCCACCCGGACCTGATCGAGGCCGCCCACCGCCAGCTCGACCAGCTCACCCTCACCTCGCGCGCCTTCCACCACGACCGCCTCGCCGGGTTCGCCGCCGGCCTGGCCGAGCTGACCGGCCTCGACATGGTGCTCCCCATGAACACCGGCGCCGAGGCCGTCGAGAGCGGCGTCAAGGTGGCCCGCAAATGGGCGTACGACGTCAAGGGCATCCCCGCCGACCAGGCCACCGTCATCGTGGCGTCCGGCAACTTCCACGGCCGTACGACCACCATCATCAGCTTCTCCGACGACGACACCGCCCGCGCCGGCTTCGGCCCCTTCACCCCCGGCTTCCGCGTCGTCCCCTACAACGACATCCCCGCCCTCGAAGCCGCCATCGACTCCACCACCGCCGCCGTCCTGATCGAACCCATCCAGGGCGAAGCGGGCGTCCGCATCCCCGACGACGGCTACCTCACCGCCGTGCGCGATCTGACCCGGCGCGAGAACTGCCTCCTGATCGCCGACGAGATCCAGTCCGGCCTGGGCCGCACCGGCCGCACCCTGGCCATGGACCACGAATCCGTCACCCCCGACATCCTCCTCCTCGGCAAGGCCCTCGGCGGCGGCATCGTCCCCGTCTCCGCCGTCGTGGCCCGCCGCGAGGTGATGAGCGTCCTCGGCCCCGGCCAGCACGGCTCCACCTTCGGCGGCAACCCCCTCGCGGCCGCGGTGGGTTCGGCCGTCATCGACCTCCTCGCCACCGGCGAATTCCAGGCCCGCGCCGCCGAACTCGGCAAGGTCCTCCGCGCCGGCCTGGAAGACCTGTCCACCCACGGCGTCACCGGCTTCCGCACCCGCGGCCTCTGGGCCGGCATCGACATCGACCCCTCCCTCGGCACCGGCCGCACCCTGTGCGAACGCCTCCTCCAGGAAGGCATCCTCGTCAAGGACACCCACGGCTCCACCATCCGCATGGCCCCGCCCCTGACCATCACCCGGGAGGAACTGGAGGGAGCGTTGGCGGGGTTGCGGAGGGCGTTGGCGTAGGAGCCCCCGTAGCGAGGGTTCTGCCGTACGGCGCCTGGCACTGACACCGGGCCCTGCGGCAGGACCCGGCCACGGACATCCTCCCCGGACGGCAAAGAGGGCCGATTCCTCTGGCAGTGCTGCTGACCCCCGAGGGGCCCTCAGTCGGCCTTCAGCGTCTCCACGAAGGAGGCCCAGGCGGCGGGGCCGAAGACGAGGTGGGGGCCAGCGGGGTCCTTGCTGTCCCGTACGGGAATGACACCGGCGAAGCCGTCGGCGACCTCTATACAGTCGCCTCCGTCCCCGCTGTAGCTGCTCTTGCGCCAGGTAGCCGCTTCGAAGGGGGTGTTCATCATGCGTAGCCTCTCTTATTTCCGTGCTGCTACATGCTTCGCCGCACCTCGGCGATCAACTCGACACTGTCAGCCGGGCTCAGGGTGACCGACTGGAGCGAATCGAAGATGACCGCATACTGGGCCGTTTCTTCCTGAGCCTCCATGTAGAGCATCCCGGTACGGTGCTCTACTGACACCACCTCGGGATAGGTGGGGTTGGGAAAGCTGAAGAGCACGAACGCACAGGTCAGCCCGGCGTGTGCCCCGGCTCGGTCTGGGATGACTCTTATCTCAACCGAAGGGTGACCGGCCATGGCCTCCAGGTGCTCCAGTTGCTTACGCATCGCCTGGCGACCGCCGACCTGGACTCGGAGTGCCGCCTCGTTTTCGACCACGTACAAGCGAGGTGGGTCGGCGCGCTCCAACACCTCCTGCCGCTTCATGCGTGCCTCAAACAAGGCCTCCATCCCCTCGTGCCCAAGGTTTGAGGGACGAGTGGAGAGCACGGCGCGCGCATAGTCGGGGGTCTGCAAAAGCCCCGTGATGAGGGTGTTGTGGAAGGACCGAATGCAGGCCGCCGATTCCTCGTAGTGGATGAGGTCCGTTATCGACGGACGCACGAGCGCCGCGCGTCGCACCCACGCAGGCTCTCGTCTGCGCCTCGCCAGTGACACCAGGTCGTCGACCTCGTCAGGATCGTCCACCTCATAGAACGTCAGCAGATCACGCAGCTCACCCAGCGAGATCCCAAGGCGTGCGTTCTCAACCCTGTTGATCTTCGTCCGGTGGCACCCGATGCGCTCGGCCGCCTCCTCCGGGCTCCTCCCCGCCTGCTCTCTGAACTCGACGAGCTTCGCAGCAAGGCGGCGACGCCAAACCGGTGGACTTGCTCCGGCCATGCGGCCCCCCTCTCAACACATCCGTGAGCAGAACACTAGCCCCTGCATGCGATGTTGGGACAAGTTCCAATTGGACAGTTGCATTTCAGGCGAGTCCGGAGCAGTCTAGTTCGCGATCACACAGCGTCTCGTAACCGTTACGGCTGGGTGATCTTGACGCTCCGTCATGCGCACCAAGGGGATAGCCATGTCCGCACGCGCCCGACCTGCTCTCACCACCCCCACCCCACCTCCCGCCGTGGCATACCGCTTACCCCCCTGACGGGCGGAGCGTCGGGTGGGCCCGCAAGGAGCTGAGACGGCATCTGCGGGTCTGGCACATCGGCGGAGAACTGGCCTACATCGCAGAGCTGTTGCTGTCCGAGCTGGTCACCAATGCGGTGCAGGCGTCCACACCCGGCGCCACACCGCTCGGCATCCGCTTCGCGCTCGTCGATGGACGGCTCCGGCTGGCGGGGCGGGACGGGAGCGACGAGCAACCCGTGATGAACCGAGACACCGAGGAGGACAAGGAATGTGGTCACGGCTTGGTATTGGTCGACGCCTTGGCGCACGGCTGGGGCGTCGACCGGCGCGCCACCGGAAAGACCGTGTGGGCGGAAGTGGCCGTCACTGTAAGGGGGTTGAGGTGCCGGTAGCGGTGATCTACCGGGCGTCGGTCGTTGTCCTGTGTCCGGACGGGACCGCCTTCGACCTCGGCGGCATCATGTCGGCCTCCCCCGGCCGGGCCCTGGGATGGCTACGGAAGCGGGCCGAGCAGGTGGCCGTCCAGTTAGGCGCTCCGTATGACGGCGCGGTGCGCAAGTGTTTCTGGGGGACGAGGGCGAGTACCAGTGGACGCTGTACGGGCTCGCGGCCGACTTTCCGTTCAGGCTCACCGCCGATGACGGGGACGGGTGCACGTACGTCCTCGCCGTACGGGCCGAGGACGGCACCGGAGCGCGGCACAGTCAGGAGGCGGCATGGCTGGCGGCGTGACACCGGGCCCGTTCACCCTCCTCCCCGGCTACTGGTGTGAGCGGTTCGTTTATTCGTCCCTGTATACGGAGGTGCCCGTCTCCTGGGCCGTCATGACCACGACCAGTGCCGTACCGGCAGTGCGCTGCATCAACGCGGACGCGCGGCGGATGGCGTTCGGGCTGCCCGAACGGGAGCGGCTGCGGGCGCTGGACCGGATGGGACGGCAGAAGCCGCTCGGGGCGATGGCCGCACTCCACCGGGGCGAGCCCTGCGGGCTGGGGCTCAAACTGGGCGGGGCCTGGGTGGAGTGGTCGGCCCGGCCGGTGCTGTTTCTCCCGCTGGCCGGCCGCACGCAGCCGACTTGCCCGCGTACGGACGAACTGCGGGAGGGGTTCGGTGCGCCTCTGACGATGGCAGCCGATGACTGCTCGTAGCCTGACGCCGAGACAACTCCGGGGAGCTCTGGCGCCGGCACCAGAACCCCCCGGTTGGTTGACCGCGGTTCGCAGCCCGTTACCGCTCCGACCGTGGTCTCAGTAGAGGTGGATCACCAGCTGAAGTAGCCGTGGGAGATCCACCCGGAGACGCCGCTGTCGACGTCGTAGACCTTGTCCCACTGGCCGTCACTGGAGACGTCCCGGTGCGCCAGCCGTTCGCCGGTGTAGCACAGGCCGAGAACCGCGCCCGACGTGCTCGGGGTGGAGCGGATGCGCACACCGTCCCCGGTGCAGTGGCCGTAGACGTCGTCGGCGTAGGCCGGCGTGGACAGCGTCGCGCCACCGATGGCGGCGGCGAGCACCAGGCCCGTCAGCGCGAAGGCGCGCTTGCGGGTGTTCTTCCCCCGTACTGCAAAGGTCACAACTACTCCTGTGTGAGCAGAGAAGCCGACCAAGACGATCTTGATCGGACAAAAGATAGCATGTCCATGATCGTCTTCGGTCGTCGCTGCCCGCACCGCCGCTACGAACGCAGGGGCCGTTGCCGTACTAATGAACGGAGCCGAGCAGCTGGATGAAGAGCAGGAGCAGGCCGATGAGGGAGCCTGGCGCGAGGACCGCAAGGATGATGCGGGCGGCGACGTACTGCCTGCGCCAGGGCAGGATCCAGCTGGCCGTAAGAAGAGCGACGGGGATGACCAGCCCGGCCGCGAACGACCAGAAGAGGACGTTGAAGTCGTCCTGCTCGGTGGCTGAGCACGCATCACAGGCCATCGGCGACAGCATGAGCACCGTGAAGGCGAACGGTGCCACGATCACGGTGACGATGGTCGCGATGCACGGCGCGATCCATGCTCCCCAGTGGCGGTCGTCCATGGTGGTGGCCGGCATACCGGGAGGTGGCATGTAGGAGGTCATGCACGTCAGCCAAGCCGCGGGGCCGCCACCCGCACATGAGCCCGCGTACTCAGGAACACCGGACCGCGGTCCCCAGTTGCGCCGGCCGTCCGCACTCCGCCCGCGTTACCGCGCGCCAGGCGGCGAATCGCTCGGTCGGGCGCCGTCATCCGGCACGACACTGCCCAGCCACAGGACGTCGCGGGCGCGCGTCATGGCGACAAAGAGCTGACTGCGGGCGAGTTCGGCCCGTTCTCGCGCGGTCTCCGGAAGGCGGTCCATGGGTACCTGTCCGTCATCCGACAGACCGGTGCCGAGAAGGCGGCCGCTGTCGTGCAGGCCCTCGTCGTGCCGCGGCAGATACACCCGTTTGAATTCCAGGCCCTTGGCCCGTCGATAGCTGCCGAGCTTCACCGCCTCGACCGGGTGGCCGTCGTAATGCTCCAGCGAGCACACCGGGATGCCCTCCTTGGTGAGCAGCCGGTGGCAGCGCTCGATGGCTCGTTTCGACGGGCACAGCACGGCGGTGTCGGCCTGTTGCTCCGGTGACAGTGCGCGCAGCGCGTCCAGGAGGGCACGGTCGTGCTCGGCTTCCGTGGGCTTGACCACGTACTGCACCTGCCCGTCGTAGTACGTCAGGTCCACATCGCGGCGGCCGGGGGTGCGCAGGCCGTCGATGTCGTCGAAGGTGTCCTCGGCGACCACCCCGAGGGCCGTGTCCAGGATCTCCTTGCTGTTGCGGTAGTTGACCCGGAGCACCTGGCCGCGGTCACCGCGGACATCGATCCCGGCTTCTGACAGGCGGAAACCGCCTGGATACACCGCCTGTTGGCCGTCGCCGATCAGCAGTAGGCCGTTGGCAGCGTTACCGACGAGGGCATGCAGCAGCCGTACCCCCACCAGGGTCAGGTCCTGCACCTCGTCCACGATCACGGCGGTGTAGGGAGCCGGACCGGAGTGCTTGGCCGCCTCCGCCAGAGCCAGGGCCAGGACGTCATTGAAGTCGTGTACGCCGCGGCCGGCCCGGTAGGACTCGTACTCCTCGTACAGCTTCCAGACCGCCTGCCGGTGCGGCCGCCGAAGGCTCGAGCGGCGGCGGCGCCGGGGCACCGCCGCGTACTCGTCGAAGCTGGTGATGCCCCGGCCCTTGATGACGCAGTTGATCTCGTCCTGCCAGTAGTGCGGTACGGGGTCGATCTCCTCCAGGCAGCTGCCTCGCCCTGCCCGCGTCCAGGCACGGAAGAAGGCAGTCTCCGCCTTGTTCTTGTCGAGGCGGACGGACACACCTCGTGCGCGCAGATACTCCTGCGCCCAGGAATGCAGACTGCGGAAGTCGATCCGGTCCGCGGTGGCCGGTGCCATGGACTTGAGGAAGGTGGCCTGCACCCGGGGCAGGTTGTTGGCGAAGGTGACGTACAGAATCCGGCCGTTGGTGCGCTGCGCCAGGTGAGCCGCGCGGTGCAGTCCGACGACCGTCTTGCCGGTGCCCGCCGGGCCGCTGATGCGCGCGGGCCCGGCCCAGTTACGGCGTACCAGCGCGACCTGATCCGGATGCAGAAAGGTCATCCATTGCTCGATGGGCGCCTGCCGGGCCTCGTCGAGCGTCGCCTCGACCAGCCCGTCGAGGTCGAAGAGCCCGTCGGCCACCGGCACCTGTGGGTGGTCGGGCCGCTGCGGGGAGGGCGTGGCGCCCGGATCCTCGTACTCGGGGAACACCCGCTCCAGATGGTCGGCGATGGCACGTACCGACGCGGCGGACAGTCTGCCCCGTTCGCGCACCAGTGCCGGCCCGATGTTGTGTTCGCCCAGCAGCCGGATCCTGCCGAGCGCAACGTCCAGCCGACGCCCGGCGAACACCATGACCGGGCGTACCGCCACTGGGGACAGCCCGAGCGATGCCACCGCCGATTCCGCGGTCCTTGTCATGGCCGTCAGCTTGCGGGCATCCGCGTCCCGTGATTCTCCCCCGGCGATCAGCCGCCCGTCGCATATCTCCGGAGCTGCACGCCAGTTCTTGACGTCGATGACGAAGACCCCGCCGGGTCCGATCAGCAGCATGTCCACATTGGCCGCCCGGGTACCGGGCCAGTGCCGGTCGACGAGCAGCCGCCACCCCTGCTCCCGTAACACCAGCAGCTGCGCCGCGACCTGCTGCTCCCCCTCGCTCGCCGCCTCCCACCGGCGGGCTTCCTGCCTGGCGGCCTGCCATTGCTCGCGTAACCGCCGCTCCTGCCGTCGCGCCTCCTGCGCCCGCCGCGACGCCGAACCACCTGCCGCCATATCTCGTCCCTCCCAAGCGGAGCAATGACCATAGGCCGTTCCAGGAACGGCATGTAAGGGCGCACGATCGGCACCCGGGGGCAGCTACCGGGGCACGGATACCCGGAGCTCAGAGCGTTGTCCGCAGCACCGCTGCCCATTGCGGCAGCGCGGCCAGCACCAGCACGATGCCGGTCTCGATCCAGCGGTACTTGGCGCGGATGATCTCGCTGGTGGTCTGCAGCGAGGCGAGCAGCGGGCCGGTCGGATCGTGCGCCATCCGCTCGAATGCGCGGCTCAGGGGCTCCGTGTCCGGCCCTTGTGCGATGTGTTCGAAGTACCCCGGGACATCAGTGGAGAGGTGTCTGCCCCGTCGCCGCCGGGGAGTGAGGGCGCAGATGAAGCTGGCGACAGCCAGCAGCGCAATGATCACCGCGCTCCACCACAGCACACCGGCCCACCCGGGCGTCGGCGCCTGACCGCTCGCCGCCGTCCGGGTCACGGTCATGAAGGCGCCCAGCATTGCGCCGATGAAGCCGAGCAGGATGGCCGCCTTGGTGTCGGCCCGTACGATCTCGGCGCTGTTGGCAGCCATGAAGCGTTCCATGGCCGCCAGCGTTTCCGGCTGCGGTGCGGCGACGGCGGCGGCGACGGCGGACGACCGGGGAAGCCGGCCACGGCGCGCTCGATGCAGCCGGTGGAGCGGGGACGCAGGCGGCCCGGGTCGGCGGACTGCGGGCCGACGCACAGAGATACGGGTCATACCGGCGGCCGCCCCGGTCGGTCCCACGGCCGGCCGCTGCCACCGCCCTGCGGCTCACTCTGCGGGGGCACCCGACGGCCGAGGGATACCAGCCGGTCCCGCAGGACCTTGGAGAGCTCTCCCTGCTCCTCCTCCGTCAGCTTGCGCAGCAAGCCCGCCATTTCGTCCTGCCAGTTGGGCTCCTCCCGGACCAGGCCCTGGTTGCCCGCCACCCAGTTCAGTACATCCGGGACCTGGTCGGGATGGCGCAGGAGCCACAGGGCGGCGAGTGATGCGGGGCCACCACGGACCGCCTGCAGGCAGAAGTCGTACTCCTCCCGGCGGCTGGCGGTCCAGGCATGCGGCAGTCCGCCGCCGCCCGCGGGCGCCAGCAGCAGTTCGCCGTCCGCATCGCGCGAGCGGACGTCCGTGACCCGGTACGTGAGACCGCAGTCCGCAAGTTCCTGCGCCCCGGCCAGCCGCTCCTGCACCTCCGCAGCACCCAGCGGCCGGCCGGCCGACGCATAGGCGCTCTCCAGGTCCCGCAGCCGCCCGTCCAGGTCCTTGCGTACGGCGTCCCAGCCGTCGCCGGTCCGGGCCCGTACGACCTGGGCCGGGTCGTGGACCCACCATTGCAGCCGCACCTCGACCGGCTCGGGCCCGTACTCGTCGCGCAGCCGGACGGCCCGGGTCGCGGGGCGCTCCGCGAGCGAGACGTGGTAGGCGCGGTCGTAGCCGCCCCGCAGCTTGCGGGCCGCGGGGTCCCACATCGCGACGGCCTCGTCCTCGGCCGTGTCGTACGGGGAACGCCCGCGCCGCCCGCGCCGTCGGGGCCACAGCACCTCGTGCTCCCCGTCCGGGCTGCTGAGCACCAGCGCCCTGTCGTGGCGGCCCGACCAGCGATGGCGCAGGATCTCCCGCCAGGGGGCGTGGGTGGCGGGCGTGTACAGGGGCTGGGCCTGCTCGGCCGTCATGGCATCCTCCGGTGGTGGTGTGCGGTGGTGCTGCGCGGCGCTCGGCCGCTCCGCCAGGCCTCCAGCGCCTCATCCGCGAAGCGCTTGCCGGGCAGGGCCGGGGACTCGTCCTGGGCGAGCACGGCGAACAAACGCAGGACGCCGGTGGCGGGACGGTCCGGCTGTACCAGGTCTTCCGCCAGGGCGAACAGCAGGATCTCCACAGCGGCGTGGTAGTTGTCGTCCCACAGGGCGGCGGTGCACCAGCTGTGTACCGCCCCGGCCGTGGCGCCGAAATATTCCTCGTCATTGAGCGTGCGGCGGATCAGATCGACGGTCCGTGCCGCGAACTCGCCCTCGGTGATGAGCTGTTCGGCGAACCATTCCGCCCCGCTGCGGAACAGGGCGGGCAGCGTACGGAACGCCAGCCCGGCCTCCGTGCCGTCCGCCTCCGACCAGTCCGCCAGCCTCCGGAAGACCGCGGTCTGGCTGCCGCCCACGAACAGGTTCACCAGCGCCAGGCGCATCACCCGGTCGACCTTGGCATCACGTTTGTCGTCCAGCTCCCGCGCGAGCCGGCTGAGCAGGCGCAGGGCACGCTCCGGCCGGGCGGCACCGAAGTCCGTGCCGCAGGCATGGGCGACCGTCCAGCGCAGTTTCCAGCCCTGCGCCCTGCTCCATCGGTCCAGCCGGTATTTGACCTCACTGGCCAGGACGGGATCCTCCGCCGCCACGCCCAGGGCGTGCACGGCCAGTTTGCGGCTTGTGGTGTGGTCGGACGTGGCAAGAGCCTGGATGTGCGCCAGTGCGCTGCGGCCGCCGCCCCAGCTCGCTGCCATCCCCATGACGCGGCCGACGGCCCCGGTCAGCTCGTCGTCCAGTCCCACCCCCTCCAGCCAGTCCGTGAGCAGCTCCGGCAGCTGCCCGAACTCCCGCCAGACATACCTGAGGACGGCCTCCGCCTGCCGGTGCCGGGTGAACCGGACGGGTTCGACGGCGTAGTCGTGGCCGGAGGTGGCACGGATCTCCCGAGGGGAACACTCCGCGCGGACCGTGCGCAGCAGATCGTCCATCGACCTCCGGAAGACGAAGTCGGGGTTGGGCCGGGGCTGCTGCGCCTGCCCCGGGCCCTCCCCGTCCCGTGGCACGAGGACGGCGTCCAGTCTCCCGTCCGCACGCGCCAGCAGCCGTTGCGCCTGGTCCCGGACGATCCGGCGGTCCAGCCCTTCGAAGACACAGGTCGCCAGGAGGAAGGCCAGCCCGTCGGGGTCGTTGAGGAGCTTCTTGAGCAGATCGGGCACCTCCTTCCCGGCGAGGAAGCTCAGCCGGTCGCGGAGGTCGCCGGCGTCCGTACCGCCGTCCTCGGCGCTGGTGATCGCGGTCACCAGCTCCGCCACCTGTACGGGCACCAGCTGCGGCGCCAGCAGCTCGTCCAGGAGGTCGGTCTCCAGCCCTGCCAGCAGTCGGCTGCGCGTGGCCGCGTCGGGTACGGCATCGGCGAGCCGGGCGGCGAAGACGTCGTGTGGCGGCGGGGGGCTGTAGCGCACGACGGTCAGATGCAGATCGCGTTCCAGGTCCCGTACCAGCTCCGGGTCGTCCGGCAGCACGATCAGCAGGCAGGCATCGGCGTCCCGCAGCCGGTTGCGCAGACTGGCGATGACTCCCGCCTTGAGGAACCGTCGGTCGGGCACGCCTTCCAGAAGACAGCCGCGCGCATCGCCGCGCCTGGGGCTCCATCGAGAGAGGTCCAGATCGCTGTCGAGGGCGCGCAGGGCCATGCCGTTGTTGTTGTGGCGGCGCAGCAGGTTGAGCGCGGTCGTACGCCGGCCCGTTCCCGGTTCGCCGGACAGGAAAAGGATCCGGGAGGTGAGTTCCCCAAGTGCCGCGCCGAAACAGGCGGGTTCGGCGAACCCGGCCCCGGCTTCCAGGATTTCCTGGGCCGAGACGGGCCCCTCGTGCGACTCCAGCCGCCGCCCCGCCTGCTCGCCGGGACCACCGTGGTTACCGACATGCTGGCCCCCGCTGAGCGCGCCCATGTTGATGGCGGCCTGGGGCGCGTGGACGAACTGCACCGACCGGTCCTGGGGCAGCGAAGCCAGCGAGGCGTCGAGGAAGTCGGCAATGGCGTCCTCCCATGCGTCACCCGGCTCGGGCGGCTCGTCCCCGGCTGCGGCCCCCGCCTCCTTCGCGGCCTCCGGCCCGGCCTCCGATGCCGCTGCCGCCGTCTCGTCCTCGGTGCTCACCTTCCGCCCCCGCGCTTGTCACCGTGCACGATGTCGCCGAGATCGCCGTGGACGGTGCCGACCTTGTGTCCGCCGACGGAGTCCCCCGCGATGTGGTCCCCGGCCACGTAGTCCCCCGCAACGTCGTACTCGTTGTTGGTGAGGTGCTGACCGCCCTCCACCCGGCCGGTGTTGATGATGCCGCGGTCGGCCCGGGTCACCGTCACCGAGCGGCGAGGCGGCTCCTGACGGGCGGGCCGGTCGGAGTCCGCCTGGGTGCTCCGGTCCTCCTCGACGACGTGCTCGCCGAGAATGCGCCGGTCGTAGAGGCTGCCCGAAGGCGCCGGCACATAGAGCCAGGCCCGCTGGTCGAACCGCTTGCCCTCGACGGTGGCGGGCACCTCGATGAAGTAGTCCTCGTGCCGGCCCGTATAGCCGCTCGCCACCGCGTCCTGGTAGCAGCGGTCGGAAAGAATGGCGGCGACCTGGGTGATGTTCTCGCTGGACGACGCCAGGATCGCCTTGACCGGACGGGAGTCCAGCAGGCGGTGGGTGTCGTTGCGCGGCGTTCCGTTCCCGTCGTATTCCTGCCCCGAGTCGGGCAGCGGGCCGATGTGGAGGCTCACCCGGAGCCGAATGCGTACCGCGCCGGTGGAGTTCACGTTGAATTCGGTGAGGACGCTCTGCAGAACGTTCAGCCACGGATGGATGAAGAAGGGCATCGCGGCGGGGTCGAACCCGAAGACATAGCCGTCGCCGGTCGAATTCGGGAAGCGGCGGTCGTCCCACACATGGCCGAGCTCGGCACGCCGGAACGACTCCTCCAGCAGCTGCGGAATGACGCGGCTGATCCCACCGTGCTCAATGGCCGGATAGCCGGTGAAGTCCTTGGCGTCGACGGCGACGATGCCGCGGTACGGCGGAAGCGGACGGCTGCGAGTGTGGGGCCCGGCGGACGCCTCGGGCAGCGGCTGGCGAAACTGTGACATGGCGATTCCTCTGGACAGTTGGCAGGTACGGACACGGGTCAGGGCAGTGCGGTACGCGGTTCGCGGCGCCCCGACCAGGGCGTCGAACCGGTGATATGAGAATCGCGTGAGCGCGGTTTGCCGTGTGCTTCCTCAGTGCGGATAGCAGGTGGCGCGCATCACATTCGCCGTCCCCGTACCGGAATTCAGCCGCCCAGCGTTTGGGCGGTACGACGCAGGGCGGGCAGGTCATGGATCACAATGCGCATCCGTCGGGTCTGGACGCACCGGGTCCCGAGCTCGGCCAGCTTCGCGGTGACGGTATTGCGTGATGTCCGCAGATACTGGGCCAGTTCGTGCCGGGTGAGGGCCAACTCGAGAGGTTCATCGGGGCCGTGGAGCGCATGCCCCGAGAGGTCGGCCAGCTGTACAAGGACCGCCGCCAGCCGGGCCAGCGCATCTCCGCCCCCGCGGGCCTGGTCCGATTCCCGTAGCCGGGTGAGTGCGTAGCGGACCAGCAGCGGGAACAGGTCGTGCCGGGTCGCGAAGTGCGTGAACTGGTCCTTGGTCAGGACCCCCACCACACAGTCGGTCAGTGCCTCGACGCTCGCCAGCCGTACGTCGTCGTCAAGCACCGCGACTTCTCCCAGGAGCTCGCCGGCACCGCGAAAGGCCAGCAGGTTGAGTTCCCCGTTCCGCTCGCGCCGCACCACTTTCGTCACTCCGCCGAGCACGGCGAGCACATGCGTACCGGGCTCCCCTTGGCGCAGCAGCGTGGCCCCGGCCGGATGCCGGCGCTCGACGGCGTTCTCCACCAGATCGGTCCAGACCTCGTTCCCCACAAAATCACGCAGGGTCCGACCTGCCGATTCCCCCGATGCACCCACCCGGTCGCTCATACGACGACCCTAGAAAGTCTCGGCCGTGTCGCGCAGAGAAATGGCCCAGAGAAAGGACCCAGAGAAAGGAAGCGCTTACGGACTACCCAGCGATTACCGGCCCGCCGCCACCAACGCCCTGGCCGCCGCCCCCGCATCCCGCGCCGCGTCCGGGCTCCCGGAAATGGCTGCCGTGGTGATCGCTCCATTGACCAAGAGCGCCAACTGGCCTCCCAGCAGCGCCGGTTCACGTACCCCGAGGTCGCGGGCCAGCTCGGTGAGGTAGTCCAGCAGGGCCTCCTTGTGGCGCCGGGCGGCGGAGGTCACGGCCTGCGAGGTGGCGCCCAGTTCGCCGAAGGAGTTGATGAAGGCGCAGCCACGGAAGTCGGGGGTGGCGAACCAGGCGTGGAGCCAGTCGAAGACGGCCGACGGGCAGTCTTCGAGGGTGGCGGCGTGCTGGGTGACGTATGCGGTGAGGGCGGTGCGCCAGCGGGTGTCGCGGCGGTCCAGGTAGGCGGCGACGAGGTCGTTCTTGGAGGGGAAGCAGCCGTAGAGGCGCTTGAGGGAGACGCCGGCGGCGGTGCGGAGCTCGTCCATGCCGACCGACTGGATTCCCCGGTCGTAGAAGAGCTTGTCCGCGGCGTCGAGGATCCGCGTGCGGGGCTCGTCCTGGGCTTCGGCCCGGGGTTCGTCCTGATGCATTTTCCGGCTCCCTCTTTCCTGGAGAACGTTCGTTCTCTAGGCTAGTCGACGGAAGTGGAGAACGAACGTTCTCCGCTGTACTTCGTCAGGTCCGCCGGAAGGAGATCGCCATGACGTCACGGCCCCCGTTCCCGCCGTTCGACGAGCGGAGCGCGCAGCAGAAGGTGCAGGCAGCGGAGGATGCATGGAACACCCGCGATCCGGAGCGGGTCGCGCTCGCCTACACCGAGGACTCGGTCTGGCGGAACCGGGACACCTTTCTCACCGGCCGCGACGAGATCGTGGCCTTTCTGCGGCAGAAGTGGGATCGCGAGCGGGATTACGCGCTCCGCAAGGAGCTGTGGTCGTACGGCGGGAATCGGATCGCGGTGCGGTTCCAGTACGAGTGCCGGGATGCGCAGGGGCAGTGGTGGCGCAGTTACGGGAACGAGTTGTGGGAGTTCGACGAGAACGGACTGATGCGGCGGCGGGAGGCGAGCATCAACGACGTGGCGATCGGGGAGTCCGAGCGGCGGATTCGCCGCCTTTCCCTGCCTGCGGCCTCACAGACGGCGGAGGACTTCTCCGACCACTGACACGCCCTCGGTGATGGCCGCCGGGGAGCTCGAGGCGTAGCCGAGGACGAGGCCCGGTGGGTGGGGGCGCTGGGTGTGCCAGGAGAGGGGATGGGCCTTCACACCGGCGGCGAGGGCCGCGGCGGCGAGGTCGGTGTCGGAGATGTTGGCGTGGGGGACGTCAGCGCCGGAGGCATCGGTGAGGGGGGTGTCCGTCGGGCCCTCGAAGGTGAGCGTCAGGTGCAGCCCCGCCGCCGCTCCGTGCACCACCGCGCCCGGCAGATACCTACGGATCGCGGCGATCATCGCGTCCCGGCGGCGGCGGTGGCGTGTGCGCAGCAGTCGTAGACGGCGTTCCAGTTCGCCCGATTCCATCAGGCCGGCCAGTACGTACTGCGGCAGTGCGGCGTTGCCGAGGTCGGCGAAGCGTTTGGCGTTGACGAAGGCGTCCAGGAAGCGCGGCGGCGGGAGAAGCCATCCGACCCGTAGGGCGGGCGCGAGCAGTTTGGAGACGCTGCCCGCGTAGCAGACGTGCTCGGCGAGCATGGCGCGCAGGGCGGGCACCGGTGGGCGGTCGTAGCGGTGCTCGGCGTCGTAGTCGTCCTCGATGATCAGGCCGTCCTCCGTGGCGGCCCAGTGCAGAAGCTCGCGGCGTCGGCGGCCGCCCAGGACCACCCCGGTCGGAAACTGGTGCGCCGGCGTGAGCATGACCGCACGGGCGCCGCTCGCACGGAGCGCATCCACGCGGATGCCCTGATCGTCGACCGGGACCGGTGGTGTCGCCAGCCCCCAGTACCGCAGATGCTGGCGCGCCCCGAGCGATCCGGGATCCTCCACGGCGATCGCGGAGATGCCGTCGCGTTGCGGGACGTCGCGATGCGGGACGTCCCGTTGTGGGACGTCCCGTTGCAGGACTTGGGCGATCAGGCCGAGTGCCTGTGCGGTTCCGGCGACGATCAGGACCTCGTCCGGGTCCGCCCTGATGCCGCGGTTACGGGCCAGCCAGTTGACGACGGCGCGGCGCAGGGCCGGTGCGCCGCGGGGATCGCCGTAACCGAGGTCGGACGCCGGGGCGTCCCGGAGGACGGCGCGTTCGGCGCGCAGCCATGCCGCACGCGGGAACGCCGCCAGGTCGGGCACGCCGGGCGAGAGGTCGATACGGGCCGGTGCGGTGCGCAGGGCGTCGAAGACGTCCGGGCCGGGAGGGGCGAGGAAGGGTGCGGTGGGGGGCGGCGCCGGCGGTGGGTCGGCGGGTACGGGCGCGGGCGCCGCGAGAGGCGCGGCGACGACGATCGTGCCGGCCCGCCCCCGGCCCACGACCTGCCCGTCCTCGGTCAGCCGCTGATACGCCTCGGTCACCACGCCACGCGAAACCCGCAGGTCAGCGGCGAGCACCCGGGTGGCGGGCAGCTTGCTCCCCACCGGCAGACGGCCGTCGGAGATCGCCAGCCGCAGCTGCCGGACCAGCCAGTCGGAGCGTCCGCCGGCGGGCGCGTCGCCGATGTTCAGCTGGAGGAAGTCGGCCCCGGGGGAGGCGGAGCCCGGCGCGCGTAGGGACCGGTCGGCGGGGTCGTCCGGGGTCCTGTTCACGAGGCCGTGAGGGGGGCGGAGGGGGTGGGGGCAGCCGGTGCGGCGGGGGCGGCCGGGGCGGCGGCGGTAACCGGGGCACCCGAGGCCACCGCGACCAGTTCCGGCAGCTTCCGCGCCGTCTCCGCGTCCGCCGGCATACACGCGAACAGCTTGACGCCGGGTGCGTCCAGCGCCGCCAGCTTCACATAGTCGAAGGTCAGCGCCCCGGCGGCGGGGTGGGTGAACTCCCGGCGGCTGCTGCCGAAGTCGGCGAGGTCATGCGCCTCCCACCAGGTGCGGAACTCCGGGCTCCGCTGCCGTAGTTCGTCCGTCAGCCACTCGAAGCGGGGCATGCCGAACTGCCCGCGGGTGTCCGCCCGGAACTGGGCCACCAGGTCCCGGGCCTGCCCCTGCCAGTCGACGAGCAGGGTGCGCAGGGCCGGATCGGTGAACACCAGCCAGAGCAGATTCCGTTCGGCCGGATCCAGCTGCGCCGGGTCGCCGATCAGCCCGGCCTCGGCGCGGTTCCAGCCGACCAGGTCCCAGTTGGCGTCCAGGAGGTAGGCGGGGTGCGGTTCGAGCGCGTCGACCAGGCGTTGCAGGGCGGGTCCCGGCCCGCCGCCCGGCGGCTGCTCCGGGGGCTGCTCGTCGGCCAGCGCGAACAGATGGCGGCGCTCCACGGAGCTGAGCATCAGGGCGCGGGCCAGACTGGTGAGCACCTGACGGCTCACGGTGATGTCCCGCGCCTGCTCCAGCCACGTGTACCAGGTCACGCTCACCCCGGAGAGCTGCGCAACCTCTTCGCGCCGCAGTCCCGGCGTACGCCTGCGGGGGCCCGCGGGAATGCCCGCCTCGCGGGGGGTGATCCGTTCCCGGCGCGACCGCAGAAATTCCGCCAGGCGGCGCCGTCGCTCCAGGTCAGCCATCACACTCACAGGGGGCGCAGTTGACGTAGATACACGTAAGACACACACGTACACCTACACACACACGTACACCTACGTACACACACGTGCACGTAGCTACACGCAGCTACACGTAGGCACATGTAGGTGCACGTCGGTTGACGTAGGGGGTAGCCGGAACACCAGCATAATCGGTCTCTGTATCTCCGTCCGGGCCTCAACAACGCTTACGGCATGACCCGGACCACCCCATCGGACACCCCCTCGCAACGGACCGCGAGTCCGCACACCGCCCCACTGCAACCCCCGGGACAACGGGCCGCGGAACCGGCCGCATCCCCCTGGCCGGCCCTGGCCGTCGTTCTGGTCGGGGCCTTCATGGCGGTCCTCGACACCTTCATCGTGCTCGTCGCCGCGCCCGCCATCCAGGCCGATCTGCACGCCTCCGCCGCCGATATCCAGCTGATCATGGCCGGTTATCAACTCACCTACGCCATCGCCCTGATCACCGGCGCCCGGCTCGGCGACCGCTACGGCCGTCGGAGGCTGTTCCTGACCGGTATGGGCCTGTTCACCCTGGCCTCCGTGGGCTGTGCCATCGCCCCCGACCCCGGCAGCCTGATCGTCGCGCGACTGGCGCAGGGGCTGACCGCGGCCGCGATGTTCCCGCAGGTCTTCGCGATGATCCAGGTGCTGGTCCCGGCAGAGAAGCGGCCGAAGGCGTTCGGTGCGCTCGGCGCCGTCATCGGCATGGCCACCGTGGTCGGCCAGTTGCTCGGCGGCGTACTGCTCTCCACCGGATTCGCCACCCTCTCCGCCGACCTCTTCGGGTCCTCCTGGCGGTCGGTCTTCTGGGTCAACGTCCCCATCGGGCTGGCCACTCTGGCCCTCGCCCTGCTGCGCGTGCCGGAGTCGCGCGCGCCGGAGGCCCGGCGCCTCGACCTGCCGGGCGCCCTCGTACTGACCGTGGCGCTCTTCCTCCTGGTCGTGCCGCTGGTCGAGGGGCGCTCGTACGGATGGCCGCTGTGGACCTGGCTCAGCCTGGCCGGCAGCGCGCTCGCCTTCGCCGCATTCGCCCTGGTGGAACGGCGGGTGGCCGCATCGGGCGGCGCTCCCCTCGTCCACCTGGGGCTGCTCCGCACGCGTCCCTTCGCCGTGGGCATCACCCTGGTCGTCATTGCCTACGCGGGCATCAACTCCTTCTTCCTCATCCTCTCGCTCACCCTTCAGGACGGCCTGGGGATGGATGCGCTCGGCGCCGGGCTGGTCTATACGCCGCTCGCCGTCGCGTTCTTCGTGGCCAGCGTGAGCGCCGGACGGCTGGCCCGGTTCGGGCGCCGGGTGCTGCAGGCGGGCGCACTGGTCAGCGGTCTGGGATACGCCACCGCGATCGTGCTGGTCGGCAACGCCGGTACGAGCCTGACGGCGTGGGCGCTGACGCCGCCGCTGGTGCTGGTCGGCGTGGGCAACGGGCTGCTGGTCACACCGCTGCTGAACGCCGTCCTGGCCCATGTCAGGCCTCAGGAGATCGGCATGGCCTCCGGTGTGCTCTCCACCTGCCAGCAGGTGGGCGGCGCGGTCGGCGTGGCCATCATCGGCGTCCTCTACTACGGCTCGCTGGGCAACGCCGCACACCACGACACCGGCGCCTACGGGCACGCGCTGACCAGCGCCGTCATCTTCAACCTGGCGCTGGCGGTGGCGATTTCAGCTCTGCTGCCCCTGCTGCCGTCCCCGCCCAAGGCTGCCGCGGCGCGCTCCAACGCGCCCGCCCAGAACTCCAACGCCTCACCTACATCGGGAACTTAACAGCCAGTCACCGAAAACCTCTTGGCAACTGGCCGCCGTTCACTTAACTTGGAATGGACGTTCCAAGATTCGCGGAACGCGCAACGCGCAACGGGCAACGCAGGACGTGGCGCGCGGCTCACGGCTCACGGCTCGCATCACGTAGGGAGGCTCCATGTCGCCGGACATCAAGCACTTCAACCCCGATGTCGTACTCGACGACGCGGTACGCGTCTTCTGGCGCCAGGGCATGCCCGCCACCGGGATACAGGCCCTGGTTTCCGCGACCGGCCTGAGCCGCTCCAGCCTCTA
Organism: Streptomyces chattanoogensis; assembly: GCF_001294335.1. GTDB lineage: Bacteria > Actinomycetota > Actinomycetes > Streptomycetales > Streptomycetaceae > Streptomyces > Streptomyces chattanoogensis. The sequence goes on from NZ_LGKG01000151.1 coordinate 61,576, forward strand.
CGCCACCTTCGGCAACAAGGACGGTCTCTACGCCGCCGCCCTGGGCCGCTATATAGAGCAGCACTCCACACCCGCCTTCGCCGCGCTCTCCGCCGCCCCCACGGGGCTGACCGCGATCGAGGACTTCTTCACGGGCCTGATCGGGGTGCGCTGTTCCGGCCCGGTCGCCGGGTGGGGCTGCATGGTCACCAATGCCCACGCCGGGCCGGAGAGCGCCGATCCCGCGATACGTGAACTGCTCGACGCGCACCACCAGACCCTTCAGTCGGCGATGCGCTCCGCGCTGCACACGGCCGCCGGGCTCGGCCAGCTCGCCGCGTCCGTCGACCTGGACGCCGCGGCGGCCGTGCTCGCGACCCTGGCGTACGGCGTCAATCTGCGCTCCCGCGCGGGCGCCGCCGCCGACACGCTGCGGGAGGCCGTGGCGGGCGCCCTGGTCCCCCTTCGCGCCCACCCCGCACCCGCCCCCACACCCCAGGAGGTACCGCCGCAATGAGCCTCAACGACGAACTCGCCGCTTTCTACCGGTCCCGGTCCCACGAGATCCCGGCCGCCGCACACGAGGTCATGAAGCGCGCCGACCGCGACTTTGCCGCCTCCGGCCAGGCCGGCCGGGCGCTGAACGTCGGCGGCACGGCCCCCCGCTTCAGTCTCCCCGCCGCGGACGGCACGACGGTGACCCTGGATGCCCTGCTGGCCGACGGCCCCGTCGTCCTCACCTTCTACCGCGGCGCCTGGTGCCCCTTCTTCAACCTCGCCCTCCGCGCCCTCCAGCAGCGGCTCGGCGAGATCACCGCCCGCGGCGCCCGGCTGGTGGCCGTATCACCGCAGATCCCCGACGAGTCCCTCTCCCTCACCGAGAAGCATGAGCTCGGCTTCCCCGTCCTCAGCGACCTCGGCTGCGACACCGCCAAGCAGTACGGCCTCAGCTTCGACCTGCCCGAGGAGCTGGCGGCCGTCTACGAGTCGCTCGGGTTCGACCTCCAGCGCGTGAACGGCGGCCATCCGCACACGCTCCCCATACCCGCCACCTACGTCATCGACCGCGATGCCACCGTCCGCTGGGCCTTCGTCGACACCGACTACAAGACCCGCGCCGAACCCTCCGATCTCCTGGCAGCCCTCGACGATCTGACCTGACCGGAGCCGATTGCGCCCCGACGATAGGCCGGAGATCAGCAGAGCGCTATGGTCGGATTCCAGGAACGTAACGGGGAAGGCAGCCGCCGATGGCGCAGGATGAGGCCGTGATCGGCTGTACGGGAGTGTTGTTGATCGGCACTCGCGGGGTTGCCGGCCCCGGTGAGGTTCTGGTGTCGGTCAGGGGTGGGTCCGAGGCCTTTGTCGCCTGGTCGGCCGAGCCCCTTCCGGTGGGCGCGACGGTGCTCGTGATCGAGTCCCGTGGCGCGCGCCAGGTCGACGTCATTGAGTGGGCTGATCCGTTGGAGGCGTTGACCGGCGATCCCGGCGACGCCGGTTGAGGAGACGAAGGATGTTCGGTTACCGCGTTCCGGCCCCCGATCAAGCCATGCTGATCTCGGGAGGCAAGCGTGGTCAGGGGGGCGCGCCCTTCCGGGTGGTGACCGGCCACGGCAAGTTCGTGCTGCCGGTTTTCCGTAAGGTCCGCTTCCTGACGCTGGCGATGTGCGAGGCCGAGGTCGCCGAGAAGTGCGTCACCCGGCAGGGCATCGCCCTCACGGTGCGTGCCGTGATCGCGTTCAAGGTCGGCAATGACACCGAGAGCGTGGTCAACGCCGGCCAGCGCTTCCTGTCCGACCAGGACCAGATGGCGGTGCTGACCGGCCGGATCTTCGCCGGTCATCTGCGGTCCATCATCGGTTCGATGACGGTCGAGGAGATCGTCACGGAGCGGCAGAAGCTGGCCACCGAGGTGCTGGAGACGTCCAAGACGGAGATGGCGAAGATCGGCCTGATCGTCGACTCGCTGCAGATCCAGTCGATCGACGACGGTGACACCGGCTACATCGCTGCGATGTCGGCCCCGCACAAGGCCGCCATCCAGCAGAAGGCGCAGATCTCCCAGGCCAAGGCCACCCAGGCGTCGGTCGAGGCACAGCAGGAGGCCGCGCGTAATCAGGCCGAGTACCAGCGGCGGACGGCCATCGTCCAGGCCGAGTACAACGCCGAGGTCGAACGCGCCCAGGCCCAGGCCGCGCAGGCCGGTCCGCTGGCGCAGGCGCATGCGCAGCAGGAGGTGCTGGCCGCCCAGACCGAGCTCGCCGAGCGCGCCGCCAAGCTGCGTCAGCAGCAACTGGTCGCCGAGGTCGTCAAGCCCGCCGAGGCGGAGGCCGAGCGCATCCGGCTGCTGGCCCTGGCCGAGGCCGAGCGGATGAAGATCCAGGCCGAGGCGGCGGCCTCGTACGACCGCGTCGCGCTGGACCGGATGGTGATCGACCAGCTCCCGCAGATCGTCAAGGAGGCGTCGGCGGGCCTCCAGGGCGCCAATGTCAACGTCCTCAACGGCGCCGACGGCCTGGGCGAGATCGCCGCCGGCCTGGTCGGCCAGGGCCTGACCATCCTCGACTCGGTCCGCCGCAACCTCGGCGCCCCGGACGACACCAACGACAAGAACGGCAGCACCGGCACCACCGGCGACCGGCCCGGCGGCCGGGTCGAGATCGAGTAGCCAGGCGCATCGGCCGACCACGCACACCGGCCGGCCGCCCGCAACGAGCGACCGAGTGCGGGGGCGGGCCTACGCCCCCCGTCCCCGCTGCCGGTCCTCGTGTGCGTGCTTTTCCCGGGCGTAGGCCACCAGGTGGTTGAGTACGGCGACGGTGGCGGCGATGTCGGCGTCGTCGAAACCGGCCAGGGCGTCGCGGAAGTTGGCCTGACTGATGCGGTTGAGGCGCTCCAGGGTGGCCCTGCCGTGCGGGGTGATCGCCACCTTGCGGGCGCGCCGGTCGAGCTCGTCCGGGGTGCGTTCGACCAGGTCCTGGGATTCCAACTGGCCGATCTGACGCGTGACATGGGGCGGTTCGACCAACAGCTGGGCGGCCAGATCGCCGACCCTGCTCACACCTCCGCTGTCCTCCAGCGCCATCAGCAGCCAGAGATCGGATCTGGCCGCCGTCACCCCCGCCTCGGCCACATGGCGCTCATGCGCCCGGGAGCGGGTGAGCAGGTAGGCGAGCGTCGCCAGCACTTTCTGCAGCGCGGCGGTCGGGTCCTGCCCACCGCCCCGGCCGTCGGCCCGGTCGCGGTCCAGCCCGTCGGCCCGGTCGCGCTCCGGCTCGTCGGCCTGTTCGTCGGCCTGCTCATCGGCCTGGTCTCGTGCGGGGTCCGGCATGGGGGTGACTGTAGCCGCAGGTCGGACGGTCCGTAGCCGTCGTCCGCGATCGCGCGGCGAATCGGCCCGGTGGCGTTCCGTACCCGACGGCGTCCGGTTTGAGCCAACCTCGTACGGATCGTGATCAACCCTTCCCTCCCCTGTTCGACGGGGGTTACCGTGAGTCCGCTTAATTACTTAACTTCGGTAATTAAGTTGCGAGTGTCGGCACATGCACCACCGCGGCAATGGCGCCGCATCCCGATTGTGGAAGGACAGCCGCATGACGACCGCACAACGACCTCAAGAAGCGACCGTGGCGCACCCGGACTCCTTGGCCATCCCGGCCGCGCGGGCCGCCGGCTGCCCCTTCGACCCCGCTCCCGGCGTGGACCGGGCCCGGCGCGAGGAGCCCGTCACCCGGGCCACCCTCTGGGACGACTCCCCCGTCTGGCTGGTCACCCGCCACGAGGACGTCCGCACCGTACTCGGCGACCCCCGCTTCAGCGCCGATGCCACCCGCCCCGGATTCCCGTTCCTGACCGCCGGCGTGCGCGAACTCGCCATCAAGTCCCCCTCCTTCATCCGCCAGGACGACCCGGAACACGCCCGGGTGCGCCGGATGCTCACCGCCGATTTCATGGTGAAGAAGGTGGCGGCGATGCGCCCCGAGGTGCAGCGCATCGCCGACGACCTGCTGGATGCGATGACCGACGGCAAGAACTCGGCCGATCTGGTCACCGAGTTCGCACTTCCGCTGCCGTCCCTGGTGATCTGTCTGCTGCTCGGCGTTCCGTACGACGACCATGCCTTCTTCCAGGAGCACAGCCAGACCCTGCTCAGCCTGCGGTCGAGCACCGAGGAGATTCGCCACTCGTCGGACGAGCTGCTCGCCTTCATGACACGGCTGGCCGAGACCAAGCGGCAGCAGCCGGACGACGGTATCTTCAGCCGGCTGGTGGCGCGCGGTGAGCTCGGCGACGCCGAAATCGCCTCTCTGGGACGGCTGTTGCTGATCGCCGGACATGAGACGACGGCCAACATGACGTCCCTCTCGACGCTCGCCCTGCTGCGCAACCCCGACCAGCTGGCCCGGCTGCGCAAGGACCCGTCGCTGGTCAAGGGCGCCGTGGAGGAGCTGCTGCGCTATCTGACGATCGTGCACATCGGCGTCCCGCGGGTCGCCACCGAGGACATGACCGTCGGCGGCCGCACGATTCCCGCGGGCGAGGGCGTGCTCTGCACGATCAACACCGCCAACCGCGATGAGGACGTCTTCCCCGCGGGCGACACCCTCGACGTCGGCCGCGACGCCCGCCGCCATGTCGCCTTCGGCTACGGCGTCCACCAGTGCCTGGGCCAGCCGCTGGCCCGGCTCGAGCTGGAGATCGCCATCGAGACGCTGCTGCGCCGCCTGCCGGATCTGCGGCTCGACGTCCCCTTCGAGGAGATCCCCTTCCGTCACGACATGGGTATCTACGGGGTCCACGCGCTGCCGGTCGCCTGGTAGCCCGCCCCACTCGCCCCAACCCCCCGTCCATCCGCACCACTTGGGAGTACGACCATGCGCATTCACGCCGACCAGGAGAAGTGCTGCGGTGCCGGAAGCTGTGTGCTGGCGGCGCCGGATGTTTTCGACCAGCGCGACGAGGACGGCATCGTCGTCGTCCTCGACGCCGAGCCACCGGCCGGGCTGCACGACGCGGTCCGTGAGGCCGTCGCCATCTGCCCCGCGGCCGCGATCTCGGTGAGCGACTGACCGTCGGCCACCGCCCGCCCCACCATGCGCCGGCCCCGCACCTTCCGCGAGGCCGGCGCCCCGGCACGTCACGCCACGGCCGCCCGCTACGGCTGCGGTACGAGCCCTTCGGCGACCAGCCCGGCCAGCACCGCCTCGCCCAGCGCATGCACCGCGGACTGCGGCCGCACCATCACCGTGAACTCCTTGATCCGCCCCGCCTCGTCGAACTGCAGCAGATCGATGCCGTGGATCTGCTTGCCGTTCACGGTGGCCCGGAAGATCAGAATCACCGACTCGGCCGCGTCACCCCCCGCCGTCTCCGCACCGCCGGCCAGCTCACCCACGTACCGGAAGTCCTCGAAGGTCCGCAGCAGCACCCCGAACAGCCCGAGCACCATCGGACGGCCTTCGAAGGGCGTGAACTTCACCGGGCTGTAGAACCGGATGTCCTCCGTGAACAGCCCTTCCAGTGCGTCGAGTCGGCGCGCCTCCACCGCCGCCCGGAAGCGGTCCGCGGTGTTCCCGTCCTCAGTCGTCGCCATGCTGCCCTCTCCTCGCCTCATGCGGCCGTCATGATCAAACCCGGAACGCTCGATATCCTCGATACGCCCACACTCAGAGCCATGATTAGTCAGATTCTTGAGTATGGGAAGGGAGCGCGGGACAGAGCGCGGAAGACGGCAGAGGAAGCAGGGGAAGAGGGGTCCGGACATGGCTCTGAAGCATGCGGTGCTGGCGGCGCTGCTCGACGGTGAGTACAGCGGCTACCAGCTGGCCAAGGCGTTCGACGTCGGCGTCGCCAACTTCTGGCATGCGCTGCCCCAGCAGCTCTACGCCGAGCTGACCCGGCTGGAGGCGGACGGGCTGGTCGCCGGCCGGCAGGTGGTCCAGGAGACCCGGCCGAACAAGCGGCTGTTCCAGGTCACCGAGGCGGGCCTGGCGGAGCTGCAACGGTTTGCGGCGGCCGCGTCCAAACCGTCGTTCATCCGGGACGATCTGCTGGTGAAGGTACAGGCGGTGGACCGGATCGAGGCCGCGCCGGTGATCGAGCAGCTGACCGAGCGGGCCCGGATCGCCGACGCCAAGGTGGAGATCTTCGGCAAGCTGCTGGCACGGCTGCGGGGCACCGCGACCGAGGAGGAGTTCCTGGCGCACGGCGCGCCGATCGGCCCGTATCTGACGTGTCTGCGCGGGCTCGGCTTCGAGCAGGAGACGCGCGACTGGTGCGAGCGGATCGCCGGCGTGCTGCGGGAGCGGGCCGCCGGCTCCCCGGAGCTCAGCCGGAGGGGACCGGCGTGAGGTGAGCACAGCGGCCCGGGCCAGGGTGGTCCTGCCGGAACCAGGCAGGCCCTGCCTACGTTCAAGAGGCACTGGTTACCGGCCCGGCGCCGACGCATTCTCGATGCCATGACCACCCACACCTCTGTCGCCGCGTACGCCGCACCCGCCCCGAAGGCTCCGCTGGAGCGGACCACCATCCCGCGCCGCGAGCTGGGTGCCCACGACATCCTGATCGATATCAAGTACGCCGGCATCTGCCACTCCGACATCCACACCGTCCGCGCCGAGTGGGGCGACGGCGGGAACTTCCCGATCGTCCCCGGCCATGAGATCGCCGGCGTGGTCGCCGGGACGGGCTCCGCGGTCACCCGCTACCAGGTGGGCGACCGGGTCGGCGTCGGCTGCTTCGTCGACTCCTGCCGCGAGTGCGAGAACTGCCGGAACGGCCTGCAGCAGTACTGCACCGGCGAGTCCGGCAACATCGGCACGTACAACGCCGTCGGCCGGGACGGACAGCCCACCTACGGTGGCTACTCCACCCACCTGGTCGTCGACGAGAACTACGCGCTGCGCATCCCCGACTCCATCCCGCTGGACGCCGCCGCCCCGCTGCTGTGCGCCGGCATCACGCTCTACTCCCCGCTCGCCCACTGGAAGGCCGGCCCCGGCAAGAAGGTCGCGGTCGTCGGTCTCGGCGGTCTCGGCCACATGGGCGTGAAGATCGCGCATGCGATGGGCGCGGAGGTCACCGTCCTCAGCCAGTCGCTGCGCAAGAAGGACGACGGGCTGCGGCTCGGCGCCGACCACTACTACGCGACGTCCGACCCGGCCACCTTCGAGGCGCTGGCGGGCTCCTTCGACCTGATCCTCAACACCGTCTCGGCCGATCTGGACATCAACGCCTACCTCGGCCTGCTGCGCACCGACGGCACCCTGGTGCAGGTGGGCGCGCCCGAGAAGCCGCTGGCGATCGCGCCGTTCGCGCTGATCCCGGGGCGCAAGTCATTCTCCGGCTCGATGATCGGCGGCATACCGGAGACCCAGGAGATGCTCGACTTCTGCGGTGAGCACGGTCTGGCCGCGGACATCGAGGTCATCAGCGCGGACAAGATCAACGAGGCGTACGAGCGGGTGCTGGCGAGCGATGTCCGCTACCGGTTCGTGATCGACACCGCCACGATCTGAGCCGCCGGAGCCGTGCCGGGGAGGGGCGCACCCCTCCCGGGCACGGGAACCCCGCCATGCAAAACTGCTGAGATGAGCGCCCGAACCGCCCCAACTGCCCCTGTCTCTCGCCGTCGTACGGCCTTCGTTGCGGCAGCCGTCGCGGGCGTACTGGCCCTGAGCGCCTGCGGTTGGGGCGGCTCCGGTGGCGACGCGAGTTCCGGGGCGGGCTTCGGCCGGAGCGCGGACCGTATCGCCACCGTCCCCCCGGCCGACCGCAAGGCGGCACCCGAGCTCTCGGGGACCACCACCCGCGGCACGCGTCTGGACGTCGCCGACTACCGGGGCAAGGTCGTCGTGCTCAACGTCTGGAGCTCGACCTGCGGCCCCTGCATCGCGGAGACGCCCGGCCTCGTCAAGGTCGCCAGGAGCAGCCGGGACAAGGGAGTTCGGTTCGTCGGCATCAACACCCGGGACGCCGAGACCTCGCAGGCCACCGCGTTCGAGGAACAGCACAAGGTGCCGTATCCGAGCCTGTCCGACCCGGCCGGCAGGCTGCTGCTCCGCTTCCCCAAGGGCAGCCTCAACCCGCAGACCATCCCGTCGACGCTCGTCCTCGACCGGCACGGGCGCCTCGCCGCCCGCACCATGGGAGCGGTCGACGAGGACACCCTGCGGAAGATGATCGCTCCCCTGGTCAAGGAGAAGTGAGCCGGTCAGGGACAGGTGAACCGGTCAGCGGGAAGCCAGGGTGCTCACCGGGGAGCTGCCGTCCGTGTCCCTCACCCGCTCCTGTGCCCGCCGCATCCCCCGTGACGGCCACCAGCTCGCCCGGCCCAGCAGCGTCAGCGCCGCCGGCAGGATCATGACCCGGATGACGAAGGCGTCCAGGAGGACCGCCACCGCGAGGCTGAAGCCGATCTGCTTCATCTCGGCGAGGTGGAGCAGCATGAAGGTGGCGAAGACCGTCACCATCACCACGGCCGCGCTGGTCACGACCTTCGCGGAGGTGACGGTGCCCTGCAGGACGGCCTGCCGGGTCGGTACGCCGCCGAGCGCGGCCTCGCGGATCCGGCTGACGACGAAGACCTGGTAGTCCATCGAGAGTCCGAAGAGGATCACGAAGAGGAAGAGCGGCACCCGGGAGCCGATGGCGCAGGTCGCCGCCGGATCGAAGCCGAACAGGGTGCTCGCGAGGCCGTGCTGGAAGAAGACCACGACCAGACCGAACGCGGCCGCGGCGGAGAGCAGGTTGAGCACGACGCCGATCAGCCCGAGGACGAGGGAGCGGAAGGCCACGGCGGTGAGCAGGAAGGTGAGCAGCAGCAGCATCCCCACCACCAGGGGGAGCTTCTCGTCCTGGTGGGCGAGGTAGTCGGTGTCGTGCGGCACGTCCCCGGTGACGGCGAACCGGGCTCCGGCCACCTTGCCCACGGTCGAGGGGAGATAGTCCTTACGGAGACGGTCGAGCGAGGCGAGCGCCTCGGGAGAGCTGAGTCTGTACGGGGCGGACAGATAAAGGGTGCTGGTACGGCGGTCCGTCGAGAACCGGACCCCCGGCGCCACGTTCTCGCCACCCTTCGCACCCTTCGCACCCGCGGCATTCGCAGTGTTCTTGGCATAGAGCGGGTCCCGCTCGGTGCGGCGCACCAACTCCCGCAGTGCGCCTTCGACTTCATCGGCCTCGCCGGGCGCGGACCGGACGACGATCTGGTGCTGGATGCGCAAGTCGGGGAAGGCCGCGGTGAGCCGGTCGTATGCCTGGAGGGCGGGGATCTCACGGGACATGCTGTCCTTGTTGAGGACCCGGAGCTGCATGCCCAGGGCGGGCGCCGCCAGACCCAGCATCAGGAGGACCGACAGGCACAGGGTGATCGCCGGGTGCTTGCTCGCCGGGCGGAGCAGCGCGCTCCAGATCCGGCCGGCCTCGGCGCCGTCCTTGGCAAGGCGCCGGGTGCCGTTCCTGGCCGCACGGCGTGCAGCGCGGCGTTCGGCGCGGCGGCCGATCGTGACCAGCAGGGCGGGCAGCGCGGTCAGCGAGCTGAGCACGGCGGCCAGCACGACGATGATGGTGCAGGTGGCCAGGGACGAGAAGATGATGTCGGTGGCCAGATAGAGGGTGGCCGTGGAGACGATCACGGCGAAGCCGGAGACGACGATCGCCCGGCCCGAGGTGGCGGCGGCCAGCTCCACCAGGGCCTCGGGCCCGAGCCGGCCGCCCGAGCGGCCCCGTTCCTCGCGTTCGCGCTTGAGGTAGAAGAGCGTGTAGTCGACGCCGACGGCCATGCCGATCAGGATGATGATGTTCATGCCCACGCCGGCGTCGGGCAGCACATGCGAGGCGATCATCGACAGGCCGACGGCGGCGGCGATCGAGGTCAGCGCGAGCAGCACCGGGACCGCCACCATCACGGCCGACCCGAAGACGGCCAGCAGCGTCAGCAGCGTGATCGGCAGGGTGATCGCTTCGGAGAGCGCCAGGTCGTCGTCGCGCTGCTGGTCCACGCCGACGCTGATGGACGGGCTGCCGGTCTCCTCGATCCGTAGCGCCTGGTGGCCGCGCTGCGCCGCCGCGGTCTGCGCGGCGAGCGGCGCGACATGCTTCTGGGCGTCCGCGTCGGCGCCGTGCAGGGTCACCTCGACCCGCAGCGTGCCGCCGTCGGCCGAACGGACCGGCGGCGCGACCCGCTTGACCTCGGGCAGCCTGCGCATCCGGTCGGTGATGTCACGTACGGCGGCATCGGCGGCGGCCCGGTCCAGCGGGCCCGAGCGGGCGGAGATCAGCACCTGCTCGACCGGTTCGTGGCCCAGATGTCCCTCGGCCGCCATCGTCTCGGCGCGGCCCGCCTCGCCGGTGCGGTAGTCGTCGGCGGTGGCCTTGTGGGTGCCCATCGCGCTCCCCACACCCAGCGACAGCACCACGAACGCCAGCCATACGGCCACTCCGCGCCAGGGATGGCGGGCGCTCCAGATCGCCATCCGTACGGTGGCCGGCCGTCTGCCGGACCGTCCCCCCGGCCGCTCGGTCGGCGGCTTGTGCACAGCCACGTTCACTTGCCCAGCTCCTTCGACATCACGTCGCGCCCCCCACTGGTACGCATGTAAGTCGAGAATTACAGGTGTCTTGGGAAGCCGTCAACCGTAAGATCGTGGCGGACAGAGCGCGGCGACCTCGCTTGACAGTCCGTCCAGACATGCGAAAACCTCCGCTGACAGGCGTCCGGAACGGCAAGAAGGTGGGCCATGAACAGCGAAGAGCTGCTGGCCCTGCTGTCCGCCGTGGGGCATGCGCAGCGTCTGCGGGTGATCGGCGAACTGGCCGAAGGCCGGCTGTATGTCAGCGAACTGGCCCGCCGGCTCGAAATGTCCCGGCCGCTCCTCTATATGCACCTGGACCGGCTGGAGAAGGCCGGTCTGGTCGTGGGCCGGCTGGAACTGTCCGAGGACGGCAAGGCGCTGAAGTACTTCGAGCTGGCCCCGTTCGAGCTGAAGCTGAACGTGGCCACCGTCCTCGCCGCCCTCCAGGAAGACCGGTCAGGACCGACCGACCCGCACGACCCGAACGACCGTAAGGGGACGCCTACATGAGCGGCAGCACCGTCATCCCGATCGCCATCCTCTTGATCGCCTTCACCTCGGTCGTGGCGATCGTGACCTCGTACTTCAAGCTGCAACGACATCGGGCCGACGCCGCCGCACTGGCGGAATACCGCGAGCTCGCCGCCCAGGTCACGGCCGGTCAGCAGGCCATAGACACGCGGCTGACGGAGCTGGGCGACCGGGTGGCGGCCGTCGAGAAGCTGCTCCGTAGCGTTGGCTAGTTTCTCCCCACGCTTCCGCTGCGCTTTGCCTGGGCCGTACGTTGTTGTCTGCGGCGCCGCGGTGTCTTCTCGCCGTTGCGCCCGGCGGCGGGCGGGGGTTGGTTGTCGGCCGCGGTGCCGGCCCTCCGGACTTCGTCCTGCGGTCCGTCCCCTCCCGACGGTGGGGGTGGAGGAGGCCAGTGGGGGCGCGCACGATCTGCCCACTGCTCGCACGGACGGGACTACGGACACCCCCACCGGTCTTCTCCCACCCCCAACGGGGAGGTGCCGGGCTGTAGCGGCGGAGCCGTGTAAGCCCGGTACCGCTGCCGAACAGCCCCGCGCAGCGGCAACCAGCCCGCCGCAGGCGCACCCTCATCGCGGCCGCCGGGCTGGGCCTCACCGCCTGCCAGGACGGCGGCGGCAGCCGGGCCCACGACAGGCCGCGGCCCTCCGCCGCATCCCGGCTCCCGGCACCGGCGCCGGGAGCCGCCTGCACTCCCGAGATGCTCCGGTTCCATGCCCGTACGGTCCGGCACCGGACCCACCGCCTGCTCCTGAGCGTCACCAACAACTCCGACAGACGGTGTGATTTCGCCGCCCAGCCGTACCCGCTCCTGCGGCTCGGCGTCCGGCAGCGGGCCGTCGCCCCGGCGATCGGGCCCAGTAACCCGGGCACCGTCGTCACCCTCGCCCCAGGCCACACCGCCTTCGCCGGGATCACCACCTCCGACGGCACCCGCGCCCGCCGGGAGCGGATCTCCCAGTTCGGCCTCGCGCTGGCCCGCCACACCGTCCCCTGCCAGGTCGGCCTGGACAGCGGCCCCGCGGTCCGCGTGGATCCGCAGACCGCCAGGGTCACCTACTGGCAGACCCGTCGCGCGGCCGCCCTGAAGTGGTGACCCCACCGAACAATCGCCCGGACACCCGGGCCCGCACTCACCCGATCGTGCCTATTTCCGATGGGCCGAAGAGGGGCCCGCTGCAGGGCCATCACCCATGATCACTCCTGTTTTGCGGCTATTGATCGCCTTTACTCCCGACTCGCATGGCTGCGCCCGCAGTCGCTGGCCCGGTAGGCTTTCCGTGTGATCTTCAAGCGCATCGGAAATGGGCGGCCGTACCCCGACCACGGCCGGGAGAGCACCCGCCAGTGGGCGGACGTCGCCCCGCGCCCGGTACGCCTCGACCAGTTGGTGACGACCAAGCAGCAGCTCGACCTCGAGACGCTGCTCGCCGAGGACTCGACGTTCTACGGCGACCTCTTCGCGCATGTCGTGAAGTGGGACGGCGACCTCTACCTCGAGGACGGGCTGCATCGCGCCGTGCGCGCCGCCCTCCAGCAGCGCCAGGTGCTGCACGCCCGGGTGCTCGAACTGGACGGCAGCCCTGCGGCGGACTGACGCCGCCCCCCCTTGCCGTAGCCCCCGGCCGTACCGTCATGCCGTACCGCAATACCGTACGACCCTGCCCTTATTGACCTGTTCGGGTTGCCTTGTACACCACCGGCTGATCGTTTAGTAGGCATGGACCGCGGCCCGCACTACGCTGCGGGCATGAGCATGCTGACGCCCCCGGGCATGGGCGGTAAGAAGTACCGCATCACGGGCGACAGGTACCCGCGGATGCGCCGTCCCCGACACCGTCGCCGGATCGTCCTCACCCTGCTGGCCGGGGCCTGCGCCCTCGGCCTGGTCGGCTGGGGTTCCCTGCAGCTCATCGATGTTTTCGGCGGCAAGGCCGGTACGGCCCAGGCCGCCCCGGGCAAGAAGAAATGCAAGCCCGAGGAGGCGGCGGAGCAGGCCCGGGCCAAGGCCGCCGCGCGGAAGGCCCTGCCCAAGCCGGGCACGCTGACCGTCAACATCCTCAACGCCACCCCGCGCAGCGGACTGGCCAAGCGCACCGCCGAGGAGCTCGAGAAGCGCGGCTTCAAGATCGGCAAGGTGGGCAATGCCCCGGCCGGCTACGACAAGCAGGTCAAGGGCACCGGGATAGTGCTGGGCCCCAGGGCCGCCGCGCAGGGCCCGCTGAAGGTGCTCGGCACCCAGCTCAAGGGCGCCGAGCAGAAGACCGACAACCGCAAGGGCACCGATATCGACCTGATCATCGGCAGCGGCTTCAAGGAGCTGACCACGGCGAAGGACGCCGAGAAGGCCGTGGCCGAGCTGGCCAGGCCGGCCCCGCGGCCCGCCCACCCCGCCACCTGCTGACGGCTCCGGCAGCACGCACTCGGGCCCCTCGCCGATCGCGGCGAGGGGCCCGAGTGGTGATCGGGGACGGCTGCTAGCCGGCCGTGCCGTACATCCGGTCGCCCGCGTCGCCCAGGCCGGGCACGATGTAGCGGTCCTCGTTGAGCCGCTCGTCGACCGCCGCGGTGACCACCGTCACCGGCGAGCCGGCCAGCTCCTTCTCCATGACCTCGACGCCCTCCGGCGCGGCCAGCAGACAGATCGCGGTGACATCGTCCGCACCGCGCTTGATCAGCTCGCGGATCGCCGCGACCAGCGTGCCGCCGGTGGCCAGCATCGGGTCGACGACATACACCTGGCGGCCCGAGAGGTCGTCGGGCATCCGCGTGGCGTAGGTGTGCGCCTCGTAGGTCTCCTCGTTGCGGACCATGCCCATGAAGCCGACCTCGGCGGTGGGCAGCAGCCGGACCATGCCCTCCAGCATGCCCAGACCGGCCCGCAGGATCGGTACGACCAGGGGGCGCGGGTGCGAGAGCCGTACGCCGGTGGTCGCCGTCACCGGGGTCTCGATGTCGACCTGTTCGGTGCGCACATCACGGGTGGCCTCATAGGCGAGCAGGGTGACCAGCTCGTCGGCGAGCCGCCGGAAGGTGGGGGAGTCGGTGCGCTTGTCGCGCAGAGTGGTGAGTTTGTGCGCCACCAGCGGGTGGTCGACGACGTGGATCCGCATGACAACGACAGTAACCGAGCCGCGGAGCCCCGACGCCCACCGTGCAGGCGCCCGGTAGCGGACCCGGGTCCGGCGGTGCACTGGCGGCGGACCCCCGGATGGGTGGATGGTGGGCAGGTGCCCGACCGTCAGCCGCCCGACGAGGTGCCCGGCGCCGGTCCCGCCCCCGGGGGCCTCGACCCCGAGAGCGAGGCGGCCCGCCGCAGGCGCCGGGCGCAGTTCCTGCGTGAGCTGCATGAGGCCAAGGCGCTGCGGGACCGCGTCCAGCCGCGCCGGGCGCGGGCCGCGCGGATGCGCCAGGCCCTGCGGATGCGCACATTCCGCTGGTAAGTGCCGCTGGTAATTGCCCGCGCTGCCTCGGCCGTCCGCGCCCTGCGCACCCGTTCGCGCTGCGGCACGTGAGCGACATCTCTCACAACCTCCGCACGACGCAGCGCCGAAGACCCCGCGCGAACGCGATGTTTCTGCCACGATTCCGAAGGGGCGGGACCCGCGGCGCGGCAGCGTCGCCCCCGCCCGGCCCGGACGTTATGACAGGTGGGAGAGGCACGGTGTATTTCGCCGCACTGCTCGCGCGCACCGAAGACGGGTGGGAAGCGAGCGATACGGAGCTCGACGAAGTGGAGACGCTGACCGATCTGGCCGACCTGGCCCGGGAGGCGGCGGTCGATGACGACACGGTGGTGGCCTTCATCGAGCAGGAGGGCACCTGGTTCGGCGTCATCAGGGTGGACGGCGAGGACGACCCGCGGGTCTTTGTCTCCAACGCCGCCGTCGCCGCCAGGAGCTCGTACGGAGCGATGCTGACCGACGAGCTCCTCGGCCGCGATGACGACGACGCGGACGACCTCGACGCGCTCAATCTGGACGGCACGGAGGACGGCGAACCGGAAACCGACGACAACGCTGACGACAACGACACCATCGACGCGGTGAACGGCTCGGAGAGCCCGGCCATCGCGCACGGCCCGCTCGGCGATTCCCGGCTCCTGGCCGACCTCGGAGTCGATGAGGAGGAGCTGCTCGCCCTGAACGGCGATGCGCTGGCCACCATCGCCGACTCCCTGGGCTGCACGGAGGTCCTGGAAGCCGTGCGGTGATCCCGGCAGGGCCCGGCGGCCGACGCCGGGCCGACGCCCCGGGTCACGTCCCCGACACTGGTGACATGACCGTCCCCCCGACCACCCCTCCATCCGACCCTCGTCCCTCCCCCGCACCCGACCCGCTGCGCGACCCCTGGATCGCCCCGATGCGGCGGGCGCTGGACGAGGCCGGCCGCGCCCCCGGGACCGGAGACGTCCCGGTGGGCGCCGTTGTGCTGTCCGCCGACGGCACCGTCCTCGGCACCGGCCACAACGAGCGCGAGGCCACCGGCGACCCGACCGCCCATGCGGAGGTCCTGGCGCTGCGGGAGGCGGCGAAGGCCGTCGGGGAATGGCGGCTGACGGGCTGCACCCTGCTCGTCACCCTCGAGCCCTGCACCATGTGCGCGGGCGCGATCGTCCTCTCCCGTGTCGACCGCGTCGTCTACGGCGCCCGCGACGCCAAGGCCGGCGCCGCCGGGTCCCTGTGGGACGTCATCCGTGACCGCCGTCTCAACCACCGCCCCGAGGTCATCACCGGCGTCCTCGAAGCCGACTGCGCCGCCCTGCTCACCGACTTCTTCCGCGCCCGCTGACCCCCGTCGGCGCCCCGGCGCCCCGGGGGCCATCAGTAATCCGATTTCGGCGCACGGCCCCCCTTGGGCTAAGCTCTCTCTCGGTAGCGTGTCCGAGCGGCCGAAGGAGCTCGCCTCGAAAGCGAGTGTGGCGCAAGTCACCGAGGGTTCAAATCCCTCCGCTACCGCTTCTGAACCGCCCCGACCTGCACAGACAGGTCGGGGCGGTTCGTTTTCGTCCGGCCCGGTCGGCCTCGTCAGTTCGTCAGATCCGTGAGGTCGGCGAGGATTTCGGATGCGGTGACCGGATCGAGGGCGCCGAAGGACAGCTCGCGGGTGTCGCTACGCCGGCCGAGTCCGGTGCCGTCGCTGAGCCGGACACCGGCGATGCGCTGCTCGGGCCAGTAGTCGGGGTGGCCGACCGCGATGCCTGGATCGAGGCTCACCACGGCGGCACGGTCTCCGGGCAGCACCCGGGAGATCCAGGACTGGATGCCGTTGTCCTCGGCGGTGCCCCGCTCCCAGCCGCGGCGTTCCATGCCGAGCACCTTGACGGTGGGCACGGTGCGGTCGGCGAAGCGCTTCAGTTCCTTCGCGGTGCGTTCGTCGTCGGTGAGCGGATACGCCGGGCGGGCGAGCTGGTCGAACGGCTGGAGGAGCTCGTAGTCGGCGAACACCTCCATCCAGGCGTCGAGGGTGCCGGCCAGGTGCAGGGGGTGGGCGATGCCGACGCGGGCGGCGTCCGTGAGGGTGAGGGTCTCGTCGTGGACGTCGGCGAGGGTGCGGTCCTCGGCCAGGCGGAAGGAGCGGCCGTCGTCGGTCACCCAGACCAGCCGGCGGGCGATGTGCCACAGCAGCGGATGGCCGACGATCAGCTCCCGGAACTCGGCGGTGGTCCAGCGGCGCTGGGTGACCATGGCCCGCTCCAGGCGGCGGATCTGGTCGGCGGCCACGGGGCGCAGGTCCTTCTTGAGGGCGGCGAAGCGTTTGTGGGCGGCCGGGGCGAGGTCCTGGTCGTCGCGTACGCCGGGCTTGGGAAGGGTCTTGAGGCGCTTGCCGGTCCCGTCGGCGACGCAGGGCCTGAGCTGTTCGTCGAAGCCGACGGTGAAGCGGCGGCGGCCGTAGTCGAGGGTCATGCTGCCGGCCTCGTCCAGATCGAGACCGGGGACGAGGCGGTCGGCCAACTCGTCCGCGGTCAGGCCGCGTTCGCGGGCGAGTTCGGAGATCTTCTGCTGGGCCCGGCGCTGGATGCCGCCGTACTTCGACTTCTGGGCGATGCCGTTCAGATGGGTCAGGGCGACGTCGGTCCCGATGGCGGTGAGCACATTCAGCCCGGCGACCGAGGCGTTGTGGCCGCCGTCACCCGGCCAGGAGCGGATGAGCGGGGTGAGTCCCCGGACCGTCTCGTCGTTGCCGAGCAGGCCGAGTGCGGTGAGGGACCAGTCGTCCGGGGACGGCGGCCTGAGGTTGAGGGCGTACGGGGGCTGGAACAGGGCCCAGCCGAGTCCGGCCAGCGATTCCGGGTCGCAGACCTCCTTGACCACCTCGAGGCCCGCGTACGGCTCGTCGGGCTCGGACATGAGCAGCATGGTGACGAGATGGCCGACCGCGGACACGGGGAGGACGTGCCGACGGTCGCGCAGGAGGACCCGGGGGAGCAGATGGAGGTCCCGGTAGCCGGCGCCGTCGCGGACGCGCGACGGGTCCACGTCCAGGGGGTCGCGGTCCAGGAAGACCTCGAGGGCGGCGGCGGCCTTGTCGCCGTAACCGCGGGCGGCACTGCGGACCGCTTCCGGGCCGCCCTGGGACACGATGAGCCGCAGCGCCGCCTCGGCCTGCCGTCGCGCCTTGCCGGCCTTGCCGAGCGCTGCGGGGACGAGGGCGCGGGCAGCGGCGGCGGCATGGCGGCGGAACCAGGCGTGGACGACCGGACGGACCTTCTTGCGCGTCGCCAGCCAGTCGGCCATCAGCGTCGCCACCTCGGCGCCGGCGAACGGCAGCAGCAGACCGCCGCAGGCCGCCGAGTCCAGCCGGGCGACATGCAGCGCGGCAGGCAGCGCGTCCACGCCGAAACGGGCCACGACCGGCCGCATCCACTGCGCGGCGTCCCACCGCGCTTCCGGCTGCCAGCCCGCCAGCAGCGGGCGTACGAGCTCCTCGGGCGCGCCCAGGAAGAGTGCCGGGTGCCTGTCGCTGCGCAGCGTCAGATTCCGGAAGCGGCCGACCTGCTTGTGCCAGTCCGTGTTCTCGTCCCACTCCGCGTAGTACGTCGTGGTCCCGGCCCACTCCTGCCGCTCGCCGGGAGCCCAGGCGACGGCCGGGTCGGCGGGCGCCACCAGACCCTTGACGACCGCGGGCTTCACCTTCGGGCGCGGTCGCGTCCACGGCGGGTCGGCCAGCAGCCGCGGCAGGGCTTCCGCCGGTGCGTCGTCGATCCACCCGGTGCCGCGCGCCGCCCGGTCGATCTCGGCCTGCGCGGCGGCCGGGAGCGTGGGGGGCACGGCGGCGGTGAGCTCCGGGTGCGCCAGCGCGTGCCGGCGCAGCAGGGCGGCGGCGTACGCGGCGACGTCCGGGCCGCCGTCGGAGGCCGCGGTGGCGAGAAGGCGCAGCGCGCGGACGGGGTACCGCTCCATCGCCTCGATCACCGCGGCGTGGGCATTGCGCCGGTCCAGCCGCGCCACCAGGAAGCCGAGGGCCTCGTCGGTGGGCAGCGCGCCGAGTGCCGCGTACAGGAGCTCGCTGCGGTAGCTCTTGGTGTCGGCGATGTCCGTCAGTGCCGGCACGATGGCGGGACCGATGCGGGCGATGGCGGTACGGACGGATTCATCCGATCCGTAGTCGTGCCAGCGGTTGTCGTGGGCGCGGAATGCGTCGAGCTGCTCCATCGAACTCAACGAGCTCAGGACCATGTCCACATATTCGTCCTGCTCGGAGCGCGCGGCGGCGGTGAACAGCTCGTCCACCCACTCCGCCTGAGTCGGCACCAGATAGCAGGCGACCGCGCGCTGGAACGGGCCGCGGCGGCGGTCCGCAAGCGCCTCGACCGCCTCCCGGTAGGTCGCCTCGCCGGCCGCGGCGAGCAGGGCGCGCACCCGCTTGGCTATGCGCTCGCCCGCGTGCCACGAGGCATACCGGAGGTCGTCGTCGCGCCGGTACCGCACCGCGTGCGGGACGTCCTTGGTGCGGTCCTGGCGCTTCACCTCGACGAACACCCCGCCGAGCTCCGCGGTCGCCTCGGCGGCGAACACCAGGCCGTGCTCCGCGGCCCAGGCATCGGCGAACAGCCCCGCCTTCTCCCGCTCCCGCCATGGCATGTCCTCCGTGACCACGGCGGCGACAACGGCCGCACCGAGCGGACTCGGCTCACCCCGTACCTGCGCCTGCGCCGCCTCGAGCAGCTCCGGATCCCCGGACAGCCCCGCCACCCAGGACAGCCGTTCCTCCGTCATGCGCCGCGCCGCGTCCACCGCACCGGCATCGACCCCGGCGGCCGGCACGGTGGGCCCGCCGCGCCAGGGGTGGAGGCCGGGCAGCCAGGCCTCGGGAACGGTGAAGGTGTTCTCGTCGGGGAGGCCGCTCTTCGTGGCCGAGGGATGGGGGGTGTGCGGGGAGCCGGGGGTGTGCGGGGTGTCCAACGCCTTGCCTCCTGGTCGTGTGCGTGTACGACACCGTAGGCGGGGGGTCTGACATCAACTCGGCGCGGCGGGCGCGGAGTTGGCTTGCCGCGGGCGGCCGGTAAACACCGCGCGGCGGCGCCCCGGATCGGGGCGCCGCCGCGGGAGAAGCACCTGGCGGGCTGGTCCGCCGTCAGGCGTTGTTGCGGCCCAGTGCGCGGCGGATGAAGTGGACGATCAGCCAGATCACCACGACGGCGATGATCAGGAACACCACGAACAGCACGATCGCGATGATGCCGAGCTTCTTGAAGAAGCCCTTCGACTTCTTCTTGATCTTCTTCTTCCACTTCGAGGTCTTCTTCTCCTTGGAGACCGTCTGGAAGTGGCCCGAGTGCGACGAGTGCGACGAGTGGTGCGAGAACGAGCTGTGGCTGCCGTGGTGCCCGAACTCCGGCGCGGACGCGGGCGCGGCGGCGACCGAGGTGCGGGACACCGCCGCGCTCTCCGCGGCCACGGCCGGGCCGGCGCTCATGGCCAGCAGGCCGAACAGCAGGGCCAGGACGGCGGCCGGCCGGCGGCGCTTCTGCGCAGGTGTACGGGTATGCGGAGTATGCGTGGTGTCGGACATGGCGGGATTCCCCCTGGGGTCGTCGTCGTGGGCGTCAGCCATTATGGGCGGCGGCGGGCACCCCCGCCGAGGTCTCCACCTCCATGAGGGAGGCGCTCTGCCGTTCCTCGTCGAAGGCCTTGCGGCCGCCCCGTAGCCCGAACAGCCGCTTGGTGGCCGCGATGTAGAGCACCGCGAGGATGTTGATCACCAGCGTGGCGATCTTGAGCCAGCTGACCTTCTCCGTCAGCTCGTAGATCTCCAGCGGCAGGAAGGCCGCCGTCGCCACCACGGTCAGGTACTCCGCCCACCGCTTGGCGCGCCACAGGCCCACGCCCTCGATGATCTCGATCAGGGCGTAGACGAGCAGCGCCCCGGCCACCAGCATCAGGGTGGAGTGCTGATAGCCGAAGGTCTTCTGGATGGTGCCGACGACCGGCGAGTGGTCCAGGTCGTAGTGGAAGTGCCGGGCCACCGGGCGGAACACGGCGATGTACTCGTCGAAGAACCGCCGGACCGCATCCTTGCGGTTGCTGAACTGCCACACCCCGACCGCGGCCAGCACGATGAAGACGCCGCGGATCGCCCGCTCGACCGCCAGGAACCGCAGGATGAACAGATCGCGCAGGACCTTGCCGCGCGGCACCAGCGGGGCCTCGGCGGCCGGGCCGGAGCCGTGCGGGGCGCCGAGGGCGAAGTCGCCGCAGCGCAGACAGCGCCATGCCTCGCCGAGGGCGGTGGCCGCGTGCAGCTTCTCGCGCAGGTCCTGCTCGTGCGGGAGGTAGGTGATGTGCCCGCGGCGCGCGCAGGTACGCCGGTCCCAGTCGATCTTCATCGTCGGTGCCCCGTGGTCCGTTCCTTGTCCCGCGCAACCCACGCCACGCCCGCGGCGCGCCGCCACGCCGGGCGTACGGGGTGAGGGACGCGGATCGCCCGGCGGGCGGTTGCACACGGGAAGGGATACGGAGAGATACGAGGAGGGAAGAGGAGGTTCCAGCAGGTTTGCGGTGATACGCGGGGAACCGGGGGGGAACGGCGGGACTGACAGCCGGTCAGGGGAAGCGGCTGCATCGGGGGGACAGCCGCTCCCCCCGTTGGGGCCGGACCCCACAGCCCGCGCCGCAGTCAGGGGGAACCGCGCGGCGCGGACCCCGCAGAGGGGTCCCGACCCGGCCCCGCGGGTTCCTGCCAGATCCGCCGGGCCACCCCCATCCTGCCTCCGCACTCCGCCCCGGCCACCGGGCAAACGGCCTCCATCGGCGGGTCTTTGGTCCTTAAAAGCCAGATCAGCAACGCCCCGACCGCGACACGCCCGCGCGCCGAGCGCTCCCTCCCGGCTGCCCGGCTCGAACACCTGTGGTTACACTCACCCGACTGCACCCGCCCCGGGAGCGCCCGGACCAGAGTGCAGCGGAAAAGCAGGGGAATCCAGGGACTGCCGCAGGGGACAGGGGAGACGGGACCGATGGCGCAGGCAAAAAAGATCGCGTTGTATCTGGTCATCGTCTTCGTGCTCTACACGATCATCACGTCCCCGGCGCGGGCCGCCTCGCTCGTCCAGATAGGCTTCGAGGGCATCTCGTCCGCAGCTCAGGGCGTCGGCGAGTTCATGACCCAGCTGATCAAGTAGCCCGCCCGGGCGCACCGGCCGGTCGCCCGACCGGCCGCACCTCGTCCGCCGCACGGAGGTCCCAGTGATCCGCCACCTGGTCCTGTTCAAGCTCAACGAAGGCGTCTCCCGCGACGAGGAGCGGGTGCGGGCCGGCGTCCGCGCGTTCGAGGCGCTGGAGGACGAGATCCCCGAGCTGGAGTTCTGGGAGTGCGGCTGGAACATCACCGACCGCCCCATCGCGTACGACTTCGCGATCAACTCCGCCGTGGCCGACACCGACGCCCTCAAGCGCTACCTCGAGCACCCGGCCCACCAGGCGGCCGCCGGACAGTGGCGCGAATTCGCCACCTGGGTGATCGCCGACTACGAATTCTGAGGCCCGGCACGCCGCTCTCCGGCCCTCCTCCCAGCCCCTCGCCCGTACGGGTGGGGGGCTTCGCCGTACCCCGCTCCCTGCCGGTCCCCACACCGGTCCCCGTACGGGAAATCCCCCGCTCCCGCACCTCCCGCCAGCGGCCAACTCTCCCCCCAACACGGCGTTATGGGGTGCTTGCGCACAGTGGACATGTCTTGTGATGCTATGACCGCTTTTGCCGGATACATGCACTGGAAAGGGTGGCGTGACCGTGACGGCCCGTACTGCGCCCAAGGCTCCATCGCGCGAGAGCCGTAGCGCTGACACGCGGGCACTCACGCAAGTGCTCTTCGCGGAACTGGCGGGCCTGGAGCCCGGCACCCCGGAGCACACCAGGGTCCGCGCCGCCCTCATCGAGGCCAACCTTCCGCTGGTCAGATATGCCGCGGCCCGTTTCCGCAGCCGTAACGAGCCGATGGAGGACGTCGTCCAGGTCGGCACCATCGGGCTGATCAATGCGATCGACCGGTTCGATCCGGACCGCGGCGTCCAGTTCCCGACCTTTGCGATGCCGACCGTCGTCGGCGAAATCAAACGCTACTTTCGGGACAATGTCCGGACGGTGCATGTCCCGCGCCGCCTGCACGAGCTGTGGGTGCAGGTCAACGGCGCGACCGAGGATCTGACGGTGCTGCACGGCCGCTCCCCCACGACCGCCGAGATCGCCGAACGCCTCAAGATCGGCGAGGACGAGGTGCTCGCCTGCCTGGAGGCCGGCCGCTCGTACCACGCCACGTCCCTGGAGGCCGCCCAGGAGGGCGACGGCCTGCCCGGCCTCCTGGACCGCCTCGGCTACGAGGACCCCGAGCTGGCCGGCGTCGAGCACCGCGACCTCGTACGGCATCTGCTCGTCCAGCTCCCCGAACGCGAGCAGCGCATCCTCCTCCTCCGCTACTACAGCAACCTGACGCAGTCACAGATCAGTGCGGAGCTGGGGGTGTCGCAGATGCATGTCTCCCGGCTACTCTCTCGGAGCTTTGCCCGCTTGCGGTCCGCAAACCGGATCGACGCGTAACGGACCGCCGCCGCGGGCCGGCATCCGACAGGCCGTCAGCCATCGGACCGTCACCCGACAGGCCGTCACCCAACCGTGGAACGAAGGCCACCCGGAAACAGAATCGATCACTAACCGGGACGAGCGACCCGTTCCTGCACAGATATGTCGACAAGGCGCTACAGCGTGTTGCCGACATGTGACATTCTGCAGAAACCGCGTTTGCCGTGGCGCTGCCTCCGGTATTCAGGTGGAGGCATAACTCCTCGATCCGCTTGGACCGAGGCCCCGCAGCGACACCTCAAGGGGGTGGCATGTCCGTAGAACTGGGCAGCTCGAAGGTGCTTCCCGCGATTCCCGCGCCCGCGCCGCACCTGCACGACCAGGTGCACGACGACGAAGCCATCAACACCCGCACGCTCTCCCGCTCCCTGTTCCTGCGGCTGGCCACGCTCGACAAGGACTGCGCGGAGCGCACCTACGTCCGCGACACCCTCATCGAGCTGAACCTCCCGCTCGTCCGCTACGCCGCGGCCCGCTTCCGCAGCCGCAACGAGCCCATGGAGGACATCGTCCAGGTCGGCACCATCGGGCTGATCAAGGCCATCGACCGTTTCGACTGCGAACGCGGAGTGGAATTCCCGACGTTCGCGATGCCGACGGTCGTGGGGGAGATCAAGCGCTTCTTCCGCGACACATCGTGGTCGGTACGGGTCCCGCGCCGCCTCCAGGAGCTGCGCCTCGCACTCACCAAGGCCAGCGACGAGCTCGCCCAGAAGCTCGACCGGTCCCCGACGGTCCCCGAACTCGCCCTGTGCCTGGGCGTGTCGGAGGAGGACGTCGTCGACGGCCTGGCGGTCGGCAACGCCTACACCGCCTCCTCGCTGGACTCCCCGTCCCCCGAGGACGAGGGCGGCGAGGGCTCCCTCGCGGACCGTCTCGGCTACGAGGACAGCGCGCTGGAGGGCGTGGAATACCGCGAGTCCCTCAAGCCCCTGCTGGCCAAACTCCCGCCCCGGGAGCGCCAGATCATCATGTTGCGCTTCTTCGCCAACATGACGCAGTCCCAGATCGGCGAGGAGGTCGGCATCTCCCAGATGCACGTCTCCCGGCTGCTCACCCGCACCCTGGCGCAGCTGCGCGAGGGTCTCATCGCCGACTGAGGTCCGGTCCGCCGAGGGGCCTGCGCACCGATGGACGTGCCGCTCGGCGGACAGCTGCAGAACCGGGAACCGCACCGTACGGTTTCGAGCCCCGTATCCGACCCCAGCGGCCCCGACAGCCTGCATCGTGATGCCCGCATGAATCTCCGCGCGCCGCCCGTCGACCAGCGTCTCGGTCCGGGCCTTGGCTCCCCGCCACCGCGCTCAGGCTTCCGCCCGTGTGAGCCCCCGCGACGCCGGAACCTTCGGCAGCCTTGAGGTCGAGCCTCGGCCGCCGCCCCCTGTACTCCTGATGCTCCGTCAGCAACACTGGCCCCCAGCTACCGCTGGGAGGTGCCCCACGATGCGACGGACCACGACAGTTGCCTCCGCCTCGGCGGCCATGGCGTGCCTGGGCGTCCTGCTCACCGGCTGCGGCAGTGCGGCCCACGAGGGCTATGTCGCGGTGGGCGCGGCAGGCCCCGCCGACGGCCGGGCCCCCGCGAAGGCCGTACCGCCGGAGGACGGGGTGGAGTTGACCCCCACGGACGGCAGCGGCGCGGGCCGCCACGGCGCCGGTACGGGCCCTTCCGGCCGCCCCTCACCGGGCTCCGCGCCCCGACCGAGGGACGATGACACGGCCCCCGAAGCCCCGAAGGGGAAAGCGGGCGACGCAAGCGGGACAACCCCCAACTCCCCGCCCGCTCCCGGCCGTTCCTCTCCCTCCCTTCCCGCACCCCCCTCCGGCTCCCCCACACCCCGGTCCCCCTCCCCCATCGTCCCCGCCGGCCCCGGCGCTCCCGCCGGCCTCCTGATCGGCAGGCCCGGCCTCGCCGACACCGACGTCCGCTGGTGCGAAAAGGTCACCCTCGACTTCCTCAACACCGGCAAGCACGCGGTCACCGACGGCACCGTCACCTTCGGCACCCACGTGATCGGCGCGCTCGGCGTCGACTGGTCCACCGTCGACTCCACCCACAAGCTCCCGCTGCCGCTCGCCCCCGGCGAGAAGAGGACCGGCACCTGGCGGGTGTGCGTGGACGGCTGGCGGGTGCCGTTGGGGATGCATATCGACACCCGGGACGTCACGTTCCACTGGAAGTAGGGGTGGCGGAGGCCGCTGCCCGGCCCCGCGTGCGGCGTTTTCCTCCCGATGGCCGATGAGTTCCGCCCGGCCCGCCGGTCAGTACTGCTACAGGAGCAACCGCGAGCCTGAACCGGTCATCACAGGAGGACCCCATGCCGCAGATCACCCCCAACCTCTGGTTCGACACCCAGAGCGTGGAGGCCGCCGAGTTCTACTGCTCGGTCTTCCCGAACTCGAAGATCAAGAACATCTCCTACTACACCGAAGCCGGTCCCCGGCCCGCAGGCACCGTGCTGACCGTTGACTTCTCCCTCGACGGCCAGGACTACGTCGCGATCAACGGCGGCCCCGAGTTCACGTTCAGTGAGGCCATCTCGCTGATGATCACCTGCAAGGACCAGGAGGAGATCGACTACTACTGGAACAAGCTCACCGAGGGCGGCGAGGAGGGCCCCTGCGGCTGGCTGAAGGACAGGTACGGCCTGTCCTGGCAGGTCGCCCCCGCCGGCATGGCCGAGCTGATGAGCGACCCGGATCAGTCCCGCGCCACCCGCGCCATGCAGGCCATGCTGGGCATGAAGAAGATCGACATGGCGGCGCTGCAGGCGGCGGCCGATCAGGGCTGACGGACACGGCCGGGGCGGCGCCGGCGGCGCCGCCGGGTTCGCCGCGCCAGCCAGGTGCACGGTGCACGGTGCTCCAACGGTGAGCCCACCGACCACTTCGACGCCGGGTCCGGACGCGGTGCGAGCCACCTGACCGTCGTTCAACTCGCATCTGCGCCCGGCGACTTCGGCGCTGGCCTACCTCGACAAGGCCGAGCAGCGGCATGCCCGTGCGGCGCCGTCCACACGACGGCAATCCTTGTTGCCGTTTCCGGGAAGAGCGGGTGCAATGGACGGCGTGGAGCATTCACCTGACATCGCCCGAGCCCTGACCGAGGTCGGCCCCCGCCTCAAGCGCCTGCGTACGGAGCGGGGCGTGACCCTGGCGGCGCTGTCCGAGGCCACCGGTATCTCCAAGAGCACCCTGTCCCGCCTGGAGTCCGGCGGGCGCCGCCCCAGCCTGGAGCTGCTGCTCCCCATCGCCCAGGCCCACCAGGTCCCGCTGGACGAGCTGGTCGGCGCCCCCGAGGTCGGCGACCCCCGCATCCGCCTCACGCCCAAGCACGTGAACGGCAATGTCGTGCTGCCGCTGACCCGGCAGACCGGCCCGCTGCAGACCTTCAAGATGGTGCTGCCGGCCTCGCGGAACACGCCGGAGCCCTGTACCCACGAGGGTTACGAGTGGCTGTACGTCCTCTCGGGACGCCTGCGTCTGATCCTGGCCGACCACGACCTGGTCCTGGAAGCGGGCGAGGCGGCCGAGTTCGACACCCGGCTGCCGCACTGGTTCGGCAGCACCGGCGACGGCCCGGTCGAGCTGCTCAGCCTCTTCGGCCGCCAGGGCGAGCGCATGCACGTACGCGCCAAGCCCCGCGCCCGCAGCAAGCCCCAGGACTGACCGCCGAACGCCGCGGCCCGCTGCCTGACGGCAGCGGGCCGGAAGATCTCTCCGCAGGGGCCGGCCCCGGAAGGGGACGCGGGGAGCAGCCCGCCTACTTCAGCGCCAGCCAAGCGGCCCCCGCCACCACCAGGACCGCGACGATCACGCCGAGGATCACGCCCACGCGCGCCCCGCCGCTGCTCTCCTGCGCCACCGCGCGACGGCTGCCGGGGCCCTGAGGGGCGCCGCCCTCGTCCACAAACGCGCGGAACATCTGGGTGCTGCCCGCCGGGTCGTAGTTGCCGCCGGCCTGGTTCTGGGGGTTGGTCGCCATGGGCAAGGACCCTAGCGAACTGCGCGTCCGAGGGGCACCCCTGGGGCGTGTACCCACATGACCTGCACCTTTACCCCACCAGGCGGGGCCGCTGACGGCCGCCCGGCCCAGACTTTTGACTCGCTTTACCCCCGGACGCCCCAAAACAGTTTGCCTTCGGCAACCAACCTCATCTATGGTTGCCTCAAGCAACAAAGCTGAAGACGTGATGCCCGGACATGACGCGCAGCAAAGACACGAAGCACGACACCACGACATGCCGTGCACAGACATGACGTGCAGACGCGTGGAGGAGCCCGTGGCCGCTCACAGTCAGTACGAAGAGCTGGCCAGGCAACTCAGCGCCATCGGCGCCGTCAAGCGCGAGATGGGCCGGATCCTGCCCCAGTGCTGCCCGCCCGCATCGGCCGGCGTGCTCACCCTCCTCGACCGGCACGGCGAGATGCGGATGAGCCAGCTGGCCGAGCTGCTCGCCATCGACATGTCGGTGACCAGCCGGCATGTCGCCCATGTCGCCGAGCGCGGCTGGATCGAGCGCCGGCCCGATCCGGCGGACAAGCGGTCGCGGCTGCTGCGCCTGACCCCGAGCGGCCGGGAGCTCCTCGCGGAGCTCTCCGAGCGTTACACCCAGACCCTCGCCCGGTACCTGCACGACTGGACCGACACCGACGTCGGGCACCTCGTCGAGCTGCTCGCCAGGCTCCGTACGAGCTTCGGCGACTGCCGCACCCGGGCCCCGTACGACCCCCTCGACTCCCCGACCTCCCCCGCCCGTACACCCACGGGATGACAAGGAACCAAAGGAACCACATGGCTACGACCACACCAGCCGGTGTGCGGGGCGGCCACGCCAAGCACGGAGGCGGCGGACACCACGCCTCCGACGGGGCCCCCATGACGCACCGTCAGATCATGGAGGCGCTGTCCGGGCTGCTGCTCGGCATGTTCGTCGCCATCCTCTCGTCGACGATCGTCTCGAACGCGCTGCCCGAGATCATTCACGATCTGGACGGCGGGCAGAGCGCCTACACCTGGGTCGTCACCGCCGCGCTGCTGGCGATGACGGCGTCCACCCCGCTCTGGGGCAAGCTCTCCGACCTCTTCAGCAAGAAGCTGCTGGTCCAGTTCGCGCTCGTCATCTACGTCGCGGGCTCGGTCGTCGCCGGGCTGTCGCAGAACACCGGCATGCTGATCGCCTGCCGTGTGGTGCAGGGCATAGGCGTGGGCGGCCTGTCCGCCCTGGCCCAGATCGTCATGGCCGCCATGATCTCGCCGCGGGAGCGCGGCCGGTACAGCGGCTACCTCGGCGCCACCTTCGCCGTCGCCACCGTCGGCGGCCCGCTGCTCGGCGGTGTCATCACCGACACCAGCTGGCTCGGCTGGCGCTGGTGCTTCTACGTGGGTGTGCCGTTCGCCGTCATCGCCCTGATCGTTCTCCAGAAGACCCTGAAGCTGCCGGTCGTCAAGCGCGAGGGCGTCAAGGTCGACTGGGCGGGCGCGTTCTTCATCACCGCGGCGGTCTCGCTGCTGCTGGTGTGGGTGACGCTGGCCGGCGACAAGTACGACTGGATGTCGTGGCAGACCGCCGCGATGGTCGGCGGCGCGGTCGTGCTCGGCGCGGTCTTCGTCCTCGTCGAGTCCAAGGCCAAGGAGCCGATCATCCCGTTGCGGCTGTTCCGCAACAAGACGATCACCCTGGCCTCGATGGCCTCGCTGTTCGTCGGTATCGCGATGTTCACCGGCACCGTCTTCTTCAGCCAGTACTTCCAGCTGGCGCGCGACAAGTCGCCCACCATGTCCGGCATCATGACCATCCCGATGATCGGCGGGCTGTTCGTCTCCTCGACGGTCTCGGGCCAGGTCATCACCAAGACCGGCCGCTGGAAGGCCTGGCTGGTCACCGGTGGCGTGCTGCTGACCGCCGGCCTCGGCCTGCTGGGCACCATCCGCTACGACACCGAGTACTGGCACATCGCGATCTTCATGGCCCTGATGGGCCTGGGCATCGGCATGATGATGCAGAACCTGGTCCTGGCGACCCAGAACCAGGTCGCCCCCGAGGACCTCGGAGCCGCCTCGTCCGTCGTGACGTTCTTCCGCTCCCTCGGCGGCGCGGTGGGTGTCTCGGCCCTCGGTGCGGTCCTCGCCAACCGCGTCACCCACTACGTCAAGGACGGGCTGGCCGAACTCGGCCCCAAGGCCGCCAAGGCCGCCGCACACGCCACCGGCAACAGCGGCGGCATCCCGGACCTGGACGCCCTCCCGGCGCCGCTGCGCACCGTCATGGAGAGCGCCTACGGCCACGGCGTCGCCGATGTGTTCCTCTACGCGGCGCCCTGCGCGCTGCTCGCCTTCCTCGTCACCCTGTTCATCAAGGAGGTCGCGTTGAAGACGCGTGGCGGACTGGCCCAGAGCTCGGAGACGGCCGAGACCACCCCCTCGACCGCCCCTGCCGACTCCGCCTCCGCGCCCGTCGCCGAGGAGCGGGAGCCGGCCCTGGTGGGCGCCCCGGTCACCGGCGACGACAACGGGCACGGCCACACCCCGTCCTGGGCCCAGCCCGCCGCCGCGGCCCAGCCCCTGGCGGCGTACGCCTCCGTCGGCGGCGACACCCCGCCCGGCCCCGCGATCCACGGCTTCGTCCGCAACGCGGAGGGCAATCCGGTCCCCCGCTCCGCCGTCACGCTGATCTCGCTCAGCGGCCGGCAGCTGGGCCGCTCCGTCGCCCAGGCCAATGGCTCGTACGTGCTGAACGCCCCCGGCGCCGGGTCGTACGTCCTGATCGCCGCGGCCGACGGCCACCAGCCGCAGGCCTCCACGGTCGTCGTCGGCGACCAGCCCCACGGCTACGACATCCTGCTCAGCGGCACCAGCGGCCTGACCGGCCAGGTCCGCAGCGCGGCCACCGGCGCACCGGTCGACGGTGCGATGGTCGTCGTCACGGACGTCCGCGGCGAGGTGCTGGCCACCGGAAAGACCAACGCCGAGGGCTACTTCGCCTTCGACGAGCTGGCGCCCGGCACCTTCACCGTCGCCGTGAACGCCGCCGACCACCGCCCGGCCGCGCTGCCGGTCGAGGTCGGCGGCCAGGGCACCACCCGTATCGAGGTCGAGCTGCTGTCCGGCGCGCGGGTGCAGGGCCTCGTACGGGCCGGAGCCGACCGCGCCCCGCTGGCCGACGCCCGCGTCACGCTGGTGGACGCGGCGGGCAACGTCGTGGCGACCTCCACCACCGGGGCGGACGGCGCCTACGCCTTCACCGACCTGGACGCCGGCGACTACACGGTCATCGCGAGCGGCTACCCGCCGGTCGCCACCGGCCTGACGGTCGACGCCCGCGGGATCGACGGCCACGACGTCGAGCTCGCACACCCGGGGGAGTAACCCCTCAATACCCCGGACCGGGGCGCGCTTTGAGCGGAGGAGCGCCCCGGTCCGGCCCCCAGGGCTCCGGCGGCGGCGCTGCGCACAGGCAGGGGACGGCCTGCACGCCGCCGTCCGGAGCCCGATTTTTTTTCGTACCAGGCAAAAAACGGGAGAGGCAATGACTTCGAGCGGCGCGGGAGCTGCCGGACTGCGGGCCCAGGTCCGCACGCGGGACGGCTGGGCCGTCCAGCACGCCGTACTGACCGTCACCGATATGACGGGTGCACAGGTGCTGCGCGCGGCGGCCGACGAGGAGGGCGCGGTCCGCAGCGAACAGCCGCTGCCGGCCGGTCCGTACACGGTCATCGCGACGGCGGTCGGCTACGCCCCGGCCGCCTCCAGCGCCATCGTGACGGCGAGCGGCCGCATGGACGTGGGCACCGTCGTCCTCGCCCGCCAGGGCGGCGCGGAACTGCCGCCCCCCGGCCCCTGGACCATCGACCCCATGCACTCCACCGTGGCCGCGGTCGCCCAGCACCTGGGCATCTCCAGCGTGCACGGCCGGTTCACCGAGTTCGGCGGCCGGATCGAGATCGCCGAGGACCTGGCGAAGTCGCGCGTCGAGGCGTCCATCAAGGCCGCCTCCATCGACACCGGGAACGGCATGCGCGACGGCCACCTGCGCTCGGAGGACTTCCTGAACGTGGCGGAGTTCCCGGAGCTCACCTACCGCAGCGAAGGCCTCTCCCCGGCCGGCCCCGACCGCTGGACCGTCCACGGCGAGCTCTCCCTGCACGGCGTCGTCCGCCCCGTCGACCTCAGCCTGAGCTACCTCGGCACCGGCCCCGACCCGTGGGGCGGCGTCCGCGCGGCCTTCCGCGCCACCGCCGAACTGCGCCGCGAGGACTTCAAGATGAACTACAACCAGGTCGTGGCGGCCGGCATCGCGGCGATCGGGACGACGCTCAAGGTCGAGCTCGACATCCAGGCGGTGCAGGGGGAGAGCCTGCCGATGGGGTGACCGGTGACGCGCCGCGGCGGCGGCCCCGCGGCCCGGGGCGAGCCGCCGCCAGGAGTGCACCTCTCCGGCGTAACCGCTGCCGTGGTCCCAGCCGTCCGGATCCTCCGCCCACGGCCCGTCCTCGTCCCCGAGCTCACACGAGTCGAATCCGTCGGCCGCGGCCTGGTTCTCCGGGTCTTCCCCGGTGCCGTTTCCCCTGCTCACCACCGTGTTAGCCAGACATTAGCGGAGCGGCAGCCTCCCGACAGCGGCCCCGGTCAGAGTGGATGACGTACCAAGGAGACAACGACACCAACCGCCCCCGGGGGACCCGAAATGAGCTCCAGCACCACTCGCACCGCTCGCCGCCGCACCCTGCGCATCGCCGTCGCGGCCCTGACCGCAGCCGCCGGCCTCACCCTGACCGCCTGCTCCGGCTCGGACGCCACCGACGCGAAGCCCGCGGGCCGGACGGACACGAGCGCGGCCGCCCCCGGGTCGAGCGGCGCGGACTCCTCCGCCGGATCGCAGGGCTCCGGCGCCAAGACGGACCCCGGTGCCCACCCCGACAAGGCGGGCTCCGCGGGCAACCAGTCGGGCAAGCAGTCGGGCGGTGGCCAGGCCGCCAACGGCGGCAAGGCGGGCTCGGGCGTCCAGCGCTGCCACACCTCCGGCCTGAAGGCGTCGTTCGCCACGGGCGGCGATGCGGCCCCGGACCCGAACGCGAGCGGCTCGACGACCACCAGCGTCGTGCTGACCAACAAGGGCAGCAGCACCTGCGTGATCGGCGGCTTCGCCGGCGTGGACCTCAAGTCCGAGAACGGCGGCGAGCGCTGGTCGCTGGCCCGCTCGTCGGCCAAGCACGGCTCGATCACCCTGAAGCCCGGCGACAGCACCGACTTCACGATCAACGTCGTCATGACCAAGGAGGACAAGGGCTTCTACCAGCCCGCCTTCGCGGACGTCACCCCGCCCAACGAGACCAAGTCGATCACCATCAAGTGGCCCTGGGGCACGCTCGTCGACCAGCGCGGCGCCACCCACCCGGGCACCTTCGTCAACCCCATCGGCTGACCACCTGGAACGGCCTGCCGCCGTAGGTCCGCCGGTCAGGAAAATTGCGTCGAATGCCGAGCGGACCTCTGAAAAGCTGCGGGGCGCCCCTGTGTATGACGCGAAAGGGAAAGCCCGTGCCCCGTGCCGTTACGTTGATCCGCTCCGCCTCCCTGTCCGGCGTCGCCGAGTACGCCTACGCGGCCACGGCACCGGCTGAGTCCCGGCTGATCTTTCTCGCCGGTGCGTGTCCGCTGAACCAGGACGGCTCGACCGCAGCGGTCGGGGACTTCGCCGGCCAGGCGGCCAAGGCCCTGGAGAACATGCGGACCGCGCTCGCGGACGCCGGCGCGGAGCTGGCGGACGTCATCAGCACCCGCGTCCTGGTCGCCTCCCAGCGGCAGCCGGACCTGGTGACCGCGTGGGAGGTCGTCCGGGACGCGTTCGGCGCCCACGATGTCCCGTCCACATTGATGGGCGTCACCGTGCTCGGCTACCACGACCAGCTCGTGGAGATCGAAGCCGTGGCAGCCGTCCTTGATTCCTGAGCCGGCAGAACGTCTGCGGCGGCGCGACGTCGTGCGAACCCCGGTACAGGCCGGCGGCCCCTAGCACACACCCCGCTCCCCCGCCCCCGATTTCGGTCCAGATCGAATAGATGGTGCGACCCCGGCTACTCGGGCAAACTGCCTGTCGCGACGGCGAGTACGGCCCCCTCGTGCCGCGGCCGCGGCAGGGTGCCGTACGTCACGTCGCGCGAAAGGACCACGAACCACAGGGGGAACAACCATGCGCAAGATCACCAGGGCCGCCGCGGCACTCGCACTGGCCGTCGGTGCCACCACCATGGTCACCGCGACCAACGCCAGCGCCGCCCCGGCGGAGGGCACCGTGCACGGCTGTCAGGCCGGGGCCTTCTGCATCTACCCGCAGGACGCCGGCTGGAACAACGACCGCCCGTCGCACCAGTTCTTCAGCTACGGGGCCCACAACCTGTCGAACCAGGTCGGCAACCACATGATCTTCAACAACCAGACCGGCGGCGCCTGGGCCCGCACCTGCACCGGCTACAACGGCACCGGCGACTGCCAGGGCTGGATGGCCGCCGGCCAGTACTTCGTCAAGGACCTGACGCCGATCAACTCGGTTCTGCTGATCCGGCAGTAGCCGTTGACCCGCTAACCGTCGACCCGTTCGGGCCGGGCCTCCGTTGTGGGGCCCGGCCCGATCCGTCGCGGCTGTCGCGTGACACCGCCCCCGCGGCCGCTCTTCGCTATGCGAACTGGCCGGGCCGGTAGTCGCCGGCGGGCTGCTGGACGATGACGTTCAGGCGGTTGAAGGTGTTGATGAGGGCGATGGTCGACACCAGGGCGGCGAGCTGCTCCTCGTCGAAGTGCTTGGCGGCGTTCGCCCAGGCATCCTCCGTGACCCCGCCGGCCGCGTCGGCGATGCGGGTCCCCTGCTCCGTCAGCTCCAGAGCGGCGCGCTCGGCATCGGTGAACACCGTGGCCTCCCGCCAGGCCGCGACCAGGTTGAGGCGGGTCGAGGTCTCCCCTGCGTGCGCGGCGTCCTTGGCGTGCATGTCGGTGCAGAAACCGCAGCCGTTGATCTGACTGGCCCGGAGCTTCACCAGCTCCTGCGTCGCAAGCGGCAGCGTCGAGTCCGCGAGCACCTTGCCCGCGGCGACGATGTGCTTCCCGAACTTGGCTGCGACCGGGCTGGTGAAAAGGTTCAGACGGGCTTCCATGGTGCACTCCTTGCCGTTGCTGGCGGATACACCTCTATGACGGGGCAGCGCGGCGAGGTGTGACACGGCCGAAGGTGACGCGCGTCTCATCCCCACTTACGCTTCGGGGAAGCCGCCTCTTCGCACAGTGCCGACGAAGGCGGTCCAGGCGTGTGGAGAGAAGCGGAGTTCCGGGCCGGGGTTCTTGGAGTCGCGGACGGGGACCGTGCCTGCGGCGACGGCAGCGGGAACCCATTCGAGGCAGTCGCTACCGTGCTCGGCCCCGCTGTAGCTGGACTTCGCCCACTCGCGAGCGGCAGGGTTTGTGGTCACGTCAGCGCCTCCATCTGTCCCCTGATCAGGCGTGCGCTCTCCCGGGTTGAAAGCGCCTCCCCTGTCAGGCCATCGTAGGCACGCATCGCTTCCCGCACCTGCTCCGGGTCGTCAATAATCGCCACCGTACGGTATGCCTCAACGCAGACAAGCGTCAGATGATTTGGCCCGGTGAGGAACCTGGCCCCTCCGTCAATGAACAGATGAGCCTCTGCATCCAACGGCAGGACCTGAATCCGGATAGCGGCTTTGGCGCCATGGGCCAATAGCGCGGCGAGTTGACCCCGCATGATGTCGCGACTGCCGATCTGTCGGCGGATCACGGACTCGCAGAGTACGACGCGTACGTCTGGAGGGGCGTCCCGCTTCAGGATGTCTTGTCGAGCCAGCTGGGCGGCGACCTTCGCTTTGATCTCCTCCTCACTCGCACGTGGTGCCCCGCCACGGAGCAAGGTGCGTGCATAGTCCGCGGTTTGCAGAAGGCCGGGCACGACCGTCGGGGACCACTGCCGTACGACTATTGCCTCCCGCTCCAATGCCACCCCCCGTCGGTATTGCGCCGGGAAGGACTGCGCCACGATCTCCTCGTACAGCCGCTTGAAGAGACCGTCCGTCGAGAACACCTGGTCCAGCAGGGGCGGGAGATTCGACGGGATCGGGCCCGCGCACGTCTCCACACGGCCGATCGTGGACTTCGAGGTCCGGAGCATGCGGGCTAACTGGTCCTGGCTCAGCCGCATTTCCGGGTAGAGCTCGCGGCTACTGCGGCACTCCTCCGCGAAGCGTCGACGGGGGTCATCTGCGTTGACACCCTCTGATTCCTTCATCACTTCCCCTGCCCACGGAACTGGTCGCATGGAGCGAAAACGACGTCGCCGCAGCTCAGGCAGGCACGCATATGCCCCACGGCCCAATCGTTTGGTTGGTCACCAAAGCCCTTCCACAGTACCCACCCCTGACCCATCCTTGTAACCAACCAGCCACATTCAGTGAGGAGTTGGGATGGCCGACCAACGGCACAGCGAGCCCCCATGCCCCGATTGCGACACGCTCAAGGTCCAGTTGGAGACCGCCTTGCACTTCGGCGACCTCTCCGAAGCCGTCGACCTCCGGGTGCTTTTGCGACGCCACCCGCGCCACGACGACACACCCGTCGCCTCAGAGAGGAAGCACGCATGAACACGGTCCTGCGCCAGAACGACGGCGGCGACAAACTGCCCGGCGAGCCCTACCCCGGCCCCCACCCGCAGCCGACCCCCGACGGCGGCCCCGGCGTCCCCAACCCTCCGAAGGCCTCCTGACAAGTGACCACCACCCACACACCCAACGAGCGCCCCGGCCACGCCGAGCTGGGGCGTGTCCTGGCGGCCGCCGGTGCCCTGTCCCCGGACTGGGCGCCCGCCTTTGCCGCCGTGCCCCGGTCCGCCTTCCTCCCGGACCTGATGTGGCCCTTCGACATGGCGACCGGGCAGAGCGGGGCCGTATCCAGGCCGGACGCGCCGGACATCTGGCATGCGTACGCGGACGACGCCGACGTACCGATCGTCACCCAGTGGGACGACGGCCAGCACACCGGCCTCGAGCCGGGCACGGCTCCCACCAGCTCCGCGTCCATGCCCTCCGTCGTCTTCCGGATGCTGCAGGACCTCGACCTGCGGCCCGGCCACAAGGCGCTGGAGATCGGCACCGCCACCGGCTGGAACGCGGCGCTGATGGCGCACCGTGCGGGCCCGCACCACGTCGTCACGGTGGAGGTGGACGAGGCCGTGGCCGCCGCCGCCCGTGCGACGGCGGAGCGGCTGGGGCTGCCCGTACGGGTCGTGCAGGGAGACGGGTCCCACGGGTGTCCCGAGGCCGCGCCGTACGACCGGATCATCGCCACCTGCGGGCTCCGGTCCGCCCCGTACGCCTGGGTGGAACAGTGCCGGCCCGGCGGCGTCATCGTGGCCCCGTGGGGGACGGACTACGGGAATGGCGACGCGGTGGCACGGCTGGTCGTGTCGCCGGACGGGCGCAGCGCCTGCGGGCGGTTCACCGGGCCCGTGGAGTTCATGAAGCTGCGGGCACAGCGGGCGGCGCATCCGCTCCACTCCGCGTACGTCACGGGCGGCGTGGCCGACGGGGACGAGACGTCCACGACGGTCACGGAGGCGGAGTTCGTGGGGGATCGGTTCACGCCCCAGCGGTTCGTGCTCGGGCTGCGGGTGCCGCGGTGTCGGCAGGTCATCGCGGAGAAGAGCGACGGGGGCCGTCCGGTGTGGCTCTACGGGACGGACGATCGGTCGTGGGCCTGTGTCTGGTTCCGGGACGGAGGGGCCGCGCGGGTCTGGCAGGCGGGGCCGCGGCGGCTGTGGGACGAGGCGGCGGCCGCGTACCGGTGGTGGGAGGAGAACGGCAGGCCGGGGCCGGAGCGGTTCGGGCTCACCGTCACGGCGGAGGGGCAGTCCGTCTGGCTTGATGAGCCGGGCTGCTCCTGGAGCGTGTGAGAGCCGTCCCGCCGAGCGAAGGAAGACCCCCGCGACCTGGCCGGGTCCGGGGGCATGGCCAACAGCTTTCCAGAGGAGCTGAAGACATGCGTGACCTTAGCGTGGTCCTGTTAGCGCGTCTCGTAGTTGCCCTTATCTCCGTAGCGCGGCCGCATCCGGCCCTGATCCGCTGGGCCGAGCGGCTGTTCCCGGCGAACGGGCGGCACCGCGCCGCTGCCCCCGCTCCGGCACCCGGCCGTTCGTACGCGCGGCCTCGCCCCATCTGCCTGCCGTCCCACAAGAGCCCCTACGCCCAGGAGGCGGCCGCCGACGCGCCCTTCGAGGAGCTGCCCCTTCCCGTTCGGCCCTACGTCCTCGCACCCCGCGCCCCGGAGCCCGCCGACCCCGAGCACCTCGCGCAGGCGGAACGGCGCTGGGCCCTCGACATGGCTCTCCGCGGTATCGACGTCGGCCCGAGCCGCATCCACGGCGTCGAGGTTTCGCCGGACCGGGGGACCGTCGCCGAGGCGGTGGGCTGACATGCCCGAGCCGCCGTCTCCGTCACCTCACGCGCCCCCGCAGCCCCGGCTGTGCGGCGCCGTCCGGCCCGTGGAGCGCAACAATCCCCGGCCGTGTGCGCGGGCCGAGCACTGCGAGGGAGACCATGTGGACCGGCAGGGGGTCGCGTGGACCGGCCACACGTCCGGGGACCAGGTCGCTTCCTCGCTTCGGGACTGATGGATGCATACGGCCGGGGCGGCGCCACGGTGCCGCCCCGGCCATGGGGTCCCGGTTCTTCAGGACGAGGTCGGTGTGTCAGGTGAAGACGGCCGTGGCCACGCCCGTGAGATCTTGCAGGCCCTGTGAGGTCTGGCACTTGGTGGTGTCCGAGGCCGTCGCGGTGACCTGGATGGTCGCCTTCTGGCCCGTGAAGCGGCCTGACTGGACGTCTCCTCCGATGATGATGAGCTTGCTGCCCGAGGAGGGGCCGTTGCTGATCCCGAACGAAGCGACCTTGATGGTGCTGGTCTTGTCGCCCTGCGCATGAGCTTGCGGCCAGTTCAGCACGATCGTCCCGTCGGGGTCACGGCTGGTGACGCAGGAAGCGAAGACGTCGATGCTGACGGATGTGACCGTCATCGACTCGCCCAGCGGCAGGGGGCAGGAGTACGTGCCGCCATCGGTCGAGACCTTGACCTTCGGGAGTTGGCTGTTCGGCGGCTCGACGGGCTGGAGTTTCAGACCCGGCTGGAAGTGCAGATGCTGATTGCCGGAGCAGTTGGCTGCGGCGTGGGCCGAGACCGCTCCGGGGCCGACCAGAAACCCCATCATCAGTGCTGCTACGAAGAGCGGAGACAGGACCCTCCGCACAGTGACTCTTGCCACGATGTGTTCCTCCCTGGGAACGCGAGCTGGTGTCGCCCGTCCCGGGCACAGCGCCCGGCTCACCGGCTCACCGACATCGTTCAGAGTGCGGGCGGAGGGATTGGCTGAAAAGGCCGGTGCGGGAGGCAGGCAGGAGTGCATAGGGGGCGCAGGGAGCGAACTTCGGGCGCGGCTTCGCGCCGCAGCTAGCCCCGCCCCCGCATCGCCTCGATCCCCGCGATCTGGAGGTCGAGCGCGACCCCGAAATCCCGGTCGAGCATCTCCACCACGCTTGCGCCCTCGCTGACGGAGGCGGCCCGGGAGGACAGCTCGACGATTTCGGCGAACTCCTGGCGGTTCGAGAGGACCGTCATGACCTGCGTGAAGTAGTCGTCGAGGCTCATGCCGACGGCACGGCAGCGGGCTTCGTGCATGGCCCGGATCGTGGAGAAGCCGTAGACGAAGTGGAAGAGCGACGCCAGGGCGCCCGAGGTGGTCTCCGGGTCCAGGCCGGTGCGGCGCATCACCCGCATGGTGGCGTTGGAGAAGGCCACCGAATGCGGGCCGATGTTGATGAACTCGCCCAGGAGCCGGGCCGCCCACGGGTGGCGGAGCAGCATGTCGCGGTAGCCGGTGGCGAGGAGGCGCAGCTGGTCGCGCCAGTCGGCGGTGGCGTCCGATTCGTCGGGGAGGGCCATTTCACCGGCCACCGCGTCCACGGCCAGCTCGAGCAGGTCGTCCTTGGTGTCGACGTACCAGTAGACGGACATCGCGGTGACGCCCAGCTCGGCGGCGAGCCGGCGCATGGAGAACTTCGCCAGGCCCTCGGCGTCCAGCAGCCGGACCGTCGCCGCGACGATCTTGTCGAGGTCGAGTCCGGCCGGCTGGTCCGCCTTGCGGGTGAGCGGGGGGCGCTCGGTCAGCCAGACGCTGTTCGGGCGCGTCGGCCGCTTCCTGGCACGGCCGTCCGTCGCTGCCATGGGCGCCCCCTTGGTCGTCGTTGGTCGTCGTTGGTCGTTGCTGGTCGTTGCTGGTGTCGATCACTGTGCATTGATCACTGGGCACTGATCACTGCGCATCGATCACGTACATGGTCGATGCTATTCCGCCGGGGCGGTGGACGGTGCCGGTACGGACGGCGTTCCGGCTTCCCGGCCAGTGGGTTCCGCCTCCTGACCAGTGGGTTCCGCCTCCTGGCCGGACCGTTCGGCGCGGCGCAGGAGCAGTGCGGCGAGCAGTCCGCCGAGGAACACGGCGGCCGCGCCGACCAGCTGGCTGGTGCCGATGCCGGTGGCGAAGGCGTCCTGGACGGCGGAGCGTTCGGCGTCCGTACGGGTGTGGGCGAGGGCCGCGGGGAGTGAACCGGCGCCCGCCGCCACCACCGGGAGCAGCGCCACGAAGCGGGAGTTGAGGACCGCGCCGAGGACCGCGACGCCCAGCCCCTGTCCGAACTCCATCAGCGTGCCGTTGACACCCGCGCCCACGCCGGCCTTGGCGGGCGGGATGGCGGACATGATGGCGTTGGCCATGGCGGGCATGGCGAGTGCGACGCCGAGGCCCATCACGATCAGGCCGGTCAGCATGCCGCCGTAGCCGTGCCCGCCGAGCAGGGATATCGCGGCGAGGCCGGCGGCGAGCAGCGACATCCCCGAGACGATCATTCCGGGGGTGCCGAGCCTGGGCATCAGGCGGGCGCCCAGACCGGTGAAGTTGATCAGGATGACGGTGACGGCGAGCGGCGCCATGCGCAGTCCGGCCTCCAACGGGCCGTAGCCGAGCACGAATTGGAGGTGCTGGGTGAGGAGGAAGATGGAGCCGCCCATGCCGAAGGCGACGAGGATGCCGCCGGAGACCGCGCCGATGAAGCGGCGGTTGCGGAAGAAGTGCATGTCCAGCATGGGGTAGGGGACGTGCAGCTCCCAGAGGGCGAAGGCGGCGAGGCCGGCGGCTCCGACGGCGGCGGAGAGCAGCACCTGGGTCGACGTCCAGCCGGTCACCGGACCGGTGATGATCGCGTAAACGACGCCGACCATGCCGATCATGGACAGCAGTGCGCCGAGGAGGTCGGGCCGGTCGCCGCTGGGGTTCTTGGATTCGGGGACGAGGCTGAGCACGGCCAGCAGCGCGATCACCGCGACGGGGAGATTGACCAGGAAGAGCGACCCCCACCAGAAGTGGTCGAGGAGCGCGCCGCCGATCAGCGGGCCGGCGGCGAAGCCGAGGGAGTTGACCGAGCTCCAGATGCCTATGGCCTTGGGGCGCTCGGCGTCGTCAAAGATCTGCATGACGACGGCGAGGGTGGTGGTCACCAGGAGCGCGCCCCCGATGCCCATACCGGCGCGGGCGGCGATCAGCTGGGCGGGCGACTGGGCGAGGGCGGCGCCGAGTGAGGCGACGCCGAACAGCGCCAGGCCGATGGCCAGCATCTTCTTACGGCCGTAGCGGTCGGCGGCGTTGCCCGCGGTGAGCAGCAGACCGGACTGGACGAGCGAATAGGCGCTGATCGTCCACTGGACGTCGGCGGTGGTCGCGCCCAACTCCTTGGTGAGGGAGGGGATGGCGACGTTGAGGACGGTGTTGTCGAGGATGACGGTGAGCTGGGCGAGACAGATGACCCCGAGTATCAGCCACCGGGCGGCGTTGCGGCCGGGTGGCTGGAGGGGGGCGGTGGAGGTCACGGGGGACGTTCGGGCTCCGGGCATAGGGGCTCCCTGTACGGTGCGGCGGCGTGAGCGGATGCCATACACCGTACAGGGAGTCTTATACGCCGTACATTTGATTTTTGGTGGGGGCGAAAGGGCTGGTCAGCGCCGCTGTGTCAGGTCGTAGAAGGGGGCGCCGCCGACGGTGATCTTCTTGAAGGTCTTCTCGACCCAGGAGGTGATCCCTGACGAGCCTCCCTTGCCGCTGCCGGGGCCGCCGCGGCCGCCACCAGTGCCGCCCTCGGGGCCGCCCGGACCGCGGAAGCCGCTCCGTCCGCCGGCGATGAAGTAGTGGATCTTCCCGTCCGCGACGTACTTCTTGAACCGCGCGAGGGTCGGCGACGGGTCGCTGCCGTTGAAGCCGCCGATCGCCATCACCGGTTTCCGGGTGGCGAGTTGATAGCTCGCGGCGTTCTGGGAGGCGATCGTCGCGGCGGCCCAGGTGTAGTCCCCGGCGTTCTTCTCGAGCAGCGCCTGCGCCTCGGCGCCGACCTTGGCGCCGTTGAGCAGGCCGCCCATGCCGCCCGTACGGCCGCCCGCCTTGCCGCCGGTTCCGCCCGGCATACGGCCGGGCCTTCCGCCGCCCATTCCGCCGGGCATTCCGCCGGGAAATACGCGCGGGCCGCCCTTGAACCGGCCCGTACCACCGGGGAACCTGCCGCCGCCCGGCCCGCCGAAAGCGCCCTTGACCTGGGGTCCGGCCGTGATGATCG
Source organism: Streptomyces chattanoogensis (assembly GCF_001294335.1). Taxonomy (GTDB): domain Bacteria; phylum Actinomycetota; class Actinomycetes; order Streptomycetales; family Streptomycetaceae; genus Streptomyces; species Streptomyces chattanoogensis. Next base: position 103,443 of record NZ_LGKG01000151.1, read on the forward strand.
ACCCTCCCTTGGCGGTCTCGACCGTGTCCAGGACGTAGGCGAGAGGCCCGGCCAGCGCGGTCACCACGGCGAGCCCGGCCGCGGCGGCGGCGAGGCGGGACGGCGTACGAGAAGGCGTACCTGCCGCCGCCCGGCCCCATAGCGCCGCCAGCAGCCCCAGCGCCGCCAGCAGACCGAGCACCAGCACCGTCCACCGCAGCCACGGCAGCCAGTTGGGCGAACGGTTCAGCAGGACGTACGACCAGCCGACGGTCACCGCGGCCGTACCGGCGAGGACGGCGGACGCGAGCGGGCCGCCGCGCCGCCACAGCACCGTGGCACCCATGCCGACCAGCGCCGCGACATAAGGCGCCAGCGCGATGTTGTAGTACTGGTGGAAGATCCCGGACATGAAGCTGAAAGTCACGAACGTCATCAGCAGCGCACCGCCCCAGACCAGGAACTCCGCCCGCTGACCGGCCTGTTCGGCTTGCATGGCCTGTGCGGCCTGTTCGGCCTGTTCGGTCCCTACGGCCTGCTCGGCGGCCACCGTGCGCCGCGCACGCCACAGCACGCACACCGCCGCGACCAGCAGAATCAGCGCGGCGGGCAGCAGCCAGGAGATCTGACCTCCCATGTCGGACGAGAACAGCCGGGTGATCCCGGTCTCCCCCCAGCCGCCACCGCCGCCACCGCCGAGACGGCCGCCCCCGCCGACGCTCCCCGTCTCATCGCCGGTGATCCGCCCGAAGCCGTTGTAGCCGAAGGTCAGCTCCAGAAAGCTGTTGTGCTGCGAACCGCCGATGTACGGCCGCGAGGACGCCGGCCACAGCTCGACGGCCGCCACCCACCAGCCGCCGGAGACCACCATCGCCAGCCCGCCCAGCAGCAGCTGACCGAACCGGCGGCGCAGTGCGACCGGCGCACAGCAGGCGTAGACCACGGCCAGCGGCGGCAGGATCAGCCATGCCTGCAGCGTCTTGGTGAGAAAGCCGAGCCCGAAGCAGAGCCCGGCCAGCACCAGCCACTTCGTCCGGCCGTCCGCCAGCGCGCGCAGTACGGCCGCGACCGCGCACACCATCAGCAGGCACAGCAGCGCATCGGGGTTGTTGAAACGGAACATCAGCGCGGCCACCGGCGTCAGCGCCAGCACCCCGCCCGCCAGCAGCCCCGCCGCCGCGCCGAACCGCCGCCGCACGGCCGCGTACAGCACACCGACCGTCGCGACGCCCATCAGCGCCTCGGGCACCAGGATCGCCCAGGAGCCGAGCCCGAAGAGCCGTACGGACAACGCCATCGGCCACAGGGCGGCCGGGGGTTTGTCGACGGTGATGGCGTTGGCCGCGTCGGAGGAGCCGAAGAAGAACGCCTTCCAGCTCTCGCTGCCGGCCTGTACGGCTGCCGAGTAGAACTGGTTGGCGTAGCCGTTGGCGCTCAGGTTCCAGAGGTAGAGCACGGCGGTGGCCAGCAGGAGCGCCACCAGGGCGGGGCGCGCCCAGCGGGGGTCCTGGGCTCCGGCCGGTGCCTCGGGGTGGTGCGGGGTCATCAAACGCTCCTGGCGAGGTCGTCGCGGTCGGTCCGGTCGGTCCGGTCGGATGCGGGGTCCGGCTGCGGGAACACCCACGCCCGGAAGAGCAGGAACCGCAGCACCGTCGCCGCGAGGTTGGCGGCCACCAGCACGGCGAGTTCGGTGCCGTGCGAGGGGTTCCCGGTGGCGGTGTCCAGGGCGGCGAGGGAGCCGCTGGTCAGGGCCAGTCCGATGGCGAACACGACCAGCCCCTGGGCCTGGTGGCGGACCGCCCGTTCGCGGCCCCGCACCCCGAAGGTGAGCCTCCGGTTGGCGGCCGTGTTGCCGATGGCGGACACCAGCAGGGCGGCGGCATTGGACAGTTGGGGACCCAGGCCGAGCCGGAAGAAGGAGTACAGGCCCAGATAGAGGAGGGTGCTCAGCACCCCGACGACACAGAAGCCGACCAGCTGACGGGCCAGTCCGCCCGGTACGCCGCTCAGCTCGCGGTCGCGCGGATCGTCGCCGAAGGGCCGCGCGAGCCGGTCCAGCGGCAGGCGTCCGGTGGCCAGCGCCCGCCCCACCCGCCATACGCCCTTGAGGTCATCGGCCGCCGTCCGCACGATGTGCACGGTGCTGTCGGGGTCATCGACCCAGTCCACCGGCACCTCGTGGATCCGCAGCCCGGCCCGCTCCGCGAGCACCAGCATCTCGGTGTCGAAGAACCACCCGGTGTCCTCCACCATCGGCAGCAGCCGCTCGGCGACATCGCCCCGTACGGCCTTGAACCCGCACTGCGCATCGGAGAACCGCGCGGCGAGCGAGCCCCGCAGGATGAGGTTGTACGTGCGCGAGATGAACTCCCGCTTAGGGCCGCGCACCACCCGCGCGCTCCGGCTCAGCCGCGAGCCGATCGCCAGATCCGAGTGGCCGGATATCAGGGGCGCGACCAGCGGCAACAGGGCGTTGAGGTCCGTGGACAGATCGACGTCCATATAGGCCAGCACCGGCGCCTCGGACAGTGTCCATACGGTGCGCAGCGCCCGGCCCCGGCCCTTCTGCTCCAGCCGTACGGCGGTGACCTCGTCGATCGCGTCATCGAGCCGGGCGGCGACCTCGGGGGTGCGGTCGGTGCTCGCGTTGTCGGCGATGGTGATCCGGAAGCCGTACGGGAAGGTCCGGGCGAGGTGGCTGTGGAGGCGCCGTACGCAGGGTTCGAGGTCGGTCTCCTCGTTGTGGACGGGGATCACGACGTCGAGGACCGTCTCGGTCCGGCCGGGGCGCAGATGCTCGCGGGGCGGGAGGGAGTCGAGGGGTGGGCGGGCCGATGGCGGATGGGTCGAGGGCGGGTGGGTGGTTGGCGGGTGGGTGGTTGGCGGGTGG
>NZ_LGKG01000152.1 GCF_001294335.1 Streptomyces chattanoogensis
CGCGCTGGCCTACCTGTCCCATGAGTACCTCGGCAACGCCTTCGGCACCGTCTACGACATCTCCACCATCGCCATCCTCTGGTTCGCCGGCGCCTCCGCGATGGCCGGTCTGCTGAACCTGATGCCGCAGTACCTGCCGCGCTACGGCATGGCTCCCCACTGGGCACGGGCCGTCCGCCCCATGGTGCTGGTCTTCACCCTCGTCGCGTTCCTGGTGACCTGGATCTTCGACGCCGATGTCGACGCCCAGGGCGGTGCCTACGCCACCGGCGTGCTCGTCCTGATCAGCTCCGCCGCCATCGCCGTGACCATCGCCGCCCGCCGCGCCCGCCAGCGCGGCTGGACCCTCGGCTTCGCCGTCATCTCCCTGGTCTTCCTCTACGTCACCGTCGTGAACGTCATCGAACGTCCCGACGGTGTGAAGATCGGTGCCTGCTTCATCGCCGGCATCATCCTCGTCTCGTTCCTCTCCCGCCTCGCCCGCGCCTTCGAACTGCGGGTGACCAGCGTCGTGCTCGACGACATGGCGGAACGTTTCATCCGCGATATCGCCCACCGCAAGGTCCGCTTCATCGCGAACGAGCCCGACCAGCGGGACGTGGCCGAATACCGCGACAAGCTCCAGCAGATCCGTACCGACAACGATCTCCCGGCGTCCGAGGACTTCATCTTCGTCGAGGTCACCCTCGGCGACCCCTCCGAATTCGAGAGCGAGCTGCGGGTCCGCGGCGAGGTCCTGCACGGCCGCTACCGCATCCTGTGCCTGGAGAGCTCCACCATCTCCAACGCCCTCGCCGCCCTGCTCCTGCACGTACGCGACACGACCGGACAGCGGCCGCACATCTACTTCGAATGGACCGAAGGCAACCCCCTCGCCCAGTTCCTCCGCTTCTTCCTCTTCGGCCAGGGCGAGGTCGCCCCCGTCACCCGCGAGGTCCTGCGCGAGGCCGAACCCGACCGCGAGCGCCGTCCCCGCGTCCACGTCGGCTGACCACCGCACGGCACCCGCTGCACCCCCGACGTCAAGAACGCGCTAAAAATGCACGACGCGACATCAACGGGGTGCCGGCGGGCCCGGCGCCCTCGCGCCTCCCGCCTGGTGTCGCCGGTATGGGACGGCGAACCGCTCCCGCCGTGGCGCCGGACGCCCGGCGGCCGGACGCAGCCGTCGACCGCGTGGCCGCGGGCGACGGGTGGCTGGCGGTACGGGGCCTCATGGGCGAGCGCCGGGTGCGTACCGACGCGCTGGTCTCGGTACGGCGCTGCGGCAGCATCGCCGCGCACCTCGTCCTCCGGGATGAGCACGGTCAGTGGCTGGAACTGGACCTTCATGTCCTGGATGCCAACCCGCTCATCCGGCATCTGCTCGACACCGGCGGCCACCGCTCCATGGAACGCGGCACGCTGCGCCACGGCGAGGACGTGCTGCGGGAGTTGGCGGAGCGCTCGGACGGACAGGAGGCGCGCGCCATCCTCCATGCGTCCGGTCTGCGGTGAGCGGAGCGGCGTCCGGGCGACGCACCACCGCAGCCACGTGCGAACGGCACTACGACGGCCGACCGGCGACCGGAACGGAAGCGGCCGGTAGGGAGACGACCATCGTCAGGCCGCCTCCGGGGGTGTCCTCGGGGGTGAGGGTGCCGCCCATCGCCTCCGTGAGGCCGCGGGAGAGGGCGAGGCCGAGACCGAGGCCGGTGGTGTTGTCGGTGTCGCCCAGTCGCTGGAAGGGCACGAACGCGCGCTCCCAGTCGGTGAGTTGGATGTCGTCATGGAGCCGTATGGAACTGTCATGGAGCCGTCAGGTTCTCCCCGCCCCGCGTCAGGGAAGCGTCAACACGTCGCCGTCGATCCCCCGGCGGGATTTCGATGGAGCACGACATGAACGTGACGCAGGACAAGGAGCACGGCCCCATGCACGGACCCGGCGAAGGGCCGCGCGTCGTGGCCGGTGTGAGCGGTTCGCTGGGCAGCCTCACGGCTCTGCACCGGGCCGCGGCCGAGGCCCGCCGCACCGGTGCCGAACTGTGGGCCGTACTGGCCTGGGAACCGCCCGGTGGCGACATCCCCCACCGCGGCGGGCCGTGCCCCGCATCGCTGGCCGCTTGGCGCCGGATGGCGGGTGAGCGGCTGCTGGACGCCCTCGACGCCGCCTTCGGCAGCGCCGGGCCCGGGGTGCCGCTGGACCCCCTGGTCGTACGCGGCGAACCGGGGAAGGTGCTGCTGGCGGTCGCGGACCGGACCGACGACCTCCTGGTGATCGGTGCGGGCGCCCGCGGCAGACTCCGCCGGGCGATGTGGCCCTCCGTCACCCGCTACTGCGTCGCACGCGCCTGCTGCCCGGTGCTGACCGTGCCGCCCTCCCCTCTGCACCGCGCCTTCGACGCCGTACACCGCCGCAACGTCTGGAAACTCCCCATCGACACCCGGCAGTTGGCGGACTGAGCCTTCCGTCCTCATGTGCCCGTCACCGTTAGGGATGCGTCAATGTCGCGCCCATGACCGTAAGGATGGCGTCAACGAAGGGGGGAACCGGCCACCGGCGCGATTCCCTCTCCTGGTCCGTCCCACCGAGTCCGTTCCACCGGACCCTTCTCACGGGCCACCGCTTCGACCCCTGACCCCACGGGCCCGAGCCCCCGACCAAGACGACACAGAGAGCGGGACCACGTGGCACGCGGCAAGCTTCGCATCTACCTCGGCGCGGCACCGGGCGTCGGCAAGACGTACGCGATGCTGTCCGAGGCGCACCGGCGCGTGGAGCGCGGTACGGACTGTGTGGTCGCCTTCGTCGAGCACCACGACCGGCCGCGCACCGAGGTGATGCTGCACGGCCTGGAGCAGGTCCCGCGCAAGGAGCTGGAGTACCGCGGCACCAGCTTCACCGAGATGGACGTCGACGCCGTCCTGGAGCGCGCCCCCGCCGTCGCCCTCGTCGACGAGCTCCCGCACACGAACATCCCTGGCTCCCGCAACGCCAAACGCTGGCAGGACATCGAGGAACTGCTCGCCGCGGGCATCCACGTCATCTCCACCTGCAACATCCAGCACCTGGAATCCCTCGGCGACATCGTCGAGTCGATCACCGGGATCCGGCAGAAGGAGACCGTCCCCGACGAGGTGGTGCGCCGCGCCGACCAGATCGAACTGGTCGACATGTCGCCCCACGCGCTGCGCCGCCGTATGGCCCACGGCAACATCTACAAGTCCCACAAGGTCGACGCGGCGCTGTCGAACTACTTCCGGCCGGGCAACCTCACCGCGCTGCGCGAGCTGGCGCTGCTGTGGGTGGCCGACCGGGTCGACGAGTACCTCCAGGAGTACCGCAGCGAACACCAGGTCTCGAAGATCTGGGGCTCGCGCGAGCGCATCGTCGTCGGTCTGACGGGCGGCAGCGAGGGCCGGACGCTCATCCGGCGCGCCGCCCGCCTCGCCGAGAAGGGCGCCGGCGGCGAGGTGCTCGCCGTCTACATAGCCCGCAGCGACGGACTGACCTCCGGCTCGCCCAAGGAACTCGCCGTCCAGCGCACCCTCATCGAGGACCTGGGCGGCACCTTCCACCACGTCATGGGCGAGGACATACCCTCCGCCCTCCTGGAATTCTCCCGGGGCGTGAACGCCACCCAGATCGTCCTGGGGACCTCGCGCCGCAAGGCGTGGCAGTACATCTTCGGCCCCGGTGTCGGCGCGACCGTCGCCCGCGACTCCGGCCCCGACCTCGACGTCCACATCGTCACCCACGAGGAGGCCGCCAAGGGCCGCGGGCTGCCCGTCGCCCGCGGCGCGCGGCTGGGCCGGCCCCGGATCATCTGGGGCTGGCTGACCGGGGTGGCGGGGCCTGCGCTGCTCACACTGCCGTTGATGTACGTCGGGGCGGGCCTGGGATTCGCCAACGACGTGCTGCTGTTCCTGACTCTGACGGTGGCTGCGGCGCTGCTGGGCGGGCTGCTTCCGGCGCTGGCGTCGGCCGTGGTCGGCTCTCTCCTGCTGAACTGGTTCTTCACACCGCCCGTGGGCCGCCTCACCATCGCGGACCCCAAGAACATCCTGGCGCTCGTCATCTTCCTGCTGGTGGCGGTCTCGGTCGCCTCCGTCGTCGACGTCGCCGCCCGGCGCACCCACCAGGCCGCCCGGCTGCGCGCCGAGTCGGAGATCCTGTCGTTCCTGGCGGGCAGCGTGCTGCGCGGCGAGACCACCTTGGACGCCCTCCTGGAGCGGGTGCGCGAGACCTTCGCGATGGATGCCGTGGCCCTCCTGGAGCGGGAGACCGAGACGGCCCCCTGGACCTGCTCGGGCAGCGTGGGCGACGCCAGTCCGCTCTCCCGGCCCGAGGACGCGGACGTCGACATGCCCGTCGGCGATCACATGGCGCTCGCGCTGTCGGGCCGGGTCCTGCCCGCCGAGGACCGCCGCGTGCTGGCGGCCTTCGCGGCGCAGGCCGCCGTCGTCCTCGACCGCCAGCGCCTGAAGTCCCAGGCGGACCACGCCCGCAAGCTGGCCGAGGGCAACCGCATCAGGACGGCGCTGCTGGCCGCCGTCAGCCACGACCTGCGCACCCCACTGGCGAGCATCAAGGCCTCCGTCACCTCTCTGCGCTCCGACGACGTCGAATGGTCCGACGAGGACCGGGCCGAACTGCTCGCAGGCATCGAGGAGGGCGCCGACCGCCTCGACCACCTCGTCGGCAACCTGCTGGACATGTCCCGTGTCCAGACCGGCACCGTCACCCCGCTCATCCGCGAGATCGACCTCGACGAAGTGGTGCCGATGGCGCTCGGCGGCGTACCCGAGGACAGCGTGGTGCTCGACATCCCCGAGGCCCTGCCGATGGTCGCCGTCGACCCGGGCCTGCTGGAGCGGTCGGTGGCCAACATCGTCGAGAACGCGGTGAAGTACAGCCCCGACGGCGAGACCGTGCTGGTGTCCGCCAGCACGCTCGGCGACCGCGTCGAAGTGCGCGTGGCCGACCGCGGCCCCGGAGTCCCCGACGACGCCAAGGACCGCATCTTCGAACCCTTCCAGCGCTACGGCGACGTCCCGCGCGGCGCAGGTGTCGGCCTCGGCCTGGCGGTCGCCCGCGGTTTCGCGGAGGCCATCGGAGCCACCCTCACCGCCGAGGACACCCCCGGCGGCGGCATGACCATGGTCCTCACCGTCCCCACCGCCGCCGGCCACCTCCCGGCCCAGCCCGACCTCCCGGCCGCGGTCACGTCGTAACCGGCTCGGTGTGCCCGCGCAGTCGTCGCGGGCGAGCACCGGCAGCTCGACGGGCGACTGGGGATCGATCCTGGTGCAGCGCGGCGATCTCCGGCGCCTGCCCCTCGCGCCGCGAGGGCAGCACGACGGCGGTCATTCCTCGCCGTAGGCCGCCCACCGCCCGGTGGTGAACCGCGAACCCTCCCGCCGGACTTCAACGGCACCCGCTCCGCCGAAGTGTGCAGGGATCAGCAACTCCCGTTCATCCGCGGCACGTTCGAGAATCCGGAGGCGACTGGCCGCCGCCTGTTCCGCATCCAGGCAGAAGCAGCTGTTGCAGGAGGGCTCGAGGATCTGCACCGGGCTGTGCAGCACATCGCCGACGAAGACCGCCCGGTCGGTTCCCGAGGCGAGCCGCAGCACGGACGAGCCCGGTGTGTGGCCGGGCGCGGGCTCCAGGGTGAGATGTTCGTCGATACGGTGGGAGCCTTCCCACAGCAGTACCTGTCCGGCCTGGTGGACGGGGGCGATGCTGTCCTCGTAGATCAGCCGGTCGTCCTCCCGCAGGCCCTTCCCGTACGCATTGTCGGGGCCGAAGTGGAAGTTGTCGGCGGCCGGAACGAGGTACTGGGCGCGGGGGAACGCCGGCACCCATCCGCCCACGACGCCGACGGTGTTCCAGCCGACGTGGTCGGCGTGGAGATGGGTGTTGACGACGACATCGACGTCTTCCGGGCGGACCCCGGCCCGCTCCAGACGGCCGAGGAAGTCGGTCTGCCACTGGTGGAAAAGCGGTGCACCGGGCCGCTCCCGGCCGTTGCCCACCCCGGTGTCGACCAGGACGGTACGCCCGCCGCTGCGCAGTACCCAGGTCTGCACCGCACCCACCAGCCGGCCGCTGTCCGGCTCCCAGTGGTCCGGCGCCAGCCAGTCCCGGTTGTCCCACCACACCTGGGCCGTGGACTCCGGAACGATGTCGCGTGCGGGCGCGATCGGTCCCTGCCACTCGACAACCCTGGTGACCTCGACATCGCCCAGAACGAAGCGCTGCACGTCCGAGAACGCCCCGCCCGCTGCGTTCACCCTGTTCGCTCCCGTCGCTTCGTTGGCTTTGTTGGCTTCGCTCACATCACCCATATCGATCATGTCGCTCGCTTCGTTCGTATCGTTCGTATCGCTCGTCATGTCTTGAGCCTACGAAGGGTGGTTGAGCCCCTCAATACTCATCCAGCTCTCTCGGATACGCATACGTCTCACCTCTGACGTCGTGGATACCCTGGCCCGATGGATGTGGTGAGTGACGCGATCTCGGCCGTACGCGTAGGGGAGCCCTCCTCCAACCGTGTGCGCATGACCGGGAGTTGGTGTATTCGGCTCGCCCCGTATGACGGTGCGGGCTTCCACGTCGTACTGGGGGGCGGCTGTCGGCTGCTGCCCGACGGCGGGGCCCCGATCGAGCTCGGCGCGGGTGACACGGTGCTGCTGCCGCACGGTACGGGGCATGTGATGGCTGACTCCCGTGCCGAGCCGGTGCCCGTGGATCAGGCGGTGCCGTTCGACCGCTGGCTCGACGGTAGGCAGCCGCACCGGCCCCCGGCCGCCCCGGGCGAGGTGGAGCTCCTGTGCGGCAAGTACCGGCTCGACCGCAGCCGGGTGCACCCGCTCATGGCGGAGCTGCCGAAGGTGGTCCACCTGCCCAACCGCGTGGGCAGCCACCCCGAACTCCGCCTGGCCATCGATCTGTTGGGGCGTGAGCTGGACGAGCAGCGGCCCGGCTCCTGCGTCGCGGTGCCCAGTCTGCTCGACCTCCTCCTCGTCTACATCATCCGTTCCTGGATGGCCGAGGGCGCGACCGGAACCTGGCCCGCCGTCCTCGGCGACCCGGTGGCCGCCGTCGCTCTGCGGGCATTGCACTCGGACCCCGCAGCACCGTGGACCAATGACCGTCTGGCCGCCGAGGCGGGCGTCTCCCGCCCCACCCTGGCCCGCCGCTTCACCGCCCTGGTCGGACGGCCCCCGATGGCCTACCTCACCTGGTGGCGTCTCACCCTCGCCGCCACCCTCCTGCGTGACACCCCCGACCCCTTGGCCGCCATCGCCCGTCGCGTCGGCTACGGCACCCCGTACGCCCTCTCGCACGCCTTCAACCGGGAGTTCGGAACCACACCGGGGCGGTACCGGGCGGAGGCCGCCCCTGGGGCCGACGAGGGTGCGGCCTGATCCGTCTTCCTGGGCGATCAGGAGGTGTCCTCCTGGAGGAGCACGTCGAGCCGGCGCTGCGCCGGCCCCAGGGAGCGCCGGCAGCGGCTTAGCCCTTTCCAGGGGTCGCCATGGTCGGACAGGCGGTCGGGGAGGGTGCGCAGGGTCCAGTGTTGTGGGCCGAGCCGCGGGTCGTCGAGTTCGTCCCACTCGAGAGGGGTGGCTACCGGGGCGTGGGGCCGGGCCCGGACGGCGCAGGGGGCCACGGAGGTCTGGGCGTAGGCGTTGCGCTGGGTGTCCAGGTACAGCCGGCCGCGGCGCTTGTTCTTGCGCGCTTCGGTGGTGAGTCTGTCGGGGTGCCGGCCGGCGAGCAGGTCGGCTACCTGGCGGGCGAAGGCGCGCGTGCCGTCGAAGTCGGTGTGCCGGTCCAGGAGCAGGACGAGGTGCAGACCGCGCGAGCCCGTTGTCATCACCGCAGGCTGCAGCCCCAGTTCCGCGGTGAGGAGGTCGCCCAGCTTGCGGGCGGTCCAGCGGACGGTCTCGAAGTCGTCGCCCGGGGGATCCAGATCGAAAACCAGTCGGTCCGGGCAGTTGAGGCTGTCGACGCGGCTGAGCCAGGGGTGCGGCGTGATGCATGCCTGGTCGGCGAGGTAGGCGAGGGTGGCGGCGTCGTCGCAGACCACCATGGTGACGGTCCCGTCCTCCTTGGTGACCTCCTGGCGGTGGATCCAGTCCGGGAAGTAGTCGGGGACGTCCTTGTGGAAGAACGCCTTCCCGCCGTAGCCGTCGGGGTGGCGTTCCATGGCCAGGGGCCGTCCGCGCAGATGGGTCAGCATGGGGCGGGAGACGGCGCGGTAGTAGTCGATCAGTTCGGCCTTGGTGATCCCGTCGTCGGGGAAGAGTTCCTTGTCCGGACGGGAGATCGCGATGGTGCGGTCCCCGACTCGAACGGTGTCGTCCTCCGTACTCACCGTTTCTCCCTTCCTCCTTCGTGCGGGTGCGTCGGTGCGCCGACCGGCGCACCGGGGATGGCGCAGTACCCTCCCGTCCAGCTTGCGCCACTTGCCGCCCCCCGGCACCCGCTCCCGGGCAGCGGGCCGCCCCGGAAGCACCGGAAGTGCACTGCGGCCCCGTGGCCGCTCGCCCTTCCGCCGGACCGGCCCTATGCCTTGGCCCCCGGCTTGCACGCGTAGGTGCCCAGCAGCTGCGGGCCGGACCCCTGGGCGGCGAGGTCGTCACCGGGATTGGCCATCGCGCAGCGCTCGAGGGAGAGGCAACCGCACCCGATGCACTCGGCGAACCTGTCGCGGAGCTGCTGGAGTTGGAGGATCCGCAGCTCGAGTCCGGCCTGCCAGCGCTCGGACAGCCGCTGCCGGCAGGGCCGTTCCGGGGTGGCCCTCGGCCGGGGACGGCGACCTGTCTCCCGGCTCGGCGGGCTCATGTGCGGCGGCGACGGCCGCGGGCTCGGCCAGGCGGTCGGCCGGTTCGGCCACCACCTCCCGGGCGCTCGCGCATCCTGTGGTCGTCAGGGCATGCCTGGGCGGCAGGGGTGGCGGTCATCGGCCGTGCCTGGCGCGGTCGAAGTGGGCCTGTACGGTGGCGCGGGCGATGGCGTAGGCGGCCCGCTCGGCCTGCTGATTGGGGCCGACGAAGCGGTTGTGATGCATGTGCAGCAGCGAGGCCAGCGCGTCGGAGGGCGTGCACCAGGAGTCGGAGCCCAGCTCGCGCAGCCTGCGGCCGTAAGCCGCCACCGCCCGCTCCCTCCGTGCCCACGCCGCGCGCAGCGCCGCGCCCTGGGGCGCCGAGGCGGGCCAGCCGCGCTCGCCGCCGGGGTCGATGACGGCCAGTGCCTGGCGGCGTCGGTTGTGGAATTCCCGGTGTGCCTCGGGTGTCCTGGCGATGTTCTCCCGCAGCCAGGTCGCCCAGGCGGGGGTGTCGGAACGGGCAGCGCCGCCATCGGGCCCGTGGCCACCAGGCAACCCGTTGTCACCAGGCAACCCGTCATCACCCGGCAACCCATCCTCGAGGAAGGCACGTACGAGCGCCACATGGCCGGCCGCCGCCAGCAGAAGGGGCTCGGGGCCGGTCCGGGTGGTGCGCAGCAGGCGCAGTTGTTCCAGGGCGACGGTGCTGTCGGCACAGAAGGCGTGCTCGGCGGCCGCGATGGCCCGGGGGCCGCCGTAGCGTTCCAGCTCCGGGTCGTAGGTGTCGAGGGCAAGCCGGCGCGTCAGCCGGTTCCGGCGCAGGAATGCGGCGAAGTCATGGACCAGCGGCAGCAGTTCACCGGAGAGCACGGTGGCCGGGGCATGGAAGCGCAGCCGCAGGTGCGGGCCGTCGGCGTCGCTGTAGCGGAGGAAGAACCAGCGGTCCACCTGCGGCGGCAGTGCGTCGATGAGCCGGGGCAGGTGGGTGGCGAGCACCTCCTCCTGGAGCTCCGTGGAGCAGTACACCGTCGCGTGCAGCCACTCGCCGCCGGGCAGGTGCTCCATGGGGCCGGTGCGCAGCCGTACCGGACGTACGCTGTCGTCGGCCGCGGCCGGGTCGTCGGCCGCGGCCGGGTCGCCGGCTGCGGGGCGCCTGGCCACCAGGGGAAAAACCACTTCCGCGCGGTGGGCCCCGTCGGGTCCGGCCAGCCAGCCGTCCCCGCAGCCGGCGTGGTGGGGCACTTCCTGGAGCACGGCCTGAGGGCGGCGGCCGAGTTCGTGGCGCAGCAGCCTGCGGTGCACCGGAAGGCCGAGATCCAGTTCCAGGTACCGGTCCGCGGTGGCGACACGCACCTGCCGCGGGACCCGCCAGCGTTCCCGCCACCCCTCCAGTGCGGCCGTCCAGTCCTCGAACGCGCCGTGCGGGTCGCGGAGTTCGTCCCCCGGGCGCCAGATGGCCGGCGCCAGCACGGTACGGCCGTAGCGCACCCGGGGCAGCCAGGGCAGCACTCCCGCACCCGCCCAGTCCCACCCGTGCAGGGCACGCACGCCCGACTGGGCGATCTCGCCCAGGAACCGGACCGTGTTCGGCGTGGTCCACTTCGGGTCGAGGACGTGGAAGCACGCCGGCGCCACCCGGCGTCCGGTGCCGGCATGGACCAGGAACAGCCGCTCGGTGTCCGCGCCGACGACGAGGTCGGCCAGGTCCACTGACGCCGGATCGTCGCGTCCGGCGAAGGCCGCCACCGGGAGCGCCCGCTCCAGCCAGCGCGGCACCTGCGCCACATTGCCGCCGCGCGCCAGGCCCGGCGGGACACTGACCTGCACCCGCAGCGCCTCCTGCGGCGCCGGTCCGGCCGTACGGGCCAGCTGCCGCAGCTGCTCGCGCGCCGGCGCCGGCAACAAGTGGGCGAACCGTCCGGCCATCGCCCCGGCCTGCCCCGAGCCGCCTGCCAGGACCAGACGGAAGTGACCCGCCGCCAGCCGCTCGGGGGACTCGGCCAGCAACTGCGCGCAGATCTCCACCGAGTCCGGCGTCCGCCCACCGCCGTGGGCGAACCGGGCCGGCAGCGGATGGTTCTCGTCCAGGACGACCTCGTGCCGCCCGGTCAGCGCGGCCTCCTGCGCCAGGGCGGCCAGGGCGCGGTCCCGCTCCGCGTCCGCGGACGGCGCGGGCGGGGTACGGGGGCCGGGCGGGCAGCGGTATCCGGCCGGGGGGCCCAGGCCCGTATCCGCATCGAGCAGTTCGGTCACCGGGACCAGGCGCCCGGCTCCGTACCGCCGGAGGAACTCGGCATGGTAGCCGCGCAGCCGGTCCGGTCCCGGCTCGGCGGGCGAAAGCCGCCACAACAGCCCGGCCGCCGCCTCCATCTCCTCGGCCACCACCGGCGGCAGCTGCACCTCGACGTCCAGCGCCAGATCCACCTGCAGCAGCCGCTCCCCGCCGCGCAGCTCCCGCATCCGCGCGCACACCGCCGCGTGCGCGCGCCCACCCTGCCCCAGCGGCCGGGCCGTATAGTCGGCCACCCCGTCGCGCACCTCCCGCAGCCGGGCGAGCTCGGGAAGCTCCGCCTCGGGGACCTTCGCCAGCACCCGCAGTACGTGCCCCAGCGGATCGGCCGCCTCCAGCGGCGGGCGCGCCTCGCTGAGCAGCATCTCCCGGGCGACCAGCTGGACCAGCATCGCCTCGATGGCCCCCGGCTGCACCCCGGGCATCCGTGCACCCAACCGTTCGGCCAGCTCCCCGCAGGGCACCGGAGTACGGGCCCAGCGCACCACTGCGGCCACCGCCGCGGTATGCCGCACGCTGACCTCCTGCACCGCGGCGGCGCCGGGCTGTTCGGCCGCGTCGGTCTGCGGGACGTACGGCAGCACCAGCCGGTCCCCGCGCACAAAGCACAGGTTGTTGACCACCACCCGCAGCCGCCGCAGCACACCCGGCCGCCGCTCGAAGCCGGCGACCAGGCCCGTCAGCCACTCCCAGTCCGGGCGCGCCCCGCGACGGTGAGCCGCACCCCAGCGCACCTTCACCGCACCGGGCTGCGCGGCGAACTGCACCGGCGCCACCCCTGCCATCAGCCCGAACGGGGTCGCCCGCGTGGCCATCCGCACCCGGTAGCCGGCCAGGGCCCGCACCGCCCGCCGCAGGTCCTTCACCCGTGGCCCGGCCCCCGGCGGCGCGGGCCCGGTCAGCTCCTGTACCTTCTGCGCCAACGACGGGCTGGCCACCGCCACCGCCTCGGTCACGAGCGGATCCGACACCAGCTCCCGCAACAGGCCCGTCAGCGCTGCGGCGTCCCTGTCCTCGGCGGCAGCGCCGGAACCGGAGGACGCACCCCACGGCGCCCGGCCCTGGTCGCGCCCGCCCGCCGGAGGCACCGGATGCACGGGAGCCCGCAGCATCCCCGCCTCCGCGCACCGGAACAACGCCCCGTCACCCACGCGCTCACCCTCCCGGCTCCCGCAGCGGCGGGGGACCACTGTTCGTCCGGCGCAGCCGGCCGGCCGCCGCGAGGGGCGACCGGCCGGCCTGGCCTGCCCGGGGCAGGAGCGTCAGTGGCCGGGCTTCCCGCATTGCCAAATCGAGAGATTGCAGTCGATGAGTCCGGTGACGACCCGCTCCTCCTCGGGCTTTTCCGCGGTCCGGATCTCGCGCACATCCAGGTCGAGGTCCAGGACCTCGTCGGGGCTAACGTGTGCATCGGTGGCGTTCTGAGTCATCTGCTCAGCCTCCTTCAGGAGAGAGGTGAAGGTGCTGTAACCCGTCTGACAGTCGCAGCCCGTCAGAAGCCCAGGACGAAAAGCGCCACCGCGCGAGCACAGCACCGTCCGTACGAACAACTCTCCTCAGCAAAAGAGCTGTTGAGTGTTCGCGTACATACGCATGCCCGTGCGGCATAGGACGCCATACGCTAGGCAGACCAATACCACACTAACTGGTGAATGCCGTTATGGTTGGATTCCATGCGGTATGTCGGAATGTTACCGTTCAGTACCCCACCGGCCGCACCACTCCCGTCTCGTACGCGAAGACCGCCGCCTGGGTGCGGTCGCGCAGGCCCAGCTTGACCAGGATGCGGCTGACGTGGGTCTTCACGGTCTGTTCGGCCACGACCAGGCAGGTGGCTATTTCGGCGTTGGACAGACCCTGGGCGATGAGGGCGAGGACCTCGGTCTCGCGCTCCGTGAGGTGGTCGGCGCGGCACTTCGCGGGGGCGCGGGGGGCGCCGGTCAGGCGGGAGAACTCGGTGATGAGGCGTTTGGTGACGGTGGGGGCCAGGAGGGCGTCGCCCGCGGCCACCACCCGTACCGCGTGGGCGAGTTCGGCGGCGGAGGCGTCCTTCAGGAGAAAGCCGGAGGCGCCCGCGCGGAGCGCCTCGTAGACGTACTCGTCCAGGTCGAACGTGGTCAGGACGAGGACCTTGACGGTGGCGTCGGCGGGTGCGGTGAGGCGGCGGGTGGCCTCGATGCCGCCGAGTCCGGGCATGCGGATGTCCATCAGGACGACGTCGGGGGTCAGTTCGGCGACCTTGGCGACGGCGTCGTTGCCGTCCACGGCCTGGCCGACGACCTCGATGTCGGGTTCGGCGTTGAGCAGCACCGTGAAGCCCTGGCGGACCATCATCTGGTCGTCGGCGATCAGGACGCGGATGGGGGGCCCGGAGAGGGCGGGTGGGGTGGGTGTCATGTGGGGATTTCTGCCGGAGGCGGGGTGGTCGGGAGGACGGCGGTCACTTCGTAGCCGCCGTCGGGGGTGGGGCCGGTGGCCAGGTCGCCGCCGAGCATGGTGGTGCGTTCGCGCATACCGAGGAGGCCGTGGCCGGTGCCCGGGGAGGGCGGGGCGGGGCCGTCGGGGGCGGTGTTGGTGATGCGCACGGTGAGACCGGCGGGGTGGTGGCCGATGTCCACCCGTACCCGGGCTCCGGGGGCGTGGCGCATGGCGTTGCTGAGGGCCTCCTGGACGATACGGAAGGCGGAGAGCTCGAGGCCCGGGGGGAGCGGGCGGGGGTCCCCGGTGGTGCGGGTGGTGACGGAGAGTCCGGTGGCGCGGACATTGGCGACCAGGTCGCCGAGGTGGGCCAGGGTGGGTTGCGGGGCATGCCGGGCGCTCTCCGGCGCGGGGTCCTCGGAGCGCAGCACGCCGAGCACCCGGCGGAGTTCGGTGAGGGCGTCGACCGCGTTCTGGCGGATGCCGGTGAGATTGTCCTTCAGCTCGTCGGAGGGGTTGTCGGCCAGGTGCGGGGCGACCTGCGCCTGGATGGAGATGACGGACATGTGGTGGGCGACCACGTCATGGAGCTCGCGGGCGATGCGCTGGCGTTCCTCGAGGAGGGTGCGCCGGGCCCGTTCCTCGGCGGTGAGTTCCTCCTGGGCGACCAGTTCCGTACGGGCCACTTGGCGGCCGCGCAGCAAGGTGCCGACGAGGACGGAGACCGCGAGGACGATGACGAGGGAGAGGAGGGGTTCGTCGACGTGGCCCGTGGTGACGATGCCGCAGACCAGGCTCGTCAGCACGGTCAGCACCAGCACCTCGGCCGCGACCCGGGGACGGACCCGCAGCGCCAGCAGGAACAGCAGCACGGCCTGCATGGCGAGTTCGGGCCCGGCCCAGGGGAAGGGCGGCTCGGTGGGGTCGAAGGGCACCGGTACCGCGGACGCCTCGGCCACGACCGCGGCCACGACCACGCCGCCCGTCGACGCCCACCAGGCCAGGACGGGGCGGAACAGTACGACGACGAGCGCCGCCGAACGGATCGCGGCGAGCAGAATGGCGAACGGCGCGCTCATGCCGTGGTCGGCGTACTGGTTCGCATAAAAGGCCAGCAGGGACACCGCGAACAGCAGCAGGGGCACCACGATCGCCGGTCGCCAGTCCAGCCAGCGCGGCCGCAGGGCGGTGCCGGCCAACGGATCGTCCAGCGCCGTCGTCCACAGGTCCTCGCGCAGATTGCCCGGCACCGCCCGTAGGGCCGCCACCGGCCGCGCCGTTCTCTCCCCCCGATGCATAGCCGTCAGCCTAAGCACGCCCCGCCACCTCCGAACGAGCGGGACGCCCCTGACGAACGACCCGGCTGCTCGTGCACGGCCGCCGTTGTTCGTACGTACGGAACGCCGCCCAGCACAGGAGGAGCACCGCGGCGAACGCCGGGAGCCAGGCGAGCCGGGCGAGTATCCAGCCCGGTCCGTCGGGGACGGTGTGCAGGCCGGTCAGGTGGCCGCCGGTGAGCAGGCCGAGGGCCGTCACCGCCATCATCGAGGTCTGGTGCCAGAGGAAGACGGTCATGGCGGAGAGGTTCAGCAGCGCCACCGCGGCCCAGGCGGCCGGGCGTTGCAGGACCCGGCGCAGCGGGCCGCGCAGGAGCAGCGCCGCGCCGCACTGGGCGAGGCCGAAGGTGACGGCGGCGAGAGTGGGCGGGTTGAGGTTGGAGACCGCGGCACCGGGGACGCCGACCATGGAGGCGGGGTAACCGGCGAACAGGACCAGCAGCGCGGTGGCCACGGCACCGCCGAGCAGCAGCACCCAGCCCGTCGTACGGCCCCGCAGTGCGCCCCGAGCCCATGCCGCGCCCAGGCAGTACGGGACCAGCCAGCCCGCCGCCACATTGATCCAGCCGAGCGGCGCCGGGCCCCCGAGGCCGAACCGGAGGAGATCGACGTGCAGGACGACGGCGAGCGGCCACAGGGGGTGAAGCCGCGCCACCAGAGGGGTTGCCGCGGTCAGCCCGGCGAACACCAGGAGGAACCACAGGGGAGAGAGGACCAGTTTGAGGAGGGTGTGGAGGGTCTCGAGGCCCACCCCGGAGGCGAGCATCGCGACCGCCGCCACGGTCCACACCACCAGTACGGCGGCGACCGGCCGGAACAACCGGCCCAGCCGGGTGCCGAGCCATCGCCGGTACGTGGTGCCCCCGGCGCGGGCCGCTGCATAACTCTTCGCGCCCACCTGCCCGCCCACCAGGAAGAACACGGCGAGGGTCTGGAACACCCAGGACACCGGGGTGAGGCCGGGCAGCGAGGCGAGCGGACTGGCGACCTGCACCGTCCCGCTGTCGGAGATCAGGGCGGTCACCAGCCAGTGGCCCAGCACCACGCCGAGGATGGCGACGGCACGCAGGGCATCGACGGCCCGGTCGCGGCCGGGAGGGGTGGCGGAGTCGATCCGGCGGATGAGGTCACGCACGACGGCCGCCGGGGTGCGTGGCGGCGGCGGATTCTGCCGAAGCGGTGGCGATCCGGGCGATGTTCCGGAGGGATACGGAACCGGGCCTGAGGTAGTGGCTGTGGTCGGTATCGCCCGCGTCGAAGATCCGGGCCCCGAACTCCTTCGACATCGGATCGGCGCCGAACCCGATGGTGGCGGACAGGAGGGGGAGGCGTCCGTGCGGCAGGTCGGCGATCCAGTCGTGGGTGCCGCGGCCCGCCCAGACGGTGGCCCTGGTGTGCAGTTGGCCGGCGGTGTCGGAGCCGGTGCCGGGGCTGCCGTAGAGGATGATGTCGGCGACCCGCAGGCCCGAGGGGGCCGCGCGGCCGCAGACGACCGAGCCGTAGGAGTGGCAGACGAGGGAGATGCGGGGGGCGGTGCTCGGCGACCGGGGCAATGCGGCGCTCAACTCCCGCATGAACGAAGTGAGTTGGCGGGCGCCGTCCTCGGCCCGGCCCGGTGTCAGCACCGTGGGGCTCACCGTGCCCGGCGTCTCGTAGCCGAGCCAGGCGATCACGGCGGACCGGCCGCCCATCTCGTGCTGGAGCGCCACCGCGCCGTCCCGGAAGCGCCCGTACGTCTCGAGGCCGGTGTCCGAGCCCGGCACCAGTACGGCGATCCGCCCGGCGTGCGCCAGGTCGCCGAAGACCTCGGCGGTGCGGCCGCCGTCCCGCCCGTCGAAGGAGAGGAAGTGGCGCGCCGGGCCGGCCATGGTGCGCAGCGCGGCGGCCCGCCGCCGGTCGCCGTGGCCGGCGGCCATCCGTTCGGCCGCCCGGATGCCGGCGCGGTTCGCGGCGTAGCGGGCGTCGAGGGCGGCGGGGGTTGCGGTCAGCGGGCCCAGCTCGGCGGGTACGGGCGCCGGGACGGCCGTGGGGCGGGCCGCGCCCGATACCGGCACCGCCACCGATGCGGTGACGAGCGCGGCGAGCAGGGTGCGGCGCAGGCGGCTGCTGCGCTGGCGGGACGCCATGGCGGGTGGTCCTTCCGTCCGTACCGGATGTCGTGCGTGCGGTACGGACGGTAGGGAGCGCGACTGGTGGTTGGCGTCACACCGTGGTGTGGACCCGGGAAGTAGCTCCCAGGTACTACGAGTAGGGGGTACGGACTCAGGCCCGGATCATGTCCGGATCATTTCTGCGCACTTCTCCCCGATCATCATCGTCGTGATGCAGGGATTGACCGCCGTCAGGAACGGCATCGCCGAGCCGTCGCACACCCGCAGCCCGCTGACCCCCTTGACGCGCAACTGCGGGTCCAGCGGGGCCTCCGGGTCGTCGGCGGCGCCCATCCGGACCGTACAGGCGGGGTGGTAGACGGTGTTGTGCGTGGTGCGGATGTAGTCGAGGAGGTCGGCGTCGGAGCGGGCGGCGGGGCCGGGGGCGAGTTCGGTGCCGGCCCAGTCGGCCATGGGCGACTGGGAGATGATCTCGCGGGCCAGGCGCAGGCCGTGGGTCATCACCCGTACGTCGTGCTCATGGGTGAAGTAGCGGGGATCGACCTTGGGCTTGTCGCGGAAGTCGCGGGTGCGCAGCCGTACGGTCCCCACGGAGCGGGCACGGGTGACGTTCGGGGTGAGGCAGAAGGCGTTCTCGGAGGTGGGGTAGCCGCGGCGGTAGGTGTTCATGTCGAAGGGCACCGAGCCGTAGTGGAACATCAGGTCGGGGCGGTCCAGGCCGGGTTCGGTGGTGGTGAAGATGCCGATCTCCCACCACTGGGTGGAGGTGGTGACCATCGGCTGCTTCGCCTCCCACATGATCACGCCCTCCGGGTGGTCCTGGAGGTTGGCGCCGACACCGGGGGAGTCGACGAGGGGCTCGATCCCGGTGGCGCGGAGATGGGCGGCGGGTCCGATGCCGGAGAGCATCAGCAGCTTCGGGGAGTCGATGGCGCCGCAGGAAACGATCACCTCGCGCCGTGCGTTGACTGTGAGGGTGTGGATCAGATCGGGGGAGAGGTAGTCGACGCCCGTGCACCGCAGGGACGAGTCGAAGCGGAGGCGTCTGGCCTGGACGCCGGTGCGCACCTCGAGGTTGCGGCGGGTGCCCATGACGGGATGGAGATATGAGACCGAGGCGGAGGAACGGGTGCCGTCGGGACGGCAGTTGATCTGGAACCAGTTCGCGCCGCGGACGACGGTCGTGCCGGTGTTGAACGGCGTGGTGGGGATCCCGGCCGCCGCGCAGGCCTCCAGGAGGGCGACGCCGCAGGGGTCGTTGGGCGGCACGGTCCGCAAGGTGACCGGGCCGTTGCGGCCGTGGTGGCCGCCGGGAGCGTCATTGGTCTCCAGGCGCTGGTAGAGCGGGAAGCAGTCGGCCGCGCTCCAGCCCGTACAGCCCGTCGCCGCCCATTCGTCGAGGTCCTCGGCGGGCGCCCAGAAGGCGATACAGGAGTTGTGGGAGGAGCAGCCGCCCAGCACCTTGGCGCGGGCGTGGCGCATGAAGCTGTTGCCGTTCTCCTGCGGTTCGACGGGGTAGTCCCAGTCGTAGCCCGATGCGAGCAGGCCCATCCACTGGTCGAGGCGGAGGATGTCGGGGTCACCGACGTCGGAGGGCCCGGCCTCCAGTACGCACACGCTGACGCCCGGATCCTCGCTGAGCCGGGCCGCCACCACCGCGCCGGCGGTGCCGCCGCCGACCACGACGTAGTCGAATTCGTCCGCCTGGGGTTCTTCGGGCATGGCGCCGCCTCCGGATCAGGGGTGGGGGGTGGTGGAATCGGTCGACCCGGCGGCGTGGGTGGCCAGCACTCCGGTGCGCTTGCGCTGCACGAACCAGTAGTACGCGAAGCCGCCGAGCGCCACGACGCCGATGAACAGGAAGGCGCCCCAGCGGAGGTACCAGTGCTGCGGGCCGGTGGCGTTGTAGACCGCGGCGCGCGGCCAGGCGAGGTTGAGGGACATCCCGGCGCCCCAGAGGACGGCGAGGACGTTCACCGGGAGCCCGAACCTTCCCAGCGAGAACCGCCCCTCGACCGGCCGCCATCCGCCGCGCAGCCGCTGGACCAGCATCGGCAGGGTGACCAGCAGATACGCCAGATAGATCATGATGATCGCGATGCTGGTGATCACGGAGAAGATCTGCGGCTGATTGACGTTGATGAGGAGGATGGCGACCGCCACCAGGCCGATGATGACGGCCGGCAGCACCGGCGTCTGGAAGCGCGGGCTGACCTTGGCCAGCCGCGCGGCGGCCGGGAGGTTGTTGTCCCGGGCCATGGCATACGCCAGCCGGATGCTGGCGGTGTGCACCGCCAGCTCGCACACCGTGATCGCGACGACCACACACCACAGCACGATCTGCCCGACCGTCGAGCCCAGCGTGGACAGGACGACGTACTGCAGACCGTCCACCGACAGCTCCTTGGCGTGCAGATCGGGCACGGCCAGCAGGGCGAACAGCAGGATCAGCCCGCCGATGGCGAACGACGCCACCAGGGCGCGCAGGATCGCGCGGGGTGCGTTGCGGCCGGGGTCCTTGGACTCCTCACCGAGCGACGAGGCCGTGTCGAAGCCGTACATCACATACGCCGAGGCCAGCGACGCGGTCAGAAACGCGCCGAGGTAGCCCAGGTCCTGGCCGGCGCCCAGACCGAACGTCTCGGTCAGCGCACCGGGGCCGCGGGTGACATGGGCGGCGAGGAGGATGATCAGCACGATCGCGGCGATCAGCTCGATGGCCACGCCGGCGGAGTTGATCCGCGCCATCAGCTTGACGCCGAAGGCGTTGACCAGCGTGGTGAAGGCGACGAGTACGGTGCCGAGCAGGACGGCGTTGGCCGCCGCATCGGTCTGCCCCGTGCCGTCGCCGATGAACTGGAACCACGACGAGATCTGCGGCAGCGTCACCTGATAGGCCAGGGCCACGGCGGACAGCGACACCATCGAGGCCGTCAGCATCATCCAGCCGCCCAGCCAGCCGACATGCGGGCCGCCCAGCTGCTTGGCCCAGTTGTAGATCGAGCCCGCCACCGGATACCGCGCGGCGAGCTCGCAGAAGCACAGTGCCACCATCAGCTGCCCGAAGAAGACCATCGGCCACGACCACCAGTACGCCGGACCGCCCTGGCTCACTCCGAAGTAGAACAGCTGGAAGGTGCCGGTGAGGATGGAGATATAGCTGATACCGGCGGCGAAGGTGTGGAAATTGCCCAGGGTGCGTTTGAGTTCGGGTTTGTAGCCGAGTTCCGCGAGCGACTCGTCGTCGTGCTCGTGCGCACCGCCGGTCACTCGAACCACCTCTGCGGCCGTGGCGCCGTATTACGCCAGATGTGCTTGGCCTCCTGATACTCCGCCAGCCCCGCCGGTCCCAGCTCGCGCCCGACACCGGACTGCTTCATCCCGCCCCACTCCGCCTGCGGCACATACGGATGGAAGTCATTGATCCACACCGTCCCCGCCCGCAGCCGGGCCGCGACCCGGTGCGCCCGCTCGCTGTCCTGCGTCCACACCGCCCCGGCCAGCCCGTACACCGTGTCATTGGCCAGCGAGACCGCCTCGTCCTCGTCCCGGAACCGCTCCACCGTCAGCACCGGGCCGAACGACTCCTCACGGACGACGGACATGTCCGGGGTGCACTCGTCCAGCACCGTCGGCAGGTAGTAGAAGCCGTCCGCCAGCGCCGGATCGTCCGGCGCCGAACCCCCGCAGAGCAGCACGGCGCCCTCGTCCAGCCCGGCCGCCACATACGCCTCCACCTTCGCGCGATGCGCGGCCGAGATCAGCGGCCCGGTCCGGGCGGCCTCGTCGAACGGCCCGCCGAGCCGGATCCGCTGCGCCCGCGAGACCAGCTCGTCGACGAACGCATCGTGCAGATCGTCCTGGACGAGCAGCCGCGCACCCGCCGAACAGACCTGCCCGGAGTGCAGGAAGACCGCCATCAGCGCGTAGTCCACGGCCGCGTCGAAATCGGCGTCCGCAAAGACGATGTTCGGGTTCTTGCCGCCCAGCTCCAGGGCGATCTTCTTCACCGTGGGCGCGGCCGCGGCCATGATGCGCCGCCCGGTCGCCAGCCCGCCGGTGAACGACACCATGTCCACCCGCAGATCCTCGGTCAGCGGCGCGCCCACCAGAGCGCCGGTGCCGAGCACCAGATTCGCCACACCGTCCGGCAGCCCCGCCTCCTGCAGCAGCCGCATCAGATGCACCGCGGTGTGCGGGGTCAGCTCGCTCGGCTTGAGCACAAACGTATTGCCGGTGACCAGCGCCGGAGCGACCTTCCAGGCCGTCTGGAGCAGCGGATAGTTCCACGGCGTGATCAGCGCGCAGACACCCACCGGCTCATGCCGCACCGTGCTGTCCGCCTCCGCCACGCCCGTGTCCACGACCCGGTCGGTACCGCCCGCCGCGCCCAGGTTGCCGAAGTAGCGGAAGCAATTGGCGATGTCGTCCATGTCGTACGCGCTCTCGACCAGCCGCTTCCCGGTGTCCAGCGACTCCGCCCTGGCCAGCGCGTCCTTGTCCCGCTCCAGCAGCTCGGCGACCCGCAGCACCAGCCGGCCCCGCTCGGCGGCCGGCGTCCGCGGCCAGGCCCCGTCGTCGAAGGCCACCCGGGCGGCACCCACCGCCGCGGCCGCATCCTTGGGGCCGCCCTCGTCCACGGTCGCGACCAGCCTGCCGTCCGCCGGACAGCGGATCTCCCGCACCTGACCGTCGGCCGCTGCGGTCCACTGACCCCCGATGAACAGCTCCGGCATGGTCGGGCCTCCGGTATCCGGTCGCGTACGGTGGCGGTTTCTGCACCGAGAGTAAGTCGGCTGTGGCAGGTTCGCACGGTACGCGGGCCGCGCGCGTGGGGCCGTCCGGCGGCGCGGGACAATCGGGTCATGCCCACAGAGCCCGCCCCCGAGGTCCGCGCCGCCGGCCCCGCTCCGTACCCGGTCCCCGACGCCGCGGCCTATCTGGCCGGCGGCTGGCGCATCGAGCGCACGGTGTACGACCTGCGGTCCGGCACCGAGGGCAGCTTCCGCGGCACGGCCGACTTCCGGCCCGATGCGGCCGGCGCCGGGCTGCTGCACACCGAGGAGGGCGAGCTGACCTGGGGCGGGGCGGTGCACCCGGCGAGCCGGACGCTGCGCCTGCGGCCACGGCCGGACGGCACCGCCGAGGTGTTCTTCGCCGACGGCCGCCCCTTCCACGACCTCGATCTGCACACCGGCCGCTGGTGCGCCGTACACCCCTGTGCCGCGGACCGGTACCGGGGCACCTTCACCGTCGTCACGGCCGGGGAATGGCGCCTGGAGTGGCGGGTCGGCGGCCCGGCGAAGGACCAGCTGCTGCGGTCGGTCTACCGGCGGGCCCCGGTCACCCCGTGACCGGCTCCTCGCCTCCCGCGCCCTTGACCGCCCGCAGGGCGAACAGCAACGGCACGATCGGCTCGGACTCCGGCAGCCGCCACCACCCGTTCCCGTCCGGCACCATCGCCTCGAACCGCTTCCAGGGCAGCACCTCGGTCTCCCGCACCAGCTCGACCGTCAGACCGGCGGCCACGACGGCCGAGACGACCTCGCCGAGGCCGTGCCGCCACTCGTAACTGGTCGTCGCGCCCTGCACCGGCGGGCCGTCGGTATAGGTGTGCGGCGTATCGCTCCGGATCGGGCCGCGGCCCGCCAAGTAGTCGTGACGGAGCAGGAGCTGCTCGCCGTCGGGGCCCGGCGTCGGGCCCAGGGCGTTGAGCAGCGGGTGGAACTCCACGAGGTAGAACGTGCCGCCCGGCCGCAGCAACGCACCGACCGTCTCGGCCCAGGCACGCAGGTCCGGCAGGTAGCACAGCGCCCCCTTGCCGGTGTAGACGACGTCGAAGCGCCGGCCACCGAGGACCTCCACGGCGTGATGGACGTCCGACTCGACGAACTCCACCTTCCGGCCCGCCTCCCGCGCGAGCCGCCGGGCCTCGGCGACGGACGCGGCCGAGAAGTCCAGGCCCACGGTGTGCGCGGCGCCCCGCTCGGCGAAGGCGGCCGTCTCCGTCCCCAGATGGCACTGCAGATGCAGCACATCCCGCCCCGCCAGATCGCCGAGATCCGCCCACTCGAACGGCGCGAACCAGTCCTCCGCGGTCCGCGAACCGTCCAGTCCGTAGAACCGGCTGGCCACATGGACGGGGGTGCGCGCGTCCCAGTTCGCCCGGTTGGCCCGCACCATCTCCGCCACGGTCGGCGACGCCCCGTGGATCCCTGCCCCGTACGTCGGCTCACTCTGCTCAGTGGTCATCCAGCCCTCCTACCCAGCCCCGAACACGACCCGAACGCCCCGTCCGATTTCCGCCAGCGCCGCTCCGCCGCCTGCCGCACAGTGGAAGGGTGATGAGCGAGGGCAGCAAGTACGAGGCGGTGTGCAGCCGCGATGCGCGATTCGACGGCGATTTCTTCTTCGCCGTCACCACGACCGGGATCTACTGCCGGCCGAGCTGCCCGGCCACGACCCCCAAGCAGAAGAACGTCCGGTTCTTCCCGACCGCCGCCGCGGCCCAGGGCTCAGGCTTCCGGGCCTGCCGCCGCTGCCGTCCGGACGCGGTGCCCGGCTCCGCTGAGTGGAACGTCCGGGCCGATATGGTCGGCCGCGCCATGCGCCTGATCGGTGACGGCGTCGTCGACCGCGAAGGCGTCGCCGGACTCGCCCGGCGGCTCGGCTACAGCGCCCGCCAGGTGCAGCGCCAGCTGAACGCCGAGCTCGGCGCCGGCCCGGTGGCCCTGGCCCGCGCCCAGCGCTCGCACACCGCGCGGATACTGCTCCAGACGAC
Organism: Streptomyces chattanoogensis; assembly: GCF_001294335.1. GTDB lineage: Bacteria > Actinomycetota > Actinomycetes > Streptomycetales > Streptomycetaceae > Streptomyces > Streptomyces chattanoogensis. Next base: position 23,754 of record NZ_LGKG01000152.1, read on the forward strand.
ACCGCTGCCGATCGCCGAGATCGCCTTCGCCTCCGGATTCGCCAGCGTGCGGCAGTTCAACGACACCATCCGCGAGATCTACGCACTCACGCCCACCCAGCTGCGCACCGCCCGGCCCGGCCGGACCACCCGCTTCGGTCCGGTGGCGCAGCCGGCCGGCGCGGGCGGCATACCGCTGCGCCTGGCCTTTCGCGGACCGTACGCCGCCGCCGAGGTCTTCGACTACCTCGAACGCCGCGCGCTCACCGGCATCGAGGAGATCCTCGGCGAGCCCGGCACCCGCACCTACCGCCGCACCCTGCGTCTGCCGGGCGGCTCCGGTATCGCCGAGGTCGACGAGCGGCCGGGCGGCGGCGCGGAGGGCACCGGCGGCGGCTGGCTGGAATGCCGGCTGCACCTGAGCGAACTGCGCGATCTGACCACCGCCACCCAGCGGATCCGCCGCCTGCTCGACCTGGACGCCGACCCGTACGCCGTCGCCGACCACCTCAGCCAGGACCCGCTGCTCGCCGCGCTCGTGGCCCAGCGCCGCGGACTGCGCTCGCCCGGCACCTGCGACGCCCATGAACTCGCCGTACGCGCCGTGCTCGGCCAGCAGGTGTCGGTCCCCGCGGGCCGGAAGCTCGGCAATGCCGTCGTTGCCGCCTACGGCGAACCGCTCGCCGAGCCCAGCGGCGGTCTCACCCGTCTCTTCCCCGCCACGGAGGACCTGGCCGGGGCCTCCCTGGCGGAGCTCGGCATGCCCGACTCCCGCCGCACCACCCTGCGTACCCTCGCCGCCGCGCTCGCCGACGGCACCGTACCGCTCGACGCCGGAGCCGACCGCGACCAGGCCGAGAAGGAGCTGCTGAACCTGCGCGGCATCGGGCCCTGGACGGCCGGCTACATCCGGATGCGGGCCCTCGGCGACCCCGATGTGCTGCTGGAGGGCGATGTCGCGGTGCTCGCCGGGATGCGGAACTCCGGTGCGTCGATGGCCGATTCGGACGCCTGGCGTCCCTGGCGCTCCTACGCCATGCACCACTTCTGGAACGCCAAGGCCCGGCCGCAGACGGCCGTCTGAAGCGGAAATGCGACGTCCGAATTCCGCCAGCAATGCCCCGTGCGAGGCAGCAGGATGGGACGTATCGACAAGGACGTATCGACAGGCACGTGCGACAGATACGTGCGACAGATACGCGCCACAGACAGGAACGAGAGGAACGGACCGATGACGGTCTACACCACCATCGACAGCCCCCTGGGGGAACTGCTCCTGGTCGGCGAGAAGTCGGGCACCGCCACCGGCGGCACCGCCCTCGCCTCGCTGTCCCTCCCCGGCCAGAAGGGCGGCGCCACCGTCCAGGCCGGCTGGACCGCGGACGCGGACGCGTTCGCCGAGATCGCCGCCCAGCTCACGGCCTACTTCGCCGGCGAGCGCACCGGCTTCGACATCGAGTACGTCACCGCCGGCACCGACTTCCAGCGACGGGTGTGGACCGCCCTGGACGACATCCCCTACGGCAAGACCTTCAGCTATGGCGAGATCGCCGCGCAGATCGGCGCCTCGCGGGCCGCGGTGCGCGCCGTCGGCACGGCCATCGGCCGCAACCCGCTGCTCGTCGTCCGCCCCTGCCACCGCGTGCTCGGCGCCAACGGCGCGCTGACCGGCTACGCCGGAGGACTGGAACGCAAGGAACAGCTCCTGCAGCTCGAAGGCGTCCTCCCCGCGGCCTGACCGCACCCCGTCCCGGAGACCCCTATGACCACCGCACCCGGCATGACCGACGCCACCGCCCCGTCCACCCGCCGTATCGCCGCGGCCGACTGGGATGCCCTGGCCACCGAGCTGGACACCTACGGCGGCGCGCTCACGCCGCAGCTCCTGACCCCCGCCCAGTGCGCCGAGATCGCCGCGCTGTACGAGAAGGAGGAGCTGTTCCGCACCACCATCGACATGGCCCGCTACCGCTTCGGCTCCGGCCAGTACCGTTATTTTCACCACGACCTCCCGGAGCCGGTCGCCGCCCTGCGCGCCGCGTTCTACCCCCATCTGCTCACCATCGCCCGAGACTGGGCCGCCCGACTCGGCCGCCCCGCGCCCTGGCCGGACACCCTGGAGGAGTGGCTGGCCAGGTGTCATGACGCGGGCCAGGACCGCTCCGCGCAGATCCTCCTCCGCTACGAGGCGGGCGACTGGAACGCCCTGCACCGCGATGTCTTCGGCGACATGCTCTTCCCGCTCCAGGTCGTCATCGGCCTGGACGCCTACGGCACCGACTACACCGGCGGGGAGTTCCTGCTCGTCGAGCAGCGCCCGCGGGCCCAGTCGCGCGGCACCACCCACGTGCTCGCGCAGGGCCACGGCCTGATCTTCACCACCCGCGACCGCCCGGTGGCCACCAGACGCGGCTGGTCGGCCGGCGCCATGCGGCACGGCGTCAGCACCGTCCGCTCCGGCCGTCGGCACGCCCTCGGCCTGGTCTTCCACGACGCCGCCTGAGGCCGCCCGATGCACACCGACCCACGGGGCCACGGCCCCGCAGACGGGCCCGCTTCGCCGCTCATCGGCGCCGAGGACCTGGCCGAGTCCCTCGCCGCGTACGGAGACCTCCCGCGGCCGGCACCCCACACGAACGCCGAACTCGCCGCCCTCATCGGCCTGTTGAAGCGCCCCAAGGCCCGGATCGAGACCGTCACCGTCGGCCACAGCCGCGATGCCGCCTCCCGCGCCGCCGCCGGGGCCTTCGCCGCGGCATGGCAGGCCCGCGGCGGCACGGTCCTCGCCGCCGTCGACTGGCCCGAGTCGGCCGCCTCCTGGCTGCGCCCCGCGAAACGGCTGACCAGCAGGGAGCCGGACGCCTGGGTCATCGCCGCGGCCCCGCTCGGCTTCGCCCAGCTCGCCCGCCGCCTGCGGCACAGCACCGACTGGGACCCGGCCCACACCGTCGCCTTCGCCGCCCTCCAGGATTCCCGGCTGCCCGCCCTGGCCGGCCCGGAGACCCTCCACGGGCTGCGCGGCGTGACCAGCGGCGGCGGCATCTGGGAGGTGAACGGGCGCTGGGTCACCACCCATCCGCCCGCCGCCGGACCGTAGTTCACCGCCTGGCCGGTGAACGCCCTTGATTCGTACGTCAGTTGTCTGCAACGACAGCGGCCCGGTGGGTATGTTGGACGCCGCACGGCGTAGTCGTCCCCGTACGGACGGTGCGCCGCTGCCGTATGGGCCGGTCAGGGCCGGTGAGGCCGGTGGCTGTCGAAGCGACGGGAAGTGTGGAATTGAGCCAGGAGACGCGACCGCAGTCCAGTGCCGTCGATGTCAGCGTCCCGAGCGTGGCGCGGATGTACGACTACTACCTCGGCGGCAAGGACAACTACGCCGTCGACCGCGAGGCGTGCGACGAGCTGAGCAAGGTGGTACCGAGTACCCAGGTGCTGGCGATCAACAACCGGCGGTTTCTGCAGCGGGCGGTCCGCTGGCTGGCCCGCGAGCGCGGTATCCGGCAGTTCATCGACCACGGCTCGGGCCTGCCGACCCAGGACAACGTCCACCAGGTCGCGCAGCAGGTCGACCCGGAGTCCCGGGTGGTGTACGTCGACAACGACCCCATCGTGCTGGCGCACGGCCGCGCCCTGCTGGAGGAGAACGACCACACCGCCGTCATCCAGGCGGACATGCGGGACACCGAGGGCATCTTCGGCAGCCCGGAGGTCGAGCGGCTGATCGACTTCAGCCGGCCGGTCGCCGCGCTGTTCGTTTCCGTACTCCACTGCATTCCGGACTCCGACGACCCCGGCGGCCTGGTCCGGCGGGTCGCCGACCGGCTGGCGCCCGGCAGCTATCTGGTGGTGTGCCAGCTGGTCAGCGAGGACGCCGCAACGCGCGACTTCGTCACGAAGTTCATGGACGAGAGCACCCACGGGCAGTGGGGCCGGGTGCGCCAGGCGCATGAGCTGGCGGCGTTCCTGGACGGGCTGGAGGTCGAGGAGCCCGGTCTGGTGGAGGTCTCCACCTGGAGGCCCGATGCGGACCTCGGACCCAGGCAACTCACCAAGGAATGGATCGAGTTCGGGGGAGTGGCCCGGAAGGTGTAGCCAGGGGACGGGAGCGGAGCGGCGGGGCCGGACGGTCCCGCCCCTCGGTCAGCCGTCGTGCTTCATCAGGCGCTCCAGGATCGCCAGCGACTCCCGAGGCGATTCGGACTGCGCGCTGAGCCGGTCCATCACGGCGAGGTAGTGATCGACGTCGTCGCGCTTGTCCAGATAGAGCGCGCTGGTCAGCTGCTCGAGATAGACGATGTCGGGGAGATCCGGCTCCAGGAAGCGCAGAATCGTGATCGGACCGCCGGCCGCCGCCAGGCCGCCGAGGCTGAACGGCGCGACCTGGAGGGTGACATTGGGCAGCTCCGCCATCGCCCGCAGATGCCGGAGCTGATCGGCCATCACTTCCAGGCCGCCGAGCGGACGGCGGAGCGAGGCCTCGTCGATCACCGCCCACAGCCGCGGGGCATCCGGCCCCGTCAGCAGCTGCTGGCGCTGTACGCGCAGCGCGACCCGCCGCTCGATCTCCTGTGCGGAGGCCCGCGGGTGGCCGAGCTCGGTCACCGCACGGGCGTAGGCCTCGGTCTGCAGCAGGCCCGGTACGAACTGGACCTCATAGGTGCGGATGACGGAAGCGGCCTCCTCCAGGCCGATGAGCGTCTCGAACCAGTTGGGCAGCACATCGCCGTACTGGTGCCACCAGCCCGGGGTACTGGTCCGGCGGGCCAGTGAGAGGAAAACGGAGCGGTCCGTGTCGTCCGTGACGCCGTAGAGCGTCAGCAGATCGGCGACGTCCCGCTCCTTGCAGCTCACCCGGCCGAGCTCCAGGCGGCTGATCTTCGCATGGGAACCGCGGATGGCGTCCCCGGCGGCCTCCCGGGAGATACCCGCCGCCTCGCGCAGCCGCCGGAGCTGGGTGCCCAGCACGATCCGCAGTACGGTCGGGCCGCCGCGCGGATGCTCCAGATAGCGGCGCAGAGACGGCGGGCTGCTCGGCTGCGCGGCTCTCATGCTGACTCCCCTGGGTGGTCGGGTGAGCGCCCAGTGTCCCATCGGCCCATGCGGTCGTACAGTCATGGCGACTATCCGGCCGACATATGCCGCCAGTTGTCTCAGTCGCGGCGCAGAAGATCGTCGAAGTCGCCGTCCTTGGCGCCCTGGACGAAGGCCGCCATCTCGTCGTGGGTGTATATCAGCGCCGGTCCCGACGCGAACCGCGAGTTGCGCACCGCGACTCCACCGTCCGAAAGGACCGCCAGTTCAACGCAGTTGCCGCTGGGATTGCTGCGACGGCTCTTGCGCCAGTCGGCGCCTTCGATGCCGGTCGCCGGCATGCCGTTGGTCACTGACTCCATCAGAGCTGCTCCCTTGCTGGAGGCGGCGCCTCCTACTGTTCCGAGCTCGCGATCATGTTGGCGTGAACGAGCTCCTGCGCGGCCGTCCTTGCCGATGTACTTGCAGATGCACTTGCAGCGGGGGGCGGCCGACGAGGATATTAGCTCTCCAGAGGACAGCCGCCCAGACCCGAAATGCCTTTCACGGAGAGCGTGATGACCACACATCCGGCCGGAACCGTGCACCATGCCCTTCGGGCGGAGCCGTCTGACGGAACGTGGTGGTTGCCCGGCCCCAACGCCTTCGCCGCCTGTGCCCTCGCCCCTTCCGCACGCACCGTGGCGGACGCCCGCAGCTTCACCCGCACCACCCTCGAAGGCTGGCGGACGTGCCCCGGCCTCGCCGAGGACGCCACCACGGTCGTCTCCGAACTCGTCACCAACGCCCTGCGGTACGGCACCGCGGACGGCGGCGTCCACGGTGTCCACCCCGCCTGGCTGGCGCTCACCCGGCAGGAGGCCTCCGTGCTCTGCGCGGTCTCGGACGCCGGCACCAGCGCCCCGGTCGTACGGCCGCACGACGAGCTCGCCGAGTCCGGGCGCGGGCTGCACATCGTCGACCTGCTGAGCGACTCCTGGGGCTGGACGCCACCGGACCGCCTGGGCAAGACCGTCTGGGCGACGCTGTCGAGGCGCGGTTAGCGCCTGTCCTGCGGGTCAGGCCTCCGCCTGGCCGCCGCCGCGGATCAGATAGCCGTCCTTGATGACGGAGTTCCCGGCGAACGGTCCGCTGCCGTAGGCGTGCAGGCGGATCGCGATCTCGCTCGCCGAGGGGTCCTCCGCCACCGACTGGACGAAGTCCCGGCTGGTGGCGGCGAGATGACGCAGTACGCCGTACTGGCAGGCCTTGGCCAGCCGGTCCGACTCGACGGCCGACAGCAACGCCCCCTTGCGCAGCTGGACATGGACGACCGGCCGCGCCTCCAGATCCCCGCCCGCGTCCAGCGCCAGGCAGAATCCCTCGATGAGCCCGGCCATCGGGTTGCCCTCGTAGAGTCCGTGTGCGACGTCCTGCGGATAGATGTTGGCCCCCATGATGAGAGATCCCCCGGACCCGATCGGCGTGTGCGTCACCGACATCATCGGGGGCGGGCCCGGGGGAGTCATGAGTCCGGCTACTCAGGTGTGCGGATGAGTAGCCCGAACTCGTCCTGGCATCAGGGGAGTTGCGGTCCGTCCGGGAGGCCGAACGCGTCCAGCAGCCGCTCGGCCGCCAGTGTTGCGGTGATCGTGCCCTCGCGCACCTCGTGCTCGATACCGGGCCCGAGGCGGCGTACCTCCGGGTGTTCCTGGAGGCGGTCGATCAGCCGTTCCCGCACCATCGACCAGGTCCAGTCGACCTGCTGGGCCCGGCGCCGCTCGGCGAGGGCGCCGGTGGAGTCCAGGAGGGTGCGGTGCTGCTCGATCCGCTCCCACACCGTCTTCAGGCCGGTGCCCTCGCGGGCGCTGCACGTCAGCACCGGCGGCGTCCAGACGGCGTCCGGTGGCTGCAACAGCCGTAGCGCACCGGCCAGTTCGCGGGCCGCCGAGCGGGCGTCGCGTTCGTGCGGGCCGTCGGCCTTGTTGACGGAGACCAGATCGGCCAGCTCCAGGACGCCCTTCTTGATGCCCTGGAGCTGGTCGCCGGTACGGGCCAGCGTCAGCAGCAGAAACGTGTCGACCATGTTGGCGACGGTCGTCTCCGACTGGCCGACGCCGACCGTTTCCACCAGCACGACGTCGTAGCCCGCGGCCTCCATCACCACGATCGACTCGCGGGTCGCGCGCGCCACCCCGCCCAGCGTCCCGGACGTGGGGGAGGGACGGACGAACGCCGCCGGGTCCGTCGCCAGCCGCTCCATCCGGGTCTTGTCACCCAGGATGGAGCCGCCGGTACGGCTGGAGGACGGGTCGACGGCGAGCACCGCGACCCGGTGCCCCAGGCCCGTCAGCAGCGAGCCCAGCGCGTCGATGAAGGTCGACTTGCCGACGCCCGGCACCCCGCTGATGCCCACCCGGCGGGCCGCACCGGAATACGGCAGCAGCCGGACGAGCAGCTGCTGGGCCGCCGCGCGGTGGTCGGGGCGGGTGGACTCCACCAGGGTGACGGCGCGGGCGATCCAGGCCCGCGAGCCCGCCCGCACCCCCTCGGCGTACCGTTCGACATCGATCGTCGCAGGCATGACCCCCCGATCAGAGCTCGTGGCCGAGGACCTGGGCCAGGTCCTTGACCAGGTCGTGGGCGGCATCGGGGATGACCGTACCGGGCAGGAAGACCGCGGCCGCGCCCATGTCGCGCAGCGGCTGCACGTCCTGCGGCGGGATCACCCCGCCCACCACGATCGTGATGTCCTCCCGGTCCTCGGCGGCCAGCGCCTCCTTCAGGGCGGGCACCAGCGTCAGGTGACCGGCGGCCAGGGACGAGACGCCGACGATGTGGACGTCCGCCTCGACCGCCTGGCGGGCGACCTCGGCCGGCGTCTGGAACAGCGGGCCGACATCGACGTCGAAGCCCAGGTCGGCAAAGGCCGTGGCGATCACCTTCTGGCCGCGGTCATGGCCGTCCTGGCCCATCTTGGCCACCAGGATGCGCGGCCGGCGCCCCTCGGCGCGCTCGAATTCGGCCACCAGGTCCCGGGTGCGCTCCACCCCGGAGGAGGGGCCCGCTTCGTCTCGGTACACACCGGAGATCGTACGGATCTGGCCGGAGTGGCGCCCGTAGACCGACTCCAGGGCATCCGAGATCTCGCCGACGGTCGCCATCGCACGCGCCGCATTCACGGCCAGCGCGAGCAGATTGCCCTCAAGTCCCTTGCCGGGACCGGACTTCGCCGCCTCGGTCAGCGCCCGCAGCGCGTCCTGGCAGGCGGCCTCGTCGCGCTCCGCGCGCAGCCGCTTGAGCTTCTCGATCTGCTGGGCACGCACCGAGGAGTTGTCGACCTTGAGGACCTCGATCTCCTCATCGGTCTCCACCCGGTACTTGTTGACCCCGATCAGTGCCTGCCGACCGGAGTCGATCCGCGCCTGGGTACGGGCCGCAGCCTCCTCCACCCGCAGCTTCGGGATGCCCGCGTCGATGGCCTTGGCCATGCCGCCGGCCGCCTCGACCTCCTCGATGTGCTGCCAGGCCCGCCGCGCCAGATCGTGGGTGAGCTTCTCGACGTACGCACTGCCGCCCCACGGGTCGATGACCCGGCAGGTGCCCGACTCCTGCTGGAGGAAGAGCTGGGTGTTGCGGGCGATGCGGGCGGAGAAGTCGGTGGGCAGGGCCAGCGCCTCGTCCAGCGCGTTGGTGTGCAGGGACTGGGTGTGGCCCTGGGTGGCGGCCATCGCCTCCACACACGTACGCGTGACGTTGTTGAACACGTCCTGCGCGGTCAGCGACCAGCCCGAGGTCTGCGAATGGGTGCGCAGCGAAAGGGACTTGGGGTTCTTCGGGTCGAAGCGCTGCACCAGACGCGCCCACAGCAGGCGGGCCGCGCGCAGCTTGGCGATCTCCATGAAGAAGTTCATGCCGATCGCCCAGAAGAAGGAGAGACGCGGTGCGAAGGAGTCCACGTCCATCCCGGCCGCCAGGCCCGCACGCAGATACTCCACCCCGTCGGCGAGGGTGTACGCCAGCTCCAGGTCGGCCGTCGCTCCGGCCTCCTGGATGTGGTAGCCGGAGATGGAGATGGAGTTGTAGCGCGGCATCTTCTGCGAGGTGTACGCGAAGATGTCGGAGATGATCCGCATCGAGGGCTGCGGCGGGTAGATGTAGGTGTTGCGGACCATGAACTCCTTGAGGATGTCGTTCTGGATGGTCCCGGCCAGCTTCTCGGGCGGTACGCCCTGTTCCTCGGCGGCCACGATGTAGAGCGCGAGAACGGGCAGCACCGCGCCGTTCATCGTCATCGACACCGTCATCTTGTCCAGCGGGATGCCCTCGAAGAGCTGCCGCATGTCGTAGATCGAGTCGATGGCGACACCCGCCATGCCGACGTCGCCGGTGACACGCGGATGGTCACTGTCGTAACCGCGGTGCGTGGGCAGGTCGAACGCGACGGACAGCCCCTTCTGACCGGCCGCGAGGTTGCGGCGGTAGAAGGCGTTGGACTCCTCGGCGGTGGAAAAACCGGCGTACTGCCGGATCGTCCAGGGCTGGTTGACGTACATGGTGGGGTACGGGCCCCGCAGATACGGGGTGATGCCCGGGTACGTGCCCAGGAAGTCCAGACCCGCCAGATCCGCCTCGGTGTAGAGCGGCTTGACGTCGATGCCCTCCGGGGTCTCCCAGGTCAGGTCCTCGACGCCCTTGCCGGTGGCCTGCGCCACGGCCTCGGCCCACCGGCCGCCGTCGGACGGACCGTCCGCCGTGCCCAGCTCGACCGCAGTGAAGTCAGGGATGGCGCCCGCCCCTTGCGTCTGCTCTCCCATCACGCCACCTCCGTGACATCCAGGGCCGAGGACAGCACCTCGACCGCGTCGCAGCCCGCGAAGACGAACGCGTCCACACCGGCCCCTACGAATTCTTCCCGGCGCTCCCCGGGCTTGCCCGCCAGATGCACCCGCAGCGCCCCGGCCGACTTCAGCGCGGCCGCCACGGCCGCCGCCTGCTCGCCGTAGACCGCATCGCTCGCACACAGACAGGCAATGCGCGCGCCGCTGCGGGCGAACGCCTCGCCCACCGACTCCGCGTCCACGGTTTCCGGGACGGTTTCGATGCCGCCCGCCTGGAACAGATTGGCGGCGAAGGTCAGCCGGCCGGTGTGCGCCGCCACCGGGCCCAGTGCGGCAAGGAAGATCTTCGGCCGGGCTCCGGTGGCCTCCAGGCGCGCGTCGGAGCGGGCGCGCAGCGCCTCGTACGCGTCGTCCCTGCGCACCCGTGGCAGCCCGCCGCCCGACGGTGCGGGCGCCGGCTCGCGGTGCACGGGCGGCTCGGCCAGATGCGGGAACTCGCTGACGCCGGTGATCGGTTCGCGCCGGTGCGCCAGATCCTGCGAGCGCCGCGCCCAGGTCGCCGCCAGCCGCTCGCCGAGCATCCCGGAGCGCAGCGCCGCGGCCTGACCGCCCGCGCCCTCGATCTCCTGGAAGAACGCCCAGGCCGCGCGGGCCAGCTCATCGGTGAGTTGCTCGACGTACCAGGAGCCGCCCGCCGGGTCGATCACCCTGGACAGGTGCGACTCCTCCAGCAGGACGGACTGGGTGTTCCGGGCGATCCGCCGGGCGAAGGCGTCGGGCAGCCCCAGCGCCGCGTCGAACGGCAGCACCGTCACCGCGTCCGCGCCGCCCACGCCCGCGGACATTCCGGCGACCGTGGTGCGCAGCATGTTCACCCAGGGATCCCGACGGGTCATCATCACCGTGGAGGTGACCGCGTGCTGGCGCTGGGCGGAGGCCTCGGGCGAGGCGCCGCAGACCTCGGCGACCCGCGCCCACAGGCGGCGGGCCGCGCGGAGCTTGGCGATGGTCAGGAACTGGTCGGCGGTGGCGGCGTAGCGGAACTCCAGCTGCCGGCAGGCGTCGTCGACACCGAGACCGGCCCCGGTCAGCTCCCGCAGGTAGGCGACACCGCCGGCCAGGGAGGCGCCGAGCTCCTCGGCGGAGGAGCCGCCCGCCTCGTGGTACGGCAGGGCATCCACGGCCAGTGCCCTCAGTCCCGGCGCATCGGCCGTGCAGCGCTGCGCCAGACGGACGGCCGCCGCCAACTGGGCGCCCAGCGCGCCGTCGTCCCCCGTACGGGCCAGCAGGCCGAGCGGATCGGCGCCCAGGTTGCCGGACGCCTCGGACAGCGGCACCCCGGAGGACGCGTACAGCCGCAGCAGTTCCTCGGCGGCAGCGGTGAAGCCGGCGCCGGGGTCCAGCGCCACGGTGGCCAGATCCAGATAGACGCCCTGGAGCGCCTCCGCCAGCCCCGCCACCGGCACGCCGCCGTCCCCGACGGTCAGCCACAGCGAGGTGACACCGTTCTCCAGATCGGCGAGGACGGCTTCGTTGGTGCGCCGGGGATCGGTGTCCGCGTGGCGCTGGCGTACGTCCCACCCGGCCACGGCCGTGCCCTCGGGGCGGCCGGCCCGTACGAACGGCGGGAAGCCGGGGTGGCCGGGGGCGGCCGGGGCGTCCTCGGCGGTGTACAGCGGGCGGATGCGGATCCCGTCCTGGAGATCCGTGGCGAGCGCGTCCTCGGCGGCGGCACCGGCGGCGTCTGTGACGCCCGACTTGCGCAGTACGCCTTCGACAAGGCGCTGCCACTGTGCTCGGTCCGCGTCCGGGAATGCGGCGGCCAGGGGGAGTTCGGGGGACTCGGCGGTCATGGCAGCAGGCTAGGCGAACGACCGTTAGCCGGAGCAGGGGCTCCCGCTGTGACCTTGCCCTCTTTGGCCTGGCGTTTGTCCGTATTCGGACCGACATCGCGCCGGGAGTGATCGGTGTGCCGAAGGTGCCGGGTGGTGATCGTCCGGTTCTGTACGGTGGGCGCGGCACCCTCCCCCAAGCTCTCAAGGAGCAGGGACCCCCTGAGGAGCGCGATGTCCAGGCTGCCGACCGCCCGCATCACGACCGTCGTCCTGGTCGCGTCCGCGACCGTGCTCCTGTGGGCGCTGTCCCGGCCCCCCGCCCCGGACCGGGCCGCGCCCTGTACCGCCCGCCGGATCGCCTCCTGGACCGCCGATACCGGACACACCGCCGCATTCGCCCGTTACGGGGACGACAACACCCGGACCGACGACTGGACCGGCGGCGACGGCACCCATTCCGTACGCCTCCCCGACGGCCGGACGCTCTGGCTGTTCTCCGACACCTTCCTGGACCGGGTGCAGCCGCCGCCCAACCCCCAGGGCCGGCCGCACCGTTGGCGGACGTCCGACCACGGCGGCACCCCCTACCTCCGGCACAACTCCTTGGTCGTGACGTCCCGTTCGGGACGGCCGGAGCGCACCCTGACCGGCGGCACCCCGGCCGCGCCCGGACCGTTCTTCCCGGACCCGCCGGACGGCGGCTGGCGCTGGCCGGTCCAGGCGCATGTGGAGCCCCGGACGCCCGGGTCGCCCGAGAAGGTCGTCCGCGTCCTGCTGTGGAACCGTGCCCCCGGCACCGGCCCGTGGATCTTCGGTGTGCCGCGCGGCACCGAGGTCGCCACGCTGTCCCTGCCGGACCTGCGCCTGGAAGGGATCACCGAGGCGGTCGGCCGGTCGGACGTCGCGGACCCGGGGCGACGGGTCCTCTACGGGACGGCGTCGGTCACCGACGGCGCCTGGACCTATGTCTTCGGCGGCGACGACCCGCCGTCGTCACCGGCCTCCAGCGCCTACCTCGCCCGGGTCCCGGCCGGGCGGCTCGGGGACCGGGAGCGGTGGCGCTACTGGGACGGCGCCCACTGGCGGCGCCGGGCCGAGGACGCCCGGCCGGTGCTGCACGCGGGCGGGCGGCGCGGCGTCGGCAGCGCCTTCACCGTCGTCCGCGACGGCGGGACCTGGGTACTGCTCACCATGGACACCGGGGGCGCGGGCACCGCCGGGATGCGCACGGTCACCAGCTACTGGTCGTGCGCACCCTACGGGCCCTGGCACGGCCCGGACGGCCGTCTCACCCCGCCCCGCCCCGCCGACCCCGCGCCGCAGTACGTGGCCGCCTACAACCCCCAGGCGCACCCGGAGTTCACCGCGTCCGGGCAGCTGCTGCTCAGCTATGACATCAACTGGCTGGGCCCGGCCCCGGCGGACCCGCACCTCAACGGCAATGTGGCGCTCTACCGGCCGCGCTTCCTGCGGCTGCGGCTGGGGCCCTGAGGAGGCTCGACTCCCGTGCCGGGATTCTCAACTCCCATGCCGCACACGCCACTTACGGGCTTCCTCGTCGATGTCGAAGGGGGTGAGGTGGAGCGGCGGCCCCTCGGGCGGCCGGCACAGCGCGGCGCGGATCCGTTCGTTGATGTCGGTCAGAACGCGGCGCAGGGCCGCCTCCGTCGGGGCGTGGGACGCCGCCTCCAGCGCGTCCTCGGCCTCCTTGCGCAGCACCAGCGACGGCGGCAGACACGAGACGTTCTCGCGGCGCATCTTGTCCTTGATCCACCACAGCTCGTCATACGGCTGGTCGAGATCGCGCAGCGGTTTGCCCTTGCCGGCCAGGTGGGCGAAGTCACCGCGCTCGGTCGCTTCCCGGATCTGTTTGTCCACCCAGCTCTCGAAGTCGACGCCAGGCGGTTTTCGCTCGGTCATACAGCCACCGTAACGCGCCCCGCCGACAGCGCGGGGTCAGTGCGCCGCCGCATCCGGGCTCGGCTGGACCACCGGGAAGGCGTTGTTGCCGCCGCAGACCATGGGGCCGACGCGGACGCCCTGGCCCGTCACCGTGACGGTGACCTCGCCCGGCGGCTTGTTGCCCGGGACCCGGGCGTTGGCCGCCGTGCACACCAGCTGGTTCAGCGAGGCGGAGTCCAGCAGCTTCGCATTCATGGGCAGCGCGAGGTGCACGGTGCCCCGGCCGGTGGTGGCGAGCAGCCGGCCCGGGAACTTCGGCAGCACGCTGGAGAGGCCGCGCTGCCGTTCGGCGTGGTTGGGGCCGTCCATCAGCAGCTCGATGGCGTTCTGCGGGTCCACCGGTGCCTTGGCCGGGCGGGTCGCCGAGCGCAGCCCGCTCGGTCCGTAGAAGAACAGCTGGACATCGGCGGCGGGCTGGCCGGGCGACTTCACCCCGGCGGCGGGCTCACCCGCGTCGATGACATCCGTGGGTGCGATCCCGCAGCCGGACAGCGCACAGGCCAGAACGCCGGCCAGCAATCCGGTCGCCAGGCCGCCCGCGAGGCCGGTCGTCACGGCGTTCGGGACCTTCATGCGTCGTTCTCCTTCTCGGTCCCGGGGCAGGCGGCGTCCCGCCCGTCGTCCGCCGTGGTGTGCTCCGGCGCCCGGCGCAGCGGCAGATCCACGGTGAAGACGGCGCCGCCCTCGGGGCAGTTGGCGGCGCGCAGGGTGCCGCCGTGCAGCCGTACGTTCTCCAGCGCGATGGCCAGGCCCAGGCCGCTGCCCTCCGACCGGGCGCGGGCCGAGTCGGCCTTGTAGAAGCGGTCGAAGACATGCGGCAGGACCTCGGGGTCGATACCGGGGCCGCTGTCGGCGATCTCGATCAGCAGCCGGTCCGCGCCCGGCTCCGGAGCGTGCAGCAGCACACGGACCGGCTCGCCGCCGTGGTGCAGGGCGTTGCCGACCAGGTTGGCGACGACCACGTCCAGCCGCCGGGGGTCCAGCCGGGCCCGTACGTCCTGAGGCAGCTCCGCCGTCACCCGCTGCTGCCAGGCCCTGGCCTGCAGCGTCTTGCGGATGGTCTCGGCGACGTCCACCTCGTCGAGATGCAGCGCCGCGGCCCCCGCGTCGAACCGCGAGACCTCCATCAGGTCCTCCACCATCCGCGCCAGCTTGCCGGTCTCCTGGCTGATCAGCCGGACCGCGGCGGCGGTGTCGGGGTCGAGGGATTCGGCGTCCTCGTCCAGGACGTCGGTGACCGCGGACATCGCCGCCAGCGGCGTGCGCAGCTCGTGCGAGACATCGGCGGCGAACCGCCGGGCATTGGCCTCCAGCCGGCGCAGCTCCGCCACGCTCTCCTCCAGTTCGGCGGCCATGTCGTTGAAATTCCGGGACAGATCGGCGAGTTCGTCGGTGCCCTTGACCTCCAGCCGGGTGTCCAGCTCGCCCTTGGCCAGCCGCCCGGCCGCCTGCCGCAGCCGCCGTACGGGCCGCAGCACCCCGCGCGCGGCCAGCAGCGCCGGGATCACGGCCAGCCCCAGCACCGGCAGCGCACCGCCGCGGGCCGCGCTCACCAGCGCCTCGACATTGGCCTCCTCGGCGCTCAGCGGCAGCTGGGCGTAGACGGTCAGCGCGGAGGCCTTGCCGTCCGCCTGCCGCACCGGCATCCCGATCAGCAGCCAGGGGTCGCCGGCGCGGATGATGCGCTGGAACACCGGCACATGGCGCTTCTCCACCGACTCCCGCAGGTCCGCCGGGACCATCACACCGCCGTGCAGTGCGCTGTCCTCGCTGTCCGGGACGCCGCTGTAGTGCACGGAGATGTCCCAGTCCCGGGAGGTGCCCGAGCGCTCCAGCTGCACCCGGAAGAAGTCCAGGTCCGACTGGGACGGCGGGACCGCGAGCTCCGGCGCCAGCGAATTGATCTGCGCCCGCAGGTCGTTGACGGCGATGTCCTGGGAGCGCTGCAGGATGGCGTTACGGGCCTCGCGGTAGGTCAGGCTCGCGGTGGTCAGCGCGCTCACCGCGGCCACCAGCACAAACGCGACGACGAGCCGGGCGCGCAGCCCGCGCAGCCGGGTGGGCACGAGTCGGGTGGGGACCAGCCGGCCCAGCCAGCCCAGGCGGCTCACAGCGGCCCGAAGCGGTAACCGAAGCCCCGCACGGTCTGGACGTAACGGGGGCTGCGCGGGGTGTCCTCTATCTTCGTCCGCAGCCGCATCACACACGCGTCCACCAGCCGGGCATCGCCGTGGTAGCTGTGCTCCCAGACGTGCTCCAGCAGCTGCTGGCGGCTGAAGACCTGCCCCGGGGTGGCCGACAGGAACAGCAGCAGCTTCATCTCCGAGGGGGCCAGCGCCAGATCCTGGCCGCCCTTGCCGACGACGAGACCGGCCCGGTCGATGGCCAGCTCCCCGTACGTCTCGACGGGCGCCGGGCCCGGCTCCGTGGCCGGTTCGCCGCCCGCGGGCAGCGCCGTACGGCGCAGCACCGCCCGGATCCGCGCCTCGAGTACCTCGCCCCGGGCCGGTTTGACGATGTAGTCGTCCGCACCGGCCTCCAGCCCCAGCACCACGTCCAGATCGTCGCCGCGGGCGGTGAGCATGATGATCGGCAGCTGCCGCTCGGCGCGGATCAGCCGGCAGACCTCGAACCCGTCCTTGCCGGGCAGCATCAGATCCAGCAGGACGATGTCCGGGCGGAAGACCGGCAGCACCTCGAGCCCTTCTTCGCCGCTGGCCGCGGCCGCCACCTCATGGCCGCGCCGCCGTAGTGCGAGGGTCACTCCGTCCCGTACGGCGGCGTCGTCCTCGATCAGAAGTACACGTGGCATGGGACCAGTATCAATAAGTTTCTTGATGGATTCGTAACAGGAGCAGCCTGCCACCCGTTCCGTGCATCTGACCTGATGCAGGGCGGTGCGCGCGACGTCACCACCGCCATCGGTACGCACGCATCGTGACGCACACATCGCTGTGCACACGAGCTTCGGGTGAGGGACGGGATTCACATGGCACGGCGCTTCGGCATCGAGGGCGGGATCATCGGAGTGGTCGCGGCGGCGGCCGTGTCACTGACCGCCGTGGGGATTGTGGCGTTCACCCAGCTCGGTGGCACCGATCAGGCCAGCGCCGACACCGTCGACGCGGGCAAGGGCCGGCAGGCGGCCCGTCCCGTCAAGGTGAAGTCGTCGATCGTGCATGCCTCCGACCGCCCCGGGCGCAGTCTCAACATCACCATTGACGACGGCCCGGACCCGGTCTGGACCCCGAAGGTGCTGGAGGTCCTGAAGAAGCACGACGTCAAGGCCACCTTCTGCATGATCGGCCCGCAGGCCGCGGCCCACCCCGACATCGTCAAGCAGGTGGTGGCCGGCGGCCACAAGCTCTGCGACCACAGCGTGAGCCACAACACCGGTATGGACCACCGCCCCGAGAGCTACCAGTCCCAGGAGATACTCGAGGCCCAGAAGATGATCGAGAAGGCGGCGGGCGGCGCCAAGGTGGAGTACTACCGCGCCCCCGGCGGCGCCTTCACCCCGTACAGCCGGCAGCTCGCCGCGGACCACGGGATGCGCCCGCTGGGCTGGAACGTCGACAGCAAGGACTTCGAGAGCGGCAGTGTCGGGGCGATCGAACTGCGGGTGCGCGGGGAGCTGTCCAACGGGCCGACCGTGCTCTTCCACGACGGCGGCGGCAACCGCGCCCTGACGGTCGAGTCGCTGGACCGGCTGCTGCCGTGGATGAAGCAGGACGGGTACGGGTTCGGGTTCCCGCAGCGGTAGCGGTACCGGTCATGGTGCGGGCCGGGGGCGGCTTTCGGGAGCCCCCGGCCGCACGCGTTCAGGCCGCGCCGAACAGCTCCGCCAGGCCGCGCTCGACGGCGAGCTGCGTCTGTTCCCGGCCCGCGGGCACGGCCTCGTAGGAGCGCGCCAGGAACAGCCGGACGTCCGCGGTCCGCAGCTGCACCATGGCGATGCCCTCGTCCGCGTGGAACTCCATCACCGTGCGGTCCGGCCCCGACGGCCGCACCCGCACATCGCCCCGCCCGGCCGGCCCGCGCAGCCCCTCGGCCAGCAGCTCCCGCGCGAACGCCCAGTCCACCGCCGCCCCGTCCAGCGAGATCTCCGGCGGGAACGACATCCGTACGGCGAGCGGGTCGGCGGGCCGGTAGTGCAGCACGGCCGGCACCGCGTGCGGGCCGGAGGCGGTCGCGAGGAGACGGATCTGAACGGCTTGGTCGATGACGCTGGGCATCGCGCTGCTCCCTCACGGCGGGCGGTCGTCGAGACGGCTCAACCAGTAGGACGCCGGGCGGACGAGGGCCGTGCATGGGACGGCGGTGCGATCTGTGTGAGGTACGTCACGTTTCCCCGTGTCGTGTCACCGGGCCACCGCGCCGCCATGCCCTACGCCGCCGTGTGGAACAGCGCCGCCGCCTCGCCCCGCGACCCGACCCCCAGTTTTGTCAGGATGTTCGCGACATGGAACTTCACCGTCGACTGGCTGATGTGCAGTTCCTCCGCGATCGCCCGGTTACGGTGCCCGAGCGCCAGCCGCGCCAGCACCTGCAACTCCCGCTCGCCCAGGGCGGTGAGCGGATCGGGCGCCGGGTCCTGGGCGGCGCTCAGCGGGATGGCCGCGGTCACCGTGGATCCCCAGCCGGGCACCGCATCGACGTCGAGCCGACCGTTCAGGACGTCGAGCCGTTCCCTGAGCAGACCGGGGGAGAGGGCGCGCTCGGTGAGGGTGCCGGGCCCGTCGTCGCGCACTGTCGCCCGCAGTTCCCCGTCGGTGAGCTGCCAGCCGACGTGGACGCGGCTCACCGCCTCCTGCTCCAGTACCTTCAGCAGCACTGCCCGGACCGTGGCCCGCGCCGTGTGTGCCACATCGGCGGCCAGCGTCCGCGCGGTGTCCGGTGCGCCAAGCTCCAGCCGTACGGGGCTGTAGCGCACCAGCGGCCGCAGCGAGTCGGCGAGCCGGGCGAACGCCTGCCCGGCCGGCTCCTCGGCGATCGCCTGGTCCCGCTCCGCATCCGCCCGCAGCTCCACCAGCGCCGAGACGGCCAGATCCGTGGCGGTGGCGCGGGCCGCCGCATCGTCCAGCGTCCGGCTGCGCAGCACCCCCAGCAGCCCGGTGAGCACGGCCGAGTAGGTCTCGCCCAGTTCGGCGATCACCCGCGCCCGCGTCCCGGCGGCGGTCCGCGAACGGGCCAGCGCACCCGGCAGCGCCTCCGTCGCCATCCGGTCGAAATGGCTGGTCACCACGTCCCACAGGGCCTGTGCGAGGGTGACGGCCGACGCGTCGGCGGGGGTGGCGCCGGTCTCGCGTACGAGCAGCAGAACCGCACCCCGCGGCGTCGCGTCGCTGGTCACGGCGAGCACCGGCCGCTCGGCTCCGGCGACGGAGAGGACGCCCTGCCACGGCCGGCCCGGGGTGCCCGAGGCGAGCAGCGGCGCCAGGTCGGCGGTGCCGAGACGGCCGGTGATCTCCGGGTCGCCGTGCGTCTTGAACGGTGAGTGCGCGCAGTGCGTGGACAGTTCGGCCGCCGCGAGGTGCGGGACCGGCCCGGCCAGGACCTCGGACAACCGGGGCAGGATCCGGCCCAGCGGCCGGCGGATCACTTCGTAGGCGGCGGCGAGGGCGGGCACTGCTCCGGGTCCGGTCAACTCCATGCGGTGCAGCCTAGCCAGGGGGCCCGGCGCGCTGGCTGGCCGTTCGGACAGGCGGGACTGGCCCGATGACCGGCCGCCGAGGCCCTGCGTACGGACCAGGCTGAAACCGTCATCCCATCGCCATCCCATTGCTTCCAACTGCTTCCAACTGTTTCCAACGCATCGAACGGGGAGAACATCATGCGAGCGATCACCTACAACACCTTCGGCGGCGCGGAGGTGCTGACCTACGGGCACATCGGCAAGCCGGAGCCCGCGCCGGGCGAGGTACGGGTCAAGGTGGTGACGGTCGGCGTCAACCCCCTTGACTACAAGCGGCGTTACGGATGGGTGGAGCAGTACTACCCGACGACGTTCCCCGCCGTCCCGGGCCTGGAGTTCGCCGGGGTGGTGGACGCGCTCGGCGACGGCGTCCGTGATCTGGCCGTCGGCGACGAGGTCTTCGGCTGGACCAGCACGGGGGCGTACGCGGAGTACGCCATCGCGGGGGACATCGTCCGTAAGCCCGCCGAGCTCTCCTTCGCGGCCGCCGCGGCGCTGCCCGTCGCCGGTGAGACCGCCCAGCGCGTTCTCGACGCGCTCGGCCTGAAGGACGGCGAGACGCTCCTCCTGCACGGCGCGGCGGGCGCGGTCGGGCAGGTGGCTGTACAGCTCGCGGTGGCCCTGGGCGCCACCGTGATCGGTACGGCGTCCCCGGCCAATCACGACTTCCTGCGCGCGCTGGGTGCGGTACCGGTGGCGTACGGCGACGGTCTCGCCGACCGGGTGCGGGCGGCCGCGCCGCAGGGCATCGACGCGGTCTTCGACGCGGCCGGCCACGATGCGCTGCCGGCGTCGATCGCGCTGCGCGGCGGGACGGCCGACCGCATCGTCACCATCGCCGATACCCACGCCGCCGAGCACGGGGTGCCGTTCTCCGCGGGCGGTACGCCCCCGGAGACGGTCCGTGCCTGGCTGGCCGCGCAGGCCCGCCTGGCCGTCGAGGGCCGGCTGACCGTGCCGGTCGTCGGGACCTTCCCGCTCGCCGACGCCGCCAGGGCGCAGGAGCTGAGCGAGGCGGGGCATGTGCGCGGCAAACTGGTCATCGAGATCTGAGCGGATCCGCCCGGTGCCGTCCGGGGGGCGCCTCCCCGGGCGGCACCGCTCCGGGCTGCACCAGGAACTCCTCCAGGATCCCCGGGGCGGCCGCCGCGGCGAGGGCCGGGGCGGTGCCGGCGGCGAGGTCGGGGAGGCGGTAGCCGTCCTCGCCCGCCGAGACCGCCGCGGTCAGGGTGACAAGCCCGGCCCGCCGGGTGAACGGCGAGGTCGTGAACGTCCAGGCCGCGATCGCGTCGCGCTGGAGGGCGAGGGTGTCGCGGCTGAAGGTGCCGGAGCGGATGACCAGATGGCGGCCGTGTATCCCGTGGCCGAGACTGCGGTATGCGTCCCGCGCCAGCCACAGCACGACAAGCGTGGTGACCACGGCGTAGATCCACGCGCAGTGCAGCAGGACGCGCGTGCCCGAGTCCCCGAGAACACCCCGGAGTACGGCACCGAGCACGACGAGGACGACGGTGCCGGGGAGCACCGCGAAGAGCAGCCCCCGCACCCGCCGCCGGCGCAGGGCCACCCGCGGATGGGGCGTCAACTCCGATGCGGCGAAAGGGGATTGAGGCGTCCGCAGGACGCCGCTCGCCACCCGTAGGGCATCCCGTCGGGGTGCCGGCGGCATCAGCGCGCTGCGGCGGCGGTTCTCCTCGCGGTTGCCGAGACCGCCCGCCACCGCGCGGACCAGCGCGCCGCCACCGGCGCGCAGCAGCAGCGGCTCCCGCAGCAGCACGCCCCGCAGCCGGGCCCGTTCGATGGTGACGGAGCGGGTGGTGAACAGTCCCCGGCGCACCCGCAGCGTCTGTGTGTCGGTCCATTCCAGGCAGTACTGCCACCAGTTCTCGACGTAGAGGATGATCGCGCCGACCGAGCCGAGGGCCAGGACCGCGAGCAGTGCGGCCGGGATCGTCAGCCACAGCATGCTGTCGCCGAATTCGAGGAAGGCCCGCTGGACGAAGCCGATCTTCCAGGGCTCGATGCCGATACCGTCCAGTGCCCGGTAGGCGGATCCGGCCGCCACGAACACCCCGCCGACGACCCAGAAGGTCAGCGGCGCGTAGCGCAGCCAGCGCCAGCTGATGCGGGCGAGCACCGGGTCCTCGGTACCGGCGCCGGCACCGGCGCGGGCGAGCAGCTCGGCGCGCAGTCGGTCGGCCTCGGCGACCCTGAGCGCCTCCAGCGACAGCTCGCCGCCACGCTCGCCCGAGCCCGCCGTGCCGGCCCGCAGCACGGTGACGCCCAGCACCCGGTGCAGCGGAGTCGCCGTCAGATCCACGGTGCGGATGCGGTGCAGCGGCACACTGCGCAGCCGCCGGGTCAGCAGTCCGCTGCGCACCTCGAAGCTGTCTGCGGTGACCCGGAAGTCGGTACGGGCCCAGCGGACCAGACCGGCCAGGGTCACCGCGGCGAAGGAGGCGCCGAGGGCGATCAGGGTGATCCATGCCTCGGTGGTGATCCGGCCCCCGGTGGCCAGCGCGGTCAGTGCCAGAGAGCCGAGCGGGGCGGCCATCCAGCCGCAGTGCACCAGCAGCGTGCGGGGGTCGAGGCGGCGCCAGGGGAAGGGGTCGGGACCGTTCATGCGGCATCCCCCGGTACGGTCTGGGCGACTTCGCCGATCCGCCGCGACAGTTCCTCGGCCCTCGCGTCCGACAGTCCCGCGATCTTGATGTCGCCCGCGGTGGAGGCGGTGGTGACGGTCACCGTCGCCAGCCCGTACCGCCGCTGTACGGGCCCGCGCACGGTGTCCACGGTCTGCACCCGCGACAGCGGCGCGATCCGCCGCTTCTGCCAGAACCAGCCGCCCGCCGCATAGACCGCACGCTCGCCCAGCTCCCAGGCGTGCACCGCATACCGCCACCGCGGCATGACCACGAGATAGCCGAGGGCCGGCAGGACGAGCGCGACCAGCAGCAGCGGCCCGAGCCAGGGCAGCGCGCCAGGGAAGAACAGCACGCTGAGCACCGCCAGGACGAGCGCGGTGAGCAGCATCGGCCCGCTGACCGTGAGCAGCGCCTGCACGGTCCACCAGCGGCGGGCTCGGGGATCGACGCGATGGCGGGGCGGGCGGAGCAGCGGGGTGGTGTGGTCGGGCATGCGGGACCCCCGGTTTCCAAGTCAACTGTATTGAGTGGCGATACGTTATAACGGTACAAGCGACTTGTAAAAGCGACTTGTCAAAACGAACAGCGAAGTCAACGGCCGTGGCCGGGCGCCCCTGACGGCGTATGAGAGGAAGGGAGGCCGTCCGTGCCCAAGAAGGTGGACCACGAAGCCAGACGCCAGGAGATCTCCGAAGCGCTCTGGCGGATCGCCGGTACCCGGGGGCTGGACGGTGCGAGCCTGCGCGATGTCGCCGCCGAGGCCGGCATCTCGCTCGGTCGGCTGCAGCACTACTTCCGCACCAAGGACGAGATGCTCGCCTTCGCCCTCCAGCACATCAACCGCCTGGCCAACCAGCGGATCCGCGCACGCATCGAGGCGCTCGAGGGAGAGCCCACACCGCGCCAGGTGCTGCGGGCCTGTCTGTCCGGGATGCTGCCGCTGGACCCGGAGAGCCGCACCGGCACGCTCGTCGGCGCGGCCTACTTCCACCGCGCCGTCCACGACGAGACCCTGCGCGCCGAGGCCAAGGACGGCATCCCCAAGCTCCGCGCCTTCTTCGCCGACCAGCTGCGCCGCGCCGAGGAGCGCGGCGAACTCCCGCCCGGCCGGGCCACCGAGGACGAGGCAATGCTGCTGATCAGCCTGGCCGACGGCCTCTCCACCTACGTCCTCCTGGACGTCCACGGCCCCGAGCAGGCCATGCGCCTGATGGATCTGCAGCTGGCCAACCTCTTCGACCGCAAGGAGACGGACCCTGACCACTGACCTCCCGGCCCACACCTGGCCGGCCGGCATCAAGCAGCCCCGCCCGCCCGCCTTCGCGCTCGTTGCGGACGAGGACGACCAGGTGCTGGGCGTGAGCGCCGAGGTCGCCGGCCTCTTCGCCGATCCGCGCCCCGCCACGTACCAACTGCTCGGCTGCGCGCCCCGGGGACCGCTGCGCACCGCCCTGCGCGCCCTCGCCGCCGGAGCGACCGCCGCCCGCCTCGGTGACCTGTGGGTGCGGCCCCGCCCCGGCGACGGCTGCCCACCCGGCTCGGAGCGCCTCGACGCCTGGCCCCTGCGCAACGCCCGCGTGATCGGCCACCGCCCGGACCGCTACGACCCCGCCCTCGTCGACGTCGTCCTCGAAGCGGTCGAGGACGACTACCTCACCCCGGACGACCCCTATCTGGCGTCCGGCGTACGCATACACAACGGCCTCACCTGGCTGGGAAGTTCCCGGGACTTCTCCGAAATCGTCCCGGCGGACGCACCCGGCCCCGCCCCCTTCACCCTGCTCGGCTGCGCGCCCGGCCCCGCCCTCACCGCGGCCCTCGCGGCGGAAAGCCCCCGCCGGCGACGCCTCGGCAGCGCCTACCTGAACATCCTGGACCGGCAGGGCAGGGAGACCGTCAGCTGCTGGGGAGTGCCGGTGGAGGCCGTATCGTCGCGCCCGTCCGCCCTCGGGGCCGGGCTGCTCGACATCGTCCTGGCCGAGGGCCTGTGGGAGCCGCCCCCACTCGCCGCCCGCCCCCTGTGGCAGCGCTGGTACGACGGCCCGCCCGCCGCCCCCAACCTCTGGGCGGCCTACGACACCGAGCGGCGCGAGCTCTGGCTGGAGCGGGTGGCCGCGTATCACCGCCGCCCGGCCCGGGACGCCCCGGCGGGCCGCGAGTACCACCTCGACGGCCGGTACATCACCGACGAGCCGGGCTTCTACCTGGCCATCGGCGAGGCGGTCAACGGGCCCGGCGGGTACTTCGGCCGCTGCACGGCCGCACTGGCCGACTGCCTGTGCGGCGGCTTCGGGGCCGCCGTCCCCTTCACGCTCATCTGGCACCACCACGAGGTCGCCCGCCGCCACCTGGGCCGGATCCTGAGCCCGGACGGCGAACCGTACGACTTCTGCGCCGAGGCCATCGGGACACTGAACCAGCACGGGTGCCAAGTCCTCCTGCGCTGACGGCAGTTCGGGCCCGTACTGCTCCTACGCCTCGCGCAACAGGGCGGCGAGATCGGCGTCGACGTCCAGATGCCGTGCCTCGTCGCCCTTCTCGACCACCGCATACGTCCGGGCGAGAAAGAGCCGAAGATCCCGCGCCTCGAACTGCACCAGCGCCATCCCGTCGGCCGTGTGGAACTCCACCACGACGCCGTCGATGCCACACGGCCAGACGTGCACATCACCGGCTCCGGATGCCCGCCGCAGGCCCTCCGCCAGCAGATCGCGCCCGAAGGTCCATGCCACCTCGACACCGTCCAGCGAGGCGGCGGGCGGAAACACCACGTGCACCGCGAACGGGTCGGTGTGCCCGTAGCGAAGGGTTGCCGGAATCACGCGCGACTGCGGTGCGGTCGCGATGAGACGGGCCTGAACGGCTTGTTCGATGACGGTGGGCATCGCCGGCTCCCTTACGTTCGGTCTGGTTTCTTGTCTGTACAACCACTAGGACGCGCAGGTCATCGCCGCCGTGCATCGGATTCCTGCGTGACCTGCGTCACCAGGCTTTGAATGCGAGGATATGCCCGCTTTACGCATGTGAAATGCAAGCATTGCCGCGAAGGTCCGAACCTGTGGGCGCGCATCCGCGCAGTGGTAAACCGCCGTTCTCCGGGCGGAGTTGCGGTCCGGTCCTGGACGGCGCTCTCGTGCTGGGCTAGCTTCCAGCGCGATGAGGCCGGGAGGGCCTGGGATCCGTGGGCATACGAGCGGGACGGGTGGGGCGAATGCGGCGTGCCGGGCGCTTATGGCGGGGGAAGAGCGGGGGACGGGGCACCTGGGGATGGGCCGTGAGGGTGGCGACGGCGATGGCCGGTGCAGCGTCACTCGCCGCGCCGACCGCCGCCCCGGCCGCCGCTGCGCCCCCACGGGGGGACGGCGAACCGGCCGCCCACTGGCACTGGAACCTCAAGAACGCCACCAGCAGCACCACCACCGCCCGGTTCCGCGGACTGGCGGCCGTCAGCCGTACGACCGCATGGGTCGCGGGCACCGGAGGCACCGTGCTGCGCACCCGCGACGGCGGCAGGCACTGGAGCGATGTCTCGCCGCGCGGCGCCGGGGCCCTGGAGTTCCGCGACATCGAGGTGCTCGACGCCCGCCGCGCCGTCGTCCTCGCGATCGGCGAGGGCGAGGCCTCCCGGGTCCTGCGCACCGACGACGCCGGCGCCACCTGGACCGAGAGCTTCCGCAACACCGACCCGCGCGCCTTCTACGACTGCCTCACCTTCTTCGACCGTCACCACGGCCTCGCGCTCGGCGACCCCGTCGACGGCAAGTACCGCATCCTGTCCACCGCCGACGGCGGCCGCAGCTGGCAGGTGCTGCCGTCGAGCGGAATGCCCCCGGCCCGCAAGGGCGAGGCCGCATTCGCCGCCAGCGGTCAGTGCCTGGTCTCCGCCGGCCGCCGCGACGCCTGGATCGCCACCGGCGGCGCGGACCGCGCCCGGGTCCTGCACACCACCGACCGCGGCCGCACCTGGACGGCCGCCGAAACTCCCGTCCCGGCGGGCGATCCGGCCCGCGGCGTCTTCGCCCTCGCCTTCCGCGACCGCACCCACGGCCTCGCGGTCGGCGGCGACTACCGCCCGGACCAGACCTCACCGCGGGCCGCCGCGGTCAGTGCCGACGGCGGCACCACCTGGGCCCCGTCCGCCACGCCCCCGGCGGCCTACCGTTCGGGCGCCGCCTGGCTGCCGTACTCCCGGCACACCGCCCTGGCGGTCGGCCCGTCCGGCAGCGACCTCACCGCCGACGGCGGCCGCACCTGGCACACCTTCGACCGCGGCTCGTACGACACCGTCGACTGCGCCCCGGACCTGGCCTGCTGGGCCGCCGGCGAAAAGGGCCGCATCGCGCGTCTGGAGCCGTGACCGGAACCGCCCTCCGTGCCTCCGCCCCGAAACCCGCCCGCCCGAAACCGCCCGCCCGAAACCGCCCGCCCGCGACTGCCCGGTCTGCGATCCTGTCGTCCGACCGTCACGCGTCCTGCGCACCCCCGCGCCGTCTGCGGGGCGCGCCGCGCGTGTCACGCATGACCAAGGGCACGACCAAGGGGAGGCGGCAATGCCGTTCATCGGCGAGGTGTGGCGCGTGGAGCGGGGGACGGAAGTGGTCGGGGAGATCACGGTGACGGAGGCCAACTTCCCCTGGCTGAACGGGCGGTTCGCCCCCGGCCCCGCCTACCCGGAGCTGCAGCCGCATTTCGCGCGCGAACTGGAACTCATCGACACCCTCGACGACGACCTGTCGGCCTGGGAAGACGCCTATGGCCGGGCCTCCGACGGCGTACGGCTGGTGGCTCCGGGAGCCGGCCCGGTGGCCGAATTCCTGCTGCATATCGAGGGCGATGCGGCGTGGTTCCGGTGGAGCGACGAGCCGTTCCCGAAGTAAGCGACCGACTCCGCCGCATGGGCGTCGGCCCGGGGCCATGCCCAGGCATCCGGCCCGCGGCCTCACTCCATCAGGCTGCCGAGCCGCCCCTCCAGCACCACCAGCAACTCACCCAGCGCCGACGAGAGTTCCTCCTGCCGCTCATCGCCGATGCCGGCCAGCAAAGCCGCCTCGTACCGCAGCTGTTCGGGCAGCAGCCGGTCGATGGTCTCGCGGCCCTCGTCGGTCAGGGAGAGATGGGCGACACGGCGGTCCCGGTCGTCGGGGCGGCGGGCGATCAGGCCGCGTGCCTCCAGCTGGCGCACGCGTTTGGTGACGGCGGCCCCGGAGGCGAAGGTCTCGCGGGCGATCCGGCCGGGGGTCAGCTCGCGGTCCATCCGGCGCAGCGTGCCGAGGATGTCGAACTCGGGGCGGGTGAGCCCGGCCCGCCGCAGCGGGGCGTCGGCCGCCTGCTGCAACAGCGCGGCACACCGGTTGAGCCGTCCGATCACCGCCATCGGGCCGGTGTCCAGCCCGGGGTGCACCTGCTGCCACTGGCGCAGCACCCCCGCGACGATGTCCTCGGCCACCCGCGCTCTCCTCTCGACCTGCCGTACCGCTTCCCGTACGGCCCTGATGACCCCTGCCACGGCCCGGCCAGGGCCCCGGCTCCGACCGCGGACCCGACAGCGGGCATTCACGGGGCCAATTGTGCCTGCCGCGGGCTGCCCGACATGCGGTGGCGGTGGCCGCCGGGCGGTGTCGGCCGCCGGGCGGACCGTCAGGCCGCCAGCGCGGGCGCCGAGTGCCGCTGTACGAGACCGGCCAGGGCGCGATGGCCCCGCTGCTCGGCGTGGGCGATCCGCTCCTCCGGAAGCGCCCGCTGCCACCACTCACCGGCCGCGACATCGACCGCCTCCCGCAGCTCCACCAGGCAGCCGACGAGCCGGTCGCGGGCCCAGCCGGTCTCCCGCGCATCCTCCGGCCCGGGCGCGGGCGCCGCGGCCAGCAACCGGTGCGCCGCGGACTCCGCGGCCGCCACCCGCTCCAGAGCGATGTCGATACGGTCGGCGGCGCGCCGGTTGGTGACCAGCACACAGCAGGCCAGGCCCACGGCCGCGCCCACCACGGTGTCGGTCCAGCGGTCGCCGACCAGCGTTGCCGCCGGCAGGTGGGCGCCGAATCCGGTGAGCAGAAGTGCCATGGGCGTGACACAGACCGAACCCAGCCAGTAGTTCCTCGTGATGCACGCCTCGGCGCCGAACTGGAAGGCCAGCGCGAGCGCGATCATGGCGAGCGGCCCGGTGCGGATCAGCGGCAGCAGCGCGGAGAACAGCAGCAGACCGAGCAGATTGCCGACCGTGCGCTGCAGGGCGCGCTGCCAGGAGAGGGTGGTGTTGGCCTGGTAGATGGAGGCCGCGGTGACCACGGCCCAGTAGGGGTGCCCGACACCGACCGCCATCGAGGCCCAGCCGGCCAGCACACACCCCGCCGCGACCCGCGCACCTATCGGCAGCAACGGCGATCCGGGCGCCAGCCGGGCCCGCACCGCCCGCAACCCGCCGGGACGGCCGGGTACGGGATGCCGTGGGGCCGCCTCATCAGGGCCGGGGAGCGACTCGCCCCCGGCCGCCGCGGTTTCGGGCAGCGGTCCGCCCCGCCGCAGCTCACGGGCCCACCCGCGGAGCCGCTCGGCCTCGGCCTCCGGGTGCGCTTCCCCGTCCACGCCGCCGAGCGCCGATTCCGCCCGTACGAGGAACCGCTCCGGGCCGGCGCCCGCCGCGGTCCGGGCCGGGGTACGCACCGGGACGAGGAAGAGGGTGTGCCAGGCGGCGTTCACGGCGGCCGCGGTCGCATGCCGCGCGTGTGCCACTGCTTCGGTGTCGCCGGCGCCCGCTCGCGTGCGCAGCAGCGCGGCCGCCGCCTCCAGGGCGCGCGCGACGGCGATCCGCTCCGGCCCCCGCGGGCGCACCAGCCCCGGCGCCATGCACACCAGCCAGGCGAGACCGCCGGTGCCGAGCGCCAGGGCCAGGTGCACCGGAACCTGCCCGAGGCGCTGCGGCACAAAGAACGCCGAGGCGGCGACGAAGGTCAGGATGAGATTCCCCGGCGGCCCGATGCGGGTCGCCTCGCACGCCATCTTGTGCGCGGCGGCGAGCAGCGAGGCGAGGACGACGAGCACGGCGGCCGAGGGGATCAGCGACGCGGCGGTCAGCGCGATGCCGAGGCTTGCGACCATGCCCAGGACCACCCACAGCAGCGTGCGGGCGCGGGCGGCGTACGGCAGGCCGTGCGCGTACAGGGCACACAGGGACCCGGCCGAGGTGTAGAGGATCAGATCCAGCCGGCCGAGGGCGTAGAGCGTGATATCGGGGACCGCCATGGCCACCACCGCGCTGAGCGCCGGCTTGTGCCAGATGTCGACGGGGCGGCGCAGCCGGACGGTGCTCCTGACGGGCAGCGGACGGGCCCGCACTCCGCCATCGGGTGCGGTGGTCCATCTCTTTCCGGTGTTCCCGGCGGGCTTGGCGTGCTTCCCCATGAGCAAAACATTAGCAGGTGTTTTACTGGTGAAATATGCGCCCGGGCCGAGTCCGGCTCCCGTGGGGTCCCCGGCCCGGCCCGACGGCGACAATGTCCGCGTGCCAACCGCCAAGAAGAACAAGAAGAACGCGACGACCGCGAGCGCGTCCCCGGAGCGCCGCCGCGAGCTGCTGGCCATCGCGGCAGAGGTGTTCGCCGCGCAGGGTTACAACGCCACCACCGTCCGCCGTATCGCGGACGAGGCCGGAATGCTCGCGGGCAGCCTCTACTACCACTTCGATTCCAAGGAATCGATGGTGGACGAAATTCTCTCCACCTTCCTGACCGAGCTCTGGGATGGCTACGACGCCGTGCTCGCCGCCGGTCTCGGCCCGAGGGAAACCATCGAGGCCCTGGTCACCGAGTCCTTCCGCGAGATCGACCGGCACCGCGCCGCGGTCGCCATCTACCAGAAGGAAGCCAGGCAGCTCGCCGCCCAGCCCCGCTTCGGCTATCTCACCGACTCTCAGCGCAAGTTCGAGAAGGCCTGGCTGGGCACCCTGGAACGCGGGGTGACCGACGGCGCCTTCCGTGCCGACCTCGACATCCGGCTCACCTACCGGTTCCTCCGCGACACCGTCTGGGTCGCCGCGAGCTGGTACCGCCCGGAAGGCCGGCACCGACCCGAGGAGATCGCGCGGCAGTACGTCTCGATGGTGCTGGACGGCATTGCCGTACGGGGATGATCCGCGGCACCGCTTGCCCGGTGCCGTCCTGCCGTTACGTCCTTACGCCACTACGCCCGCATGCCGCCGCGAAGGCCGGCGGGCCATGTTCTTCCTGCTCAGCAGTTGTCGTTCCGGACGAAGAGCGCCCGCGGCACCGAGGTCGTCCCGTAGCGGACGTACTTGGTCTCGCCCTTGCGGAGGCTGCCGCTCGGGTCCTTCGCGTGCGGGATGACGATCGTGAAGCACGCCTTGCGCTTGCTGCACAGGTTCGTCAGCTTCACATAGCGGTAGTGGCCCTTGACCAGGTGCTTCCGTACCTTGACGCACTGCGGCGGGCGCTCGGCCGCCGCCGCGTCGGAGGCGGTGGACAGCGTCAGTGAGGCGCTTCCCGCCGCCGCTGCCAGGGCTATGGCGGTGATCTTCCGCATCTGTCTCTCCCCCGTTGGAAACCCCTGCGAAGGCTTGCTGTGCGGGATCGTCCTTCGCACGTTCATTCCCCATTCTCCATACAGGCCAGAAGAAATTCAGCCTGGGCGCTGCACGGAGGCACAAGCGCGACACTTTCGGAACCGGACCGGGTCCGTTTTCCGGGAACCGGAACGGGACGGCCGAGAACAGGGTGACGGAGAACGGGGTGGCCGAGAACGGGGCGGCCGAGAACGGAGGGGGCGGCGCGACCGCGACATGGAGCCGGTGCGCCCACGTGGCTCAGCGTGCGGTGTCCGTGCCGGAGCCGGCGCTGCCGGACGGGCGCGCGGTCACGACCTTCAGCCCCCGGTCCGTGAACTCCCGGCGGGTTGCCTCCTCGGCTCCGTTGTCCGTGATGAACGTGTCGAAGACGTCCGCGTCGCCGACCCGGGCGAAGCAGCGCTCGCCGATCTTCGACGAGTCCGCGACGACGACGGCCCGCCGGGCCCGCTCCGCCATCAGGCGGTTCACTCGGGCCTCCGCCTCGTCGTGCACCGTGGCTCCCATCGCCGGATCCATGCCGTTGGCCCCGATGAAGGCGATGTCGATGGAGATCTGCTGCAGTACCAACTCACTGAAGGGGCCGACCAGTTCAAACGACCGTGAGTGCGCGACCCCGCCGGTGAGCACGATCTTGATCTGCGGCCGCACCGCCAGCTCATTGGCGATGTTGAGCGAGTTGGTGACGATCGTCAGATGCGGCTGCGGACCCGCCTCCGCGAAGTCCGGCCGGGTGGCCAGCACCCGGGCGATCGCCGTCGTCGTGGTGCCACCGCTCAGCCCGACGACGTCCCCACGCTCGACCAGTTTCGCCGCCGCCTTTGCCACAGCCTCCTTCTCCTCGGACCGATGGGCGTGCTTGTACCGGATCGGCAGGTCGTACGCCACCGAGCTGAGCACCGCCCCGCCCCGGGTACGGGTCAGCAGCTGCTGCTCGGCGAGGACATCCATGTCGCGCCGCATCGTGGCGGCCGAGACCTCCAGCTCGGTCGCCGCCTCCTCGACGTCCACCCGGCCTCTCTCCCCGAGCAGCTCGAGCAGTGCGTTCATCCGTTCATGGCGCTTCATGGCGCGAGCCTAATTCGTTTCGACCGCTCACCGTGCGGCCGGGCATCACCCCGGGGCCGGGGCCGGGGCCGCGGCCCCGACGGCGCGCTCCTCCGGCACCGCCGCCGGAGCGGTCAGCACATCCAGCAGCCGCGCCGCCTCCTGGGCCACCGCCTCCCGGGCCGGCTTGACGTACTTGCGGGAGTCGATGAGCGCCGGGTTCGCACCGAGGGTCTGCCGTATGGAGCGGGTGAAGACGGACACCAGATGGGTGGAGATATTGATCTTTGTCATTCCTGCCGCGATGGCGCGGCGGAGCTCGTCATCCGGCACTCCGGAGGAACCGTGCAGTACCAGGGGCACGGGCAGCGCCGTCCGCAGCTCCGCGATCAGGTCCTTGTCCAGCACGGCCGTGCGCTCGTGCATGGCATGCGACGAGCCGACGGCAACCGCGAGGGCATCCACGCCCGTTGCCCGTACGAAGGCCAGGGCCTCGGACGGGTTTGTACGGACGCCGGGCGCGTGCACACCGTCCTTGCCGCCCACCTCGCCGAGCTCCGCCTCGACATAGACCTCGCGGTCGTGGCACCAGGCGGTGAGTTCGGCGGTGGCGGTGACGTTGTCCTCGTAGGGGAGTGCCGAGGCGTCCACCATGACCGAGCCCACCCCGGCGGCGATGCCCTCGTGGACCAGTTCCGCATCGGTGATGTGGTCGAGGTGGACCGCGATCGGGGCGGCGGAGCACTCGGCGAGGGCAAGGGTGGCGCGGGTGATGGGCAGCAGACTGCCGTGGTAGCGGATGCAGTTCTCGCTGATCTGCAGGATGAGTGGGGCGTCCGCGCGCTCGGCGGCGGTGACCAGCGCCTCGGCGGTTTCGAGATGGATGACGTTGAACGCCGCGGCACCGACCCGCGCCTCCCGCGCGGTATCGACGATGGATGAGGTCGGAACGAGGGGCATGGGATGCTGACTCCCTTGCATGCTGGGCGAGTTGACGGCGGAGCAGGACGGCGATGCGGCTACGGCACGGCAGGCGCCTCGAGCATCACGGAACGGGTCAGGCTGCGCGGGTTGTCCGGGTCCAGACCGCGTGCTCGGGCTCGGGCCAGCGCCACCCGCTGCACCAGCACCAGATCGGCCAGCGGATCGCGCGCATGGTGGACGAAGCGGGCACCGGTCCGCACCACATCCGCCTCCAGCCCCGCGGGGGTCGGCCCGAACAGCCACGTCACCCGGCCGGGAGCGGCTATCGAGATCGGGCCGTGGCGGTACTCCATCGCGGGGTAGGACTCCGTCCAACTCTGTGAGGCTTCCCGCATCTTGAGGGCCGCCTCGTTCGCCAGCCCGAACGTCCAGCCCGTGCCGAGGAACGAGAACTGCTCGGCGTCCACCCACTCCTGCTCCAACGGCGCGGTCAGCGCCTCCTGCGCATCGCTCACCGCCCGGGAGACGTCCTCGCCCAGGTGCGCGCGCAGCAGCGTCAGCGCCGTCGTCGCAAACCGCGTCTGCACCACGGACTTCTCATCGGCGAACGGCAGCGCGACCGTCTCGTCGGACATCGCGACCGCCGGCGTCTCGGGATCGCCGATGATCGTCACCGTCGGGATCCGCCCCTTGACCGAGTCGAGCACGCGCAGCACCTCTGTCGTGGTGCCCGAGCGGGTGATGGCCACCACCGCGTCATAGCCACGGCCGGCGCCCAGGAACGCCTCCGAAGCGGCGAACGGGTCCGTCACCCCGAGTCCCGCGCCCTCGCGGAGTGCGGCGTACGACTGCGCCATGAACCATGAGGTGCCACAGCCGACGACGGCCACGCGCTCTCCGGCCTTGGGCAGCGGCCCACCCGTCAGCGCCCCGATCCGTGCCGCCTCACGCCAGGTGTCCGGCTGACTGTTCAGCTCGTGCTCCATGTACGAGGTCTCGTTCACTGCACGCCCTCCCGTGATCCGTGATCTGGAAACCGCCGTTGCGCAATCCTCCGAGCTTCCGGTTGGAACTGCGCAATCTTGCAACTTTCTGCTTCGTTGCAATCGACTGTACGCATGTTCGTGCCGACGATCCATCCCTCGAAAGAGTGGACGCAGCAGAGGGGGCGGCGGGGGAGTGGTGAAGAACCATGGGAAAAGGAGCCATACGCAGCTGTTTGGGTGGCCGTAAGGGGCGGCTGCGGCGACGCACCCGGCTCGCCTCGCATCTGTTGACAACTGCGCGAACTGCGCCGAATACTCGCAAGATCAGTCATGCAGCAGGCAGCAGGGCCGCCGCTTCGCCGCACAAAGGACTCCCCCATGTCCATTGCCACACTCTCCGAGACGCCCCAGCCACCGTCGTCCAAGTCCCCGCGCCGCACCGGCAGACTGTTCGCGCTCACCGGCGCGGTCGTCGGGGTCATCTACGGGTACGACATGGGCAGCATTTCCGGCGCCCTGGTCTTCCTCAGTAGGGACTTCCATCTCACCGAGGCGGAAAAAGGCCTGGTCAACAGCATTTTGGTGTTCGGGTCCATCGTCGGTGCGCTGATCGGCGGCAAGCTCGCGGACGCCCTGGGCCGCAAGACCGCGATGCTGATCGTCGCCGGCTCGTACGCCGCCTTCGTCGCGCTCTCCGCGCTGGCGCCCAACGTCGTCGTGCTGGATGTGGTCCGTTTCCTGCTCGGCGCCGCCATCGGCATCTCGATCGTGGCCGCCCCGCTCTATATCGCCGAATCGACCCCCGCGCGCATCCGCGGAGCATCCGTCGCCGCCTATCAGGTGGCGACCGTCGCCGGCATCGTCCTCACCTATTTCGTGAACTGGGGGCTGTCCGGCGGAGGCCACTGGCGCTGGATGCTGGGCCTCTCCGCGATCCCCGCGGCGCTTGTCATGATCCCGCTGTTCCGGCTGCCGGACACACCGCGCTGGTATGTGCTCAAGGGCCGTACGGAGCGAGCCGTCGAGGTGATGGCGACGACCGACCCGGACACCGATGCGCGTGCCGAGGTCGCCGCCGTGGCGGCCGCGCTCGCCGAGGAGAGCGGCGGTTCGGCGAGGTCGCTGCTGCGCAAGCCGTACGCCCGTGCCACGCTGTTCGTCGTCGGGCTCGGGTTCTTCTGCCAGATCACCGGCATCAACGCCGTGACGTACTACAGCCCGCAGATCTTCGAGGAAATGGGCTTCACCGGCAACGGCCAGAACTTCCTGCTGCCGTCCTTCGTGCAGCTCGCCTCACTGGCCGCGACCGTCCTCGCCATCCTCGTCATCGACCGGCTCGGCCGCCGGCTGGTCCTGCTCTCCGGCATCGGCACGATGGTCATCATGCTCGCCGTCCTGAGCATCGTCTTCAGCATGGGTGATCTGCACGGCGCCACGACCTGGGTGGGCTTCAGCGCCATCCTGCTGTTCACCGCGGCCTTCAATTTCGGCTTCGGATCGCTGATCTGGGTCTATGCGAGCGAAGCGTTCCCCGCCCAGCTGCGCTCCACCGGGGCATCGGTGATGCTCACCGCCGACCTCGTGGCCAACCTCCTGATCGCCCAGTTCTTCCCCACCCTGATGGCCTGGGCGGGCGCGGCCTGGACCTTCACGGGGCTGGGCGTCCTGGCCTTCTGCGCCCTCGTCTTCGCCTCCGCCAACGCGCCGGAGACCAAGGGCCGCCAGCTGGAAGAGATCCAGGGCTACTGGCGGAACGGGGGCCGCTGGCCCACCCCGGACCCCGACCCCGACCCCGGCCCGGCAGCGGCACCGGAGGCCGCCCTCTGATCACCCGCCCGGCAGGCACCCGCCCCGGCAAGCCCCCGCCCGTCCGCCGGCCGACGCCGGTCCGTATGGGACCGGGGCGCTCGCCCGAACGGCTCAGTGACCGGGCACGGACCCGTACGCCTGGCGCCCCGCCGTGCAGGTACGGCGGCCAGCTGGGGGACGAGCGGAGATGCCCCGGGCACCGGGGCCCGGGGGCGGTGCCTCACGACGGCAGCTGTTCCCGGTACTCCTCCAGAGCCGGTGCGGTCGTGGTCGCCACGAATTCGGTGATCCGGTACGTGCACACCTCGGCGATCGAGAACGGGTCCTCGGCCGCCAGCTGCTCGACGGCGGCGCGGTCCAAGCCGGTGGCGATGATCACGCCACCGTCGCGCGGGACCTTGCGGCCGGCGGCGATGAAGTGCCCGGCGGCGTACTGCTTCTTCAGCCAGGCCACATGGTCCTGCAGGGCGGCGTCGACGCGCTCGATGGGCGCGGTGTAGGTCAGTTCCAGTACGAACATGCAGGCAATATAGACAACACGGCCGCGTCACCCCGTTGCCAGGTCCGGGCGGCGCCTGCCATGCCGGGTGGCGCTCTCGTAGGCATGACCGGCCCGGAGGACGGCGAGATCGGCGCGCGGCGGGCCGATCAGCTGGAGCCCGATGGGCAGGCCGCCGGGCGTGAACCCCGCGGGTACCGAGAGCGCGGGCACTCCCAGGAGGGAGATGAGGTAGGCGGAGCGCATCCAGTCCAGATAGCTCTCGGTGGGTCGGCCCGCGACCGACCTCGGGTACTCCCATTCCGCGTCGAAGGGGGCCACCTGGCTGACCGGGGCGAGGAGCAGGTCGTAACGGGAGAAGAAGTCCACCGTGCCGAGATGCAGCCGGCTGCGCGCCACGGTGGCTCTGTTGAGGTCGTCCGTGGTCAGGTCCCGGCCCTGTTCGATGTTCCGGACGAGGCTGGGTTTGAGGGACTGCCGGGCGGAACCGAGCAGATCGCCGAAGGCCAGGTCGAAGCTGTGGGCCCGCAGCGTACGGAAGGCTTCGTCGGCGCCCGTGAGGTCGGGGCAGGCGAGGTCCAGGTGGCAGCCGAGTGCGGTGAAGACCGGCAACTGGGTTTCGAGAACGGCGAGTACATCGGCGTCGGCGGGGGCGTGTCCCCCCAGGTCGGGTGCCCAGGCGAGGCGCAGCCCGCGCAGCTCGCGGTCGAGCGGTACACGGAAGGCCGCGCCGGGCGTTTCCAGACTGAGGGGGCAGCGCGGATCGGGACCGGCCATCGCCGACAGCAGAAACGCGGTGTCCGCGACGGTCCGGCCCATCGGGCCCGGGACCGACAGCGTGTCCCACAGGTTGACGGCGGGGTAGGAGGGGACGCGTCCCGGCGTGGGGCGGAACCCGACCACATTGCAGAAGGACGCGGGGTTGCGCAGCGAACCGCCCATGTCGCTGCCGTCGGCCAGGGGCTGCAGCCCGGCCGCGAGCGCCGCGGCGGCGCCTCCGCTGCTGCCGCCCGCCGAGCGAGTGGTGTCGTACGGATTGCGGGTGGTGCCGAAGACGGGGTTGAAGGTGTGCGAACCGACGGCGAACTCGGGCACGTTGGTCTTGCCGAGGCGGATCGCTCCGGCCCGCTGCAGCCGGTCGACCAGCAGGTCGTCCTCGTCGGGGACATGGTCGGCGAAGAGCGGTGAACCGTGCGTCGTGCGCATGCCACGGGTGAGACGGGTGTCCTTGAACGCGATCGGCAGACCGTGCAGAGGTGGGACGTCGGACCTGCGGGAAAGGCGCTCGTCGGCGCGGGCGGCCTCGGCCAGCGCGCCCTCGGGGTCGAGGGTAACGATGGCGTTGACGGCCAGGTTGACCTGCTCGATCCGGTCCAGATGGGCCTGTACGAGCTCCCGTGCGGAGAGCTCGCGGCGGCGCAGCCGGGCCGCGAGGTCGGTGGCGTCCAGGTAGCAGAGCGCGTCGGTCATGACGGTCCTCAGGGGGGAGGGGCGGCGGGAACTCGGGGTGCCGGGTGGGGGATTCCTCGGCGGATCGGTGCGAGGGAGGCGGGATGTGGGACCTGGACCTGGGGTGTGGGACGTGGTCCTGGGTTGCGGGACGTGGGACGTGGGACGTGGGACGAGGTGGGGTGAGGGAAGGGGCGGCGGCCGGATACATCGATCACCGGTTCGGTAGCGTGACAGTCACCATGGACCTTCCCGGAACCCTCTCGTGCGACGACGAACTGCGGCACTGGCCGACGGACGAAGCCCAGGCGCGCGCCGTCCAGGACCGGCTGCGGCCCTATGTGCGGCTCGATGAACCTGGCCCGCAACCGGGGTTCGCGGGCACGGTGGTCGGAGTGGATGTCGCCTACGACGACGAGCGGGATGTGGTCGCCGCAGCGGCGGTGGCCCTCGACGCCCGCACCCTCGCCGTCGTCGACGAGGCCACCGCCGTCGGACGGGTCTCCTTCCCGTACATCCCCGGGCTGCTCGCCTTCCGCGAGATCCCCACGGTGCTCGAGGCCCTCACCCGCCTCACCCATACCCCGGACCTCGTCGTCTGCGACGGCTACGGGCAGGCGCACCCGCGGCGTTTCGGCCTGGCCAGCCACCTTGGCGTGCTGACCGGCCTGCCGACCATCGGGGTCGCCAAGAACCCCTTCACCTTCCGGTACGAACCGCCCGGCCCCGAGCGTGGCGCGACCTCCCCGCTGCTGGACCGGGACGCGCCCGGTGACGACGGCGAGGAGGTGGGGCGTGCGCTGCGTACCCAGAAGGGCGTCAAGCCGGTCTTCGTCTCCGTGGGGCACCGCGTCGATCTCGAGCGGGCGTGTGCGCACACGCTGCATCTGGCGGCCGCATATCGCCTGCCGGAGACGACACGGGCCGCCGATTCCCTCTGCCGGCGGGCGCTGGCGAGCGCCTGAACCCGTGGCCACAGGCGCGGGCGCGGACGGCGGCCCGTCCGGCCCTAGCCCCGGACCACCCGGAAGGTGATGCCCGCCTTCTGGAGACGGGCTGTCAGCGCGTCCCCCATGGCGACCGCCGACGTCACCTGGCCGGCGGTCGCCGGAAGGTCGTCGAAGGCCAGGCTGAGCGCCGACTCGGCGAGCATCTTCGCCGTCTCGTCGTAACCCGGGTCTCCGCCCGATACCTCGGTGACCACCTGTTTCCCGCCGCCCGACGCCACGAAGCGCACCGCGAACCAGCTCCTGGCGCGCCGCTCCCGGCTCGGCCCCTCACCCGGTTCCACGCGGCCCGCCAACCAGCGTCGCGCGGGCGGCACCTGGGCGAGCACGGCCAGCGCGCCCGCCCCCAGCGCCCCGCCCACGGCGATCGGCAGATGCCGCACCCCGGCGTAGTGGCGGTAGCGGAAGTCGGGCCCGTAGCGGTCGAGAGCGGCCGCCGAGCGGGCGATGACCTGCGGGTCCACGGTCGGCAGCGGTACGCCCCAGACATGCGTCTCGGCACTCTTGACGGGCGGGCCGAGGGGCGCCCGGACCGTACGGCCGACGGGGCGCGGCTCCGCCACCCGGCGCCGGCGGGCGGCCTGCGCCATGGCCAGCGGGCGCGAGACGGCCGTCAGCGCGGAGGCCACTGTGCCGCCGGAGACGGTGGCGTTGCTGCGGACGAATCCGTCGATGCGCAGCGGTACGCCTTCGGGGAGCAGGCCGACGGTGTAGAGCACCCCCAGGTCGTGCGGAATGCAGTCGAAACCGCAGGAGTGGACCAGGCGGGCGCCGGACGCACGGGCCGTCTCGTGGTGGCGCAGATACATCCGGTCGATGAACTCGGCCTCGCCGGTCAGATCGAGGTAGTCCGTGCCGGCCGCGGCACAGGCGGCGACCAGCGGCTCGCCGTGCCGCAGATACGGGCCGACGGTCGAGGCGAGCACGCGGGTGCCGGCGGCGAGTGCGCGCAGCGAGTCCGGGTCGCCGCTGTCGGCGTGCAGCAGCGGGAGCCGGGCGCAGGCCGGGTCGATGGCGGCCAGGCGGTCGCGCAGCCGCTCCAGTTTGGCGGTGTTGCGGCCGGCCAGCGCCCAGCGGCAGTCCTCGGGGGCGTGCCGGGCCAGGTATTCGGCGGTGAGCGCCCCGGCGAACCCGGTGGCGCCGTAGAGGACGAGGTCATGGGCCCGTCCGGAGGTGTCCTGCCGTCGCATCGCGCATCCTCTCGACCTGAGGTCCGGACCCTAGGCACATCGCCGACATCCCGTCAATGACGGTCCCCGGCCATGTCGTTGGTGATCCGAACGGGCGGTTCGCCTCGTGGCGCGCGGTCTTGACACGGCGTAGGAGCGAGGTCAGATTCAGCATGACATAGGACGTCCCACGTCCCACGTCCCGACTGCAGGACAACCGGCGGGGCAACCGCCCGTCACCCTCCCCGCACCCGGACCGGACCGGACCGGACCGTACGGCAGAAAGCCGGACGCGATGCCCCCTTCCACGCCCCTCCCCGCACCGCTCAGCGGGGTCACGCACCGAGCATCTGGTGGACGCCGGGGCGGACGGCCTCTTCGTGCTCGGTGCCACCGGGGAGGCCGCCCACTTGTCGGACGTCCGACGTCGGACCGTCAACGAGACGGTCGTCGAGACCACGCGCGGCCGGCTGCCCCCGCCGACACGGTGCTTGCGACCGTGGCCGAGCTCTCCGTGGACGGGGCCCTGCCGGCCGGTGCGCATGGTGTCGTACCGGGGCCGGGGACGCCGATCCGGCCGGCTCTGTGCGGCTCTGCGCGCACGTCAGGGCCGGCCGGCGGAGTGCGGAGGCCGCCGCACGGGACTGCCCGGCCGCCCTGTCCGCCGCCACGGGCGTCGGGGACGAAGCGGACAGGGGGCGTAGCGCGTCCACCATCGGTGCCTTCGAGGCGGCGCTGTATCTGCCCGGCGTCATCGGCAGCCCGGCCGCCGCGGCCCCGCAGCTGCCGCTGGACGACGCGGCCAACCGAACCGTCCGCCGGCTGACGGAGGAGGCAGGACTGCTGTGACGACGCGCCCCGTGCCCTGGTACCGGGAGGCGACCCCGCGCCAGTGGAAGGCGATGGCCGCCGCCTGGATCGGCTATCTCCTCGACGGCTTCGACTTCGTCCTGATCACCCTCGTCCTGACCGAGATCGCCGACGCGTTCCACCTGGACACCGCCACCGCCGCCTCGCTCATCTCCGGCGCCTTCATCACCCGGTGGCTGGGCGGGGCCGTACTGGGCGCGATGGGCGACCGCTACGGCCGCAAGCCCGCCATGATCACCAGCATTCTGCTCTACTCCCTCGGCACCTTCGCCTGCGGATTCGCCTGGGGCTACACCAGCCTGTTCGTCGCGCGGCTGGTGATCGGCCTGGGCATGGCGGGGGAGTACAGCGCCAGCGTGACGTATGTGCTGGAGAGCTGGCCCGCCAGGCTGCGTAACCGCGCCTCCGGATTTCTGATCTCCGGTTACGCGGGCGGCAGCGTCCTGGCCGCCGAGCTCTACGGGTGGGTGGTTCCCCACTGGGGCTGGCGCTGGATGTTCTGGATCGGTGTGCTGCCCGTCCTGGTGGCGCTCTGGGTCCGCAGATCGCTGCCGGAAGCCGGCGCATGGGAGGCCGAGATCGGCTCCGCCGCGGCCGGCGCGCGGCCGGAACGTCCGAATCCGTTCCGGCCGTTGTTCACCGGGCGCCTGCGCTCCTGGTGCAACGCCGCGCTGACAGTGGCCGCCTCGGGCGCGCTGTTCTGCGTCTTCACGCCGGTGGGGGAGGGACATGTCCCCTGGCTGTCCGTCCTCGCGGCGCTGTGTCTGATCGCCTTCGCGGTGCAGCTCGGCGGCCGTAAGGGATGGCTGCGGTATGTGGCCCTGATGGCGACGGTGTTCTGCGCCTTCCTGTACAGCTGGCCCGTCCAGGCACTGCTGCCCACCTATCTCAAGACCGACCTCGGGTACACCGCCGAGCAGGTCACCGACGTCATGTTCTTCGCGGGCTTCGGCACCATGGCGGGCTGCTGGCTGGCGGGGTTCGTCGGGGATTGGCTGGGCACCCGGCGGGCGTACGCGTGCACCCTGCTGGCCTCCCTCACCTTCGTCTTCCCGGTCTTCGCGGTCCGGAACAGCCTGGTGGGGCTCGGGGTGCTGCTGTTCGGGCTGCTGGCGCTGAGTCAGGGGATCTCCGGCATCCTGCCGAAGTACATCGCCGGCCATTTCCCGACCGCGACCCGCGCCGCCTCGCTCGGCTTCGTCTACAACGTCGGGGCCCTGGGCGGCGCGGTGGCGCCGGTCCTGGGGGCGCGGCTCGCGGAGGGGATGTCCCTGGGGCGGGCGCTGGCGGTGCTCACCTTCGGGCTGACGCTTCTCGTCATCATCCTGGTGGGCGGGGACGTTCCGCGGCGACTGGCCCGTCTGGTGGACCGTGACGCGCCCGATGATCACCTGGCGCCGGCGGCCGGGGGAGCCGGACCACCGCAGGCCGAGGGGGCATCGGCCGGGTCCGTATAGGCGGCCGGCGCGGTACGCCGTGCTGCGGCCGGTTCCGGACGGAGCAGCCCCGTGGGTCCCCCTCGCCAATGTCCGCCCGGGAGTCCGGGTTGCCATGTCCCTCCGTCGGCCCCGCGTCCGGCGCTCCGCGGGCCGTTGTCAGTGGTCGCGGTTAGCGTGGAATGCGATCGGACGGCGTGCGCGGGACACGCCGGAGACGGCACCGCGCGGTGCGGGAGGGGGAACGGACGTGGAGGAGCGCATGGCGAGCACGGCGGGTCCGGCGGCGGTGCGGGAGCGGGTGCGGACGTTTGCGCTGGGGCTGCCCGGAGCGGTGGAGGAGTTTCCGTGGGGCGAGAGCGTCATCAAGGTCAACAAGAAGGTCTTCGTCTTTCTCGGCGTCGAGGACGGCAGTCAGCCGGGGATCACCGTCAAGCTCAGGGACCCGGAGGCGCATGCCCATGCGCTCACCTCGCCCGGCGCCGAGCCCGCGGGCTACGGCCTGGGCAAGGCCGGCTGGGTGCGGATTCCGCTGGCGGAGCGGGCCGCGCCGGCCGCCGAGCTGCTCTGCGACTGGACGGAGGAGTCCTACCGCGTCATAGCCCCGAAGAAGCTCATCGCCGAGCTCGACGGGGTGTAGCGGCGCAGCGGCGGCAGCGCACAAGGCCCGTGACGGCGATGGCAGTTGAGCATCGTCGGCGCGGGCCTTTTCCGGTGGCAGGCAGGTGACTCCGAGGCAGGTGGGAACCGCTTGCGGAAACCGCTCGGGGGGCTTGTGGAAAGTGGAACACGTTCTTAACATCGCGGGTGTTACATCAGAAGTGTCACAGTGGCTTTCGGAGAGCGGCTCAGGACAGGGGGGCGCGATGGCTGAGTCAGGTAACGGCCCGCTGAGCGGGGTGCGGGTGGTCGAGCTCGCGGGCATCGGCCCCGGCCCGTTCGCCGCCATGCTGCTGGCCGACCTCGGCGCGGACGTGGTCCGCGTCGACCGCCCCGGAGGCGCCGGGCTGCGCATCGACCCGGCGTACGACATCACCAACCGCAACAAACGCTCGGTGCAGGTGGACCTCAAGGACCCCGCGGGCGTGGCCCGGGTCCTCGATCTGGCCGAGCGCGCCGATGTGCTGATCGAGGGGTACCGCCCCGGTGTGGCCGAGCGGCTCGGCATCGGCCCCGAGGAGTGCCTGGCCCGTAACCCCCGTCTGGTCTACGGCCGGATGACCGGCTGGGGCCAGCAGGGCCCGCTCGCCGGCACCGCGGGGCACGACATCGGTTATATCGCCATCACGGGCGCCCTCGGCATGATCGGCCCGCCGGACGGCCCGCCCGCCATCCCCGCCAACCTGGTGGGCGACTACGCCGGCGGCTCCCTCTATCTGGTCATCGGCGTCCTCGCGGCCCTCCAGCACGCCCGCACCGAAGGCGGCCGGGGCCAGGTCGTCGATGCCGCGATCGTCGACGGCACGGCCCATCTGACGGCGATGATCCACGGCATGCTGGCGGCCGGCGGCTGGCAGGACCGGCGCGGTGCGAATCTCCTCGACGGCGGGACGCCGTTCTACGGTGCCTACGAGACCGCGGACGGCGGCTATATGGCCGTCGGCGCGCTCGAAAAGCGCTTCTACGCCGAATTCATCCGGCTGCTGGGCATCGAGGACGAGGCGCCCGGCCGGGACGACCTCGCCGCCTGGGGCGAACTCCGCACCGCCATCGCCGCCCGCTTCAAGACC
Organism: Streptomyces chattanoogensis; assembly: GCF_001294335.1. Lineage (GTDB taxonomy): Bacteria > Actinomycetota > Actinomycetes > Streptomycetales > Streptomycetaceae > Streptomyces > Streptomyces chattanoogensis. The sequence goes on from NZ_LGKG01000152.1 coordinate 67,225, forward strand.
CGTACCCGGGAGGAGTGGACCGCCGTCTTCGAGGAATCGGACGCCTGCGTCGCGCCCGTACTGTCCCTGCGCGAGGCCCCGGACCACCCGCATCTCGCCGCCCGCGGCACCTTCGCCGACCACGGCGGCATCACGCAGCCCGCACCCGCGCCCCGCTTCTCGCACACCCCGGGCACGCTGCGCCGACCGCCCGCGCAGCCCGGCGCGGACACCGCGGACATCGCCCGCGACTGGCGGATCCCGGGCCTGGCCGCCGGCCCGGACCGTACCGAGCCACAGGAGGCGGACGGCTGATGGAACTCGCCACCACGCTCCAGTACGCCGGCGATCCGCGCCGCGCCGCCGAAGAGGTCGCCGCCCTGGAAACGGCGGGGCTGGACGCCATCTGGGTCGCCGAGGCCTATGGCTTCGACTCACCGACGATCATGGGCTTCCTGGCCGCCCGCACTGAGCGCGCCAAGATCGGCTCGGCGATCCTGAACGTCTACTCCCGCACCCCCGCCCTGATCGCCCAGACCGCCGCCGGGCTGGACGCGCTCTCCGGCGGCCGGGCGCTGCTGGGCCTGGGCGCCTCCGGCCCGCAGGTCGTCGAGGGCTGGCACGGCAAGCCGTACGACAAGCCCCTGGGCCGCACCCGCGAGACCATCGACCTGTGCCGCCGCATCTGGCGCCGCGAGGTCATCGACCACCGCGGCATCACCGATATGCCGCTGCCGAAGGGAAAAGGCGGCCGGCTCGGCAAGCCGCTCAAGATCCTCACCCAGCCGGTGCGCCCCGAGATCCCCGTCTATGTCGCGGCCCTCGGCCCCGCCAACGTCCGGCTGACCGCCGAGGTCGCCGACGGCTGGCTGCCCACCCTCTTCATCCCGGAGAAGGCGGCCGAGGTATGGGCCGCCCCGCTGGCCGAGGGCACCGCCCGCCGCGACCCGGCGCTGGGGCCGCTGGAAACCGTCGCCGGGGGCCTGCTGGCCATCGGCGAAGACGCCGCCGCCGTACGGGAGCTGGCCCGGCCGGTGATCGCGCTGTACGTCGGCGGGATGGGCGCCAAGGGGAAGAACTTCTACCACGACCTCGCCGTCGCCTACGGCTACGAAGAGGCCGCGCACACCATCCAGGAGCTCTACCTCGCCGGGAAGAAGCGGGAGGCCGAGGCGGCCGTCCCGGACGAGTTCTGCGAGCTGATGTCGCTGTGCGGGCCCGAGGGGTACGTCCGCGACCGCATCGCCGCCTTCCGGGAGGCGGGCGTGACGATGCTCAACGTCCACCCCGTAGGGCCCGAGCCCGCGAAGCTGATCGAATCCGTCCGGAACTGGCTCTGAGGAGGGCCCGCAGCGATGACCGCGCAGATGCCGCGCCAGATCTTCACCGAGGAGCACCACGCCTTCCGGGAGACCGTACGCACCTTCCTCGCCAAGGAGGTGACACCGCATTACGAGCAATGGGATCAGGACGGCATCGTCAGCCGGGACGCCTGGCGGGCGGCCGGCCGGCAGGGGCTGCTGGGACTGGCGGTGCCCGAGGAGTACGGCGGCGGTGGGCAGAGCGACTTCCGCTTCAGCGCCGTACTGGCCGAGGAGTTCGCCCGGGCCGGTGCCGCCGGGCTCGCCGTCGGCCTGCACAACGACATCATCGGCCCGTATCTGACGACGCTCGGCACCGAGGAGCAGAAGCGCCGCTGGCTGCCCGGCTTCTGCAGCGGCGAGATCATCACCGCCATCGCCATGACCGAGCCGGGGGCGGGATCCGACCTCCAGGGGATCCGCACCAGCGCCGAGGACGCCGGCGACCACTGGATCCTCAACGGTTCCAAGACCTTCATCTCCAACGGGATCCTCGCCGACCTCGTCATCGTCGTGGCGAAGACGACCCCGGAGGGCGGGGCGCACGGCCTGAGCCTGCTGGTCGTCGAGCGCGGCATGGAGGGCTTCGAGCGCGGCCGCAACCTCGACAAGATCGGCCAGAAGGCGCAGGACACCGCCGAGCTGTTCTTCCGGGACGTACGGGTACCGAAGGAGAATCTGCTCGGCGAGCCGAACGGCGCGTTCGTCCATCTGATGACCCATCTCGCCCAGGAGCGCATGACCATCGCCGTCTCCGGGATCGCCGCCGCCGAACACCTGCTGGAGATCACCAGCCGGTACGTCAAGGAGCGCGAGGCCTTCGGGCGGCCGCTGGCCAAGCTCCAGCACATCCGCTTCGAGATAGCCGAGATGGCCACCGAATGCGCCGTCACCCGCGCCTTCCTGGACCGCTGCATCGCCGACCACGCCGCCGGCGCTCTGGACGCGGTGCACGCCTCGATGGCCAAGTGGTGGGCGACCGAGCTGCAGAAGCGGGTTGCCGACCGCTGCCTCCAACTCCACGGCGGCTACGGCTATATGACGGAATACCGCGTCGCCAAGGCCTTCACCGACGGCCGTATCCAGACGATCTACGGAGGCACGACCGAGATCATGAAGGAGATCATCGGGCGCTCCCTGCTCGGCTGACCCCGGCCACCCGACCGTCTCCGGACCGGCACCGGTCCGCACCCGCTGCCCGCCTCACCCTCATCCGAAAGGCTTGTTGACTTGAGTACCGAAGCGTACGTCTACGACGCGATCCGCACCCCGCGCGGCCGCGGCAAGGCCAATGGCGCACTGCACGGCACCAAGCCGATCGACCTGGTCGTCGGCCTGATCCACGAAGTACGCAACCGCTTTCCCGGCCTGGACCCGGCCGCCGTCGACGACATCGTGCTCGGCGTCGTCGGCCCGGTCGGCGACCAGGGCTCCGATATCGCCCGGATCGCGGCGATCGCCGCCGGACTGCCGGACACCGTCGCCGGCGTCCAGGAGAACCGCTTCTGTGCGTCCGGCCTCGAGGCGGTCAACATGGCCGCCGCCAAGGTGCGTTCCGGCTGGGAGGACCTGGTCCTGGCCGGCGGTGTCGAGTCCATGTCACGGGTCCCGATGGCCTCCGACGGCGGCGCCTGGTTCGCCGACCCGATGACCAACTTCGACACCGGCTTCGTCCCCCAGGGCATCAGCGCCGACCTGATCGCCACCATCGAGGGCTACACCCGGCGCGATGTCGACGAATTCGCCGCGCTCTCCCAGGAGCGGGCCGCCGCGGCCTGGAAGGACGGCCGCTTCGAGCGCTCCGTCGTCCCCGTACGCGACCGCAACGGCCTGGTCGTCCTCGACCGCGACGAGCACCCGCGCCCCGGCACCACCGCCGACTCGCTGGCCGGTCTCAAGCCCTCCTTCGCCGCCATCGGCGACGCCGGCGGTTTTGACGCGGTGGCCCTGCAGAAGTACCACTGGGTCGAGAAGATCGACCACGTCCACCACGCGGGCAACTCCTCCGGCATCGTGGACGGCGCGGCGCTGGTCGCCATCGGCTCCAAGGAGGTCGGCGAGCGCTACGGCCTGACCCCGCGGGCCCGGATCGTCTCCGCCGCGGTCTCCGGCTCCGAGCCGACGATCATGCTCACCGGCCCCGCGCCCGCCAGCCGCAAGGCCCTCGCCAAGGCCGGACTGACCATCGACGACATCGACCTCGTCGAGATCAACGAGGCGTTCGCCGCCGTCGTGCTGCGCTTCGTCAAGGACATGGGCCTGAGCCTGGACAAGGTCAACGTCAACGGCGGCGCCATCGCCCTGGGCCACCCCCTCGGCGCCACCGGCGCGATGATCCTCGGAACCCTCATCGACGAGCTGGAGCGGCAGGACAAGCGCTACGGCCTGGCCACTCTCTGCGTCGGCGGCGGCATGGGCATCGCCACCGTCATCGAGCGCCTCTGACCCTCGTCCCACCCCACTACGGAGTACGCACCCATGAGTGAATCCGCTGCCTCGTCGACCATCCGCTGGGAACAGGACGAGACCGGCATCGTCACCCTGGTCCTCGACGACCCCGACCAGTCCGCCAACACCATGAACAACGCCTTCAAGGCCTCCCTCACCGCGGTCGCCGACCGCCTGGAGGCCGAGAAGGACAGCATCCGCGGCATCGTCTTCACCTCCGCCAAGAAGACCTTCTTCGCCGGCGGCGACCTGCGCGAGCTGATCGCCGTCACCCCCGACCACGCCCAGCAGGCCTTCGAGGCGGGCAACGGCATCAAGCGCGACCTGCGCCGCATCGAGACCCTCGGCAAGCCCGTCGTCGCCGCGATCAACGGCGCGGCACTGGGCGGCGGCTACGAGATCGCGCTGGCCTGCCACCACCGCATCGCCCTCGACACCCCCGGCACCAAGATCGGCCTGCCCGAGGTCACCCTCGGCCTGCTGCCCGCGGGCGGCGGTGTCACCCGCACGGTGCGCCTCCTCGGCATCACCGACGCGCTGCTGAAGGTGCTGCTCCAGGGCACCCAGTACAACGCCACCCGGGCCAGGGACAACGGGCTCGTCCATGAGGTCGCCGAGACCCCCGAGGAGCTGATCGCCAAGGCGCGGACCTTCATCGACGCCCACCCCGAATCCCAGCAGCCCTGGGACGTCAAGGGATACAAGATCCCCGGAGGCACTCCCGCCCACCCGAAGTTCGCGGCCAACCTCCCGGCCTTCCCCGCCAACCTCAAGAAGCAGGTCAACGGCGCGCCCTACCCCGCACCGCGCAACATCCTCGCGGCCGCCGTCGAAGGCTCCCAGGTCGACTTCGAGACCGCCCAGACCATCGAGGCGCGCTACTTCGTCGAGCTGGTCACCGGCCAGATCTCCAAGAACATGATCCAGGCCTTCTTCTTCGACCTGCAGGCCGTCAACTCCGGCGCCAGCCGCCCCAAGGGCATCGAGCCCCGCAAGGTCGAGAAGGTCGCCGTCCTCGGCGCCGGCATGATGGGCGCGGGCATCGCCTATTCCTGTGCCCGGGCAGGGATGCAGGTCGTCCTCAAGGACGTCACCACCGAGGCGGCCGAGAAGGGCAAGGCGTACTCCGAGGGCCTGCTCGCCAAGGCGCTGTCCCGGGGCCGTGCGACCGAGGCCCAGCGCGACGAGCTGCTGGCGCGCATCACGCCCACCGCCGACCCGCAGGATCTCGCGGGCTGTGACGCCGTCATCGAGGCCGTCTTCGAGGACGTCGCGCTCAAGCACAAGGTGTTCAAGGAGATCCAGCACCTCGTCGCCCCCGACGCCCTGCTGTGCTCCAACACCTCCACGCTCCCCATCACGGTGCTGGCCGAAGGTGTCGAGCGCGACCAGGACTTCATCGGGCTGCACTTCTTCTCGCCGGTCGACAAGATGCCGCTGGTGGAGATCATCAAGGGCCAGCGCACCGGCGACGAGGCCCTGGCCCGCGCCTTCGACCTGGTCCGACAGATCAAGAAGACCCCGATCGTGGTCAACGACTCCCGCGGCTTCTTCACCTCGCGCGTCATCGGCCACTTCATCAACGAAGGCGTCGCGATGATCGGCGAGGGCCTCGACCCGGCCTCCGTCGAACAGGCCGCCGCCCAGGCCGGCTACCCGGCCAAGGTGCTGTCCCTGATGGACGAGCTGACCCTCACCCTGCCGCGCAAGATCCGTAACGAGACCAGGCGGGCGATCGAGGAGGCCGGCGGCAGCTGGCAGCCGCACCCGGCCGACGCCGTCATCGACCGCATGGTGGACGAGTTCGAACGGCCCGGCCGCAGTGGCGGCGCGGGCTTCTACGACTACGCCGAGGACGGCAAGCGAGCCGGGCTGTGGCCGGGGCTGCGCGAGCACTTCGCCAAGGAGGGCGCGGGCATCCCGTTCCTCGACATGCAGGAACGGATGCTGTTCTCCGAGGCGCTGGACACCGTCCGCTGCTTCGAGGAAGGCGTGCTGACCTCGGTCGCCGACGCCAACATCGGCTCCCTCTTCGGCATCGGCTTCCCCGGCTGGACCGGCGGCGTGATCCAGTACATCAACGGATACCAGGGCGGCCCGGGGCGGGAGCACCTCGTCGGCCTGCCCGGCTTCGTGGCGCGCGCCCGCGAGCTGGAGGCGGCGTACGGCGAGCGGTTCGCGCCGTCCCCGCTGCTGGTCGAGAAGGCCGAGAAGGGCGAGAAGTTCAGCGACTGACCACTGTGGGGGCGGGCCCCGTCGGCCCGCCCCTCACCCCTCGCCCTCGGTCCGGTCGGGCGCGTTCTCGCTGAACCACTCCCGCAGTTCCTGCTTCATCGACCTCTGGAAGGCGGTGACCAGTGCCTGCACCACCATCGGCTGCATATGGGCCGAGAGCGACTTCATCCGCGCCATGTCCTCGGCATCCGGCCCGCCGTCCCGGTACGGATCCCATACCTCGTCCTTGAAGAGCCGGCTCAGCTCGCGCGCCGCCGAGCGGGTGTGCTCGATGACGACGGTGCGTGCGGCCAGGATCGTCTCCAGCGCGATCGGTACGTCCAGCAGCCGCGCCCCGAGATGCAACAGGCCCGGATCGACCTGGAAGACCCGCGGGTCCTCGGTCCGTACGAGCACGCTCATGGCCGCCAGCCGGTCCAGGTCCTCCTCGGTCAGATCCCTGCCGACCCGCCGCTCCAGCTGTTCGCGGGTCGCGTCCTCCGCCTTGTCCGGCACCCAACTCGCCACCAGCGCCCGGTGGATGGCCAGGTCCTGAGCGCTCAGATCGGGCGGCAGCTGCGCCAGATAGCGCTCGATCGCGGACAGGGTCAGGCCCTGATGCTGGAGTTCCTCGATCAGCGCGAGCCGCGAGAGATGGTCCGGTCCGTAGCGGCCGACCCGGCGCGGGCCGATCTCGGGCGGCGGCAGCAGTCCGCGGGTGCTGTAGAAGCGGATGGTGCGGACCGTGACGCCGGCGCGGGCGGCCAGCTCGTCGACCGTGAGGTCGGTGGCGGACTCCATCATGTTCAACAGTATTGCTGTCTCACCACTCTTGTGAAACCTTCCGGACCCCCCCGTTCGGGCCGTAGTTCAGGCTCTCACTCCTCCGTCAGGTCAAGGCGGAGGTGCTGGATCCGCCGCCGGCGCCGGCCGGGTTCGACCGGCTGGTGTGGACGGCGAGTGCGTCCGCGCCGATGCCGCCCGGTGTGGTCCGGTTCTGGGCCGGAGGGCCGGCCGTACCTGGTCGCGCTGCTGGTGCGGGACGCGGAGCTCGCCCCCGTCTGGGCGGCGCGCCACGGGATCGAGGGGACACTCGGGGAGCCGGCCGGGCATCTGGCCGTCCGAAAAGAGGTCGAGCGGGCCGTTGAGGCCGCGGATGCGCGACTGAATCACATCGATCAGGTGAAGCGCTTGTTACTGCTGAGTGAGGAGCGAAGTCCGGAGAGTGGCGAATTGCCCCCCTCTCTGACGCTGCGACGGCGGGTGATCGAGGCGAAATACCGTCGCTTCCTACAAAGTTTTTACGCCATGTGATCTCGCGCACAGACGGGGGAGCGGACTTCCAGGAAGGTGTGCCGTCGGCCGACCGCGCGATCCGCGGGTTCCGGTCTCGGCTCTGCCTTGAAAGCGAGATCCACCAGCAGTGAGCACCACAGAAACCGTCACTGAGACAGCCCAGAGGTCAACTGACGGGGGGAGCGGCGCGCAGCAGGACGCGGGCGACGCGGGCTACAGCAAGGGCCTCAAGGGCCGTCACATCAACATGATCGCCATCGGCGGGGCGATCGGCACCGGTCTGTTCCTCGGTGCCGGTGGCCGTCTCCACTCCGCCGGTCCCGCGCTGGCCGTCGCCTACGCGGTCTGCGGTCTGTTCGCCTTCTTCGTCGTACGGGCCCTGGGCGAGCTGGTGGTGCACCGCCCGTCGTCCGGCTCCTTCGTCTCGTACGCCCGGGAGTTCCTGGGTGAGAAGGGCGCCTACGTCGCCGGCTGGATGTATGTCGTCAACTGGTCCACGACCGGTATCGCCGACATCACGGCGATCGCGCTCTACACGCACTACTGGAGCCTGTTCACCAGCATCCCGCAGTGGGTGATGGCCCTGATCGCACTGGCCGTCGTGCTGTCGATCAACCTGATCTCGGTGAAGATCTTCGGTGAGATGGAGTTCTGGTTCGCGATCATCAAGGTCGCCGCGCTGGTCGTCTTCATGTTCATCGGCATCTTCCTGCTGGCCACCCAGCACCCCGTCGGCGGACACACGCCGGGCCTGAGCCTGATCACCGACCACGGCGGAATCTTCCCGACCGGTCTGCTGCCGGTGGTGATCGTGCTCCAGGGCGTGGTCTTCGCGTACTCCGCCGTCGAGCTGGTCGGCGTCGCCGCCGGTGAGACCGGCGACCCGAAGAAGGTCGTGCCCAAGGCCGTCAACTCCATCATGTGGCGGGTGGGCGTCTTCTACGTCGGCTCGGTGGTCCTGCTGGCGATGCTGCTGCCGTGGAACAAGTACGTCGGCGGCGAGAGCCCCTTCGTGACGGTGCTGTCCAACGTAGGTGTCCCGGCCGCGGGCGATGTGATGAACCTCGTCGTGCTGACCGCGGCGATGTCCAGCCTCAACTCCGGCCTCTACTCGACCGGCCGCATTCTGCGCTCGATGTCGATGGCGGGCTCCGCGCCGAAGTTCGCCGGCAAGATGAACCGCAACCAGGTGCCCTACGGCGGCATCATGCTCACCTCCGCGGTCTGTGTGCTCGGTGTCGGGCTCAACTACTGGCTGCCGGGCCAGGCGTTCGAGATCGTGCTGAACATCGCGGCGCTGGGCATCGTCAGCACCTGGTGCACGATCATGATCTGCCACATGGTGTTCGTCCGCCGGGCGAAGGCGGGCCTGGTCGAGCGCCCGCGCTTCCGGCTCCCCGGCACGCCGGTCACCGATATCGCCACCATCATCTTCCTCATCGGCGTCATCGTGCTGATGTGGTTCGACGACGGTGTCGGCCGGCAGACCGTGATGCTGATCCCGGTCCTCGGTGCCGCCCTGGTCGTCGGCTGGTACGCGGTCCGCGGCCGGGTGGCCCGGATCGCCAAGGAGCGCGAGGCGGCGAAGTAGCCGCACACCGGCGCACGCCTGAGTGATGAGGGCGGCCGCGGAGGCCCAAGGGCTTCCGCGGCCGCCCTCACGCTGTGCGGCCCCGGCCTGCCCCTGGCCCCGGCTTGCCCCCGGCCTGCCCTCCTCCGCCCGATGTCAGTGGTCGCCCTTACCGTTGAGGCATGACTGAGAACACGGGGATCTCATACGTCAAGGGGGACGCCACCGCGCCGCAGGGCAAGGGCGTCAAGATCATCACGCATGTCTGCAACGACCTCGGCGGCTGGGGCAAGGGCTTCGTCCTGGCTCTCTCCCGGCGCTGGCCGGAGCCGGAGGCCGCCTACCGGAAGTGGCACCGCGAGCGCGCGGGGAACGACTTCGGGCTGGGCGCAACCCAGTTCGTCCGGGTCGGGGAGCGGCTGTGGGTGGCCAATGTCGTGGGGCAGCGCGGCATACGTACGGGCAGCAAGGGCGTCCCGGTGCGGTACGAAGCCATCGCCGCGGGGCTCGGCCGGGTCGCGGCCAAGGCCCAGGAGCTCGGCGCGTCGGTCCATATGCCACGGATCGGCTGCGGGCTGGCGGGCGGCAAATGGTCCCGGGTGGAGCCGCTGATATCCGAGCGGCTCACCCGACACGGCATACCGGTGACGGTCTACGACCACTGAGGCCCGCGCCCGCCCTGCCCCCATCCTCACGAGGGTGTATCTGAGTACACCCCTGCCCGGCATCCAGACACAGTGGCGGCGGGCCCGCCGGGCGGCATTGTCGGTGCCATGCGAAGGAATTCCGTCGACATCAGGGCGATGGCCCTGTTCCTCACCGTTGCCTTTGTGGCGGCCGGAGCGCTGGGCGCACTCCAGCCCGCGACCCGGATACCGAGTGAGGTCATCCAGCTGACACAGTTCGGACCCGCACTCGGGGTGGGCCTTGCCGCGCTGCTCTGGCCGGGGCGCGTGCGGGAGCTGCTCGCCGGACCCGTGCCGGGCCGCAGCCGTCAGGGGGTGCTCCTGCTCGTCACGGCGCCGCTGATCATCGCGCTGAGCGTCGGCGCGTACGCGGCGCTCACCGGGGACGCGCACTCCACGCGGCCGGGCGCCCCGTTCGCGTTGATCGCCGCGGCACAGCTGATCGGCGCGTGTGGCGAGGAGATCGGGTGGCGCTGCTTCCTGCAGCCGCTGCTGCTCACCCGCTTCGGCCCCCTTGCGGCGTCGGTCGCGGTGGGCGTGGTGTGGGGCGTCTGGCACGTCCAGATTTTCGCCGGACACCCTGTGTATGCAGGGGCGTTCATGACGGCGGCCGTGTCCATGTCGGTGGTGATGGGGTGGGCCCTTGAAGGGAGGCGGGCTTCCAGGCTGCTGCTCGCAGGGGGCTTTCACGCTCTGATCAACCTCGGCATGCTGCTGTTCATGGACGAAGAGTCCGGCGCGGTGCTCCCGATGGTGCTGTTCGGCGCCTCGTGCCTGGCAGCGGCGGGACTGTGGACGTGGAAGAGCGCGGGCAGGGCACGCTCGACGGCACCAACACCAACACCGGCACAGGCACAGGCACCAACACCGGCACCGGCACCGGAACCGGCTAGGATCCCCCCGATCATGGACGATGTTCGATAAGCCACGTGCGGTCGCCTCCCGCGCCTGTGTCGCCGTCGGCCGGTGCCAGCTGGCGAGCCTGCATGCCCTCGCGGTGTCGGCGGTGGGCTCGCTGGTGGTACTCGCCCTGCTGCTGATGCCCGTGGGCGTGGGCTTCCGGCTGCTGCCGCCCGCCGCGCGGGCCCTGCGCGTACTGTCCGATCGTTCCCGTTCACGCGCCGACCGGTGGACGGGCGTCCGTATCGGCCCACCGGAGCCGCTGCCCGCGGACCGTGCCCTCAACGCCCGCAAGAGGTCGGGCGCGATCATCGCCGATGAGGGGTTCTGGCGCGACCTGGCGTGGGCCTGGCTGGAGCCGGTGACCGGCGGCCTCCTCGTCGCCGTACCCCTCGCCCTGGTCGAGTACGGGGTGTTCGGCGCACTGGTGCAGCCGTTCGTCTGGCGGCTCATCAACGACGGCAACTGGTACGCATTCGTCCCCGTGCACAGCACCGCCACCATGTGTGCCGCCCTTTTGCTGGGCCTTGCCTTCATGGCTGCCGGACTGCTTGCCGCCCCCGCCACGCTCCGGCTGCACGCCCGGGTGAGCCGACCGCTGCTTTCCGCGTCGCGCAGCGTCCAGCTCGCCCGGCGCGTCGAGCGGCTCGCCGGCACCCGTGCCAGGGCCCTGGACACCCAGGCCGCCGAACTGCGGCGCATCGAGCGGAACTTGCACGACGGCGCACAGGCCCGGCTGGTCGCCCTGGGGATGACGCTGGACCGCGCCACCCGGCTGATGGAGACGGACCCGGCGGCGGCGCGCGAGCTCCTGCTGGACGTCCGCCGAACGTCCGAGGGCGCCCTGCAGGACCTGCGCAACCTGGTGCACGGCATCCACCCGCCGGTCCTCGCCGACCGGGGCCTGGGCGACGCCGTCCGGTCGCTGGCGCTCGACAGCTTCCTCGACGTCCACGTCGAGACCCGGCTGCCGGGCCGCCTCCCGGCACCGGTCGAGTCCGCCGCCTACTTCGCGGTGAGCGAGGCGCTGACGAACGCGGCGAAGCACTCCGGGGCCCGCGAGGTCGGCATCGTCCTGACCCACGAGAACGGGCTGCTGCGCGCAACCGTCACCGACGACGGTCACGGCGGCGCCGACCCCTCACGGGGCACCGGGCTGGCCGGTGTGCGACAGCGATTGGATACCTTCGACGGCACCCTCGACCTGCACAGTCCGCAGGGCGGACCGACCACCGTGACGATGGAGATTCCGTGCGCGTTGTCCTCGCCGAAGACCTGTTCCTCCTGAGAGACGGGCTGATACGCACCCTTCAGGAGCACGGCTGCGAGGTCGTCGCGGTGGACAACGGCCCGTCGCTGCTGCGTGCGCTCCTCGAGGAGGGGGACGCGGCACCGGATGCCGCCGTCGTCGATGTGCGGCTGCCGCCGACCTTCACCGACGAGGGGCTGCAGGCCGCACTCGAAGCCCGTCGCCGGCGGCCCGGACTGCCCGTCCTCATACTCTCCCAGTACGTCGACCAGCTGTACGCGAACGAGCTGCTGGCCGGCGGCGAGGGAGGCGTCGGGTATCTGCTCAAGGACCGGGTCACCCACACCGGGCAGTTCATCGACGCGGTCCGCCGGGTGGCTGCCGGAGGCACGGTGATGGACCCTCAGGTCATCGCCCGGCTGCTGTCGCGCAGCGACGCCCGGGGCACGATCGGCGGCCTGACCCAGCGTGAGCGGGATGTCCTCGAGCTGATGGCCGAGGGCCGGTCCAACGCGGCCATCGCCGCCGGCCTGCACATCAGCGAGAGCGCCGTCGCCAAGCACACCGCAAGCATTTTCACCAAGCTCCGGATCCACCCGTCGGCGGACGACAACCGCAGGGTGCTGGCCGTGCTGGCCTATCTCAAGCGCTAGGACGCCGTGTTCACCGGACAGCGCGCCGGGCTGCCGAAGGAGAGCCCGACGCGCTGCCGGACAACGGACGGCCGCACCCGGTCCGGTGCGGCCGCACGGCCGACTAGCCGACGGAGCCGATCACCGGGTAATGGTCGGAGAGGTTGGTGTAGGTGTAGTCCTTGCCCCAGCTGGAGACCGTCCAGGGCGCCGACTGCTCCTTGACCACGCCGTTCTGCCAGCCCGAGGGGCGGGCATGACCGTTGCGGTAGAGGACGTAGTCCAGGTCCTCGCGAGGATCGTCCGGGTAGCGGTACTTCGCGATGGAGTTCTCCTGGGTGTCGAAGGAGTACAGGTGGCCGGTGCGGCTGTCGGCCGGGGCCACGTCGGCGTTGCCGAGCAGCGCGCTGTACTCCTCGCTGTGCGAGTCGATGTTCAGGTCGCCGGCGAGCATGACCTCCTCGTCCGCCGGAATGTTCTTGGCGTCGAGGAAGGCATCGACCTCCTTGAGCTGCTTGGCGCGGTCGGCGGCCGCCTCGCCCGCCTTGCAGCCCGAGTCGGTGGACTGGGTGTGCGTGCCGACCACGTGCACCTTGGTGCCGTTCACGTCCAGCACCGCATAGACGAAGCCCTTGTTGGAATAGGAGTCCGCACCGCAGGCGTCCTTGTAGATGTACTGCTCCTTGCGCAGGATCGGCCACTTGCTCAGCAGCGTCACCCCGCCGTCCTCCGGGGTGACGGTCGAGTAGGCGCCGCCGGTGGCGTCCCAGCCGTCCTTGCTGCGGCCGACGACCGGGGTCTGGTGCGGGTACTGCGCCGAGGCGTTGGACTTCAGGGCGTCGGAGGAGGAGTTGTCGAAGGCTTCCTGGAGGACGACGACGTCGTTGCCCTGGAAGAAGTCCGCGGCCGGAATCGCCTGCGCGCGGTGGTCCTGGCCCCAGTTGGGATACAGGTTCTTGCTCATCATGAAGACGTTGTAGGTGAGCACCTTCAGACGGGGCGTTTCGGCGGCCGACGCCGCGGGTGCTGCGGTGGTGAGGGCGACGGCGGCCAGGGCTGCGGCTATCGCGGCGGCCCGGGACGTGCGCAGCGCTGAGTGCGACACGGGAACTCCCTGTGGGGTGGGGCGTGATCCGGTGACGCTCATCCAATCAGCTGAGGTTACTTCGAGGTAACCATCTGGGGGGAAGGAGATTGAGGGGAGGGAGACATCGGCGAGGATTGAGGGGAGAGGCACCGGCCGCGGCCGTGGTCGAGGCGGCAGCCGCCGAACTGCGGCTCCGTGGGCGGGGGTTGGTGCCGCCGCCGCTGCGGATCGCTCCGGCCCTGTTCCCGGCGTACCGGGACACCCCTCGACCGGGGACGGATCCCCGTGCCCGCCGGCCCTGGGGGAGCCCTGCGGGGAGTCGTATGATGATTAACGGGATGAAATCAGAACGAAGCGCAATGCATTCCGAAGAACGAAGCGCGATGGCATCCGAGCGAACGGATCCGCTGCCCCCACCGCCCGGAGGGGTCCTCTGGTCGCTGGTCGGCGACATCCGCATGCTGCTGACCCTGCCCGCCGCGCTGACCATGCAGGTCGCACACCCGGCAGTGGGCGCGGGCGTCGACGATCACTCCGTATTCCGCACCGACCCGTGGGGGCGCGGCGAGCGCTCCCTGGTCTCCCTCCAGATGTGGGTGTACGGCGGCGAGCAGGCCGCCGAGGAGGGGCGCCGGCTGCGGCGGCTGCACAAGACCATCCAGGGCACCGATGCGCACGGCCGCAAATACCACGCGCTCAGCCCCGCCTACTACGCCTGGGTGCACGCCACCGGCTACCCCGTCTTCCGGCATGCGCAGCGCTACCTCGGCCGCCCCTTCACCGAGGCGCAGGAGCGGCAGCTGTACGCGGAGTGGCTGCAGGTCGGCCGGATCCTGGGCATCCACGACCGCGATATGCCGCAGACGATCGAGGAGTTCTGGCCCTACTACCGCAAGGTCCTTGACGAGGAACTCGAACAGAACACTGTGGTACGGGAGTTGATCGCACCCGAAGGGCCGATACCGGTGCCCGACCGGGGCCCGCGGTGGCTTCTGACGCTGCTCCGGCTGACGTGGCCCTGGGTCTCCCCACGCTTCGCCCGGCTGCGGCGCTTCGTCACCGTCGGGCTGATGCCACCGGACGCGCGGCGCGCCATCGGCCTGGAGTGGACCGATGAGCAGGAGCGCCGGCTGCGTCGCTTCGGACGGGTGGTGCGGGTGGTGGTCCCGGTGCTTCCGGAGCGGCTTCGCTATCTGCCGCTCGCGCGCCGGGCACGCCGGGCGGCGCGCGGCTGACACAGCGGAGGGGCCGGGGACGTCAAGCCCCCGGCCCCTCACTCACTGCTCACTAAGCACCCACTCAGTGCCCGTGCGCCTCGTGCACATGGTTCGTGGCCGCGATCGACTTCCACGACTTCGGCTGCGCCACCGGCGCCTTCCGCGTGTCTATCGTGACGCCCTTGGCCGCCCCCACGGACGGCTTCGCGGCCTGGAACAGCCAGGTGTCGAAGAACTCGCCGAGCTTCTTCCCGGACTTCTTCTCCGCGAACTTCACAAAGTCGGCCACCGAGGCGTTGCCGTACTTGTTCTCCGTCGGCCAGGACTTCAGGAGACCGAAGAAGACCTTGTCACCGACCTTGTTACGGAGCGCCTGGAGGGCCAGCGCCCCACGGTCGTAGACCGCGATGTCGAACTGATTCTCCGCGCCGGGGTTGCCCGGCTTGACCTTCCAGAACGGGTCGTCGGCCGGGTGCTGCTGGTAGACGTAGTCGGCGAGCTCCTGCGCGGTGCCCTCGCCCTCCTTCTCCGACCACAGCCACTGGGAGTAGCGGGCGAAGCCCTCGTGGACCCAGATGTCCTTCCAGTCCTTGAGGGACACGCTGTCGCCGTACCACTGGTGTGCCAGCTCGTGCACGACCACGGAGACGTTGGCGCCCTTGTCGAACGCCTTCGATCCGTAGAACGGGCGGGTCTGGGTCTCCAGCGCGTACCCGGCCGGTACGTTCGGCACGTAGCCGCCCAGCGCGTTGAAGGGGTAGGGGCCGAAGATGCCCTCCTCCCACTCCACGACCTCGGCCGTGCGCTCGATGCTGGCCTTCGCCGCGCCCGCGTTGCTGCCCAGGTCCTTGCTGACGGCGTTGATGACCGGCAGGCCGTTGGCGGTGGTGTCCTTGGTGATGTCGAACTTGCCGACCGCGAGCGTGGTCAGATACGTCGACTGCGGCTTGTCCGAGCGCCAGTTGTAGCGCGTCCAGCCGAGCTTGGAGGTCTCGGACAGCAGCACACCGTTGCTGAGCGCCTGGGTGCCGTCCGGGACCGCCACCGAGATGTCGTACGTCGCCTTGTCGGTGGGGTGGTCATTGCTCGGGTACCACCACACGGCGGCGTCCGGCTCCTGCGCCACCACACCGCCGTCGGGCGTACGCGCCCAGCCGGAGTATCCGTCGATCTTCACCTCGGAGGGCTTGCCCGCATAGCGGACCACGACGGTGATCTGCTTGCCCTTCTCCAGCGGTGCGGCCGGAGTGACCTCCAGCTCGTGCTTGCCGGAGGTGGTGAAGGCGGCCTTCTTGCCGTTGACCCGGATCTCGCTGACCTTGAGGCCGAAGTCCAGGTTGAAGCGGGAGAGGTCCTGGGTGGTCGTGGCGAGCAGGGTCGCCGTGCCCTCCAGGAGATCCGTCTTCGGCTGGTACTTGAGCCGCAGGTCGTAGTGGGACACGTCGTACCCGCCGTTTCCGCTCTGCGGGTAGTAGCTGTCGCCCACCCCCGGCGCCCCGGGTTCGAAGCTGGCAGCCGATGCCGGGATCGCCAGCAGCAGGCTGAGCACGGCCGCACCCGGGACGATAAGTCTGTGACGCACGAGTCCTCCAAGTCGGTGGGGAGAGGGATCTCTTGGGCCCTGATTCCGGGACCCCCTGTACGGGACCCCCATGTACGCGACCCTATGTACTCATCATGGTCATCGTCATGTCCATGGCCGCATCCGACACATGACCGACATCTCATGGACACGGACCCGCAAGGCCCCCTTCTGTACGGGAGTTGACCCGCGCTACCGTCCGCCCGTGACCATACGTGCGCGGAAACCCCGCATCCCTTGGAAAGTCTTCGCATGGGCGGCCACCGTCGCCCTGTTGCCCCTGCTCATCAGCCCGAACGCGGGCGCTGCCGCGGCGTCTTCGGCGCCCGGCGGGAGCAGACCCGTGTACTCCTACGACCATGCGATCCGCGAGACGGTCTGGGTGGACACCCGGCTGGACGGCGACACGGACGGCAGGACCGACCGGGTCGCCGTCGACATTGTGCGGCCCCGCGAACCCGCCCAGCAGGGCCGCCGCATACCGGTGATCATGGACGCCAGTCCTTACTACTCCTGCTGCGGACGCGGTAACGAGAGCCAGAAGAAGACCTACGACGACAAGGGCCGCCCGGTCCAGTTCCCCCTTTTCTATGACAACTACTTCGTGCCGCGCGGCTATGCGACCGTGCTGGTCGATCTGGCGGGCACCAACCGCTCGGACGGCTGCATCGACATCGGCGGACGCTCCGACATCCAGTCGGCGAAGGCCGTGGTCGACTGGCTGGGCGGCAGAGGGCGCGCCTATTCCGCCCGTACGGGAGGCAGACCCGTCGCCGCCGGCTGGTCCAACGGCAGCACCGGGATGATCGGCAAGAGCTGGGACGGCACCATCGCCAACGGCGTCGCGGCCACCGGGGTCAAGGGCCTCAAGACCATCGTCCCGATAGCCGGGATCTCCTCCTGGTACGACTACTACTTCGCCAAGGGCGCCCCGCTCTACGACTCCGGCCCCGACACGCTCGCGAAGGCGGTCGAGAGCCCCGAGGCGCAGAAACGTTGCGGCGCCGTACAGAAGAAGCTGGTCGACGGGGCACCCCGGACCGGGGACTGGACGGATCTGTGGACCGAGCGCGACTACGTCCGCGCCGCGGGCAAGGTCCGCGCCAGCGTCTTCATGGTCCACGGGATGCAGGACCTCAACGTCCGCACCCGGCACGCCGGACAGTGGTGGGACGCGCTCGCCCGGCACGGCGTCGAGCGGAAGGTCTGGCTGTCCCAGACCGGGCATGTGGACCCGTTCGACTACCGGCGTGGCGCATGGGTGGAAACCCTGCACCGGTGGTTCGACCACTATCTGATGGGCTACGACAACGGCATCCAGCGCGAGCCGATGGCGGACATCGAGCGGGCCCCCGACAAGTGGTCCACCGATGCCCGGTGGCCCGCGGCCGGTACGGCGGCGACCACCCTGCGGCCCCGCAACGGCACCACCCCGGGCGTCGGCGTCCTGGGCAGCAAGCCCGCACCGCACGGCGCGACCGCGGCCTTCACCGACGACCCGAAGCTCAGTGAGGCCGACTGGGCCGCGGCCATCGATCAACCGACGCCCGCCAAGGCCGGGTTCACCACCGGCCCGCTGTCCGCACCGCTGCGGCTGTCCGGCTCCGGCAAGGTGACCGTCACCGCCACCCCGAGCACCTCGACCGCGCATCTGTCCGCCGTCCTGGTGGATCTCGGCCCGGACACCATCCGCAATTACGGGGCCGAAGGCGAGGGGATCAGCACCCTCACCCAGCGCACCTGCTGGGGCGCCGGCACCAAGGGCGACACCGGCTGCTTCAAGAAGACCGCCGCCGACACCCAGAAGGTGGCAGGCACCGTCTTCAGCCGCGGCTGGGCCGACCTCGGCAATTACGCGGACGAGCACAAGGGCCGCCCGCTCACCCCGGGCAAGCCGTACACGATCACCCTGGACCTGGCCGCGAGCGATCACATCGTGCCCGCCGGCCACCGTCTCGCGCTGATCGTCGCCGGGACCGACGCGGGCCTGATCGACCCGCCGTCGTCCAGGCCGAAGCTGACCCTCGATCTGGCGCGTACCGCCGCCGAGCTGCCGCTGGTCGGCGGCGCCCCGGCGTTCGCCCGCGCCACGGCGGGCGCCGCGCCGCACCCCGCCGGCGCACGGCTGGACGGAATCGTCCCGCCGCGCACGATCAGCCGCATCCCGTCCGCGGGATGACCGGCCGGGGGCCGCCCCCACCCCCGGGCGGCCCCCTTCCCGCAACCCCTCGATCCAAGGGAGGCACCCCCCGTGAGACACCACTCCCGCAGCTTCGCTCTCGGTGCACTGGCCGTCGGAATGCTGGCCACCCTCGCCACGGCGCTGCCCGTCGCACCCGCCGACGCGGCCGGCTCGCACCTCCCCCGTACGGGCTTCGAGACCAGCCACGGAGCCCGCTGGACCAGTCAGCCGGAGGAACGGTCCTTCCTCGCCGCCGTCGACCGTGCCACCCCCCGGGTACGGATCGACCGCATCGGCACCACCGGACAGGGCCGCCCGCTCCAGCTCGTACGGATCGGCGCCCCGGCCCCCGAGCGTCCGCAGGACGTCCGACGTGGGACGTCCCTCCTCCTCATCTGCTCCCAGCACGGCGACGAACCCGCCGGACGCGAGGCCTGTCTCACCACCGTCCGCGATCTCGCCTACGCCAAGGACCGGGCGACCCGCCGCTTCCTGGAACGCACCAGCGTGCTGGTCGTACCGACCGCCAACCCCGACGGCCGGGCGGCGGACACCCGGGAGAACTCCGACGGCAGCGACATCAACCGCGACCACCTCGCCCTGCGGACGCCCGAGGCCCGTGCGATCGCCGCCGTGATCCGCGACTACCGCCCCGACACCATCTACGACCTGCACGAATACAGCCCCACCGCCCCGTACTACAGCAAGGACCTGCTGTCGCTGTGGCCGCGCAACCTCAACACGGCGGACGCGGTGCACCGCGAGTCCACGGCCCTGTCGAAGGAATTCGTCGAACCCGCTGTCCGGAAGGACGGCTTCAGCACCGGGGTCTACGGCATCTGGACCGACCCGGTGACCGGCGACCCCGTCAAGCAGGTGGCGGGCGACGGCCAGGAGCGGATCCTGCGCAACACGGCGGGGGTGAAGGGCTCGGTCGGACTGCTCGTCGAGACCCGGACCGATGCCCTCACCGACGCGGAGAAGGCCGATCCCGCGGTCAACAACCGGAGGCGAGTGATCTCCCAACTGGCCGCACTGAAGGGAGCATTCACATTCCTCGACCGGCACCGTGCGCGCATCGAGGCGGCCACCACGAGTGCCCGCCTCGCCGGATACACCGATCGCGGGCCGGTCTACCTCGGCGGTGCCGACAACGAACCCGCCACGGATGAGCAGGTGTTGTCCGACCCGCCGTGCGCATACCGCCTCGACGCCGACCGCTTCGGCGAGGTCAGGGACGAACTCGCCCTGCACGGCGTCAGATGGCGGTGGGACGGCGACGGAGGCGCGGTCGTACCCCTCCGTCAGTCGGAGCGGAACCTCATCCCGCTGCTGTTGGACCAACGGGCCGCATATCACCTTACGGTCGCGACGCCGGTGGACGTCTGTGACCTGTGATAGGGGGTAACTGGTAGGAAAAATATGGCCAGTTGAAAGAGCCCGGAAAGCCAGACGGCCAGACGGCCAGCAGGCCAGCAGGTCGGACGGCCGGAAGGGCCGGAAAGGTCAACAGTGTCGGACACAGTCAACGAAAAAGGAGGCGGAGGCGGCTCGCCGCCCGTGGCGGAGCCGCCCGGAACCCCTCGGGAAGCGTCCCCGCAGACCGACCGCGTGGTCTTCGGCGTCACCGCCCTGCTCACCCTGGCGTTCATCGCCTGGGGAGCGGGGTCCACCGCATCGCTCAAGAACGTCTCGACGTCGATGCTGCACTGGGTGATCGACAACGGCGGCTGGGCCTTCGTGCTCGCCGCCTCCGGTTTCGTCATCTTCGCCATCTGGCTGGCCGTCAGCAAATACGGCCGGATCACGCTCGGCAAGGAGGGCGAGCAGCCCGAGTTCCGCACGGTGTCCTGGGTCGCGATGATGTTCAGCGCGGGCATGGGCATCGGCCTGATGTTCTACGGCGTCAGCGAACCCCTGGGGCACTTCGTCAAGCCGCCGCCGGGGACCGCCCCCGAGGACGCCGCCCAGGCGATGGACACGGCGCTGGCCACCACGCTGTTCCACTGGACGCTGCACCCCTGGGCGATCTACGCGGTCGTGGGGCTGGCCATCGCGTACAGCTGCTTCCGGCGGGGGAGACGGCAGACGATCAGCGCGGTGTTCACGCCCCTCATCGGCAAGCGGCGGGCAAACGGCTGGGGCGGCCAGGTCATCGACATCCTGGCCATCTTCGCCACCCTCTTCGGATCCGCGGCCTCGCTCGGCCTCGGCGCCCTGCAGATCGGCAGCGGCATCAAGGTGCTGGGCTGGATGGACAGCGTCAGCACCACCCTGCTGGTCATCATCATCACCGTCCTGACCATCGCCTTCATCCTGTCCGCGGTCTCCGGCATCGCCAAGGGCGTCCAGATGCTGTCCAACATCAACATGGTGCTGGCGCTGATCCTGGCGGTCTTCGTCTTCGTCGTCGGACCGACCGTGCTCATCCTCAACCTGGTGCCGACCTCCATCGGCTCCTTCCTCGGTGAACTGCCGCAGCTGGCGGGCCGCACGGAGGCGAGCAGCGGCAGCGATGTGGGCGGCTGGCTGCGCAGCTGGACCGTCTTCTACTGGGCGTGGTGGATCTCCTGGACGCCCTTCGTGGGCATGTTCATCGCCCGGATCAGCCGCGGCCGGACGATCCGTCAGTTCATCGGCGGCGTGATTCTCGTGCCGAGCGTGGTCAGCCTGGTCTGGTTCGCGGTCTTCGGCGGTTCGGCCATGAAGCTGCAGCACGCGGGGCGGCTGAACGGCTCGACCACCTCGGAGGGGCAGCTCTTCGATGTGCTGCACCAGTATCCGGTCGCGACCGTCACCAGCATCCTGGTGATGATCCTGGTCGGCATCTTCTTCGTCTCGGGCGCCGACGCCGCCTCCATCGTCATGGGCACCCTCTCCCAGAAGGGAACCTTCGAGCCCACCCGCCTCGTTGTGGTCTTCTGGGGGGTCGTGACCGGCGCGGTCGCCGCGATCATGCTGCTCATCGGCGGCGGCTCGGGCGACGCCCTGACCGGACTGCAGAATCTGACGATCCTGGTCGCGGTGCCGTTCATGGTCGTGATGATCGCCATGTGCTGGGCGCTGCTGCGGGATCTGCGCAGCGATCCGCTGATCGTACGGGGGCAGAAGGGCGAGGAAGCCGTCGAGATGGCCGTGATCGCGGGCCATGAGCAGTACGACGGGGACTTCGAGTTCCGGATCGGGCCGGGGAACGGCAACGGGAAGGGGAACGAGTCCGGCCGCGAGGATTCCGCGGACGCCGAGCCGGAGCAGTGAGTGCGGAGCAGTGAGTGCGGAGCGGCGATGGTGAACGGGGGGGTGAAGCGGTGAGTGTGCGGAGGGCCGGGACCGCCGGCCCTCCGTGGCCGCTCGGCCGGAGTTCGGTGCCCCTTCACGGACCAGTCCCGCCACCTCGTGCGCGCACCCCCGTGCTCGCGGCGGTGCGGTCGAGGACAATTCCGTACGGCTGAGGCAGGGCGTGGGACGCAGGACGTCCGCGCCCCTCCCTTGCCAAAGGTCAAAAACGAGCCCGGTGCCAGGCTTCCGCCTCGGACACCGGGCCCCTTTCTTGTTACTTCTCGCCGCCGCCGCCCCCGACGATGTTGTTGCAGCCCATGCTCGAGCCGATCGGGGTGGACTGCGCGCCCGCCGGGCCCTCGCCGTTGAGCGCGTTGCCCAGAATGCCGTTGGCGATCCCCACCTCACCGAGGACGTCGACATTCAGGTCATGCGAACGGCACGAGCTGCCGGACTTGACGTTCCAGGCGTCACCGCCGCCCTTGCCGCCGCCGTACCCGCCAGCGGCGTTGGCAGTACCGGCGCCGAGCAGGGCGACGCTGCCGAGAGTGGCGACTACAACGGCAGCCGTACGAAGCTTGCGCATTTTTCTTCTCCCGAGATTGAACGGATGCGATCAGTGGTTGATCGACTTCACGCTGTGACTGAAGGCTAATGCGACATATCCCACAATCGGTTAGCGGCGCGCCGAGTCATATGAACGTGTCGTCATTCGCGGTGCCGTCGTGAAGTGCCGCTCCGGACCGTGTTCCGCATCACCGGCAGTGGTGCCGATGGGAACTGATGGCCCGTCGGACGGGGCCGGGGGCGTCTCGCCGCTCGCGTTGCCGGTTGCATGGCGAGCCGTAGGGCGCCCACCGGACTCATCCGGGGGCGCCGAAAAAAGGGGGGAGGATGGCGGTGCCGGTGGCGGCCCCGCGCGATGCGGCCGTGCCCGGACCGGGCGGCGGCCGGTCGGCGATGGCTCGGGTGTGCCGCCAAGTTGTTTGCCACGTACCGCAGTTGCTGTTCATGCGGCAATGCCCGGTGGCGCGGACGGCGGATACGAAGGCGGGCGCGCCACCCCGGCGTGATCTTGGTGTAACCCTCCGGCCGTCATCCGGACAAAACCGGACCTTAGGCTGGTAGGAGCACCGTCGGCCCGTGAGGAAGCCCCATGCCCCGCGCTGCGCGCGCCCTGCCCGCCTGGCTCGCCCATCCGCTCCGCTGGCAGCGGCTGCCCGTTCCGTGGGCGGCCGTCGCCCGTGGCGCGCTGTGCGCGGGACCGTTGCTCGGCGTGGGCATCGCCACCGGCCGTACGGCGGCCGGCGTACTGGCCGGACTCGGGTCGATGCTGGCCGGCGTCAACGACCGCCCCGGCACCCGCCGTACCGGCATCGTCCACATCGGCCTGCCGGCCCTCGCCTCGGCGCTCGGCATGCTGACGGGCGCCGGGCTCCAGGCGGCCGGCGCGGGGTGGTGGATCGTTCCCGTGCTGTTCGCGGTCGGCTTTGTCTCCGGCGCGGGCAGCATCGCCGGGCCCGTCCGCTCCACGGCCGGAATGCAGATGCTGGCCACCACCATCCTGGGCGCCGGTATGCCGCTGCCCGGCGCGCCGTGGGAGAAGGCCCTCTACGTCCTGGCCGGCTGCCTCTGGCTGCTTCTGCTGCGCCTCGTACTGCGCTCGCCGCGCTCCGCGGGCGGTGCGCTCAGCGGTGAGCGGGCCGCCGTCGCCACCGTCTTCGACGCGCTCGCCGACGCCCTCGGAGCGGTGGGCGGTTCCGGCGCCGAGCCCGCCCGGCGCCGCCTGACCGCCGCTCTGGACCGCGCCGACGAGGCCCTGCGCCTGCGCCGTCTGACCAGCAGACTGCTGCTCCGTCCCGCCCGTGCGGAAGAACTCCTGCTCGCCGAGCGGTTCGCCGCGGCGACGGCCTTGTGCGAGGCCAGCGTTGCGCTGCTGTGGGAGGCGCGCCCGCTGCCGGCGCGTGTCGCGGAGAGCCCCCGGCGGTTCGCGGACGGTCTGCGCACCGGGCGGCCGCCCGGGCGGCTGTCCGCGCCGGCGTCCAGCTCGGCGGCGCGGGGGGCCTTCGACCGTGCCCTGCTGGACGCGGCGGTCGCCTTCGACCGTACGGAGCCGGTGTCGCGGCCCGAGGAGCCGCGGCGCGGTGGTCTCGGGTGGTCATCGCCGGTGCGTCGGGTGCTGAGGGCCGTGGGACGTCCGACGTCCCACGGCCGCAGCCTCCTGGGACCGGCCGGACGGGACTACGGCCTGCGGGTCGCCCTCTGCATCGCGGCCAGCACCGCCGTGGCCCTGCTGCTGCGTGCCGACCACTGGTACTGGCTCCCGGTGACCGCCACCTTCCTCGTCAAGCCCGACCTGGGCCCGCTCTTCTCCCGTACGGTCAACCGCTTCGCCGGGACCGTCGCGGGCGTGCTGGTCTTCGCCGGGGCGGGGCAGCTGCTGACGCCGGCGGGAGCGGGGGTGTGGTGGCCCGCCCTGGTGGCCGGCGCGGGCGGCGCGCTCCTGCCGTTCGCCACCCGCCACTTCGCGCTGCAGACCGTGGCGATCACCCTCATGGTGCTGTCGTTCGTCCATGTCGGCGGCGATCCCCAGGCCGCCTTCGAGCGGATCGTCGACACCTCCATCGCCTGCGGCATCGTGATCGTCGTCGGCCATCTGCCGCACCTCGCGGACCCCCGCCGACGGGTCGGCCAGCGGGTCACCGCGGCACTGCGCGCCACCGAACGCTTTCTGCGGCACGTCCTGGAATCCGAGCCCGGGGCGGACCCCACCGACCGGCTGGCGCTGCGCCGCGCCGCCTACCGGGCGCTGGCCGAGGCCCGCACCACGGCCGAGACCGCCGCGGCCGAACTCCGCACCGCCCGCGACCACAGCCCCGACTGGCTGACCGCCGTCACCGCCGCCGAACGCATCATGGACGCCGCCACCGCCTGTGCCGTACGCCTCGACCACGGCGCCCGCCGCCCGAGCCCCGAAGAGGCCGAGCGGCTGTGCCGGGCACTGTCCACCATGGCCGACGCCCTCGAGGACCCGCGGCGCCGGCACACCGGCACTCCCCGCACACCCGCCCCCGCGCTGCGGGCCGACCCGGACTGCGCCACGCTGACGGACGTGGCCGCCGAACTGGAGCGTCTGCGGGGGTATGCGGGGACGGCGTAGGCCCCCGAACCCCGCCGAGCCCCGCATACGCGCCCGCCCCCGCTCCGCCTCACTTCCGGGGTATGCGCGCGAACGTCTCGATCCAGAACCGCTGCGCCTCGCTCGACGCACCGACCAGATACGTCGAGCGCAGCTTCGGCGGCAACAGGGGCAACAGCCGGGCCACCGCATCCTGATGCGCTCTGAGCTGCGACAACTCTGCGTTGGCCAGGATCTGGTGGACCAGATCGCTGTCGTTGGACCCCTCGCTCGACTCGGCCGCCGCCTTCCGCAGCCGCTCCTCCCAGGCATCGATGCCGTCGGCCAGCTCCCGCAGCCCGGTGACCGGACGCTCGCTGAGCCGGTCGATCAGGGCGGTCAGCGGCACCGGGGCATACTCGCCGTCGCCCAGATACACCAGGCCCATCTCCAGCGGCAGCCCCCGCTGGTGAAGCTTGATCAGCCGCTCGATGGTGCGCTTGGTGATCCAGGCCCGGCCATCCTCGTCGATGTCGTGCTTCCACCACTCCAGGACCGTCTCCGCGACCGCGCCGTACTTCGCGATCAGCCACTCATTGGCCGGGATGTCGCCGGGCTCGATCGTCAGCGAGGCGGTGAAGCGGGTCGCCTGGGCGATGTTGTTCCGCGCGACCAGAAGCTTGCGGCCCAGGTGGTAGGGCGGATTCTGCACGGCGATCTGCGCCCGCAGATTCTCGATCCGCCGCCCGGCCAGGGACCACTCCTGGGTGATCTCCATCAGCTTGGCGAACGCCGCCTTGTCCTTGGGGCGGTTGTACTCGTCCCAGACGATCACCTTCGGCTCCGGCCCCAGAAACGGCCCGGCCAGGAGGTTGTCCAGCGACCCGTCGGCGCTCGGGATCGGCGCGCAGAGGTCCTCGACATTGGTCACCGGCATGGAGAAGTAGAGCGGCTCGCGCCCGTCCAGTCCGTCCCGGACCGTCTCGCGCACCAGCTCCGTCTTGCCGCACCCGGGCGGCCCCTGCAACAGCACCGACCAGCGGTTGCGCAGCGCCGCTCGGACGACCGAGCGCACCGGATCGGGAATCGTGACGGGATTGGCCGCGCCGATCGCCGTGGCCATGCGGTCCAGGATCTCGGCCGTACGGTCCTTGCCGGGCTTGCCGTCGGCGCGCTGCTCACACAGCCGCAGACGCTCGCCGTTGACCAGCGGCAGCCCCCAGCGCAGCGGGAAGCCCTCCTGGGCGTTGGCCAGGATGTGGTCGATGGTGCGCGGCGAGAGCAGCTCGCGCAGTGCGGGGTTCAGGGCCGCCCAGGTGGTGAACACCTCGCGCAGATTCCAGTGGGGGTACTTCGCGGCCAGCTCGTACCGCCAGGACGTGTCGTTGGCGGTGATCCGGAGCGTCACCATCCGGTCCAGTACGGCCAGATCGCTGCGCCGGGCCGCCGTCTCCGCCAGCGACTCGTTGTCCGTGAGGAAGACCCCGATACAGCCGAGCGCGCGCAGATCGAACTCGCCCAGCGTCCAGTTGCAGGCGATCTGCATCAGCTGCGACTGGATCGTCGACCCGGCCTGCAGCGAGTCGTCGATCAGCAGCACGAACGGCCTGCCGGGACGCAGCTGGCTCATCACCAGCTGCCGCAGGACCAGTTCGCCCGTCCTGCTGTCGCGCACCGGGGCGTTGGCGAGGAGATCGTCGGGCGTGAGATTGGCGGCCGGGACGAAAACCAGCTCGGCGTCCGGGTACGCCTTCGGCACATGGGTGAAGAAGGTCGCGGTCTTGCCGATGCCGTGCTCGCCGAAGACCTGGCCGGTCTGCCCCATGTCGATCATCGCGTCGATGAACGACTCCAGCCGGGACACACCCGTCCAGCCCTCGGGTGGCACCGGATAGGTGGCGTTCGCCCGCCAGCGCTTCTTCCCGGTCCCCGCTGCGGCCTCCGGCGCGGTCTTCGCGGCGGCCTTCGCCGCCGTGGTCGGCATCGTCGGCTTCGTCGGCGTGGTCGTGCTCATCGGTCTCCTGTCGTCACCCGGTGGCAGGCCATCTGCGGGGTGTGGTGGTCGGGCCAGTCGTCGCCGCCCTCGGTGATCAGCCAGATCCATTTGTCCGGCTCGGCGGGGGTGATCGCCGGTGCATAGCCGTCGGTGAGCATCACGACGGCGTCCGGTATCTCGTCGAAGAGCCGGCCGTCGACCGCGGTACGGCCCTCGACGTAATCGGCCACCGCCTGAAAGCTCGTGCCCCCGCCGCCGTACACCCGCTCCCCGGGCCGGAACGGCATCACCACGCCGTCGAACGACAGCCAGTGCGCGGTCACTCCGTCGATCTCGCCGACCAGTCTCGTCAGCCAGGCCACCACGCCGTCGGGCATCGACCCCGAGGTGTCGTACGCGATGACCAGCACCTTCTCGCGCTCCGGACCGCGCCGCGACAGCACCGGGTCATGGCCCAGCGCGGCCAGCAGGGCGCCGCGCTTCTTCGGATAGACCAGCCGCTCACCCTCGCGGAGCTTCGAGGCCAGGACATCGACGAGCCAGCGCTGCCACCAGTCGACCTTCCCCGTCCGCGCGGTCTCACCGCGCAGCGCCCCGGCGCCCAGCCGCCCCCACATCTTGGTCGCATGCTCCGACGTCCCGTCCGTACGGTCCATCAGATCGAGCAGCTCCCGCTCCGCGCCCGGGTGTCCACGGCGCGCGGCCAGCAGGGTGTTGAGCAGCGCGGAGGAGACGGCCTCGTCGATGGTCTCCTGGTCGGAGCCCATCGCGGAGTCGGCGAGGTGGACACAGACCGCCGGCGGCGTGGGCGGCTGCTTCATCCGCTTCAGCTCGCGGAACACACTCATGTCCGTCTCGACGAAATCGTCGTAGCCGAGGGGCTCGAGGCCCTGGTCCGTCAGATCGGCGACGTAGTCCCGGTGGACCTCGCGCGGGTCCACGCCCGTCGGAGCGCCGTCGAGCAGCGGGAGCTCCTTGCGGCCTAGCCGGACGAGCGCGACGTGATTGATGGACACCTCGGCGGCGAGCGTGAAGACCGGGTCGTCACGCAGCTCCGGATCGGCGAACAGATGCCGGTGCACCAGATGCCGCGACTCGTGGAAGAGGACGAACTTCACGCCCTCCAGCCCCAGTCGGACGAAGAAGTCAGGGTTGTAGAGCAGCGGGCAGGTGCCGTCCCCCGACGCCACCACCGCGGCGGTCGCCACGGCTGTCGTCGGAATCTGGTGATGGCACTTCGCATAGATCCACGACGCGACCACGGAATCCGTCAGCCCGAAATCCAGCAGCGCGGCCTCCTTCAGCCGCCGCGCCTCCTCCACCACCGCCGGTTCCGCCGGCCGCCAGCGCTCCAGCGCCCGACGGTCGGTCAGATCGACCACCGGCCGGTGCGCCGCGGTTTTCGCGTCGTACGCCATGTCCCACCCCCGTTTTCCGCTGCTTCTATTCGTATCAGCAGCCACTGACAACGGATCTTGGCGAGCCCCGCGAAAAAGATCCGCGCCCTGCCGGCGGCCCGGCTACCGTGAGCGGATGTCGTACCAACTCAACGCCGCCATAGGGGACTTCGACCGGTTGCGGAGCTGGGCGGCCGCGGTTCCGGAGGCGCTGGTTGCCCCGCTTCAGCAGCGCAGGGGACTGATACCGCTCACCGGCTCGCTCCTGGCCGAGCTGCCACGGATGCTGGGTGATATGTCCCAGGGCGGGGCGATCGCCCATGTGGAAGCGGAATTCTGGGGCGGCAGCGGGCATCAGGTCGCGTCGTTGTGGCGAGACGGTGCGCAGGTGTGGGGGCCGGAGCGCACCTCGGCGTTCACCGCGTCACGGCGGGACTGGCCGATCAATGCGGTGCTCGCCCGGCTGGGGGTGGCCCCGGCCGGCTCCGGAGCGCCGGAGTACTGGGACCTGTTCCTGGAAGTGGGGCTCGGCCGGGGCCGGGACGAGGAGGACTGGCGGGGCGCCGCCCTGAAGGCCTACGACGTGGCGGACTACGACGCGTGGTGCGAGCGTGTGCGGGCGGAGCGCGAAGAGACGGAGCGCGCCGCCGCGGAGCGTGCCAAGTACGAGCGGCTGTCCGGCGTACCGGTGCCCCTGAACGGCAAGGACGTCATGGCTCTGCTCGGCATACCGCAGAACCGGATGGTCGGAGCGGCCCTGCGCCACCTGCAAGAACTCCACCTCGGCCGCGGCCCGCTGTCCCGGGAGGAAGCCGGGGCCGCACTCCGCGCGTGGGCCGCGGAGCACGACCTGACCACCGGCCCGAACGGCTGGACGCGGGCGGACGGGGCCGTGCCCCGCCCGCCCGTCCCACCGCCGTCTACCGGCGGCCGCCGCCCTCCTTGCCCAGCAGTCCGGCCCGCCGCAGCGCATCGGCCATCGCGTCATTGGCCGGTCCGGCGTCGCGGCCGCCGCGGCGGTCCCCGCCGTTCCCCGGCCGGCCCTTGCCGGAGCCGCCCTGCCGCTGCCGCGGCGCACCGCCCCGGCCGTCCTCGCGCGGTCCGCGGCGCTCGCCGCCCCCGCGCCGCTCGCCGCCGCCCGCCGGTGCGCCCTTGCCATGCTCGTCGTCCAGGCGCAGCGTCAGCGAGATCCGCTTCCGCGGAATGTCGACATCGAGCACCTTGACCCGCACGATGTCGCCCGGCTTCACCACATCCCGCGGATCCTTGACGAAGTTCCGCGACATCGCCGAGACGTGTACCAGCCCGTCCTGGTGGACGCCCACGTCCACGAACGCCCCAAAGGCGGCGACATTGGTCACCACGCCCTCCAGGAACATCCCCGGCTGCAGATCGCCGATCTTCTCCACGCCCTCCTTGAAGGTCGCGGTCTTGAAGACCGGACGCGGGTCGCGCCCCGGCTTCTCCAGCTCCTGGAGGATGTCGGACACCGTCGGCAGACCGAAGGAGTCATCGACGAAGTCCGCGGCCTTCAGCGTGCGCAGCACCGCCGTGTTGCCGATCAGCGAGCCGACCTCGCCGCCCGCCGACGCCACCATCCGGCGCACCACCGGATACGCCTCCGGGTGCACGCTGGACCCGTCCAGCGGATCGTCGCCGCCCCGGATGCGCAGGAAGCCCGCGCACTGCTCGTACGCCTTCGGGCCGAGCCGTGCCACGTCCTTGAGGGCCTTACGGGAGCGGAACGGGCCGTTCTGGTCCCGGTGCGCGACGATGTTCTCGGCGAGGCCCGAACCGATGCCCGACACCCGCGAAAGCAGCGGCGCGGAGGCGGTGTTGACGTCCACCCCGACGCCGTTCACACAGTCCTCGACCACCGCGTCCAGGGAGCGCGACAGCTTCACCTCGGAGAGGTCGTGCTGGTACTGGCCGACGCCGATCGACTTCGGGTCGATCTTGACGAGCTCGGCCAGCGGGTCCTGGAGGCGGCGGGCGATGGACACCGCGCCGCGCAGCGACACGTCCAGTTCAGGGAGCTCCTGGGAGGCAAATGCGGAGGCGGAATACACCGACGCGCCCGCCTCGGACACCATCACCTTCGTCAGCTTCAGCTCCGGCTGTGCGGCGATCAGATCGGCCGCCAGCTTGTCGGTCTCGCGGGAGGCGGTGCCGTTGCCGATCGCGATCAGCTCGACGTCGTGCTCACGCGCCAGCTTCGCCAGCGTGGCCAGCGAGGCGTCCCACTTCTGCTGCGGAACATGGGGGTAGATGGTCTCGGTGGCGGCCACCTTGCCGGTCGCATCCACGACGGCGACCTTCACGCCCGTACGGAAACCGGGGTCCAGACCCATCGTGGCGCGCGTCCCGGCGGGTGCCGCCAGCAGCAGATCGCGCAGGTTGGACGCGAAGACCCGGACCGCCTCGTCCTCGGCCGCCTGCCGCAGCCGCAGCCGCAGATCGATCCCCAGGTGCACCTGGACGCGGGTGCGCCAGGCCCAGCGGACCGTGTCCTGCAGCCACTTGTCGGCCGGGCGGCCGCGGTCGGCGATGCCGAACTTCCGGGCGATGGACTGCTCGTAGGACGTCGGACCTTCCACCTGCTCGGTGTCCGGCTCCAGCGCGAGGTCGAGGATCTCCTCCTTCTCGCCGCGGAACATCGCCAGCACCCGGTGCGAGGGCAGCTCGGTGAACGGCTCGGCGAAGTCGAAGTAGTCGGCGAACTTCGCGCCGGCCTCCTCCTTGCCCTCCCGCACCTTCGCCGCCAGCTGTCCGCGCGACCACATCCGCTCGCGCAGCTCGCCGATCAGATCCGCGTCCTCGCCGAACCGCTCGGTCAGGATGGCCCGCGCGCCCTCCAGGGCGGCGGCCGGATCGGCGACCCCCTTGTCCGCGTCCACGAACGCCGCGGCGGCCGCGGCCGGCTCCACCGAAGGATCCCCCAGCAGCCCGTCGGCCAGCGGCTCCAGCCCCGCCTCCCGCGCGATCCCTGCCTTGGTGCGCCGTTTGGGCTTGTACGGGAGGTAGATGTCCTCCAGGCGCGCCTTGGACTCGGCTCCCCGGATCTGCGCCTCCAGGGCGGCGTCCAGTTTGCCCTGGGACCGTACGGATTCCAGGATCGCGGTCCGGCGCTCCTCCAGCTCCCGCAGATAGCGCAGCCGCTCCTCGAGCGTGCGCAGCTGCGCATCGTCGAGCATCTCGGTGGCTTCCTTGCGGTAGCGCGCGATGAACGGGACGGTCGAGCCCCCGTCGAGCAGTTCGACCGCGGCCTTGACCTGCCGCTCCTTGACGCCGAGCTCCTCGGCGATCCTCGCTTCGAGGGACCCGAGAGACCCAGTGGACACAGTGGATGCCGTCACGTTGATCCTGCCCCGCCTTCCAGCGCTTGCCTGAGCCTGCATTGTGCCGGGTGGCGGGCCGGACTGTCGCACCGCCCGGCCGCGCGCGCCGGGGTGTGAGAAGGCGCACGCACACCCCGGCGGTCGGTTCCGGTGAGTCCTACTTGCCGAACATCTCCGCGGGGAAGGCCCCGGCGTTCACGGCCGCGGCCGCGAACTTGGTCGCCAGCTCGGTCAGCCGGGCCACGCCCTCGGCACCCAGGTGCTCGTACGGGGCCCGGTCCAGCCGGTCCGTCCGGCGCTCCAGGTCCTTGCGCAGCTCGGCACCGGCCTCGGTCAACTCGCCCTCGGCGTCCAGGAGGCCGCGGGTCCGCAGCCGCTCCTGCGCCGCCCGCCAGTCCTCCTCGGACCAGCCGCGGGTGGCCATCACGCCCTGGTAGGACATCCCACGTCCGCTCGCCGTGTGGGTGACCAGCGCCTCCAGGCCGTCCAGCTCGGCGTCCAGCAGCGCCATCAGGTGGCCGTCGCCGCGGTGTTCGCGCAGCAGCGTGGCGGCGTGCCAGTAGGCCAGGTGCGGGGCGTCCGGCACGGGGAGGTCGGCGTGCGCGGCGTACAGCGGCCGGGCCTGGCGGGCGCAGCCCTCGGCGGCGCGCAGCGCCAGCCCGGCCGCCTCCGCCATCTCCGGGGACTCGACGGCCTCCGCCCCGAGCAGCCGGCGCAGGGTGGCGTCGGCCGCGCGCAGCCGGGCCTCCAGTACGGCCTCCGGCGTGGTGACCGACCAGACGTGCGGCACGTGCTGCGCGATGAGGTCGTGGTTGAAGTTGTAGAAGGTGGCCGCGATGGTGCCGGCGCCCACGGCGCCCATAGCGGCGCCCCGCGCGGCGAAATAGGCGGCCCGGCGGTTCTCGACGCCGGCCTTGGCCAGCTCGACGGCGAACTCCGGCGCGAAGTAATGCGTGGAGTGGTACGGGTTGATGACGTGATGACACTGGCGCCCGGCGTTCTTGGGCAGTGCGCTCGTAGAGGTCATGACGACAGGTTACCGACCGCTTGGTATGAGTCCGCCCGCAGGCCGCCCCCTCGCGCCTGCGCCCCGCGGCGGGGCACCACAGCTCCGTGGTCGTGGCAGGAAAGGTGGGTTATTCGTCATTGCCGCCATCGCCACCGCTCTCCAGGATGGAGGCATGGAACAGCGCGATGTGCTGGTCGTCCTCTTCGACGGCCTGCAGAGCCTCGATGTGACCGGTCCGGTTGAGGTCCTGAGCGGCGCCAATGCCGCCACCCCGGGCGCCTACCGGATCCGTACGGCAAGCCTGGACGGCGGCCCGGTCCGTACCTCCAGCGGGCTGACGCTCACCCCGGACCTCGCACTCGCCGACGCCGAGCCGCCGCACACCCTTCTGGTGCCCGGCGGCAACGGCACCCGTACCCCCGACCCCCGGCTGATCGACTGGCTGCGGACGCGGGCGCCCGGTGCCCGGCGGAAGGTTTCGGTGTGCAGCGGGGCGCTGTTGTTCGCCGAGGCCGGTCTCCTGGACGGGCGCCGCGTGACCACCCACTGGGCGCTGTGCGACACCCTGGCGCAACGATTCCCCGCCGTCCGCGTCGAACCGGAGCCGATCTATGTGCAGGACGGCGACGTGGTCACCTCCGCGGGCGTCACGGCCGGGATCGATCTGGCGCTGGCCCTCGTCGAACAGGACCTGGGCCGTGACCTCGCACTGGCCATCGCCCGCCATCTGGTCGTCTTCCTGCGCCGGCCCGGCAACCAGACCCAGTTCAGCGCCCAGCTCGCCGCCCAGACCGCGGAGCGGCGCCCGCTGCGCGACGTCCAGCAGTGGATCACCGAGAACCCGGCGGCGGATCTCTCCGTCGACGCCCTCGCCGCCCGCGCCGGACTCTCGCCCCGGCACTTCGCCCGCGCGTTCCGGGACGAGGTCGGCATGACGCCGGGCCGTTACGTCGACCGGGTCCGCCTGGAGGCCGCCCGGCGCCGCCTGGAAGACACCGCCGACGGCATAGAGGAGGTCTCCCGCCACTGTGGCTACGGCACCCCCGAGGCGATGCGCCGCGCCTTCGTACGGGTGCTGGGCGCCGGCCCTGCCGAATACCGCCGCCGTTTTCAGCCCGTGCCTGCGTTGGCGGACTGAACGGCCCTCCTCCTGGGCGGTGTTCGAACCGACCCTTAGGGGGAGTGCGAACAGATCCCCTAGGGGATGCAAGTGCCCCCTGCGGGCCCACAACGCGGTGGTCGCCGGGGGTATTCCCGGTCCCCGCGGCTCGCAGGGTGATCGCCCGATCCGTATCCGATGCCCGAGGTCCGACGCCCGACGTCCGGTCCGAGGTCCGACGTCCGAGGTCCGGTCCGACATCCGACGTCCGGCCTGACGCCCAACGCCCAACGCCCAACGTCCGCGCCCGTCACCGAATCCGACATGCGCGCCCGCCACCGAACCTGGTGCCCGCGCCCGACACCAAACCCGACGCCTACGTCCGCCACCACACCCGACGTCCCGCCGCCACCGAATCCCACCCCGAGCCGGTACGGACATCCACCGAACACCGGCGACGGATATCACCGG
Source organism: Streptomyces chattanoogensis (assembly GCF_001294335.1). Taxonomy (GTDB): domain Bacteria; phylum Actinomycetota; class Actinomycetes; order Streptomycetales; family Streptomycetaceae; genus Streptomyces; species Streptomyces chattanoogensis. Next base: position 101,335 of record NZ_LGKG01000152.1, read on the forward strand.
GCACCCACACCGTGCCCCTACCAACAGGAGCCACGCAATGCAGATCGCCATCCTCCTCTACGACCGCTTCACCACCCTGGACGCCGTCGGCCCGTACGAGACCCTCAGCCGGCTGCCGGGTGCGGAGACGGTCTTCGTCGCCGAGCGCACCGGCACCTACCGCAACGACACCGGCTCACTCGGCCTGGTCGCCGACGCCGCGCTGGCGGACGTCACCGCGCCCGACATTCTCGTCGTGCCCGGCGGGCCGGGGCAGCTCGCGCACATGGAGGACGGCGCGCTGCACGCGTGGATCCGTGCCGTGGACGCCCGCACCACCTGGACCACCTCGGTGTGTACCGGCTCCCTGATCCTGGCCGCCGCGGGCCTCCTCAAGGGACGTCGGGCGACCTCCCACTGGCTGGCGCTGGACCAGCTGCCGGCGCTGGGGGCCGAGCCCACGGGGGAGCGGGTGGTCTTCGACGGCAAGTACGTCACGGCGGCCGGCGTCTCGTCCGGGATCGACATGGGCCTGGCCCTGGCGGGCCGGATCGCCGGGGACACCGTCGCCCAGGCGATCCAGCTCGGCATCGAGTACGACCCGCAGCCGCCGTACGACGCGGGTTCCCCGGACAAGGCCCCGGCCGAGATCACCGCGATGATGCGGGAGAACAGCCGCCACATGCTGACCGGCGAGAAGTAGCCCCTGCCGGCCCGCGGGCCGGCAGAAGCCCCGTCAGCCCGCGGTCCATGTGAAGCGCGGCGCCCGGCGCTCCAGGAAGGCGGCGGCACCCTCCACGGTGTCGCCGCTCTCGCGCGCCTGCGCGGCCCAGTAGGCGCCCCGCTCCTCGGCCTCGGCAGGTGGGACGTCCCACGTCCCACCTGCCAGTTCCTTCGCCGCGGTCTGCGTCAGCAGCGACCGCGCGGCCAGTACGGCGGTGAAGTCCGCGACCCGCTTGTCCAGCTCGCCCTCGGGGAGCACCTCGTCCACCAGCCCGGTGCGCAGCGCCCGCGCGCAGTCGATCAACTCCCCGGAGAACAAAAGGTACTTGGCGGCAGACGGCCCTATCAGCCGCACCAGCCGCCGGGTGGCGGACGCCGGATAGACGACCCCCAGCTTCGCCGGCGTCACCCCGAACAGCGCGCCCTCCTCCGCGAACCGCAGATCGCAGGCGGCCGCCAACTGGCAGCCGCCGCCCACGCAGTACCCGCGGATCGCTGCCAGCGTCGGCCCGGGGAACGCCGCCAGTGCCTCCTCCGCCGCCACCGCCAGCCCCTGCGACTCACCCGACGCCTCCCGCAGCGACCCGATGTCCGCCCCGGCACAGAAGGTCCCGCCCTCGCCCGTCAGCACCAGCTGCCGCACGGCACGGTCGCCCGCCAGCCGCTCCAGCAGCGGCGGCAGATCCCGCCACATCTGCACGGTCATCGCATTCCGCTTGCCGGTGTTGCTGATGGTGACGGTCGCCGTGCCGTCGCTGACATGCGTTTTCAGAGCCGGTTCCATGCCGGGATAGTAGAGCGGCCCATCAGCACGGCGGCGGGCACAAAGGCCGATCGCCACCGCCGCCGGATATTGGAGCGACCCGCAACAGGGCCGCCGGATACGATCGGCGGCCTGATGTCAGCAACTCTTGTCGCCAAAGACCTCGCCGCCGGCCATGGCGAGCGCGTCCTGTTCTCCGGCCTCGATCTGGTCGTCGCCCCCGGCGAGGTGATCGGCCTCGTCGGCGCCAACGGCGCGGGCAAGTCCACGCTGCTGCGCCTGCTGGCCGGCCTGGACACCCCGGAGGAGGGCAAGCTCGCGCTCAGCCCGCCCACCGCCACCGTCGGCCATCTCCCGCAGGAGCCCGACCGCCGCCCCGGGGAATCCGTACGGGAGTTCCTCGCCCGCCGCACCGGCGTCGCCGACGCCCAGCGTGCCCTGGACGACACCACCCAGGCGCTGGCCGAGGAGCGCCCCGGAGCGGACGACGCCTACGCCGTCGCCCTCGAGCGCTGGCTCGCGCTGGGCGCCGCCGACCTCGACGAACGCGCCGAGGAGACCGCCGCCCAGCTCGGCCTCACGGTCAGCCTCGACCAGCCGATGACCTCCCTCTCCGGCGGCCAGGCCGCCCGCGCCTCGCTCGCCTCGCTGCTGCTCTCCCGCTACGACGTCTTCCTGCTGGACGAGCCGACCAACGACCTCGATCTGGACGGCCTGCGGCGGCTGGAGTCCTTCGTCACCGGGCTGCGCGCCGGCACGGTTCTGGTCAGCCACGACCGCGAGTTCCTGACCCGTACGGTCAGCCGTGTCGTCGAGCTCGACCTCGCCCAGCAGCAGGTCAACACGTACGGCGGCGGCTATGCCTCCTACCTCGAGGAGCGCGAGCGGGCCCGGCGGCACGCGCGCGAGGAGTACGAGGAGTACGCCGAGACCAGGGCCGCCCTGGAGACCCGCGCGCACACCCAGCGCAACTGGATGGAGAAGGGCGTCCGGAACGCCCGCCGCAAGGCCCCCGACAACGACAAGATCGCCCGCAAGGGCCGGGTGGAAGCCACCGAGAAGCAGGCCGCCAAGGCCAAGCAGACCCAGCGGCTGATCGAGCGGCTCGACGTCGTCGAGGAGCCGCGCAAGGAGTGGGAGCTGCGGATGGAGATCGCCGCGGCGCCCCGTGCCGGTGCGGTGGTGGCCACCCTCCGCGGCGCCGAGGTGCGTCGCGGCGACTTCCGCCTCGGCCCGGTGGACCTGGGGATCGACTGGGCGGACCGGGTCGCCATCACAGGCCCCAACGGCTCCGGGAAGTCCACCCTGCTCGCCGCCCTCCTCGGCCGGCTCGCCCTGGACGAGGGCCAGGCCTCGCTGGGCCCCGGCGTGGTCGTCGGCGAGATCGACCAGGCGCGGGGATCGTTCCTGGGCGACGAGCCCCTGATGGACGCCTTCCGTGCGTGCGTACCGGACATGTCACCCGCGGACGTCCGCACCCTGCTGGCCAAATTCGGCCTGAAGGCGGCGCATGTGCTGCGCCCGGCACGCACCCTCTCGCCAGGAGAGCGGACCCGCGCGGCCCTCGCCCTCCTCCAGGGCCGCGGCGTCAATCTCCTCGTCCTGGACGAGCCCACCAACCACCTCGACCTCCCGGCCATCGAGCAGCTGGAGTCGGCGCTCGCCTCGTACCCGGGCACGCTGCTGCTGGTCACCCATGACCGGCGGATGCTGGACGCGGTCCACACCACGCGCCGTATCGAGGTCGAGGACGGCCGGATCACCGACCGCACGGTGTGAGCGGACGGGCATCCACGGGGCCGCCGCCCGGGCGGTCGATCAATCGATTTGGTCCTGCGCCTCGCGACCCGTACTGTGGGGTGCACCGACGCGGGGTGGAGCAGCTCGGTAGCTCGCTGGGCTCATAACCCAGAGGTCGCAGGTTCAAATCCTGTCCCCGCTACTCACACAGCAGGTCCGGTGCTCAGGCACCGGGCCTGCTGTCGTATGACGGACGGTCTTCGGGGTGTGGCGTGGACCGTTCGGTGTCCCTCCTGCGGCAGTCCGCAAATGCAGAACAAAGGGGACAGGAGTGGTCGCCGGACCGATCGGATCGCACCGAAACGGCCACAAGGCGTCGATAGGCGCTGACTTGTGTTCAGCTGGCCGGTCCGGACCAGCGCATTCTCAACACTCTTCCTGTGAGGATGCCTTCCGGACCCCCCGCAGAACCCCCCGAGGAGCTGACCTCCCCGCTGGCGTACGAAGGTGCCTGGCGGTTCACCGCCCCGGCGCTGGAGTCGTCGGTGCCGCAGGCGCGCCACGCGGTACGGGATCTGCTCGGCGAACAGCGTGTGCCGGTCGCCGCCGACATCATGGACGGTCTGCTGCTGATCGTCTCCGAACTCGTCACCAACGCCGTCCAGCACGCCGCCCTGCTCTCGCCCGAGATCGTCGTGGAACTCGCCATCGGGGCGAACTGGCTGCGGGTGGCGGTCGAGGACAACCACCCCTACCGCCCCAAGGCACTCGAGGCGGACGAGGGTGATGTCGGCGGCCGCGGGCTGTGGCTGGTCAAGGTGCTGACCGCGGAGGCGGGCGGCAAATGCGATGTTGAGCACACCGCGAACGGCGGCAAGGCCATCTGGGCCGAGCTGCCGCTCCTCCCGCTCCCTACCAGCCCGCCGACCGTCCCGTGAGCTCGCGCACCGCCGGGCGCGCCGCGTCCAGCACGGTCATGAACCACGCGGAGAACGGCGCCCGCTCGTGCCGCTCGGCCAGCTCCTGCGGCGTCACGAAAGCGATCTCGCCGATCTCGTCCGGGTCGGGCGCGGGCTCGGCCCGTACCAGCCCGACGAACAGGTGGTTGTACTCCTGCTCCACCAGGCCCGAGGCGGGGTCGGGGTGGTTGTAGCGCACCGTGCCGGCCTCGGCCAGCAGCGCGGGCGCGATGCCCAGCTCCTCGGCGGTGCGCCGGGCCGCGGCCGCGAACGGCGTCTCGCCCGGGTACGGATGTCCGCAGCAGGTGTTGGACCACACACCGGGGGAGTGGTACTTCGTCAGCGCCCGGCGCTGCAGCAGCAGCCGGCCCTTCTCGTCGAAGAGGAAGACCGAGAACGCACGGTGCAGCTGTCCGGGAGGCTGATGGGCGGCGAGCTTCTCCGCGGTGCCGATCGTCGTGCCGTCCTCGTCGACCAGCTCCAGCATGATCGGTTCGGCGGCGCCGGCCGGTGTGCTCACCGTCGCGTCCCCGGCGGTCTGTCCGTTGGCAGGTGTGATCGGCATGCCCATCCTTGTCGTCGGTCGTTCGACGCCAAGTCTGCCCCACCTGCGCGCACATCAGGCGCACAGCGGGCCAGGTGGTGCACGATGGCGCGGGGATTGTCATGTTCGCATCCGTGTCCGAATGCAAAACGATCACAAGCGCAACGATCACAAAGCCGGCGAGGGAGCACGCGCAGGACCGTCACCGGTGACGCAGTGCGATCACGGACCACCGGGCGGCGGGCCCGTGAGAGCGGCCACACCGGCCGCATGGCCCTCGCCACACCGACCCGGCACAACCCGCACTACCCGTGACCAGCCCGCGCATAACCGGCACCGGATCGAGCACCTGGTCGGAACCGCAGTTGTTCATGGACCGTCCGATCCACCATGATGATCGCGGCAGGCGCAGCCGTCGGTCACTCGATCGTGCGGTGAATGCGCGGTGAACGGCCGCATCCGGCGATCCGATAGCCTCTGCCGACGTGCCACCCAGCCCCTCCGGGCGCCAGGTGTGCCACGCCCGCTGCCCGGGTAGTTCGTTTCGAATACGGATCGAATGCGGACCGTCCCGTGCTGCCTTGTCAGCATCCAAGGAGTGAGTTCGTCTGTCGACCGCCATCCTCACCGGTCCGCCGGTTGCCGGGTCGTCGCTCGAAGCCGACCTGAGCACGCTGGGCTTTGACGTCCGCACGGCGAACGATGCCACGGCCGCCGTCGAACTGATCGCCGCCGCGCCCGCCCAGGAGCGGATCGCCGTCGTCGACCCCCGGTTCATCGGCCACCTCCACGCCCTGCGGCTGGCGCTGACCGACCCGCGCTTCCCGGCCGCCGCCGTACCGGGCGCGCTCACCGTGCAGCCCGAGGCGCGCACCGCGCTGGTCGGCGCGACCGCCAAGATCCCGGTCGGCGCCGGCACCGCCCACCTCACCGATGTGCTCACCGACACCCTCACCGAGTCCCTGGACCGCGAGGACATCGGCCTGCACCGCGTCGAGCTGGGCAGCCTGGTCGCCGCCGTCGCGCTCACCCCGGCCCAGCGCGAGGACGCGCAGGAAGCCGTCGCCGCGGTCGACGACGAGGCCGTACGGCTGCGCACCGCCGTGAAGTCCCGCGACGGGTTCTTCACCACCTTCTGCATCAGCCCGTACTCCCGCTACCTCGCCCGCTGGTGCGCGCGCCGCGGGCTCACCCCCAACCAGGTCACCACCGCGTCCCTGCTCACCGCGCTGATCGCGGCGGGCTGCGCGGCCACCGGGAGCCGCGGCGGCTTCATCGCCGCAGGGCTCCTGCTCCTCTTCTCCTTCGTCCTGGACTGCACCGACGGGCAGCTCGCCCGCTACTCCCTGCAGTACTCGACGATGGGTGCCTGGCTGGACGCCACCTTCGACCGGGCCAAGGAGTACGCGTACTACGCGGGCCTGGCCCTGGGGGCGGCGCGCGGCGGGGACGACGTATGGGCGCTGGCGCTCGGCGCGATGGTGCTGCAGACCTGCCGCCATGTCGTCGACTTCGCCTTCAACGAGGCCAACCACGACGCCACCGCCAACACCAGCCCCACCGCCGCGCTCTCCGACAAGCTCGACAGCGTCGGCTGGACGGTCTGGGTGCGCCGGATGATCGTGCTGCCCATCGGCGAACGCTGGGCCATGATCGCCGTGCTGACGGCCCTCACCACGCCGCGCATCGTCTTCTACGCCCTGCTCATCGGCTGCGCCCTGGCCGCCTGCTACACCACGGCCGGCCGGGTGCTGCGCTCGGTCACCCGGCACGCCCGCCGCACCGACCGGGCCGCGCAGGCGCTGGCGGACCTGGCCGACTCCGGCCCGGTCGCCGAGCTGGTGTCCAAGGGCCCGGCCTCGCGCGGATACATGGCGGCCCCCCTGATGGCGGTGGCCGGTGTGGCATTCCTCATGGCCCAGCTGCTGTGGAAGGACGGCGGAAGCTGGTGGCCGGTGCTCGGCGCGGCCATCTACGCGGCCTTCGCCGGCGCCGCGGTCGCCCGCCCGCTCAAGGGCCCCCTCGACTGGCTGGTGCCGCCCCTGTTCCGGGCCGCCGAATACGGCACGGTCCTGCTGCTGGCCGCCCGTGCGGACGCGCCCGGAGCGCTGCCCGCGGCATTCGGGCTGGTCGCGGCCGTCGCCTACCATCACTACGACACCGTCTACCGCATCCGCGGTGGCACCGGGGCCCCGCCGCGGTGGCTGGTCCGGGCAACCGGCGGGCACGAAGGACGCGTCCTCGTAGTGACAGTCCTGGCCGCCGCGCTGTCCCCCTCAGGTTTCACAATCGCGCTCACGGCGCTTGCCGTGGTCCTGGCGCTGCTGGTGCTCACCGAGAGCATCCGCTTCTGGGTCTCCTCCGGAGCACCCGCCGTACACGATGAAGGAGAACCCGCATGATCGGCCTCGTGCTGGCCGCCGGCGCCGGACGGCGTCTGCGCCCCTACACGGACACCCTGCCCAAGGCCCTGGTGCCCGTCGATGGTGACACCACCATCCTCGACCTGACGCTCGGCAACTTCGCCGAGATCGGGCTGACCGAGGTCGCGATCATCGTCGGCTACAAGAAGGAAGCCGTCTACGAGCGCAAGGCGGCTCTGGAGGCGAAGTACGGCCTCAAGCTGACCCTCATCGACAACGACAAGGCCGAGGAGTGGAACAACGCCTACTCCCTGTGGTGCGGTCGTGACTCGATCAAGCACACCGTGATCCTCGCCAACGGCGACACCGTGCACCCGGTCTCCGTCGAGAAGACCCTGCTCGCCGCCCGCGGCAACGGCCAGAAGATCATCCTCGCCCTCGACACGGTCAAGCAGCTGGCCGACGAGGAGATGAAGGTCATCGTGGACTCCGAGAAGGGCGTCCAGCGCATCACCAAGCTGATGGACCCGTCCGAGGCCACCGGTGAGTACATCGGTGTCACCCTCATCGAGGGCGAGGCCGCCGAGGAGCTGGCCGACGCCCTGAAGACCACCTTCGAGCGGGACCCCGACCTCTACTACGAGGACGGCTACCAGGAGCTCGTCAACCGCGGCTTCAAGGTGGACGTGGCCCCGATCGGCGACGTCAAGTGGGTCGAGATCGACAACCACGACGACCTGGCGAAGGGCCGTGACATCGCATGCCAGTACTGACCCGCCTCATTCCGTCCCCGGTCGTCGTCGACATCAACGCCGGCGCCCTGGACGACCTGGCGGGCCTGCTGGCCGATCAGCGCATCTCCGCGTCCGGCAAGCTCGCCATCGCGATCAGCGGCGGCTCGGGGGCACGGCTGCGTGAGCGGCTGGCCCCCGCGCTGCCGGGCGCCGAGTGGTACGAGGTCGGCGGCGGCACCCTGGACGAGGCGATCAAGCTCGCCGACGCCATGAAGAAGGGGCACTACGACGCGGTCGTGGGCCTCGGCGGCGGCAAGATCATCGACTGCGCCAAGTTCGCCGCCGCGCGGATCGGCCTGCCGCTGGTCGCCGTCGCGACGAACCTGTCGCACGACGGCCTGTGCTCGCCGGTCGCCACCCTCGACAACGACGCGGGCCGCGGCTCCTACGGGGTGCCGAACCCGATCGCCGTGGTGATCGACCTCGACATCATCCGCGAGGCCCCGGTCCGGTTCGTCCGCTCCGGCATCGGCGATGCGATCTCCAACATCTCCGCGGTCGCGGACTGGGAGCTCTCGCACCGCGAGACCGGCGAGGCGATCGACGGACTGGCCGCCGCCATGGCGCGCCAGGCCGGCGAGGCCGTGCTGCGGCACCCCGGCGGTGTCGGCGAGGACGCGTTCCTCCAGGTGCTGGCCGAGGGCCTGGTCCTGACCGGCATCTCGATGTCGGTGGCCGGCGACAGCCGTCCGGCGTCCGGCGCCTGCCACGAGATCAACCACGCGCTCGACATCCTCTACCCCAAGCGCGCCGCGAGCCATGGCGAGCAGTGCGGCCTGGCCGCCGCGTTCGCCACGCATCTGCGCGGGGACAAGGAGACCAGGGACCTGATGGTCGAGGTGCTGCGCCGGCACGGTCTGCCGGTCACGCCCGGCGAGATCGGTTTCACCGACGAGGAATTCGTCGCGGCCGTCGAGTACGCACCCAAGACCCGCCCCGGGCGCTACACCATCCTGGAGCACCTGGACCTGTCCACCGACCAGATCAGGGACGCTTACGCCGACTATGCACAAGCCATCGGTAGCTGAGCTCCGCCCGGTCGTTCACCCCCCGGGTGTGAAGGACCGGCGGAGCGGCGAGCACTGGGCCGGCCGGCTCTACATGCGCGAGATCTCCCTGCGCATCGACCGGCACCTGGTGAACACCAAGGTCACGCCCAACCAGCTGACCTATCTGATGACCGTCTGCGGCGTGCTCGCGGCCCCGGCCCTCCTGGTGCCGGGGATCGCGGGCGCCGTGCTCGGCGTGCTGATGGTCCAGCTGTATCTGCTGCTCGACTGCGTCGACGGCGAGATCGCCCGGTGGCGCAAGCAGTACTCGCTCGCCGGTGTCTGGATGGACCGCGTCGGCGCGTACCTCACCGACGCCGCCGTGCTCGTCGGCTTCGGCCTGCGCGCCGCCGACCTGTGGGGCTCGGGCCGGATCGACTGGCTGTGGGCCTTCCTGGGCACGCTGGCCGCCCTCGGCGCCATCCTGATCAAGGCCGAGACGGACCTGGTCGGCGTGGCCCGCGCGCAGAGCGGCAAGGAGCAGGTCAAGGAGACCGCGTCCGAGATGCGCTCCTCGGGCATGGCGCTGGCCCGCAAGGCCGCCGCGGCGCTGAAGTTCCACCGGCTGATCCTCGGGGTCGAGGCCTCCCTGCTCATCCTGGCCCTGGCGGTCGTGGACCAGATCCGGGGCGACCTGTTCTTCTCCCGTCTGGGCGTCGCCGTGCTCGCCGGCATCGCGCTCCTCCAGACGCTGCTCCATCTCGTGTCCATCCTCGCCTCCAGCAGGCTCAAGTGACGGGGGCGTCCCAGATGCGCGTCGGTGCGGTTGTTCTCACCATGGGCAACCGCCCCGACGAGCTGCGCGCGCTGCTGGACTCGGTGGCCAAGCAGAACGGCGAGCGGGTCGAGATCGTCGTCGTCGGCAACGGTTCGCCGCTGCCCGAGCTCCCCGAGGGCGTACGGACCGTCGAGCTGCCGGAGAACCTCGGTATCCCCGCGGGCCGCAACGTCGGCATCGAGGCGTTCGGGCCCGGCGGCAGCGAGGTCGACGTTCTTCTCTTTCTCGACGACGACGGACTGCTGGCCAGGGAGGACACCGCCGAGCTGTGCCGGGAGGCGTTCGCCGCGGACCCCGAGCTCGGCATCATCAGCTTCCGGATCGCGGACCCGGACACCGGCGAGACCCAGCGCCGCCACGTACCGCGGCTGCGGGCTTCGGACCCGATGCGCTCCTCGCGGGTGACCACCTTCCTCGGCGGTGCCAATGCGGTCCGCACCACGGTCTTCCAGGAGGTCGGCGGGCTGCCCGACGACTTCTTCTACGCCCATGAGGAGACGGACCTGGCCTGGCGGGCGCTGAACGCGGGGTGGCTGATCGACTACCGGTCGGACATGCTGCTGCTGCACCCGACCATGGCCCCGAGCCGGCATGCGGTCTACCACCGGATGGTGGCCCGTAACCGTGTGTGGCTGGCCCGCCGTAACCTTCCTGCCGTGCTGGTTCCCGTCTATCTCGGCGTCTGGTTCCTGCTCACCCTGGCCCGTCGTCCCTCCTGGCCTGCGCTGCGGGTCTGGCTGGCAGGTTTCAAAGAGGGCTGGACGAGCCCTTGCGGCGACAGGCGTCCCATGAAGTGGGCTACCGTTTGGCGACTGACCCGACTGGGCCGCCCTCCCGTCATCTGACAAGCTCGTATCCGAGAGCATCAGACGCGTTGCGGGGCGTGACCCCGGCAGCGCACATTGAGGACGAAAGTGTCAACTGTGAGCGAGACAACGCACGACAGTGCGGTCGCCATGAGTGCCCCGCCAGCTTCCGACGAAGGGCTCACCGCGGCCCAGCGGGCCCAGAAGTACGGGCTGTCGCAGAGCGGTGCGCGCCCGAGCCTGCCGGAGTACGTCCGGCAGCTGTGGGACCGGCGGCACTTCATCTCGGCGTTCGCCAGCGCCAAGCTGACCGCGCAGTACAGCCAGGCGAAGCTGGGCCAGCTCTGGCAGGTGGCGACGCCGCTGCTCAACGCGCTCGTCTACTTCCTGATCTTCGGCCTGATCCTGAAGGCCGACCGGGGCATGGACAAGCACATCTACATCCCGTTCCTGGTCACGGGCGTCTTCGTCTTCACCTTCACGCAGAGCTCGGTGATGGCGGGGGTCCGCGCCATTTCGGGCAACCTCGGCCTGGTGCGGGCGCTGCACTTCCCGCGGGCGACGCTGCCGATCTCGTTCTCGCTGCAGCAGCTCCAGCAGCTGCTGTTCTCGATGATCGTGCTGTTCGTCATCGCGATCGGTTTCGGGAGCTATCCGAGCCCGTCCTGGCTGCTGATCATCCCGGCGCTGGCCCTGCAGTTCCTGTTCAACACGGGCCTGGCGATGATCATGGCCAGGCTGGGCAGCAAGACCCCGGATCTCGCGCAGCTGATGCCGTTCGTGATGCGTACGTGGATGTACGCGTCCGGCGTGATGTTCTCGATCCGGGCCATGCTCGCGGAGAGCCCCGAGTGGGTCGCCAACATCCTGCAGTGGAACCCCGCCGCCATCTACATGGACCTGATGCGCTTCGCGCTCATCGACGGCTACACCCACGAGAACCTGCCGCCGCATGTCTGGCTGTTCGCGCTCGGCTGGGCGGTGCTCGCCGCCGCCGGCGGGTTCATCTACTTCTGGAAGGCTGAGGAGCGCTACGGCCGTGGCTGACGACATCAACCCCCAAGAGGGGCGCATCCCCACCGTCATCGCCGATGAGCTGCACATCGTCTACCGCGTCAACGGCGCGAAGACGGGCAAGGGCAGCGCCACCGCTGCCCTGAGCCGCATCGTCAAGCGCGGCGGCGATCGCGGCGTACGCAAGGTGCACGCGGTCAAGGGCGTCTCCTTCACCGCATACCGGGGCGAGGCCATCGGCCTGATCGGCTCCAACGGCTCCGGCAAGTCCACCCTGCTGCGTGCCATCGCGGGCCTGCTCCCCGCCGAGAAGGGCAAGGTCTACACCGACGGCCAGCCCTCCCTCCTCGGGGTCAACGCGGCGCTGATGAACGATCTGACCGGTGAGCGCAACGTCATCCTCGGCGGGCTCGCCATGGGCATGAGCCGCGAGCAGATCAAGGAGCGCTACCAGGAGATCGTCGACTTCTCCGGCATCAACGAGAAGGGCGACTTCATCTCGCTGCCGATGCGCACCTACTCCTCCGGTATGGCGGCCCGGCTGCGGTTCTCCATCGCGGCGGCCAAGGACCACGACGTCCTGATGATCGACGAGGCGCTGGCCACCGGCGACCGCAAGTTCCAGAAGCGCTCCGAGGCCCGCATCCGCGAGCTGCGCAAGGAAGCCGGTACGGTCTTCCTGGTCAGCCACAACAACAAGTCGATCCGGGACACCTGTGACCGGGTCCTGTGGCTGGAGCGCGGTGAGCTCCTGATGGACGGTCCGACGGACGAAGTGATCAAGGCGTACGAGAAGGAGACGGGCAAATAGCCCCGCCTTCCTGACCCGGTCCGCTCCCGAAGGCCTCCGCGAGTCCGGCTCGCGGAGGCCTTCGGGTGTGACCGCGCGCGTTGACAGAAGGTCAACTCTTCGGGCGCCGGGAACGGTTGGTTCGTTGCCGAGACCGGCCTGGTCGCCGACCGGGGCCGCGGTACCCCCGCGTACGCGGGCGAGACGTGCAGCGTAAGCTGTACGGGTACTGAACATCACAAGTGGTACAAGTGGTAAAAGTCGGGCAATGCTCACCTGAGCGGGCGAAGGAAGGCTCGTTCAGGGCGCGCCGTGACCTGCGGCGTGTCCGAAATGGGATGTTTTAGCTTGGCGGTGTAGAACGGGAGACGTGACGGCAATGGCTACTGGTTCGCTCCGGCTCCGAAACGCGCCGGGCAGCCCGCGGTGAGCGAAGGGGAGGCGTTGACGCGCACCGTCATCCATCGGCGGGCGCGGATCACCGGCGGGCCGGCCGACGCATCGTCGCGCAGCACGCTCGACAAGGCCGCGCACGAGAATTTCCCGGTGGCTCCTTTCTTTTTGCCCCGCGCCTGGCGAGCAGACCTGATCGCCGTCTACGGTTTCGCCCGGCTCGTCGACGACATCGGCGACGGCGACCTCGCTCCGGGCGGCGGGGATGCCGTCCTCCTCGGCCTGGACCGCTCGGCGACCGAGGACCGCATCGCGATGCTGGACGCCCTCGAGGCGGACCTGCACCGCGTCTTCAGTGACCGCGCCCCCGGCCCCAGCCACCCCTTGATGCGCCGCCTGGGCCCGACCGTCCGCCGCTGCGGTCTCACCCCCGAGCCCTTCCTCGGCCTGATCGAGGCCAACCGCCAGGACCAGGTCGTCAGCCGCTACGGCACCTATGACGACCTCGCCGCCTACTGCGAGCTGTCCGCCAACCCCGTCGGCCGCCTCGTCCTCGGCATCACCGGCACCACCAGCCCCGAACGCATCCGCCACTCCGACCGGATCTGCACGGCGCTGCAGATCGTCGAGCACCTCCAGGACGTGGCCGAGGACCTCGGGCGCGACCGCATCTACCTCCCCGCCGAGGACATGAAACGTTTCGGGGTCACCGAGGCCGATCTGGCCGCCCCGACAGGGGGCGCATCGGTGCGCGCGTTGATCGCCTACGAAGCCGAACGCGCCCGTGACCTGCTGGATCAAGGCACCCCGCTGGTGGGTAGCGTCCACGGCAGACTCAAACTGCTGCTGGCCGGCTTCGTCGCCGGCGGACGCGCCGCACTGCAGGCGGTCGCGGCCGCCGATCACGACGTACTCCCTGGACCGCCCAAGCCGACCAAGCTCAGCCTGCTGCGCGAGGTGGGGGCGACATTGCGAAGAGAGGGGTGAGCCGGACCGTGGAGGCAACCGCACACGCGTCCGCGCCGGTGCTCGCTGCATATCGCTACTGCGAGGCCGTCACCGGGCAGCAGGCGCGAAACTTCGCCTATGGCATCCGGCTCCTGCCGACCGACAAGCGACAGGCCATGTCGGCGCTCTACGCCTTCTCCCGCCGGGTCGACGACATCGGCGACGGCACCCTGGAGGCACCCGCCAAACAACAGCGCCTGGAGGACACCCGCGCACTGCTGGCCCGTATCAGGGACGGCCGGATCGCCGACGACGACACCGACCCGGTGGCCGTCGCGCTGGCCGACACCGCCCGGCGCTTCCCCGTGCCGCTCGACGCGCTCGACGAGCTGATCGACGGCGTGCTGGCGGATGTGCGCGGGGAGACGTACGAGACCTGGGACGACCTGAAGGTCTACTGCCGCTGTGTCGCCGGGGGCATCGGCCGGCTCTCGCTGGGGGTGTTCGGCACGGTGCCCGGCGCACCGGACGCCGAGCGCGCCCCCGAGTACGCCGACACGCTCGGCCTCGCCCTCCAACTCACCAACATTCTCAGGGACATCCGCGAGGACGCGGACAACGGCCGTACCTATCTCCCCGCCGAGGACCTCGCCAAGTTCGGCTGCTCGGCGGGCTTCCACGGACCGGTCCCGCCGCCCGGCTCCGACTTCACCGGCCTGGTGCACTTCGAGGTCAGGCGCGCCCGCGCGCTGTTCGCCGACGGCTTCCGGCTGCTGCCGATGCTCGACCGGCGCAGCGGCGCCTGCGTGGCCGCGATGGCCGGCATCTACCACCGGCTGCTCACCCGGATCGCCGAGGACCCCGAGGCGGTGCTGCGCGGCCGGGTCTCGCTGCCCGGCCGGGAGAAGGCCTTCGTCGCGGTGCGCGGGCTGTCCGGCCTCGACGCGCGCGCGATCGGCCGCCGTGAGTCCGTCAGGAGGCGCGGATGATCCACCGGGCAACCCTCCGCGGGACGTCTGCGTCCCTTCCTGCGGTATGGGGAGAGATCACATGACATCGGCAGCCAGGCCGTCCGGCCGCCCCGAGGGGGCGGCCGCCGTGGTCATCGGCGGCGGCCTCGCGGGCACCACGGCGGCGCTCGCGCTGGCCGACGCCGGCCTGCGGGTCACCCTCGTCGAGGGCCGGCCCCGGCTCGGCGGACTGGTTTTCTCCTTCCGCCGCGACGGCGCCGCGGGCGAGCTGACCGTCGACAACGGCCAGCACGTCTACCTGCGCTGCTGCACCGCCTACACGGACTTCCTGAAGCGGATCGACGCCGACCGCCTGGCGCCCCTCCAGGACCGGATGGACGTCCCCGTCCTCGACGCCGACCGGATGCGGCTCGGCCGGCTGCGCCGCACGGCCCTGCCCGTACCGCTCCACCTGGCGCAGAGCCTGGCCACCTACCCGCACCTCTCGCCCGCCGAGCGCGCCGGAGTCGTCCGCGCCACCCTCGCCCTCAAGGGCCTGGACCCGGCCGATCCCGCCCTGGACGGCGTGGACTTCGGCAGCTGGCTGCGGCGCTACGGCCAGTCGTCCCGCGCCATCGAGGCGCTGTGGGACCTGGTCGGCATTGCCACCCTGAATGCCACCGCGGACGACGCCTCCATGGGCCTGGCCGCCAAGGTCTTCAAGACCGGACTGCTCTCCGCGCCGGGTGCCGCCGACATCGGCTGGGCCCGGGTGCCGCTCGGCGAGGTGCACGACACCCTCGCCCGCAGGGCCCTGGAGAAGGCCGGCGTACGGATCCGGCTGCGCACCCGCGCCGAGGCCGTCTCCCGCACGGACGACGGCTGGCAGGTCTCGGTGGCGAACGGCCCGCACGGCCGCGAGCGGCTGGCCGCCGACGCCGTCGTCCTCGCCGTACCGCAGCGCGAGACGCACGGCCTGCTGCCCGACGGCGCGCTGGCCGACAAGGACCGGCTGCTGGAGATCGGCACCGCGCCCATCCTCAACCTCCATGTCGTCTACGACCGCAAGGTGCTGCGCCGCCCCTTCTTCGCCGCCGTCGGCTCCCCGGTGCAGTGGGTCTTCGACCGTACGCACGCCTCCGGGCTCGCCGGCTCGCCCGACGGTGCGGGGGGCCAGTATCTGGCCGTCTCCCAGTCCGCCGCGCAGGCGGAGATCGATGATCCGGTCGCCAAGCTCCGCGCCCGCTATCTGCCCGAGCTGGAGCGGCTGCTGCCCGCCGCCCGGGGCGCGCGGGTCACCGACTTCTTCGTCACCCGCGAGCGCACCGCGACCTTCGCGCCCGCACCGGGCGTCGGCAGGCTCCGCCCCGCCGCCCGCACCCGAACCCCCGGCCTCTACCTGGCCGGTGCGTGGACCGCCACCGGGTGGCCCGCGACCATGGAAAGCGCTGTTCGCAGCGGCACCGCCGCCGCTCGCGAGGCACTCACCGAACTCGGCTTCCCCCAGGGCCAGTTGCCTCAGGAGGCGGCATGACCACGAGTACGACGCGTATCACGAGTGCTCGCACGAGCACGAGCATCGGAAACAGAGGAGAAACCGTGAATCCGGCTTCCCCAGCTATCGACACCGCGAGCGTCACCGCGCTGCTGGAGCGCGGGCGGACACTCGCCACTCCCGTGCTGCGTGCTGCCGTCGGCCGGCTCGCTCCTCCCATGGACACCGTCGCCGCCTACCACTTCGGCTGGATCGATGCCGCGGGCAACCCCTCGACGGGCGACAGCGGCAAGGCGGTACGGCCCGCCCTCGCCCTGCTGTCGGCGGAGATCGCGGGCGCGGCCCCCGAGATCGGCATCCCCGGCGCGGTCGCCGTCGAGCTGGTGCACAACTTCTCGCTGCTGCACGACGACCTCATGGACGGCGACGAACAGCGCCGGCACCGCGACACGGTCTGGAAGGTGCACGGCCCCGCGCAGGCGATCCTGGTCGGCGACGCGCTGTTCGCCCTCGCCAACGAAATACTGCTGGAGCTGGGCACCGTCGAGGCGGGCCGGGCGACCCGCCGGCTGACCGTGGCCACCCGCAAGCTGATCGACGGTCAGGCCCAGGACATCTCCTACGAGCACCGCGAGCGGGTCACCGTCGAGGAGTGCCTGGAGATGGAGGGCAACAAGACCGGCGCGCTGCTGGCCTGCGCCGTCTCCATCGGTGCGGTCCTCGGCGGCGTCGACGACCGCACCGCCGACACCCTCGAGAAGTACGGCTACCACCTCGGCCTCGCCTTCCAGGCCGTCGACGACCTGCTCGGCATCTGGGGCGACCCGGAGGCCACCGGCAAGCAGACCTGGAGCGATCTGCGCCAGCGCAAGAAGTCGCTGCCGGTCGTCGCCGCGCTGGCCGCGGGAGGCGACGCCTCCGAGCGCCTCGCCCGTATCCTGGCCGCCGACGCCAAGAAGACCGAGACCGAGATCGCCGACTTCACCGAGGAGGAGTTCGCCTCCCGGGCGGCCCTGATCGAGGAGGCCGGCGGCCGCGAGTGGACCTCCCAGGAGGCCCGCCGCCAGCATGCCACCGCCGTCGCCGCGCTGGACGAGGTCGACATGCCGGAAAAGGTCCGTGCGCAGCTGGTCGCGCTCGCGGACTTCGTCGTCGTACGAGAGAGATGATCACCATCGACACGCGGATCGACATGCAGAGCGATACGGACTAGTTCGCAGTTGCCGGCCGGCGCCCAGCCGGGCGCCGGCCGACGGAATCCCTGAGCTGAGCCTTGACCGTTCACTGCAGAAGGGGAAGCCATGACAGCGACGACCGACGGAAGCACCGGGGCGCTGCCGCCCCGGGCCCCTTCGGCCAGCGATGCCACCGCCGAGAAGACCGACCTCACCGCCGCGCGGCGCGCGAGTGCCCGCGCTGCCGACCATCTGCTCTCCCTCCAGGACCCCGCCGGCTGGTGGAAGGGTGACCTCGAGACCAACGTCACGATGGACGCCGAGGACCTGCTGCTCCGTCAGTTCCTGGGCGTACCGGACCGCAAGCTCACCGAGGCGGCCGCCCGCCACATCCGCGGCGAGCAGCGCGAGGACGGCACCTGGGCCACCTTCTACGGCGGCCCCGGCGAACTCTCCACCACCATCGAGGCCTATGTGGCCCTGCGCCTCGCCGGGGACGCCCCGGACGCGGCGCACATGGCCAGGGCCGCCACCTGGATCCGCGCACACGGCGGTATCGCCGCCGCCCGGGTCTTCACCCGTATCTGGCTGGCCCTCTTCGGCTGGTGGAAGTGGGAGGACCTGCCCGAACTGCCACCGGAGCTCCTCTACCTCCCCAAGTGGGTCCCGCTCAACATCTACGACTTCGGCTGCTGGGCGCGGCAGACGATAGTGGCCCTGACCATCGTCTCGGCCAAGCGCCCGGTCCGCCCGGCGCCCTTCGCCCTCGACGAGCTGCACGCCGATCCGCGCCGCCCCAACCCGCCGCGCCCGCTCGCCCCCGTCACCAGCTGGGACGGCATCTTCCAGCGCCTCGACAAGGCGCTGCACCTCTACCACAAGGTCGCCCCGCGCCGGCTGCGCCGCAATGCCATGCGCACGGCAGCCCGCTGGATCATCGAGCGCCAGGAGAACGACGGCTGCTGGGGCGGCATCCAGCCCCCCGCCGTCTACTCCGTCATCGCCCTGCACCTCCTCGGCTACGACCTCGACCACCCGGTGCTGCGCAGCGGCCTGGCGTCGCTGGACCGCTTCGCCGTATGGCGCGAGGACGGCGCCCGGATGATCGAGGCCTGTCAGTCCCCGGTCTGGGACACCTGCCTGGCGACCATCGCGCTCGCCGACGCCGGGCTGCCCGCCGATCACCCGCAGCTGATCAAGGCCGTCGACTGGATGCTGGACGAGCAGATCGACCGGACCGGCGACTGGGCGGTGCGAAGACCCCAACTCCCCTCCGGGGGATGGGCGTTCGAGTTCGAGAACGACAACTACCCGGACATCGACGACACCGCCGAGGTGGTGCTGGCGCTGCGCCGGGTCGAGCACCCCGACCCCCGGCGGGTCGACACCGCGGTACGCCGCGCGGTGCGCTGGAACCTCGGGATGCAGTCCAAGAACGGTGCCTGGGGCGCCTTCGACGCCGACAACACCAGCCGGTTCCCCAACCGCCTGCCGTTCTGCGACTTCGGGGAGGTCATCGACCCGCCGTCGGCCGACGTCACCGCCCATGTCGTCGAGATGCTCGCCGATGTCGGCCGCAGCCACGATCCGCGCACCCGCCGCGGTATCGAGTGGCTGCTGGCCGAACAGGAGCCCAGCGGCGCCTGGTTCGGGCGCTGGGGCACCAACTACGTCTACGGCACCGGATCCGTACTCCCCGCGCTCGCCGCGGCCGGTGTCCCCGCCTCGCACCCCGCCGTCCGCCGGGCTGTGAGCTGGCTGGCGCGGGTGCAGAACGACGACGGCGGCTGGGGCGAGGACCAGCGGTCCTACCGGGACAGGGCGTGGGCCGGGCGCGGCGCGTCGACCGCCTCGCAGACCGCCTGGGCGCTCATGGCGCTGCTGGCGGCCGGGGAGCGGGAGAGCGAGGCGGTACGGCGCGGGGTGCGCTATCTGGTCGGCACCCAGCGGGAGGACGGCTCCTGGGACGAGCCGTACTTCACCGGTACGGGCTTCCCCTGGGACTTCTCCATCAACTACCACCTCTACCGCCAGGTCTTCCCGCTGACGGCCCTGGGCCGCTATGTCCACGGCGGACCGGCCGATGCGCCGTTGGGGGACTGATGCCGAGGCCCGCCCCCGCAGCCGCCGGTCCGCCGCTGCTGATCGCCTGCGCGCTCGGCATCGAGCGGTTTGCGCTGCGGGGCGGGAGGGAGCGGAGCAGTACCCGCCCGCCGGTGGTCACCCTGCGGACGGGCATGGGCCCCCAGGCGGCCGAGCGCGCCCTGGAACGCGCGCTGTGCGAGGGCGCCGCCACCGCGCGGTCACCGGTCGTGGCCAGCGGCTTCTGCGCCGGGCTCGCGCCCGGGATGCGGCCCGGGGACGTGGTGGTCGCCGAGACCACCCGCGACCACCGGCCCGGCGCCCGGGACATCGTCTGCCGTGACAACGGCCCCCTTCTCCAGGCCCTGAGGCAGCGCGGCCTGACCGTCCACACCGGCCTGCTGCGCGGCTCCGACCACATCGTCCACGGCGCGGAGCGGGCCGCACTGCATGCCTCCGGCGCGGTCGCGGTGGACATGGAGTCCGCGGCCACACTGCGCGCCGCACACCGCGCGGGAGCCCGTCCGGTTGCGGCCGTCCGGGTGGTCGTGGACGCTCCAGAACATGAACTCGTACGGATCGGCACGGTACGCGGTGGAATATCGGCCTTCCGTGTGCTGCGCTGCGTTCTTCCTGTCCTCTTCGAATGGCACCGTTCTTTGCCGCTCCCCAGGAGGTGAGCCAGATGGCCATGCCGCTTCGCCAGACCGTCCGGGTCGGGACCTATCTCTTTGAACAGAAAGTGCTGCGGCGGCGCGAGAAGTTTCCGCTGATCGTCGAGCTGGAGCCGCTCTTCGCCTGCAATCTGAAATGCGAGGGCTGCGGGAAGATCCAGCACCCGGCGGGCGTTCTCAAACAGCGGATGCCGGTGGCGCAGGCGGTCGGCGCGGTGCTGGAGTCGGGTGCGCCGATGGTCTCCATCGCCGGCGGCGAGCCCTTGATGCACCCGCAGATCCACGAGATCGTGCGGCAGCTGGTGGCCAAGCGGAAATATGTCTTTCTATGCACCAACGCGGTGCTGCTGCGCAAGAAGATGGACAGCTTCCGGCCCTCCCCGTATTTCGCGTTCGCGGTGCACATCGACGGGATGCGGGAGCGCCACGACGAATCCGTCGCGAAGGAAGGCGTTTTCGACGAGGCGGTGGCGGCCATCAAGGAGGCCAAGCGGCGCGGCTTCCGGGTCACCACCAATTCCACGTTCTTCAACACCGACACTCCGCAGACCATCATCGAGGTCCTCAACTTCCTCAACGACGACCTCCAGGTCGACGAAATGATGCTGTCGCCCGCCTACGCCTACGAAAAGGCCCCCGACCAGGAGCACTTCCTGGGCGTCGAGCAGACCCGGGAGCTGTTCAAGAAGGCCTTCGCGGGCGGCAACCGCCGCCGCTGGCGGCTCAACCACAGCCCGCTCTTCCTCGACTTCCTGGAGGGCAAGGCGGACTTCCCCTGCACGGCCTGGGCGATCCCCAACTATTCGCTCTTCGGCTGGCAGCGGCCCTGCTATCTGATGAGCGACGGTTACGTCCCGACGTACCGGGAGCTCATCGAGAAGACCGACTGGAGCAAGTACGGCCGGGGCAAGGACCCGCGCTGCGCCAACTGCATGGCGCACTGCGGCTACGAGCCCACCGCCGTCCTGGCCACCATGGGCTCCCTGAAGGAGTCGCTGCGGGCGATCAAGGAAACCGCCGGCGGAAACCACGGCTGACCCATGGAGGGGGACCGGACATGACCCTGCTGGAGCACATCCGAGAGCCGCGCGACCTCAAGGCGCTGCCCGTGGAGCGCATGGACGAACTCGCCGAGGAGATCCGGCAGTTCCTCATTCAGGCCGTCGCCCGCACCGGCGGCCACCTGGGACCCAATCTGGGCGTGGTCGAGCTGACCATCGCCCTGCACCGGGTCTTCGACTCGCCCGCCGACCGCATCCTGTGGGACACCGGCCACCAGTCCTACGTCCACAAGCTTCTGACAGGACGGCAGGACTTCTCGAAGCTACGGGCCAAGGGCGGCCTGTCCGGCTATCCGTCGCGCGCCGAGTCACCGCACGACATCATCGAGAACAGTCATGCCTCGACGGTGCTGAGCTGGGCCGACGGCCTCGCGAAGGCCAACCAGGTCCGCGGCAGGCAGGACCATGTCGTCGCCGTCATCGGGGACGGCGCACTGACCGGCGGCATGGCCTGGGAGGCGCTCAACAACATCGCCGCCGCCAAGGACCGCCCGCTGATCATCGTCGTCAACGACAACGAGCGCTCCTACGCCCCCACCATCGGCGGCCTCGCCAGCCACCTCGCCATCCTGCGCACGACCGACGGCTACGAAAAGTTCCTGGCCTGGGGCAAGGACGTCCTCCAGCGCACCCCGGTCGTCGGCCAGCCGCTCTACGAATCGCTGCACGGGGCGAAGAAGGGCTTCAAGGACGCCTTTGCGCCGCAGGGCATGTTCGAGGACCTGGGCCTGAAGTACGTCGGCCCGATCGACGGACACGACATCGAGGCCGTGGAATCCGCGCTGCGCCGCGCCGCCGGATTCCACGGCCCGGTGCTGGTGCACTGCCTCACCGAGAAGGGCCGCGGCTACGGGCCCGCCCTCGAGGACGAGGCGGACCACTTCCACACCGTCGGCGTGATGGACCCGCTGACCTGCGCGCCCGTCACCCCCGCCGAAGCCCCCTCCTGGACGTCCGTCTTCGGCGACGAGATGGTGCGGATCGGCGCCGAGCGCCCGGACGTCGTCGCCGTCACGGCCGCGATGCTGCAGCCGCTCGGGCTGAAGAAGTTCGCGGAGGCCTTCCCGGACCGTGTCTACGACGTGGGCATCGCCGAGCAGCACGCCGCCACCTCCGCCGCGGGCCTGGCCACCGGCGGACTGCACCCGGTCTTCGCCGTCTACGCCACCTTCCTCAACCGGGCCTTCGACCAGGTCCTGATGGATGTCGCACTGCACCGGTGCGGCGTCACCTTCGTCCTCGACCGGGCCGGCGTCACCGGCACCGACGGCGCCTCCCACAACGGCATGTGGGACCTGTCGGTGCTGGGCGTCGTACCGGGGCTGCGGATCGCCGCGCCGCGCGACGCCGACCAGCTCCGTGCCGAACTGCGCGAAGCCCTGGACGTGGACGATGCGCCGACCGTCATCCGCTACCCCAAGGCGACGGTGGACGACCCGATTCCCGCCGTCGGCCGGATCGGCGGCGTCGACGTCCTGCACCGGGCACCGCAGCCGGACGTCCTGCTGGTCGCGGTCGGCGTGATGGCGCCGGTGTGCCTGCGGGTCGCCGGACTCCTCGCGGCGCGCGGGGTCGATGCGACGGTCATCGACCCGCGCTGGGTCAAACCGGTCGACCCCGCCATTCCCGAGCTCGCCGCGCAGCACGCCATGGTGGCCGTCGTCGAGGACAACTCCCGTACCTGCGGGGTGGGTTCGGCGATCGGCCAGGCGCTGCGCGATGCGGAGGTGGACGTACCGCTGCGGACCTTCGGCATCCCCGAGCAGTTCCTGCCGCACGCCAAACGCGGTGAACTGCTGGCCGACCTGGGGCTCACCCCGGCCGAGATCGCCGGTTCGATCAGCGCCGCGCTGGCCCGCAGCAACCCCGCGCCGCCTCACAAGGAGAACGCCTCGTGAGCGGGTTCGACCTGGCCGGACTGCTCGCCGAGCGCGGCGGCGAGCGGTACGACCTGCACGCCCGCCACCTCAACCACCAGCTCCCGCGGATGCTGCACGCCATCGGCTTCGACAAGGTCTACGAGCGGGGCGAGGGCGCCTACTTCTGGGACGCCGACGGCCAGGACTACCTCGATATGCTCGCCGGCTTCGGTGTGATGGGCCTCGGCCGCCACCATCCCGTCGTACGCCAGGCGCTGCACGACGTCCTGGACGCCGGCCTCCCCGACCTCACCCGCTTCGACTGCCAGCCGCTGCCCGGCCTGCTCGCCGAGAAGCTCCTGGCCTACGCCCCCCACCTGGACCGCGTCTTCTTCGGGAACAGCGGCACCGAAGCCGTCGAGACCGCCCTGAAATTCGCCCGCTGCGCCACCGGCCGGCCGCGCATCCTCTACTGCACCCACGCCTTCCACGGCCTGACCACCGGCTCGCTCTCGGTCAACGGCGAGGACGGTTTCCGCGACGGCTTCGCCCCGCTGCTGCCGGACACCGCCGTCGAGATGGGCGATCTGGCCGCGCTCGAACGGGAGCTGGCGCGCGGCGATGTCGCGGGCTTCGTCGTCGAACCCGTCCAGGGCAAGGGCGTGCACCCCACTCCGCCCGGATTCCTGCGCGCCGCACAGGAGCTGCTGCACCGGCACCAGGCCCTGCTGATCGCCGACGAGGTCCAGACCGGTCTCGGCCGCACCGGTGACTTCTTCGCCTACCAGCACGAGGAAGGCGTCGAACCGGACCTGGTCTGTGTGGCCAAGGCGCTCTCCGGCGGCTACGTCCCGGTCGGTGCGACGCTCGGCAAGGACTGGATCTTCAAGAAGGTCTACTCGTCCATGGACCGGGTGCTGGTGCACTCCGCGAGCTTCGGCTCCAACGCCCAGGCCATGGCCGCCGGTCTCGCGGTGCTCACGGTGATGGAGGACGAAAAGATCGTTGCCAACGCCCGGCGGACCGGCGATCTGCTGCGCGCGCGGCTGGCGGCGCTGACCGGCACCTACGAGCTGCTGCATGAGGTCCGCGGCCGCGGCCTGATGATCGGCATCGAGTTCGGCAGGCCCAAGTCCCTTGCGCTGCGGGGCCGTTGGCGGATGCTGCAGACCGCCCGCAAGGGGCTGTTCGCGCAGCTGGTGGTGGCGCCGCTGCTGCAACGCCATCGCATCCTCACCCAGGTCTCCGGCGACCGCCTCGAGGTGATTAAGCTGATTCCGCCGCTGATCATCGGCGAGGCGGAGGTAGACCGGTTCGTCGAGGCGTTCACGGCCGTCATGGACGACGCCCACAACGGCGGCGGCCTGATGTGGGACTTCGGGCGGACGCTGGTCATGCAGGCGGTCGCCAACCGCTGACGACTCCGGGGGATGCGATGTTTGCCGCGACGACGGTACGGGCCGTCAACGATCTGACGGCCCGCTGGGCGCGGGACGCGGTGGGGGAGCAGGGCACGGCCCTGACCGCAGCGGGGCTCTGGCCGCTGCTGGCCCTGCTCGCGGGCCCGGCGGACGGGCCGGCCCGCAAGGAACTGGCCGAGGCGGTCGGTGTGGAGGCGGAGGACGCCGTACGCGAGGCGAGCGCGCTGCTCGCCGCGCTGACCGCGGCCGACGGCGTCGACGCCGCGCTGGGCCTGTGGACCCAGCGCATCCTGGAACTGCGTCCGGAGTGGCGCGACAGCCTTCCGCTGGACGTCCACGGCGAGCTGACCGGCGACGCGCGCGCTGACCAGGCGGCCCTGGACGCCTGGGCGCGGCGGCACACCGACGGCCTGATCGAGCGGATGCCCGTACGCGCCGGCGCCGACATCCTGCTCGTCCTGGCGAGCGCGCTGCTGGTCCGTACGACCTGGGCCGGCCGGTTCCAGGAGTTTCCGCTGCGGCCGGACGAAGGGCCCTGGGCGGGGCGGGAGCTGACGGGCCTTTCGCGCATCAGGAGGGACCCGGAGGAGATACGGGTGCACCACACGCCGGCCGGTGCGCTGACCGCGGCGGAGGTCGCCGGCGACAACGGCCTGGACGTACACCTGCTGCTCGGCCCGGCCGACATGCCCGGCGGGGAGGTGCTGCGCCATGGCGTGGCGGCGCTGGGCGGGGCCTATCCGGCGGTGTCCGGTACGGCGCTGAGCGACGGTGCCGGACCGGGTGTGCAGGTGCGGACCGTGACGAGCTTCGACGACCGGCCGATCGTGAAGCTGAAGTGCGTGGGCTTCACCGTCGATGCCGAGCACGATCTGCTGGAGCGGGCGCAGCTGTTCGGGCTCGCCACGGCCACGCATGCGGCGCGGGGGCATTTCCCCGGGATCAGCCCGCAGCCGCTGGCCGTGTCGTCCGCCCGGCAGACGGTCACCGCGACCTTCAATGCGCTGGGCTTCCGGGCGGCGGCCGTGACGGCCGTCGGGATGCGCGCGGGTGCGGTGCCGCGTAAGGAGTCGCAGATGGTCACGGTGACCTTCCAGCGGCCCTTCGGATTTCTCGCGGTGCACCGGGAGTCGGGGCTGGTGCTGGTCGCGGGCTGGGTGACCGACCCGGACAGGTGGTCGGGCCGGCCGCAAGGGCGCTTCGAGGGCCGGCCACGGCCGGTCGGTGCGGGCAGAGGCCCGGCGGCTTCGCGCTGATCCGCCGGGCCGTCACCGGCGTGTGCCGGGGCTCGGTCCCCCGGTGCCCCGGGGCTCAGTCCGTCAGCAGCCGGTCGCGCAGCCGCTCGCGGGTCGCCGGGGCCAGCCCGAGGCCGTCGGCCAGGTACTTCTCGGTGGAGCCCCAGGTCTGCTCGATCGTCTCGAAGGCGGCCGCGAGGTAGTCGGAGTGCGCCCCGAACAGCGGCGAAAGCAGCTCCATGACCTCCGGCGACATCCCGACCGCGGAGTTGTCGGAGCGGCGGATCTTGTAGCGGCGGTGCGGCTCGTTGGACTTGAGGTAGTCGGCCTCGATGGCGTCCCGCTCCACGCCGACGGCCAGCAGCGTCACCGCGATGGACAGACCCGCGCGGTCCTTGCCGGCCGCGCAGTGCATCAGGGCGGGGACGCTGTCCTCCGCGAGGGAGTGCAGCACCCGGCTGTGGTCCTCGGTGCGGGTGGTGATGATGTGCCGGTAGGTCTCGGACATCCGCGCCGCCGCCTTGCCGTCGCCGAGGGTGACCCGGAGCTGGTCCAGCTGCCCGTCGCGCACCATCGCCCAGAATTCGGCGCCGTCGGCCGGGTCGGTGAGCGGGATGTTCACGTTCCGTACGCCGGGGAGCGCGACATCGGGGCCCTCGAGCTTGATGTCCGCGGCATTGCGGAAGTCGAAGACGGTGTGCAGCCCGAGGCCGCCGAGGAACGCCGCGTCCGCCTCGGTCGCATGGGCGAGGTGGCCGCTGCGGAACAGTCGCCCCTCCCGGACCCGACGCCCGTCCACGGTCGGCAGCCCGCCCACATCGCGGAAGTTGCGGACCTCCGCGAGCTCGAACTGGTCCTGTGGGACCTGCGGCGTCTGCGTCACGGGCGCTCCTTCGGTTCGGCCGCCGACGCCGGCCGTCGGCGCGGCGGGGCACGTCCGACGATACGACATCGATGCAAGGGGCAATCACGCCGCAACGGAGCCGTGGTAAGGCCCCCGCGGAGGACCGCCCATGGAGCGATGATGAAGCAGTCTGTGATCGTTCGTTATTCCCGCTTGGGAAGAATTTGACCTGGTGGCATTAATCACCTCCCGTCAACCCCTGGTTACGGTGGCGTAAGTCACTTCTCAAGGTGAAGTATGTCCTGACGTGGCAGACGATTCGAAGAACATCAACAGAGGCGCCCTTGGCGCCATCGGGTCGTACGCAGCCGTCGGGGACAGCTTCACCGAGGGGGTCGGGGATCCCGGCCGTGACGGGGCGTACATCGGTTGGGCGGACCGGCTCGCGGTCCTCCTGTCGGACCAGCGGGAAGAGGGGGACTTCCGCTATGCGAACCTCGCCGTCAGGGGGCGGCTGCTCGACCAGATCGTCGAGGAGCAGGTACCCCGGGCGAAGGAGCTCGCCCCCTCGCTGGTGACATTCTGTGCCGGCGGCAATGACATCCTGCGGCCGGGCTCGGACCCGGACGCGGTGGCCGAGCGGTACGAGCGCGCGGTCGCCGATCTGCGGACATCGGTCGGAACGGTGCTGCTGTGCACCGGGTTCGACACCCGGGGCGTGCCGGTGCTCAAGCATCTGCGCGGCAAGATCGCGACGTATACGGCACATGTGCGGGCCATCGCGGACCGGCACGACTGCCCGGTTCTCGACCTGTGGTCGCTGAAGTCGGTGCAGGACCGGCGGGCGTGGAGCGACGACCGGCTGCATCTGTCGGCCGACGGGCACACCCGGGTGGCGCTGCGCGCGGCGCAGGTGCTCGGGCTGAATGTGCCGGCCGACCCGGACCAGCCGTGGCCCCCGGAGGCGGAGCGGTCGGCCGCCGAGGCCCGGCGGGACAACATCCACTGGGCGCGCGAACACCTCGTCCCGTGGATCGGACGCCGGCTGCGTGGCGAGTCCTCCGGCGATCATGTCGAGCCCAAGCGGCCCGATCTGCTGCCGCTGTAGCGGTCCCCGGCGGTCGGTCGGGCACCGTGCGCAGGGCGCGGTGAGGTCCGGCCGGAGGGCATGCGTCAGGCCCCGGTCTCTGCGGAGGGGGACCGGGGCCTCAGTGTGCCGCTGGGCTGTACGGCAGATCGGCCCAGACGATCCGGCCGCGGCCGCTGTCGTCGGGGCGCGTTCCCCAGCTTTCCGAGAGGGCGCCGACGAGGAAGAGGCCTCGGCCGCCCTCCTTGTCCAGACTGCCGGGCTGGGCGTGCGGTGCCGAGACTCCCGGACCGCCCTCGTCGGTGATCTCGATGCGGAGGTACGACCCGAGGAGGGTCAGCTCACAGCCGACCTTCTCGCTGTCGGTGTGCCGTACCGCGTTGGTGAACAGCTCGGATACCACCAACTCCACGTCGTCGCGGACTTGTTGATCCGCGCCCCATTCACGCAGCAGCGCGATGACCCGCTTGCGCGCCTCGGGGACGGAGGTGCGCCGCGCCGGCAAATGGAACGCGTCCTGGGGGTGCTCAGCGGCATAGCCGCAACAGCGCCCTAACGAAGGAGCGTTTTTGGAGGAAGCCACGACGTAACTATGTGCGATGTTGGTCAACGATGGCAAGGATCATTCTGCAATTTACAGAATCGCATATGCAGTCTGTTCGTCTTCCTGACGACATGACACACTGCTGAACACATAAGTCAGTTGGAGGGGATCAGACGTGGTGGATCCACGTTCGGCCGGAGCGCCGACCGTCCTGCGGGTGGTGCTCGGCAAGCGACTGCAGGACCTGCGCGAGAAAGCGGGACTGTCCTTCGAGCAGGCCGCGCAGGCCCTGGACGTCACCCACGCCACGATACGGCGGATGGAAAAGGCCGAGGTCGGCCTCAAGATCCCCTACGTCGAGAAGCTGCTGGCGACCTATGGCGTCACCGGTCACGAAGAGATCGAGGGCTTTCTCTCGCTCGCCCGGGAGGCCAACAAGCCCGGCTGGTGGCACCGGTTCCGCGATGTACTCCCCGAGTGGTTCAGTGCTTTCGTCAGCCTGGAGAGCGAGGCCAACCTCATCCGGGCCTATCAACCGCACTACGTCCCCGGCCTGTTGCAGACCGAGGACTACGCCGCCGCCGTCCTGCGTGCCGGTATGCCGCACGCCCCCGCCGCGGACATCGACCGCATCGTGGCGCTGCGCATGGAGCGGCAGTCGCTGCTGACCCGCGAGAACGCGCCGCTGCTGTGGGCGGTCATGGACGAGACCGTCCTGCGGCGCCCGATCGGCGGCCCGAAGGTGATGCGCGACCAGATCACCCGGCTCATGGAGGCCACCTCGCAGCCGAACGTCCGGCTGCAGGTCATTCCCTTCGCTTCCGGCCCGCACCCCGCGATGTACGGGCCGTTCCACATTTTCCGCTTCCCGATTCCGGAGCTTCCGGACATCGCCTACACGGAAAGCCTCGTCGGAGCCGTGTACTTCGACCAGCGCAACGACGTCTCGCAGTTCCTGGAGGCCCTGGACCGGATGTGTGCGCAGGCCGCGCCGGCACACACCACCGGGGCCATTCTGGGTGGCTTTCGCAAGGAGATCTAACCCCCCATGGATCGCATACGCATCTACAACGGCATGCCCGCCAATGAACTGGGCAACGAAGGCTGGCACAAGCCGTGGAGTGGCGGAAACGGAGGCGAGTGCGTCGAAGCCATGCGCCTGAAGGACGGCCGGGTGGCACTGCGCCAGTCGACCGACCCCAACGGCCCGGCGCTGATCTACACCCACCATGAAATGGTGAGCTTCATCGAGGGCGCGAAGGCCGGACACGCCGACTTCCTGCTCACCGCGGCACCGTGCCGGCGCGTGGAGCGGAGGACGGCATGAGCGGGCAGGACGTCCCCCGGGACCTTCCCCGGGACGAGGGCGCAGCGGACGGCTGCGGGGCCCCGGAGATCGGACCCTACGACAAAGGGCCCGAGCACTCCGGCTTCTCCGCCGACGCGATCGACACCAGCAAGGCGCACCCGGCCCGGATGAACGACTACTACCTCGGCGGCTGGGACAACTACGAGGTCGACCGGGAGGCCGGGGACCGGGTCCTGGCCATGCACCCCCAGGTCCGCGAGAGCGCCGTCGCCAACCGCGCGTTCCTGGGCCGGGCCCTGCGGGAGCTGACCGGCGGCGGCATCCGCCAGATCATCGACATCGGTACGGGCATCCCCACCTCGCCCAACGCCCATGAGATGGCCCGCGAGGTCGCGCCGGACACCGTTGTCGTGTACGTCGACAACGACCCGATCGTCGCCACCCACGCCGGGGCCCGGCTCACCAATGCGGAACGCACCGCCTTCGTGCTCGCCGACCTCCGCGACCCGAAAGCGATCCTGGACCACCCCGACGTCCGCGCGCTGATCGACTTCGAGCAGCCGGTGGCACTGGTCATGTGCATCGTCCTGACCTTCCTCCGGGACGAGGACGATCCGGCCGCCTGCGTCGCCGCTTTCGCCGACGCACTGCCGGCCGGGAGCCATCTCGTGCTGACCCACTCCACCTACGAGCCCTACGAGGGGTACGCCGAGGGCCGGGTGGAGGAGTGGAAGCGGACGGCCGTGGAAGAGGTCTACCAGGGGTCGGCCGCCCCGCTCACGCTGCGGTCCAAGGCCGAGGTCACCTCGCTCTTCGGCCCGTTCACCCTGCTCGAGCCGGGTGTCGTACGGGTGCCGCTGTGGCGGCCGGACGGCGAGGTGCCCGGCGCCGCCGAGCTCAACGACATCGTGTTCTACGGCGGGGTGGGCAGAAAGGACTGAGGCGGCGGGGCCCGGCCGGCCGGTCCGTCCGACGGCCCGTCAGCCCCGGCAGAGCACCGCGGCCAGCACCCGGTCGAGCTCCGCCTCCGGGTCGGCCGCCATGCCCTCCGCCCGCCACGCCACGAACCCGTCGGGGCGCACCAGCACCGCGCCCTGGGGCGTGGTGCCGTGGACCTCGGCCCAGTCGGCGCCCTTCTCGGGGGCCAGATCGTCCTCGGGACGGGTGCCGATGCTGTACGAGGGGAGGGGGACCGACCAGCGCTCGGCGGCGTTCGCGGCGGCGGCGCGCCAGGCGGCGCCCTCCGGGCCGGTCAGCAGGACCAGCGTCTTCTCGTAGAGGTCCAGCGTCGACTGCCGCACGCCGGCGCGCTGCAGCCACATGTGCGGGGCCCGGGTGCCGGGGGCGCCGGTCAGCTGCATCCGGGCCGGGACGACCGGGAGTTCGGGGGCGGTGCCGAGCACCGCGCCGCGCGGATAGCTGTAGCCGAGTGCGACGGTGAGCACCCCGCTCTGCCGGCCGCCGCCCGCGCCCGGAGCCGCGGCGTAACCGGGGTGGCTGTGCTCGGCGGAGCGGGCCGAGGCGCGGGCGCTGGTCGCGCTCGCGACCGGACGGCGCTCGGTCTCGTACGTGTCCAGCAGCCCCGGACCTGCCCAGCCGTCCAGTACGGCGGCCAGCTTCCAGGCGAGGTTGTGTGCGTCCTGGATGCCGGTGTTGGAGCCGAACGCCCCGGTGGGTGACATCTCATGCGCCGAGTCCCCGGCGAGGAAGACCCGGCCGGCCGTGTACCGCTCGGCGACACGTTCGGCAGCATGCCACGGGGCCTTGCCCGTGATCTGCACCTCCATGTCCAGGACGCCGGTGGCCCGGCGGATGTGGTCGATGCACCGCTCGTCCGTGAAGTCCTCCAGCGTTTCGCCCTGGTCGGGGTGCCAGGGGGCGTGGAAGACCCAGTCGGCCTCGTTGTCCACCGGGAGCAGACAGCCGTCGGCCTCCGGGTTGGTCAGATAGCAGGCGATGAAACGGCGGTCGCCCACCGCGGCGGCCAGTTCCGGAGCTCGGAAGGTGATGCTCACGTTATGGAACAGGTCGCCGGGTCCCGTCTGCCCGATGCCGAGCCGCTCCCGGGACGGGCTGCGCGGGCCGTCGGCAGCGATGACGTAGTCCGCGCGGACGGTGCTGTGCTCGCCGGTCTCCCGGTTCTTCACCACCGCCGTCACCCCCTCCCGGTCCTGGTCGAAGGAGAGCAGCTCGGCGCTGAACCGCAGATCACCGCCGAGCTCGCGGGCACAGCGCACCAGCACCGGTTCCAGGTCGTTCTGGCTGCACAGACACCAGCCGGCGGGGCTGAACTTCGCCAGCCCGCCGCCCGGGTCGATCTCCTTGAACAGCCACTCCTGCTCCTCGCCGGTCAGCGACGGCGCCTGCAGGATGCCGTGGTTGTCCGCCAGTACGGACGCGGCCTCGCGGATCCGCTGCTCGGCGCCCGCAACCCGGTACAGCTCCATCGTGCGGACGTTGTTCCCCCGCCCGCGCGGGTGCCGTGACGTATCGGAATGCTTCTCCACCAGGATGTGCCGTACGCCCAGGCGCCCCAGGAACAGCGAGGCGGACAGGCCCACCAGGGAACCGCCCACAACAAGTACCGGAACCCGCTCTTCTGCCGCTGCGTTCATCGTCTGCTCCAGCTCCTGTGGCACTACGGAGGGGGAGTTTCCCCGGTCGCAGGAGCGCTCGATCATGGTTCACCCGCATGGCTCACAGATATCGCGCGGCCCGGGTACCCCCGCCACGATCGATTCCGGGTCGGCCATCCCCTGCCGCGGGGCCGGTCGTCCCCGTACGCCGGGTCAGTGCCCGGAAGACCTCCGGACCTGACGACGCACCACAGGAGCCAGCCCGCTCCGAGGGAGATGCGTAGACGATGACAACAGTGTCGGAACGAATTTCGCAGTCCGCGTTCGACGGCTCGAGACTCCGGGTCGTCCTGATGCTGGACCTCCAGGACGGCGCCCAGCAGCGGTTCCTCGAAGCCTACGAGCACCTGCGCAACCAGGTGGCCTCCGTCCCCGGTCACATCACGGACCAGCTGTGCCAGTCCATCGAGAACCCCTCGCAGTGGCTGATCACCAGTGAGTGGGAGAGCGCACCGCCGTTCCTGGCCTGGGTCAACAGCGAGGAACACGTCCAGATGGTGCAGCCCCTGCACGACTGCGTACGAAGCACCCGTTCCCTGCGCTTCAGCGTGCTGCGCGAGACCACCAACGCCACCACCCGCGCCCCCGAGCCCTCCAAGGGGCGGCTGCAGGCCGAACCCCGCGTCGGCGACGGTGTGGTCCGCCACGCCCTGACCTTCACCGTCAAGCCCGGCAGCGAGGAGATGGTCGCCGAGATCCTGGCCGGCTACACCTCGCCCGAGGCCCGGGTCGACGACACCACCCGGCTGCGCCGCACCTCGCTGTTCATGCACGGCAACCGCGTCGTACGGGCCGTCGAGGTGCAGGGCGACCTGGTCGCGGCGCTGCGCCACGTCTCGGAACAGCCCGAGGTCCGGGAGGTCGAGGAGGCCATCAACCCGTACCTCGAGCAGGACCGGGACCTGAGCGACCCCAACTCCGCCCGCGTCTTCTTCACCCGGGCCGCGCTGCCCGCGGTACACCACGTCGCGAATGCCGGACCGGAATCCCGCGACGCACGGCGGCACGCGCTGTACTACGCGGCCAAGGAAGGCTGCGGCATGGCGCTGGCCCAGATGCTGGCCCAGCAGGACGAGCTGGCCGCGGACGACCCCACCTGCCCGATCGCCGGCAGCACCGTCTTCCAGCGCGACGACATCGTCGTCCGGCTCATCGACCTCCGGGTCCCCCTCGACGACACCGATCCCGACCTCGTCATCGGCGTGCGCGGTCCCCGCAAGCGGGGCGTCTTCAAGCGCCTGATGGACACCGACGAGGCAGGCGGTCTGACGACCGACCGGGAGCTGGCGCACTTCCTGGCGCGCTCCGACATGGACCTGATCACCGACCGCCGGGCGGCGGACTCCTGACCCGCCGCCGGCCGCCGAAGGCCTCACGTACGACGTCCCACGTCCGACGCCGCCCCGTACCTGGAGGAGCAGCCATGACCACGCACCGCCCACGCATCGTGGACCTCAACGAGACCAAGCCCAACCGCCGGCGCGGAGGCGACCTGCGCGCCATGCTGACACCCACCGCGGTGGGCGCCACCAGCGGCTTCATGGGCATGGCCCTGGTGCAGCCCGGGGAGCGCATCGGCGAGCACTACCACCCGTACTCCGAGGAGTTCGTCTATGTCGTGCGCGGCGCGCTCGAAGTGGACCTGGACGGCGAGCCGCACCCGCTGCGGCCGGACCAGGGCCTGCTGATCCCGCCGTATCTGCGCCACCGCTTCCGCAACGTCGGCGACGAGGAGGCCCGGATGGTCTTCCACCTCGGCCCGCTGGCGCCGCGCCCCGACCTGGGCCATGTCGACACCGAGGAGACGGACGGCACCGCGCCGTCAGGCCCACCGGAACGTACGGAGCCGGTGTCATGACCCGCCGTGTGGCGGTCACCGGTGTCGGGATCGTCGCACCGGGCGGTGTGGGGGTGCCCGCCTTCTGGGACCTCCTCTCCGCCGGGCGCACCGCGACCCGCGGTATCACCCTCTTCAACCCGGAGGGCTTCCGCTCGCGGATCGCCGCCGAGTGCGACTTCGACCCGGCCGGCCACGGGCTGACCGCGGACCAGGTGGCCGCGCAGGACCGGTACATCCAGTTCGCGATGGTCGCCGCCGAGGAGGCCGTACGGAACGCGGGCCTGGACACCGGCGCGGAGAACCGCTGGCGCATGGGCGTGTCGCTGGGCACCGCGGTCGGCGGCACCACCCGGCTCGAGCACGACTACGTCGACGTCAGCCACGTCGGGCAGCTGTGGGACGTGGACCACCGGCCGGCCGGCCGCCATCTGCAGCGGGCGTTCTCGCCCAGTTCGCTCGCCTCCGCGGTGGCCGAACAGGTCGGTGCCCGCGGCCCGGTGCAGACCGTCTCCACGGGCTGTACCTCCGGCCTCGACGCCATCGGCTACGCCTTCCACTCCATCGAGGAGGGCCGGCTCGACGTGTGCATCGCCGGCGCGTCGGACTCGCCGATCTCCCCGATCACGGTGGCCTGCTTCGACGCGATCAAGGCGACCTCCGCCAACAACGACGACCCCGCCCATGCCTCGCGGCCGTTCGACGCCCACCGCGACGGATTCGTCATGGGGGAGGGCGGCGCCGTCCTCGTACTCGAGGAGCTGGAACACGCCCGCGCCCGCGGTGCCACCGTGCACTGCGAGATACGGGGCTACGCCACCTTCGGCAACGCGTACCACATGACCGGGCTCACCCAGGAGGGCCTGGAGATGGCCGAGGCGATCAACCGCGCACTCGCCCACGCGAAGGTCGACAGCTCCCAGATCGACTATGTCAACGCGCATGGCTCGGGCACCCAGCAGAACGACCGGCACGAGACCGCCGCGGTCAAGAAATCGCTGGGTGAGCACGCCTACCACGTGCCCATGAGCTCCATCAAATCCATGGTGGGCCACTCGCTCGGCGCGATCGGGGCGATCGAGATCGTCGCGTGTGTGCTGGCGCTCGCCCACCAGGTCGTACCGCCGACGGCCAACTACGAGACCCCGGACCCGGAGTGTGACCTCGACTATGTGCCGAAGACCGCGCGGGAGCTGCCGCTGCGGTCCGTGCTCTCGGTCGGCAGCGGGTTCGGCGGCTTCCAGTCCGCGGTGGTGCTGACCAGACAGGGTGGGAGGGCCCGATGAGCTCCCTGCATCAGCTGCCACACCGTCAACGACGGTCCGTCGTCACCGGCATCGGTGTCATCGCCCCCAACGGGGTGAGCACCGAGGCCTTCTGGAAGGCGACCAGAGAGGGCATGAGCGTGCTCGACCTGGTCACCCGGGAAGGGTGCGAGAACCTGCCGCTCAAGGTCGCCGGCGAGGTCCGCGACTTCGACCCGGCGGTGCTCATCGAAGAGCGCTACCTGGTGCAGACCGACCGGTTCACGCACTTCGCCATGGCCGCCGCCAACCTCGCGCTGGACGACGCCCGACTGGGCCGTGCCGACTACAACGACTCGCCGTTCGCGGTGGGCGTGGTGACCGCCGCCGGCTCCGGCGGCGGCGAGTTCGGCCAGCGGGAACTGCAGCACCTGTGGGGCCAGGGCTCCAAGCACGTCGGGCCCTACCAGTCCATCGCCTGGTTCTACGCGGCCAGTACGGGCCAGATCTCCATCCGCGGCGGCTTCAAGGGGCCCTGCGGAGTGGTGGCCAGCGACGAGGCCGGCGGTCTGGACGCGCTGGCGCACGCCGCCCACACCATCCAGCGCGGTACCGACGCCATCGTCGTCGGCGCCGCCGAGGCGCCGCTCGCCCCGTACTCGGTGGTCTGCCAGCTCGGGTACGACGACCTCAGCAAGGTCGCGGACCCCGACCGGGCCTACCGCCCCTTCACCGACGCCGCCTGCGGCTTCGTCCCCGCCGAGGGCGGAGCGATGCTGGTGGTCGAGGAGGAGACGTCGGCCCTCGACCGCGGGGCGCCGGTGCGCGCCGTGGTGGCCGGGCACGCCGCGACCTTCACCGGGGCGGCCCGCTGGTGCGAGTCCCGCGAGGGGCTGGTCCATGCGATCACCGGGGCACTGGAGGACGCGCGGTGCGCCCCCGAGGAGATCGACGTGGTCTTCGCGGACGCCTTCGGTGTGCCGGCGGCCGACCGCGCCGAGGCGCTCGCGATCGCGGACGCACTCGGCCGGCATGCCGAGGTGGTCCCCGTGACCGCACCCAAGACCGGCACCGGCCGGGCGTACTGCGGCGCCCCCGTCCTGGACGCGGCGGCCGCGGTGCTGGCGATGGAGCACGGCGTCGTGCCCCCCACCCCCAACGTCTTCGAGGTGAGCTACGACCTCGACCTGGTCACCGGCTCGGCCCGCCCGGCCGAGCTGCGGACGGCGTTGGTGCTGAGCCGGGGACTCATGGGCTCGAACGCGGCGCTGGTGCTGCGCAAGAGCTCCGCCGAGTCCCTCTCGTGAGAAGGAGAAACCCGTCATGACCACTGAACTGACCTTCGACGAGCTGGCCGCGCTGATGAAATCGGCCGCCGGTCTCACCGTCAAGCCGGAGGACTTGGCGGGCCGGCGCGAAGCGACCTTCGCCGACTACGGCCTGGACTCGCTCGGCCTGCTCGGCATCGTCGGCGAGCTGGAGAACCGGCTGGGCCGGTCGCTGCCCAACGACGCCGAGCGCAGCAAGACGCCGCACGACTTCCTCGACCTGGTCAACACCGTGCCTACGACAGGAGCCTGACATGCCCGGCCACACCGAGAACGACATCAAGATCGCGGCCCCCCTCGACCTCGTCTGGGACATGACCAACGACCTCGAGAACTGGCCGCAGCTGTTCAGCGAGTACGCCTCGGTCGATGTGCTCTCCCGCGAGGGCAACAAGACGACCTTCCGGCTGACCATGCACCCCGACGACAACGGCACCGTCTGGAGCTGGGTCTCGGAGCGGGTCACCGACCGCAAGGGGCTCACGGTCAGCGCCCGCCGCGTCGAAACCGGCCCCTTCGAGCACATGGACATCCACTGGTCGTACCGCAAGCTCCCCGGCGGTACGGGGATGTACTGGACCCAGGACTTCGCGATGAAGCCGGAGGCCCCGGTCGACGACGCGGGCATGACCGAGCACATCAACCGCAACTCCAAGATCCAGCTGGAGCTGATCCGGGACAAGATCGAGGCGCGCAACCGCGCCATCCGGGACTCGGCCAGCCCCAACTGACCATGTCGGCAGGCCAGACCCGCCGGACCTGGCAGTCCGACCGCTCCCGACCGAAAGGAAGCCACCCATGCACCATGCCCTGATCGTCGCCCGCATGGCGCCGGAGTCGGCTCCGAAGATCGCCGAGGTCTTCGAGGCCTCCGACCGCACGGAACTGCCGCATCTGATCGGCGTCAGCCGGCGGAGCCTGTTCCAGTTCGGCGAGGTGTATCTGCACCTCATCGAGTCCGAACGGCCGCCGGGCCCCGAGATCGCCAAGCTGACGGACCACCCGGAGTTCCGCTCCATCAGCGACAAGCTGTCGGCCTACGTCAGCGCGTACGACCCCGAGACCTGGCGCAGCCCGAAGGACGCGATGGCCCGTCAGTTCTACCGCTGGGAGCGCGACGCCGCCGGCTGACCGGCGGCCGGCAGCCGGTGCCCGCGATCACCGTGGATCGCGGGCACCGGCGTGATCACGACCCGGGCACGACCCGGGCACCGCTCAGCCGGGCACGGTGCACTCGAAGGCGTGCAGATACGGGTTGACCGGCATGATGTCG
Source organism: Streptomyces chattanoogensis (assembly GCF_001294335.1). Lineage (GTDB taxonomy): Bacteria > Actinomycetota > Actinomycetes > Streptomycetales > Streptomycetaceae > Streptomyces > Streptomyces chattanoogensis. The sequence continues at coordinate 139,032 of NZ_LGKG01000152.1, forward strand.
TGCACCAGCAGCCCGGCCTCCGACATCCGGCTGATCAGGCTCTCCTTGGAGTGCTTGGCCCCGCCGACGTTCAGCAGAAGCAGCAGGTCCATGGAGGTGGTGAACTTCATCGACGGGCTGTCGTCGACCAGGTTCTCGATGATCACGACCCGGGCGCCGGGCCGGGCGGTCTCCAGGACGTTGCCCAGGGTCCGCCGGGTGCTCTCGTCGTCCCATTCCAGGATGTTCTTGACGATGTAGAGATCGGCCTGCACCGGGATCTCCACCCGGCAGTCCCCGGGCACGAGCCGCACCCGGGAGGCGAGCGGGCCGCCGTCCCGCAGCCGCCGGTCCGCGTTCGCGACCACGGTGGGCAGATCGAGCAGCGCCCCTTCGAGGTCCGGGTGCTTCTCCAGCAGACTGGCCAGCACATGCCCCTGACCGCCGCCGATGTCCGCCACCGTGGACACCCCCGTCAGATCGAGGAGCTCGGCGAGGTCCTGCGCGGACTGCTTGCTGGAGGTGGTCATCGCGCGGTCGAAGACCTGTGCCGACTCCCGGGCGTCCTGGTGCAGATACTCGAAGAAGTTCTTGCCGTACAGGTCGTCGAAGACGTTCCGGCCGGACCGTACCGCCTCCTCGAGCCGCGGCCAGGCCTCCCAGGTCCAGGGCTCGGTGCACCACAGGGAGATGTAGCGCAGGCTGTTGGGGACGTCCTCCCGCAGCAGCCGGGACATCTCGGTGTGGGCGAACTTCCCGTCGTCGGTCTCCTCGAAGATCCCGTAGCAGGACAGGGCGCGCAGCAGCCGCTGCAGCGGACGCGCCTCGGTGTGCACCGTGGCGGCCAGCTCCTCCGCGGTGGCGGGCGCATCCCCCAGCGCATCCGCCACGCCGAGTCTCGCTGCCGCGCGTACGGACGCCGCACAGGCGGCTCCGAAGACGAGTTCCCGCAGCCGCATGGCCGGCTGGGGAGTGGGGCTTACGGTGGTCATTCCGCCTCGATTCTTCTCAGGGAATTGGGCACACCCGTCAGCACAGGCCCGCGGGCTTCGAGGTCCGGCACTGATTGCCGGCGAACCGGTTCCCGGAACCCGCGGGGTCCAGGTTCAGCAGGTCGGCCGGCTGGTTGCCCAGCGCGGAGTTGCCGCTGATGACATTGCGCTCGTTGGGAGCCTTCGCAAAGCTGGGGAAGAGCACGATGCCGCCGGAGAGCGGGGACGTGCCGACGTTGCGGTGGACCAGATTCCCCCCGACGCGGGTCTCCTCGGCGCCCGTCAGGACGATGCCGACGCCCTGGAGGAACGGCAGCCGTTTGGTCGCGGGGCAGTGTTTGTTGTTGTCCGACACGACGTTGCCGCTCACCGAGAGATCCCCCGCCCGGGGCCGGGACTCGTCGCCCACGACGAACACACCGGCGCAGTTGCCGGTGATGCGATTGCCGTCCGCCCGCAGGTTTCTGACCCGCCGGATCGTGATGCCGATCCGGTTCCCCACGGCACGGTTGTTGTTGACCGTGGTGCCACGGGTGTCCGTGGCACCGCCCTCCTCCTCGACCGTGTTCGCCAGGAAGATGCCCGCGTCGCCGTTGCCGCGGACGCTGTTGTGCCGCACGGAGCTGCGTACGGACTTCTCCAGCGCGATGCCCCACTGGCCGTTGTTCCGCGCGCGGACGTTGCGCACCCGCAGCCGGCTGGTCCCGCTGGCCCAGATGCCGTTCTTCTTGAATCCCGCGACGGTCAGGGACCGGATGGTCACGCCCCGCAGACGGTGCCCCGGACCGCCGATGACGCAGATGCCGTTGCCCTGCTGCCCGCAGGCGTTCTCCGCCCGCTCGGCCCGCGGGGAGATCACCGTCTTCGGGCCCGACCCGCGCAGCGTCACCCGCGGCTTGGTGATCAGCACGCTCTCCCGGTAGACGCCGGGCGGGATGACGACGGTGTCCCCGGGTCTCGCCGCGTCCACCGCCGCCTGGATGGTCGGCTCGGCCCGGTGGATCGCGTGCCGGTGGACGGCATGCCGGTGCTGGACCGCATGCTGTTCCGAGGCATCGGCCGGCGGGGCCGTACCGAGCCCGCCGACCGTGGCCGCCGCCAGGCACGCCACATACTTCATCTGTCGACTCGTCATGAGGCGAAGCTATGGGCGATCGCGACCGCTCGCCACATGTGGTAACCCGATGACTACGGTCGGTACGTGGATCGGGTGCGCGCGGCCGGGGTTCCGGCCGGTTCCTGACGTGACATCAGCCCGTCCCCGTGGCGCCACCGTCACCCCAACGGCCCCGGCGGCGGCCGCACCGCCTCACGACCAGACATCGTGATCGCCGCCCTGCCACTCGATCACCTCACGGTCGTCGAGCGTCACCACGTCCGTGCCCAGACCCGCCCGGCGCAGAAACTCCAGCACGTCGACGACGCTGTAGGCGCGCCCCACGGCCTCGCCCCCGATGGTCACCGGCCGGCCGCCGCCCGGGGACGGCGGATGGACGATGACGGGCGGATGCGGCCGATGCGGGGGATCCGGCGGATGCGGGGGGTGTGGCGGATGTTCGGCCATACCCTCAGCCTGCGACCGGGGCGGCGGCGACGCACGCCCACGGCCGTCCGCCCGGGCCGGCGTCTCTTCCCGGGAATGCCCCGGTCGCTCGCGTGGTTGGCGTATGAGGACCGCCCCGACCATGGAGGTGCCGTGACCGGTTCCCGACCCCGCCGTACGCCCCTCAGTGCCCTGCGCCCCGCGAGCTTCGGCGCCGAGCCCACCGGCGAGCGGCTGGCCAGGATACGCAGATCACCGCAGTTCCGGGACGGCCAGTTCCGCAACCCGGTGCCGATCCGGCGGGTCCTGCGGGGGTCCGGCCTGGCGATGGCTCGTACGCAGCTCAGCCGCGAGGCGCGGCGGGGCAGGGCACCGGTCCACCCGATTCCGGTGCATCGCCCGGCCGCCGCCGACTGGGGCCCGCCGCCGGCATCCGGCTTGCGGATCACCTGGATGGGACATTCGAGCGTGCTCGCCGAGATCGACGGGCAGCGGGTGCTCTTCGACCCGGTCTGGGGTGAGCGCTGCTCACCGTTCAGCTGGATCGGCCCCAAACGGATGCACCCGGTGCCGGCCGAGCCGTCCGAGCTCCCCCCGGTCGACGCCGTCGTCATCTCGCACGACCATTACGACCACCTCGACATGCCCACGATCCGGGGCCTGGCGGGCTCCGGCGCCGCCTTCGTCGTACCGCTGGGCGTCGGCGCCGACCTGGAATTCTGGGGCGTACCCGCGGCGCGGATCACCGAGCTGGACTGGCACGAGTCCACCCGCGTCGGCACGCTGACCCTGACGGCCACCCCCGCACAGCACTTCTGCGGCCGCGGGCTGCGCGGCCTGCAGCACACCCTGTGGGCCTCGTGGGTGGTGACGGGACCCGACCACCGCATTTTCCACAGCGGCGACACCGGTTACTTCTCCGGGTTCGCCGAAATCGGCGCCGCACACGGCCCGTTCGACGCGACGATGATGCAGGTCGGCGCGTACTCCGACTTCTGGCCCGGGAACCACACGGACAGCACACCGCTCCCCGGAGCCTGGCCCGACATCCACATGACGCCCGCGCAGGGCGTCCGGGCACACCTTGACCTGCAAGGACACCAGCCGCACGGGGTGCTGCTGCCGATCCACTGGGGCACCTTCAACCTGGCCCTGCATCCGTGGGCGCAGCCCGGCGAGTGGACGAAGGACGCCGCCGAGGAGGCCGGCCAGACCGCTGCGTTCCCCCGGCCCGGCGAGCCCTTCGAGCCTGCCGGAAGCCTCCCCACCGACCCCTGGTGGCGAGCCGTCTCCGTTCCCCTCACCCACCCGTGGCGCCGCCTCGAGGAGCCGGACCTCACACAGCAGGCCACCCGGGAGGATTTCGACTTCGCGGGCGAGCGGTGACGCCGACCCCGCACGACCCGGCCGGCGGAGACGGCACAGACAGGGGTATCCCGGCCTCAGACTGACGGCCCGAACAGCACCGACGCCAGCGCTCCGGCGACGTCCGCGGCCGATCGTTCCGCGTGCTCACGGATCCGGCCCGCAACGGCAGCCGCCCCGCCGCCCTCCACCAGGCGTACGAGCCGGTCGATGCGCCGCGCCAGCCGGTCGGGGGTGTCCGGGTCGGTGGTGAGGTAGAAGTCGGCCGCGTCGTAGGCGAGGTGGAAGACGTGCTTCTTCAGGTCGCTCAGCGAGAGGTAGTCGTCGTCCCCCGGCACCGTCGGCTGCGGCGCCCCGACACACATCACCGGCGTCCCGGCCCCCCAGCTGTTCACGGCCAGGTGGTAGGTGTCCGTGATCACCAGCCGGTACCGCGGGAGCACCCCCACCAGGTCCCCGAGGGTCCGCTCGCCCGGACGCACGGCGAGGTGCTCGACCGCCGCCGGAACCCTCCGGTCGAACCACGGCAGCCATTCCAGCCGGGCCCCGAACCTGTCCGCCACGTCGTGGCAGAAGCCCGGCAGCCACTCCGGGATCTCCGTACGCGACCCGAGGAACACCCCGATCGCCTCGCCCTCCGGGAGCCCCTGCGACCATGGTGTGGCGGGGAGCAGGCCCAGCTCCACCGGGCGTGACAGCAGCGCCGCGTCCGACCCGAAGGACTCCGTCGTACGGTCCCCGCGCAGCTGCGCGACCTTCGCCGCCGATATCGGATCGCGCATCCACACCCGGTGACTGTGCTTCATCAGCCGGGCGAACGCCGGGCCGTACTCCTTGTCGTCGTGGTCGGACTGGGTGTTGTGCAGGATGGTGCCCCCGTACACCAGCGTCCGCGCCAGCACGTCGTCCGGCTCGTCCGCGAGCAGGAGGTTCCGGTGCAGCAGCTCCTGTGCGGCGGCGCGGTCCGCCGCCATGCCGTGGTCCATGAGCCGGTTCGTCGCATCCTGGACCAGATAGTGACGCGCGTGCAGGAAATCGCCCCAGAACACCACCGCATCGTGGTCGCGCAGCTCGTCACGGTGCTCGTCCAGAGACCGGAAGCGGAACGGGAATTCGGCTCCCCGCAAGTCGTCGCGCAGCGGTGCGCTCTCCGGTGGGTGCAGTGTGTACCAGGTGGCCTCGATGTCCTTGCCGCTCGCTGCCGCCGTCCGCAGCCGCAGTGACTCCAAGGCGAGGTCCACGGTCACCATTCCGGTGTTCCGGTACCCGATGTTCGGCGCTGTGATGACGGCTAAGTGTGCCATGCGATCGGTATCCCACGGTCGTTGTCGGCTGTTCCGGTCAACTCGGAGTGTGCCGCAACGGCATGCGCGTCCCCTCCGTGGGGTCACGTTTCGCCTTGCGCCTCGCCGTCCGCCCGGGCAACGTCGCAGAGTAGACCGCAGCTGGTCAAGTCTTCAACTTGTCAACTGACCTGTGATGAACGGGAGTTCGGAAAAATTCGCACTGTCGTGTGTGTCGCGCCCACTTAGGGAGGTAGCGAGGGGTAGCGAAACCTCGAAGTGGGTCCGATCCCCACCCCGGCAACAACTAGCGTGCGTGCTCCGCGAACTGCCAACGGCCGATCCGGAGGGCACCGATGCCTACCGCATTCCCCCAGGGGACCCAGACGTCCCCGGAGGTTCACAGGTCCCCAGAGGAGGAGACTTCCTCTGGGGATCAGCGTTCCCCGGGAGGTGTCCCCGTACCCCTCCCCACCCGGCGGCGGGAGCGGGAAGGCGGACGGCACGGCCGGGCCGCCTTCCCGGAGTCGACCGCCGACTCGGCGATACGGTCCCGCCTGGTCCGGCTCGCCGCCGTCCCCTGTCTGCTCGTCGCGGTCATCTGTACCGCCGTCGCGGCCTTCGCCGTCCAGGCCGGTGGCGCCCGTATCACCGGCCGTGAGTGGCCGGTGCTGGGCGGCGGGCTGGGCCTGGTCTGCGTCATCGTGCTCATCGCCGGCGCCGCCGCCAACTCCGAGGCCCGCGCGGTCGTGGCACGCTACGCCCGCCTCCGCGAGGTCTGCGCCCGCAGCAAGTCCGACCTCTACGACCTTCTGGAACGGGTACGCCACGGCGAGCGCCTCCGCCACCGTGACCCCGAGTCCGCCCCCGTCGCCGCACCGGACGCCGACACCCTCGACCTGCTCGCCCACGAAGTGACCGCCGCCGGACGGGCCGCCGAGGCCGCCGTCATCGACGCCGTCGCCATCGCCCGCAGCAACGCCACCGGCAGCGAGCAGAAGGTCGAGGTGTTCGTCAATCTCGCCCGGCGCCTGCAGTCCCTCGTCCACCGCGAGATCCTGCTGCTGGACGAGCTGGAGCACGCGGTCGAGGACCCCGACCTGCTCAAGGGCATCTTCCACGTCGACCACCTGGCCACCCGCACCCGGCGGCACGCCGAGAATCTCGCCGTCCTCGGCGGCGCCATCTCGCGCCGCCAGTGGACCCGCCCGATCTCCATGATCGAGGTACTGCGCTCCGCCATCGCCGAGGTCGAGCAGTACCCCCGCGTCAAGCTCGTCCCGCCGATCGAGGGCCATCTGCAGGGCCACGCCGTCGCCGACGTCGTCCACCTGCTCGCCGAGCTCGTCGAGAACGCCTCCGTCTACTCCGCCCCGCAGACCCCGATCCTGCTGCGCGCCCAGCTGGTCACCGCCGGCCTCGCCGTCGAGGTCGAGGACCGCGGCCTGGGCATGGACCCGGACGAGCAGAAGCAGATGAACGCGCTGCTCGCGGACCCCGAAAACGTCGATGTCGCCGAGCTGTTGAGCGACGGCCGGATCGGCCTCTTCGTCGTCGCCTCGCTCGCCCGGCGGCACGGCATCGTCGTCCAGCTGCAGAGCAACATCTACGGCGGAGTGCAGGCCGTACTGATCGTGCCCCAGGAGCTGCTCGGCGACGAACCGGCCAAGCCGGCGGACCAGGCCGAGCAGGGCGCGGCGGCCGGCGGGGCCATGGAATCCGCGCCGCCGCTGGAGCGCGAGGACCGGTACCCCTACGCGGACGCCTACGACGGCCTGTACGCCGACGCCCACAACGGCCGGCACGTCCGGAGCCACCAGAGCCTCGACGCCGCGCCCGCGCCCGACCTCGCGCTCGAGGCCCCCACGCGCGGCTACGACGACCGCTCGGTCATGCCGCCCACCGGCCCCGTGGCCCCCACCGGCCCCGCGCACCCCCGCTCCGACGCCGGCCCCGTCCAGCTGCCGCCCGCCCCGCCCGCGGAGCCGGACGACGGCACCCGCCCCCGGCTGCCGCGCCGGATCAAGCAGACGCATCTGGTCCCCGAACTCCGCGGCGAGCCGATCCTGCCGTCCCGGAGCACGGGCCCCGAACCCGACCACGACCCGACCCTGATGGCCACCTTCCAGCGTGGCTTCAGCCTCGGCGACGACACCTACGCGGCCGGCCTGGCCGCTTACCGCAACCGCAACACCGCAGGCCAGGGCGGCGACACCAGCAGTCCCGGCGGCACCGAGCGATCCGACGACCACGACCACGAGGCCACGACGGCCCGTCCCCGAGGAGACGACCACAACCATGGTGAGTGATGTGCACACGCAGCCGCACCCGCAGTCGCATGCACAGCAGCAAGGAGAGCTCGCCTGGCTGCTGACCGGACTCGTACAGCGCGTCCCGCACACCGACAGCGCGCTCCTGCTGTCCTCCGACGGCCTGGTGAAGGCCGCCCACGGCTTCGACCCGGACAGCGCCGACCACATGGCCGCCCTGGCCTCCGGCCTCTACTCCCTCGCCCGCAGCACCGGCGCGCGCTTCGCACCGGGCGACAAGGTCCTGCAGGTCGCCGTGGAGCTGGAGTCCAGCTTCCTGTTCGTCTCCGCCGCCGGATCCGGCGCCTGCCTGGCCGTCCTGGCCGGGCGCGACGCCGATGTCGGGGTGCTGTCGTACGAGATGGGGATGCTGGTCAAGAGCGTGCGGCCCTATCTGTCCACGCCCGCCCGGCAGCAGACGCCGGCCGGCGGTCGGTGACCATGCCGCTGGGGCGCCGGGTGCGGCAGGACGGCCAGGACCCGGCGTGGTTCGACGACGCGGCGGGCCGGCTCGTCCGGCCGTACACGGTGAGCAACGGCCGGACCCGCCCCACCGCGCATTTCGACCTGCTGACCATGGTCATGGCCACCGGACGACGGACTCCCGCCTGCCAGGGGCCGGACCACGCCCAGGTACTGGGACTGTGCCGGGGCCCGGTCTCGGTGGCCGAGATCGCCGCCCACATACACCTGCCCGCTGTGGTCACCAAGGTGCTCCTCGCTGACCTCGTCGACTGCGGGGCGCTCACCGCGCGGGCCCCCGCGGCAGTTTCGGCAGGCCCCGCGTCCCGTACTGACCGAGCCCTGCTGGAGGCGGTGCTGAATGGACTTCGTAAACGACTGTGACACCCACACCCCGGGACCTCGCGCCCCGGGGGATCTCGCGTCCGACCCCTTTCCGACCGCACTCAAGATCCTGGTCGCGGGCGGCTTCGGAGTCGGCAAGACGACCTTCGTCGGGGCGGTGAGCGAGATCGAACCGCTCAGTACGGAGGAACTCCTCACCCAGATCGGCATCGGTACCGACGATCTGGAGGGCATCGAGGACAAGAACACCACCACCGTCGCCATGGACTTCGGCCGGATCACCCTGAGCTCCGAGCACGTCCTCTATCTCTTCGGCACGCCGGGCCAGCAGCGCTTCTGGTTCATGTGGGACGAGCTGTCCAACGGTGCCCTGGGCGCGGTGATCCTCGCCGACACCCGACGACTGGACCAGTGCTTCGCCGCGGTCGACTTCTTCGAACGGCGCGGCATTCAGTTCATCGTCGCGGTCAATGAGTTCGACGGCTCCTATCACTACGAACCGGACGAAGTCCGCGCCGCAATAGACCTCTCGGCGAGCACTCCGGTCGTGCTCTGCGACGCCCGCCAGTGCAGCTCGGCCACCCACATCCTGGTCTCGCTCGTCGAGCATCTGCTCACCCCCGCCCTAGCCGCCACCCCGGAGCTGCCATGAAGCATCCCGTCTCCCGCGCCCCGTACGTCTCCTACGACCCGACGCGCCGTCTGCTGCTCACCCCGGAGGACAACGAGGCCCCGGCGCGGGTGGCCCGGCTGCGTGAACTGGGCATCGGCAGCTCCCCGTTGCCCGCGTTCGACGACTTCGCCCGGAAACTGGCCCGGACGACCCGGACGCCGTACGCCATGGTCAACTTCATCGACGAGACGCGGCAGTACTTCGCCGGACTGTACGCGCCCGACCTCGACCGGGCCGTCGAGCTGGGCCCGGCGCCGCCCAGCGGCCGGCCGGGCCGGGTGATGGCCCGCGACCACGGCTACTGCCCGCATGTCGTGGTCCGCCGCAAGGCGCTGGTCCTGGAGGACGTCTGCGACTATCCCCGGTTCGCGGGCAACCCCGTCGTCGACGAGATCGGCATCCGCTCCTACATGGGCGCACCGCTGATCGACCGTACGGGAATGACGCTGGGCACCGTCTGCGTGGTGGACCTCGAACCGCGCCCTTGGGGGCGGGAGGGGCTGGCGACCATCAAGTCGCTGGCCGCGGAACTCGTCGAGTAGATCCATCACATGGAGCAGGAGCAACAGCAGAGGCAGCAGTCGGACGCGTCCTGACCGGACGCTTCGGGTGACGGGCCGCGGCCCCGGTCCTGGTGACCGGGGCCGCGGCCTGTCTGCTCACCTGAGCCGCGCGAACCAGGAACGTCCCGATCCGGTGCGCTGACCCGGCAGGGTGGCCGGGGCGTCCTCCTCGGGCCGCTCGGACGGTTCCAGGCGCAGCAGCTCCGACAGCCGGCTCGACCACTCGCCCTTCACCTGGCCCAGCGCCAGCTCGCCCAGCCGCAGCAGCTGGACATCGGAGGTCCCGGCCGGTGCGAAGATGTGGTGCGCATCCCGCAGGAAGCGCTCCACCGGCCGGTCGGTGAACAGGCCGCACGCGGCGTGGATGTCCATCGCATCGCGCGCCGACTCCAGCGCCGACTCCACATTGACCAGCTTGGCGTTCATCAGCTCCGCATCGCACGGCAGCCCCTGGTCCAGCAGATGGACGGCGTGATACGCGGACAGCCGGGCCAGCAGCAGCCGGGACTGGATCCGCCCCAGCTTGAGCTTGATGTTGCTCAGCTCGGCCAGCGGCTTGCCGTAACGCTGCCGCTCGGCGCAGAACCGCGAGGTCTCGTCCAGCACCGCCTGATGGATCCCCAGCGAGACCGCGGTCAGATTGGGCCGGCCGTAGAGCACGCTGGAGGAGTACGCGACGGACAGCCCGTCGCCCTCCCGGCCCAGCAGATTCGCCGCCGGAACCCGGCAGTTGTCGAAGAACAGTTCGCCGAAGCTGAAGCCGTGCAGTCCCATCGCGGGCTCCTGCTCCCCGACCCGGAAGCCGGGTCTGTCGGACTCGACGAGAAACGCGGACAGGCCCCTGGAACCCTCGCCGGTGCGGACGACCACGCCGTGCAGATCGCCGACATGGCTGTTGCCGACATAGATCTTGCGGCCGTTGAGGACGTAGTCGTCGCCGTCCCGGACCGCGGTGCTCGCCATGCCCAGCACATGGCCGCCGGACTCCGGTTCGGTCACGGCTATGGTCGGCAGGCAGTCACCGGACGCAATGGCCGGCAGCCAGGTCTTCTTCTGTTCCTCGTTGCCGAAGTGGACGATCTTCGCGACGCCCAGCTGGGATGCCTGCACCATGGCGCCCATGGCGGCGCTGACCCGGGACAGCTCCTCGATGATGACGGTCTTGGCCATGTGCCCGGCGCCCATCCCGCCGTACGCGCGCTGTATGGTCGCGCCGATCCACCCCTGACGGGCGATCAGTCGCGAAAGGCCGTGGCAAACGGAACGGCTCGCCTCCATCTCCGCAATCCGGGGGCGGACCTCACACTCGGCGAAGTCCCGCACCCGCTGCCGGAGCACTTCATGCCGCTGGTCGGTGAAATAGCGATGCAAGACGAGCCCTCCTCCGCGATCCTTCCCGCGCTGGTCGCTTCCCGCCTCGGGGCGGCACTGGCGGTGCCGTCTGATTCGTCGCCACTGTCGTTCCGGAACGTGATGTGTCGCTTACTCGGCGCAATACTTCGTTGGCATACCTGCTGCGCGTCGCATGAAACATCAACTGGCGTTATATACACGAAGAGTTGATGCGCGAGGAAGTTGCGCACAACCCCTCCCGAAGCCCTGCCCGACGACGGCCGTGGCGCGGTTCCGGACGCCTCCCGGAACCGCGCCACCCCACGCCTCCCGGGCAGGTCCGGAGGCCGTTCAGTGCCGGGCGTCGCAGCAGGACTCGCGCCGCTGCTGCCGGCCCACCTCCAGCCAGTCGGTGGCGGGCGACCGCGGTGAACGGCCGGAGAGGGAGGCGGACGAGGCGGGGGCAGGGAAGGAATCGACCAGTTCCCGCCGCTCGAAGACCCGTCCGCCGCGCAGCACCGCCGAGATCCGTACCAGCGCGTCGAAGTCGGCGAACGGATCGCCGTCCACCAGCGTCATGTCGCCGAGCTTGCCGGCCTCCAGCGTCCCCAGGTCCCGCTCCGCCCCGAACGCCCGGGCCGGCAGCGCGGTCGCCGTCCGCAGCGCCTGGCTCACACTGAGGCCGCCCCGGTGCAGCGCCCGCAGGCCCAGATGCAGGGACAGGCCGACCGGTGCGAGGGGCTGATCGGTGCCCAGCGCGACCAGTCCGCCACCGTCCAGAATCCTCTGGTAGATGGCGATTTCGCGCTGGATGTCGGCGAGCTGCGCCGGGGTGGGCCGGTGCCCGGCGTTCTCCCGTACGAACGCGGTGTCCCAGGGCGGCATCAGCGTCCCCACCCGGTCGTCATCCGCCAGCGTAGGGTCGTCACCGAGCAGCGCGCCCGCCGAGAACGGGGTGGCGATCAGGTGGAAGCCGGTGCGGGTGTAGATCTCCTCGACGTCCTGGTAGGAGTGCGCCGAACCGGAGACGGCATGTCCGAACTCCAGTCTTTGCGTGGCTTGCAGATGTGTCGTCAGGTCCTGGCCGAGCTGTGCGCCGGGCGTCAGCAGATGGCTTCCGGCCCGTACCCCCAGCCGCCGGTGCGCGAAGCGCGCGGCCTCCGCCATCACCCAGCCCGGCGCCCGGACGTAGGTCTTGACGAAGTCCCAGTCCAGGGCCGCACCCCGGTCCAGAGTCCGCCGCAGCCCCGCACGGGTCCGGTGCGCCCGCCCCATGCTGTACGCGACCCGCCCGCCGTCCAGCAGCTCCCCGCAGGTCAGCAGCCGCGGTCCGGCCAGCACGCCGGCCGCCACGGCCTCCCGGATCCGGGCCTGCTCGTACGAGAAGCCGCCGCAGGACACCGCGGTGGTGATCCCGTACGCCAGCTGCAGCGCCGTCTGCCGCCCGCCGTACGTGGTCTGCCAGGGGTGGGTGTGTGCGTCCCAGAGGCCGGGCAGCACGGTCCCTGCGGAGGCGTCCACCCTGCGCGCCGCGCCGCTCCGGTGCGGCCGGTGCGGTTCGACCGCTGTGATGCGCCCGTCCCGTACGACGACATCGACGTCCTCGCGCACCTCCGCTCCGGTGCCGTCCCAGAACCTGCCCGCATGGACGACGGTGTCCCGGGCGCGTGACGGGCGGTGGGCGAGGGTCAGCGGGACGGTGCGCGCCCGGCTCCCGTCCACGCCGATCAGCCGCAGCCTCCCGGCCGAGAGATAGAGAAGGGTGGCCGAGTCGCCGGACCACGACGGATGGTCGGCGGCCTCCTCGGTCAGCTGCCGTGGCGCACCGTCCGGCGTGCCGTCGGCGCGTACCGGCAGCACCCACAGCGCGGACTCGGCGACGACCGCCATCCACCGGCCGTCGGGGGACCAGACGGGCCCGGAGTCGTACCGGTCGGCGATCGAGACATGCTCGGCGAGCGCGTACAGCCGTCCCTTCCCGGTCTCGGTGTCGAGGACCCGGATGACGTTGTAGCCCTCGCGGAAGCGGCGGTTGAGCCGATTGCGGTCGCAGTACGCCAGACAGCGGCCGTCGGGCGACCAGCTGGGGCGCCCCGGCAGCCCGCCCCCGCCCATCGGCGCGGCCAGCACCTTCTCGCGGCCGTCCGCCAGGGTCCGTACGACGAGGTTCCCCGACATGTCGAGCGCGGCCAGCCGCCCGCCGTCCGGCGACAGCGCCGGCTGCACCCGGCCGCCGGTGGCCAGCACGGTCTCCTCGCCGGAGGCCATATCGCGGCGGCGGACGGCGAACAGTCCGTCCCGGTCGTCCGCATAGACCAGCGAACGGCCGTCGCGTGACCAGCTCGGCGCGAGGACGTACCGGGTGGCCGCGGCCCGGACGATCCGGCGCGGCGTGCTGCCGCCCGAAGTGGGCGCGATCCACAGGGAGTTGAGTGCGGCGAAGGCGATCCTGCGGCCGTCGGGGGAGAGGGCGGGCAGATGCACCCCGCGCACCGGTCCCGCCGCCGTCCGCTCGAAACCGTAGTCCTTGACGCGGTACTCCGGGCGGTCAAGGGGCAGCTCGGCCCGGAACGGGACGGTCTCGGCCCGCTGCGGGGCGTCCACCGGGACGATCCGGAACTGCCCGCCCACCGTCAGCAGCAGGGCGTCCCCGGAGACCCAGCGCGGCGGTACCGGCTCCACATCGCCCCCGACCTCGACCCGCGCGCCGTCGACCACCAGGGCGCAGGTCGGGCCCGGATAGTCGGTGGTCCGCAGATAGGCCAGCCGCCCGGTGGGGGACAGGGCCGGCGCCATCACCTGGGCGGCGGCCGTCTCCGTGTGCTCGGTGCGCACCGCGCCGCCGCCGTCGGCGGGCACCGACGCCACCGTGCGGGACGTCAGGGTGGTGCCCGTGACCGTGCCCCGTACGAAGGTGATCCGGGAGCCGTCCGCCGACCAGCAGGGATCGAAGTCCTCCCAGGCGCCGTCCTGGTGGGGACCGTCCTGGCCGGGCAGCCCGGTCACCCGCGTCAGCCGCTTCGTCGCCACCTCCAGCACCCAGATCCGGTACGGCCCGCCCGCCACCGCATCGCCGCCCCGCTCCGAGGCGAAGGCGATCCGGGTCCCGTCGGGTGACCAGGCGGGGCCCCGGTCGTCCCAGGGGCCGTCGGTCAGTTGCGTCAGGCCGCTGCCGTCGGCGGCGAGCGTCCACAGATGGAAATTGCCGCCCCGGTAGGCGCAGACGGCGATGCGGCGGCCGTCGGGGGAGTGCACCGGACGGGTGGGTTCCAGATCGGGCGGCGTCAGGGCCACCGCCGTGCCGCCCTTGCGGGGCAGCGACCACAGGACGTTCTGGACCTCGGCGATCAGCCGGTCACCCGCCGGGGAGAGGGAGGCCGCGCCATTGGTGGCGGCGGTGAAGGAAAGCGTCGCGCCGGCCGCCCCGGCATCCTGCGCTAATGCGGTGGCGGGGGCGGCGACCGAGGCCAGCCCCGTCGTGGCGGCGGCCGACGCCGTGCCCTGCAGAAATCTGCGCCGGGACAGACCGGGCGGGCCGGGCGGGCCGGACGGCGGAATCGGGGCGGGCGACGGCGGTTCGGGAGACAGGCCCTCACAACGGTCCGTGGTGTCCAACGTTCCTCCTGCGAAAGGGGGTTGCGGCACAGATGCCCGGAAAGAACCGCATGATCGTGTCATGTCACGCGGGTCAGGGGTCAACCACGGCACGCGCGCCCCTCTTGGCGGACCCCGCCGCGACCGGAAGAGTGGGCGCCGACGATCTCGGCCACCACCCCGGCAGTCAGGAGACGACGCAGCCATGGACGACGCCATGCAGGTCATGCGGCAGGACTTCCACCAGGCCCCCGACGGCGCCCGTATCGCCACCTACACCTGGCTTCCGGAGTCCACCCGGCCGCGCGCCCTCGTCCAGATCGCGCACGGCGCCGCGGAACACGGCCGCCGCTACGACCGCTTCGCCCGCTTCCTGGCCGGCCAAGGCTATGGCGTCATCGCCTCCGACCACCGCGGCCACGGGGCCACCGCGCCCGCCACCGGGGGCCGCGGCGTCGTCGGCGAGGACTCCTGGCGGGCGATCGTCGCCGACCTCAAGGGCATCGGCAACCACGCCGCCGCCGAGCACCCCGGCGTCCCCCTGGTCCTGCTCGGCCACAGCATGGGCTCGATGCTGGCCCGCGACTACGCCCAGGAGTACGGCGCCGACCTGGCCGGACTGATCCTCTCCGGCACCTTCCGCACCCTGCCCGGCCTGGACATCGACGGCTCCGTCACCGCACTCGAGGCGGAGATCGCCACCCACGGCCGGAGCCACCTCTCGTCCTTCATCCCCCGTAACTTCAGCTCCTTCAACGACGCCTTCCCCCACCGCACCGGCTACGAATGGCTCTCCCGCGACGCCGCCGAGGTGGACCGCTATGTCGCCGACGACGACTGCGGCTTCCCCTTCTGCGCGGGACTCGCCCTCGACTGGATCCAGGCCATCCGCAAGATCAACGACCCCGCCAACCTCGCCCGTATCCCGCGCGGCCTTCCCGTCCACGTCGCCGTCGGCGACCAGGACCCCTGCAACCAGCGCCTGACCCTGGTCCATGAACTCCTGGAGGACTTCCGCTACCTGGGCACCCGCGACCTCACCTGGAAGGCGTACCCGGACGCCCGCCACGAGATCCTCAACGAGACGAACCGGGACGAGGTCCAGGCCGACCTGCTGGCGTGGCTGGACAAGCGCATCTGACGCACCTGACGCACCTGACGCACCTGACGCACCTGACGCACCTGAGGCACCTGACGCACCTGGCATATCCGGCACGCCCGGCTACCGCCCCAGGAACCCGGCGATCCGCTCGCGCAGGCTGTGCGGGTCGAGTCCGTGTCCCGCCAGGTGCTCGTCGATCCCCCCGTAACGGCGCAGCTCCTGGCGGCCGACGCCGAGCCCGACCACCCGGTGCGGAAGGTCCTCCAGGGCCTCGTTCGCGAAGCGGGTGGAGGTGCCGGCCAGATACGGCTCCACGATCGCGACCTTCGCGGCGCCGCCCGTACCGATCGCGGCCCGCAGTGTCGCCGTGTCGAAGGGCCGCACGGTCGTCGCGTACAGCACCGTCACATCCATCCCCCCGGTCGCGGCGAGGACGTTGTCCAGCATCGGCCCGACCGCCACCACAACCCCGCCACGCCCCTCCCGCAAGGTCAGGAAACGGACCCCGTCCACCGGCCGCGGCGCCTCGTTGACCTGCACCGACAGCCGCACATACACCTTGTCGTCACCGGCCGCGGCGGCCCGGCGCAGCAGCGTCTCCGCCTCGTCCGGGTGGCCGGGCACATGCACGGTCCAGCCGTCGAGCGTGTCCAGCAGACCGACATCACCCGGCGCCATATGGGTGAAGCCGCCGCTGGGCCAGTCGTACGAGCCACCGGCGCTGACCAGCACGCCGCCCACGCCCTGGTGCCCGAAGTCCAGCTTCACCTGCTCGAAGGGCCGTTCCACCAGGAAGCTGGCGAAGGTGTGCAGAACCGGCCGGAGCCCGGTGAGCGCCAGTCCGCCGCCCACCCCGATCAGCAGCTGCTCCCTGATGCCCACGTTCACCACCCGGTCCGGATGACGCCGGGCCGCATCGGCGAAACCGTCCCTGCCGATCTCGGCGAGGACGACCGCGAGCCGCGGGTCCTCGTCGAGCAGCCGCGAGGTGACCGAGGCGAAGCGCTCGCGCATGGTGTCCGACACCGTCTCCGCTGCGTCCGTCCTGGCGTCCGTCACTGCGCCCGTCATTGCGTCCATCACTGAGACCTTTCGAGATGCTGGTTCGAAGTACTGGTGGGGGGAGGGAAGGGAGGGGGCGGCCGGTCAGGCGTCCTTGGGCTCGACGCGGGCGACCACGGCATGGGGGCGGCCCGGGTGCGGCGCGCTGAAGGCCTCGTACAGCGCCTCGTGGTTGCGGCCGTCGACGGTGGCAACGGACCAGCCGGCGGCCTCGAAACGGGCCGCGATCCCGCCGGGGCGGCCGTGCGTGGCGGAGGAATTGTCGATGACGAGCGTGTGCAGCCGGTCCAGCCCGGTG
Organism: Streptomyces chattanoogensis; assembly: GCF_001294335.1. GTDB lineage: Bacteria > Actinomycetota > Actinomycetes > Streptomycetales > Streptomycetaceae > Streptomyces > Streptomyces chattanoogensis. Next base: position 155,934 of record NZ_LGKG01000152.1, read on the forward strand.
GCGCCCGCGTAGGCCAGCGCCTCGTGGTTGCTGCCCTCGTCCAGTTCGGCGTCACCGATCAGCACCCAGACGGCCGGTTCCGTACGGCCCTGCGCCCGCAGCCCGAGCGCGGTGCCGACACCGAGCGGCAGTCCGTGTCCCAGCGAGCCGCTGCCGATCTCGGCGCCGGGGACGAGCCGCCGGTCGGGGTGGTGCCCCAGCGGCGAGTCGTACCCGCCGAAGCCGGGCAGCCAGTCGGCGGGGAAGAAGCCCTTGGCGGCCAGCACGGCGTAGTAGGCCATCGGGCCGTGCCCCTTGGAGAGCAGAAAACGGTCCCGGCCGGGGTGCGTGGCGGTGGCGGGGGAGACCCGCAGCACCCGGTCGTACAGCACCCAGAGGGCATCGAGGGTGGAAGTGGCGGCCGGGCCGTGCTTCTCATCGCCCGTCATCAGGCCCATGAGATACGGCAGTTCGGCGAAACCGGAGGGGGCGGCGATCGCGGTGCTGGTTGCGTGCGTCATGCGACAGAGCCTGCAACCTCAAGTTCCCTTGAGGTCAAGACGGGGAGGCGGGGGCCCGGTGCCTGCCCGGGCCGCCCGCGATCAGGTCTGGCTGCCCGAGTTGAAGACGTCCTGCTCGATGAGGATCTTGTCGATCCGGGCCTTGTCCACCCGGTTCGTCACCTCGGCGACCTCCTGCCGGTCGCGCACGCACTTGGCCAGCGTGAACGCCGACGACACCACGAAGACCAGCCCGAGGGCGAGAAACCCGCGCTCCCAGGGCCCGACCGGCAGCCTGATGATCCCGATCACCAGCGCCACCAGCGACAGCCCGAACGAGATCGCGGCCTGAACGAAGAACGCCGTGGTCGTCGGCCGCTGAATCGATGGAGTAGTCATGCGCGTAGCGTGGCGGCACCGCGACGCGGGCGCATGAGTACCGGTACTCATCCCCGCCACCCACCCCACCGGCCCGCCGTGCCCGAATATGGCGGCACCCACCCGCTGACATGGGGTATTGTTCTTGTGCACGGCCGGTCCGGGACATCTCCCCGCCGGAACGGGCAAACCGGGACGTGGCGCAGCTTGGTAGCGCACTTGACTGGGGGTCAAGGGGTCGCAGGTTCAAATCCTGTCGTCCCGACGGTTTTCCAGGGCTTCGGCCCAGGTGAGGGGCCCTGCTTCACTTCGGTGAGGCAGGGCCCCTCGTCATTTCCGGGGCCGGTGCGGCGCCCGGAAGATCACGATGTACGGGTGGTCGGGTACTCGGCGATCTGCTTCCGGACCGTCCGGTCGTCCTCGAGCCGGGGTCGGTGCGGGCCGTCCCGGCGCGCGGCGATACGCCGTGCAGGGGTCCCCGCAATTCGGGACGCACCCCGCCCTCATGGCCTCTCGGAGGGCAGTGTCAGACCCCCGAACTAGTCTTGGCGCCACCGATGTTGATGTTCAACGGGGAGGCACGGATGGTCGGGTCGGAGCGGGGAAGCGGCGGCGCGGTCGGTGCGGCGGACGAGGATGCGTTCGTGGTTCCGGAGGAGTGGCGGGAGCGGGTGCATGTGCGGCCCGGAGGGATCGACGGGCCGCCGGTCGAGATCGACACGCGGGCGGCGGCCGTCATCCGGCGCCGGCTGACGAAGGTCCGGGACGACCTGGACGGGGTGCTGGACCACAGCTCGAGCAACAAGGAGATGGCGGAGGCGGCGCGGGCCCATCTCGGCGGGGAGCCGGATCCGCTGGGCGCGGCCGTGGTCGCGGCGGTCATCTGGTCGATGTCGGGGTGGGACGAGGAGAAGTGCGAGGGGTTCACGGACGCCTGGGCGGCGCAGCACGGGCTGCTCTTCGCCGCGGTGGCCACCGCGGAGCTCAGCCGCGTGCTCGTACTGCACCGGAAGAAGAAGCCCACGTTCGACGGCTGGGTGAAGGTCCTGGAGGACGACAGCTCCGCCTCCGGTTTCGACGACATCGAGGGGGCCGCGCGCCGGACCCGGGAGCTGCTGGCGGCCGCCGGGGAGGCGGAGTACCAGGAGGTGGTCGCGGCGCTGGCGGACCATCGGCTGACCCAGTATCAGCGAGTGGTGGTCTCCTATCTGGTGCCCACCCGGGAGGACTGGGGGGACGAGCTGGTCGCGACCCCCTTGACGGCCAGGTATGCGAGGCGTTCGCCCCTGCTGGTCGGCGCGCTGAGCTCGGGGGAGCAGCTCGCGCTGCTGCGGGAGCGCCAGAGCGAGGCATGGCTGCAGATTCCGGCGGTGGTGCACACCGTGGCCGAGGGGGTCGGCCCCGCGCTGGTGCCGACGCTGGTCGCGCTCCTCGACGAGGACCGGGTGCCGCACCCCGGGCACCTCAACGCCGTGTACGGGGTGCTGGCCGCGATGCCGGGCGATGAGGCGTTCGGCGCGCTGGCCGCCCGGCTCGGTCGGCCGGGCGTGCACGGGGCCGTACTGGAGGCGAAGCAGCGGTTCCCGGTGCGGGCGCTGCGGCTGCTGGCCGGCGCGGCCACCGGCGCCTCCCGCAGGGCGCGGATGGCCGGACGGCTGCTGCGCGAGCACCTCAGGGCCCACCCCGCGCTCGTCGAGGACGTGGTCCCGACGCTGTCCGACAACGCCCGGAAGACGATAGGCGCGGCCATGCGGGCGCGGGAGTGGGTGGCGGAGGCCACGCCGGACGCGCTGCCCGCAGTGCTGGTCGACCCGCCCTGGGGGAGCGGGGGCGAGGCCGGTGCGGTGCCGGCCGCGGGCGACGAGATCGATGTCCATCTGCTGCCGCAGGTGCTGGTGCGCGGGGGCCGCCAGGCCCTGCCGGTGCCGGCCGTCCGGCATCTGGTGGGGATGCTGGCGATGGCCGATCCTGGTGCGGCAGGGCCCGCCGGGCAGGCGTCCGCCGGTATCGACGTCGTCAAGGAGCTGTGCGAACCGGCGTCGCTGGACGAATTCGTCTGGGCGCTGTTCCGGCAGGCGCGCCAGGAGCCGGCCTGGGCGCTGGCCGCGCTGGAGCGGCTCGGCGGCGACGAGACGGCGCGCGAGCTCACCCACCTCATCCGCACCTGGCCGCGGCGGGGCCACTACCGCAAGGCGGTGACCGGGGTGGAGGTGCTGGCCGCCATCGGCAGCGACGTCGCCCTGATGCATCTGAGCGGCATCGCACAGCGGACCAGGCACAGCAGCGTCAGGAAGACGGCCTGGGATCACCTCGACCGGCTCGCCCGCGAGCGCGGGCTGACCGCGGAGCAGTTCGCCGAGCGGCTGGTGCCCGGCTTCGGCCTGGAGCCGAACGGCAGCCTGGTCCTCGATTACGGCAGGCGCCGGTTCACCGCCGGCTTCGATGAGCAGCTGCGGCCGTATGTCACCGACGAGGACGGCAAGCGGCGCAAGAACCTTCCCCGGCCCGGTGTCCGCGACGACCAGGTCCTCGGGCCGCTCGCACACCGGCGGTTCGCGGGGCTGAAGAAGGACGTACGGGTCGTCGCCGCGGACCAGATCCGGCGCATGGAGCGGGCGATGGTGACGCAGCACCGCTGGTCCCTGGCCGAGTTCCGGGCGGCCTTCGCCGATCATCCGCTGCTGTGGCACCTTGCCCGGCGAGTGGTGTGGACCGGTGAACACGGGGACATCCGCCGCGACTTCCGCCTGGCGGAGGACCGCACGCTCGCCGACGTCGAGGACGAGACCCTGGCCCTGCCGGACTCCGCGACGGTCGGCATCGTCCACCCCGTCCACCTCGACGCGGTCGGGGAATGGGCGGAGGTGTTCGCCGATTACGAAATCCTCCAGCCCTTCGCCCAGCTCGAACGGCCCGTCCATGCGCTGAGCGACGACGAGCGGAACGGCACCGAGCTCGAGCGCTTCCACGACCTCACCGTGGCCACCGGCAAGGTCCTCGGTCTGGAGAAGCGGGGGTGGCGGCGGTCCGCGCCCCAGGACGGGGGCGTACAGCCGTGGATCTCCCGGGAGATACCCGGCAACCGCTGTGTGGTCGTCGGCCTGAACCCGGGCATCGTCGTCCGAGCGCCCTACGAACGCCCCGAGCAGGCCGTCACCCATGTCCGGATCAGCGCCTGCTCCGACGACGGCCGTCTCCTGCCGTCCGGTGCAGAGCCGCGCTTTGCCGACATCGACCCGGTCACCCTCAGCGAACTGCTCACCGACCTCATCGACCTGACCGCGCCCACCGCCTGAGCCGATCTCTCGAGCCGATCTCCCGTACCGATCTGCTGAAGCGACCTGCTGCACCGACCCCCTGGACCGTGAGGCACCACACCATGACATCCCCACCCGTACCGGACGAGACCGAAACCGCCGTCGCGCAGCGGCCGCCCGCCGAGGCCAGGTTCGCCGATGAGCTGGCCCGGCTGCGCGACGGCGACGACGGCCACCGGCCGCCCGGCTGGGCGCTGAGCCTGGATGCCGCGCGGCGGTTCATCGTCGGGGACGACAAGCGCGGCGTCAGCCGGAAGTTCGTCGGCGACCCCGCCCTGGTCGACCGTGCCCTGGTCACCCTGGCGACCAGCCGCGGGCTCATGCTGGTCGGCGAGCCGGGCACCGCCAAATCGCTGCTGTCCGAGCTGATCGCCGCTGCCGTCAGCGGGGCATCCACCCTGACCGTCCAGGGCGGCGCGGCCACGACCGAGGACCAGATCAAGTACTCCTGGAACTACGCCCTGTTGGTGTCCGAGGGGCCCTCTCCTCGGTCCCTGGTGCCGGCGCCGATGCTGCGCGGGATGACCGAGGGCAAGATCGTGCGGTTCGAGGAGATCACCCGCTGTCCGCTCGAGGTCCAGGACTCCATGCTCTCGCTGCTGTCCGAGCGGGCGCTCGCCATCCCCGAGCTGACCGGCGCCGACGGCATGGTCTTCGCCGCCGAGGGGTTCAACGTCATCGCCACCGCCAACACCCGCGACCGCGGTGTCAACGAGATGAGCGCGGCCCTCAAGCGCCGCTTCAACTTCGAGACGGTGTTCCCCATCGCCGACCTGGCGACCGAGCTCGACCTGGTCGAGCAGGAGGCCAACACCCTGCTGCAGCGATCCGGGGTGGCGATACCGGCGCCCCGGGACGTACTGGAGGTGCTGGTCACGACGTTCCGCGAGCTGCGCACCGGCGGCGCGGAGGCGGAACGCGGTGGCGGGCCGGGTGACCGGCTCTCCACCGTGATGAGTACCGCCGAGGCGGTCTCGGTCGCCCACGCCGTGGGTCTGCGCGGCTGGTATCTGCGGGGCGAGGCGGGCACGCCCGCCGACATCGTGGAGTGCCTGGCGGGCACGGCGGCGAAGGACAACGCCGAGGACCTCGCCCGGCTGCGTCGCTATCTGGAGCAGCGGGTGCCGCGGAAGAAGGGCGCCCAGTGGAAGGCACTCCACCGCGCCCGGCACCTTCTGCCGGACCGGTAGGCGGGGGGACGGCCAAGTGACAGTCCGTTTCGTCGGGGTCCGCCATCACAGTCCGGCCTGCGCCCGGCTGGTGGCCTCGACCATCGAGTCGCTGCGTCCGGCGTTCGTCCTGGTGGAGGGGCCGGCCGATGTCAACGACCGGATCGATGAGCTGCTGCTCGGGCATGACCTGCCGATAGCGGTGTTCAGCTCCTACCGGGACGGCGAGCGCTATCAGAATTCCTGGGCGCCGTTGTGTGCGTACTCCCCGGAGTGGGTGGCCCTCAGCGCGGGCCGGGCGTGCGGCGCCGAGGTGCGGTTCATCGACCTGCCCGCCTGGCACCCCGCCTTCGCAGGGCGCAGCAACCGCTATGCCGACGCGGACCGTTGGGGTGCGGAGGCGGTCGACCGCCTCTGCAAGACCTTCGGGATCGACAACGAGGACGTCCTTTGGGACCACCTCTTCGAGGTCGAATCCGAGGCCGAACCCGAACCCGAACCCGAACCCGAATCCGAATCCGGGGCCGAATCCGTAGAAGGAGGGGAGAAGAGGCCGGTAGGGACGAGGCCCGAGGAGACGGGGCAGGCAGAGAAGGGGCCTCTGGAGCTCGGGCTCGAGGAGCACGGGCTGGCGGAGCGGCTCTCGGCCTATTTCTCTCTCATCCGTGGGGAGGAGCGCGCGGGGGAGGACGATCTGGCCCGCGAGGCGTATATGGCGCGGTGGGTCAGGGCGGCGGTCGCCGAGGCCGGTGACCGGCCGGTCGTGGTCGTCACCGGCGGGTTCCACCAGCCGGCCCTGCGCGCCCTGTCCGCCCAGGAGACGGCCGGGGAAAGCGGCTGGCCCGAGGTGCCCCGGCCGCCCGAGGAGGCGGTGGCGGCCAGTTACCTCGTGCCGTACTCCTTCCGGCGGCTGGACGCCTTCACCGGCTATGAGTCGGGCATGCCGTCGCCCGAGTACTACCAACGGCTGTGGGACGGCGGGGCGCGGGCCGCCGCCGACGGGCTGGCCGCGGAGGCGGTGACCCAGCTGCGGAGGCGCGGGCAGGTGGTGTCCACCGCGGATCTGATCGCGGCCCGTGCCATGACCGAGGGCCTCGCCCAGTTGCGCGGCCCTCGCATCCCCTCCCGTACGGACGTGCTGGACGGCCTGGCCGGGGCGCTGGTCTCGGACGATCTGGGGCAGCGGCTGCCCTGGGCCGCACGCGGACCGCTGGCCCCGGGGGCCCACCCGGTCGTGGCGGAGCTCGTGGCGGCGTTCAGCGGCGACCGGGTCGGCCGGCTGCATCCGGACACCCCGATGCCCCCTCTGGTCCATGACGCGACCGCGCAGCTCGAGCGCGTCGGCCTGGATCCGGCCGGGGTGTCGGCGCCGGTCCTGGACCTCGCCGACGACCGGGGGCTGCGCCGTAGCAGGGTGCTGCACCGGTTGCGGGTGCTCGGCATCCCGGGATGCGTACGGCAGTCGGGGCCAGCCACCGGGGCCGATGCGGTGCTGAAGGAGCGCTGGCAGCTGTCCCTCTCCGACCGCCGGTTGCCCCGGCTGATCGAAGCGGGAGCCTACGGCGCCACCTTGCGGGATGCCGCGGCGGCACTGCTGCGGGAGCGGATCGCCGATGCGGGCAACGACGCCGGGCTGCTCGCCGGGGTGCTGTTCGACGTCGCCCTCTGCGGGCTCGCCGAGCTCTCGGAGGGGGCGATCGACGCCATCGATGCCGGAGTTGCGGCGGCGGTGGACCTGGGCGAGCTCGGCAGGGCGCTGGCCACCGTGCTCGGCCTGTGGCGGCATGACCGCCTCCTGGGGGTGGCCAGGAGCCCGCTGCTCGGCGCCGTCATCAGCGCCGCCGTCACCCGGATCCTGTGGCTGGCCGAGGGGGTGCACGGCGGCCCCGCGCCCGCCGACCGGGCGCGGCTGTATGCCCTGGCGGCGGTCCGGGATGCGCTGGTGCACGCCGGGGAGCAACTCGCCCTGGACCGTGCGCCGGCGCTGGCCACCGCGCGCCGGATCAGCGCGGACACCACGGCACCGCCCGATCTGCGTGGCGCCGCCTTCGGCCTGTGCTGGTCGCTGGCCGGCGAACGGCCCACCGGTGCGAGCGAGAATGAGAGCGGGAGCAAGAACGAGAACAGGAGCGAGAGCGAGAACGCGAGCGACGGCCAGGACGGGAAGGGAGCCGGCCCCGCCCCGGACCCGGCCGAGGCCATCGCCGGGACGGCCGGCCCCGATGTGCTGGGCGACTGGCTCGCCGGGCTGTTCGCGCTGGCCAGGGCCGAGGTGCTGGGCGACGGGAGGGAGCGCGACAGCGAGAGCGTCCTCGGGGTGCTGGACACCGTGGTCTCCGCCATGACGGGGGACGAGTTCCTGGTGGCGCTGCCTGCCCTCCGTCAGGCGTTCGCGTACTTCCCGCCCCGCGAACGGGAGGCCATCGCCCGCGGCCTGCTGGACCGCCGGGGGCTGCGCGGCTCGGCCAGGGGGCTGACCCGGACGGCGGCCGATCCGGTGCTCGCCGCCGAGGCGATGGCCCTGGAGGACCGGGTGACCCGCCTCCTGGCCCGGGAGGGGCTCGGCCCCGTCGGCAACTACCCCGCTGTCATCAACTCAACACGCACAAAGGGGACTTCATGACGGCGCCGGACCCCGAACTCGAACGCTGGCGGCTGATCCTCGGCGCCCCGGCCGAGCGCCGTACGGGTGCCCTGCAGGGCGAGGCCGCCGAGCGCGACGCCGCACTGGAATGGCTCTACGGCCGCGACCCGGACCGGGCGGGCCGGCAGATACGCATCGGCGGGGTGCGTGGCACGGACGGTGCGGAGGGAGCCGACGGTGCGGGCGCCGCCGAGGACGGCCACGACGCCGACCGGAAACGGAGCGGCGGGTCCGAACCCTCCGCGCTCACCACCGTGGAGTGGCTCGACGGCATCCACCGCCTGTTCCCGAAGGAGACCATCGAACGGCTGGAGCGGGACGCCGTCGAGACGTACGACATCCAGGAGGTGGTCACCGACCCGGACGTCCTGGCCCGCATCGAGCCCAATGCCACGCTGCTGCGCGCCGTACTGCGCACCAAACACCTGATGAACCCTCAGGTGCTGGCCCTCGCCCGGCGCATCGTCGAGGCCGTGGTCCGCGATCTGATGGAGCGGCTGAAACCCGAGATCCGGCAGTCGTTCTCCGGCACCCGGGTCCGCCGCCCCAGCCGGTTCCGTCAGGCGCGTAACTTCGACTTCCGCGCCACCATCCGGGCCAACCTCGCCCACTACGACCCCGAGGCCCGCCGACTGGCCATCGAGAACCCCCGGTTCTTCTCCCGCACCCGGCGCCATATGAAGCAGTGGCAGCTGATCCTCCTGGTGGACCAGTCCGCGTCGATGACGGCCTCGGTGATCCACTCGGCGGTCACCGCCGCCTGCCTGTGGGGCCTGCCGGGCCTGCGCACCCATCTGGTCGCCTTCGACACCAGCGTGGTCGACCTCACCCAGGACGTCACGGACCCGGTGGAGCTGCTGATGACCGCCCAGCTGGGCGGCGGTACGGACATCGCCAAGGCGGTCGCGTACGGCGCCTCGCTCATCGACAACCCCCGCCGGACGATCGTCGCGCTGATCACCGACTTCTACGAGGGCGGCGACGGGCAGTGGCTGGTCCGTACGGTGCGCGAGCTGGTGCAGCAGGGCACACAGGTGCTCGGCCTCGCCGCACTCGACGAGGCGGCCAACCCCGACTACGACCACGGGCTGGCGCAGCGGCTGGCCGATGCCGGCGCCCATGTCGGCGCCATGACCCCCGGGCAACTCGCGGCGTTCGTCGCGGAAAGGCTGGGCCGATGACCCGCGACGACCTGCTCACCCTCACCCCCGACGCGCTCGCCGCGCTGGCCAACCGCGGCCTGGTCAAACGCGCGGCCAAGGCCCTCGACGCCGGTACGGTGCCGGCCGTCGAGACCGGCGAGGACGGCACCGTCCGGGGCAGGTTCGACGACGGCGTGACCACCGCGCTGCCCCCCGACGCCGATCTCCAAGAGGCATCCTGCTCCTGCGCGGCGTCCGGCGTCTGCCGTCACCGCATCGGCCTGGTCCTGGCGTACCAACGGCAGTTCGGCCGGCAGCAGACGGACGAGGCATCCGGGCCCTTCACCCCCTGGTCACCGGGCAGCGTCGACGACGACGCCCTGACCGCCCTGTACGGCGCACCGGCCGTCGCCGCCGCCCGCCGCGCCCTCACCGCCGGCTTCCCGGCGCGGCTGATCCGCCCCACCCCCGCCGATCCCGTGGCGCGCGCGGAACTGCGCTCCTGCACGGTCCGGTTCCTGGTGCCCGGCGAGGTGCGCTACGCCCACACCGACGCCGCCGATGCCGCCCGCCACGAGATGGTCGTCCTCGCCGTATGGGCGTTCCGCGCGGCGGACGAGCGGGGGCTGGACGCCGATGACGTCCGACTCGACGTGGGAGGCGGCCCGAAGGGCTCCATCGCCGCCCCCGGTACCCGCCCCGGACTTGCCTCCGTCGTCGGCCTGGCCGATGAGCTGCTGCTCGACGGTGCCGTGCACGCGGGCGCCGTGGCGACGGCCGCGCTGCGCCGCGCCGCGCGGGAGCTGGAAAAGCAGGGACTGCGCTGGCCGGCCGCCGCCCTGAACGAACTGGTCGAGCAGCTGGACGCCTACCGGGACCGCACCGCCCGGCACCGCCCCGAGCGCCTCGCCGAACTCCTCACCGAGCTCCACGCCCGGCACCGGGCGGCGGTCAACGGCGGCGACAGCCCCCGCTCCCGGGTGCTGGGCAGCGACGAGCCCGCCGAAACGCCGCTGCGCCGGGTACACCTCACCGGCCTGGGCTGCCGGATCGGCGGCGGCGACACGGGGCGCACCGCCGAGCTGTTCTTCGCGCACCCCGAGAGCGGCACGGTCCTGGTGCTCCGCAAACACTGGCCGGTGCCCGAGGACGAGGAACGGCCGCCGACCGGCGCGCAGCTCGCCGCCCGCAGACTCGGCGGCATACCGCTGCGCACCCTGGCCACCGGGCAGGTGGTGACCGAATCCGCGTCCCGCAGCGCGAGCCGGGTCGTCCGCCTGGCAGCCGGCCGGGTCGCCAGGACCGGCGTCACCCCGCTGGGCGGCAGCCAGGACTGGCGGCGTCTGCCCGCATCCGTGACGGCCCCGGACCTTGCCACGCTGGAACGCCAACTGTCCGGGCTGCCACCGAAGCTGATCCGCCCCAGGGTCGAGGCCGAGCTGGTCCGGGCGGTGCCCGTGGCCGAGGTGCACACGATCGGCTACGACCCCGGCGACCAGCGGCTCGACGCCGTCATCGCGGACGCGGCGGGAACGACGGCCCTGGTGACCGCCACCTACGACGGCGCGAGCCCGGCGGCGCTGGACTGCCTGGCCGCCGCCCTGGCAGGGGAGCTCGGCACCCCCCGCTACCTCAGCGGTCTGGTACACCGCTCCGGCGGCCGCATCACCCTGCGCCCCCTCGCCGTACTGACCGACGACGGCCCGGTGCTCCCCGACCTCGCGCCCGGGGACGGCTCCACGGACCTCGACGCCGCCCCCGAGGACGGGCAGGGACCGTACGACCCGGTGGACGACGCCCTCCACACCGCGCTCGCCGCCTGCGCCGACGCCGCCCACCACGGCCTGCGCCACGTACCGCCCGGCGTCCGCCGCCGCCTCGGCGATGCGGCGGCGGCACTGTCCGCCGTGGGTCTGCACACCGCAGCGGAGCGGGTCACGGCGCTCTCGAAGGCCCTGGCCGAGGGCGACCCCGACGGCATGCCCACCGCCTGGGTGGAGGCCCAGCTGAGACTCCTGACGACCGCGGAGCTCCGCTGAGGGGGGGCCGGCAGGCCCGCGACCTCATCCTGATCCTGCGTCCTCCTCGAACACCCTGACCGAGGCCCCGTCCGCCGCTTCCTCGGTGTACGGATGCCAGGCCGCCAGGCCCTCCCCGTTCGGCGAACCGGTCGCCACGAACGCGGCGAGCGCCCCACCGAACGTCCGGGCGAGCGCCTCGGCGCGTGCGCGGCGTGGGTCTCCCGGACCGCCGAGGTCGCCGAGCAGCGGGCTGCCCCGGAAGGCCTCGAGATTGCCGAAGAGGAAGGGGAGTTCGGCGCAGTGCGCGGCGCCGATGGTTCCGTCGTCGCCGGGCGGGCGCCGGTCGAAGCGGTAGACGTACGTCGGCTCGCCGTGCTCTGCGCGCCGTCCGGCGATCTCCCGGACCCCCGTGCGGAAGTTGAGGTCCGACGCCGCGTCGGTGAGGATCCGCGCCGGAGCGGCGCCGGGGTGCCGTTCCTCGGACCGGCCGTAGATCTCCTCCGCCCGGTCGCGGCCGCCCACCCAGGCGGTCAGCATCCGTATCGCGTCCTCCCGGTCCGCCGCGCGGATCCGCTCGTCACGGGCGAAGAAGGCGGCCATCTCGTCGGCCGTCGTCCCGGCCAGGACGTCGATCCCGCGCAGCCCGCCGTCGGCGGCCGCGCCGAGCAGCGGCCGGGGCAGTCCGGCCCCGCCGAGCACCGGATACATCGGCGGCGCGGTGCGGCCGGCCCGCAGCGCCTCGTTCCGCAACTCGCGGTATCCGTCGAGCAGTTGGCCCACGGGAAGGGCGCGGAGGGCGGCGGCCCGCTGCGCCGTGGTGTTCCCGGAGACGCCCAGCACCCGCAGATACGATGCGGCGGTCTCGGCCGCCTGCGCCGGATCCTGCGGGGGAAGGTTCAGCGGAGCGCTCTGGGCGATCACCCGCCGCAGCAGCGGTCCGGCGTCCGGGGAGAGCGCCAGCAGCAGGGCCGAGTACGCGCCCGACGACTGACCGCCGACCGTGATCAGGTCCGGATCGCCGCCGAACGCTGCGATGTTCGTCCGTACCCAGCGCAGTACCGCGGTCTGGTCCAGCAGCCCGAGGTTGTCCGCGCCGATCTCCGGCAGATGGAGGTAACCCAGCGGCCCCATACGGAAGTTGGCGGTGACGACGACGATATCGCCCAGCGCGGCGAGCCGGGCGCCGTCGACATCGCCCCCGCCGCCCGAACCGCTGGTGAAGGCGCCGCCGTGGAACCACACCAGCACCGGGCGGGGCCCCGCGTCGCGCACCGCCGCGGCAGGGCTCCAGACGTTGAGGTTCAGGCAGCCCTCCTCGGAGCCTTCCGGAGTGGCCTGGCCGGTGAGCCAGGCCAGCGCCGAAGGGTGTTGCGGCACGGCGGGCCCGGAATGCGTCGCCGGGCGGATTCCCGACCAGCCCGGATGCGGCTCCGGGGGCGCGAAGCGCAGCGCACCGACCGGCGGCGCGGCGTACGGAATGCCCTGAAAAGCGGTCACCGGGCCTTTGTGGGTGCCGCGTACGGCACCTTCCGCGGTGGTTGCTGTCGCTGTGCCCGGTCGGCTCGAAATGGTCATGGTGGAACGTTAACCCCCGGGCCGAAGGGTCTCCGGAGGGCCTCAGGGGCGGCGGGTCGGCCGCTCCCGCATCCGTCCGGGCACTCCTTGGGAGCCCGGACGCCGACCGTTCCGTGTGCGCAGGGTGAACTCAACTCCCGGTTAAGTCCGCTGTCGTGACGTTCCGTAAGGAGACTGGTGCAGTGCGTTCCCGGCATGAAAGGATGTGAACACAGGTCCCGGCGACCTTAACTGTTCGTTGGGCTCGGCCCACGGCCGCCGTAGGGGACCGCGGGAGTCCGAGGGGCGGGGACGGTGGCATGACGGCAGGGGACGAGGGCCGGTCCAAGGGGGCGGGCAGCACGCTCGCGGAGCGGCTCAACCATCTCTTCGCGCATATGCACCCGGCCGGGGCTCCGTACACCAACGCCTTTGTGGCGGACGAGATCAGCGCCGGTACGGGCGAGTACGGCGGGGTCAGGGTCACCGAGCAGTACTTATCGATGCTGCGCAACGGGCGGCGTACGAACCCGAGTCCGGAGCTGCTGCGCGCACTGGCCAAGTTCTTCGCCGTACCGGTGGGATATCTGCTGGGTGACCTCTCGCAGCCGCAGGCCGCGCGGGTGGAGGAAGAGGTCCGTTTCCTGGCGGCCATGCGGGATCAGCGGGTGCGGGCCATCGCGCTGCGCTCCGTCGGGCTGCCGCCGGAGGTGCAGGAGAGCCTGACGACGATCATCTCCCAGTTCCGGCAGCAGATGAATCTGCCGGCCGATCCCCCGGATCAGGGCGGTGAGCGGCGTGCTGAGTGATCCGATACGTGACCCCCTACGGACCGCTGGGCGCGATCAGATCTTCGCTCTCTGGCGGCGGGCCGAGCACGAGGACGGGACGAGCATGCGAGTGGGGCAGATACGCCGGCGGTGCAAGCAGCTGATCAAGGAGCTGGCGGTGCCCGCCGCCATCGACCTCCAGGGGATGTGCGACATCGTCGCCACACGTGTGGCACGGCCCGTCCACATGGTCCCGATGAGCCTCGACGGTGTGGTCTCGGGGATGACGGCCTCCACCGACGACGGCTACTGGATCTTCTTCGAACTGAAGACGTCGCCCTGGCACCAGGCGCACATCGTGCTGCACGAACTGAGCCACCTCCTGTTGGGCCATGCGCAGGATCCGGCCATCACGGAGGACGCGCTGCGGATGTGGACCCCGTCCATCGACGCGGCCACCGCCATGCGCCGGATGGGGCTGACCGCGGGCTTCGCCCGGCACCACGGCTACGACAACCTCGCCGAGCGGGAGACCGAGGTGCTGGGCACGCTGCTGATGGAGCGGGTCGCACCGTCGGCCGGTGAACGCGAACTCCCCCTGGAGGGACGGGCGGCCGAACTGGCCGCGGCGCTCGGGCCCGCGCTGCAGCACATCCGCAAGCAGCAGGAGGAGCGGGACGAGCAGGCTGGGGATGGGGCCGGGCACGGGGAGAGGGACGGGGGCTCGCCGCGTGTTTGATGTCATCTACCTCTCCTTCGCGGCCGTCGCCTGGACCCTCGTCGCCTACAAGTCCGCCGCCTGGATGCGCGACCGCGGCAACGCCGACCTGGGCCTCACCTGTGTGATGACGGGCGGCGTGGCGACGGTCTTCCTCTTCTCCGCACCCAGCCTCTACCGCTGGTTCGACCGGCTGGTCGGCGTGGCCAATCTCGCCATGGTCTTCCTCTACTCCTCCGTCGTGGTGTTCGCCGCGGGGGCGCTCGTCCTGCTGCTGCGCTGGACGGCGGGCGAGGGCGAGGCCGCGCGGGCCCGCGCGCGGACCAAGGCGCGTGCCGCCGTCGGGGGCGTGGCGGCGGTGTGGGCGGTGGCCGTCGTCGGCTTCGCCGTCGGCCGTCCGGACGCCGTCGAGCACCCCCGCGACTTCAGCACCGCCTACACCGGCTCTCCCGGCGTGATGCTCTTTCTGGTGCTGTATCTGGCCATCTTCGGCTCCAGCCTCGCGGGCCTGGCGTCGCTCTGCACGCGCTACGCCGCCCGGTTCGGCGCCTCCTGGCTCGCGCGTGGTCTGCGGGTGATGGGCGCGGGCTGCGGGCTCGGCCTGCTCTACTGCACCTGCAAACTCATCGGCTTCGGCATGTCGTGGGCGGGCCACCCGGTCCTCTGGCTCTCCAACGGCGTGGCCCCGCTCAGCGCCTCCGTGGCGGCGATCCTCGTCCTCACCGGATTCGCCCTGCCCGCCGCCGGCCCCCGGGCCGCCGCCTGGCGCCGCCTGCGCCGCCTCACGCCCCTCTGGCGGGCCGTCACCGCCGGCACCCCCGAGGTCACCATGGAGCGCGCGCGGTGGTCGGTCCGCTGGCCGTTCGCCGACCTCGAATGGCGCGCCAACCGGCAGATGGCGGAGATCCGGGACGTCCAGCGCGGCATCCGCCGCCATGTCGAGTCCGACGCCGTCGACATCGCCCGAGAGCGGGCCCGCGCCGTCTCGCTCGACGACCGCCAGCTGGCCGCCGTGGCGGAGGCGGCCGCACTCCGCCGCGGGCTGGAGAACCGCGCGGTGGGCCATGTGCCGGCCCATGGCGCCGACAGCGTGGTGGTCACCACGGGTACGGCCGCCGGTACGGATACGGGCGCGGGCGCGGACGCGGAGGGTGCCGAACTCGCCGCGGAATACGAGCACTTGGCGCTGGTCGCAGATGTCTATCACTCGTCACTGATCGAGACCGTGCTCACCGAGCTGCGGCAGCGCAGCTCCGTGGCGCGCGGCTAGCGACGACGCGACCCCACGAACGTGGTGGCCCGGTACGGGGGTCTGGGCCACGCACGCGACAGGGGCGGCACCGGTTGGTTCGACGCCGGTGCCGCCCCGCTGTTGCCTCCGCCCGTTGACGCCCTGGCATGGCCATCTCCCCATGGCTGCCTCGTCGTTGTCGCCCGGCGCGTCCCGTCCCCGCCGCGCCGTGAACCGTCCGTCTAGAGTCGTGCTCCATGCAGAACACCGCCGAGACCGGCCCCGACGCCCCCATCGACGTGACGCCCCTCCTCGACGATCCCTACGCCGCCTATGCCGCGCTGCGCGAGGCCGGGCCGGTGCACCGGATCACCGGGGCCGACGGGCAGCCCGCCTGGCTGGTCACCCGCTACGACGACGTCCGCGGCGCGTTCACCGATCCGCGGCTGTCCCTGGACAAGCGCCATGCCGCACCCGGCGGATACAGCGGTTTCGCGCTGCCGCCGGCGCTGGACGCCAATCTGCTCAACATGGACCCGCCGGACCACACCCGGGTGCGCCGCCTGGTGGTGAAGGCGTTCACACCGGGGCGGATCGATGCGCTGCGGGAGCCCGTACGGCGCATTGCCGATGAGCTGCTGGACGCCATGGAGGAGCGCGGCGGTCAGGCGGATCTGATCGCCGACTACGCGGGGCAGCTGCCGATCATCGTGATCTGCGATCTGCTCGGTGTGCCGCAGCGCGACCGCCACGATTTCCGCGCCTGGACGGACACCCTGATCACCCCCGATCCGACCAAGCCGCAGCAGATGAAGCAGGCGATCGGGGCGATGCTGGAGTTCTACACCGGTCTGATCGCGACCAAGCGCGCGGAACCCGGCGACGATCTGCTCTCGGACCTGATCGCGGTGCGCGACGACGCCGCCGGCCCGGCCGACGACCGGCTCACCGAGGACGAGCTGACCTCGCTCGCCTTCCTCATCCTTTTCGGCGGCTACGAGAATGTCGTCCACCTCATCGGCAACGCCGCCCTCGGCCTGCTCGAGCATCCCGACCGGCTCGACCAGCTGCGGCGCAATCCGGCCGACCTCCCGGCCGTCGTCGAGGAGTTCATGCGGTACGACGGTCCCGCACCGCTGGCGATCCGGCGCTTCGCCAAGGAGGACCTGGAGATCGGCGGCGTACGGATCCCGGCCGGTGACAGCGTGCTGCTCGCCGTCGCTTCCGCGAACCGCGACCCCGCCCGCTTCCCCGATCCGGACCGCTTCGACCATGGGCGGGACCTCTCCGGGCACCTCGCGCTGGGCCATGGCATCCACTACTGCCTCGGCGCGCCGCTGGCCCGGGTGGAAACCGTCACCGCGCTCGATGCGCTCATCGGACGGTTCCCGGGGCTGCGACTGGCCCTTCCCCAGGCCGAACTGCGGCGTCGGCGCTCCCTGCGCGCGCGTGGCCTGATTTCGCTGCCGGTGACCTGGAAATCGAGAAACGAACAAGTTTTTGAGGCATAACCGGGGGCGGATGAGGTAGAAAGGTCTTGAACCCGCCCGGTGTGCATCCCCCGTCGCACCGGGCGGGTCTCTGTTTGCAGCTGCGACATCCGGCTGCCACCGGGCGCGGGGCCGCACGCCGCGGGCCTCCACGGTGCGACACGCGGGACATGCCGGAGCCTCGTGGTCCGTCTGGCGCACCCACGCTGCGGGCGGCAGCGGCCGTTCTTAGCGTGACGGCATGGCAATCGACGCGCCGTACTCCAGGAAGGCCGCCGCGCTCGCGGGACTCGCTCTTGCCGGAACCTTTCTGACCTCCATACCGGCCACGGCTCACTCCGCAGCCGGCGGGGCCACAGCCGCCGGGGCCGCGGGCGCCCGGCCCGCCGCACCCGGACCGGGTGTCCAGGTCGGCGCGGCGCCCGGTGTGCCCGACGTGCCGGACTGGCTGTCCGCCAAGTCCTGGATGGTGTCCGACGCCGACACCGGAGATGTCCTCGCCGCCAAGGCGCCGCACCGCAGACTGCCCCCGGCCAGCACCCTCAAGACCCTGTTCGCGGTCACCGTGCTGCCGAAGTTCCCGGCCGGCAGCGTCCGCCAGGTCAGCGCCGCCGACCTCGAGGGCGTCGGCGACGGCAGCAGCCTCGTCGGCGTCGAGGAGGGCGGGCGCTACCGGGTCGCCGACCTGTGGCGCGGGGTCTTCCTCCGCTCCGGCAACGACGCCGTACACGTCCTGGCCTCGATGAATGGCGGCTGGGACGACACCGCTCAGGAGATGCAGGAAACCGCGCGCAAGCTCGGCGCCCGCGACACCACCGTGAAGTCCCCGGACGGCTACGACACCCCGGGCCAGGTCTCCTCGGCGTACGACCTGACGGTCTTCGGCCGCGCCGGGCTCGCCGACCCCGACTTCGCGCGCTACTGTGCCACCGCCCGCGCCCGCTTCCCCACCAGCGACGGTTTCACCCAGATCGAGAACACCAACCGGATGCTGGCCGGTTCACACGGTCTGACCCCCTACCCGGGCATCATCGGCGTCAAGAACGGCTACACCACCCACGCGGGCAACACGCTCGTCGCCGCCGCCCGGCGGAACGGCCGCACCCTGCTGGTCACCGTCATGAACCCACGGTCCGGCGAGAACAACGCCGTCTACAAGGAGGCAGGCGCCCTCCTCGACTGGGGCTTCGACAGCGCCGGTCTGGCCCGCCCGATCGACACCCTGCGCACGGTGGTGCGTACGCCCTCCGAGGACCGTTCCGGGGACCGTGCCAAGGCCCGCCCGCTGACCACCGACCCCGTCACCGCGAGGCCCGAACCCCACGGCTCCTCCCGGACCTCCGCCGCCGCGGGGTGGGCGGGCGGCGTCGGCGCCGTGGTGCTCGCCCTCGCCGGGGCGCTCGCCTGGTGGCGGCACGGACGGCGGCGCGGGCGACCGCCGGAGGGCGAGGTGTAGACCGCTACGGGCGGCCCGGCCCGCCTTCCGCCCTAGGCCGCGCCGGCACGGAGCCGGGGCGCCGTCTCGGCCGCCGGCACCGGACCGCCGGACCCGTTCAGACTCCTCGCCAGTCCGGCTGCCCAGTCCGTCAGTCCGGCGATATCGATGCCGTACGGGGCGGTGTCGGCGTACGGCGCGATGGCCACCGCCCCCCGGCCGAGCAGCGCCTCGGCGCCCGGGGCATTGCCGCGCGCCGCATGGGTCAGACCCACCGCCAGCTGGGCCAGCCCCCGCCACAGCCCGCGCTCCGCCGCCGGCGCGGCCTTCCAGGCGTCCTCCAGCACCTCGTGGGCATGGAACGGCATCCCGTCGTCCAGCAGCCGCTGCGCCTCGGTCAGCGCCTGCGCCGGCGTACGCGGCACCCCCTCGGGCTGCCGCGCCACGCCGGGGGCGCCGTACGGCAGCGGCCGCCCGAGGCCGTCCCGTGGCCGGGCGTTACGGGCCCGGCCCTGCTCGTCACGGTCCCGGGAGCGGGTGCCGGACGCAGGGGGTGCCTCGGCCGCGGTGTCCGCCGCGGCGCCGCAGTGCTCGCACACCTCGCCGTCCGGGCGCTCACGCACCCGCCCGCAGGCGTCGCACACCAGGTGCGACCAGCAGGCCGGATCGCCGCCCTGGCCGGGGCCGCCGGACCGGCTGTTCTGGCTGTTCTGGCTGTTCTGGTGGGTTTCCTCCGTGCCGCTCACCCCTCGATTGTGCGTCGTGCGGTGCCCCTGCGTCGCCCCGGGGCGGAGCCGCGCGCCGGCCAGGGGACGAATGCCGGTCAGGGGACGAATGCCGGGGAGGAGGCGTCCGGAATACGCAGCGACGGATTCCCGCTGCCGTTCGCCGGGACGGTCCAGACGTCGGAGCGCCGGCCGCCGTGGCCCGGCAGGGCGTAGGCGAGGGTGCGGTCGTCCAGCCAGGCGGCCTGGTCGTCCACGCTGCGGGTTTCGGCGAGCGGGTGTTCGCGCAGGGTGCGCAGGTCCAGGACGTACAGGCGCCAGGGGTCGGCGGCCCCTTCGCGTACCCGCTTCTTGAAGGCGAGCCGGGTGTTGTCGGGGGAGAGCGAGGGACATTCGGCATTCTCGCGCAGGGTACGCGCCGCCCACTTCCGCATATCGCCCTCGACCAGATACGTCTTCCCCTTCGTCGAGACCGTCGCGTAGAAGCGGTT
Source organism: Streptomyces chattanoogensis (assembly GCF_001294335.1). Classification (GTDB taxonomy): domain Bacteria; phylum Actinomycetota; class Actinomycetes; order Streptomycetales; family Streptomycetaceae; genus Streptomyces; species Streptomyces chattanoogensis. The sequence goes on from NZ_LGKG01000152.1 coordinate 175,498, forward strand.
GTCGTCGCGGGCGAAGGTGACGCCCCAGTAGTTGACGTCGGGGGAGTGGTAGCGGCGGCCGCCGAGGGTGAGCGGGATTTCCTCCATGTTCTTGATGAGGTAGCCGGTACGGGTGTCCAGGATGGAGGTGCGGGTGGAGAACGCGGTGGTGGCGTACGAGTCCCCGGTGGCGAACATCGTCCACGACAGCATCCGCCCGGAGGCGGAGACCCGGGCCCGGTTGGGGATGCCGGTGAGCGCGATCCGCCGCTTCTCGTGCAGTCGCCGGTCCAGCACGACGGCGTACGAGCGGGGCGGGATGCCGGGGCGGCGCTGCAGGCACAGGCCGGTGTCCGCCGCCGCGTAGAAGCGCTCGCAGGCGGGGCCTCCGGTGGTGCGGTTGCCCGAGGAGCCGGCCGCGCCCGGCCGGGCGGTGAGCCGGGCGACCCGGCCGGAGCCGGCGCCCGTGCTGCGGAAGTACAGCCGGCCGTGGTCGAGGCCGAAGGCCGAGGCGGTGCCGGACGGTTCGGCGTGCCGGGCGGCGCTCACGGTGTAGACGACGGCGACGGTGGTGAGGACCGCGATGGACGCCGCTACGGCGATGATCCGTGCCCGCAGCGAGAGTGCGCGCGGCGCGGTGGGCAGGGGCATCCGGTTCACCGGTCCTTTCGGTCATGGCCCGGAAGCAGCGCGGCGGCCGCCGCGAGCGCCACGGCCAAGGCGGCGACGGCGACGATCAGCGCGGGCCGGGCGCCCCACACCGTCCAGGCGGCGCCGAACCCGGCAGCCGCCAGCAGCCGGCACAGCGCCTGGCCCGTCTGGAGCAGCGCCATCCCGCTCGCCCGGCCCGCCGCCGGCAGCACCGGCCCGGCGAGCGCCATCAGGACCCCGTCCGTGGCCGCGTAGAACACGCCGAGCGACAGCAGCACACCCACCAGCAGCACCGGCCCCGAGTCCGTGACCGCCAGCAGGACATAGCCCCCGAGCAGCGCCGCATGCCCGAACAGAAAGGGAACCCGGCGCCCGATACGGTCCCCGAGCCGCCCGGCAGGCACCGCGAGCAGCAGATAGACCGCCGCGGCGCCCAGCGGCAGCAGCGGGAACCAGCTGACCGCGAACTCCAGCCGCCGCTGCAGCAGCAGGTACAGGAACGCATCGCCGATGGTCGCCGCCCCCAGGAGCGCCGCGGCCGCGAAGATCCGCCGGAAGGCGGGGGCGCGGAACGGGGCGAGGAGCCGTACGCGCGGCTGCCGGGCGGCCGGTGCCCGCGGCCGGACCGCGGCCCCCGCGTCCCGCCCCGGTGCCCCCGCGTCCCGCCCCGGCACGAAGGCCACCAGCAGGAGTACGCCCACCACGCCCACGCAGAAGCTGACGACGAAGACCGCGTCATACGCATCCGCGGTGGCCCACAGCAAGGCGAACGCGGCCAGCGGTCCCAGCAGTGCGCCGGTGGTGTCCATCGCGCGGTGTACGCCGAAGGCCCGGCCGAGCGCGTCCGGCGGGGCGCTGAGCGAGATCAGCGCATCGCGGGGCGCGGTCCGTACCCCCTTGCCGATCCGGTCCGCGGCGAGCGACGCGCCGATGCCGGCCGTGCTGCCGCCCGCGAGCAGCAGCCCGAGCCGGGACAGCGCGGAGAGCGCATAGCCCGCCCCGGCGACCAGCTTGTGCCGCCCGCCGCGGTCCGCCGCATGCCCGCCCAGCAGCCGTACCAGCGCTGTAACGCCGTTATAGAGTCCGTCGAGAAACCCGAACTGGAGGGGGGAGAGCCCCAGTTGGAGGACGAAGTAGAGCGGCAGCACGGCGGTGACCATCTCGGAGGAGATGTCCGTGACCAGGCTGACCGCGCCGAGGGCCAGTACCGTCCCCCCGACGCGGCCGCGCGTCACCTTCGTCGCCGTCGCGGCCGCATCCGTGGTCGCGAGATACATCGGTCAGACCGCCGCCCGTGGGTCCCGTGGTCCGTGCTGCGTGCTCAGTGGCACTGGTAGCTCGGGCTGCTGTCCTTGGTGGTCCCGTCCGTACCCACCAGCTCCCACGAGAAGCCGTCGTCCGTGAAGTTCAGCTTCACCACACCGAAGGTGTCGGTCAGCCGCTTCTCGCTGTTCGGCTGCACCTCTTCGATCTTGTACGGGTTGGCCCCGCCCATCCCGCCGAGCAGCTCGACGATCCCGTTTCTGTCGGCCTTGCCGTCCGGGTCCTGCGGCGCAAAGCGCTCGTAGTGGTGGTCGTGTCCGTTGAGGACCAGCTCGGCCTTGGCGTCGTGGAGCAGCTTCCAGACCGGGCGGCTGACCGGGTCGTTGCCGTGCTCACCGGAGGAGAAGAGCGGGTGGTGCCAGTAGGCGGCCACGCACTTCTTGGAGTTGGCGGCGAGGTCGGACTTGAGCCAGTCGGTCTGCGCGGAGTCCAGGCTGTTGGAGTCCAGCGCGATGAAGTGCCAGTTGCCCTGGTCGAAGCTGTAGTAGCTCTTGCCCTTGGGGAAGGCGATGTCCCCGAAGTAGGCCTTGTAGCCCGCCAGTTCACCGTCCGGGTCGTATGTCTCGTGATTCCCGGCGGCCGGATGCGTCTTGTCCTTGAACGCGCCCCAGCTCGTGTCGTAGTACTTCTGGAAGTCCTTCAACCGCGCGTCGTCGTACTGGTTGTCGCCCATGGTCAGCACGAACGCCGGGTTGATCTTCTTCACCAGCGCCGCGGTCCTGGGGTGCTCGCACCCGCTGTCGTCGGCGGTGCACCGCTCGGCGATGTCACCCGCCGCGACGACCGTGAACCCGCCGGCCTGCGCGTGTGCCGCCCGCTCCGGCGCGGCGTCCGCGCGCCCGCCGGGCGACCACAGCACCACCCCGCCGACGAGCGCGAGCGCCGCGCCCGCGGCCGGCAGACCCCAGCGGGGGCCGGTGTGCCGCGGGCGCTTGCTCGGCCGGGTGCTCGACTGTGACCTGGGGTGCTTCTCGGCGCGCGGGGTCGACGTCATATCCGTCTCCTGGGTCGGCGTGGGGGAGCCGTCCCGAGGAATGGTGGCGGGCGGCCATGTACGCGTCAAGAAGCCGGAGGGTTAATTGTTAGGAAACTTAACTACCCCGCTCGGGGTTCCTGCAGCTCGCCGCAGGTCAGCCCAACTCGACCTCGTAGAAGCAGAGATGGTCCTTGATCTGCGCAACCTCGGGGTGCGGCTCAGGGTAGGCCCACGCGAAATCCTCCGGGCCACCGGGGAGTGACCAGTAGGAGGCGGTTCCCTTGAACGGGCAGACGGTGTGGGTGGCGGAGGGGGTGAGGAGGTCGGTACGGACGTCCTCGGGCGGGAGGTAGTAGCGGACGGGGTAGCCGGTCTCGGCGAGGAGGAGGGGGCGGTGGGTGTCGGCCAGGAGCCGGCCGTTGTGCGTGACGCGGATGTGGTCGGTGCCTTGGGTGATCTCGATGCGGTGGCCTTGCTGGGTCATGACTGTGCCTCTCCGTGGTGAATTCCGGGTGGTGAATTCCGGCGGTCTGCCTTCAAGGTTGCACCGCCTTGGACCTCGCGGACACCGCGCCCCGCCCACTCCGGCGCCGGACCGGCCAGACGGGTCAGCCGTTCTCGCGTCGCCTCCGGCAGCGCCGCCGCACGCCCCGCCCCCTGATCGACATGCAAGGCGAACAGCTCCTCCGTCGCCACCGCATCGCCGGCCGGTTCGCCGGATGCCGGATCGCAGACGTACATCTCGTGCAGGAAGCGGATCTTCTTCGCGTCCACCCCCAGCACCACCGTCCGGACGGCGAGTTGGCTGTGGCGTGCGACCGCGCGTCGATAGCGGACGTGTGCCTCGACCGTGTAGAGGGAACGGCCGGACCGGTCCCGGTACCCGGCGTCCAGGCCCACCGCATCCATCAGCGCATCCGTCGCGAAGCCGAAGACCAGGACGTAATAGGCCTCGCTGAGGTGGCCGTTGTAGTCGATCCAGTCGTCCCGGACGGTCTGCCGGAAGAGGGGGAGCCGTTCCGGAGCGGAGCCCGCAGCGGGGTCCGTCATCGCTGGGTGTCCCCCAGCCGGCCCGTCGCCCGCAGCACATCGATCACGCCCTGGTCGCGTGCGGCGACCAGATCCGCGTACGTGCGGTCGCCGGCGGTGCGCTCGCAGCCGTCGACCATGGCGTCCCGCAGCGTACGGTCCAGCTCCGGCGCCTCCAGGCGGGTCCACGGGGACTTCAGGGACGGGCCGAAGTGGTCGAGCATATGGGCCATACCGCCCTCACCCCCGGCCAGCGCGAAGGTCAGACAGGGGCCCATGAAGGCCCAGCGCAGCCCCGGTCCCTCGGTTATCGAGGCGTCGATGTCCTCGACGGAGGCCTCACCGTTGGCGACCATGTGCAGCGCCTCGCGCCAGAGCGCCTCCTGGAGGCGGTTGGCGAGGAAGCCGGGGAGTTCGCGGTCCATGGTGATGACGGACTTGCCGGCGACGTCGTAGAAACGGGCGGCCCAGGCCACCGCGTCCGCATCGGTCCGTTCGCCGCCGACGACCTCGACGAGGGGGATGAGGTACGGGGGGTTGAAGGGGTGGCCCACGACGAGGCGGCCGGCGCCGGCCGCCGACCCGGCCGCCTCGGTCTGCATATCCGTCATCGGGTATCCGGAGGTGGAGGAGGCGATGACCACACCCGGGCGGACCGTCGCGGCCAGTTCGGCCAGCAGGGAGCGTTTCAACTCCAGCTTCTCCGGGGCGCTTTCCTGGACGAAGTCGGCGTCGGCGACGGCCTCGGCGAGGGTGGGGGCGACCGTCAGACGGGCCCGGGAGGCGCCCTCGGCCAGGCCGATCTGTTCCAGCGCGGGCCAGGCGGCGGCGACCAGGCGGCGGAGGCGGGCCTCCGCGTCCGGAGCCGGGTCCCAGGCGGTCACGTCGTAGCCGCGGGCGAGGAAGTGGGCCGCCCAGCCGCCGCCGATGACTCCGGCGCCGATACAGGCGATCCGGCGGACGGCCTCAGGGGCCGTGGGTGACTGTGTGGTGGGCATGCGGGTGCTCCCGGGGTCGGGGGAAGGGGGCGCCTGCCTGCGGGCAGGTCGGCGTGCGGTCAGACGCGCGGCTTCAGTCCCAGCCTGGCCCGTGCCCGGTCCGGTGTGGCGACCGTCGCGCCCAGCAACTCCGTGATCCGGACGGCCCGTTCGACCAGCTGGGCGTTGGTGGCCTTGACGCCGCGGCTGAGATAGAGGTTGTCCTCCAGGCCGACCCGGACGTTCCCGCCGAGCAGGATGGACTGGGCGACCCACGGCATCTGCATCCGGCCCAGCGCGAAGCTGGCCCACTGGGCGCCTTCGGGCAGCATGTTCACCATCGACTGGAGGACTCCGGGGTCGGCCGGGGCGCCCCACGGGATGCCCATGCACAGCTGGAACACGGTCGGGTCGTCCAGCAGTCCCTCGGCCAGCAGCTGCTTGGCGAACCACAGCTGGCCGGTGTCGAAGATCTCCAACTCCGGCCGTACGCCCAGCTCCTGGATGCGCCTGGCACCCGCGCGCAGCATGTCGGGGGTGGAGACGTAGAGGCTGGAGCCGTCGCCGAAGTTGAGCGAGCCGCAGTCCAGGGTGCAGATGTCGGGGAGGAGTTCCTCGACGTGGGGGAGCCGCTCCAGGCCGCCGACCAGGTCGGTGCCGGGCAGGTGGGTGAGCGGCGCGTCCGGGTCGATGACCAGGTCGCCGCCCATGCCCGCGGTGAGGTTGATGACGACGTCGGTGCCGGTCTGCCGGATGCGGTCGACCACCTCGGCGTACAGGCGCGGATCGCGCGAGGGGGCGCCGGTCCCGGGGTCGCGTACGTGGATGTGCACCACCGCGGCGCCCGCGTCCGCGGCCTCGACGGCCGACCTGGCGATCTGCCCGGGTGTGACGGGCACGTGCGGGGAGCGGCGGACGGTGTCACCGGCGCCGGTCAGCGCGCAGGTGACGATGACCTCGTGGTTCACGGGGCGGGTTCCCTTCGGCGGTGGCGGGACGGGCCTCGGTGGCGGGACGCGCGTGCGGTGATACGGGCGGACGGCCCGGCGGTCACCGGCCTCGGCGCGGCGCGAGCTCGCTCTCCACGAAGGCGAGGAGCGCGGCGTGCATGGTGTCGGGGGAGGTGCTGTCCGGCGCGGTGGCCAGCACCTGGGTCGCCAGACCGTCGATCAGGGCGGTCAGGCGCAGCGCGGTGGAGTCGGGGTCGACGCTGCGGAAGACCCCCTGGCCGATGCCCCGGCGCAGGACGTCGGCCACCGTGGTGCGCCATTGCCGGTAGTAGTGCTCGTGCAGCCGGCCGACGGCGGTGGAGCGGGCGGCCTGGGCCCACAGGTCGAGCCAGACCAGCCACTGCCGGCGCTGCTGCTCGGTGCGCGGGGTCTGCAGCGCGATCAGATGCTCCAGCTCCGCGCGGGCGTCGGCGGCCTCGGCCAGGCCCGCGGCACGGCGTTCGGTGTCCTCGTCCATGCACCACCGCACGGCCGCCTCGAGCAGTTCGTCGCGGCCGGGGAAGTGGTAGTGCACGGCGGCCGTGCTGGTACCGCAGGCGGCCGCGATATCGGCGACCCGGACGCCGTGGAAGCCGTGCTCGGCGATCAGCCGTACGGTCTCCCGCACGATCTGCAGCGGCCGGCCGCCCTCCGGGACCGGCACCGGCGCGCGGCCGGGCGGCGCCGGGCGCTCCGGGGCGCCCAGCAGCCAGCCGGTCTCCACCCCGCCGATAGCGGCGATCCGCACGATCTCGGCGAGCGTGAAGCGCCGGGTGCCGCCCAGTGACCTGGAGAGTTTCGAGGGGTCCAGCACCATCCGGCGGGCGAACTCGCGGTGGCTGCAGCCGAGCCGGCCGATCACCTGACGGACACGGTCCGTGACGTCTCCGTCGTCGTCCGCGACCCGGGCTCCGGGGTCTCCGGCGTCTTCGTCCATGGCCCGGGACCGTAACAGTGTGTTGAGAACATCGCAACGCTCGGAGTAGGGAAGACAAGGGTCTCGGCTGGCTGTCTGGAGGGTGTTGCGGAATTTCTGATGCGGGAGTCAGGCATGGGGGCAGGGTGACCGATGAATCCCCTGGGGCAGCCGAAAACCGAAGGAATGTGGCAAAGTGACGACATGGCTGACCGGGGAGCGAAGCGCCCCACCGTGTCGGTGCCGGACGACTGGCCCGCCCACCCGGACCTGACCCTGGCTCTCAACGGCATGGGCGGCTTCGACTGGGACCTCGACAGCGGGCTGATGCACATGGATCCGCCCGCCCTTGAGGTGTTCGACCTGCGGCCGGCGGAGTACGACGACCGACCGGAAACCCTCACCTGCCGGGTACCGGCCCATGAGGCGGCCCGCCTGGACGCCCTGGTGGCCCGCGCCCTCAAGGACGGCAGCGACTCCTACGGCGCCTACTTCCGGGTCCGGCTGCGGGACGGCGAGCTGCGCTGGACGCACGCCCAGGGCAGCATCCGCCGCGACCCCACCGGCCGGCCCCGCCGGATCATCGGCGTGGTCCGCGACGCCAGCCACGAACACTCCCACGCGGCGGAGCGGCTCGCGGTCGACGAGGAGCGGCGGCGGCACACCAGCGTCGTCGAGCGGGTCACCGCGGCCCTGGCGCACGCCCGGACGGTGGGCGAGGTCATCGCCGCACTCGCCGACGAGCAGGGACTGGACCGGCTGGGCGCGGAGAACGTCATCCTCGGGCTGGTCGAGGCGGGCCGGATCCGGCTGGTCTCGGAAGGCAAGGCGGGCAGCTTTGTACCGGATCTCGAGTACACCCGGGTCGGGGACGAATTCCCGATGAGCGAGGTGGCGCGCACGCTCACCCCCCGCTATGTCCGCAGCCGCAACGAATTCCGGTACGGCTACCCGCGGCTGTGGCATGCCATCGAGCCGCTGAACGTACACTCCGCCGCGTATCTGCCGCTGATCGCACAGGGCCGCCTCATCGGTGTCATCGGGCTGTTCTTCGAGCGGGAGAGCGACTTCCGCGACCAGGAGCGCAATGTGCTGCTCGCGCTCGGCAGCAGCATCGCCCAGAGCCTGGCCCGCGCGATGCTCTACGATCAGGAGCACGACATCGCCGCCGGCCTCCAGCAGGCCATGCTGCCGCGCCGGATCCCCGGCGTCCCCGGCGCCCAGGTGGCGGTCCGCTACCGCTCCGCCGCGATGGGCCGGGACATCGGCGGCGACTGGTACGACGTGATCCCGCTGCCCGACGGCCGCGTCGCGGCCGTCATCGGCGACGTCCAGGGGCACGACACCCACGCCGCCGCCCTCATGGGCCAGCTGCGGATCGTGCTGCGCGCCTACGCCGCCGAAGGGCACGCGCCCGCCACCGTCATGGCCCGCGCCTCCGCGTTCCTCAACGAGCTCGACACCGACCGCTTCGCCACCTGTACGTACGTCGATGCGGACCTGAGCACGGGAGCCGCCCGGATCGTGCGGGCCGGACACATCGATCCGCTGCTGCGGCACGCCGAGGGGATCTGCCGCCGGCTGCCGGTCGCGGGCGGCCTGCCGCTCGGCATCGCCTCCGAGTTCATACGGCTCGACTACCCCGTCACCACCGTCCATCTCGCCCCCGGCGACACCCTCGTGCTGTGCACCGACGGCCTCGTCGAACAGCCCGGCATCGACCTCGACGACGGTATGCGGGATCTCGCCCGGGAGATCCGGGACGGCCCGCAGGACGTCCAGCAGCTGGCCGAGCGGCTCTGCGCACCGGTCGACGAGGGGAGCGGCGAGGACGATATGGCGCTGCTGCTGCTGCGCCGCCTCGGCGCTCCCGAACACGACACCGTCGGACGGTTCCGGCAGCACATCCCGCCCGCCGACGCCGAAGCGCTGTCCGCCGCCCGGCACATGATCCGCGCCGCCGTACGGGCCTGGGGCGCACGCGAACGCTCCGACGAGATCGAGCTGGTCGCCGACGAGCTGATCACCAACGCCCTGCTGCACACGGACGGCGAGGCGATCGTCAACATCCGTATGCCGCACAGCGCCATGCGCACGCTGCGCCTGGAGGTCGAGGACCACTCCAGCAGCCTGCCGCGCCGCCGCGAACCGGGCGAGGCCGGGGTCTCCGGACGCGGGCTGCTGCTGGTGGACCGGCTGGCGGATGTCTGGGGTGTGGAACCGCGCGGCACCGGAAAGTGCGTATGGTGCGAGTTCAACTGCCCCTGACCGGGAAGGCGCTGAGCCGCCCCGGCACCGGCGGTATCGGGCGCCGAGGCATCGGCACGGCCAAGTGAGGACGGTAGGACGGTTATGGGATCGCCTGCGGAACGGCGTGGGGACGCCCGCGAGTTGGCGGCGTGGCTGGAGCGGGAAGGCGTCCGTACCCTCGCGCTGACCTGGGTGGACAACGCGGGCATCGCGCGCGTCAAGGCCATTCCGGCCGCGCGTCTGGCGTACGCCGCACAGCGCGGCATCGGCATGTCACCCGTCTTCGACGTCTACACCTCCGAGGACGTCATGACCGAATCCGAGCACATCAGCGGCCCGTCCGGCGATCTGCGGCTCTTCCCCGACCCGGACCGGGTCACCGTGCTCGCCGCCCAGCCCGGCTGGGCCTGGGCCCCGGCGGACCGCTACGACCAGAAGGGCGAGCCGCACCCCGCCTGCCAGCGCCGGTTCGCCCGCACGATGGCCGAGCGCGCCACGGCCGCCGGCCTCGACCTGCGGATGGGCTTCGAGACCGAGTGGGTGGTCACCCGCGCCCCCACGGGCCACGACCCGGCCCAGGACGACGCGTTCGCGCCGCTGGAATACCCCTGCACCGGCCCCGCGTACGGCATGACCCGGATCGTCGAACTCTCCGACTACCTCCGCGACGTCGCCGAGGCGCTGGCCCTCCAGGGCATCGAGGTCCATCAGATCCACCCCGAGTACGCACCCGGCCAGTTCGAGGTCAGCTGCGCGCCCGGTGACCCGGTGCGCGCCGCCGATGACGCCGTCCTGGTGCGGGAAACCGTACGGGCCGTCTCCGTCCGGCACGGCCTGCGCGCCTCCTTCGCCCCCTCCGTCATCGCCGGGCAGGTCGGCAACGGCTGCCACCTCCACCTCAGCCTCCACCGCGACGGCACGAGCCTGCACCGCACTCCGGACGCCGCCTGGGGCCTGGCCCCCGACGCGGTCGCCTTCCTCGGCGGCGTCCTCGACGCCCTGCCCGCCCTCATGGCCGTCGGCTGCCCCTCGCCCGCCAGCTATCTGCGGCTGCAGCCCTCCCACTGGGCCGGCGTCTACCAGTGCTGGGGCATCGAGAACCGCGAGGCGGCGCTGCGGCTGATCCCCGGCGCCCCCGACGACCCGGACGGCGGCCACGCCGAGATCAAGACCTTCGACGGCGCCGCCAACCCCTACCTCGTCGTGGGCGCCGCGATCGCCGCCGGGCTGCACGGCATCGAGAGCGGGGCGCGGCTCCCGGACCCGGAGAGCGAGGACCCGGGCACCCTCACCGTCCGCGAGCGCGCCCGGCGCCGCATCGTCCGGCTGCCCGGCACCCTGACCGAGGCCGCCGACCGGTTCGAGAAGTCCGCCCCGCTGCACGACGCGATGGGCAAGGTGCTGCACGGCGCGGTGCTCGCCGTACGACGGGCCGAGGAGACCCGGTTCGCCGAGGCCGACGACGAGGAACTGGCCGCCGCAACCCGCTGGCGCTGGTGATGACGGTGAACGTCCCGGGCCCGGACGACGGCCTTCCGCCCCTGGTGGACCACCACTGCCACGGAGTGCTCCGGCATGAACCGGACCCCGGGACGTTCGCCGCGTATCTCACCGAATCCGACCGCCCGCCCGCCGCGGGCACCACCTTCTTCGACACCCAGACGGGCTTCGCGGTGCGCCGCTGGTGCCCGCCGCTGCTCGATCTCCCGGCCCACTGCCCGCCCGACCGCTACCTGGCCCGCCGCCGCGAACTCGGCCCGGACGAGACCCGCCGCCGGCTGCTGGGCGCCACCGGCATCGGCGCCTACCTCGTGGACACCGGTCTGCCCGGCGACCTCACCGGCCCCGGCGAGACCGCCGAGGCGGGGCGCGGCACCGGCTACGAAATCGTCCGCCTGGAGGCGCTGGCCGAACGCACCGCGCTCGGGGTACGGGACGCCGAGGAATTCACCCACGCCCTCGACACCGCGATCCATCACGCCTCCCGCACCGCCGTCGCCTTCAAATCCGTCGCCGCCTACCGCCACGGACTGGCGCTCAACCCGCTGCCGCCGACCCCGGGCCAGGTGCACACCGCCGTCCGCGACTGGATGGCCGCCGGACTGTCCCGCCTCACCGACCCCGTCCTGCTGCGCCACCTCGTCTGGCAGGCCATCGCCACCGGCCGCCCGCTCCAGCTGCACACCGGCTTCGGCGACCCCGACCTCCGCCTGGACCGGGCCGACCCGGCGCTGCTCACCGACCTCGTCCGGGCCACCGCCGGCACCGGCACCGACCTGGTGCTGCTGCACTGCTACCCGTACCACCGCCACGCCGCCTACCTGGCGAACGTCTTCCCGCACGTCTACGCCGACGTCGGCCTCACCCTCACCCACACCGGCCCGCGCGCCACCGCCGTCCTCGCCGAATTCCTGGAACTGGCCCCCTTCGGCAAACTCCTCTTCTCCACCGACGCCTACGGCCTCCCAGAGCTCTACCTCGTCGGCGCCGCCCTGTTCCGCACCGCCCTCGCCTCCGTCCTGGGCGACTGGACCGCCTCCGGGGCCTGGTCGGCCGACGACGCCCGGCGGGTGGGCGCGATGATCGCCGCGGACACCGCGCGACGGGTCTACGGCCTGCCGGCGAGCGAGCCGCCCGGGTAAGGGGCCTGACGGCCCGGTGTCTGTTTCCCCGCCGCCGAGCGGCATGCTTTACTGCGCCGCGTGGCCCCTACAACGACCTCCGTCACCAGCCCGGAAGCGGGTGACCCGGAAAAGCGCGAAATACCCCAGCGCTCCCGCATATTCGCCGATCTCACCCCGCTCCGCAGCTCCCCCGACTACCGCCGCCTGTGGTGCGGCAACACCGTCTCCTGGATGGGCCAGCAGATGACCGCCCTCGCGGTCTCCCTCCAGGTCTACGCCCTCACCAAGTCCACCTTCTCGGTCGGCCTGGTGGGCCTGTGCTCCCTCGTCCCGCTGGTCGTCTTCGGGCTCTACGGCGGCGCCATCGCCGACACCGTCGACCGCCGCAAACTGGGCCTCTTCAGCGCCTCCGGCGCCACCGTGATGTCCATCGTGCTGGCCACCGCCGCGCTCGCCGGCTACCACCACGTCTGGCTGCTCTACACGGTCGTCGCCCTCCAGGCCGTCTGCTTCGCGATGAACTCCCCGGCCCGCACCTCGATGATCCCCCGGCTGCTGCCCACCGAGCAGCTGCCCGCCGCCAACGCCCTCAACTCGCTGACCAGCAACCTCGGTCTGATGGGCGGGCCGATGCTGGGCGGCGTGATCGTCGGCCTGTGGGGCTACCAGGCCGCGTATCTCATCGACGTGGTGGCCTTCAGCGGCTCCCTCTACGCGATGTGGCGCCTGCCCGCCATGCGACCCGAAAAGGGCGACGGCCCGCGCCGCCGCGCCTCCGTCCTCGACGGCCTGCGCTTCCTCGCCACCCGCCCCAACCTCCGCATGACCTTCTTCTCCGACCTGGCCGCGATGGTCCTCGCCCAGCCGCGCGCCCTGTTTCCCGCCGTCGCCGTCCTCTGGTTCGCCGGCGACGCCAAGACCGTCGGCCTGCTGGTCGCCGCGCCCGCGGTGGGCGCCGTACTGGGCGGACTTTTCTCCGGCTGGCTCGGCGGTATCCGCCGGCACGGCCTGGCCATCCTGCTCGCGGTGGCCTCCTGGGGCGCCGCCATCGCCTGCTTCGGCCTCTCCCGCCACCTCTGGCTCGGCCTGTTCTTCCTGGCCGTCGCGGGCTGCGCCGACACCGTCTCGATGGTGTTCCGCAGCACCATGCTCCAGGCCGCGACCCCGGACGCGATGCGCGGCCGCCTCCAGGGCGTCTTCATCGTGGTGGTCGCCGGCGGCCCGCGGCTCGGCGACTTCCTCGCCGGTTCGGTGGCCGACCTCACCTCACCGGCCACCGCGGTGATCGGCGGTGGCCTCGCCTGCGTCCTGGTCGTCACCGGCCTGGGCCTGGGGCGCCGGGCGTTCGCCCGGTATGACTCGCGGGATCCGCGGCCCTAGCGCTGCCGCTTTGCCTGGGCCGTACGTTGTCGTCTGCGGCGCCGCGGTGTCGTCTCGCCGTTGCGCCTGGCGGCGGGCGGGGGTTGGTTGTCGGCCGCGGTGCCGGCCCTCCGGACTCCGTCCTGCGGTCCGTCCCCTCCCGACGGTGGGGGTGAGGGGGCTCGGTGG
>NZ_LGKG01000153.1 GCF_001294335.1 Streptomyces chattanoogensis
GCGTCCGGTCGGGGAGCAACGGCTCGATTCGCCTCCACTGCACATCAGTTAACGGCATACCCAGACCAACGACCGACTGATCCAAACGAAACTGCCTAGGTGAGGTCGAACTCCCCCTCCCGCGCCCCCAGGACGAACGCCCGCCATTCCACCGGCGTGAAGATCAGCGCCGGGATTTCCGGACTGCGGCCGTTGCGCATCGCGATATAGCCCTCGACGAAGGCGATCTGGACGTCGCCCACGCCCTGGCTGCCCGACTGCCACTCGGCGTGGGTCAGATCGAGTTCGGGCACGGTCTCGCCCCTCAGCCGCTGCTCGGTGATGCTGTCGGCCACGTTGCCGCTCCTCCCGGTCGGTCGTCCGGGCGTCAGCGTAGTGACCGGGCCGGGGGACGGACAGGGTGCGACCGGGGCCCGGGGCGGCCTAGCGGGCCGGGGGTTCGGCGCCCACCAGCCACATGGCGAAGAACTGGGCGCCGCCGCCGTAGGCATGCCCCAACGCCCGCCGTGCGCCGTCGACTTGGTGCTCGCCGGCCCGGCCGCGCACCTGGAGGGCGGCCTCGGCGAAGCGGATCATTCCGGAGGCGCCGATGGGGTTGGTGGACAGGACGCCGCCGGAGGGATTGACGGGGAGGCCGCCGTCCAGTTCGGTGAGGCCGGACTCGGTGAGTTTCCAGCCCTCGCCCTCGTCGGCGAAGCCCAGGTTCTCCAGCCACATCGGCTCGTACCAGGAGAACGGGACGTACATCTCGACCGCGTCGATCTCGCGGCGGGGGTCGGTGATCCCGGCCTGGTGGTAGACGTCGGCGGCGCAGTCCTTGCCCGCCTGCGGGGAGACGAAGTCCTTGCCGGCGAAGAGAGTGGGTTCGCTGCGCATCGCGCCGCCGTGCACCCAGGCGGGCGGGTGCGGTGCGCGGGCGGCGCCGGTGCGGTCGGTGAGGACCATCGCGCAGGCGCCGTCGGAGGAGGGGCAGGTTTCGGAGTAGCGGATGGGGTCCCAGAGCATGGGGGACGCCTGGACCTTTTCCAGGGTGAGGTCCGCTTCGTGCAGGTGGGCGTAGGGGTTCTTGAGGGCGTTGCGGCGGTCCTTGTAGGCGACGAGGGAGCCGATGGTGTCGGGGGCTCCGGTGCGGCGCATATACGCGCGGACGTGCGGCGCGAAGAATCCGCCCGCGCCGGCGAGCAGCGGCTGCTGGAAGGGGATCGGCAGGGACAGCCCCCACATCGCGTTGGACTCGGACTGCTTCTCGAAGGCCAGGGTGAGGACCGTGCGGTGCACCCGGGCGGCGACGAGGTTGGCGGCGACGAGGGCGGTGGAGCCGCCGACGGAACCCGCGGTGTGGACGCGCAGCATCGGCTTGCCCACGGCGCCGAGCGCGTCGGCCAGGTAGAGCTCCGGCATCATCACGCCCTCGAAGAAGTCGGGGGCCTTGCCGATGACGACGGCATCGATGTCGGCCCAGGCCAAGTGGGCGTCGTCCAGGGCGCGCCGGGCGGCCTCGCGGACGAGTCCGGCGATCGATACGTCGCGCCGGGCGGCAACGTGTTTGGTCTGGCCGATGCCTACGACGGCCACGGGCTCTTTGGTCACTGGGCGTCTCCTTCGAGTACGGCGACCAGGTTCTGCTGGAGGCACGGGCCGGAGGTGGCGTGGGCGAGGGCGCGGTCGGACTCCCCGCGCTGGATACGGGCGGCGGCCTCGCCCAGGCGGATGAGACCGGCGGCCATGACGGGGTTGGCGGCCAGGGCGCCGCCGGAGGGGTTGATCCGGACCTCCTCGGCGCCCGGCAGGTCGAGTTTGAGGGCGCGGCGGAGGACGACTTCCTGGGAAGTGAACGGGGCGTGCAGCTCGGCCGTGTCCACGGGCAGTTCGAAGGCTCCGGCGCGTTCGGCGGCCAGGCGGGTGGACGGGGAGTCGGTGAGGTCGCGGACGCCCAGGCTGTGGGCCTCGATGCGGTGGTCGAGGCCGCGGATCCAGGCGGGGCGGTCGCACAGCCGGCGGGCGGTGTCGCCGGCGGCGAGGACGACGGCGGCGGCGCCGTCACCGATGGGCGGGCAGTCTCCGGTGCGGAGGGGGGCGACGAGAGGGTCCCCGGGGGGTGTGGCGCCGCGGAGCTGGGCGTGCGGGTTGGCCGCGGCGGCGGTGCGGCTGCGGGCGGCGATGGCGGCCAGTTCCCGCTCGTCGGTGAGGCCCGCGTCGATCAGTGCCCGGGCCTGGAGGGCGGCGAGCGCGACGGAGTCCGGCCAGAGCGGGGCGACGTAATACGGGTCGAGCTGGCGGGTGAGGACCTCGCGGACATCACCGGGCGAGGTTTTGCCGTACGCGTAGACCAGGGCGGTCTCGGCCTCGCCGGTGAGGAGCTTGACCCAGGCCTCGTACAGCGCCCAGGCGCCGTCCGTCTCGACATGGGATTCGGAGATCGGCGGCCAGGCGCCGACCCCGTCCAGGGCCATGGTGAAGGAGAAGGCGCGGCCGGCGAGGTAGTCGCTGGAGCCGGAGCAGGTGAAGCCGATGTCGCCGGCCTTGAGGCCGGTCCGGGCGAGGACGTCGTGGAGCACCGGCATCAGCATTTCGACCTCGGAGAGCTCCTCGCTGGTGCGCCGGTGGCCGGTCTGGGCGAAGGCGACGACCGCGATCTCACGGATCTCACGCGTCACAGCAGCTCCTTGTAGGTGTCGTACTCCGCGTCGGGTTCGCCGGTGGGCCGGTAGTGGTCGGGGAAGCGGGCCCCTTCCGTCCACACCGGTTCGACGCGCAGGCCCATGCGCACCTGGTCGTAGGGCATGCCGCCGATACGGGCGTGCAGCGCGAGGTCGGCCCCGTCGAGGGCGATGTGGGCGTAGACGTAGGGGACTTCGATGTCGAGGTTCTTCGCCTTGATGTTGACGATGCAGAAGGTGGTGACCGTGCCGCGCGGACCCACCTCGACCTGCTCCGACGTGGCGACGCCACAGGTGGGGCAGGCGCCTCGGGGCGGGACGTACACCTTCCGGCAGGACGGGCAGCGTTCGCCGACCGTGCGCCGTCCGGAGAGGGCGTGGAGGTAGGCGGACTGGGCGCGGCCCGGCGAGTAGGTGTAGTCGAGGCGGGCGGCGGCGACGATGCCCGTGACCGCGTCCTCGAACTCGCCGGTGTGGCCGGTGCGTTGGGCCGGTTCGCCGTCGTACGGCTCGAAGCAGGCGATGTCGGTGATGGCGCCGGTGCGCTCCTCGGCCCAGCGGACGCGGACGCGCATGCCGGTGTGTACGGCGTCCTGGCCGGGGGCGTCGAGGGCGTGCAGGAGGGCGGTGTCGGCACCGTCGAGGCGGACCAGCACCCAGGCGAAGGGGGTGCCGAGGGGCTGGCCGCGGCGGGGGTGGTGGTTCCATGCCCAGGTGGTGACCGTGCCGGTGGGCGCGACCTCGACGAGGTCGCGGAGTTCCTCGGCGGTGACGGGGTCGTACTCGACGGGCGGGACGAGCGTGCGGCTGTCGACGGTCTTCACCCCGAGGACGACACGCTCGCGCAGGCCGGTCAGGAAGGCGCTCTGGACGGGGCCGAGGGAGCGGGTGAAGGGGAATTCGACGGCGAGGGGGGCTTTGAGGACTTCGGGCATGCCGATCTCCTTGGGAAGCCGGGCCTGTGGGGCTCAGGCTCGTTTGTAGACGGGCGGTCGCTTCTCCGCGAAGGCGCGGGCGCCCTCCTTGGCGTCGGCGGTGTCGAAGACGGGCCAGCCGCGGGCGAGTTCGGCCTGGAGTCCGTCGGCCTCGGTCATCTCCGCGGTCTCGTGGACGGATGCCTTGACGGCCTCGACGGCGAGCGGTCCGCACGCATTGATCCGCTCCGCGATCTCCAGGGCCTTGTCGAGCGCGGTGCCGTCGGGGACCACATGGCCGATCAGGCCGATGCGTGCGGCCTCGGGTGCCGGGTACGGCCGGCCGGTGAGCAGCATCTCCAGGGCGTGGGTCCGCGGGATCTGGCGGGCGAGGCGGACGGTGGAGCCGCCGATGGGGAACAGTCCGCGCCGCACCTCGTAGAGGCCGAAGGTGGCGCCCTCGCCCGCGACGCGGATATCGGTGCCCTGGAGGATCTCCGTCCCCCCGGCGACGCAGTGCCCCTCGACGGCGGCGATCACCGGTTTGCGGGGGCGGTGGTGCCGCAGCATCGCCTTCCAGTGCAGGTCGGGGTCGGCACGCAGCCGCTCGCGGTACTGCTCGCCCGCCATGCCGTCTCCGGCCAGGGCCTTGAGGTCCATCCCGGCGCAGAAGGCGCCGCCGGCGCCGGTGAGGACGATGGAGCGGACCGCGTCGTCCTCGTCGGCCGCGACCCAGCCGTCGTACAGTCCCACCAGCATCGGCAGCGAGAGCGCGTTCTTCGCCTCCGGCCGGTTGAGGGTGAGCACCAGCGTCGCGCCGACCCGCGTCATCGTCAGATGTTCCGTACCGCCCGTATCGCCGACACCGTCCGCGCCGGCGCTCCTGTCCGTGCCACCGGCCTTGCCTGCGCCACCAACCTTGCCTGTGCCACCGGCCTCGTCCGTCGTATCGATCCCGCCCATTCCGTCCTCCCGTCTCACGGCGTAGAACAGGTTGCAGTAGCCGCACGGCGACTTCAAGGCTTTTCTGACACACAGTCAGATTTCTTGGCTCCGGGCCTTCCCTGCTCCTCTCCCCGGCGCTCTAATGACCGCCGGGGTCCGGTCCGGCGGGCCGGACCGAGCCGCTGGCCGCACGGTCTGGAGGAGACATGGAGTACAACCTTGCCGACCTCTTCGAGTCGATCGTCGACACGGTCCCCGACCGCGAGGCGCTGGTGTACGCCGACCATCCGGGAACCGGCGCCGAACGCCGTCTGACGTACGCGGAACTCGACCGCGCCGCCAACCGCCTCGCCCACCATCTGCACGACCACGGCATCGGCCCCGGCCAGCACGTCGGACTGCATCTCTACAACGGCATCGCCTACCTCCAGGCCGTCTACGCCTGCCTGAAGATCCGGGCCGTCCCGGTGAACGTCAACTACCGCTATGTCGAAGAGGAGCTGGTCTACCTCTACCGGGATGCGGACCTGGTGGGCCTGGTCTTCGACGCGGAGTTCACCGAGCGGGTGGCAGCGGCCCTCCCCCAGGCGCCCGGGCTGCGGCATCTCGTCCGGGTCGGCACACCGCCCGCCGGCGCCCCCGAGCCGGCGATCGCCCCCGTCGCGCTCGAGGACGCCGAGGCCTCCGGTTCGCCCGCGCGCGGTTTCGGACCGCGGTCCGCCGACGACCAGATCGTCATCTACACCGGCGGCACCACGGGGATGCCCAAGGGCGTGATGTGGCGCCACGAGGACATCTTCTTCTCCGGCATGGGCGGCGGGGCCCCGACCGGCGAGCCGGTGAAACGGCCGCAGGAACTGGCCGAGCGCGTCGCCGCGGGCGGCGACGGCATCGTCTTCTTCCCCACGCCCCCGCTGATGCACGGCACGTCCACCCTCACCGCGTTCATCGCCTTCCACTTCGGCCAGAAGGTCGTCATCCATCGCAAGTACGTGCCGGAGGAGGTGCTGCGGACCATCGCACGCGAGAAGGTCACCAGCGTGTCGCTGGTCGGCGATGCGATGCTGCGCCCGCTCGTCGACGCGCTCGGCGGTCCGCTCCGGGGCACCGACTGCTCGTCCCTCTTCAGCGTCAGCAGCTCCGGCGCGATCCTCTCCGAGACCGTACGGGCCCAGTTCAGCGCGCTGGTCCCGGACGTCATGCTGCTCAACAACTTCGGCTCCTCGGAATCGGGGTTCAACGGCACCGCGACGGACGACTCCGGGCCGGAGGCCGGGTTCCGGCTGCGGGTCAACGCCCGTACGGCGGTGGTGGATCCGGTGACTCATGAGCCGGTACCGGCGGGCGAGCCCGGCCGTCTCGCGCTGCGCGGGCACGTCCCCCTGGGCTACTACAACGATCCGGCGAAGACCGCCGAGACGTTCTTCGAGGCGGACGGGGACCGGTGGGTGCTGCTGGGCGATATGGCGACCGTGGATGCGGAGGGCATCGTCACCGTCCTCGGCCGGGGTTCGCAGTGCATCAACTCCGGCGGGGAGAAGGTCTATCCGGAGGAGGTCGAGCAGGCGCTGAAGGCCCATCCGGATGTGTACGACGCGCTGGTGGCGGGCGTACCGGACGGCCGGTGGGGAAACCGGGTCGCGGCGGTGGTGCAACTCCGCGACGGCTGCGGCCCGCTGGACCTGGCCGGCGTACAGGCCCATTGCCGTACCCGGCTCGCCGGATACAAGATCCCGCGGGCCGTGGTCTTCACCGACCGCATCCAGCGCTCACCCAGCGGCAAGGCGGACTACCGCTGGGCAAAGGCGGTGGTGACGGGCGAACGGGAGGGGTGAGGAGGGGGAGACGGGGACTGCTGCCGGAATACCGCGCGGAACGGGAACTCCACGCAGCCGGGAATACCGCGCAGGCCCGTCGCGTTGTGGCCTGCAAGGGGCGCTCGCGTCCCCTAGGGGATCTGTTCGAACAACCCCTAGGGGTACGCCCCATGGGTCACCCGGCACCGCAGACCGAGCGCAGCGCGCGGGCCAGCGCGACGGTGTGCAGTGCGTCCAGGTGCCGCTCCTGCCGTACGAGGACGGCGGCTCCCGTCAGCACCGGACCGCAGTACGGCGCGGAGCGGGCGCGCGGTGAAGCGGCGACGGCCCGGACAAGTTCGCCGTTGAGGCGATTGATCTTCTCCCGCACCTTGCCGAGGTCCGGCCGCTCGGCGGGCGCCTGCGACGGGTCGGCTTGCCACTTCCGGAACAGGCCGCGCTGGACGACCTTGTTCGCCTCGATCTGGTCCCGGAAGATCCGCACCGTCGCCTCGGGATCGGCGCCCCACTGCCGCGCCTGCTCCGCCGCCGAGTCCAGCACCATCTGCTCCCTGGCCGGATCGTCGATCGGGCTCCCGGTGCCCCACTTCGCCGCGGCCACCAGATCGCCGGTGGCCAGCCGCTCGGCGGACAGCGCGGCGAGAGGCCGGAGTTGGGCGTACGGGGAGTGGGTGCCGTACGGGGAGGGGGCGGTGTGCGCGGTGGCGGCGGGCGCGGCGGCCGCTGCCGGGTGCGCCGGGGCCGCGGCGGCACCGCCCGCTCCGGTGAACACAAGGGTCGCGGTGGCACCGGCGACAAGCGCGCGGCGCAGAAAGCCGGTCGGCGGCACATTCGGCCTTTCTCTCACCCGGGTTCCGTCCCGCGCCGGGGGGGTCGACTGCGGGGCGACCGGGGATGGGCTGGGCACGTCACCCTATGGCCATGCCGCACCCCAGGGCGAGACCGCTTCGGCCCGGCCGTCCTGCCCGGCGCCACATCACGGACGCGACGTCAGGAAGGACGTCACCGCCGCGAGGAACTCGCCCGGCCGCTCCTCGTGGACGAGATGGCCGCCGCCCTCGACCGTCACCAGGCGGGCGTCGGGGATCCGGTCGGCCATCTCGGCGAGGTGATGCTGCGGGACGGGGCTGGTGGGGCCGCCGCCGATGACGAGGGTGGGTGCGCTGATCTGCTCGAGGGCGTCCCACCACAGGGGGTCGGGGGCATTGCGCTCGGCCGCCACCGCGGACTCCGCGCGCCGGTCGAAGGACTGCGGGCCCGTCGGCGCCCCGGGCGCTTCGCGGGGCGGGTCGGCGGGGTGCGGTGGCGCGGCTTCCTCGAGGACCAGCCGGGCCACCAGCTCCGGGCGGGCCGCGGCCAGCAACAGGGCCGCCATCGCACCCAGCGAGTGCCCGATGAGGGTCACCCGTCCCAGGCCGAGGGCGGTGACGAACCCGATCGCGTCGTCCCGCCAGCGCGCGAGGCCGTACTCCCCCGGCCAGTCGCTGTGGCCGTGGCCGCGCTGGTCGAGGGCGTACACGCGGTGCGTACCGGCGAGCCGGCCGACCACACCGCGCCAGTCCTCGCCGTCCTCCCCGAGGCAGTGCAGCAGTACCGCCGGGGGCGCGCCCGGCTCACCCCACACCCGGTATGCCAGCCGGACCTCACCCACCTGCACATTCCGTACGTCACTCATGCGCCGGACGCTACCCGGGAGCTCTCTGCGGCACGCCCCTTGACGTGTTCGCCGCGCGCTGATTACTTGGATCCGCATTCACTACCGAATGATCGGTAGGGAGAAGTGAGGCGGTGACTCTCCATGCCGGAAACGGTGACGGGCGCTGGGGACAACGGGACGGGCCGGAGGGACGGGTCCGGCGGTGCGGGCGGCAGGGGCCGGACGGGCGGCACGTTCGACGCCGACACGTTCGACGCCGCGGAACGGCTGTCGCGGGATGCGCTGTGCGCACTGCAACTGACCCGGCTGCGCGCGTCGTTGCAGCACGCCTATGACCATGTGCCGTTCTACCGGGAGTCCTTCGACCGCGCCGGGATCCGGCCGGACGACTGCCGCTCGCTGGGCGATCTCGCCCGCTTCCCCTTCACCGTGAAGGACGATCTGCGCGCTCAGTACCCCTTCGGCATGTTCGCCGTCCCGAAGAGCGAGGTACGCCGCATTCACGCCTCCAGCGGCACCACCGGCCGCCCCAC
Source organism: Streptomyces chattanoogensis (assembly GCF_001294335.1). GTDB lineage: Bacteria > Actinomycetota > Actinomycetes > Streptomycetales > Streptomycetaceae > Streptomyces > Streptomyces chattanoogensis. The sequence continues at coordinate 8,527 of NZ_LGKG01000153.1, forward strand.
GGTGGTCGGCTACACCGAGCGCGACCTCTCCCATTGGGCGGATGTCGTCGCCCGCTCGATCCACGCGGCGGGCGGACGCCCCGGCCACATGGTCCATATCGCCTATGGATACGGGCTGTTCACCGGCGGCCTCGGCGCCCATTACGGCGCGGAGCGCCTCGGCTGTACGGTCGTGCCCGCGTCCGGCGGGATGACCAGCCGGCAGGTGCAGATCATCCAGGACTTCCGCCCCGAGATCATCATGGTGACGCCGTCGTACATGCTCACCCTCCTGGACGAGTTCGAACGGCAGGGGATCGACCCCCGGACCACCTCGCTCAAGGTGGGCATCTTCGGCGCCGAGCCGTGGACACAGGAGATGCGGCGTGAGATCGAGGAACGGTTCGCGATCGACGCGGTGGACATCTACGGGCTGTCGGAGGTCATGGGCCCCGGCGTCGCCCAGGAATGCGTCGAGACCAAGGACGGGCTGCACATCTGGGAGGACCACTTCTATCCGGAGGTGGTCGATCCGTTCACCGGCGAGGTGCTGCCGGACGGCGCGCACGGAGAGCTGGTCTTCACCTCGCTCACCAAGGAGGCCATGCCCGTCATCCGTTACCGCACCCGCGATCTGACCCGGCTGCTTCCCGGCACCGCGCGCGCCGCCTTCCGCCGGATGGAGAAGGTCACCGGGCGCAGCGACGACATGATCATTCTGCGTGGGGTCAATCTCTTCCCCGCGCAGGTCGAGGAGATCGTGCTGCGCACACCGGGCGTCGCCCCGCACTTCCAGCTGCGGCTGACCCGCGAGGGCCGGATGGACCATCTGACCGTGCGCGCCGAGGCCCGGCCGGATGCGACTCCCGAGGAACGGGCGGCGGCCGCCGGGGGGATCGCCCGGGGCGTCAAGGACGGCATCGGGGTCTCGGTCGCGGTCGAGATCGTCGATCCGGAGACGCTGGAGCGGTCGGTCGGCAAGATCAAGCGCATCGTGGACGCGCGGCCTCGGGGCGGTTCCTAGCACAGCCGTGGGCATGTCCTTCGGGGCGGGCTCGGGGCGGGCCGCCTGGACGTCGGGGTGTCCCGGCGCCAGGGCGGTTCACGTCGCGGCCGGTGGGTCAGGTCATGTTCGGATCCCCCTTGATCAGGGCGAAGACGGCGCCCGCCGGGTCCTTGAGCATGGCCAGGCGGCCGACGCCCGGAGCGTTGCTCGGCGGGATCAGGACCGAGGCGCCACGGGAGGTGGCCGTGGCGAAGGTGGCGTCGCAGTCGGTCACGCCGAAGTACGGGTGCCACTCCGACGCCGAACCGGCCTTCAGGTTCTCCTCCTGCAGCTGCATGATGCCGCCCTGTCCGGCGTCCCCCTCCTTCCCGCCCCCGGGTGAGGAGACGACGGAGTACACCAGGTCGCCGCCCATCGGCATGTCCTGGTACTCCCAGGAGAAGACCGAGGTGTAGAACTCCTTCGCGGCGGCCGCATCGGTGGTGTAGAGCTCCGTCCAGCAGAGGGTGTTCGCCTCCATGACCGTCTCCAGGCCCTTGGTGTCACCGGGTTGCCATACGGCGAAATCGGCGCCCGTCGGGTCGGTGAAGGCGGCGAGCCGGCCGGCGGTGAAGACATCCATCGGCGGGACCCGGACCGAGCCGCCCGCCTGCTGCACGGCCTTCGCCGTGGCGTCCGCGTCGGAGGTCCGGAAGTACGCCGTCCAGGCGGAGCTCGCGCCCTCCTCCGTCAGCGGGCCGGCCGCGCCGACGGTCTTGCCGTCGAGCTGGAAGAAACCGTAGCCGCCGGCCTGGGGGCCCGCCGACTGGAAGGTCCAGCCGAAGACGGCGGCGTAGAACTCGGCGGCGGCGCCGGTGTCGGGTGTCCCGAGGTCGAGCCAGTTGGGGGTGCCCGGAACGTAATGGGTCGTCAGCATGGTTGCTCCTCCAGTGCGCTCTGATCCCTGCTCTGATCCCTGCTCTGACGGCTGCTCCGGCGGCTGCCGATCCGCCGTCTGCTGATGTGGTGGTGATCTGGTGACTACTGCTGTGCCGGTCGTCGGTCGCGGTCGCGGGTACGGCGTCCACGACCGCTTTCTCCCTCACCCTCAGCATGGCAGGAGGCACTGACAGTCGCCCTCCGCGCGGCCCTCAGGGCGTGCCGAAGCGGTCCCGCAGCTCCCGCTTGAGGACCTTGCCGCTGGCGTTGCGCGGCAGCGCGTCCACGAACATCACCCGCTTGGGCGCCTTGAACGGCGCGAGGCGGGCGCGGGCGGCGTCGATCAGCTCCTGCTCGCCGACCTCGCTGCGGCCGCCGTCGCCGTCGGCCGCGGCACGCCGTACGACGACGGCGGTCACCGCCTCGATCCACCGCTCGTCCGGCAGCCCGATGACCGCGACCTCGGCGACCTGCGGATGCTCGTACAGCGCATCCTCCACCTGGCGGGAAGCGACGAGTACGCCACCGGAGTTGATGACGTCCTTGACGCGGTCGACGACGGTGAAATAGCCCTCCGCGTCCCGTACGGCGAGATCGCCGGAGTGGAACCAGCCGTCCCGGAAGGCCTCGGCGGTCTCCTCGGGTTTGTCCCAGTAGCCGGAGCACAGCTGCGGGGAGCGGTAGACGACCTCGCCCCTGCTGCCGTCCGGTACCTCCTGCCCCGCCTCGTCGACCACGCGCGCCTCCACGAACAGCACGGGGCGGCCGCAGGATGCCATCCGGCCTTCGTGTTCGTCCGGGCCGAGCACGGTGGCCAGCGGGCCGATCTCGCTCTGTCCGAAGCAGTTGTAGAAGGCGAGGGAGGGCAGCCGGGCGCGCAGCCGCTCCAGGACCGGTACGGGCATGATCGAGGCGCCGTAGTACGCCTTGCGCAGGCCGCCGAGTTCACGGACCGGGAAGTCCGGGTGGTTCGACAGGGCGATCCAGACGGTCGGCGGCGCGAACAGGCTGTCCGCCAGGCCCGCTTCGACCAGGTCGAAGATCCGCCCCGGATCGGGCCCGTCCAGGATGATGTTCTCCGCGCCGACCGCCAGGTAGGGCAGCAGGAAGACATGCATCTGCGCGGAGTGGTAGAGGGGCAGGGAGTGCACCGGCCGGTCGCTTTCCCGCAGGTCCAGGGCGACGATCGCGCTGGTGTATTCGTGCACCAGCGCGCGGTGGGTCATCATCGCGCCCTTGGGGAGGGCGGTGGTTCCCGAGGTGTAGAGCAGCTGGACGAGCGTGTCGTCGCCGGCCGCGGCCGGCGGGTCCCCCGCGCTCGTCGCCTCGTCCGGGGCGGCCGCCTCCGTCACTGCGGCGAGCCGTTCCAGCAGCCCGCCGGGCGCGGCGTGCAGCGGCATGGTGCGTACGGAGTCCGGCAGCCGGTGTGCAAGGGCGGGGTCGGTGAGGGCCAGCGCGCTGCCCGACTGCTCCAGGATGTAGCGCAGATCGTCGCCGGTGAGGGCGTGGTTGACGGGCACGTGCACCAGGCCGGCACGGGCGCACGCCAGAAAGCCGATCAGGTACGCGTCGGAGTTGTGCCCGTACGAGGCGACCCGGTCGCCCGGGGTCAGTCCCTCCGCCAGCAGGACCCGGGCCGCGGCCGTCACCGCCTCGTCCAGCTCTCGGTAGGTCCACGCCCGCTCCCCGTACCGGACGGCCGTCCGCTCGGGCACCCGGCGCGCGCTGCGCCGCAGGACCGAGTCCACCGTGTTGCTCCGCGCTTGCGTCATGGCGCGATCCTCGGGGCCGCCCGGTGCCGGGTCAAGCGCTGTGGACAGCGAGCCGCGGGGGCCGTACCCGGCGCACCCCTGGGTTGTTTCCCCGCCGCCCACCCCGGTGTTGTTGTTTCCCCGCCGCCCACCCCCCTTCGGGGGGTGGGCGGGTCTGGAGGGGGGAGCCCTGCGGCGCGGCGGGGGTCGGCGGGCCGGGAGGGCCCCTGCGGCACGCCTGGGGATCAGCGGGCCGCTGGGAAGCTGCAGCACGCCCGGGGGTCGGCCGACCGGGGGAGTGCCTTGCAGCACGGCAAGGGGCCGGCGAGGCAGAAGGGGCCTCTGCGCCGCGACGGGCTCGACGAGTCAGGAAGGCACCCCCGCAGCGGGTTCGCGACCGCACGGAACAACCACCGCTCACGGCCTACACCGCACGCTCCCGCCCCGTCCAGTACGGGTCGCGGAGCCGTCGTTTGTAGAGCTTGCCGTTGGGGTCGCGGGGCAGGGTGTCGATGAAGTCGACGGAGCGGGGGCGTTTGTAGCCCGCCAGGTGGCGCGCGCAGTGGGCGAGGATCTCGTCGGCGAGGGCGGGGCCCGCCGCGTGGCCCTCGGCCGGTTCGACGACGGCCTTGACCTCCTCGCCCCAGTCGTCGTGCGGGATACCGAAGGCGGCGGCGTCGGCGACGGCGGGGTGGCCGAGCAGGGCGGATTCGATCTCCGCGGGGTAGATGTTGACCCCGCCGGAGATGATCATGTCGATCTTGCGGTCGCGGAGGAAGAGATAGCCGTCCTCGTCCAGACAGCCGAGGTCGCCGACGGTGAAGAAGTCGCCGATGCGGTTCTTCTTCGTCTTGTTCTCGTCCTTGTGGTAGCTGAAGCCGCCGGTGGTCATCTTCATGTAGACGGTGCCCAGTTCGCCGGGCGGCAGACGGTTGCCGTCGTCGTCGAAGACCGCCAGTTCGCTGATCGGCCAGGCCTTTCCGACCGTGCCGGGCTTCTTGAGCCAGTCCTCGGCGGTGGCGAAGGCGCCGCCGCCCTCGCTCGCCGCGTAGTACTCCTCCACGCAGCCGCCCCACCAGTCGATCATGGCGCGTTTGATGTGGTCGGGGCAGGGCGCGGCGCCGTGGATGGCGTGCCGCATGGAGGTGACGTCGTAGGACGTCCGTACCTCCTCCGGGAGGGCGAGGAGGCGGTGGAACTGGGTGGGGACCATGTGCGTGTGGGTGCAGCGGTGAGCGTCGATCAGGGCGAGCATGGTCTGCGGGGTCCACTTGTCCATCAGGACGATGCGGTGGCCTATGTGGAGCGAGGCGCCGGCGAACTGGAGCACGGCCGTGTGGTAGAGCGGTGAGCAGACGAGGTGGACGTTGTCGTCGAACGGCTTGATGCCGAAGATGCCGAGGAAACCGCCGAGGTAGGTCTCCTCGGGGGGCTTGCCGGGCAGCGGGCGGCGGATGCCGCGGGGGCGTCCGGTGGTGCCCGAGGTGTAGTTCATGACCCAGCCGAGGGTCCGGCCGGAGGGGGCGGACTCCGGTTGGCCGGCGAGGAGTTCGGCGTACGGGCGGAAGCCGTCGGCCGTGCCCACGGCGTACCGCCGGGCGGCCGGGAGTTCCGCCTCGTCGGCGGCCCGGCGTGCGGCATCGCCGTAGCGCTCGTGGGCGATCAGTACCTTCGCTCCGGAGTCGGCGACGATCCAGGCGATCTCGGGGCCGACCAGGTGGTGGTTGACGGGGACGAGGTAGAACCCGGCCTGGGATGCGGCCAGGTAGGCGGTGAGGAACTCGACGCCGTTGGGCAGGACGACGGCGAATGCGTCGCCGCGCTCCAGGCCCGCGGCGCGCAGGCCGTGGACCAGTTGGTTGACGGCGCCGTGCAGGCGGCCCGCGGTCCACTCCTCGCCGTCCGGGGCGATCAGGACGGTGCGGCCGGGGTCGGCGGTGGCCTGCGCCCAGAAGCCGTTGGGGGGTCCGCTCGTTCCCGGGCTCGCTCCCGGGCTCGCCCCTGGGCTCGCTGCCGAGCTGCTCACTGCTGGCTCCTTCCGGCGATGCGGTTGATGCGGTCGATGGCCCGTTCGAAGCCGCGGGTGAGGTCGTCGAAGACGGCCTGGACGCTGCGTTCGCTGGTCATCCGGCCGACGATCTGGCCGACCGGGGTGCCGAGCAGCGGCTCGGTCTCGTGCCGCTGGATACGGGAGTTGGCCTCGGCCACCAGGAGTCCCTGCAGCGGCATGGGCAGCGGGCCGGGGCCGGCGGGGTCGTCCCAGGCGTCGGTCCAGTCGGTGCGCAGCTGACGGGCGGGCTTGCCGGTCAGGGCCCGGGAGCGGACGGTGTCGCCGGGACCCGCGGCGAGCAGTTTCGCGGTCAGCCGGCGGGAGTGCAGCTCGGCCTCCTCGGTGGTCAGCCAGATGGAGCCGAGCCAGACGCCCTGCGCGCCGAGGGCCAGCCCGGCGGCTATCTGTTCACCGGTGCCGATGCCGCCGGCGGCCAGCACGGGCAGCGGGTCGACGGCCGCCACGACCTCCGGGGTGAGGACCATGGTGGCGATCTCGCCGGTGTGCCCGCCGGCCTCGTACCCCTGGGCGACGACGATGTCGATACCGGCCGCCTTGTGGTGCCGGGCGTGGCGGGGGCTGCCGGCCAGCGCGGCGACGAGGATGCCGTGGTCGTGGGCGCGCCGGACGATGTCGGGCGGCGGCGAGCCGAGGGCGTTGGCGAGCAGCTTGATCGGATAGTCGAAGGCGACGTCGAGCTGGGTGCGGGCGACCTGCTCCATCCAGCCGGTGATCCGCCAGCCGGACGTCTCCCCCTCGGCGAGCCGCGGCACCTGGTATTTGTCGAGGAGTTCGGTGACGAACCGCCGGTGGCCGTCGGGGATCATCGCCTCCACGTCGGCCTCGGTGACGCCTTCCACCTTTTTGGCGGGCATCACGACATCGAGGCCGTACGGCAGCCCCCCGGTGTGCTCCTGCATCCAGTCGAGGTCGCGGGCCAGCTCGTCCGGCGCGGTGTAGCGGACCGCGCCGAGCACCCCGAACCCGCCCGCCCGGGTGATCGCCGCGGCGACCGCGGGGAAGGGCGTGAACCCGAAGACGGCGTGCTCGACACCCAGTGTGTTGCTCAGCTCCGTCTGCATGGGCGCAGGATGCCGCAGCGGGCTGTGGGAGGGAAGAGATTTTCTGATGCTTCGTCAGAAAACGGTGCCCGGTGTGCCGGGACCGGCGCGGCCCGGAAAGGCGCGGTCAGGAGCGGCTGTCCTCCTCCAGCACCGCCATCGCCGCATTGTGCCCGGGGATCCCGCTCACTCCCCCGCCGCGCACCGCGCCCGCCCCGCACAGCAGCACATTGGCGTGCCCGGTGGCGACGCCCCAGCGGCCGGGTGCGGTGGCCGCCGCCCGCTCGTCCTCCTCGTCCGCGTACGGAAAGGCCAGCTCGCGGTGGAAGATGTTGCCGCCCGGCAGGCCCAGTTCCCGGTCGAGGTCGAGGGGGCTGCGGGCCTCGATGCACGGGCGGCCGTCGGCGTCGCGGGCCAGGCAGCCGGCGAGCGGTTCGGCCAGGTGGGTGTCGAGTTCCTCGAGGGTGGCGGCCAGCAGCCGGTCGCGGGTGGCGGGGTTCTCGGGGGTGTCGGCGGCGAACAGCCGGGCGGGGGTGTGCAGGCCGAAGAGGGTGAGCGTGTGGTAGCCCTGCCGGACCAGCTCGTCACCCAGGATGGAGGGGTCGGTCAGGGAGTGGCAGTAGATCTCGGAGGGCGGGGCGGCGGGGAGCGTTCCGGCCGCGGCCTGCCGGTGGGCGGTCTCCAACTGGCCGTAGCTCTCGGCGATGTGGAAGGTGCCGGCGAAGGCCTCGCGGGGGTCCACGTGGGTGTCCCGCAGGCGCGGCAGCCGGGTGAGGAGCATGTTCACCTTGAGCTGGGCGCCCTCGGCGGGCGGCGGCGGGTCCTCGCCGAGCAGGCGGGCCAGCTCGCGGGGTGAGGCGTTGACCAGCACCCGGCGGGCGCCGACGGTGCCCCGGGGGGAGGACACCTCGGCCGTACGGCCGTCCGTGGCGAGGGCGGTGACCGGACAGCCGGTGATGATCTCCGCCCCGGCGCCGCGGGCGGCGTCGGCCAGTGCGTCGGTGAGTGCGCCCATGCCGCCGATGGGGACGTCCCAGTCGCCGGTGCCGCCGCCGATGACGTGGTAGAGGAAGCAGCGGTTCTGGCGCAGCGCCGGATCGTGGGCGGTGGTGAAGGTGCCGATGAGGGCGTCGGTGAGGACGACTCCGCGGACGAGGTCGTCGGTGAAGGTTGCCTCGATCAGCTCCCCCAGGGGGCGCTCGAAGAGGGCGTGCCAGGTGGCGTCGTCGTCGATACGGGCGCGGAGTGCGGCGCGGGTGGGCAGCGGTTCGGTGAGGGTGGGGAAGACCCGTCGGGCGAGGCGGTGGGTGGTGCCGTAGAAGCGCTGCCAGGCGGTGAACTCCCTGTTCGATCCGGTGAGTCCGAAGAATGAGGCGCGGGTGCGCGCCTCGCCGCCGCCGACCAGGAGGCCGGTGGGGCGGCCGTCGCGTACGGCGGGGGTGTAGGAGGAGACGGTGCGTTTGCGGACCGCGAAGCGCAGGCCGAGGTCCCGCACGATTTCTGGCGGCAGCAGGCTGACGAGATAGGAGTACCGGGACAGCCGGGCGTCCACCCCGGTGAACGCCCGGGTCGACACGGCCGCACCACCGGTGTGGTCCAGCCGCTCCAGCACCAGCACGCTGCGCCCGGCGCGTGCGAGATAGGCGGCGGCGACCAGCCCGTTGTGCCCGCCGCCGACGATGACCACGTCATACGAAGTCCGTTCCGGCATGCCCCTTGGTAACACGGCGTCAGGCCCGGCGGAAGCATGCGGCGCTCGCGGTCGCAGGGGCAGGCGGCTGAAACCTCCGGGCGGGCCGGTGCGGCTTCTTGACCGGGCCGGGGCCGACTCCTAGCGTCCGGCCGTGCGCTGCACCGCAGGCGCCGTACGGTGCGCGCTCCGGCCGTCCCGCCCACCCCGTGAGGTGACCCGTGTCCCACCGTCAGGTTCCCCGCACCGGCCGCACCTTCGCCGCACTGACCACCGTCGCCGCCTGCACGGCCGGACTGCTCGCGGCCACCCCTCCGGCCTCTGCCGCCCCCGGCACCCCTCGCGCCGCCGCCCGCCCCGGCACCGCCGCGCCCTATCCGAATCTGGCCCCGAGGCCCCCGATGGGCTGGAACAACTGGTCCTACTACAGCTGCAACATCAACGAGAAGGTCATCCTGGACAATGCGCGGGCGCTGGTGCGGACCGGCCTCGCGGCCAAGGGCTATGACACCGTTACCGTCGACGACTGCTGGATGGCCAAGCAACGCGGCCCCCGGGGCGAGCTGGTGCCGGACACGACGAAGTTCCCGCACGGCATGGCGTACATCGGGCAGGAACTGCACCGCCTGGGGCTGAAGTTCGGCATCTACGAGGACGTCGGCACGCTGACGTGCGGGAAGTACCCGGGCAGCTACGGGCATTTCAAGGAGGACGCGCGGCTGTTCGCCCAGTGGGGCGTCGACTACCTCAAGGCGGACGGCTGCAACGTGCCACGGCCGGCGGGCCGCACCAAGGAGCAGATCTACCGCGATGTGTACGAGCAGCAGAGCCGGGCGCTGCTGGACGTCGGACGTCCCATCACCTTCTCGGTGTCCGCACCGGCCTATTTCCAGTACGACGGCGACGCCGTCTGGCACCGGGTGATCGACTGGTCGGCCCGGCTCGGCAATCTGTGGCGGGGCGGCCGGGACATCGCGCTCGAGCAGCAGAGCCCGGCCACGAAGTGGTCCTCCATCGTCTACAACTTCCGCTACAACGCGGGGCTGGCGGCACTCCAGCGGCCGGGACGCTGGAACGACCCCGACTTCCTGCTGGCCGGTGACTCGGGGCTGAACCGGCACGAGATGCAGAGCCAGATGTCGCTGTGGGCGATGATGGCCGCACCGCTGATCTCCAGTACGAACCTGGCCGGGCTGTCACCGGAGGCGCGCGAGGTCCTGGGCAACCAGGAGATCATCGCCGTCGACCAGGACCCGCTCGGCGAGCAGGGGAAGGTCGTCGAGCAGAACGACGGCTACACGGTGATGTCCAGGCGGCTGGGGAACGGCGACCGCGCGGTCGCGCTGTTCAACGCGGGTGACGCGCCGCGCACGCTGTCCACCACCGCGGCCGCGGCGGGGCTGCCGGACGCGCCCTCGTACTGGCTGCACAATCTGGTCACGGGGCACGGCAGGCACAGCGGCGGGACCATCGCCGCGAGGGACGTGCCGCCGCACGGCACCGTGCTCTACCGGGTCACCGCGCGCGCAGGGGGCCAGGACGCGGCGGCCGGGGCCTGACCGCACAGGCCCGGGCCTGACACCGCCCGCTACCGCCGCGCGGCCCGCTCCTGGCGCAGTGCCGCGACCCGGCGGTGGAGAGCGGCCGCCTCGTCCGTACGGCCCAGCTGCTCCAGGCACTGGGCCTCGTCCGTACGGCTGGCCAGCGCTTCGAGGTCACCGGCGCCCAGGACCCGTTCGCGGGCGTCGGCGACCCTGCGGTAGTTGCCGAGCGCATCCGCCCAGCGGCCGAGCCAGCCGAGCGCCACGGCGACCTCGCGGCGGCTGACGAGGGTGTCGGGATGGTCGGCGCCGAGCACCCGCTCGCGCGCCGCCGCCACCTCGCAGGCCTCGTCCAGCGCCTCCTCCCAGCGGCCCAGCCGCCCGAGGTTGACGCCCAGGCCGTGCCGGGCGCGCAGCGTCTCGGGGTCGTCGGCGCCCTGTGCGCGCGTACGGGCCGCCACCAGGTCGCGGTAGACCGCCAGGGCATCGGCGCTGCGGCCCAGGCGGCCGAGGCTGATGCCGGTCTCGTAGCGGGCGGCGAGGGTGTCGGGGTGGTCGTGGCCGAGCGTTTCGGCGCGCGCCGCCGCCACCTCCCGGTAGGTCCCGAGCGCCTCCTCCCATTTACCCAGCTGCCCCATGACGAAGCCGAGTTCGTAGCGGGTGAGGAGGGTGTCGGGGTGCCGTGCGCCCAGCACCCGGCTGCGCGCTCCGGCCACCTCGCGGGCCGTGGCGTAGCAGTCCTCGAGCCGGCCCAGGCGGGCGAGGCCGAACGCGAGGTGGTGGCGGCAGCCGAGGGTGTCGGGGTGGTCGGGGCCCAGGACGCGTTCCCGGCCCGCCAGCACTCCGGCGCACACCTGGTACGCCTCGAAGTGCCGGCCGAGCCTGCTCAGCGCGATCCCGGCCTCCAGGCGCGCGGTGAGCGCCGCGGGGTCGTCGCCGGGCGGCACCGGCCGGGCGCTTCCGGCGGCCGGGGAGGCCTCGTGCGGCCGGCCCGCGCCGCCGCCCGTCCAGCTGTCGGTGAGGACGGCGGCGGCCCGGTCGGCCGCGGGACGGCGGACCGTACCCGCCGCCGGGGACCCGGTGGTCATCCCGCGCGTCCAGGAGGGCTGCCGCTGGGCGGGGACGGTGGCGCCGCCGACCGCCGGGGCGGTCCGCCCGGTGTGGCCGTCGCGGGCGTCGGCGAGGCGTTTGCCCAGCTCGTCGGCGTCCTGCGGACGGTCGTCCGGGTCCTTGGCGAGCAGGTCGAGGATGATCCGCTCGTACGGCCCGGGCAGGTCGGGGCGGTGGGTGCGCGGTGGTTCCGGAGGGGTGTCGCGATGGTCGACGAGCACCGCCCAGGCGTCGCCGCTGCCGAACGGCGGGGCGCCGGTGGCGATCTCGTACAGCACACAGCCCAGGGAGTACAGATCGCTGCGGTGGTCGACGGTGTCCGCGCCGATCTGCTCGGGCGACATGTAGTGCGGGCTGCCCATGGCGACGCCGGTGCCGGTCAGCCGGGCGGTGAAGCCGATGTCGTGGCCCAGGCGGGCGATGCCGAAGTCGCAGATCTTGACCGTGCCGTCGGCGGTGCGCACGATGTTCGCCGGTTTCAGGTCGCGGTGCACGATGGCCTGCTCGTGGGTGTAGGCGAGCGCGGCGCCGACCTGCTCGGCGATGTCGACGACGTCCGGGACGGGCAGCGGCCGGCGCCGGTTGTCGTCCAGCAGCTGGCTGAGGTTACGGCCGCTGAGCAGCTCCATGACGAGGAAGAGCGTCCCCTCGTCCTCGCCGAAGTCGTGGACGACGGTGATGCCGCGGTGCTGGAGACCGGCCGCGGCCCGCGCCTCGCGGCGGAAGCGCTCGCGCAGCACCGTGAGGAACCCCGCCTCGTGCCGCGGCCCCACGGGCTTGAGGCATTTGACCGCCACCTGGCGGCCGAGCGATTCGTCGCGGGCCCGCCAGACCTCGCCCATGCCGCCGCGTCCGATGATGTCGAGCAGGCGGTAGCGCCCCTGGATCAGCCTGTCTTCCGCCATCGCGGTATCGCCCCCCGTCCCCGCGTTCAGTCGCGCAGCTCCCCCTGCATGTCCTTGTGCCCGTCCAGTATGGCGGCGGACCGGCGCAGCTTGTAGGGCGCTGGGCGGGTGCCGGGTCCGAGCCGGTCCACCGCGCGCAGGATGTGCTGCGGCGGAAGGCGCCAGCGCAGCGCGGGAGGAATGGCGCGCAATATTCGGCCGGTGGCGCACAGCCGGCGGGTGACGACGGCGGGGGGCGGCGCCGGGCGGCCGTACAGCTCGTGGGCGTGGGCGGGCAGTGCGCCGTAGGCGAGCTGCGCGACCTGGTGCCAGACGAGGGCGCGGGCCGGGACGAGCGGGGCGGGGGTCGGTGGCCTGCGGAGGAACGCGTCGACCTGCCGGGCCCCGGGGGTGAGGGCGAGTTCGGGCCGTACGGCCGCGAAGTAGGCGGCGAGCGCGGCCCGGTCGCCGGGGACCGCGTCCGGGTCGAGGCCGACGAGCCGGGCGCTGACGCGCTGCTCGTCCAGATAGGCGTCGGCCTGGGCGCCGGTGAGCGGGAAGCCGGAGCGGCGCAGTACGTGCAGGTAGGAGTCCACCTCGGCGCAGTGCACCCAGAGCAGCAGGTCCGGCTCGTCGATGCGGTAGCGCTCGCCGGTGGCCGGGTCGGCGGCGGACAGCCGGCAGTGGATACGGCGCACCGTGGCGCCGGCCCGCTCGGCGGCCTCGGTGGTGCCGTAGGTGAGGGTGCCGACGAAGTTCGCGGTGCGCATCAGCCGGCCCCAGGCGTCCCGTCGGCCCCTCTTGTTGCTCTGGAAGGCGGCCGAGTTCTGGATGACGCCGGCCACCGCGCGCGGGTGCAGCGCCTGGAGGTACAGCGCGCGGACGCCCGCGATCCACATCATCGGGTCGCCGTGCATCTGCCAGGTCACCGAGCGGGGGCCGAAGAGCCCCGGGTCGCCCGCCATGGGGGCACCTCCGTGTCAGCGCCGTACGCGGGGCATCCCGAGGCCGATCCACGAGATGATCTCGCGCTGGATCTCGTTGTTGCCGCCGCCGAAGGTGAAGATGACGGCGGAGCGGTAGCCGCGCTCCAGTTCGCCGTGCAGCACCGCGCCCGCCGAGCCCTCCTTCAGCGGTCCGGCGGCGCCGACGATCTCCATCAGCCAGGCGTAGGCGTCCCGCCGGGCCTCGGAGCCGTAGACCTTGACCGCGGAGGCGTCCTGCGGGGTGAGCGTGCCCTGCTGGAGCGCGTCGACCATCTGCCAGTTCAGCAGCTTCATCGCCTCCAGTCTGGCGTGGGTGCGGGCCAGCCGTCCACGCACCCAGCCCAGGTCGATGACCCGGCGGCCGTCGGCGAGCTTGGTGTCCGACGTCCAGCGTTGGACGTCGGACAGCGCACGGATGGCCATGGTGCCGTGCGCGGCGAGGGTGACCCGTTCGTGGTTGAGCTGGTTGGTGATGATCCGCCAGCCCTTGTTCTCCCGGCCGACGCGGCGGGCGGCCGGGACGGTGATGTTCTCGTAGTAGCTGGCGGTGGTGTCGTGCGAGGCGAGGGTGTTGATCAGGGTGCAGGAGTAGCCGGGGTCGCTGGTGGGGACCAGGAGCATGGTGATGCCCTTGTGGGGCGGCGCGTCGGGATCCGTGCGCACCGCCAGCCACACCCAGTCCGCGGTGTCCCCGTTGGTCGTCCAGATCTTCTGCCCGTTGACGGTGTAGTGCCCGCTCTCCTCGTCGCCTTCCCGTACGGCGCGGGTCCTGAGGGCGGCCAGGTCGGTCCCGGCGTCCGGTTCGCTGTAGCCGATCGCGAAGTCGATCTCGCCGGAGAGGATCCGGGGCAGGAAGTAGGCCTTCTGTTCGTCGGTGCCGAACTGCATGATCGTCGGGCCGACGGTGTTCAGCGCCATCAGCGGCAGCGGTACGCCCGCCTGTGCGGCCTCGTCGAAGAAGATGAACTGCTCCATCGGCGTCATCCCGCGCCCGCCGAACTCCTCGGGCCAGCCGACGCCGAGCCAGCCGTCGGCGCCGAGGCGTCGTACGGTCTCGCGGTAGAAGCGCTTCTGGGCGGCGGGGTCGGCGTACCGGGCGGAGGAGTGGTCCGGCACCAGCTCGGCGAAGTACGTCCGCAGCTCGGCGCGCAGCTGCCGCTGCCCGGGGGTGTATTCGAGGTGCACGGCCCCTCCAGTTCGTCCGGTCCGGTCGGCCGGGACGGGCGCACCCTGATGCTGACGGTCCGTCGGATGCCGGCCGAGGGCACAGTAGAACTTGTTCCAGTAATACGGAAGGGGCCGTCCGCGCCGGACGGAGCCCATGCCGAAGGCCCGGGCCGGAACCATGGCGGTTCCGGCCCGGGCCTCGCCGCGGGCCCGTCAGCTCCCGGGGCGCTTCGCCGGTGCGCTCGGCTTGGCGGGCTTGGCCGGCTTGACCGACTTGGCGGGCTTGTCCGGCCTGACCTTGCTGTGGTTGCGCGGCATGTCCTTGCAGAACTTGACGGAGCCGTTGTTGTTCACATGCTTCGCCGAGATCCAGCTGTCGCGGGTGTCACGGATCAGATACCAGATGCTGTTGCCGTCGATGTTCTGCGCGCGGACCTTGCACTCCAAGCCGATCCGGGACTGGTGGCGGATGTAGCCCCGGATCAGCGCATCGGTGCTGGGGTCCTGACGCAGGGTCAGGCCATGACTGGCCGTGACGGTGCCGAACGGCTTGTCGGCCGCACCCTGGGGCGGCGACGGCGGCGCGGCCTGGGCGGGGGCCGCGGCGAGCAGCGTCGCACCGAGGGTCAGAGCCGCCGTCAGCGCACCGGCACCGGCCGCCAGCCGCTTGCCCCGGCCCCCGAAGATATCGGTCGTGGACATAAGGTTCTCCTGTTCTTGACGCGCAATGCCACCATTGACGCAAAGCGGACATTACGCATAAATCACAAGAATCAAGCGACGCAACGACGGTCGCGGGGCCGTTCGTATGACGAAATCATGATTCGCTCCGTCAGGCCCCCAGGTCACCCCAGCCGTCCCGCAGAAGCGCGAAGATCCGGTCCAGCGCCGCCCCCGGGTCCTCGCTGCCGCGCGCCAGCCGGGGCGCGGCCAGCGCGTAGTGCGCCAGCGCGCGGACCGTCACCTCGTCCGCACCGGCGCCGGTCTCCGCGGCGATCGCCTCGGCCAGGGCCGTCTCATGGCGCATCCACATGCGGTGCGCGTACTCACCGAGCGCCGGTGTGCCGTCGATCAGCTCCCGGAACCTGCGGAACTCCGGCGCGTCATGGATCTCGAGGAGCACCCCCCGCAGATGCTCGTGCAGCCCGTCCAGGACCGTCCGGCCCGGCCCGCGGTCCCGTACGGCCGCGACCAGCGCCTCGCCCCGCTCGGTGTCCTGGTCGAAGACCAGCGCCTCTTTGCCGCTGAAGTGCTTGAACAGGGTGGTCACCGACACATCCGCGGCCTCGGCCACATCCTTGACGCTCACCCGGTCGTAACCGTGCTCCAGAAACAGCCGGAGCGCGGCATCCGCCAGCGCCTTGCGGGTCTGGGCCTTCTTGCGTTCCCGGCGGCCGGTCGTCGGATGGGTCATAACGTCAGACTAACTCTCAGGGTTGAGCGGGCCGGGAAGCGGAGTGGGGCGGGGACGGGCGGCGGGGGCGGTCGGCGGGGAGGTGCTCGGCTCGGTGGGCCTTGGGGAATACCCCCCAGGACCTAACGGCTGTGCAGATGGCGCAGCGAGCCCTGCGGGGCGTCGGGGGCGATGGCGTTGTCCAGGCCACGGGCGGCACCCTCGGCCGCGCGGGCGGCGCGGGGCAGCATGGCGGTCTCGTACGCACGCACCGCCTCGTCCAACTCCGCGTGCCGGAGGAGGGATTGGGCGAGTTCACAGCCGTCGAGCATGGCGAGGTTGGCGCCCATGCCGGAGAACGGTGTCATCAGATGCGCGGCGTCGCCGAGCAGCGTCAGGCCCGGGGTGTGGGTCCAGGAATGGGGTACCGGCAGCGCGTACAGCGGTCGGTTGACGAACCCGCCGTCGGCGTCCCGCAGCAGCGCCAGCAGCCGGTCGTCCCAGCCGGTGAAGCGCTTCAGCAGCGCGGCGCGTACGGCCTCGGGGTCGGTGAGGTTCACACCGTGCTCCAGCGCCCAGTCCTGGGAGCCGCGGAAGGCTGCGTACACGCGGATCCGGCCGCGGCTGTTGCGCTGGGCGATCAGGGCCTTGTTGTCGTGCGCGGCCATCATGCTGCCGTCGCCGACGAGTTGGGCGACGGCCGGGTGGCGGGTGTCGGCGTCACCGAATCCCGTTTCGACGAAGGTGACACCCGAATAGTGCGGCGCATGCTCCGAGAGGAGCGGCCGCACCCGGGACCAGGCCCCGTCGGCGCCGATGACCAGGTCGAAGGTCTCGGCCGCGCCGCCGTCGAACTCGGCCTTGTGGGAGCCGTCGCCGAGCGGGTGAAGGGTGCGCAGATAGCGGCCCCAGCGGACGGTGCCGGGGGCGAGGGAATCGAGGAGGAGGCGCCGTAGTTCACCCCGGTCGATCTCGGGATTGCGCTGCTCGCCGGGGGCCGGCCGACGCTGGAAGAGCAGGGTGCCGGTGTGGTCCAGCAGCCGCATCTCCTGGCCCTCCGGGCGGGCGACGGCGGCGAACTCCTCCTCCAGGCCCGCCGCGCGCAGGGCGGCCTGCCCGGTGTCCTCCTGCATGTCGAGCGTGCCGCCTTGCGGGCGGTCCTCGGCGTACGCATCGCGGTCGAAGACGGTGACCGGGATGCCGTGCCGCTGGAGGACCCGGGCACAGATGAGGCCGCCGGGCCCGCCACCGATGATCGCGATGCGAGGGGTGGTGGAGGTCATGACCCCAGAAAAGCACACTCACTAAGAAAGTGCAATCGATACACTTTTCCATCCGGATCGGCCGCCGCGGCGGGCGGCCTCCTGAGGTCGCGAGCCTTCGAAAGACAGGCGGAACCCTCAACCCCCGCCACAAAAGGGACAGTTCTCCGCATCCCCCTCCACCACTTGCAGGTTTAGGTATGCCTAACCTAATGTAACGACGCGTGCCGACGACCAAACCACCTGCCACCGCACCCCCTGTGCCCGGACCGCGCCCCGCCGCGCGCACCTGGCCGCGTATCCCGCTCTTCGTGGCCGGGCTCTGCGCGCTGGCGGTCTGTGCGGCGCTGAGCCTCGCACTGGGTGCCCGTTCCGTACCGCTGTCCACCGTGCTCGATGCGCTGTCCGGCACCGCGCACGGGCGGGACGCCATCGTGGTGACGGGCCTTCGGCTGCCGCGGACCCTCATCGGTCTCGCGGCCGGTGCCGCGCTCGGCGTGGCCGGGGCGGTCGTCCAGGGCATCACCCGTAACCCGCTCGCCTCGCCGACCACGTTGGGCATCAACCACGGTGCCGGATTCGCGGTCGTCCTCGCCGTCTACGCGCTGCATCTGACCCGCCCCATCGAATACCTCTGGTTCGCCTTCGCGGGCGCCGCGGCGGCCGCGGTGTTCGCCCAGGCGCTGGCCCGGCGGGCCGGTGACCTCGACCCGGTCCGCCTCGCGCTGGGCGGCACGGTCCTCCAACTCGTCCTGCTCTCCTGGACGTCGACGGTGATGCTGGCCAGCAAGCGGTCGCTGGACGAGGCCCGGTTCTGGCTGGCCGGTTCGCTGGCCGAACGCCCGCTGTCCGTGCTCTGGCCGGTGCTGCCGGCGCTGCTGATCGGGCTGGTCGTCGCGGCGGCCATCACGCCGGCGCTCAACGCCCTGGCGCTCGGCGACGATTCGGCGCATGCGCTCGGCGTCCCAGTGTCCCGGATCCGGCTGGCCGGCGGCCTCGCCGTGGTGCTGCTCGCCGGCTCGGCGGTGGCGGTGGCCGGTCCGCTCTCCTTCATCGGGCTGGCCGCGCCGCATCTCGTACGGCAGCTGTTCCGCACCTCCGACCACCGGATCCTGGTCCCCGGCTGTCTGATCGCCGGACCGCTGCTGCTGCTCGGCGCCGACATCCTCGGACGCCTCGTCATCCGGCCGTCGGAGCTCCAGGTCGGCATCATCAGCGCCTTCCTCGGCGCCCCGCTGCTGGCGCTGCTGGCCCGGAAGGTGGCCCGATGACCGACGTCCTACGTCCTACGACGCCCGCGCCGCCGGACGCCGGACGCCCGCGCCGCGACGGCCGCCGCACCCCGCTGCTCGCCCTCGTCACCTCGCTGGTGCTGCTCGCGCTCGTCACGGTGTCGGTGTCCACCGGCGACATGCCGCTGCCGCCGTTCGATGCGCTCAAGGGGCTGTTCGGGCTGGGTGACAGCGCCACGGTCCTCATCGTCCAGGAGTTCCGTGCCCCGCGGATGGCCGCCGCGACCGTCGCGGGGACCGGGCTGGGGGTGGCCGGTGCGCTGCTGCAGCGGCTGTTCCGTAATCCGCTCGCCTCCCCGGATGTGATGGGGGTGACCGGCGGCGCCTCGTTCGGCGCGGTGGTGATGCTGGCCGCCGGTGCCTCGCAGATGCTGATGCCGCTGGCCGCACTCGGCGGCGGGCTGCTCGCGGCCGTGCTGCTGGGAGGGCTCGGCTGGCGCTCCGGCGCGAGCGTGACCCGGCTGGTGCTGGTGGGCCTCGCCGTCCAGGCCGGGCTGACCGCCGCGGTGAACTTCATGGTCGTCAGCTTCCCCACCGAACTCGCGGGCTCCGCCCTGCAGTGGACGACCGGCTCGGTGTACGGACGGACCTGGACCGAGGTGTGGACCGCGGGCGGTGCGGTGGCCGTGGCGCTGGTCGTCGCGTTCGCGCTGCACCGCCGGCTGGCCGTGCTCGACCTGGGGGACGACTCGGCCGGCGCGCTCGGGCTGAACACCGATGCGGCCCGCCTCCAGATCCTGGTGACCGCGATCGTGCTGGCCTCGCTGGCCGCCGCGCTCACCGGCCCGGTCGCCTTCGTCGCGCTGGCCGTGCCGCACATGGTGCGGTTCCTGGCCGGTCCGCCCACCGCCGGAACGCTGGCGCTGTCCGGCCTCGCCGGTGCCGTACTGCTGCTCGCCTCCGACCTGGTGGCGCAGCATCTGCTGCCGGTCAGCGGGCTGCCGGTCGGGGTGGTCACCGCCACCCTGGGCGCGCCCTGGCTGCTGGTGCTGATGATCCGTCAGAGCAGTTCCGTGAACAGGAGTGTCCGATGACCGCCGACCAGCTCTCCGCCGCCGGGAACCAGCTCGCCACGCACGGACTCGATCTGCGCTACGGCGACCGGCTGATCGTCGGCGGCCTCGATCTGGTGCTGCCCGGCGGCGCCGTCACCGCCATCGTGGGCCCCAACGCCTGCGGGAAGTCCACCCTGCTGCGGGGGCTGACCCGGCTGCTGGCGCCGGCCGCGGGCACGGTCACGCTGGACGGCTCCGACATCCACCGGATGTCCGCCAAGGCGCTCGCGCTGCGGATGGGACTGCTGCCCCAGCAGCCGGTCACCCCGGACGCGATCACCGTCGAGGCACTCGTACGGCTCGGCCGCTATCCGCACCAGAAGCTGCTGACCCCCTGGTCGGCGGCCGATCAGCGGGCCGTGGACGAGGCACTCGAGCGCACCGGGACCGCCGTACTGCGCGACCAGCCGGTCGACCAGCTCTCGGGAGGGCAGCGGCAGCGCGCCTGGATCGCCCTGGCACTGGCCCAGGACACCGATCTGCTGCTGCTCGACGAGCCCACCACCTTCCTCGATCTCCGGCACCAGCTCGATGTTCTCGACCTGGTCGCCGAGTTGCACGCCGAGGCGGGCCGCACCGTGGTGATGGTGCTGCACGACCTCGGGCAGGCCGCCCGGTACGCGGATCACCTCGTGGTCCTCAAGGACGGGCAGCTCGCGTCCGCCGGGGCCCCGGCCGACGTGCTCGACGCGGAGCTGGTCAAGTCCGTGTTCGACGTGGACTGCCGGGTGATCCCCGATCCCGAGACGGGCACTCCGCTGGTCATTCCCAAGGCCGGCGCGAAACGGCCCACCGCCGTGAGCGCCTGACCCCACCGCACCCCCCACCTGCATTCACCTTTCCGCTCCGCCCCCTAAGGAAGTCCGAGCCTCATGTTCACCAGACCCACTTCACGCAGCGTCCGCCGGCTGCCGGCCGCACTGCTCACCGTCGTCCTGGGCACCGCCGTGCTCAGCGCCTGCGGGGGCGACAAGTCCCCGGCGGACGACTCGGCGAAGGGCAGCGCCGGCGCCGGTTTCCCCCGCACCGTGAAGAGCGCCCTCGGCGGCGATGTGACGATTCCCGCCAAGCCCAAGCGCGTTGTCGTCCTGGACACCGGCGAGCTCGACGACGTCACCACGCTCGGCGTCAAGCCGGTCGGCGCGGTCTCCCCGCACATGAAGACCGAGGGCGGTTTCCCCGCGTACCTCAAGGACGAGATCGGCGGCGTCAAGGACGTCGGCCCGCTGCTCGAGCCCAACCTCGAGAAGATCATCGCGCTGAAGCCCGATCTGATCCTGTCCTCCAAGGTCCGGCACGAGAAGATCTACGACAAGCTCAAGAGCATCGCGCCGACTGTCTTCACCGAGACCACCGGCGGCCCCTGGAAGGCCAATCTGAAGGTCCATGCCAAGGCCCTGGGCCTGGAGAAGCAGGCCGACAAGAAGCTGAAGGAGTACGAGCAGCGGGCCAAGGCGCTGGGCGAGGCGATCAAGAAGAAGTACCACGGCAAGATGCCGTCGGCCTCCGTGGTCCGCTTTGTCGCCGGTCCGACCCGCCTGTACCAGAAGTCCTCCTACAGCGGCGTCGTCCTGGACGACATCGGCCTGGCCCGCCCGAAGTCGCAGAGCTCCACGAGCCCGGACAAGACCATGCTCGACGTCAGCCCGGAGCAGATCGACCAGGCCCAGGCCGACCTGATCTTCGTGACCGCCGCGGACGACCCGGACAGGACCCAGAAGAAGGACGTCACGTCCAACCCGGTCTGGAAGGCGCTGCCCGCCGTCAAGGACCACAAGGTCTTCGAGGTCCCGGACGAGACCTGGATGTCCGGCATCGGCATCCAGGCCGCCGAGCACATGCTCGCCGACGTGGCGAAGGCCACCGGCGTGACGCTGCCGAAGGCCTGATCTCGAAAGCCTGATCTCGAAGGCGTGATCTCGGGGGTTTGGTTTCAGGCCTCGGTTCAGTTCTCAGGCCAGGCCTCGGTTCAAGCCTGGCGCGGGTCTCGGTTCAAGCCTGGCCCCGTTGAAGGCGTGGCCTGGGACTGAAGCCGTGGACTGGGTGAGCATGGCCCTGGTGAAGGCGTGAGGTGAAAGCCTGAGCGGCCGTCACCGGGGGCTGTCAGGGGGCTGTTACGGGGTTGGGTCGGGGGGTGTCCCTGGCCCGCCTCGGCACCGCCTCGGTCCTTCTCGCTCGGTCCTCCTCGCTCGGTCCTTCTCGGCCGAGACCTGAGTGGCGCTTTCGCCATGGCCTCCGTCGCTCGTCGCTCTCCTCGGTTCGGCCCGGTTCTCGTCTGCGGGGCTGTGACGTACCGCTGTGCGGCGTACGCCGCGTGTGCAGGGGCGTCATGTTCCTGCGAGTGGCTTGCGAGTGGCGTGTGTGCCTGCGAGTGGCCTCATGTGCCGTTGCTGGCTGTGCCTGGTGCCTTGCCTCGCCTCCTTCCTACTTCCGGCAACGAATAACGGAGGGTGATTAGTTCCGGAGAGTAGTTGTTCCGTCTCGTTGTGCTCCGGTGCGCCCCCCCAACGTTCCCCGCACCACCGTTGATCCCGAAAGGGTCCCGCTCATGCGGATGTATGTGCTCGCCGTCAACCCCACCGACTCGGTCACCGAGGGGTTTCTTCCCGCTGCTGCCCGCCTCGGGCTCGATGTCACGATCCTGACCGACCAGCCCGAAGCGCATCGGCGCAACTCCCCGCAGGCCGAGGTGCTGGAGTGCGACGTCCATGACTTCCGCGCGGTCATCACCTGCGTGGCCGGGCACCGTCCGGCCGACGCGATCTTCACCAACAGTGATCACCTTCAGACCCAAGCGGCCCTGGCCGCCGAGTACTTCGGGCTGCCCGGCAAGGACTGGCGGGTGACGCTGCGCGCCAAGAACAAGGCCGAGATGCGGCGTCATCTGGCTGCCACGGGGGTGGACTCCGTACGGTCCGTGGAGCTGGGCGCCGGCCTGGACCCGAGCGCGCTGGCCGCCGCCGGGCTGCCGTACCCGTGTGTCGTCAAGCCCCGTGAGGGCGTGGCCAGCGAGGACGTGGTGCTGGTCGACGGGCCCGAGGAACTGGTGGTGCGGGCCAAGGAGATCCAGGCGCGGCGGCCGGAGGCGGCGCTGGTTGCCGAGGAGTTCCTGGCGGGTGAGCTGTACACGTTGGAGACGCTGGGGGACGGCCGGCTGCGTCATGTCCTGGGCGGCTTTCACTCCGTCATCTCGGCTCCGCCGACCTTCATCGAGGAGCGGCATGCGTTCGTGGCGGCCCATCCGGAGTCCGTGACGGGCCAGGTGCTGGCGCAGCTCGATGCGCTGGGCGTCGGATTCGGTGCGTGTCACACCGAGTTCGTGGTGCACGAGGGCCGGGCGCGGCTCATCGAGGTGAACTACCGCGTCATCGGCGACCAGTGCGATCTGCTGCTCGCGCAGGTCCTGGGCATTCCGTTGTTCGAGCTGATTCTGCGGACGCATCTGGGCGAGCCGCTGCCGGCGGACCTGGGCGCCCGTGAGGACGGCGCGGCCCGGGTGGAGTACGCCCTGGCCGACCGGGCCGGGACGCTGACCGCGGCACCCGGCGCCACGGACCGCACCGTTGACGGCGTGCGGCTGAGCTACCGGCCGCTGCGCGCGGTCGGCGCCGAGCATCCGCATTACCGCACCAACCGCGACTACCTCGGCGTGGTGCGGGCCATCGGCACCGATCAGGGCGCCGTGGACCGTGCCGTGGACGGTTTCTTCGCCACCGAGCGCTGGGAGATCGCGTGATGGGTGTGATGGGTGTGACCGCAGAGATGAAGAGTGTGACGACGGAGAGCGGGACGACGGCGGGCGAGGAATCGGGGCTGCTGATACGGGTCCTGGGTGCGCTGCTGCGTGAGGACGTCGTCGGGCTGCGCAGCCGCGGCACCATACTGGAGCGGCCGGACGGTCCCTGGCTGCGGCTGCCCGCGGACGAGGCGGCCGGTGCCCTGCTGCTGCCGCTCGGTGCGGACGGTTATCAGAGTGTGTACGCGGCCCGGCTGCCGCTGCTGGTGCGCGAGTCCGACGGTGCGAGGCTGACCACGGTCGACGCCGTGCTCACCGCGCTGCGCGCCCTTGCCGACCCCGAGGACCACGAGGGCTTTGACGCCTTCGCCGCGGAGTGCCGCCAGACGCTGGCCACGATGCGGCTGCACGCACGGACGCGGAAGGAGGCGGAAGCCGACCTGACGGCCCGTCATGGTGGCGATCCTGGCGGCTGGCTGGGGCCGGACGGGGGTGTGGCGTTCGACGCGCTGGCGGCCCGTCTTGATCATCCCGTGTATCCGACCTCGCGCGGCCGTTCCGGTCTGGACGAGGCGCAGCTGCGCGCGTATGCGCCGGAATTCCGGCCGGACTTCGCGCTGCGCTGGCTCGCCCTGCCGCGTGCGGCGGTCAGCGTCGCGGGCGGGGAGGCGGCACTGCCCGTCTGCTGGCCGACGCCTGCGGAGTTGGGCCTGCCGCATCTCCAGGGCAGTCATCTGGCGCTTCCCGTCCATCCGTTGACGCTCGGCGACCCGCTGCGCGACGCGTTGCACGAGAGCGGGCTGGCGGGCGAGGCGGTGCTCTCCGAACAGGCCCGGCTCACCGTCGTACCGACGCTGTCGATGCGCACCGTGGCCGTGGACGCCGACCCGCGGCTGCATCTGAAGCTGCCGCTGGCCACCTCGACGCTGGGCCTGCGCAACCGGCGCACCATCAAACCCCGCACGCTCGTCGACGGTGCCGAGGGCCAGCGGCTGCTGGAGAAGGTGATCGCCCGCGAGCCGCGCTTCGCGGAGTCGGTCCTGCAGGCCGATGAGACGGTGTATGCGCACGCCGGGCATGAGCTGCTGGCCGTGCTGTGCCGGCGCTATCCGGCCGGCCTCGGGGGCAGTGCCGTGGTGCCGATGGCCGCGCTGCTGGGCCGGGCGCCGGGCGGGCGGCTGGTGATCGACCACCTCGCCGACCGCTTCTACGGCGATGATCCGCTGGCCCTGCTGGATGCCTGTTTGACCCTGCTCTTCGACTGGCAGACCACGCTCTTCGGTTATGGCATCGGGCTGGAGTCCCATCAGCAGAACATCTCGCTGGTGCTGGACGCCACGGACGAGGGCAGTCGGCTGCGGCTGCTGTTCAAGGACAATGACGCGCCGCGGATCAACACCGTCAGACTGCGGGACAGGCTGGGCGCGGATGCCCCGGACCCCGCCGACTTCGCCGACCCGCGGATCTTCGCCGACGGCGACCGGCCGGTGCTGGACCTCTTCACGACCATCACCCTGCACCTGTGCGCGGGCTCCTATGCCTTCGGGCTCGCCCGGCACGGCCGGGCGCCGCTCGGACGGCTGCTGGGGCTGGTGCGTGACCGGCTCGCCGAGGCCGCCGGACGGCAGGGCACCGCACCGGGCGAGCCGGGGGCCGTGCTGCGCGCCGCCGTGCTGGACGCGCCCGAGCTCCCGATCAAGGCCATGGTCAGCGCCGGAACCCTGCTGTCCAAGGAGCGGTCGGGGGCCGCCGACATCAACAAGCATTACGCCAGCGGGCCCAACTACCTGCTGCCGGCGGGGATGCGCTGATGGCCGCCTCCACCTCCTCGACGTCGCGGGCCACCGCCACCGCACCGACCACCGCCGCCGCCACCTCACGGACCACCTCCGCGCCCCGGAGCGCCTCCCCCGCAGAGAACGCCGCTACTTCAAAGAACACCGCCCGGTCGCAGACGGTTGCCGATTCGCGGTCGGTCGCCGCGGCCGCCGTCGAGGCCAAGGTCGGGCCGGGCCTCGCGCGCCGCCAGGTGTACGCGGTGGCCGGCTGCTACTTCGTGGCGTCGTTCGCCGCCCTGGGTCTGCCGCCGTATCTGACGGAGATCCTCCCCGAGCTGGGCGACGGCGCGGCCCGCTGGGCCGGTCTGCTCTACATCGTCCCGACCATCTTCGGCGCGATCGGCGCCCCGCTGTGGGGCCGCCTCGCCGACCGCTTCGGCCGCAAGCGGCTGCTGCTGCGGGCGCAGTTGGGGCTGGCGGCCGCGTTCCTGCTGGCCGGCTGGGCGGACTCGCTCGGTACGTTCGCCGCGGCGCTGGTCCTCCAGGGTGTGCTGGGCGGCACCTTCGCCGCCTCGAACGGCTATCTGGGGGCGGCACTCGAGGGCGGTGCGCTGTCCCGGGCGCTGACGGTGATGCAGGGCAGCGCCCGCGCGGCCCTGGTCTTCGCGCCGATCGTCGTCGGCGCGCTGACGCCCTGGCTCTCGCCGCACCGCCAGTACGCGCTGCTGGCCGTACTGCCGCTGTCCGCCGCGCTGATGCTGGCGGCGCTCCCGGAACCGCCGCTGACGGAGGCGGCCGCCCCCTCGCCGGCCCCCGAGAAGGCCGGGCCGGCGCCCGAGGAGACCGGTCCGGCGGCCGGTGATGCCGGAGCAGCGCCCAGCAGTGAGACCGGACCGGTGTCCGGGACCAGCAGTCCCGGACGCTCCCCGGCCGCCTCCCTGCGCGCCCTGTACACGCTGGAGTTCGCGTTCGTCTTCTCGACCGTGATCTCCTTCCCGTATCTGATCTCGCTGATCAAGGAGCGTCTGCCGGGCACCGGCCCGCTGGTGTCGGGTGTGCTGTTCGCCCTGCCGCACATGTGCTATCTGGTCGCGGCGATGGCGGTGCATGCGCTGTTCCGCAGCCGCCCCCGGCTCGGCATCGCGCTGGGCTTCGGCTGTATAGCCCTCGGCCTCGCGGGCCACGGTGTCGCCGACTCGCTGACCGCGTTCGTCGCGGTGCGGCTCGTACTCGGCGCCGGCCTCACCATGGGCCTGGTCTGTCTGTCCGTACTGGCCGCCGACTGTGCCAGGGGCCGGGCCCCCGGCGGGCTGTTCGGCTCCATCGAATTCTTCTCCAAGGCAGGCGCGGTCGCCGCCGGCCTGGCCGCGGCGGCCGGAAACGACTGGTTCGGTCCCGCCGCACCCCTCTTCACCGGTACGGCGATAGCGCTGGTCACCGTGTTCGCGACCGTCTTCCCTGCTCTGCTCTCCCGTCTCCCCCGCACCCGCAGGAGCCCTCGATGCCCCCGCTGACCCATTCCTCCGGCACCGCCCCGGCCCCCGTCGCCCCGGCCGGTCCGCCCACCGCCGACCATGCCGTTGCGCACACCCTGCTGAACTGTCTGCTGCGCGAGGTCTCCGGCCCCGAGCACCAGACGGCCGTCGACAGCGGCCATCTGCTGCTGCGGCTGCCGCGCCGCGGAGTGCTGCTGCGCGTCGCGTTGCGCCGTACGTCGCTGGTCGGGGCGCACCGGTTCACCGGCCCGGTGACCGAGGAGACGGACGGCGGCTGGACGGAGGTCGGCTGGCGCCGGCTGGCGGAGTACGTCCATGCCGAGCTGTCGTTGCGGACCGGTGTGCACAACGACGAGTTCCTGACCCAGATAGCGTCCAGCCACCAGGCCGTGACCGCCGCGCTCGAAAGCCGGGCCGCGCTCGACAGCGGCATCGCCCTCGGCGGCCCTGGGGCGGACGACTGGCAGGCCGCCTACCTCGCCTCCGAACAGTCCCTGGTCCTCGGCCACCGCTTCCACCCGACGCCCAAGGCCCGTACCGGCGACCCCGCCTCCTGGCGGTCGTACGCGCCGGAGGCCGGGGCGTCCTTCCCGTTGCTGCTGCTGGCCGTGCGTGAGGAGCTGATCGCCGAGGAGTCCGCCGCGCCCGGGGACACCGCTCCCCTGGACGCTCTGCACCCCGAGGTCCCGGAGGGCTACCGGCTGCTGCCCGCCCACCCCTGGCAGTACGAGCTGCTGCGCGATCACCCCGGCCTCAAGGAGGCGCTGGACCGCGGCGACATCCGCGTCCTGGGTGCCGGCCGGACCCCGTTCGCCGCCACGGCCTCCGTCCGTACGCTCTACGACGGCGCGTCGTTCCTGAAGTTCAGCCTGAACGTGCGGATCACCAACTGCCTGCGCAAGAACGCCAGTTACGAGCTGTCCGGGGCCGTCGCCCTGACCCGGCTGCTGGCGCCGGTCCTGACCGACCTGGCCACCCGCTTCCCGGGCAGCGCGGTGCTCCGCGAGCCCGCCTACCGCAGCCTCGCGCTCCCGGGCCCCGACGGCCGCCCCGACACCGGGCTGCTCGAGGGTTTCGGCGTGATCGTCCGCGAGGGCCTCTCCCAGCGGCTGCTGCCCGGCACCACGCCGCTGCTGGCCGCCGCGGTCGCCGACGAGTACCCGCTGAGCCCGGCCCACATCTCCCGCCTCCTGGACGGCGCCGGACCCCAGGCCGCGCTCGACTGGTGGGCCGCCTACCTCAATCTGCTCCTGCCGCCGGTGCTCGCCGCCTACTTCGACCACGGCGTGGTGCTCGAGCCGCACCTCCAGAACGTCCTGGTCTGCGTGGACGGCGACGGCATGCCCGCGCAGGTCCTCTTCCGCGACCTGGAGGGCACCAAGCTCGTCCCCGAGCACCACGCCGAGCTGCTCGCCTCGCTGCCCGAGGCGGTCGCGGCGCCGATGACGTACGACGCCCAGCGCGGCTGGGACCGCGTCGTGTACTGCCTGCTGGTCAACCACGTCTCCGAGATGCTCGCCGCGCTCGCCGATCTGCACCCCGACACCGAGGCCGGCCTGTGGGCACAGGTCCGCCGCACCCTGCAGACCCACGCCGACCGCTACGGCTGCCCGCCCCGGCTCGCCGCGCTGCTGGCCGGTGTGCCGCTGCCCGCGAAGGCCAATCTGCTGACCCGCTGGGAGCGCAAGGCCGACCGCGAGGCCGGTTACGTCCTGCTGCCCTCGCCCCTGGCCGAGTCCGTGCTGACCGGCACCGTACGCACCGACGACACCACCCCCTGGAACGCCCGATGACCGCCCCCACCGACCGGATCCGCGCCCGCGCCCTCGCCCTGCGCTCCGCCGAACTCCCCGCCTACCTCTACGACCTGGCGGCCCTGCGGGGACACGCCGCCCGGATCCGGGCCGCGCTGCCCGCCCCCGTCGAGCTGTACTACGCCGCCAAGGCCAATCCGGAACCGGAGATCCTGGCCGCGCTGCGCCCGTACGTCGACGGCTACGAGGTGTCCTCCGGGGGCGAGCTGGCTCACGTCGGCACGTCCGTACCCGGCGCGCCGCTCGCCTTCGGCGGACCCGGCAAGACACCGGCCGAGATCGCCGAGGCGCTGGACCTCGGCGTCGAGCGCTTCCATGTGGAGAGCGTGTACGAGCTCCGCATGCTGGCCGGGCTGGCCGCCCGGCACGGCGGTGACCGCCGTGTCGCCGTGCTGCCGCGCTTCAATCTCCCCGTGGGCGGCGGGGCCCTGGACGGCAGCTCGCTGGCCATGGGCGGCCGTCCGACCCCCTTCGGGATGGATCCCGGGCAGGCCGACGAGGTGGTCGCCCTCCTCACCGACGGCACGTATCCGCAGCTCGAACTCCGTGGTGTGCACGCCCACCTGGCGAGCGGTCTGGAGGCGCCCGAGCAGCTCGCCGTGGCGGAGTCCGTCGTCACCTGGGCCGTGCGGCTGGCCGGACGCCACCGTGTCCCGCTCGCCGAGGTGACCGTCGGCGGCGGTATGGCCGTCGACTACGCCGCCCCGGAGCGCCGCTTCGACTGGGCGGCATACGGCACCGGCCTGGCCCGGCTCGCCGCCGCCCACCCCGGTCTCACCCTGCGCATCGAGCCGGGCCGCGCGCTCACCGCGTACTGCGGCTGGTACGCCACCGAGGTGCTGGATGTGAAGCACAGTCACGGCGAGGAGTTCGCGGTGGTCCGCGGCGGCACCCACCACCTGCGCACCCCGGCCACCAAGGGCCACGACCAGCCGTGCACGGTCCTGCCGTCCGACGAGCCCTGGCCGCACCCCTGGCCCAGGTCGGCGGCGCGGGGCGACCGGGTGACGCTGACCGGTCAGCTGTGCACCCCCAAGGACGTCCTGTCCCGCGATGTCCCGGCGCCGGGGCTGCGGGCCGGTGACCGGGTGGTGTTCGGGGTCGCCGGGGCATATGCGTGGAACATCTCGCACCATGACTTCCTGATGCATCCGCGGCCGGGGTTCCACTTCCTCGACTCTCCCGGGGGCCGTGCGGAGGGCTCCGTGGAAGACGGGGCCGCCTGACATGCTCCGCACCAACCAGGTCCGGCAGAAGCTCGCCGCGGGCGAGGAGGTGCACGGCCTGTTCAGCACGCTCCCCGAACCCGCCATGATCGAAATGATCGGCTGCGCGGGCTACGACTTCGTGATCGTGGACACCGAGCACACCCTGGTCGGCCCGCACCGGCTCGAGAACCTGATCCGGGCCGCCGAGGCCAACGGCCTCACCCCGTTCGTCCGCGTCCCCGAGGCCGACCCGGGTGCCGTACTGCGCGCCCTGGACGCCGGGGCGATGGGCATCGTCGTCCCGCACGTCCGCACCCGCGCGGACGTGGACGCCACGATCCGCGCCGCCCGCTACGCCCCCGAGGGCATGCGCTCCCTCAACGGCGGCCGCGGGCCGGGCTTCGGCCTGATCGACGCCGCGGAGTACATCCGCCGGGCCAACGAAGAGATCATGCTCATCCCGCTGATCGAGGACGCCGAGGGGGTGGCCGCCATCGACGGGATCCTCGCCCCCGGGGGCGTCGACCTCGTCCTCCCCGGCCCCGGCGATCTCTCCCAGTCGTACGGGGTCCCCTGGCAGGTCCGCCACCCCCGCGTCCAGGAGGCGGTACGCACCGTACGGGCGGCCTGCGCCCGTCACTCCGTCCCCTTCTGCGCCATGTCCACGACCCCGGAACGCCGCGCGGAGTGGCGCGCCGACGGGGTCACCGCGTTCGTGCTCGGCGAGGACCGCGATCTGACGGCGCGGGCGCTGCGGGGGCATCTGCAGCGGGTGGGGGGCGGCGGCTGACAGGGCACGGACCTGCGGGAAGGGCTCCGGTCCGGGGAGCCGGCCGCCGCCCCGGCAACACCATCGGCGGGATCGGCCCGGCCGCCCAGCGGGTACCTGTGGCCTGAAGTACGGGACCGAGGGAGCTGAGCGGGAATGGCCACGAGCAATGCGTTGGTGATCGCCGGAGCGGGGCTGGCCGGTGCCAAGGCCGCGGAGACCTTGCGTGCGGAGGGGTTCGACGGGCCGCTGGTGCTGCTGGGGGACGAGAGCGAGCGGCCGTACGAGCGGCCGCCGCTGTCCAAGGGGTATCTCATGGGCCGGTCGGAGCGGGAGAAGGTGTATGTGCACCCGGCCCGGTGGTACGAGGACCACGACGTCGATCTGCGGCTGGGGACGGCGGTGACCGCGCTCGACCCGGCGGCCCACGAGCTGACGCTCGCCGACGGGAGCCGGCAGGGTTACGCGAAGCTGCTGCTGGCCACCGGGGCCACGCCGCGCCCGCTCCCGGTGCCGGGCGCGGAGCTGGACGGGGTGCTCCTGCTGCGGCGGCTGGGGGACAGCGACCTGATCAAGGAGACCTTCCGCACCGCGCAGCAGATCGTGGTGGTGGGCGGGGGCTGGATCGGGCTGGAGACCACGGCCGCCGCCCGTGCCGCGGGGGTGGCGGTGACGGTGGTGGAGACGGCGGAGCTGCCGCTGCTCCAGGTGCTGGGCCGTGAGGTCGCCCAGGTCTTCGCGGATCTGCACACCGATCACGAGGTCGTCTTCCGGTACGGCGCCGAGGTCGCGGAGATCACCGGCACGCTCGGTCATGCGGACGGTGTGCGGCTGACGGACGGCACCCAGATTCCCGCGGACGCGGTGATCATCGGCGTCGGCGTCGCGCCCAACAGCGGGCTGGCCGAGGACGCGGGGCTGGAGGTGGACAACGGCGTCCGGGTCGATGCGCAGCTGCGCTCCTCGCATCCGGACGTCCATGCGGCCGGTGATGTCGCGAACGCCTTCCACCCCTTCCTCGGCACGCACGTCCGGGTCGAGCACTGGGCCAACGCCCTCCACCAGCCGCAGGTGGCGTCCAGGGCCATGCTCGGCCAGGACGTGGCCTACGACCGGCTGCCGTACTTCTTCACGGATCAGTACGACCTGGGGATGGAGTACACGGGTTATGTCGCGCCCGGCGGTTACGACCGTGTCGTCTTCCGCGGCGATACGAGGAGCCGCGAGTTCATCGCCTTCTGGCTCTCCGGCGACCGGGTGCTGGCCGGAATGAACGTCAATGTCTGGGATGTGGTCGAGCCGATCCGGGCGCTGGTGACCAGCGGGCGGACGGTCGATACGGCACGGCTGGCCGATCCCGGGGTGCCGTTGGCCGACCTTGTGACCTAGGGTCGGTGGCCCCCACCAGCCCTGGCCGTAGGGAAGTTGACGGAATGACGGCCGGCGTGACCCGCGGACCCGCCCCCTCTCCCCTCCCCGTTCTCCGGTCCGTGCCGCGGCGCCGCGGCGGGGCCGTTCCGCCGCCCGCGCGCTCCGCCGCCCGCACGGGCACCATGGAGAGGAAGGAGGGTCGCCATGACGACTGAGCCGACGCCCGACGGACCGGGTCCGGTGCCGAGCAAGCCGGAGCCCGTGCCGCGCGACCCCGAGCCGGTGCCGGGCTCCCCCGTGCCCGCCGAGCCGGAGCCGGACGAGCCGGGCCCGCACCCGGCGGAGCCGCCGGGGACCGGCCCGGGCGAGCATCCGGCGCCGGAACCACCCGACTGACCGGTACAGGGTGTCTCCGGTTGCGTGCGCAGGGTGGCAGAGCCAACGTGGGACGTCCCACCTCCTGTCCGGGGGAAGGGTGTGACGGACCTCGGGAGCGAGCACCACGGCGATCACCAACGGCGATCACGACGCGCGGGAGAAGACAGCATGCTGCTGCCGGACAAATCTGTGCTCGCTGCGCAGCTGCGGCGGTACCGGGTCTGGGAGGACCTGGTGCACGCCGCGCCCCATGATCCGGCCCGGCGCCGTCGGCTGGAGGATGTCGCCTACACCCTGTGCGTCCTGACGGGCCGCCGCACCGCCCGCGAGGCGGTCATCGCGGCGGAGAGCTACCTCGCGAGGAGCTGAGCATGCGCGACGCACCGACGCCGCCCGCGCCGACCCACCTCGACCCGGCCGAACTGCGCACCCTGGACGCCCACTGGCGGGCCGCCAACTACCTTTCCGTCGGCCAGATCTACCTGATGGCCAACCCGCTGCTGACCGAGCCGCTGCGCCCCGAGCACATCAAACCGCGGCTGCTCGGCCACTGGGGCACCTCCCCGGGCCTGAACCTGGTGCACACCCATCTCAACCGCGTCATCAAGGCCCGCGGTCTGGAGGCGCTGTGCGTCTGGGGCCCGGGCCACGGCGGCCCCGCCGTCCTCGCCAACTCCTGGCTCGACGGTACGTACGGCGAGACCTATCCCGATGTCGGCCGGGACCGCGCGGGCATGGAGCGGCTGTTCCGGCAGTTCTCCTTCCCCGGCGGCGTCCCCAGCCATGTCGCGCCGGAGACGCCCGGCTCCCTGCACGAGGGCGGTGAGCTGGGCTATTCCCTCGCCCATGCCTACGGGGCGGCGTTCGACAACCCGCAGCTGCTGGTGGCGTGTGTGATCGGGGACGGCGAGGCGGAGACCGGGCCGCTCGCCGCGTCGTGGCACGCCACCAAGTTCCTCGACCCGGTGCACGACGGGGCGGTGCTGCCGATCCTGCACCTCAACGGCTACAAGATCGCCAACCCGGCGGTGCTCGCCCGGATCCCGCACGACGAACTCGACGCGCTGCTGCGCGGCTACGGCCACGACCCGCTGTACGTCGTCGGCAACGACCCCGCCACGGTGCACGACGCGCTGGCCGCCGCGATGGACCGGGCGCTGGACCGGATCGGCGACATCCAGCGGCGGGCCCGTTCCGCGGGCGAGACGGACCGGCCGCACTGGCCGGTGATCGTGCTCCGCACGCCCAAGGGCTGGACCGGCCCGCACGAGGTCGACGGGCTGCCGGTCGAGGGCACCTGGCGCGCGCACCAGGTCCCGCTGACGGGCGTACGCGACCATGCCGATCACCGCCATCAGCTGGAGGCCTGGCTGCGTTCGTACCGCCCGGAGGAGCTGTTCGACGCCTCGGGCGCGCCCCTGCCGGACGTCCTGGCCTGTGTGCCCGAGGGCTCCCGGCGGCTGGGTGCCTCCCCGCACGCCAACGGGGGCCTCCTTCTGCAGGATCTGCCGGTCCCGCCGCTCGAACGGCACGCGGTGGACGTCGCCAAACCGGGCGCCGTGCTGCACGAGCCGACGCGGGTGCTCGGCGGCATGCTGCGGGCCGTCATGGCGGCCACCGCGGAGCGCCGTGACTTCCGTGTCGTCGGCCCCGACGAGACCGCCTCCAACCGTCTGGAGGCGCTCTACGAGGCCACCGGGAAGGACTGGCAGGCCGAAACGGTCGGCAGCGACGAGCATCTGGCGCGCGACGGCCGGGTCATGGAGGTGCTCTCGGAGCATCTGTGCCAGGGCTGGCTGGAGGGCTATCTCCTCACCGGGCGGCACGGTCTCTTCTCCTGCTACGAGGCGTTCGCCCATATCGTCGACTCGATGGTCAACCAGCACATCAAATGGCTGCGCACCTCCCGCCGCATCCCATGGCGCCGTCCCGTCGCCTCCCTCAACTACCTGCTGACCTCGCATGTCTGGCGCCAGGACCACAACGGCTTCTCCCATCAGGACCCCGGCTTCATCGACCACATCCTCAACAAGAGCCCCGAGGTCGTGCGCGTCTATCTGCCGCCGGACGCCAACACCCTGCTCTCGGTGGCCGACCACGCCCTCCGCAGCCGCGACTACGTCAATGTGATCGTGGCCGGCAAACAGCCCTGCTTCGACTGGCTCACCCTGGACGAGGCCCGGGCCCACTGCGCCCGCGGCGCCGGCGTGTGGCCCTGGGCGGGCACCGAGGACGGCGGCAGCGGCCCGGACGTCGTCCTGGCCTGCGCCGGGGACGTCCCCACCCAGGAGACCCTGGCCGCCGCCGGTCTGCTCCGCCGCCATCTGCCGGAGCTCGCCGTACGGGTCGTCAATGTCGTCGACATGGCCCGGCTCCTGCCCGCGGGTGCGCACCCCCACGGCATGCCGGACTCCGAGTACGACGCCCTGTTCACCCCCGACAAGCCGGTCATCTTCGCTTATCACGGCTATCCCTGGCTGATCCACCGCCTGAGCTACCGCCGCACCGGCCACCGCCATCTGCATGTCCGCGGCTACAAGGAGGAGGGCACCACGACCACCCCCTTCGACATGGTCGTCCGCAACGACCTCGACCGCTACCGGCTGGTCATGGACGCCGTGGACCGGGTCCCGGGCCTCGGTGTCCGCGCCCTCGCCGTGCGCCAGGCGATGGCGGATGCCCGTACCCGGCATCACGCCTGGATCCGCGAGCACGGGACGGATCTGCCGGAGGTGGCGGACTGGACGTGGACGGGGTGAGGAGTGGGGGGACGGGGCGGGGCGCCCCACTCGGCGTAACCCCCGGCGCGGTGACCCGGCCGCCTCCCGCCCGCATGTGAGCCTGGGGCCGGGGTAGCCGGTCGGCAGGAGGTGCACGGATGGCTCACCCGAGGGCTCCGGGGGCACTCGCGACGGCAGCCGAACTCCTGGGCTGGTGGGCGGTGTTGACCGTACTGTGGATCGTGCTGATCAGCAGCGTCGACACGCTGGAGTGGGTGGTGGGTGTCCTCGCCGCGCTCCTCGCCGCCTGTGCGGCCTGCGGTGCGCGGCGCGCGTCCGGCGGCCGGTGAACGGCTGGACGGCCGCGGGCACGGCGCTGCTGCTGTTCGGCGCCGCCCCGGCGGGCTGGGCCGCGGCCACCGGTCCGGTACGGCGGCGGGTGGTCGCCCAGAACTCGGCGACCACGCTGGTCGCCCTGGCCGTTCTGCTGCTGGCCCAGGGCTTCGGCCGCCCCGCGTACCAGGATCCGGCCCTGGTGCTCGCGGTGCTCGGCCCGGCCGGGACGCTGCTGTATGTGCGGCTGCTCGCGGACAAGTTGGCGGCCGGGCCGGCCCTGCCGCGGTCGCTGCGGGCGGCGACGCTGCTCAACTACGCCGCCGTGCTCCTGGTCGTGGGGCCGCTGTGTGCGGCCACGGATCCCGGCCGCGCCGTGCTGAAACTGCTGGTGATCGGGGCGCTGTTGGCGCTCGGCAGCCGGGTCGCCAACCGGGCCGCGAGCGCCGCGGCCTCGTCGGGGGGCGGGCCGGGAGGGCCGGGCGGGCCGTTCGGGCCGGGCGAGGGGCCGGGTGCCAGGCCAGGAGAAGGGACGTCCGATGTCTGACGTCCCCCTTGCCCTGGCGCTCGCCCTGGTGGCCGTCGCCGGAACCGCCACCGTGCTGGTCCGCGACCCCGTACGCCAGTCGTTCCTGCTCTCCCTCCTCGGACTCGCCCTCGCGCTGGTCTTCCTGCTGTTCCAGGCGCCGGATGTGGCCCTCTCCCAGCTGGCCGTCGGCACCGCGCTGACCCCGCTGATGGTGCTGCTGTCCGTCCGCAAGGTCCGCCGCCGGGCCCGCGACGAGCGGCGGGAGGAACACGAATGAGCAAGAGGCTCCGGCTGTGGGTGCTCCTCCTGGGCACCCTGGGCCTGGCCGCCCTCTTCGCCGCGGCGTGTGCCGACATGCCGCGCTTCGGCGGGCCCTGGCACCCGTACGGCGACCGGGCCGTGCACGCCGCACTCGCCCGCCGCACCGCCAACACCGTCTCCTCCGTCAACTTCGACCAGCGCGCCTTCGACACCCTCGGCGAGGAATCCATCCTCTTCGGCGCGGTCCTGGGCACCGTCGTCCTGCTCCGCCAGACCGCCGCCGAGAACCGCCTGTCCCCCGAACCCGCCCGCGTCTCCCAGCCGGTACGCCGCTACGCGCTCCTCGCCCTCCCCGTCACCCTGCTCATCGGCCTGCTTCCTCACCAACGTCCTCCCGTACGGGACCTTCAACACGCTCTCCTCCGGCGGCACAGTGCCCCTCCTCAATGCCGCCATCGGGGTGGAGGTGGCCTGCGGCGTCGTGGTGCTGCTGGCCCGCTTCCTCGACCAGGCCGTCGAGATCGAGGACGCCGGAGCGGAGTCGGGGACGAGATGAGTGTGCTGCCGTATGCCATCGCCGGATGGCTGTTCCTGGTGGGCTGCTACGGGCTCGCCACCAGCCGCAATCTCCTGCACGCCGTGGGGTGCCTGGCCGTCTGCCAGTCCTCGACGTACGTTCTGCTGCTCGCCATCGGCTACCGGGACGGCGGCACGGCACCGGTCTTCTCCGACATCGCCCCCGGCTCCCGGCCCGTGGTCGACCCCGTCGTCCAGGCGCTCGTCCTCACCGACATCGTCATCGGCGCCACCGTCACCGCGCTCCTCCTCTCCCTGGTCATCCAGATCGCCAAGCGGCACCGCACCGTGGACCCGGACGAGCTCTCGGAGCTGCGGGGGTGAGCGTCGCAGGGATCCTTCCGCTGATCGTGGCCACCCCGCTGGCCGGCGCGGCGCTGCTGGTCGGGGCGGGCCGGCGGCTGCCCCGTTACGCGGCGGAGGTGATGGGATGTCTGACGTCGGCGGGGACGGCGGCGCTGGCCCTGGGCGCGCTCGCCGCCACCCCGCCGTCCACCGTGCGGCCCGCCGAGTGGCTGGGCGGCTGGCGCCCGCACCACGGCAGGGGCGTGGGCATCGTGCTCGTCGGCGACCCCGTCGGCCTGGGTCTCGCCGCGCTGGTCTGCCTACTGGCCCTGGCCTCCCTCGCCTACGCCTGGCGGTACTTCGACGAACCGCCGCTGCGCCACGCGGGCTCCTATCCCGCCCTCGTCCTGCTGTTCCAGGCGGGCATGTGCGGTTTCGCGCTCACCGGTGACCTCTTCAACGCCTTCGTCTTCTTCGAGCTGATGGGGGTGGTCGCGTACGCGCTGACCGGCTACCGCGTCGAGGAGGCCCGCGCGGTCCAGGGCGCGCTGGTCTTCGGCCTCGTCAACTCCCTCGGCGGATACGCCACCTTGCTGGGCACCGCCCTGCTGTACGCGCGGACCGGCGAACTCGGCCTCGCGGCGATCGGGAGCCGGCTGGACGCGCACCCCGGCCGCCCCGGCGCCCTGGTGACCGCCGCCTTCGTCCTCGTCGTCACGGGTCTGCTGGTGAAGGCCGCGGCGGTGCCCTTCCACTTCTGGCTGGCCGACGCGCACGCGGTGGCCCCGACACCGGTGTGCATGCTGCTGTCCGGCGTCATGGTCGAACTGGGCCTGTACGGCACCGCCCGCGTCTACTGGACCGTCTTCGCGGGCCCCGGCGGCATCCCGGCCCCCGATGTGCACCGCGCGCTGCTGACCCTCGGTATCGTCACCGCGCTGCTGGGCGCGGTGATGTGCTGGCTGCAACGCCATCTCAAGCGGCTTCTCGCCTACTCCACCGTCGCGCACACCGGTCTGTTCCTCATCGGCCTCGCGGTGCTCACCCCGGAGGGCGTCGGCGGCGTGGCCCTGTACGTCCTGGCACACGCCGGAGCCAAGGCCGCCCTCTTCGCCTGTGTGGGCATCCTCCTGGACCGCTTCGGCAGCGTCGACGAGTACCAGCTGTACGGCAAGGGACGTGAACTCCCTTGGCCGGCCGGGCTGTTCGGGCTCGGCGGCCTGGCGCTCGCCGGACTGCCGCCGTTCGGCACCGCGCTGGGCAAGGCCGTCATCGAGGAGTCGGCCGGTGGCTGGGCGACGGCGCTGTGCGTCCTGGTCTCGGCGGCCACCGGCGGGGCGGTGCTGCGCGCGGGCGCCCGGGTGTTCCTCGGGCTCGGCCCTCGCCCGGACGGCGCCGCCGCCCCCGCCGGGGACCGGATCGGTGACGGGGCGGTGGGTGGTGGGACGACGGAGGGCGGGACGGGCGGGGGCGGGACGAACGGTGGTGGCACGACCGGTGGCGGCGCGAGCGCCGAGGAGACGACCGGCGAGAACGAGGAGCCGGAGACCCGCGGCCGGCTCTCCCATATCCCCGACACCATGCTCACCGTGCCCGCCGTACTGCTCCTCGGGGCACTGGCGGCCGGACTCGTCCCCGCCCTCCGCCCGGCCGTCGGCCACGCCGCCGACGCCTTCACCGATCACACCGGCTACGCCGCATCGGTGCTGCACGGCCATCCGGCCCCGCCGCTGCCCACTCCCCCGCCCCACTGGTCGGCGGCCGGTGTCCTGTGGGGCCTGGTGTCCACCGCCCTCGCCGCGGCGCTCGCCCTGTCGGCCGTACGGCGGCCCGTACGCCAGGAACCCGCGCGCTGGACCGTGCCGCTGCGCCGCCTCCACTCCGGCCATGTCGGCGACTATGTCGCGTGTTACCTGGCCGGGATGACACTGCTGGCGGCGCTGGTCATCTGACGTCCCACCGCGTACGACGTCCCACGTCCCATGAGGTCCGGGACGGCGCCGCCCCGTCAGCCGGTGCCGGGCCGTCACCCCGCCGCTGCCTCCCGCACCTCCTCGGCGATCTCCCGGTCCAGCGCCGCCCGCACCAGCGCCGAGGCGAACGCGGCCGTCTCGTCCTCCTTGATCAGCCGCGCCAGCTTCGCACCGTCCCCCGGCAGCCCCAGCCGCTCCGCGCCCTGTACGGCCTTCGGGTCCAGGAACGGGGCGAACTCCGACCAGACCCCCTGCACCTCCCGCAGAAAAATGGCGGCCCCCGTCGGCCCGACCCCCGGCAGCTCCTGCAGCGCCCGTGACAGCGCACCGGCATCCCCGTCGGCCGCCTCCCGCATCCGCCGCAGATCACCGCCGTACTTCTCCAGCAGCAGCGCGGCCCCTTCGCCCAGCCGGGTGGATGTGCTCTCGTCGTAGCGCCGGTATCCCCCCTCACCCAGCGCGTCGACACGCTGCTGCCAGGTGGCGTCCCGCATCCGGCGCGGCGTGCGCATCCCCGCGTCGAACAGGGCCCGCGCCGACGCGACCGCCACCGAGGCACGAATCCGCGTACTGAGCAGATCGGCCAGTACCAGGACCTGATACAGCGGCTGCGGGGTATTGCGCACCTTGATGCCGCACTGTTCGGCGTAGGTCTCGCCGTACCGGTCCAGCAGCGTCCGGACGACGGCACGCTGCCCGCCATCACCACCGTTCATGACAGCCTCCGTCAATCGACTCCGTCACCCTCGGTACCAGTACTTCATACCGACGTCCGACGTCTGCTGCCGTTTCCGTACCACCCGGCCCGTGGCACACCGGGCTGAGCGCAGCCTGAGATGTACGCCCCGGACAACCCGCCTAGCATGGCTTTCATCCCCGCCGGCACGCCGGCAGGCACCGATGAAAGCGGCTCCCATGCGCCCCACGGCGAAGTTCTCCATCAGCTTCGGCCTGGTCACGATCCCGGTCGCCGCCTACTCCGCCACGGACACCACCGCATCGGTCAGCTTCGTACGGATCCACACGGCGGACGGCGGACGGGTGCGCAACCAGCCGGTGTGCTCCCTCGAGGACGCCGAGGTCCCGCAGGACGAGATCGGCAGGGGCTACAAGGTCGACGGGGACACGGTCGTACCGCTGAGTGACGAGGATCTGGAAGCGCTGCCGCTGCCGACCGCGAAGACGCTGACGATCCTGGCCTTCGTCGACGGCGGCGACATCGACCCCCTCCAGATGGGCAAGGGCTACTACCTGAGCGCCGACGGCGCAGCCGCGGCCAAGCCCTACGTCCTGCTGCGCGACGCGATGGAACGCCACCGGCGCGTCGGGCTCGGCAAGGTCGCCCTGCACGGCCGGGAGACCCTGGCCATGGTCCGTCCGATGGAGGACGCGCTGGTGATGCAGGTCCTGCTGTGGCCGGAGCAGATCCGCCCGATGGAGGGCGTGCTGCCCGAGAGCGGGGTGGATCTCGGGACCAAGGAGGTGTCGGCCGCCGAAAGCCTGATGGACTCCTACGGAGAGCTGTCCGAGGACGACGTACACGATCACTACCGCGAGGCGCTCGAAGAGATCGTGGCGGCGAAACTGGCGGACCGCGAGCCGGACTTCGAAGCCGCCGAGGAGGAGCCTGCCGCCCAGGTGATGGACCTGATGGCGGCCCTGCAGGACAGCGTCCGCGCGGCGAAGAGGTCACGTGGCGAGGAGGGTGGCACCGAACCCGCCACCGTCACCTCGCTGACCGGCCGGCCGGCGAAGAAGAGCGCCACAGGGAAGACGGCCGCGAAAAAGACAGCCGCAAAAAAGACGACGGCGAAGAAAACGACCGTGCAGAAGACGGCGGCGAAGGAGACGGCGGCGAAGAAGTCCCCGTCCGGTGCCACGGCGAAGCGTACGGGCGCCCGTACGGCCAAGGCATCGGCGAAGGCACCGGCCGGTGAAACGGCCAAGGCGGGGAAGACGGCCGCGGCCAAGAAGACGGCAGGCAAGCCCCGCCGCCGGGCCGGCTGATCCCCTCGGCCCGCCCGCCCGATGGCTCGGGAGGGTCCGCTTCCCGGGTCACCGGAAACCTGGGTGGGCGGGCGCTCGACACCGTCGAGTGCCCGCCCACCCAGGATGTGACGCGGACTCAGCTCAGGTGAGTCGACCGGGCCGGGTGAGGCGTAAGGCCCCGGTCGTACTCGAGCTGGCTGTACTCGCTGGCGGCGTTCAACACGCCCTGCACCACCGGCGCGACCCGCCCCAAGAGGCCCGGCGGATCGCCCGGCTTGACGGCATCGGCTGCCTGCGCGGGGGATGCGAGGCCACCGAGTACTCCGGCGGCCAGGACGATCACGCCGGACACGTGACTACGACGCACTGAACTCTCCCAACTGAAGTCTGATGCAGGTTGGCAGGCCCGGCAGCAGGCCGAACCCGCGGTGCTAACCGACCCGGCCGCCGTTCGGTCACTGATGTTTACGCCTTTGGGCTGTCAAAAGGTGAGATCGCACAGGTTGTCGGGTCTGCGTGGCCCGAACGGCCCGTTCCATGTTCCAGGCCAATTCCGGGCCACCTCACGCCACCGCGCTCCTGGACGCCGAGGCAGCAGACCACGGACCGGCGTCAGCTACCGGACAGGGCGGGCACGAGCAGGTCGGCCGCGAAGTCCTCGACCGGGCGCGGCCGGCGGCCGAGTACGCGCTGAACGCCGTCGCCGAGACCTGCCACGCCCTCCCGGCGATAGTTCGCGTACAGGCCGTACAGACCGTCGATGACCCACGGCGGGACTCCGCGGTCCGCCATCGCCGCCCGCCAGGCGTCGTCGAGCGGCACGTCGACGTACCGCACCGGCCTGCCCACCACGGTGCCGAAGCGGGCGGCGAGCTGCGGCAGCGTCAGGGCCTGCGGACCGCTGATCTCGATCTCACCGCCGACCGGGCGGTCCGCCAGCAGCTCGGCGACCGCGACCGCCGCGATGTCCCGCACGTCCACATATCCGCGGGCGCCGGGTCCGGCGGGATCGGCGAGCGTGCCCTCGGCGATCGAGGCCGCTGCCGGAAGGAAGTTCTGCAGGAAACGGTCCGGCTGAAGGACGGTCAGTTCCGGGACGCCGGTCCGGCGCAGCCGTTCGGTGATCGTGTCGTGGGCGCCGGTGACGGCGTCCGGGACGATGGCGTCACCGGTGAACCTCCGGGCACCGAGCTTGACGATCCGGCGCGCGCCCGCCTCGAGGGCGGCGGTTCCGAGCTGCGTTTCGACGGCCACCTGGTCCTCGGCGAAGGGATGCGCGAGGTAGAGCCGGTCCACGCCGGCGACCGCGCCCCGCACATCCGCCGCATCGGCGGCGTCCCCGCGGAAGACCTCGCCGCGCACCTCGCCCAGTGCCCTGGCGCTGCCCTCGGAGCGTACGAAGAACCGCACATCGCGCCGGTCGCGCAGTGCCGCGGTCACATGGCGTCCCACCGCACCGTTCGGCGTAGTGATCAAGATGGTCATCGATACCGGCCCCCTTGTGCATGCGATTGCGTATGCGATCAAGAACTCCTTCCGCTCCAACACCCCTCAGCCGTCGTCGAATTCCCGGCCATCGGCCCGTCGTCCCCAGCACCCCGGGGACCGGTCCCCCAACCCCCTGCCCGCCCTACCCGCCCTGCCCGTTCAGGCCCGCCAGCGACGCGGCGCGGGTGAGCAGGTCGATGAGCATGGCGGAGGTGAGTCTGCCGGTGAAGGTGTTGCGCTGGCTGGGGTGGTAGCTCCCCAGCACATGCAGGGGCGGGCCGTCGCCGGGTCCGGGCAGGACCAGGTGCGCGCCGTGGGCGAAAGCGGGGCGGGGGCGCGGGAGCGGGCGGCCTGTGTCCTGGAGAACGGGCAGCAGGGTCTGCCAGCCGAAGGCGCCGAGCGCAACGACGGCCTTCAGGCTCGGGGCGAGGAGTTCCAGTTCCTTCGCCAGCCATGGCCGGCAGGTGGTGCGCTCGTCCGGGGTCGGCTTGTTCTGTGGTGGGGCGCAGTGGACGGGCGCGGTGATCCGCACCCCGTACAGCTCCAGCCCGTCCCCCCGGTGTGTGGCCCCGGGCCGGGAGGCGAGACCGACGGCATGCAGCGCGGCGAAGAGGAAGTCGCCGGAGGCGTCCCCGGTGAACATGCGGCCCGTACGGTTGGCGCCATGCGCGGCCGGTGCCAGTCCGATCACCGCCAGCGCGGCATCCGGCGGGCCGAATCCCGGTACCGGCTTCGCCCAGTACTGCCAGTCGCGGAACGCCGCGCGCCGGGTCCTGCCCGCTTCCTCCCGCCATGCCACGAGCCTGGGGCAGGCCCGGCACCTGATCAGATGCGCGTCGAGTTCGTCCAGTCCGCCGGAGCGCGCCGCGCGATGCGCCGGGAACGCGCGATCGGTGGTGGGCGGGGGCTCGCCCGCTTCCCGGGGGCTCTGCATTCCGCCACGCTAGCCTCCCGGCGGACGGCTGCCCTGCAGCTGCTGCCGTGCCGGGCATCCGCGGCGTCAGGCGGCGAGGACCTTGTCCACGAACAGGTGCACGTTGGTGAGGGTGCGGGTGATGCGCTCGTCCAGGGTGAGTGACTCCTCGTAGCGCAGCAGCCCGGTCTGCTTCTTGCCGCGGAGGTAGAGGGAGCAGGCGAGGTCGGAGCAGAAGTATGCGCCGACGGTGTTGCCCTGGCGGCCGGAGGCGCCGGCCTTGGGGGCGGCGAGGAGGGAGACCCCCGATCCCGGATGGCCGGTGAGGCACATCGCGCAGGCGGTGGTCTTGGTGAAGCTCCGGTGGGCGCTCTGCGGCGTGCGGAGCGTGAGTCCGACGAGGTCGCCTTCGCGTTCCGTGACGAGATAGCCGCGATCGGGCGCGCCCGGGTCACGCCACCCCAGGAAGTCCAGTTCGGACCAGGCGAGTTCGGGGAGTTCCCGCGGCAGGCTGATCCGGCGTGCCTCGCCCTTGGAGCAGTTCACGAAGGAGGCACGTATCTCTTTTTCGCCGATCGGTTCCATGGCTGCGGAAGCTAACACTCTCCTCTGACCTGCGTCGCGGCATTTTTGTTCCGCCGGTTTGCGGGCTTTGGCCTGCGCTGCGGCGACGGGCGCCGGGCTCGGCGGGCACCCGGCTCCCCGTTCGAGGAGACCGCCTCAAGGAGACCAGCCTCGAGGTGGCCGGGCTCCGCAATCCGGCCCGGCCTGGCGCGCTTCGAGGCGCCGGTCGTCCGCGGGCCCACGTGCGGAATACTGCCGTGGAGAACTGCCGGCATGGGTGGGGGCATTGGTGCGACCGTTGGCGAAGGGCGATCCGCGGGGGATCGGGCCGTTCCGGATCGTCGGGCTGCTCGGGGGCGGCGGCATGGGGCGGGTCTA
Source organism: Streptomyces chattanoogensis (assembly GCF_001294335.1). Classification (GTDB taxonomy): domain Bacteria; phylum Actinomycetota; class Actinomycetes; order Streptomycetales; family Streptomycetaceae; genus Streptomyces; species Streptomyces chattanoogensis. Next base: position 52,231 of record NZ_LGKG01000153.1, read on the forward strand.
TCTCGGCCGCGCGGCGGACGGGCGGACGGTGGCGGTGAAGACCGCGCGGTCGGAACTGGCCGACGACCGGGGTTTCCGGACGCGTTTCGCCCGTGAGGTGGCCGCCGCACAGCGGGTGGGCGGGCCGTTCGTGGCGCCGGTGGTCGACGCCGCGCCGCATGACGACGTGCCCTGGATGGCGACCGACTATGTGCCGGGGATCTCGCTGGCCGACGCCGTGCACGACTGCGGGCCGCTGCCCGAGCAGACGGTGCGGCTCCTGACGGCGGGCCTGCTGCAGGCCCTGACGGCGGTGCATGCGCACGGCCTGGTGCACCGCGACCTCAAGCCGTCGAACATTCTGCTCACCGCCGAGGGCCCGCGCGTCATCGACTTCGGCATCGCGTACTCCGCCGCGGACACCGCTCTGACGGTGACGGGTACCGCCCTCGGCACCCCCGGGTTCATGGCGCCCGAGCAACTCGTCATGACGGGCCCCGAGATCACGGGCGCGGCGGATGTGTTCGCGCTCGGCGGGGTGATCGTGTTCGCGGCGACGGGCGGCGGCCCGTACGGCAGCGCCGAGCCGCAGATCCTCCTGTACCGGACCGTGCACGAGGAGCCCCGGCTCGATGAACTCCCCGAAGGGCTACGGGAGTTGACCGCTGCCTGTCTGGCGAAGGAGCCGGAGCGGCGGCCCGCTCTCCCCGTCCTCATGGCGCAGGTGGGCGCACCGGGCCCGTACGGCCACTGGCTGCCGGAGCCCGTGGCCGTACAGCTGCGGCGTCTGTCGGCGCAGCTCGGCGATGCGTTCTCCCCGGACACCTTCGCGCTGCGGCCGTCGGCCGAGGAGCCCACCGACGTCCCTTACGACCAGCTGCCGACCCGTACGACGGCGGCCGGCGCACCGCCCCGGCCGCCGTACGGCGCGACGCCGCCGCGGCCCGCGGAGGCCCCGGCGCCCCCGCTGCCCGCCACTCCGCCCCAGGGCCAGTACGGTCCCACTCCGCCCCTGGGGCCGCCCGGCACCACCCCGGCCCGGCTGCCGCACCCCCCTGGGCAGCCCGCGTCCCCGGGGCTGAGCCGGCGCCGTGTGCTCGCCGCGCTGTCCGCCGTCGGGGGCGTGGCGGGCAGCGGGGCGCTGGCCTGGGCACTGTGGCCGGACGGCGGGGGCGACGGCCGTCGCCGCACGAGCGCCGGAGACACGCCCGGCGGCACCGGGAATCCGTCCGGCCTGCCGTCGAAGAACCCGTCCGGCCAGAAGAACCCGTCCAGCCGGCTGCCGAAGGAGATTCGCGACAAGGGCAGGATCACGGTCGGCTCGGACATCAGCTACGCGCCCATGGAGTTCGTCCGGGACGGCAAGCCGGCCGGCGTCGATGTCGACCTCGCGAACGCCCTCGGCCGCGAACTGGGCGTGCGCTTCGAGTTCGAGAACGGCGTCTTCGACTCCCTTCTCACGGGCCTGAACGCGGGCCGGTACGACCTGGTCATGTCGGCGATGGCCGATACCAAGGCCCGTCAGGAGAGACGGGCGGGCGGCACGAAGTCCGGCAGCGGCGTCGACCTGATCGACTACTTCAGTGCCGGATTCACCCTCGTCGTCCCCAAGGGCAACCCGGAGGGCATCAGGAGACCCGAGGACCTGTCCGGCAGGACGGTCGCCTTCCAGCGCGGTTCGATCGCCGGTGACCTCCTGAAGGAGCTGAGCCGGAAGGTCCCCAAGGAGTTGAGGCTCCGGGAGTTCGACTCACAGGCCGAGATCTACGACGATGTCGCCAAGGGCCGGTCCTCGGCCTGCCTGGACGACTTCACGGTCGCGGCCCACACCGCCGCGACCCACTCGGGCGGCGACGTCCTCGAACTCGTCGGCGAACAGCTCGAACCCCTTCCGTACGGCATAGCGGTCGGCAAGACCAACACGGCCCTGCGCGACGCCGTGCGGGAAGCGCTCGACCGCCTCATCGTGAGCGGCGAGTACGCGAGGATCCTCAAGCAGTGGTACGTCGAGGACGGCGCGGTGGAGCGGGCGACCGTCAACGGGGGCGATTAGGGCGACGGGTGGGTGCACCGGAGCACTCTCACCTGCCGGCCGAGGAACGCGACCGCCTCATCCCGGTGCACCAGGAACGGGGACTGGAGGCACTCTCCCGGCTCCGGGAAATCCTGGACCTCGAGTGAGGCAGGTATGCCGTTTCCTCCCCCTCGGCCGACCCGTCCTCCAACATGAACCTATGACAGATGACTTGGTGCCGTTCCTCCACAGCCGCCTCGACGAGGACGAAGCGGCAGTGAAGGCCGCCGAGGGGATCGCCGGATGGCACTCCCCGGATTCGCGTGTCGTCATGGCGGACGGCTTCGACTTCCGCGGAGCCCACGAGATGTCCCTGAAAGAGATGCTGGAACGGGACGCATCCCTCATGGCGTTCGGAGGCGTGGCCGTCACGGACTACGACGCCGACGCGAAGTTCATCGCCCGGTTCGACCCCGCCCGCATCCTCGCCGAGATCCAGGCCAAGCGCACCGTGGTGACCGAGCTGGCAGGCTGCGCCTCCCTCGACCAGAACCGTGCAGGGCTCCGCTACGCCGCCCGCGCCCTGGCCCTGCCGTACGCCACCCACCCCGACTACGACCAGGCGTGGCGGCTGTAACCGCCCACGGAACCCCGGCAGCGCCAAGGCCATCTGGGTCCACGTGCGCGACAACAGCACGCGCGCGAGGGTCATCGCATGGAGATCTTCGACCACCGCATTCGCAGGGGCCGCGAGACCGCCGCAGCATGACGCTCTCCCCTCCCCGTACCGGCGGCCGCGTCCCCGTGACACGGCCGCCGTCCTGTGTCGCACGTCCGCCCTCACCATCTGATGGGTGGACGATGGGGACACGTGAAAGGGGTAGAAATGACCGGCACCGCGCCCAGCCCTCAACGCACCACACCCGGCACCGGAACATCCGCGCTCATCACCAACAGCCAGGGCGAATACCTCCTCCACCTGCGCGACAACATCGAAGGCATCTGCTGGCCCGGCTACTGGGCCCCCATCGGCGGCCGTCCCGAACCCGGCGAACCCCTCGCCGACGCCATCGCCCGCGAGCTCAAGGAAGAAACCGGGCTCACCATCCCCCTGACAGCATTCACCACCGTCCACCAGGACAACGCCGAACACCTCGGCAAAGGCACCATTGCCGTCTACACCGGCCACTGGGACGGAGACGCCCACGCCCTCCCCCTCACCGAAGGCGTCATGCTCCACTGGTTCCCGGTCTCGGTGCTCCCTCGGCTCCGCGTGCCCCCATGGTGCAGGGAGGCCATCCGCATCCACCAAGCGGCTTGACCACCCGGCCAGTGCGAAGGAGGCCCGGGAGCTGCTGGGCGTACCGGCGACTGGCACTGAGGCCACCGGGACGGCGGGGCCGAGAGAGCAGGCCCGACCGCCCGGGAAACCATCCAGTCACCGCGGGCATCCAAGCACTGCCGACGCACCGAGCTGCGCCGTCTCCACACCCCCTTAGCTCTTTCCACCGCCGCGCCGACCTGGGCAGCATGAGGTCAGCATCAGCCCCGCCGGCCCCGCTTCCGACCGTCGCGGACCGCCACGGACCGCCACGAACTGCCAAGATCAACAACTACTCAAATGAGCTCTGACCTGGTGAAATGCTGGTCAGAGACACGCCTGCCAGTCTCACACGGAGGTACCCATGAGGATGCTCATCAACGTCGCCGAAACCGTCGTGGCCGACGCGCTCCGGGGGATGGCGGCCGCGCACCCCGATCTGGTGGTGGATGCGGAGAACCGGGTGATCGTGCGGCGGGATGCGCCGGTGGCGGAGAAGGTGGCGTTGGTGTCCGGGGGCGGCAGTGGGCATGAGCCGCTGCACGGGGGGTTTGTGGGACCTGGGATGTTGGATGCCGCATGTCCTGGAGAGGTGTTCACCTCGCCGGTGCCGGATCAGATGGTGCGGGCCGCGGCGGCCGTGGACAGTGGGCGCGGTGTGCTGTTCGTCGTGAAGAACTACACCGGCGATGTGCTCAATTTCCAGATGGCGGCGGAGCTGGCGGAGGACGAGGGGGTGCAGGTCGCCAGTGTGCTCGTCAATGACGATGTGGCGGTGACCGACTCGACCTTCACGGCGGGGCGGCGTGGGACGGGGGCGACGCTGTTCGTCGAGAAGATCGCCGGGGCGGCGGCCGAGGAGGGCATGCCGCTGGAGCGGGTCGAGGCGCTGGCGCGGCGGGTGGTGGAGTCCTCGCGGAGTTTCGGGGTGGCGCTGAGTGCCTGTACGACGCCGGCGAAGGGCAGTCCGACGTTCGATCTGCCGCCTGGTGAGCTGGAGTTGGGGGTCGGGATCCACGGTGAGCCGGGGCGCGAACGGCGGGCGATGATGACCTCGCGCGAGATCGCGGACTTCGCGGTGGATGCCGTTCTGGAGGACCTCGAGCCGCGGCTGCCGGTGCTGGTCCTGGTGAACGGCATGGGGGCGACGCCGCTGCTGGAGCTGTACGGGTTCAATGCCGAGGTGCGGCGGGTGCTGGACGAGCGCAAGGTGCCGGTGGCTCGTACGCTCGTCGGGAACTATGTGACGTCGCTGGACATGGCGGGGTGCTCGGTGTCGCTGTGCCAGGTCGACGGCGAGCTGCTGCGGCTCTGGGATGCGCCGGTGGAGACGGCGGGGTTGCGCTGGGGCCGGTGAGCCCGCCCGCCGCGCCACCGCGGAAGCCCGTGCGCTGACACCATGTGCCGGGGCCCTGACAACCTGACCAGGAGGAGTAGTTCGTGTCCGACACCGTCTTGGATGCCGCGTTCTTCGTCCGGTGGATGACGGCCGCGGCCGCTTCCGTCGAGCGGGAGGCCGGCCGGCTGACCGAGTTGGATTCCGCCATCGGGGACGCCGATCACGGGAACAACATGCAGCGGGGGTTCGTTGCCGTGGTGAAGGTGCTGGAAGCCGATCGGCCCGAGGCCCCGGGCGGGGTGCTGGTGGCCGCGGGGCGGCAGTTGATCTCGAGCGTGGGGGGTGCGTCGGGGCCGTTGTACGGATCGCTGCTGCGGCGCAGCGGGAAGGCGTTGGGTGAGGCGGCACAGGTGACGCGGGAGGAGCTGCGGGCGGGGCTCCAGGCAGGGGTGGATGCGGTGGCGCAGCTGGGCGGTGCCGCGCCGGGGGACAAGACGATGCTGGATGCGCTGGTGCCGGCGGTGGCGGCGCTGGGGACGTCGTTCGAGGAGGCGGCCACGGCGGCCGAGGAGGGCGCGCTGGCGACCGTACCGATGCTGGCCAGGAAGGGCCGGGCGAGCTATCTGGGGGAACGCAGCATCGGGCATCAGGATCCGGGGGCGACCTCGTCGGCGCTGCTGTTCGCGGCCCTGGCGGAGGTGGCGAAGTGACGGGGGGCGCCGCGCCGGTGGGGATCGTGCTGGTGTCGCACAGCGGGCCGGTCGCCGAGGCGGTCGCGGCGATGGCGGCGGGGCTGGCCGGCGGCGGGGCGACGGCCCCGGTTGCCGCGGCCGGTGGTACGCCGGACGGCGGGCTCGGTACGAGTACGGAGCTGATCGGCGCGGCGGCGCGGGAGGTGGACCGGGGCGCCGGGGTGGCGATCCTGGTCGACCTGGGCAGTGCCGTACTGACCGTCAAGGCCATGGTTGCGGAGGGGGACGAACTCCCCGAGGGCGCACGGCTGGTGGATGCGCCGTTCGTGGAGGGCGCAGTGGCGGCCGTGGTCACCGCCTCGGCCGGCGCGGATCTGGACGCGGTGACGGCGGCGGCCGGGGAGGCGTACGGCTACCGGAAGGAGTGAGGGGATGTGAGGGGTGAGTAAGGGGGGTTACGGCTTGCGGGCGACGGCCGCGTAGCAGGCCGCCTCGGCGTCGGTGACGCGGGTGGCGTCCCCGGCATGGTCGGGGCGCCACTGGTGGGAGAGGGCAAGGCCCGGCTCCAGCAGCTCCCAGCCGTCGAAGAAGCGGAGGAATGCGGCGCGTGAGCGGAACTGGAGGGTGGTGCCCGCGGCGCGGTAGATGTCGAGGATCTTCTGCATGGCCTCGGGGGCGAAGTCCGCGGTGCCATGGGTCATCGTCAGGGTGCTGCCGCTGGGCAGGGCGGACTTGAGGGTGTCGACGATGGTGTGGGCGCGGTCCCGGCCGTCGTCGGTGACGAAGTGCATCAGCGCGTTCAGGCTGAGCGCCACCGGTTTGCGCAGATCGAGGGTGGCGAGGAGCTGCGGCGCGGTGAGGATGCCCTCGGGGTCGTTGACATCGGACTGTACGTACGCGGTGCGTCCTTCGGGGGTGCTGAGCAGGAGCGCCGCGGCGTGGGCGAGGACGATGGGGTCGTTGTCGGTGTAGACCACGCGGGCGTCGGGGGCGATGCTCTGGGCGACCTCGTGCAGGTTCGGCGGGGTGGGGATGCCGGTGCCGATGTCGAGGAACTGGCGCATACCCGACGCGGCGAGCAGGCGTGTGGCGCGGTGCATGAACTCACGGTTGATGCGGGCGGCGAGCGGTGCGGCGGGGAAGACGTTCGCCACGTCGGCGGCGGCCATCCGGTCGGCCAGGAAGTTGGTCTTGCCGCCGAGGAAGTAGTCGTAGATGCGGGAGGAGTGGGCCCGGTCGAGCTGCAGATCCACCACGGGCTCGGTGCGGTCGCGGTCGTTCATCGTCAGCTGCCTCTCCCTGTACGGCCCTTCGCGGCCACGGCGCGCCGGCGGCCGCGGCCGGTGTTTCGAATGCCGTTGTCCGTACCGTCGTTCGTTACGGCGTTCGTTACAGCGTTCGTGACGGCTTCCGGTCCGGCGTCCGTACCGTTCTCCGTCCGGCAGTTGGAGCACTGCCCCGCACGGTCCGGATCATGCGGAGCAGGCGCTGCGCCCCGGCGTGCGCCCGGCGCGTCAACGTGCCGCGCGAACATGCCTGTGGCACGCGTAGTCATATGAATACGCGGCGGAAGATTTCTTGTGCCCCGGTGCCACAAACGGCCGCGGTTTCCTGTTCATTAGAGGTGAGGGCAGACAGTCCTCCCGCTGCCACCCGCATCCTCGGTGCGGCAGCAGCGGAGCACGGCGAACGGAACGAGGACGGCTCGTGGGCGCAAACCGGGACCGACTTCTGCCGGCGTGCGCGGAGGCGCACGGCCATTGTGCGGACTTGGCCGCGCTCCCCCGCCGGCTGCCGGCCGTCCCGCCCGCCGCCGCTCCGGACCCGTCGGCCCGTCAACTGTCCATAGCGCTGGAGGCGTTCCACGCCACGCATGCACCGAAGTGGCTGACGTACGCCTATCTGCACACCGGCAGCGAGGCCGCCGCCCGCGAGGTGACCCGGTCCGCCTTCCGGCGGCTGGGCCGGCTGTGGCCGCATGCACTGCGTCAGGCGTCCGTGGAAGCGTTCGCCTGGTCGGTGCTCAAGGAAGGCGTGGTGGAGTGGCTGTACGACCACCGGCAACCCACCGCGCTCACCGAAACGGCCGCCTTCGCGATCGTCGCCCATGCCCTGCTGCGGGAGTGCCAGCAGCGGTTCGCCCTGCTGGAGAGCCAGTTGGGACTGTACGCGGCCATCGCGCGGCTGCCGGAGCGGCAGTGCGATGTGATCGTGCTGCGGCATGTCATCGGGTACGGCGACGCGCAGATCGCCGCGCTGCTCGGCGTGGACGAGGTCACCGTCCGCTCCCATGCGAGCCGGGGAAAGCGCAAACTCGCCGCCGCGCTCGGCATCGATCAGGGCACGACGGCGCGGGACGCCCATGAGGCGGACGCCGCACAGGGCACCTACGACACCCGCGGCACCCGGGATCTGCACGACATACCCGACCAGCTCGATAAATTAGACAAACTCGACAACCGCGATGAATCAGCAGGGGGGAATTGACCATGTCGCACACCGGTCGCACCGGTCACACCGATCGTGCCGATCACACCGGGCGGCGGGACACCGTTGAGACGCTGCTGAGCGCCGCCGCGGCGGTGGCCGGAATCAACGGCCTCGCCGGCTTCTGCGCTCTCGACGACGCGGGCGCGCTCGGCGGTCTCGGCTGCTTCGATGCCGTGCCGGACGTGGAGCTGGAGGTGCGCTGCGGTACGCAGGCCGCGGCGGGGCCCGGTGCGGCCGGTCACGGCCCCCGCCCGGACCGGGGTGCACCCAGCGCCTATCCCAGCGCCCGCGACGAGGCCACCCACGAGCTGGAGCTGGCCTGCGCACTGGTGGTGAACGCGGCGGCGGCCGCGGCCAGCCTGGAGCGGCTGGTCGACGACCACCACATCGACCCCGAGGGTGCCCTGGTCTTCGCCTGTCTGCTGCATATCACTGGGCGTTTCGACGCGGCGCAGTTCTGGTGGCACTTCGGCGCGGGCGCGGGGAGCCGGACCGCCGCGTACTGCCTCTATCTCTCGCACCGGCGCAACGGGGAACACCGGGATGCCGACTACTGGCGCGGGCAGGCCGCGCATGCACCGGACGAGGAGCGTCCGACGGTGGCCGCGTTCGACGAGAAGCAGCTCCTGCCGGACGCGGCCCGGCACAATCTCCTCGTCCAGTGGCACAGCGGGCTGGCGCCGACCCTGCCGACCGCACTGGAGAATGTGATCAACCGCCTCGTGGTGGACAGCAACGACGAGGATTTCGGCGAGATCCCGCGGCCGTCGCCGACGCTGGTGCGGGATCTCGGGCGGGCCAACTAGCCCTGAGGCGCTTCGAACGGAGCTGTTCCGGAGGACAAGCGGGGCTGTTTCAGAGGAAGTTGACGCCCTGGGCGAGCGGGAGGCCGGCGGAGTAGTTCACCGTGTTGGTGGCCCGGCGCATATAGGCGCGCCAGGCGTCGGAGCCCGATTCGCGGCCGCCGCCGGTCTCCTTCTCGCCGCCGAACGCGCCGCCGATCTCCGCCCCCGAGGTGCCGATGTTGACGTTGGCGATACCGCAGTCGGAGCCGTCGGCGGCGAGGAAGCGCTCGGCCTCGCGCTGGTCCTGGGTGAAGATGCTGGACGACAGGCCCTGGGGGACGTCGTTGTGCAGGGCGATGGCCTCCTCGAGGGTGCGGTAGGTCAGGACGTACAGGACCGGGGCGAAGGTCTCGGTGCGGACGATCTCGGTCTGCTCCGGCATCCGGACGATGGCCGGGCGGACGTAGGCGGCGTCCGGGGCCTCGGTGGCGAAGCAGCGGTCGCCGCCGGTCAGGAGCTTTCCGCCGTCGCGTTGGGCGGTGGCCAGCGCCTCGGCCATCGCCGTATGGGCGGCCGTGGTGATCAGCGGGCCGACGAGGGTGGCGGCGTCGAAGGGGTCGCCGAGCGGGAGTTGGCCGTAGGCGTGCACCATCCGCTCGGTGAGGCGGTCCGCGATGTCCTCGTGGACGATCAGCCGGCGCAGCGTCGTACAGCGCTGGCCCGCGGTGCCGGCGGCGGAGAAGACGATGCCGCGGACGGCGAGGTCGAGGTCGGCGGAGGGGGTGACGACGGCGGCGTTGTTGCCGCCGAGTTCCAGGAGGCAGCGGCCGAAGCGGGCGGCCACCCGCGGGGCGACCTGCCGGCCCATCCGTACCGATCCGGTCGCGCTGACCAGCGCCACCCTCGGGTCGTCGATCAGCCGCTCGCCGCAGGCGCGCGCCCCGAGCAGCAGCCGGTGCACGCCGGGCGGCGCACCGGCATCGGCGGCGGCCCTGGCGAGCAGGGCGTCGCAGGCGAGCGCGGTGAGCGGGGTGAGTTCGGACGGCTTCCAGACGACGGTGTCGCCGCAGACCAGGGCGATGGCGGTGTTCCAGGACCAGACGGCGACGGGGAAGTTGAAGGCGGAGATGACGCCGACGACGCCGAGCGGGTGCCAGGTCTCGGCGAGGCGGTGGCCGGGGCGTTCGCCGGCGATGGTGCGGCCGTAGAGCTGCCGGGACAGGCCCACCGCGAAGTCGCAGATGTCGATCATTTCCTGGACCTCGCCGAGCGCTTCGGAGCGGATCTTCCCCGCTTCGATGGTGACGAGGTCGGCGAGGTCTTCCTTGTGGGCGGTGAGGAGTTCGCCGAGCCGTTTGACCAGGGCGCCGCGGCGGGGTGCCGGGACGGTGCGCCAGTGGTGGAAGGTGCGGTGGGCTTCGTCGACGGCCGCGTCGGTCCGTTCCGCGGTGGCGGCGGGCAGCCGGGCGAACGTGCCGCCGGTGAGCGGCGTGCGGGCCAGGACGGTGTCGGCTCCCTCCGTCCCGGTGGCGGCGGCTGCGTCGAGGTCGGCGCCGCAGCGGCGCAGGGCTGCCGTCGCGCGGGCGCGCAGGGAGCCGGCGTCGGGGAAGCGGGGGGCGGGAGTGTGGGAAGCGGGGGGTACGGGGGGCATGCTGAGGCTCCTTGGACAGATGGCCGGTAGTGGCCGGTCAGGGGGCGGGTTCCGGGTCGCCCAGGGCGCGGAGCGCCGCGCCGGCGCCCAGGGTGGCCAGGGCCTGGCGCAGTGAGCGGTCCTGCTGTGCGGCGTAGAGGGCGAACGGGTCGAGTACCGGACGGCCGATGGCTTCGGAGAGGCGGTGGGCGTCGAAGGGGGTCCCGGTCAGGGCCGTGTCGCGGGTGCCTTCGCCGGTGAGGTTGGAGCGGAAGATGCCGGCGGCGGAGCGGGGCAGGAAGTCCTCGTAGACGATGGGGCGGGCGGTGAGCCAGCCGCCGTCGAGGAGGCCGACGAGGTCGGCGGGCGGGCGCCGGCCGTCGCGTGGGCGTCCGGCCACCGGGTGGTAGGTGAAGAACGCCTGCTGTTCCACGGCCAGTTGGTGTTCGGTGCGGGGGAAGGTGCGGTGCCAGAGGGTGCGGGCGGTCTCCTGGCGGTCGGCGTCCGGGTGCCGGGCCATCCGGCGGTCGGTTTCGGCCATCAGGTCGTCGTAGCGGGCCCGGCCCGCACGGGTCAGGGCGATGCCGCGGGCCTCGACCTCGCCGAAGCGGACCCGTAGCGCGCCGGCGGTGATGCTGCCGTCGGGCTCGCGGAAGCGGCGGGGCTCGGCGAGGGCGCGGAAGGACGTCTGACGCAGGAGGACGTCCGGGCCGTCCCAGCGCGGGGGACCCTGGATCCGGTCGATCATGGTGATGCCGCGCTCGCCCATGCGGTGGTAGAGGGCGTCGATGTCCAGGACGCGGGGGGTGAGGTGGTTGATATGGGTGGCGGCCACCCCGCCGATGTCGGCGGCCACGGCGGAGATCCGCTCCAGTTCGGCGTACCAGGTGCGGTCGACGGGCTCCGGGGAGAGCTCGAAGGCGGCCACCGCGAGGGTGAGGAAGCGTTCCGCATCGGGTTCCGGGAGACCGTCCCACTTCTCTGCCTGTACAGCCAGTTGGAGCAGTTCGGGCGGGAAGAGGCGGCGGCGGCCGAGGAAGGTGCCGAGGCGGGATTCCAGGTCGGCGTCGAAGAAGCGGCGGTCGGAGGTGGTGAGGAGCGAGGTGAAGACGCGGAAGGGGTTGCGGTCCAGTTCCTCGGTGCCGGTGGGGCGGAAGGCCGTGGAGACGACCGGTACGGCGCCGACCTCGCCGTCCCGCAGGTCGTAGAAGCCGACTGGGTGCATCCCGAGGGCGGCGAAGATCTGGGCGGCCTGGCGCAGTTCGTCCTCGGTGCCGACGCGGATGGCGCCGTGGCGTTCGGCGGTGACCCGGGAGATGCTGCCGAGCCGTTCCGCGTCCGGGTCCCGGCCCGCGACCTCGTCGTTGATCCGGCCGGCCACCTCCAGGAGCGTGGTGTAGGCGGGCACTTCGGTTCCGTACATGTCGGAGAGCCGACGGGCGAACGCGGCGCGTAGCCGCCAGGTGGGGACCATGCGGGGCTCCGGGGCGTAGGACGTTGGACGTTCGGTGTTGGGCGTTCGGTCTTGGACGTTGGGCGTTGGACGCTGGGCGTGGGACGTTGGGCGTTCGGTGTGGGGCGTCGGAGGTTGGACGTCGGACGTTCGGCGTTGAGTGCGGGTGGGGGGAAAGGGGACGTGGGACGTGGCCCTCGGATTCAGATGATGTGGGCCTCGGGGCGGGTGGCCCGGTCGGCGTGGCCGTCGAAGCGGGTGGCGGTGAGCGGGGTGATGTCGAGGAACGGCGCCCGGCCGAGGTAGAGGTCGCGGATGATCTCGCCGACGGCGGGGGCCTGGAGGAAGCCGTGGCCCGAGAAGCCGGTGGCGTAGAGGAAGCGGCCCGGGCGGGCGGCCTCGCCGATCAGGGCGTTGTGGTCGGGGGTCATCTCGTACAGGCCGGCCCAGCCGCCGGTGACGGGCAGCCGGGCGAGTTCGGGCGCCCGGCGGGCGGCCGCGGTACGGAACGGGCGCAGCCATTCACGGGAGAACCGCCGCCCGAATCCCGGCTGTTGGTCCGGATCGGACAGGCCCAGCAGCAGGCCGTCGGCGGTGTCGTTGTGGAAGTAGAGGGTGGAGGCGAAGTCGAGGGTGAAGGGGATACGGGGCGGGGCGGGGACCAGGGGGCCGGTGAAGGCGATCTGGCGGCGCAGCGGGGTGACGGGGAGGTCGACGCCGGCCATCGCTCCGATGGCGCCGGACCAGGCGCCGGCGCAGCAGATCACGGTGGACGTGGCGACGGTGCCGTACGGGGTGCGGACGGCGTGGAGCGCGCCGTCGGCGGTGTCGATCGCGGTGACCGGGCAGCGGGTGCGGACGGTTGCGCCGAGCCGCCGGGCCGCGCCGAGGTAGCCGGTGACGGCGGCCTTGGGGAGGGCGTAGCCGTCGGTAGGTGAGTAGGCGGCGGCGACGATGCTGCCGGGGGCGAGGTAGGGGCACAGGTCGGCGGCCTCGCGCGGGGTGATGATGCGGCTGGGCAGGCCGAGGGCGTTCTGGGTCTCCACTCCCCTGGTGAAGGTGGCCAGTTCGGTGTCGTCGCCGAGGAGGAAGAGGTAGCCGACGGATGCCAGGCCGATGTCGGCGCCGGGGCGGCGGGCGAAGGAGCGCCAGGCGTCGAGGCTGCGCAGGCCGAGGCGGATGTTGAGCGGGTCGGAGAACTGGGCGCGGACGCCGCCGATGGGTTTGCCGGACGAGCCGGAGGCGGGCCGGTCGCGTTCCAGCAGCAGCACATGGCGGACGCCGGCCTCGGCCAGGTGGAACGCGATGCTCGCGCCGATGACACCGCCGCCGATGATCACGACGTCGGCATGGTCGGGGAGGCCGGTCGGGCCGGGAAGGCCGACAGGTTCGGGGAGGCCGACGGGTTCGGGGAGGGGGACGGATGCCGCGGGGTGAGCCATCGAGGCCGCCTTCCCGTCGTCTTCGAGCGGGACCGCCCGGGGGTGAGCGGATCACTTTTTGTGAGCGGATCACTTTTGATGGTGGCGGGTGGGACGTCCCACGTCCATGCACCGTTTCTGGACGCGATCTTTCAGCAGCTGTGGTCATCGGCTCTGGAGCCCGCGGGCGTGGGGTACGCATCCGGCATGGAATTTCCGGGGGTCCAGCTCAGGGCGCTGCTGGAGCTGACCCGTAGCGGCACGATGACGGCCGCCGCGGCGGCGCTGGGCTATACGCCGGGCGCGGTGTCCCAGCAGATCGCCGCGCTGGAGCGGGCGGCCGGAACGGAGCTGGTGAGGCGGCTGGGGCGGCGGGTGGAGCTGACGGACGCCGGGGCCACCCTCGCCGCGCACGCCGAACGGATACTGGCCGCGCAGGCCGAGGCGGTGGCCGCTCTGGAGCGCGGCCGGGGCGAGGTCACGGCCCGGCTGCGGCTGGGGGTCTTCGGTACGGCGGCGGCCGTTCTGCTGCCGCCGGCCCTGCACCGGCTGCGGGAGCGGGCTCCGGGGGTGTGCGTGGCGAGCCGCGAGCTGGATGTGGACCAGGCGTACACGGAGGTCTGCGCCGGTCGGGTGGATCTGGCACTCGGCCTGGACTATCCGGATGCGCCGCTGGCGCTGGACGGTGCGGTGGAGTTGGTGCGGCTGCGGTCCGAGCGGTTCGGGCTGGCCGTCGCGGCCGGGCGGGTGACCGGGCGGCGCGCGCTGCGGCTGGCGGATGCCGCCGGGTTCGACTGGATACTGCCCGCGGCCGGCTCGTACTACGGGCGGGCGATACGGGCCGCCTGCCGCCGCGCCGGGTTCGAGCCGCGGGTGGTCCATGAGGTGACCGACACCGCCACCTCGCTGGCGATGGTCGGGGCGGGGCTGGGGGTCACGCCACTGACGGAGCTGATGCTGCGGCTGCGGTCCGAGGGCATTGTGCCGGTGCCGTTGGAGGACGTGGTCGAGCGGCACATCGTGGTCGCGGTCGGCGCCGCCGCACGGCAGCGGCCGTCGGTCGAGGCGCTGATCAGCGCGTTGCGCGAGGGCGCCGCGCCGTAGCGGGGCGGGCCGCCGGCACGAGAACGATCCCGCGGCTCCGAGCGCGTGTCCGGCCGTGTTCCTCCGGACAGGTCCCTGCCCACGCAGGGCTCGCCGGCTCGGATTACCGTGGCCTCGGATCACCTTGGCGACGGATCGCCTTGGCGACGGATCGCCTTGGCGTCGGCGCTCCTTGGACATCCGACGTCCCACGTCCCTCACCACCCCACGTCCCCTCACCCCACGACGTCCCTCACCACCCCACAGCCCTCACCTCCCCCGCATCACCCGGCCCGTCGTCTCCTGACCCGCCCTGGAGGTACCGGTGTATGCCGCCCTTTCGGCGAGAGCCGCACGTTCCCTGTCGCTGGCCGTCGCGCTCGCCGCCGGCACCGGTCTGGCGACGGCCACCCCCGCGGCCCCCGCCCCCGAGCCGCCGCCCCCGGACACCACCGCCCCCCGCCACCGGCCCGGCCCCCGCCACGGCCCGACTCCCGGTCACGAGCCCGCTCCCCTCTACGAGTCCACCGATGTGGCGGTCTCCGGCGAGGGCGCGCACACCTACCGCATCCCCGCCCTCGCGACGCTCCCCGACGGCACCCTCGTCGCCGCCTACGACCGGCGCAACAACAGCGCCGCCGACCTGCCCGGCGACGTGGACGTGATGGTGCGGCGCAGCACCGACAACGGACGGACGTGGAGCCCGCCGCAGGCGGTCGCCGACTACGGCGGCGGGGCGGGCGCCGGTGACCCCAGTCTGCTCGCCGACCGGTGGACCGGCCGCCTCTTCCTCTTCCACGCGTACGGCCCCAAGGGCATCGGCTTCGGCAACGCGGGCATGGGCAACGACCACGACAGCACCACGATCCTGCACACCGATCTCCACTACTCCGACGACGGCGGCCGCAGCTGGCGCGCCCGGCGCCTGACCCACGACCTCAAGGACCCGACCTGGCTCGGGATCTTCGCCTCGTCCGGCACCGGCATCCAGCTGTCCACCGGGCGGCTGCTGCAGCAGTACGCGTTCCGTAAGGCCGACGCCAGCATGTGGGCGGCCAGTGCGTACAGCGACGACCACGGGGAGACCTGGCGTCTGGGGAGGCCGGTCGGGCCGCTGATGGACGAGAACAAGACCGTCGAGCTGGCCGATGGCCGCATCATGCTCAACAGCCGCACCGGCAGCACCACCAGACGGCTGGTCGCCCACTCCCGGGACGGCGGGCTGACCTACAGCTCCCCGGTCGCGGACGACGAGCTGGTCGACCCGGTCAACAACGCGTCGGTCCTGCGCTACGACCCCACCGCGCCGCCCGGCCACCCGCGGGCGCACTGGCTGCTGTTCAGCAATACGGCCAGCGCCACCGCCCGGCGGAACCTCACCGTCCGGCTGTCCTGCGACGACGGGCGCAGCTGGCCCGTGTCCCGGGTCGTGACGCCCGGACCGTCGGCGTATTCGACGCTGACGCGGCTGAAGGACGGCACGTTCGGGCTGCTCTACGAGTCGGGGCCGTACCGGAAGATCACGTTCGCGCGGTTCGACGGCTCCTGGCTGGGGGCGGACTGCCCGGCCGCATGACTCCCGTCGGGGACCCCGACGGGGCCACCGCACTGGCCGTCACCCGGGTGCCCCGTCGCCTCACACGAACGGGTCATCGCCGGGCAGCGGCGGCTCGTCGACCGCGGGCGGCCACGACGGACGCGCGCCGTCGGGGACGGCCGCCAGCGCATGGCCGACGGTCGGGAAGCAGGAGAAGACGCCCAGCGACTGGGTGCCGACCAGCAGCCGCAGCATCCGGACGCCGAGCGAGGCCAGGAACAGCCGGCCCTCCAGCCGCCGGCACAGCCACTCCAGGGCCAGCAGACAGCTCAGGCCCCGCGAGTCGCAGAAGCGCAGGGCCGTCAGATCGAGCACGAGAAAGCGGTGGCCGGCCGAGACGATGGACCGCGCCTCCGTGAGAAATGCCTGCTCGGTCCGGAGATCCAGCTCCCCGCTGACCCGCAGCACCGCGCACTCCTCCGCCTCGACGACCGTCGTGACCGCCAAGGACCGCATCTCCGCACTCATGGCGTCCAGACTAAGCGCCCTTTTCCGCCGCATCACCGGCACGGCCCGCCCTCGTACACGGGCCGGACCCGGGTCGCGCGCGGGACGGCACCCGCGGCGGCACGCACCACCGCGGGCAGACGTACGGAACGCTCCCCGGGCCGTACGGGCACCGGTACCGGCTTTCCGGCCAGGTCACGGCCGTCCTGGTGCGGGCAGAAACGGGCAGCCTTTCCCCCGTGACGGGCGGACTTCCGGCGTCCTACCGTTGCTATAAACCTCAGGCGGACAGAAACGGGCAGGTCAGTGACCGAACGCACCGTCGGCCGGGCCCGTCATCCGCGGGTCATGCCGATGTCGTCCACCAGCACCATCGCTACGGGCAGGAGAGCAGCATGAGGGCCGAGGAACGTCAGCACCGCCTCCTCGTGCTCGCCCGGCAGTCGGGGCGGGTCGAGGTCGCCGATGCGGCGGTGGAGTTCGGGGTCGCCCGGGAGACCGTGCGGCGCGATCTGAGCGAGCTGGAGCGGCGCGGTCTCATCCGGCGTACGCACGGCGCGGCGTATCCGGTCGAGAGCGCCGGATTCGAGACCACGCTGGCGCGCCGGGAGACCCAGCAGGTGGCGGAGAAGCGCCGGATCGCGGCGGCCGCGGTGCAGCTGGTGGGCGAGGCGGAGACGGTGTTCGTGGACGAGGGCTACACGCCCGAGCTGGTCGCCACGCTGCTGCCCACCGACCGCCCGCTGACCGTGCTGACCGCCTCGCTGCGCACCGCGTCGCTGGTCTCCGCGTCCGACTCCACCACCGTGCTGCTGCTGGGCGGCCGGGTCCGCGCCGGGACCCAGGCGACGGTGGGCTCCTGGGCCCGGGACATGCTCGCCCGGTTCGTGATCGATCTGGCCTTCATGGGTGCCAACGGCATCTCCCGTGAGCACGGTCTGACCACCCCCGATCCGGCGGTCGCCGATGTGAAGACGCAGGCCGTGCGCTCCTCGCGGCGGCGGGTGCTGGTCGGGGTGCACAGCAAGTTCGGGGCCAGCAGTTTCTGCCGGTTCGCCGAGGTGGGCGACTTCGACACGGTCGTCACCGACGCCGGGCTCTCCGCGCCGGAGGCCCACCGCTATTCCCTCCTGGGGCCGCAGGTGCTCCGGGTGTAAGCAGTCCGGGGGCCGCCCCGGTCGACACGCAGCGGACGGTGTCGGACGTCGAACGTAGGACGTCGGACATCCCCCGCCCGTACCCACACCATCCACAGCTCACCGCCGAAGGCCCCGCTTCCCCCGGCCGTCGGACGGTCTCCCCAGCGTGCCCGCAGCACGGTTCCCCACGCCAGGTGCGGCACCCGCCATATGTCCCCAGAAAGGTAAGAGCCGTGAGAGCACAAACCCCCCTGCGTAGCCGTACCTTCCGCGTCATGGGGCTGACCTCGGTCGCCCTGTCCCTGACGCTGTCCACCGCCGCCTGCTCCGGCGGATTCGGCGGCGCGAACGGCGCTTCCGACACCCTCAACGTGCTGATGGTCAACAACCCGCAGATGGTGGATCTGCAGCGGCTCACCGCCGAGCACTTCACCAAGGAGACCGGCATCAAGGTGAATTACACCGTGCTGCCGGAGGACGATCTGCGCGACAAGATGAGCCAGGACTTCTCCAGCCAGGCCGGCCAGTACGACGTGGCGAGCCTCAGCAACTACGAGACGCCGATCTACGCCCGCAACGGATGGCTCGCCCCGGTCGGCGAACAGGCCGCCAAGGACACGAAGTTCGACCAGAAGGACATCCTCCCGCCGCTCCGCAAGTCCCTCACGGCCGCCGACGGCAAGATCTACGCGGAGCCCTTCTACGGCGAGTCGTCGTTCCTGATGTACCGCAAGGACCTCTTCAAGGCCGCCGGACTGACCATGCCCGAGCGGCCGACCTGGCAGCAGGTCTCCGCGATGGCGGCGAAGCTGGACGGCTTCCGCAAGGGCATGAAGGGGATCTGCCTGCGCGGCCAGCCCGGCTGGGGCCAGATGATCGCCCCGCTGTCCACGGTCGTCAACACCTTCGGCGGCACCTGGTTCACCAAGGACTGGAAGCCGCAGCTGGACAGCCCGGAATTCACCAAGGCCACCCAGTTCTACGTCGACCTGGTCCGCAAGCACGGCGAGGCGGGCGCCCCGCAGGCCGGCTACACCGAGTGCCTCAACGACATGCAGCAGGGCAAGGTCGCCATGTGGTACGACGCGACCGCCGGCGCCGGCTCGCTGGAGGGCTCCGACTCCAAGGTCGCCGGGAAGGTCGGCTACGCGCCGGCGCCGGTCGAGAAGACTCCCAGCTCCGGCTGGCTGTACACCTGGGCCTGGGGCGTGCAGAAGGCCAGCAGGAACCAGGACGCGGCGTGGAAGTTCATCAGCTGGGCCTCCAGCAAGGAGTACGAGGAGCTGGTGGGCAACAAGCTGGGCTGGTCCAGCGTGCCCGGGGGCAAGCGGGCCTCCCTCTACGAGAACCCGAAGTACGTCAAGGAGTCCGGAGCGTTCGCCAGGGCGACCGAGCAGGCGATCAGCTCGGCCCGGCCCGGCAACCCGGGTGTGCAGCCGCGTCCGGCCCCCGGTATCCAGTTCGTCGGCATCCCCGAGTTCGCCGACCTGGGCACCAAGGTCTCGCACGAGGTGAGCGATGCGATCGCCGGCGCGCAGAGCGTCCCCGAGGCCCTCAAGAAGAGCCAGCGGCTGGCGCAGGAGGTGGCCGATGCCCACCGCCACTGAACCGACCCGGCGCAGCCCCCGCGCCCGGGACACCGTCCCGGCACCGGGCAGACGGGCGGCCCGCACCCGGCGCAGACAGCGGGCCATGGACTGGGCCCGGCGGGCGCCCCTGCTGCCCGCGCTGGTCTTCCTGATCATCGTGACCCAACTGCCGTTCGTGGCAACGGTGGTGATCTCCTTCCTCCATTGGAACGCCCTCGCCCCCGAGAACCGCGGCTTCGCCGCCTTCGACAACTACAAGGCCGTCTTCACCGACCCCGCGATGCGTGCCTCGATGGGCACGACCGTGGTCCTGACCGTGACCGTGGTGCTGGTCAGCCTGCTGCTGGGGCTGGTTCTGGCGCTGCTGCTCGACCGGAGCTTCCGCGGCCGCGGCATCGTACGGACCCTGCTCATCACGCCGTTCCTCGTCGTACCGGTCGCCTCCGCGCTGCTGTGGAAGCATGCGCTGTACAACGCCTCGTACGGGCTCATCAACGGCTCGCTGACCTGGATCTGGGGGCTGTTCGGCAGCGACAGCCCGCCGCAGCCGGACTGGATGACCGACTCGCCGCTGGCCGCGGTGGAAGTGTCGCTGATCTGGCAGTGGACGCCGTTCATGATGCTGATCCTGCTCGCGGGACTGCAGAGCCGGGCGACGGACGCGATCGAGGCGGCGCGGATGGACGGCGCCCCGGCCTTCGACATCTTCCGCTATCTGACCCTGCCGCATCTGCGCCGCTATCTGGAGCTGGCCGCGCTGCTCGGGACGGTCTACGTCGTCCAGAACTTCGACGCGGTGTTCACCATCACCTCCGGCGGCCTGGGCACCGCCAACCTCCCGCCAACCCGCCCAGCCTCGGCGCCTCGCTCAGCCTGCACGGCTACCGCGAGTTCTTCGGCGCGGGCACCGGCGTCAGCCCCTGGCCGCCGCTGATCAACTCGCTCACCGCCTCGGTCGTCTCCACCCTGCTGGTCCTGGCGCTGGCCGTACCGGCGGCGTACGCGCTGTCGATCAAGCCGGTGCGCAAGTGGAGCGATGTGCTGTTCTTCTTCCTCTCCACGAAGATGCTGCCGCTGGTGGCCGGGCTGCTGCCGATCTATCTGGTCGCGCAGAACAGCGGGATGCTGGACAGCATCTGGCTGCTGGTCATCCTCTACACCTCGATGAATCTCCCGATCGCGGTGTGGATGATGCGCTCGTTCCTCGCCGAGGTCCCGGCCGAGATCATGGAGGCCGCGCAGATCGACGGGGCGGGGCTGGGCACCACCCTGATGCGGATCGTGGCGCCGGTCGCCATGCCGGGCATCGCCGCGACCGCCTTGATCTCCTTCATCTTCAGCTGGAACGAGCTGCTGTTCGCCCGGGTCCTGACCGGGATCGTGGCCGGCACCACGCCGGTGTTCCTGACCGGCTTCGTCACCAGCCAGGGCCTGTTCCTGGCCAAGGTGTGCGCCGCCGCAGTCGTCATCTCCCTCCCGGTGCTCATCGCCGGATTCGCCGCCCAGGACAAGCTCGTCCAGGGCCTCTCCCTCGGAGCCGTGAAATGAAAGCCGCAGTCATCAGCGCCCCCGGGAAGGTGGAGGTCACCACCGTCGACGACCCCACCCCCGGTCCCCGCGAGGTCGTGGTCTCGGTCGCCGCATGCGGGCTGTGCGGTACCGATCTGCACATCCTCCAGGGCGAGTTCGCCCCCACCCTGCCGGTCGTTCCCGGCCATGAGTTCGCCGGTACGGTCGTCGCGACCGGCAGCGCCGTCACCGAACTGGCCGAGGGCGACCGGGTGGCCGTCGACCCGTCCCTCTACTGCCACGAATGCCACTACTGCCGGATCGGCCGCAACAACCTGTGTGAGCGCTGGGAGGCGATCGGGGTGTCCACGGCCGGCGGCGCCGCCGAGTTCGCCGTGGCGCCCGTCGCCAACTGCGTCAAGCTGCCCGATCACGTCCGTACCGAGGACGCCGCCCTGATCGAGCCGCTCTCCTGCGCGGTACGCGGCTACGACATCCTGCGCTCCCAGCAGCTGGGCACCCAGGTCCTGATCTACGGCTCGGGAACCATGGGCCTGATGATGCTCGAACTGGCCAAGCGCACCGGGGCCGCGGGCGTGGACATGGTCGACATCAACCCGGACCGGCTGGCCACCGCCCGCACCCTGGGCTGCAGCAACGCGGCCGGCTCCGCCGACGAGCTCGACCGGCCGCGCGGCTGGGACGTGGTCATCGACGCCACCGGCAGCGAACGCGCCATCCAGGACGCGCTGGGACGGGTCGGCAAGGGCGGCACCTTCCTCCAGTTCGGGGTCGCCGACTACGCCGCCCGCGCCGTCATCGAGCCGTACCGCATCTACAACCAGGAGATCACCATCACCGGCTCGATGGCCGTACTGCACAGCTACGAACGCGCCGCCGAGCTGTTCGCGGCGGGCGTCCTGGACCCGGAGGTGTTCATCAGCGACCGGCTGCCGCTGACGGAGTACGGGGCGGCGCTGGACCGGTTCAAGGCGGGGCAGGGGAGGAAGATCCAGGTCCTGCCGTGAGGACCGCGGGCGCCCGGGCCCCCTCTCCCTCCTCGGGGGCCCGGGCGCCCGTGCATCACAGCCGTACGGGAGCCAGCTCACCGTGCAGCAGCGCCGCGCCGAGCGGGGTGAGCGCGTGGACGACGCACCCGCCGTCGCGGCGGCTGTGGGCGAGACCGGCCTCGCGCAGCGCGCTCACATGCTCGCTGGCCGAGGGGGCGGAGACCCGTAGCCGGCGGGCCAGTTCACCCGTGGTGACGGGCGCACCGAGGGCCGCGAGGACCCGGGCCCGGGTGCGGCCGAGCAGCGCGGAGAGGGCCTGCGGGTGGCAGGCGCGGGCGGTGGCGGGGGCCCAGCCGGTGGTGTGGGCGACGGGGTGGACGAGGACCGGAGGCAGGTCCGGGTCGGCCAGCGCGATGGGCCGGCGCCAGCAGAAGTGGGACGGGATCAGCCGCAGCCCGCGTCCGTGCAGGCGCAGATCGCGGTCGCAGGGGTAGTCGACGTGGAGCACCGGCGGCTCCCAGCGCAGGTACGGACTGAAGGAGTTGAGCATGCCGTCGACGCCGCCCTGGCACAGTGCGCGGCTGCGGGCGGCCCGGTCGCGGTCGGCCGTGGCGGTCGCCTCCGTCCAGTCGGGAGCTATCACCGCCCGGTGGACCTCGGCGAAGGCGGCGGCCAGTTCGTCCAGGGGCTGCCGGCTTCCCTTGGCGACCGCACCGGCCCAGCGCGGCAGCCGCGCCGGGAGCGCGGCCCGGCGGATCTCCGCGGCCAGCCGGGCCCTGGGCGTCTCCCGCAGCGCCTCTAGCCCGGCCGCCAGGCCGTCGCGTCCGGCATCGGGGGTCAGAAAGTCCGGGAAGTAGCGGGCGTCGCCCGGCGCGAGCGCGCCGATCAGCCGGGCGGCGCGGGTCAGCCCGCGGTCGGCCAGCTCGGCGCGGGCACGGGCCCGCCAGGCCGCGTACACCGGCACACCGTGGCCGGGCGCCGTCAGCTGATGTACCGCCAGCACCGTTTCCCACAGCGGGTCCGGTGCCGAGGCGATCTGTACGCGTGCGATGTCCCGTTCGTCGAAATGGATACGCAACATGCGGCCCCCGCGGCATGCTCATGACCCCGTTCCCGGTGCCCCCGTCGTTCCCCCGCCGAAAGACGTACCCCGGGGTGCGGTGGTTCCCTGGCGGCTCCTCAGGGGGCGCCGTCGTCGAGCCGTCCGGCCAGCCGCTCCAGAAACACCCGCTGGCCCTTCACCACCCGCTCCGCCGCCTGTGCCGGGGTGAACCAGGCGACCCGGTCGATCTCCGGGAAGGCGGCGACCGTTCCCGAGCCCCGGGGCCATTCCATCTCGAAGGTTCCGGGCACGATGCGCTCCGGGTCGAGGTCGCTCTCGACGGCCCAGACGGTCACCACCTTGCCGCCGGACTGGCGGGCCTCGCCCAGCGGCAGATACGGCCCGTCCGGCGGCGGGATCCCCAGCTCCTCCTCGAATTCCCGCCGGGCCGCGTCCCGCGCTTCCTCCGGCGGTACGTACTCCCCCTTGGGCACCGACCAGGCCCCCGCGTCCCGGCGCGCCCACAACGGCCCGCCCATATGCGCCAGCAGCACCTCGGGACCGTCCGCCCGCATCCGGTACAGGAGCAGCCCGGCGCTGTGCTTCGCCGTCATGGCCGCGCTCCCGTCATGGCCGCCGCCCTTGTGCGAGCACCGTCTCCACGGTGTCCGCCTCCGCCGCCGTCTTGTCGTCCCGGTAGCGCACGACGCGGGCGAAGCGCAGCGTCACCCCCGCCGGATAGCGCGTGGACGTCTGAAGGCCGTCGTACGCGACCTCGACGACGAGCTCCGGCCGTACGGTGACGACGTACCCCTGCTCCGCCACCGCCAGCTCCTGGAGGCGTTCGGTCTGCCAGGTGAGGGTGGCGTCGGTGAGTCCCTTGAACGTCTTGCCGAGCATGACGAACCCGCCTTCCGGGCCGCGCGCGCCGAGGTGGAGGTTGGAGAGCTTGCCGGTGCGCCGGCCGTGGCCCCATTCCGCCGCCAGGACCACCAGGTCGAGTGTGTGCACCGGTTTGACCTTCAGCCATGCGGCGCCCCGGCGGCCCGCGCTGTACGGGGCGTCGAGGGCCTTGACGACGACGCCCTCGTGGCCGTCGCGCAGGGTCCGGGCCCAGAAGTCCTCGGCGGCGGCGCGGGCCGCGGCATCGGCCGGGTCGGACACCACCCGGCGGCGCACCCGAGCCTCCTCGGGAACCAGCCCCGCCAGCTCCGCGGCCCGGTCCGCGGCGGGCAGTTCCAGCAGGTCACGGTCGTCGAGCGCGAGCACATCGAAGAAGACCGGTGACAGCGGCAGCGCGGCCCGTGCGGCGCCGACGTCCACCCGCGAGCCGAAGCGCCCCGCGATGCGCTGGAAGGACATCGGACGTCCCACGTCGTCCAGGGCGATCACCTCGCCGTCCAGGATGAAGCGCGCGGCGGACAGGCTGCGCGCGACGGCGCCGACCTCGGGCAGGCGGTCGGTGACCTCGTCCAGGGTGCGGGTGTAGATCCGTACGTCGTCGCCGTCCCGGTGGACCTGCACCCGGATGCCGTCGAGCTTCTGCTCCACGGCGCACGGGCCGAGCCGGTCGAGGGCCTCGGCCACCGATGCGGCGCTCTGCGCGAGCATCGGGCCGACCGGGCGGCCGACCGTGAGCCGGAATTCCGCGAGCGCCGCGGGTCCCTCGGCCAGCAGCGCCCGCGCGACGTCCGGCAGCGAACCGGCCAGCATCACGGCCCGCCGTACGTCGCCCGCGGGCACCTCGGTCGCCGCCGCGAGCCCCTCGACCGCGAGGGCGTCCAGCGCCCCCTGCCGTACCTCCCCGGTCAGCAGCCCGTACAGAAACCGCTGCTCCTGCCCGGTCGCCGCGGCCAGCAGCTCCCGGACCAGCCGCCGGCGCTCCCGCTGCGCCCCGGCACCGGCCACCCGGGCCAGGCCGGTCAGCGCCGCGTCCACCTCGCGCACGGTGAGCGTCGCCCGCTCCGCCGCCGGCACGGGCTCGCGCAGCACGCTCCAGCCGACCCCGATCCGCCCCTGCGGCAGCCGCCCGGCCAGGTACGGAATGACGACCGGCACGTCCTGCGGCTCGGCAGCCCGGAACAGCCCCGCCAGCAGCGCGACCTTCCGGGTACGCGCCGAGGTGGCGGCGATGTCCGCGGAGACCTGGGCCAGGACGGCGAGGAGCATATGGCTATGGTGGCCCCTCCGCCGGTTCGCTGCGCTTTGCCTGGGCCGTACGTTTTCGGCTGTCCCGCCGTGGTGTCGTCTCGCCGTTGCGCCTGCGGCGGGCGGGGGTTGTGTGTCGGCCGCGGTGCCGGCCCTCCGGACTCCGTCCTGTGGTCCGTCCCCTCCCGACAGTGGGGGTGAGGGGGCTCGGCGGGGGCGAGCGTCCCACTCCCACTGCGCGCACGTACGGGCTTACGTCCACCCCCACCGTCTTTCCCCACCCACAACGGGGAGGTGC
>NZ_LGKG01000154.1 GCF_001294335.1 Streptomyces chattanoogensis
ACCTACAAGCAGCGCAACACCGTCGAGCGGTGCATCAACCGCCTCAAACAGTGGCGAGGAATCGCCACCCGCTACGAGAAGACCGCCACCATCTACCTGACCGGACTCCACATCGCGGGCATCTTCCTCTGGTCCGCCCGATGATCCAAACGAAAGCCCCTAAGTCGCACGCCAGGCACGCCACCCATGCCGCATACGCCTGCCGCGCCGGACGGCCGACGTGCAGAACTGAGCACCCGTTGCGAGGTGTTGGGAGGGGTCACCCCGATGGCATGCCTACCCGACCCAGTCATGCCACGAGCCCTGACCGTGGCGCAGCTCAGCCGTCTCGCGGCCGTACAACACCCCCAGCCCGCTCACCCCGCACGACTAGGTTCGCCGTCAAAGAAGCCGAAACGGCTGGGTTAGCTGTCAAACGACTCGATTGGATGCAGCATTCGCCCACGGCAGACGAGAAAGAGCCCCAAGGGACTGGAACCTCCTCCGGGACCATGTCAACGTACAACGTCCCGGAAAACACCAGGTCAGCGAGCGATGAGGGGTTCCTGGTCGACCAACAGACAGGTCGGCCATGACGGCAGCCGGTACCCCAGCGCTGGTCGGTCTCGTCGCCGAGGCCCCGACCCAAGGAGCCCCACCTGTCGAATGCCGCTCTCCGATCCGCCCGCTTCACTGCCCCCCGTCTTTCTGGCGCTCGGCGCCCTGAACGCGTGGACCGCGCACAGACGACTACGGCGCCCTCGCCACGGCACTGTGTCTCTGTGTCTGCGCGGCCGGGCTCGGCGAGGACCTACTGCAACGCGGCTACCGTCGCGATCGAGCGGTCCTCGCGCACATCGTGATGCTTCCCGAAGTCGCCAACCCGGCACATTGCCCGAGGCGTTGGTGCTTCTGAACTCGTCGTGGCCGGCAGCCTCGACTGACTCACCGACGGCGGGCTCCTGGTGCTCGTCACGGACGGCGCGACTCCCACTCCCCGGTCGTACCGGCTGGCTTCCTGACCGAGGCCAATGCGCGGGGCTACAGGCAAAGCCCCGTGGGGCAGCGCGATACATAGCAGACGATCCCCGGTTACCGAAACCGGGGATCGCGGCAGAGCATTGATGGTGTTCGCACCCGGCTGCGCTTGGCTGCGGACACAGTAGAAAGCGCCGCAAAGGCTCAGAGGAGGAAATGAGCCGCCCCGCCCTGAGCCCATCCGGCCCGACCCCCTCCCTCATCCACAGAAAACCCTCCATGCCTGTACGACCGCTGTTTGTCTCTTCGACCGCACCTGCCCCCACGAGCGCTCTACGCGCCGCATTCCTCAACGTTAAGGACGCGGCCGCGTACCTCGGCCTCTCACCGCACACGCTTTACGTCTGGCGCCACCGACGGCAGGGCCCGCCGAGCTTCCGAATGGGCCCCCGCGGCCGCGTCATGTACCGGCGGGAAGTCCTTGACGCCTGGATTCGTGAGCAGGAGCGGGCTGACTCCCGCTCCAACCCGGCGCTGAACCCGCTGAGCGCAGCTCCCCAGCAGCGAAGCCGCCGCAGTGCCTGACATTCCGTACGTCGTCGCGCGCCGTTTGCCCCCTCTCGAAAGGAGCCTCTCCTGGCCGGCTACATAGAAGACCGTTGGATCAAGAAGAAGAAGGACCCGGTCACAGGGAAAAGGGAGAAGACCGCTCGCTACGGCAAGGGGAAGCGATACAAGGTCGCTGGCATACCTGGAGTCCGGGACTGTTCCTTCGACACCTTGGAGGATGCCAAGGCGTGGCTTCGTCGGGCAGCCACGGACGAGGAACGCGGCGAGTTCGTGGACCCGCGTGACGGATCCATCACGCTGGCCGACTACATCGCGATGCATTGGGCGCCGGGCAGCGGCGGTGTTCCGAAGACCCAGGATAACCAGGAGCGGAGAGCGCGCCTTCACATCATTCCGCACCTGGGCCAACTGCCCCTCAGGAACATCACGGCAGCGGATCTGCGCGCGTACGTAGCCAAATTGGAGTCAACCGTCTCCTCGGTCGACTACCAGCGCGGCATCCTGTCCGAGCTCTCCGCCATCCTGGAGGCGGCCGTTGATGACAAGCGGCTCGCCGGGAACCCCATGCACGCGAAGTCCGTTCGGTGGCCCAAGGCGCCACAGGAGCGCCGCGAGGCTTGGCGGTTGGAAACGGCGCTGCGAGTCCGCGACGCCATCAACCCGCGCAACCGGATAACCGTCGTTCTCGGTCTGGGGTGCGGGCTTCGTCAGGGCGAGGTATTCGGATTGAGCCCGGAGGACATCGACTACGCGAGAGGCGTGCTTCATGTCCGTCGCCAAGTCCAGGCGATCAAGGGGAGGCTGTATTTCACCTTGCCGAAGGGGAAGAAGACCCGTGTCGTCGACATGCCCTCCTCGGTTGCCGAGGAGCTCAAGCGCCACGTCGAAGCGTTCCCACCGGTGGAAGTGGAGCTTCCGTGGGGGAAGCCGGAGGGGCAAGGAAGGAAGTTCTCGCTGCTGCTCACCACGCGATTCGGCAATGCCGTGGCGGTGAACACGTGGAACACCTACACGTGGAAACCCGCGCTGGCCAAGGCCGGCATCATCCCGCCGCGGCCCAAAGGGGCGAAGCCATGGCAGTGGGAGGCGGCACCGAAGGAAGGCTTCCACGTGCTGCGGCACACCTACGCCTCGATGATGCTGGAAGCGGGGGAGTCCGTGGTGACTGTGGCGCGGTGGCTCGGGCACTCCTCGCCAGCCATCACGCTCGGTTACTACGCTCACTTCATGCCGGAGGCCGGAAGCAAGGGGCGCACCGCCATTGACGGACTGCTCGAGAGGACGGGGGATCCACCGTGCCAGTAGAAACTCCCCAGATTCTCCCCAGGGCTGATCGCGGCGGATTCCCCGCTTGTGTGCGCCTGGATTTAATTGTGGATTGTAAGGCCGCTTGGTCGGATAGCCTGGGAAAATGCTGACCGAAGTCACAGCGACCCGCTATGTCACGCCCTTGCGTGAGGGCGGATCGCTCCCGGGGATCGTCGAGGCCGACGATCTCGGTACGTACATCATGAAGTTCACCGGCGCAGGTCAGGGCCGCAAGACCCTGGTGGCGGAGATCATCTGCGGGCTGCTGGGGCGCCGGCTGGGGCTGCGGGTGCCGGATCTGGTCCAGATGCAGCTCGACCCCGTGATCGGGCTGAGCGAGCCGGACCAGGAGGTGCAGGAGCTCCTCAAGGCCAGCGGCGGGCTGAACCTCGGGATGGACTACCTTCCCGGGTCGCTCGGCTTCGATCCGCTCGCCTTCGAGGTGAGCTCCCGTGAGGCGGGCCGCGTGGTGTGGTTCGACGCGCTGATCAACAACGTCGACCGGTCCTGGCGCAACCCCAACATGCTGGTCTGGCACGGCGAGCTGTGGCTGATCGACCACGGCGCCACGATGATCTGGCACCACAACTGGCCCAGCGCCGAGAAGGCCGCCGTCAAGCCCTTCAACGCCTCCGACCATGTGCTGGCCACCTTCGCCCCGGACGTGTCCTCCGCGGCCGCCGAGTTCGCACCCTGTATCACCGAGGAACTCCTCACCGAGATCACGGCCCAGGTCCCCGACGAATGGCTGACGGACGAGCCCGGCTTCGACTCGCCGGACGAGGTGCGCCGGGCCTATGTCAGGGCCCTGCTGTCCCGCGCCGAGGTGATCAGCGACCACATCACCCTCGGGGACCGCACCGAGGACGCCCCCTCGCAGGCACCGGAATGGCTGGCGGGCAGGCTCCCGCGGAAGGTAGTGACGTGAGCAAGCTGAGCGAGCGAGCCATGAGGAGGGGCGCGCCTCGGGCGTGCGGGGCCGGGCGGAGCGGGGATTCGGCATGAGTGGTCTGCACAACGGGCGCGATGTTTTCGAGTACGCCCTGATCAGGGTCGTGCCGAGGGTCGAGCGGGGCGAGATGATCAACGCCGGCGTGATCGTGTACTGCCGCGCCCGGCGCTTCGTCGAGGCCCGTACCCATCTGGACGAGGCCCGGCTGCTGGCCCTGGACCCCTCGTGCGACGTCGAGGGCGTACGGGCCGCGCTCGCCGCCGTCGAGGGCGTCTGCCACGGCGGGGCGGCGGCCGGCCAGGCCGCGGGGGACGACGCGGGGCGCCGCTTCCGCTGGCTGATCGCGCCGCGCAGCACGATCGTCCAGCCGGGCCCGGTCCACACCGGCCTGACCGGCGACCCCTCCGCGGAGGCGAAGCGGCTGCTGGAGCTGCTGGTGCGCTGAGCCGCAGGAACACCGCGCAAGGGCGCCGGTTCCGTCCCCGGACGGAGCCGGCGCCTTTGTGCCGGTCGGGGCGCCGGGTGAGGTGGGTTACGGCGCGGCTGCGGGGCGTTGACAGCGGGTGGCCGGGCTTCTAGCGTCAGCCCTACTAAGCGGTTGCTCACCTGTTCGGCCGGTGCGGCGAGTCGCTTTCGAGGTTTCGAGGTGAGGAGAACCCGCATGTCCACCACCGAGCAGCGCGTCGCCATCGTGACGGGCGCGGCCCGCGGCATCGGCGCGGCCACCGCCGTACGCCTGGCCGCCGAGGGCCGTGCCGTCGCCGTACTCGACCTCGACGAGGCGGCCTGCAAGGACACCGTCGAGAAGATCACCGCGGCGGGCGGCAAGGCCATCGCCGTCGGGTGCGACGTCTCCGACGAGGCCCAGGTCGAGGCGGCCGTCGCGCGCGTCGCCGAGGAGCTCGGTGCGCCGACCGTGCTGGTCAACAACGCGGGCGTGCTCCGTGACAACCTGCTCTTCAAGATGAGCGCCGCCGACTGGGACACGGTCATGAGCGTGCATCTGCGGGGCGCGTTCCTGATGTCGCGGGCCTGTCAGAAGCACATGGTCGACGCCAAGTTCGGCCGGATCGTCAACCTCTCCTCCAGTTCGGCGCTCGGCAACCGCGGTCAGGTCAACTACTCCGCCGCCAAGGCCGGTCTGCAGGGCTTCACCAAGACCCTCGCCATCGAGCTCGGCAAGTTCGGCGTCACCGCCAACGCCGTCGCCCCCGGCTTCATCGTCACCGACATGACGGCGGCCACCGCCGAGCGCGTCGGCATGGGCTTCGAGGACTTCCAGGCCGCGGCCGCCACCCAGATCCCGGTCCAGCGGGTCGGCAGGCCCGAGGACATCGCCAACGCCATCGCCTTCTTCACGGGCGAGGCGGCCGGATTCGTCTCCGGCCAGGTCATGTACGTCGCCGGCGGCCCGCTCAACTGACCCCAGGAGTCCAGGACATGACCGAGCAGAACAACGGGCTCCCCGAGCTCTCCGGCAAGGTGGCGCTGGTCACCGGTGCCAGCCGCGGCATCGGCTACGGCATCGCGCAGGCCCTGGTGGCCCGTGGCGACCGGGTCGTCATCACCGGCCGCAACGAGGACGCGCTCAAGGAGGCCGCCGAGGCGCTGGGCGCGGACCGGGTGATCGGCGTCGCCGGCAAGGCGCACGACGAGGCCCACCAGGCCGTCGCCGTCGAGCGGGCGATGGAGGCCTTCGGGCGCATCGACTACCTCGTCAACAACGCCGGCACGAACCCGGTGTTCGGCCCCATCGCCGACCTCGACCTCGGTGTCGCGCGCAAAGTGTTCGAGACCAACGTGATCTCGGCGCTGGGCTTTGCGCAGCGCACCTGGCACGCCTGGCAGAAGGACAACGGCGGCGCGATCGTCAACATCGCGTCCGTCGCCGGCCTCAACGCCTCGCCCTTCGTCGGCGCGTACGGCGTGAGCAAGGCCGCCATGATCAACCTGACGCAGCAGCTCGCCCACGAGTTCGCGCCGGTGGCCCGGGTCAACTCCATCGCGCCCGCGGTGATCAAGACCAAGTTCGCGGCCGCGCTGTACGAGAACCGCGAGGAGGAAGCGACGGCCGCCTACCCGATGGCGCGGCTCGGTGTCCCGGAGGACATCGGCGGGGCCGCGGCCTTCCTGCTGTCCGACGCCTCCGGGTGGATCACCGGGCAGACGCTGGTCGTGGACGGCGGGCTGTTCCTCAACGCCGGGGTCTGATGCCTGTGGTGCCCGCCCACCCCTCGACAGGGGTGGGCGGGGGACCCGTTCTCCGGCAGGGCCGCGTCAGCCGGCGGACACCGCGCGAAGGAAGTCCCCAAGGATCGCGTTGAAGGCCTCCGGCCGTTCCATGTTGGGGTAGTGCGCGGTGCCCTCGATGCGCGTCGCGCGGCCGTTCGCGACGGTGCGTACGAGGCGCTCGGCCATGCGGAGGTGGTCGTCCGCGTCGAGGGCGCCGTTGATCGCGAGGAGCGGGACCGTGATCTTCGCGGCGCGCTCCCAGGTGTCGGTCACGGGCACCCGCCAGTCCCGTCCGTCGCCGGTGTGCTTGGCGACCGTGCGCTCGGTCATGTCGCGCAGGAGCCGTACGACGCGGGGATCGAGGTCGTCGAGGACGCGGTGCGGCCCGGGGGCCAGGAGCATGAACGCGTCGACGTAGGCCTTGGCGTCACCGGCGGCCAGGGCGCGGGCCTGCTCGGCCTGGATCTCCGTGATCCAGGGGTCCCGCCAGTCGGGCTCGCTGGTCCCGACACCACTGACCACCAACGCCCGTACCAGCTCGGGGTGTTCGAGCGCGGTGTCGACCGCGAGGGCCCCGCCCATCGACACGCCGACGAGGACGGCGGGCCCGGTGCCGAGATGGCGCAGCAGCCCGCCCAGGTCGTCGGCGTTACGGAACGGCCTGCTCGCATTGGCGGACCCGCCGTGACCGCGGGCGTCGGGTGCGATCACGCGGTAGTGCGACGCGAGGGCCGCCACCTGGCCGTCCCACATGCGGTGGTCGAGGAAACCGCCGTGCAGCAGGACCAGTGGCTGTCCGGTGCCGACGTCGCGGTACGCGAGCCGGCCGGCCGGGAGCTCCAACGCGTACATGTCAGAGGCATCAGTCATGACAACCAAGGTGCCATCTTCGTGCAAGCTTGGCAACCAAGGTGTCATCATGGTGCGGTGACCGACAAGCCACTCGAACCCGATGACCTCGCCCTCCGGCTCACGGAGGTGTTCGCCCTGGTGGGCCCGCTGTACCGACGGGTGCAGCGCAAGGTGGAGCAGGCCGCGCCGATCGAGGGACTCTCCGTCGGTGTGCGCGCGGTGCTCGACCTGCTCCGCGAACACGGGCCCATGACCGTCCCGCAGATGGGCCGCGAGCAGGCGCTGAGCCGGCAGTTCGTGCAGCGGATGGTCAACGACGCGGCAGCACAGCAGCTCGTCGAGATCATCCCCAACCCCGCGCACCGGCGCTCCTCGCTGATCCGGCTGACCGATGCGGGGAGAGCGGCCATCACCGCGGTGACCACCCGCGAACACGCCCTGCTGCGGCAGGTCGGCGGCGACCTGACCGATGCCGACGTCAGGGCCTGTGTACGGGTCCTCACGGAGATGCTCGAGCTCTTCGACCACGTGGATGTGAACTGACGCGCCATGATGTCCGGGCGCCCGGCGGTGCCGGTGAGCGGGTGCCCGCGGACCGCGTTGTCAGTGGTCGCCGGTAAGTTCTGATGATGAGAACGGAACGTACACCGGAGGTTGTGACGTGGTGACGGAGATGCTGCCCGAGTCCTGGCGCGGGGTCCTCGGCGAGGAGTTGGCAAAGCCCTATTTCAAGGAGCTGACCGACTTCGTCGAGGAGGAGCGGGCCAAGGGGCCGGTGTACCCGCCTCGTGAAGAGGTCTTCGCGGCGCTGGAGGCCACGCCGTACGACCAGGTGAAGGTGCTCGTCCTCGGGCAGGACCCGTACCACGGCGCCGGCCAGGGCCACGGCCTGTGCTTCTCGGTGCAGCCCGGCGTCAAGACGCCGCCGTCGCTGCGCAACATCTACAAGGAGATGAAGGAGGAGCTGGGCCACGCCGTTCCGGACAACGGCTATCTGATGCCGTGGGCCAAGCAGGGCGTGCTGCTGCTGAACGCCGTTCTCACGGTCCGCGAGGGCGAGGCCAATTCCCACAAGGGCAAGGGCTGGGAGAAGGTCACCGACGCGGTGATCCGCGCCGTGGCCGCCCGGCCCGACCCGGCCGTCTTCGTGCTGTGGGGGAACTATGCCAAGAAGAAGCTGCCGCTGATCGACCAGGACCGGCATGCCGTGGTCCAGGGCGCGCACCCCTCCCCGCTGTCGGCCAAGAAGTTCTTCGGCTCCCGCCCCTTCACCCAGATCAACGAGGCGATCGCCGCCCAGGGCCACGCCCCCATCGACTGGCGGATCCCCGACCTGAAGCAGGGCTGAGCCGCACGGTCCGTGCGCCGCCCACACCGCGCGGAGGCTTCCCCCGGCGGTTAGCGTCGGGGGAAGGGCCAACGGTCCGGGGCGGACCTGCCCTGGGGCGGCGAGCGAGCGCGGGGTGAGTGCGGTGACGGAGGAGTGGCGGGCGCAGGCGCACCCGGACGGCGTGCTCACCAGGATCGGCCAGGCGATCATGCTGCATCGCGCCGGCGACCGCGAAGAGGCACGCAACCGCCTCGCCGGGCTGTGGCAGGAGATCGGGCCCGAGGGGGACGCCTTCCACCGGTGTGCGCTCGCCCACTACATGGCCGACACCCAGGACGACCCGCGGGACGAGCTCGCGTGGGACCTGCGCGCCCTGGAGGCGGCCGAAGGTTCCGGCGAGCGCGGCGGCGGGCGCTGCGCCGAGCGCCGTGTCACCGAACCGGCCGAGGGCGCCAACGCCGAGGCCCTGCGCGCCTTCTTCCCCTCCCTCCATCTCAATCTCGCCGCCGACTACGTCGCCCTCGACCGCCCGGCCGACGCCCGAGCCCAGCTGCTGCGGGCCCGCGCCTCGGCCGACGGGCTGGCCGACGGGGAATACCGCCAGGGCCTGCGGGAGGCCATCGACCGGCTGGCGGTGCGGCTGAACGGGAACGGGGAGCGGCCCCGCGGCTGACCTGCGGCGGGGCCGCTCCCCGTAAGCTTCCGGGGCGCGGGCCACCCCGGACCGCGGCACCGCGACGCCCCAAGGACAAGGAGTACGAGTGAAGGTCGGCTGCATCGGACTCGGAGACATCGCCCAGAAGGCGTATCTCCCCGTACTGGGCGCGCAGCCCGGCATCGAGCTGCATCTGCAGACCCGCACCCCGGCCACCCTCCAACGGGTCGGTGACACCTACCGGCTGACCGGACGGCAGCTGCACACGGATGTGGAGTCGCTGCTCGCCGCCGGCCTGGACGCCGCCTTCGTGCATGCGCCGACCGCCGTACACCCCGAGCTCGTCACCCGGCTCGTCGAGGCGGGCGTACCGACCTATGTCGACAAGCCGATCGCGTATGAACTCGCCGAGTCGGAGCGCATCGTGCGGCTCGCCGAGGACCGGGGAGTCGGGCTGGCCGTCGGCTTCAACCGCCGCTACGCGCCCGCCTACGCCCAGTGCCGGGAGCACGCCCGGGATCTGATCCTGATGCAGAAGAACCGCATCGGTCTGCCCGAGGACCCGCGCACACTGGTCCTCGACGACTTCATCCATGTCGTCGACACCCTGAGGTTCCTGGTCCCCGGGGAGATCGACCACATCGACGTCCGGGCGCGGATCCGCGAAGGGCTGATGGAGCATGTCGTGCTCCAGCTCTCCGGCGACGGCTTCACGGCCCTGGGCACCATGAACCGGCTCAGCGGCTCCGCCGAGGAGATCCTGGAGGTCTCCGGGCAGGACACCAAGCGCCAGGTGGTGAACCTCGCCGAGGTCATCGACCACAAGGGCCAGCCGAGCGTGCGGCGGCGCGGCGACTGGGTGCCGGTCGCCCGGCAGCGTGGCATCGAGCAGATCGTGCTGGCGTTCCTGGACGACGTGCGGGCCGGGCGGCAGCCCTCGGCGCAGGACGCGCTGCGCACCCATGAGCTGTGTGAACGGGTGATCACCGAGGCGCTGGCCCAGGCCGCCGCCTGAGCGCCCGGACGCCCGCGTACCCGCCGGCGATCACCAGCGCGCCCATCGCCCCGTACACCGCCCAGTCACCGAACCGGGTGTACGGGCTGGTGCCCTTCGCCAGTGGCAGATCGTAGACGGCGGCCGCGCTGCGGCCGGTGCCCAACCGCTCGCCGACCGGCCCGCCCCGGGGGCCGTACACCGCGCTGATGCCGGTGAGCGTGGCGTGCACCATGGGGCGCCAGTTCTCCGCGGCGCGCAGTGCGGCCAGCGAGGCGTGCTGGGCCGGTGCCCAGCTCTCCTGGAACGTCGAGGTGGAGGACTGGGCGACGAGCACCTGGGCGCCGTCGCGCGCCAGGTGGCGGCTCATGTCGGGGAAGGCGGTCTCGAAGCAGACGAGCGGTCCGGCGCGGAGTCCGTCCGCGTCGGGCACCCGCATCACCACCTGGTGGGTGCCGCGGATCCGGTCGGTGGTCGCGGCCCTGCCCACCTGGGTGGCCCAGCCGAGGACGGCCCTGGCCGGTATGTATTCGCCGAAGGGCACCAGCCGCATCTTGGAGTAGCGCTCGCCGACCGGTCCGTGCGGCCCGATCAGCAGCGCGCTCTTCTCGATGCCCGGCCGGCCGTCGCGCCGCGCGTCGGTGTTGACCAGCAGGTCCGTGCCGGTCTGCCGGGAGAGCCGGGTGAGCCGGGCGGCGAGCGCGGGGTGGTCGGCCGGGTCCTGGTAGAGGCTGCTCTCGCCCCAGACGACGAGGCGTACGCCGCGGCCCGCCAGCGACCGGGTCAGCGCCTCGCCGCGGGCCAGCCGCTCCGTGGGGGTGCCGGTGAGGCCCGGCTGGACGACGGCGATGCGCACGGTCCCCGCGGGGCGCGGGACCGGGGCCCAGAACCAGGCCGCGGTGCCGGCCAGGGCGCACACCACCAGCCCGGTGACGGCCGGCCGCCATGCCGCCGGACGGGCGATCAGCTCGGCCAGCGCGGTGTTCACCGCCACGATCAGCAGGCTCAGCAGCCACACCCCGCCGATCGACGCCAGCCGTAGCGCGGGCGGCAGCTGCCACTGGCTGGCGCCGAGCAGGCCCCAGGGCCCGCCCAAGTACTGCCAGGAGCGGACCAGTTCCACCATCAGCCAGCCCGACGGCACCAGCACCAGCGCGGCGGCGGCCCGGCCCGCCCCGGGCGTGCCCCCCAGCAGCGCGCGCACCAGGATCCCCCAGGGGGCCCACAGCGCACCGAGCAGCAACGCCAGCACCAGAATGAAGACGTGCAGGCTCGGCAGCAGCCACTGATGGACGGCCAGCATGAATCCGGCGCCGCCCAGCCAGCCGTCCACCGCCGCCCGCCGTACGGTCGGCGCCGTACGCACCAGCAGCAGCCAGGGGACGAGCACGGCATACGCCAGCCACCACCAGGACGGCGCGGGGAAGACGAGCACCGGCAGCGCCCCGGCCAGCGCCGCCGCCAGGCCCCGCCACCAGGGGGAGCCGAGCCAACGTGCCCGGTCACCGAGCGGTCCGCGCATACCGTCTCCCTCCGCAGCACCTGAATGGATCATTCCCCGGCCGGCACCACCTCGCGCCATTTCTCGTGCACGACGACCTCGCTCAGCCGCCAGCCGTCGGGGGTGCGGCGGGCGGTGAAGGCGTAGCGGCCGGCACAGGTGTAGTTGGGTGCGGCGGGGTCGTCACCGGGTTCCGCCGGCATACCGTCGAGCCGCATCGGGTTGAGGTAGTCGGCCTGGACGGTGGCCGTATCGCCCGGGGCGCCGTCCCGCCGGGCCAGGGTGATCCGGCGGTTGACGATCAGATGCTGCCGTATCGAGAAGTGGCCCAGCACCTCGGTGAGCCACGCCGCGATCTCCGCGGTGGTGCCCTCGATGCCGCCCGCGGACCGGTAGTCCGCCCGGCCGTCGTCGGTGAAAAGGGCCCGGTACGCGGGCCAGTCCCCGTCGTCCAGGGCGATGGCGTAGCCGGTGACCAGATCGTCGATGGCGAGGCGGTCCATGACAGTCGAGTGTTCCGCGCGCTGCGTCATTGCCTCAGTTTTCGGCATACGGAGGCCCCCGCCAAGAGAGCGGGGGCCAAGCGGCGGGGCGTCAGGGCACCAAGGCCGCCGCTGCGGCGAACTCCGGCCCCTCCTCCTGGCCGGAATCCGCCCGCCCCGTCTCCGAGGCGAACTGCGTCCGGTACAGCTCCGCGTACCGCCCCTCCACCGCCAGCAGCGTCTCGTGGGTGCCGCGCTCGACGATCCGGCCGCCCTCGACGACGAGGATCAGGTCGGCGGCCCGTACGGTCGACAGCCGGTGGGCGATCACCAGCGCGGTCCGGCCGTCGAGGGCCTCGGTGAGCGCCTCCTGGACGGCGGCCTCGGAGGTGTTGTCCAGATGGGCGGTGGCCTCGTCCAGGATCACCACCCGGGGGTGGGCGAGCAGCAGCCGGGCGATGGTCAGCCGCTGGCGTTCGCCGCCGGAGAGGCGGTAGCCGCGCTCGCCGACGACGGTGTCCAGGCCGTCGGGCAAACCGGCGATCAGCTCCTCCAGGCGGGCCCGGCGCAGCGCGTCCCACAGCTCCGCCTCGGCCGCCTCCGGCCTGGCCAGGAGCAGATTCTCGCGGATCGTGTCGTGGAAGAGGTGCCCGTCCTGGGTGACCATGCCGAGCGCCTCGCGCAGTGAGGCGGCGGTCAGATCGCGGACGTCCACCCCGGCCAGCCGCACCGCACCGCCATCGGCGTCGTACAGCCGCGGCAGCAGCTGCGCGATGGTCGACTTCCCCGCGCCCGAGGACCCCACCAGGGCGACCATCTGGCCGGGCTCGGCGCGGAAGGAGATGTCGTGCAGGACCTGTTCGCCGCCCCTGGTGTCGAGGGTGGCGACCTCCTCCAGGGAGGCGAGGGAGACCTTGTCGGCGGACGGGTAACCGAAGCGCACGGAGTCGAACTCCACCGACACCGGGCCCTCGGGCACCGCGCGGGCGTCCGGCTTCTCGGCGATCAGCGGCTCCAGGTCCAGCACCTCGAAGACCCGCTCGAAGCTGACCAGCGCGCTCATCACCTCGATATGCGCGCCGGACAGGGCGGTCAGCGGGGCGTAGAGCCGGGTGAGCAGCAGAGCGAGCGAGACGATCGCGCCGGGCTCCAGGTGGCCGCGCAGGGCGAGGAAGCCGCCGAGCCCGTAGACGACGGCCAGCGCCAGCGCGGAGACCAGGGTGAGCGCCGTGACGAAGTACGTCTGCACCATCGCCGAGCGGACGCCGATGTCCCGTACCCGGCGGGCACGGGCGGCGAATTCCGCGGACTCACGGGCCGGCCGGCCCATCAGCTTGACGAGGGTGGCGCCGGGCGCGGAGAACCGTTCGGTCATCTGGGTGCCCATCGCGGCGTTGTGATCGGCGCCCTCCCGCCGCAGCGCCGCCAGCCGCCGCCCGACCCGCCGGGCGGGCAGTACGAACACCGGCAGCAGGACGAGCGCGATCAGGGTGATCTGCCAGGACAGGCTCAGCATCACCACGAGGGTCAGCAGCAGTGTCACGATGTTGCTGACGACCCCGGAGAGGGTGTCGCTGAACGCCCGCTGGGCGCCGATCACATCGTTGTTGAGGCGGCTGACCAGCGCTCCGGTGCGGGTCCGGGTGAAAAAGGCGACCGGCATCCGCTGGACGTGGTCGTAGACGGTCGTCCGCAGGTCCAGGATCAGCCCCTCGCCGATGCTCGCCGACAGCCACCGGGTCAGCAGCCCCAGGCCCGCCTCGGCGACCGCGATCACGGCGATCAGCCCGGACAGTCCCAGGACGACGCCGGACGAATCGCCGCCCACGATCGCGTCGACCACCCGCCCGGCGAGCAGCGGGGTGGCCACCGCGAGCATCGCGGTGAGGGTGCTCAGCGCCAGGAAGAACACCAGCCGCCGCCGGTGCGGCCGGGCGAAGGCCGCGATCCGGCGCAGGGTTGCGCGGGAGAAGCGTCTGCTGCCCTGCTGGGCGGTCATCGTGCTGTGCAGGGAATGCCAGGCGGTGACTTCCATGTCCATGGTGGACTCCTGTTCTGCCGGGGCCGTCACGGGATCGCCGTGTGCGACCGGCGACATAAAAGGAACCTAGGACCTCAACCAACATTGAGGTCAAGAGATTCCCGTACGGCCGCCTCAAGGACGTCGGCCGGGCCGGAAAATCATCGGGTGACCGTGACTCTCCTCCTGCCGCCGCGCCTCACCGGCTCGGCCGCCACCCTGCGCGACACCGCCCGCCGGCGCGGACTGCGCACCGTCCAGCTGCCCACCTTCGCCCTCCCCGACGGACTGCGCGCCGCCCATCTGCACGCCGGACCGTCGTTCGCCGACGCGGTGGCGGGCCCGCTCGGGATCGCCCCGCTCGAGGCCCCGGCGCGCTGGCTCACCGGTCTGCCCCGCGACCTCGTACGGCGCGAGATCCGCGCGCTCCCGCTCCGCGAGGCCTACGCCCTGCGCCGGCCGGTCTTCGTCAAGTCACCCAACGACAAGAGCATCCGGGCCATGGTCTACGCCGACGGCTCCCGGCTGCCCGGCACCGACGCAGTGGACCCCGACACCCTGGTGCTGATCTCCGACGTCGTGTCCTTCGCCGCCGAACACCGGCTCTATCTGCTGGACGGCGAGGTGCGCACCGGCAGCCGCTATGCCGAGGACGGCAGGCTCAGCCTCGGCCCGCTCTCCCGGGACGCGGCCGCCTTCGGCGCCGAACTCCTCGACCGCTGCGGCGCCACCCTGCCCTCCGCGATCGTCGTCGACGTCGGCCGGCTCGACGGCCACTGGGCGGTCATCGAGGCCAACGCGGCCTGGGCGAGCGGCCGTTACACCAGCGACCCGGACCTGGCGCTGGACACGGTGCTGCGCGCCGCGGGGCCGGTGGAGCGGGTGACGGCACGGGATCTGCCGTTCGTCCGGGCGACGGGGCGGTGACTGAGGGCTCCGCCGGGCTCGGCTTCGAACTCGCTCCAGGGGCACTCTCCTTGGTCACCCGCCTCGGTTGCCCGCGCAAGGTGTGAGCCCGGGACCGGGCCGCATGGCCCCGAGGGCGACGGCGCGCCGCGATTGAGCCAACCTGGTTACACGGCTCTCACCAGGGCTTGACGCTATGACAGCCGGGTATGCCGTAGAACGTAACGCACGGCAGCAACACGATACGGATCATCCGCCCGGAAGGCGTCGGACGCTCCCCTTGTCTCCCCGTACACCTTCGCCACCTGCGTGGCGCCGTCTCGCTCCCTGAACAGGAAAGGGGCCGGGCTGATGGTCGAGGGCCACCACCAGGAATTCATCGGCCACATCCGCGAGGCGGGCAGCACGATCGTGCTCGAACTCCGCGGGGAATGGGACATCCTCGCCGCGTCGGTGGTCTCCGGCCGGCTGGACGCACTGACCGGCAGCCGGCGCCCCGATCTCGTCCTCGACGTGCGCGCGGTGACCTTCATGGACGCCGCCGGGCTCGGCCTGCTGTGCCGCGCCCGGCGCCGGGCCCGGAAGCGGGGCGGACGGCTGCGGCTGACCGGGGTCACGGACGACGGGTGGGTCGCGCGGCTGCTGCGGATGGCCGCGCTGACCGGTGAGTTCGAGATCGCGGCCGAAGAGATCACCGGAGCCACCTGCCTGGCCGACTGCGTGGCCGTCTGACGGCGGCCACCGGCGCGCGGCCGGTGGCCGGCCGCGCGACCGGGACCGCGGCGGATCAGGCCGGCAGGGCCGCCTCGATGGCCGCGACCAGCTCGTCGGCCTCCGGCTCGGTACGCGGCCGGAAGCGGCCCACGACCTTGCCCTGATGATCGATCAGGAACTTCTCGAAGTTCCACTGGACGTCGCCGGCCGCACCCTCGGCGTCCTGGGTGCCGGTCAGCTCGGCGTACAGCGGATGCCGGTCCTCCCCGTTGACCTCGGTCTTCTCGAACAGCGGGAAGCTGACCCCGTAGGTCGTCGAGCAGAACGCGGCGATCTCCTCGGCGCTGCCCGGCTCCTGGCCCGCGAACTGGTTGCTGGGGAAGCCCAGCACACTGAAGCCGCGGTCGGCATAGCGCTCCTGGAGCCGCTCCAGGCCCGAGTACTGCGGGGTCAGCCCGCACTTGGACGCCACATTGACCACCAGCAGCGCGCGGCCGCGGTAGTCGGCGAGCGAGGCGGGCTCACCGGTCAGGGTGCGCAGCGGAATGTCGTACAGGCTCACGGTCATGCTCCTCGATGATGCGGTTGCGCGGATAGAGACGGCCTTCGTCGGTGCCAACACCGGTGCCCGTCCTGGTCTTCCCGGCATCGTCCACCGGCCATGAGACCACCGGCCGCAGCGCCCCCGCACGCCACTCCCTGAGCAGCTGGTCGAAGATCGGCGTCGGCTCCTCGGGGGGCCGGCGGGCATACGGGGGCGAGAGGGAGAGGCGCTGGAAAACATGACCGGTGGTCTTTTTGACGTCCATGTCCGGACTCAACCTGGCGAGTGCTGCCCTGGTTGCGGTGCCGGCGCCCGACGGCCGTCAGATGCGCCTGAGCCGGTGACGGGCAGAAGATACGTTCCCGCGCGGCCCAGCACCGACAGGTCCACCGCCTGTGCCATGGCGTGCATCCCGGCGGTGTTCGGGTGCACCCCGTCGCCGCTGTCGTAGCGGGGCCGCAGCTGCCGGGGCGCCTCCGGGTCGCGCAGCGCCGCATCGAAGTCGACGACGCTGTCGAAGGCGCCACCGCTGCGGATCCAGTGGTTGACGTGCGCCCGCATCCGTTCCCTCGCCGGGTGCAGCAGGGCGTTGGGGATGATGGTGCCCGCGTGCAGTGCGATCCTGGCGGCGTGTGCGCGGTGGGCCAGCGCGGCCAGCCCCGCGATCACCTGGCCGGACGTCAGCCGGGCGCCCCGGTGCACGCCGGCGCCCGCCCCCAGGTCGTTGGTCCCGATGAGCACGATCGCGTCGGACACCGCGGTCTGCTGCAGCACATCACGGGCGAACCGGGCCTGGGCGTTGACCCCGAGATGGATCCGCCCGTCGGCACCGGTCCCGACGTCGCTCAGCAGCCGGTTGCCGCCGATGCCCGTATTGACGACGGACAGGCCGGGGCCGCGCCGCCCGGCGCGCGCCAGCCTCCGGGCCAGCACGTCCGGCCAGCGCAGATTGACGTTGTCGGGAATGGCGCCGCCCTCGGTGAGCGAGTCGCCGAAGGCCACCACCGTACGGTCCGCGTCCGTCGTGGCGACGTCCACACCCTCCAGGAAGAACCACGACAGGAGCCGCCGGTGGAAGGCCGAGCCGCTCTCGTCGGCGGTGTGGTCGCCCCGTGTGGAGAGGTAACTGGTCTGCTTCGCCCCGCCGTGCCAGGTGGTGGGCCCGGTCGCGGTCGGCAGATGGATGCTCACCACCAGGTCGCCGTCGGCGTGGACGGTCAGGTGTACGGGATCGCTGACGACCTCCGCGCCCACGGGAACGGTGGCCGACCGCCGCCCGGCGAACGTCACCCTGCGCCCGGTTCCCGGCTCGGTGGCCGCCCCCTTGCCGCGCCGCGCGACCGTCACCGCGCCCAGGTCCAGCGGCCGGGTGCCGTACAGGTTGGACAGGCGCAGCCGGATCCGGTCGCCGCCGACCGAGAGATGCACCACCAGGCGGAGGGTGCGGCGGGCGAATCCGTGGACGGACCGGCCCCTGCGGGCGGGCGGGGTGAGGGCCGCGGCCCAGCCGCCGACCCAGTGGCGGGCTCCGGCCGTGGGGGCCGCCGGATCCGCCGCCGCGAACGCCGGGGCCGCCCGCAGGAAGCCGAGCGACGCCCCGCCGGCCAGGAGGGATCTGCGGGGCAAGGGTCGTCCACGCACGGGTGCCTCCTGTCGTCCGTCACCGCACCGTCAGCGCTCGGTCATGATCCACGGACGACACCGCTGCCGCGGTCCCGGTCGGCTTCGTACACGCCGTTCTCGCCCTTCTGGCGGCACCCGGGTGGCCGGTAGCGGAACGGGATGGGCGGCCCCGCGCGGCGCCGGAGCGGTGTCACGGAGGCGTCAGGGAGAGGCTTTCTCCATGGTGGCCACGATTCCGTCCAGGATGACGGCCAGACCGACCTCGAAGGTGGTCCTCGCCTCGCGCTCCAGGTACGGCTCCGCACCGCCGGTGTGCGGTGCGGCGCCCTCGGTCTCGAGCCGGACCAGGAGCGGGAAGCGGTCCTGGAAATCGGGGGCGACCTCACCGAGCACGGCGGAGCGGGACTGCCACCACTCCTCGTCGGAGACGCCGGTCGCCGCCGCGGCCAGCCGCGATTCGGTGACGGTTTGCGCGGCGCCGCGGACGAAATGGAACAGGGCACCGACGATGCGGCGCAGCACCGCGGACTCCAGCTCGGTGGCGTACAGCAGCCGCACCAGCGTCTCCAGCGCGACATATTCGTTCGGCCCCAGCACCGGGCGGGCCTGGGAGACCTGGAGCACCCAGGGATGGCGCAGATAGAACTCCCAGGTGTCCTCGGCCCAGGACGTCACGGCGGACCGCCAGCCGGGTGCGAGGTCGTAGTCGGTGGGCAGTTCGGCGAGTGCCCGGTCGTACATCAGGTCCACCAGCTCGCTCTTGCCGGGGACGTAGGTGTACAGCGCCATCGCCGTCCGCCCCAGGCGCTCGCCGACCGCGCGCATGGACAGTGCGGCCAGGCCCTCGGCGTCCGCGAGCGCGATTCCGGCGTCCACGATCGCGTCCACGCTCAGCGCCGGCTTGGGGCCCGGCGCCGACCGCTTGCCGGCCGGAACCTTGGCGCGCCACAGCAGGGACATCGAACGGCGGGCGTCGCCCTGCCCGGCGAAGAGAACCACTTGCGAACTCCTTACGGCATAAAGTAATCTCGTCGAGAGAACTCTTTACGGCGTAAAGATATCAGGGGGCGGGGATGCGGTTCCAGGGGTCCACCGGGGGAGCGGACGCAGGGGTGCAGGGAGCGGCGGACGAGGGATCCGGCGAGGGGCCGGACGGGCGGCTCATCCGCTCCGCCGCCGACAGTCATGACGTCATCGAGGTCCGCGGCGCGCGGGAGAACAACCTCGCGGACGTCTCCCTCGACATCCCCAAGCGCCGCCTCACGGTCTTCACCGGCGTCTCCGGATCGGGGAAGTCCTCCCTGGTCTTCGGCACGGTCGCGGCCGAGTCGCAGCGGCTGATCAACGAGACCTACACGGCCTTCATCCAGTCCTTCATGCCGAGCCGGGGACGGCCCGATGTCGACGCGCTGCGCAATCTGAGCGCCGCGATCGTCGTCGACCAGGAACGGCTGGGCGCCAACTCCCGCTCCACGGTCGGCACCGCGACCGATGCCCACACCATGCTGCGCATCATCTTCAGCCGCCTCGGCACCCCGCACATCGGCACCTCGAGCGCCTTCAGCTTCAACAGCGCCGAGGGGATGTGCCCGGCCTGCGAGGGCCTGGGGCGGGTCTCGGCGATCGACGTCGACGAGCTGGTGGACACCGGACTCTCCCTCAACGAAGGCGCCATCACCGCACCAGGCTTCGCCGTCGGCTCGTTCCACTGGG
The DNA here is from genome assembly GCF_001294335.1 of Streptomyces chattanoogensis. GTDB lineage: Bacteria > Actinomycetota > Actinomycetes > Streptomycetales > Streptomycetaceae > Streptomyces > Streptomyces chattanoogensis. Next base: position 19,354 of record NZ_LGKG01000154.1, read on the forward strand.
GGACTCTCGCCCACTCCGGATTCTTCGACCCCGACGTCAAGCTCAAGGACTACGCCCCCGAGAAGTGGGACGAGTTCCTGCACAAGCCCGCCACCAAGACCCGGCAGGGCTCGTACAACATCACCTGCGAAGGCCTCCTGGTGAAGGTGCAGCGGCTGTATCTCGCCAAGGACCGCGAATCCATGCAGCCCCACATCCGGGCCTTCGTCGACCGCGCGGTGACCTTCACCGACTGCGGCGACTGCGGCGGCACCCGGCTCAACCCCGCCGCCCTCGGCTCCCGAATCGCCGGCCGCAACATCGCCGAATGCTCCGCCCTGCAGATCAGCGACCTGGCCGCCTTCGTACGGAGCATCGACGACCCTTCAGTGGCCCCGCTCCGCAACACCCTCTCCCACACCCTCGATTCGCTGGTCGAGATCGGACTGGGCTATCTCAGCCTGGACCGCGAATCCGGCACCCTCTCCGGCGGCGAGGCCCAGCGGGTGAAGATGGTCCGCCATCTCGGCTCCAGCCTGACCGATGTCACCTATGTCTTCGACGAGCCGACCGTCGGCCTCCATCCGCACGACATCCAGCGGATGAACGACCTCCTGCTCCGGCTGCGCGACAAGGGCAACACCGTCCTGGTCGTCGAGCACAAACCCGAGACCATCGGCATCGCCGACCATGTCGTCGACCTCGGCCCCGGCGCCGGATCCGCCGGCGGCCGGATCTGCTTCACCGGCGATGTCGCCGGGCTGCGCCGCTCCGGCACCCTGACGGGCCGTCATCTCGACCACCGCGCCCGGCTGCGCGAGCCGGTCCGGCGCCCCAGCGGAAAGCTCTCCGTCACGGGAGCGAACCAGCACAATCTCCGGGACGTCAGCGTCGACATCCCGCTCGGGGTGCTGACCGTCGTCACCGGAGTCGCGGGATCGGGCAAGAGCTCCCTCATCCATGGCTCGCTGCCCCGGCGGGACGGCGTGATCGTCGCCGACCAGTCACCCATCCGCGGCTCCCGGCGCAGCAATCCCGCCACCTACACCGGTCTGCTCGCCCCGGTCCGCACGGCCTTCGCCAAGGCCAACGGCGTCAAGGCCGCGCTGTTCAGCGCCAATTCGGAGGGGGCCTGCCCGCACTGCAAGGGCATCGGGCTGGTCTACACCGACCTCGCGATGATGGCCGGCGTGGCCTCGGTCTGCGAGGAGTGCGAGGGCAGGCGGTTCACCCCGAAGGTGCTCACCTACACCCTGCGCGGCAAGAACATCAGCGAGGTCCTGGCCATGTCCGTGGCCGAGGGCCGCGAGTTCTTCCCGACCGGGCAGGCCCGGGCCGTCCTCGACCGCCTGAGCGATGTCGGCCTGGGCTACCTCGGCCTCGGCCAGCCGCTCACCACCCTCTCCGGAGGAGAGCGCCAGCGCCTCAAACTCGCCATCCACATGGCGGAAAAAGCCGCCGTCTATGTCCTGGACGAGCCGACCACCGGCCTCCATCTCGCCGATGTGGACCAGCTCCTGGGCCTCCTCGACCGGCTGGTCGACGACGGCAACTCCGTCATCGTCATCGAGCACCACCAGGCGGTGATGGCGCACGCCGACTGGCTGATAGACCTCGGCCCCGGCGCCGGTCACGACGGCGGCCGGGTGGTGTTCACCGGCACCCCGGCCGACCTCGTGGCCCACGGCGACTCCCTGACGGCCCGTCACCTGAGGGCATACCTCCGGCCATCCGAACCCCCCGCCGCCTGAAGACCGTCTGCCGTCTTCTTCTTCAGCACACCGACGACGCCCCCTCGCCACCCCCATGGAGCATCTGATGACGGACGTGCCCGTCGCACTCATCCAGGTCACCGACGTCCGGCGGATCACCCCGCGCATGGTCCGGGTCACCTTCGCCGGAGACGGCCTCGACGACTTTCCCACCTGGCCCGACCAGCAGCTCAAACTCCTCTTCCCCAAGCCGGGCCAGACCGGACCCCGCCTTCCCAAGGAGGGGGCAGACGGCGATGCGATGCGCTGGTACCAGGCCTTCCTCACCATCCCGGAGCACGAACGGCCCTGGATGCGCAGCTATACGGTGCGGTCCTACGACGCCGAACGGCACCGGATAGCCGTCGACTTCGTGCTGCACGGCGCGGCGGCCACGCCGGAGGACGCCGCGACCGCCGGACCGGCCACCCGATGGGCGGCCAACGCCCAGGTGGGCGACACCCTCGCCCGCTACGGCCCATCGGCGGTATACGCCAGACCGCTGCCGCTCGACGGCGCCGACCGGCTGCTGCTGGCCGGCGACGAAACGGCGCTGCCGGCCATCGGCTCACTGGTGGAAGCGCTGCCGGCAGGCGCCCGCGCGGTGGCATACATCGAGGTGGCCGACGCCGCGGAGGAACAGCCCTTCGTGACGCGGGCCGACCTCACCGTCCACTGGGTCCATCGCAACGGCGCCCCGCCCGGGCACAGCGATGCGCTGCTGAGCGCCGTACGCGATGCCGCATTCCCCGCCGGCCCGGTCTTCGCCTGGCTGGCCGGTGAGGCAGGCGCCGTACGCGCCCTGCGGCGCCATCTCGTCGAGGAGCGGGGCCTGGCCAAAACGGCCGTCGACTTCACCGGCTACTGGCGCTGCAAGCTCACCCAGGACGACGCACCTACGGAGGAGGACCTGGCCGAGGCACAGGAGAGGATGGCGGCGGCCCAGGCCGAAACCCGGCCTTAGAACTCCTAACGGAATGACTTCAGGCGTCGCCAGCAGATGAGTGCGCATCCCAGAGTGAGGAAGGCTTCGTGGATGTCGTCGCGTCGCTCAACCTTGGGCAGCAGCGGCTCGATCACCACCCACAGCTCGTCATGGACTTCCCACGGCTTCGGCCGCGCCACCCCGCACCCCCAGATCACCAATCCTGGAGTGATCCAACCACCTCGAAGATCATTTCGTCGGGAGTTCCATGAGCCCGTCACACGTCATCCTCGTCCTCCTCCAAGGCATCGCGGATGTCGTTCGCCCCAAGGGTGTTGGGGGGCCAGGTAGCCACCAGGCGTTCAAGGAGGGGGCGATGCGTGTCGAGATGGGCGGTGAGGACAAGGGCGCCGGCCAGCTGGAGCTCAAGTTCCGCGAGGCCGGTCAGCCGTACCGCGAGTTCGGCGGCCTGGTCAGACTCCGCCGAGGCCGGCGCCCTTGCGCACGCCGCACGGACTCGCAGAGGGCGGTCCTCGTCCAGGGCCATCACGCCGAGCTGGGCCACAAGTTCGGGGTCCTCAGGGACATCGCAGGCGCAGAGGCACTGCCCGGCAGCGGACATGGCGCCATCGTCGACAACGTCGCCGTCCACGGCGCGCAGCGCGGCGATGATCACCGGGCGCGGTCCAGCACCTCCGAGGCGTACTCATCCAGAGGGTTGCCAAAACCCCATCGGGCTTGCCGGTCCTCGTAGTGGAAGTACTCCAGCGCCGTGCACACCGCGTCCCGCCGCCCGGAGCGCAGCAGCCTGAGAAAAGCGGCGTACGGGTCCGGTTCCTGGTCCGCCGACTTGAGCAGTTCGTCCCGGTCGGCCGCCACCGCCGGGTCATCGAAGCGGTGCCGTTCCCAGTACCCGAGCGCCATGGCGGGAGCCTACTAAAGACACCTGAAGTCATTCCGTTAGGAGTTCTTGGACCCAACCTCCCGCTCAGGACCGGGAGCAGAGCCGACTCGGACCGGCCGCCCGACGGATCCGGCGACCACGACGAACGCAGAAGCGGCAACGCCTTCGGAGGAGGCTCCGCTCGACCGGGGACGTCCGGGCTCCCAGCCCCCTACTGCTGCCGGCCCAGGTCTGGGCGAAGGGCATCAAGGGGCCCCGGCCCGGTGGGTTGACCGGTTCCCGAGCCTTGATCGCTGCCGGGCCTGCTGGTTGGGTTGGTCGGCATGACTGCGTTCGGCCCCGTTGCCTGGCCGCCTGCCCCGATCAGGACCGAGCGGCTCGTGCTCCGCGAGCCCGAGGCTCGGGACCGCGCGGCGTTCATCGAGCTGTTCGCCTCGCCGGAGGTGGGCACCTACACCGGTGGCCCTCGACCGCGTGATGAGCTCGAGCGCGCGGTGCCTGAGGTCCCCGGGCAGCGCCCTGGACTTTTCGTGATCGATCTCGACGGAGCGATGATCGGCATGATCACACTCGATCGGCGCGACGCAGAGCGTCCGGGTCACGTCCGTCCGGATGCCGGGGAGGCCGAACTCGGCTACATGTTCCTGCCGGAGGCGTGGGGATGCGGCTACGCCGCCGAGGCGTGCGCAGCGGCACTCGACTGGTTCGCCGGCGCGCTACCCACCGAGCCGGTGGTGCTCTGCACCCAGACCGCCAACGACCGCTCGATGCGCCTCGCGGCGAAGCTGGGGTTCACCGAGGTGCAGCGGTTCGAGGAGTACGGCGCAGAGCAGTGGTTCGGCGTGTGGTCCCCGGTCACGCCGTCCGGTTGAGCTCGTACTCGACAGCGCGGACCCACCAGGCCACCGATCGGGTACGAGACATCCCTGCTCAGTGCTTGGCGGGCGTGCGCGGCGGCATCCAGTGGTGGACCGTGTAGTTGCCCTTCGCCAGGGTCTCGATGGGGGCGGAGCCCAGGCACTTGCCGACGCTCTTCTCCGGCAGGCCGTCGAGGGCCCAGCTGTAGCCCAGCCGGTCCTTCCTGCCGTTGTCCAGCACGGTGAAGCCGAATCGCTTGCCCTTCAGATCACCGACGTCCGGCATGCCCGGTGCGCCCTGGAAATGCGACTCCTCCACGATGCCGGTGGCAACGGCCACCGGGCCGCCGGTCAGCAGGCAGTCGATACGGCCCTTGAAGTAGCCGCCCCACTGCTTGCCGATGTGGTGGCTGACGTAGAAGGTGCCGCGTGCCTTGTCACCCAGTCCATGGGCGTCAAAGGTGAAGTGGACATTGTCGCCCGGCTGGCGCTTGAGCTTGGCCGACCCCTTGAGCAGCGGTTCGTCGACGGTGTGCCGGGCGGCATGCGCCCCGGTCGCGGCGGGGGCTCCGGCAGCGGACTCGGCCGCGGTGGCCGCGCCCGTGGTGCCGAGGGTCAGCGCAGTCGCCGCACCGACGGTCAGTGCCGTGGCGGCGACGAGAAAAGGGTGCCGAACGCGGGCACGGGCGCGGGTGCGGAACATTGCTTCCTCCCAAGGAAGTGGCATCGAGTGGACCGCCATCGGGTCCGTCGGCCGGGAGGTTCCCGGCCGCTCACCACGGTGCCGTCCGCGCCCGCAGCACCACATCGCACCACAGGCCGGTGCGCCTCCCCCGTACGGCGGACGCAGGGACGGTACGCCGGGCCGATGCGCGGGAGCCCGAAGGGCTACGGTCCGTCCGGTAGGTCGCATTGAGGGGGGCCCGACGGCACGCAGCGGCACCGTCCTCCCGGGCGGCGCACCGTACGCCTCGCCGCAGTCGGCCCCTGCACCGAGCGGTGTGGGTAGGACGGGCGTGGCGTGCCGGCGGACGTCGGCTAGGGTGCCGACGTGGATCTGGTATTGATCTTCTTCGGTGCCGCCTATGGCGGGTTGGCCGGTCTGTTTCTGCCGCGGCCGGCATACCGGCTTTCCGTTGAGGCGGCGGAGTCGCGCCGGGATCACTGCCCCCGGGGGCATGAAATAGCAGGCCCGGCGGGCGGCTGGCTGGGGCTTGCCCGTTGCGACGGAAACACGCCGCCGGCTGATGGCGGGGCGTCGGGCAGCGGCCCTTGTCGCTACGGCCCCGGGCGGCTGGCCGCACCAGTGGTAGGCGCGCTGGTCTGCGCGGCGCTCGCCGCCACCACCGGCGCGCGCCCGGAACTGGTGGTGTGGCTGGTGCTGACGCCGCCGGCGATCTTGCTGGCGCTCGTCGATCTCACGGTGCACCGGCTGCCGGACGTGCTGACGCTTCCGCTGGCAGGCGTCATGGTGGGGCTGCTGGGTGCGGCCGCTTTGCTGCCCGGCAGTCACGGGAGCTGGACCACCGCGGTGGCCGGCAGCTTGGCGCTCACGGCCGTGTATTTCGTCCTGTTCCTCATCAGCCCGTCCGGAATGGGCCTCGGCGACGTCAAACTGGCGCTCTCCCTCGGCGCGGTTCTGGGCTGGTACGGCTGGCCCGTCCTCGCGCTCGGCACCTTGCTGGCGTTCGGATGCGGGGCGCTGTACGCAGGGGCACTGCTGGTTCTGCGACGCGCGAACCGCAGGTCAGCCATGGCTTTCGGCCCGTTCATGCTGCTCGGCGCCCTGGTAGGGGTTCTGTTCGGAGGGCTGTAGGTGCCAGTTGCTGACGGCTCTCGCCACACCCCCCTCCGACAGTCCCCGGCGTCATCGTCGAAGTCGCCGTGTGCTGGTGGCGAGTTGGGCCATCCCGCTCCAGGTCCGGCCCCCAGCCCCAGGTCCAGCCCACCCTCCTCCCCGCCGCCCGCAACGGTCCGCTGCCGGAGGTCAGTGCCGAGGCGGTTCGTCGAAGCTGCGCTCGTTCCCGGGTGCGCCCTCTCCCCGGGTGAGGGCCAGCAGCGCCATGTCATCGGTGATGCGGCCACCGGCATGGCGGCTGACCTCTGTGAGAAGGGTGTCGAGCAGCGCATCCGGTCCGGGAAGGTCGCGTCCGGCCAGCCCGGCTGCGGGGTCGTAGAAGTCCCCGGCGCGGTTCCGCGCTTCGGTCAGGCCATCGGTGTACAGCAGGAGAGTCGCCCCTGAGGGGAAGGGCACCGTGTCGGTCCGCTCCTGGCCGGTGCCCAGCTCCGCCAGCCCCAGAGGGAGGGCCGGCTCGGACGGTTCCGTCCTGCGCACCTGGCCGGCATGCAGCAGCAGAGGCGCCGGATGGCCGCGGTTGACCAGCCGCAGTTCGTCACCGCCGTGCGGGACCTCGACGAGCACGGCGGTGACGAAACCCTCGGTCCGCTCGGGTCCCGTCCGCCGCTCCCGTTCCCGTAGCAGTGCCCGCTCCAGTCTGGCCGCGACCCCGACGAGCGTGGATTCCTCCTCGGCGGCCTCCCGGAACACCCCCATGGCCACCGCCACCACCTTGACCGCGCCCATGCCCTTGCCCCGAACGTCGCCGACCAGGCACCGTACGCCGTACGGCGTGTCCTGCGCGCCGTACAGGTCACCCCCGATCTGTGCGTCCTTCACGGCGGCCTGATAGCGCACGGCGATCCGCAGAGGCCCGACACAGGCCGGCAGCTGCGGCAGTACGGCGCGCTGCACGGCCAGGGCGATTCTGCGTGCGGACTGCAGCCGGACGTTGCTGTAGTACATGAGGCGGTTGACGACGATGGCGAAGGCCGAGACGGTCGCGACCGCCGCCAGCTCGCTCCGCCCACCGGAGTCGTCCATGAAGCCGAAGTGGATGAGCAGCGCGACATCGGCGGCACAGGCGCCGATGCCCGCCAGGATCGTCGCGCGCAGCGACAGCAGCGCGGCGGCCGTCATCGGCGCGGCGGTGTAGAAGGCTTCCGCACTGAAGTGGGGAGAGGTGTTGTAGTCCAGGAGGGCACCTGTGACGAGCAGGACGAGGGGCAGCAGCTGCAGGTGGCGCAGGCACCAGCGTCTGACGGTGGTGCGCCCCGCGCTCGGTGCCCTCACGTAGCCGCTCCCGCTCTGTCGTGCCGGACCACACGCTCCAGCATCCCCGGGCCGGATTACGGCTGCCAGTCGTGGAGCGGCCGTACGGGTACGTGCCGTAGCGCTCTGTGCCCTGTCGCTGCACAGGCCGGCATGGCGCCTGGTCGTGGAGGCAGCCGGGCACGGCGACCACGCGGGCGCCGGCGGTCGGCGAGACGGCGTTCACGCCCGTGGCTGCTCTGCCGGCGTGAGAGCCGACGCGGACCAACTGCCCCAGATGCACGAGCAGCGGGCGGCAGGTGAAGCGGAGCGGCCCTTCCGGCTCGCTCGCAGGGCGCGATCGCACCCGCCGGGGCCGGTTCCCCCGCCTCGCCGAGGTACCCGGCGCCGCTTTGTCGCCCTTGAACGCACTCTTGACCGTCCCACCCATAGGGCCCGCCCGCCCTCGTCGTCTACAGTTGCAGAATTCCGCAATTCAACAGATGACGCGACGGCCGGTCGGCCTGGACGCGGAGGGCATGCGTGGGCGGTTTCGCCGGGTCGGTACGGCAACGGGTGCGAGGGGCAGCGCCATGAACGGTGCATGGGTCCCCCTCTATCAGGCGAAGGCCGAATTCTTCCGGATGCTCGGTCATCCGGTCCGTATCCGGGTCCTGGAACTGCTCCAGGACGGGCCGCTGCCGGTGCGCAGCCTGCTGACCGCGATCGAGGTGGAGCCGTCCGCGCTCTCCCAGCAGCTGGCGGTCCTGCGCCGCTCGGGCATCGTGACGGCCACCCGCAGCGGCTCCACCGTCGTCTACGAGCTCGCCGGCGGCGATGTCGCGGAGCTGCTGGGCGCCGCCCGCCGGGTGCTGACCGATGTGCTCACCGGCCGGGATGCGCTCCTTGCCGAGCTGCGGGCGGCCGAACCCGTCGCCGTGGCACGGACCGGAGCGGGAGCGGGGACCACGGAGGGAGCAGGGACCAAGGCCGGAGCGGGGGCGAAGGCCGGAGCAGGAACGAAAGCGGGGGCGCGGACCAAGGCCGGAGCGCGAGCCGGGGCCGGGGCACGGACCGAAGGGGGAGCACGGACCGAAGCCGTGACGCGGCCCGAAGGCGCAGCGGCGGCCGACAGTGTGGGGGCGGGCTCGTGATGTACGTGCTCCGCCCCGAGGGGTGATGGCGCATGGCCGCAGCGAGGCGTAAAGGGCCGCCGCCCTGGCGGGCGGTCCGCTCCCGTACCTGCATACCGCCGGCCACCGGTCCGGGCGCCGCCCGCGCGTGCCGCGGCGGCCACCACGGACGGGGACCGCTGAGGACCGCACGCGGACACGGCCGCGGCTGCCCGGAGTTCGCCGCCCGCCACCGGACGTCTCCGCGCTGCGGCTCCCGGCGCGGCTCGACCACCGCCGTCCGCCCCGGCCGCCAGCTGGCGCGGCTGCCCGGCGCGCTCCATGTCCCGCACCACACGGTCCAACGCAGCGTATGGCAACGGGCGATGCTCGCCATCCTCGTCAGCCAGCTGCTGATCCTCTTCCTGGCGCTGGTGGTCTATCTGGGGCGGCACGCGGGGACCTAGCGGCCGCGGCGCACCGCGCCGCATCCGCCCGGTGAGCCGTCACGCGGCGGAGCCCCGGGTCCGCCACAGCCATCCGACATCCCGCCCGAACGACCACACCAGCAGCGCCAGCGCCACCGCCACGGCGATGCCCGCCCACCACCGCGGCATGATCCCGGCGCCGGCCACCACCAGGACCATCCCCTGGAGCGCGGCCACCGTCTTGCGGGCCATGCTGTGCGGCAAGGCGCCGCGCAGCCACGGCAGTACCCAGGACGCCGCGACGAACGCGTACCGCATGAGGCCGATGGCCAGCACCCAGGAGCCCAGCGGCATCGCGACATAGACGGACAGCACCAGAATGAGGAACGCGTCGACCTCCATGTCGAAGCGGGCCCCCAGCGCTGTCGCCGTTCCCGTACGCCGCGCCACCTGCCCGTCGACCGCGTCCAGGACCAGCGCCACGGTGGCCAGCGCGGCCAGCACCGGGACCGGCACCCGGTGGCCGAAGGAGTCCGCCACCAGGGCCGTCACCCCGCCGACGAGGACCGTGCGGGCGAGCGTGACGCGGTTGGCCGGGCCGAACGGGCCCGTCCAGGACCGGCGCAGCGCCATGACCAGCAGCGCCCAGGTGACCACCGCGAACGTGGAGCCGGTCACCCACCCCGCGGTCCCCAGACCGGCCGCCCGGCACAGCACCTCCAGCACCAGCAGCTGTGCGCCGATACCGGCCGTCATGTCCCGGTCGTACCGCCTTGTGCCGCTCCACCTCGTGCCGTACGGCGTGATGCCGTACGGCGTGATGCCGTACGGCCTTATGTCGTACAGGTCTTGTGCGGTCACCGGACCTCCCAGGACTTGGGGCGATGTATGGCGGAGACGAGGGCCGCCGCGTATCGTGACGGCGTCATCATGATCACCAGCATGTGTGACGCCAGCATTTACGAACCAACGCCGCAGCGTCCAGGAGGGTTCCGATGTCGCGCGTCGCCCATGCCTTCTGGGTCAGCTCGCCGGGCCGGGGTGAGATCCGGGAGGTCGCGCTGCCGCGGCCCCGCGACGACGAGGTGCTGGTGCGGGCGGTGTGCTCCGGTGTGAGCCGGGGGACGGAGAGCCTGGTCCTCCGCGGCGGGGTGCCCGCGAGCCAGTACGGCGCGATGCGGGCGCCGTTCCAGGACGGCGAGTTCCCCGGCCCGGTCAAGTACGGCTACCTCAGCGTCGGCGTCGTGGAGGAGGGGCCCGCCGCGCTCCTCGGCCGTACGGTCTTCTGCCTCCATCCGCATCAGACCCGCTATGTCGTCCCGGCGAGCGCCGTGATCCCCGTACCGGATACCGTCCCCGCCCGACGGGCCGTACTGGCCGGGACGGTGGAGACCGCGGTGAACGCCCTCTGGGACGCGGCGCCGCTGGTCGGGGACCGGATCGCGGTGGTCGGCGCGGGGATGGTCGGATGCGGCGTCGCCGCCGTGCTCGCCCGCTATCCCGCCGTCCGGGTGCAGCTGGTCGACGCCGACCCCCAACGGGCCGGAACCGCCCGGGCGCTGGGCGTCCCCTTCGCGCTGCCCGCGGACGCGCTGGGCGACTGCGACCTCGTCGTCCACGCCAGCGCCACCGAGGCCGGGCTCGCCCGCTCGCTCGAACTGCTCGCCCCGGAGGGCACGGTCATCGAGCTCAGCTGGTACGGCGACCGGCCGGTCAGCCTCCCCCTGGGAGAGGCCTTCCACTCCCGCCGCCTGACCGTCCGCAGCAGCCAGGTGGGCGCCGTCTCCCCCACCGTGCGCGGCCGCCGCACCCACGCCGACCGGCTCGCGCTCGCCCTCGAACTGCTCGCCGACCCCGCCTTCGACGCGCTGATCACCGGCGAATCCGCCTTCGAGGACCTGCCGCAGGTGCTGCCCCGGATCGCCTCGGGCGAGCTTCCGGCGCTGTGCCACCGCATCCGGTACGGGGACGCGGCGGCCCTCGGGTAGCCGCTCCGGACCGCGGGGCCAGTCCCTCCCCGCCCGTAGCCCGCCACCCCCACTCCGTCACCACACTGGAGGACCACCGTGTTCAGCATCACCGTCCGCGACCACCTCATGGTCGCCCACAGCTTCCGCGGCGCGGTCTTCGGCCCGGCGCAGCGCCTGCACGGCGCGACCTTCGTCGTGGACGCCACCTTCCGCCGCGCCGAACTCGACGCCGACAACATCGTCGTCGACATCGGTCTGGCCACTCAGGAACTCGGCGGGGTGGTCGGGGAGTTGAACTACCGGAACCTCGACGACGAGCCGGCCTTCGCCGGCATCAACACTTCGACGGAGGCACTGGCCAAAGTGATCGCCGACCGACTTGCCGACCGCATACACGCCGGAAACCTGGGCGAGAGCGCCCGCGAGCTGGCCGGCATATCGGTCACCTTGCACGAGTCGCACATCGCCTGGGCGACCTACGAGCGCACTCTGTGACAGCCACCGGGAAGGCCGGGGAGCGCCTGCTGCACTTCGTCCTGCCCGGGGAGGTGGACGACCCCGCCGCACCCAGCGGCGGGAACACCTACGACCGGCGGCTGTGCCGTGAACTCCCGGCGGCCGGATGGCAGGTGCGCCCGTACACCGTGCCCGGGAGCGGGCCGGAGCCGGGCCCGGAAGCCCGCAGGGAACTGGCGCGGTGCCTGGCCGCATTGCCGGACGGCGCCCTCGTCCTCCTGGACGGCCTGGTGGCCTGCGGAGTCCCCGAGATCACCGCCCCCGAGGCCGGACGGCTGCGGATGGCCGTACTGGTGCACCTGCCGCTGGCCGACGAGACCGGGCTCGCCCCCGCCACGGCCCGGGAGCTGGCCGCCCGGGAGCGCCGCACCCTGCACGCCGTAGGGGCGGTGGTGGCCACGAGCCGGTGGGCCGCGCGACGGCTCGTGGCGCAGCACGGGCTGGCCGCCGACCGGGTCCATGTCGCCGCGCCGGGAGTCGACCCCGCGCCCCTCGCGCCCGGCACGGACGGCGCCACCCGGCCACAACTGCTGTGCGTCGCCGCGGTCACCCCGCGCAAGGGACAGCACCGCCTGGTGGAGGCCCTCGCCACCGTCCCCGAACTGCCCTGGACCTGCGCATGCGTGGGAGGGGCCCGAGGGGATTCCCCCTATATGACCCAACTCGCCTCAAAAGTAAAGCAACTCGGACTCGACGACCGGGTGCGGTTCGCCGGGCCGCGGGCGGGTGCGGAGCTCGAGGCGTATTACGCGGCGGCCGATCTCCTGGTGCTCACCTCGTACGCCGAGACCTACGGGATGGTCGTCACCGAGGCCCTGGCGCGCGGAATTCCCGTACTGGCCACGGCCGTCGGCGGCGTCCCGGAGGCCGTCGGAAGCGCCCCGGACGGCAGGGTGCCGGGCCTCCTCGTACCGTCCGACGACCCGGCGGCGCTCTCCGGCGCGCTGCGCGGCTGGCTCGGGGACCCGGAACTGCGGCAACGCCTCAAGATTCTGGCGCGCGGGCGGCGTGCCACGCTGGAAGGGTGGGAGATGACGGCGCACAACCTGGCGGCGGCACTGGAACGGCTTCGGCACGAGCCCGTTCGGCCCAAACCCGTCCGGCACGAGCCCGGGACGGCCGGGTGAACGCCTCCGGGGGCGCCGCGGCCGACCCGGCGGAGGGCGAGGGCTCACGGCCGCGATTCGCCCCGGAATGGCTGGAGTTGCGCGAGCCCGCCGATGCGGCAGCCCGCACACCCGAACTCCTCCGGCCGCTGCGCGCCGCACTGGCCGCCCGCGCCGGGAGCCCACGCCCGACGGTGATCCGCGATCTGGGCTGCGGCACCGGCTCCATGGGCCGCTGGCTCGCCGTCCGGCTGCCCGGCCCGCAGCACTGGATCCTGTACGACCATGACCCCGCGCTGCTCGCCCGCGCCGCGCACGGCATGCCCCCGGCCGCCGCCGACGCCGGTGCCGTAACGGCCACCACGGAACGGGGTGACCTCGCCCGGCTGACCGCCGCCGAGCTCGCCGGCACCTCACTGGTCACCGCCTCGGCCCTGCTCGATCTCCTCACCCATGACGAGGTGGCCGCGCTCGCCGAGGCGTGCGTGGACGCCGGCTGCCCCGCCCTGTTCGCGCTCTCCGTGGCGGGCCGCGTCGAACTCACCCCGTACGAACCGTTCGACGCGGACCTCACCGCCGCCTTCAACGACCATCAGCGCCGCACGGCCGGCGGCCGGCGGCTGCTCGGCCCGGATGCGGCCGCCGCGGCCACGGCGGCGTTCGAGCGGTGTGGCGCCGCGGTCATGACGCGGCCCAGCCCCTGGCGGCTCGGCGGCAAGGAGGCCGCGCTCACCGCCGAATGGCTGCGCGGCTGGGTGGGCGCCGCGTGCGAGCAGCGGCCGGAGTTGGCGGCCCGCGCGGACGCGTATCTACGACGGCGGCTGGAGGCCTGCGCGGCGGGGGAGTTGCGGGTCACCGTGCACCACACGGATCTGCTGGCGCTGCCCGGGCCACGCCCGGCGACCGGCTGAGGAAACCGTCCGCATGATCGCGAACCGCGCGGACGCGAACCGCACAAACGGAAACTGCACGATCGCGAACCGCATGATCCGTACGCTCCGGGCGATCCGCATGAGGAGGCGATCCGGGTCCGGGTGGGCGCGGCTGCGGACGGTGGGCGGACTGTGCATCCTCGCGGTGCTGGTGTGGCACCTGGGCTCCGACGCCTTCCTCGACGGCCTGGGCAGAATCGACGTCCCCACGCTGCTGTCCGCCCTCGGAATCGGCCTGCTGACCACAGTGTTCAGCGCCTGGCGCTGGTGCCTGGTGGCCCGCGGCCTCGGCCTGCGGCTGCCACTCGGCCGGGCCGTCGCCGACTACTACCGCGCCCTGTTCCTCAATGCCGCGCTCCCCGGCGGTGTGGTCGGTGACGTCCACCGCGCGGTACGGCACGGCCGGAGCGCCCGCGACCTCGGACGCGCCGTCCGCGCCGTCGTCCTGGAACGCACCGCGGGCCAGCTCGTGCTGCTGGTCGCCGGCGCGGCGGTGCTGCTGGTCCGGCCGTCGCCGGCCCTCGCGCAGGTGGGCCGCGTGCTGAGCACACCCGGCGCGGCACTCGCGGCGGCCGCGGTCACCGTACTGGCGATCGCCGTTGCCTACTGGACCCGAGGCGCCTCCCGCGCCGGACGCGCCCTCCGCACCACGCTGACCGAGGCCCGCCAGGCCCTCTTCGCCCGCGCCACTTGGCCGGGCGTGGCCTTCTCGTCCGCGGTGGTTCTCGCGGGATATCTCGGGATGTTCGTGCTCGCCGCCCGCGTGTCGGGAGTCGGCGCACCGCTCGCCGAGCTGGTCCCGCTGGTTGTGCTCGCGCTGCTGGCGATGGCCGTGCCGCTGAACGTGGGCGGGTGGGGCCCGCGGGAAGGCGTCGCGGCATGGGCCTTCGGCGCGGCCGGGCTGGGCGCGGCGCAGGGGCTCACCGCGTCCGTTGTCTACGGCGCCCTTGCGTTTGTCGCGAGCTTGCCGGGTGCCGCCGTGCTGGTGGTGCGCTGGGTCGCCGGGATACGGGCCGGAGGCGCGAGGAACGCGAGGCGGGAGGCCGAAGAGGAAGAGAGGGAGGGGGAAGGAGACTTGGCTGTGCAGCCTGCGCAGGCTGCACAGGGTGCGACGGGCGGGAAGGGCCGGAAGGGCGCGGCGAATGAAGCCGGTGAGGTACAGACCACGCCCTGAGGAGCCCTCAACCCCCAAGAAACCCCAAGGGGACCCCATGAAGCCTCATGAAGTCTCAAGAAGCCCACAAGGACTCCTCAAGCTTTCACCACCTCCGGAACGTACCGCACCGCAGGGAACCAATCACTCTCCGTAATTCGTTGCCGAAATAAGGAGAGGAGGAGGCGGCGCAAGGCACACGGCACAAGGCCGGGCACCGGCCGCAGGGGCAAGCCGGGGCCGCAGGGGCAAGCCGGATGCGTCTGCTCAAGCCGGTGCGCCACCCTCAGGACACGTGCCGGGCCCCCGTAGCTCGAGTTCGAAAAGAGTGTCCTCGCCGAGCAGGGTGCGCCGCAGCGCAGGGCGGAGTGCGTCGCGCATCACCGGGGTTCCGGGAAAGCGCAGGCCGGGGACGCCGTCGCCGAGCAGCACCGGGGCGACGGTGAGATAGAGCCGGTCCAGCGCCCCATCCTGCAGGAAGCGGGAGACGGTGACGCCCCCGCCTTCGACCAGCACCCGGCCCAGCCCACGCCGTGCCAGCGCCGCGAGGAGGCGACGCGGCGCGAAGGCGGCGGCGTCGGGCAGCGCGAGGACGTCCACGCTGCTGCCGGGCGCATGCCCGGCACCCTCCGGACCCACCACCCACACCGTGGGCGCGGCACCATCGGTGAACAGCTGGTGCCCGCGTGGCACCCGGCCGTGCGGGTCGAGCACGACGCGTACGGGGTTGTCGCCGGTGCAGGCGCGCACCGTCAGCCGGGGATCGTCCGCCGTGGCGGTCCCGGCGCCGACGATCACCGCGTCGGCCAGTGCGCGCAGCCGGTGCAGATGGCGGCGGTCCTCCTCGCCGGTGACATAGTCCGCGTCGCCGGTGCGGGTCGCGATGAAGCCGTCCAGGCTCTGGCCGAGCTGGGCGAAGGCGATACGGGGGCCGGCCAGGCAGAGCGGCAGATAGCGGTCGGCCAGCTGCGCCGCCTCGGGCGAGGCATGCTGCGCCCAGCGGCCCGGCACCAGCCCGGCGGCCTCGGCATCTTCCGCGGTGCGGATGCGGCGCAGCCGGTCCCACGCCGTGCTCTCGTCGAATGCCTCAGTCGCCGTGGTCTTGTCGAGCGTCTCAGTCATGGGCCTGCGCTTCCGTGGCGGCATCGGCGGCATCTGTACCGGCATCTGAACCGACATGGGCACCGGCATCCGTACCGCTGGCCGTACCGGCACGCATACCGGCGTGGGCCCGTGCTTCGGTGTGGAAGAGAGCGGCGTATTCGGCGAATGCGTCGACCAGGCCGGCCAGCAGTTTCTCGCCCTTCTGCGCGGAGGCGAGGGACGGCCGGCCGATGATGCCGGAGTCCGTATAGGCCGCCATGCCGAGGGTGAGCAGATGCTTTCGGTCGTCGGCGATGCAGTCCGCCGATTCCGCCGGTTCCGTCGATGTGTAACCGGGGCGGACCAATTCGGGGTGGGCGTGGAGGAGGATGGAGGTTTCCACTTCGCCCGCGTGCATATCGGTGTGGGCGGTGGTCTGTGCTCCCGCCCGCTTGCGTGCCGCGTCCCAGTCGGCCGAGCCGGGGAAGTGTGCCATACGGGTCCCCGTCCCGCCAGATTCCTGAACGACGTTGCGCAGTACGTAATTTCCGCCGTGGCCGTTGATGAGAATCAGGGTGTGGATGCCGGAGGCACGGAGGGAATCGGCGATGTCCGTCACAACGGCGTGCAGGGTACGGGCCGAGATGCTGACCGTGCCCGGCCATGCGGCGTGTTCGTGGGAGCAGGAGATGGTGAGCGGCGGAAGGAGATGGACGGGATGGACGGCGGCGATCTCTTCGGCGATGGTGCAGGCGATGACCGTATCGGTGGTCAATGGCAGGAAGGGGCCGTGCTGTTCGAAGCTGCCGATGGGCAAAAGGGCCCATTGCGGCCGCCGGGCCCGTACGTCCTCGGTGGTGTCGGCCGGCAGCAGGCCACGGCCCGAATTCCTGGATATCGATGCGGTCATGGTGGGTTGCGGCCTTTCCTCGCGCTCACTCGCCCTCGCCGGGATGTCGCAGCATAGGCATCACGGAAGATCATGCCAACTGGCCGCCCCCGCCGGTACCATCGCGCCATGACGGAGCCGGATACTGCTGCCGAAGCCCCTGTTGATGCCCCTGTTGATGCCTTTGTTGACGGCCTTGTTGACGGCCCTGTTGGTGCCGATACGGCTGTCGGTACCGCCACCCCCGGTACCGGTGACGGTATCCGGGCCGGTGCCGGAATTGATACCGGTGCCGGAATCGCCGCCGATGACGGCATTTCAGCGGAACAGCACGGGCGAAACGAGCGGGTCGAGCGGGTGGTGGAGGTCCGTCTCCCCACGGCGCACGGCGAATTCCTCGCCGTCGGCTATCTCGACCTCCGCAGCGGGATCGAGCAAGTGGCCCTGGTCCACGGCGATGTGCCGGGGGACGCGGCGGGGGAGCGGGTGCTGACCCGGGTCCATTCGGAGTGTCTGACCGGTGATGCCTTCGCGTCCACGCACTGCGAATGCGGTGACCAGTTGTCCGCGGCGATGGAGGCGATCGTGGCGGCCGGGCGCGGAATTCTGGTTTATCTGCAGGGGCACGAGGGCCGGGGGATAGGGCTGCTGGCCAAGCTCCGGGCGATGAAACTGCAGGAGGCTGGGCTGGACACGGTCGACGCGAATATCGCGCTCGGCCTGCCGGTCGATGCCCGTGAATACGGTGTAGCGGCCGGAATTCTGCGGGACCTCGGCGTGCGTTCCGTAAGGCTGCTGTCGAACAATCCGCGGAAGCGGGCGGCGCTGCTGCGGCACGGTATCGCCGTCGCCGAACAGGTGCCGCTGCTGATGCCGCCCGGCGTGGAGAACATCCGCTATCTGCGGGCGAAACGGGAACGGCTCGATCACGACCTGCCGCATCTGGACGGTATTCCGCATCTCGATGCCATTCCCGGGCCTCCTGACCTTCCCCGGCCTCCCGGCTCTCCCGGGCTTTCTGGGCCCTCCGGAAGCCGGGCGGGTAACGCGTAAAGCCGGGCGGGCAACGCGTAAGGCGGGCTGTGGCGGATGTGGCAGATGTGAGGGGACGGGAAAGCGCAAGGGCCCGCGACGCGGAAAGCGTCGCGGGCCCTGCCAGTGGGACCCTGCTCGGTGAGCGTCAGGACGCCACGGGTGCCGGTTCGGCGGCCACGGCCTGTCGCGCCGGTGTGACGACGCGCTCCGCGAGATGACCGAAGAGCAGCCCGAAGGCGGTCCACAGCACCAGCTGGATGCCGAGCGTCGACAGCCGGAACTGCCAGAGCAGCGTGCCGGAGAACCCGTGCGGCACATTGTCGAACGACGGCAGGAAGGCGTAGGCGATCCCGACGGCGACCACGAATGCGGCGCCGGCCGCCACCGTGGCGTACCAATTGCCCAGCTTGGGAGCCAGGCGCCGGCCGAGGAGCGTTGCGCCGACGGCCAGCAGGATGCCCAGCAGCATCATCAGGAAGTACAGGGCGGTGCGCTGGCCGATGGTGTCCGGGTCACCGACGGCCGGCGGGTTGGCCGGGTACTTCAGGAACGGTACGAGGTAGACCACCAGCGCCGCGCCGGACAGCAGGACAGCGGTGGTCCGGGCGCCGAAGCGGCCGATCCGGCCCAGTGCGAAGCAGAAGACCAGAGCGGCGATACCGCCCAGTGCCACGCCGTAGACCAGCACACCGGTCGCCAGTCCCGCCGTGGACTGCATGGCGCGGCTGACGACCTCCACCTCGTGCCCGTGGTCGTGGCTGTGGCCTTCCTCGAACGCGATGGCGGCGTCCACCCGCGGTTCGCCCAGGAAGTAGGCGACGACGAAGGCGAGGACGCCCGCTGCCAGACCGGCGAGCATGCCGCGTACGAGGAGATTTCTGATGGTGAGGGAGTTCATGGAACGGCGCCCGCTCAGTGGCAGGGGAAGCCGAGCAGGTGGCGTCCGTCGTGGACCCACTCGTGGACGTCCGTACCGGAGAGGAGTGAGGTGGCGCCCTGCTCGGCGCCGATGAAGTACAGCAGAACCAGCATCAGGACGCCGACGAACAGCGCCCACGGGGCGATCGCCTTGAGGGGGAGCGGGGCCGGGGCTTCGGTGCCGGCGGCCGGAGCGGCGATGGTCTGAGCCATGGCAGGGGACCTCCTGTTAGGGGGAACTCGCGTCCCTAGTCGTTGGAGTGCCGAAGCGACATGCCGGGTCTGGCTCGCCCGGTCCCGGCCCCCTTGGGGCTGCGTCAAAACCGGACATACAGTGGCGCGACCGCGCCGGGATCCCACCGGCTTCCGTCATGTCGTCGTCAATATCATCGGGAAGGTACCGCGAACCGACCGGCGGGCCAAGGTCACACAGGGGGCGGAGGGTCGCAGGAGGGGGCGCGCGATCCGGCCAACTTCCTTTTGGCGCAAGGCTGTTGGCGTGATAAAGGCGATGTGAAAGCAGAGGTCATGACAACTCGGGTGATGTTGATCTCACCGGCCGCGGGTTTGGCGCAGCGCGAGGTCCGTTTCGACGACGACGGGCCGCTGGGCGAGGCCGGTGTGCGGCGGGCCCGCGCCACGGCCGGGACCTGGCCGGCCGCGGACCGGATCGTGATCTCGCCCTCCGTCCGGTGCCGTCGTACCGCCGAGGAGCTCGGACTGCCGGCGGACCCCGCGCCCGAGCCGGGGCCGCCGGGCTGTGCGATGGGCCGCTGGCGGGGGCGGACGCTGGCCGAGGTGGCCGGCGCCGAGGCGGAGGCGGTGTCCGCCTGGCTGTCGGACCCCGGTTTTGCGGGGCACGGCGGGGAGTCGCTGCGTGAGCTGTGCGTACGGACCGAGGCCTGGCTCGCGGGTCTGGCCGCCACGTCCGGGCGTGTCCTGGCGGTGGTGGAGGTGGATGTGGTGCGCGCCGCCGTGGTGGCCGCCCTGGGGGTACCGGCGGAGACCTTCTGGCGCCTGGATGTTCCGCCGCTCACCGTGACCGAGCTCAGCGGCCGGGGCGGGCGCTGGAACCTGGGGCTGGGGCGGGCGCCGCGCCTGGGCTGACCGGGCCGGGCCGGCCCTTGCGTCAGGCGTCAGGGCTGACTGCCGGGCCCGCTCGCCCCGCTCGGCCCGTCGTCTCCACGGAAACCCGTCCCTCCATCTACACATAAAGGCGACATAAGCGCAGAATAAAGAGAGCGGTTCCCATGCCGCGATTCGGCCAGGCTTGTGAACGAAGGAGGCGAGTCGGATGGCCGACCTCTCGCACCAAAGGGGCACTCTCGCGGGTCACCCCGACGTTACTGAGATGAGGGAGCGCTACGAGCGTGTTCTCGGCGGGCGTGATGTGATCCTCGTGGACGGGCCGGTGTTCCTGGTCGGCCTGTACTGCGCCGTATCACCATTCATCGTCCACTTCGCGGCCACGCAGCCCGCTCTGCTGATGCACAACCTGATCCTCGGCATCGCCATCGCGCTGCTGGCGGTCGGGTTCACCGTCGCGCCGGCCCGGATGTACGGCCTGAGCGGCGCGATGTGTGCGATGGGCGTGTGGATGATCGTGTCGCCGTGGATCGTCGGCACCGGCCCGGACGCGGGGGTGATCTGGAACAACATCGTGATCGGGGCCCTTACGTTCCTGCTGGGGGCGATGTGCATCGGTGTGGCTGCGAAGAGCCGCCGCGAGACATGAGGCATACCTGCAGGAGCAGGTGACAGACGGCCGGCCCGCTCGCCCTTACCGAGGGTGGGTGGGCCGGCCGCCGTCCGGGGCCAGGAGATGCCCGGAGACTCCGGCCAGCACCAGGCCGCCCGCCACCAGCAGGCCCTGCCCCAGCGCGATGCCGGCACCCAGGCCGCCGAGTGCCGCGGTCAGCAGCAGCCAGGCGGTGCCCCGCCTCAACTGCCCGGCGCGGTCGCCGAGTTGGCGGTCGTCGTCGCAGGACACGGGGCGTTCCTCCCTCCTGGAGCGGCCCGGCGGCCGTGTCGTACGGGCGGATTCCGGGGGCCATTGCCCGGGTGATCCAGAGAACTTAGGGTTCCCTAATAAAGGGTGCGTGCGGTATCAGAACGACCGCGACGCCACAGGCGTTGTTGTGCCCTGTGCAGCCCCGCCCGTAACCCAGCAAGCCCTGCCCGTAAGGCCGTTGAGCAGAGAGGTGTTCCCCGATGTCCCCTGAGAACCGGTCCTTCCCGTCCCCTGAGAGCCAGTCGCCGGACCAGGCCCGCGGGGTGCTGACCCGGATCGCCTACGGAGCCATGGCGGCGCAGGCGGTGGGCGCCGCCGCCCGTTTCCGGATCGCCGACCTGATCGGCGACGGTGAGCGTACGGCGGACGAACTGGCGGCGGACTGCGTGGTCCGGTCCGAGGCCATGGGCCGCTTACTGAGAGCGCTGGCCGGGCTGGGGCTGCTGGCCGAGAACACCCCGGGGCGGTTCGCGCTCACCCCGGCCGGGGCCCTGCTGCGCAGTGACGGGCCGGAGTCGCTGCACTCCTTCATACGGATGTTCACCGACCCCGCCATGCTCAGAGCCTGGGAGCACCTGGATGACAGCCTGCGGACCGGCGAGCCGGCCTTCGACGCGGTCTTCGGCAAGGACTTCTTCGGCTATCTCGCCGAGGATCCGGAACTCTCCGCCGAGTTCAATGCCGCGATGGGCCAGGCCACCCGCGATACGGCGGCGCTGGTGCCGGGGGCCTTCGACTTCGGCCGCTTCACGACGGTGGCCGACATCGGAGGGGGCGACGGCACGCTCCTCGCCGCGATCCTGACGGCGCATCCGTCGCTGCACGGCATCGTCTTCGACCTCAGGGAGGGGCTCGCCCAGGCCCCGGACAACCTGGCGCGGCACGGGGTCGAGGGCCGTACGTCCCTGGTGAGCGGGGACTTCTTCACCACGGCTCCCGAGGGCGCCGACCTGTATCTCCTCAAGAGCGTGATCCACGACTGGAACGACGAGCAGTGCACGGACATCCTCCGGCACTGCCGGCGGGCCGTCCCGGACCACGGCGGGCTGCTGATCATCGAGCCGGTGCTGCCGCCCGTCGTGGACCCCGCGGCCGACGGCCTCGCCTATATCGTCGACCTCAACATGCTGGTCAACGTCGGGGGCCGGGAGCGCACCCGGGACGACTTCGAGCGGCTGTGCAGGGGTGCGGGCTTCGCGCTGCGGTCCGTGACGCCGCTGCCCGGCCCCAGCCGCTTCTCCCTGATCGAGGCCGAGCCGGTGTGATGCCGACCGGCGCCGGGCCGCTGTGAGGCGCGGCGGGCGGGGCCGACGGGGCGGGCGGGGCGTGCGGAAGGGTCGCACATTGGGTTAAATCGATTCTGTGGGCAGTGGCCCGCCGGACGACCGGCCCGCCGGACCGCCCGCCCCGGGAGGGAGTGCCCGGTGACCGTTCCGCACGTCGACGATCACGAAGACTTCGACGATGCCGACCGCGGCTTTATCGCACCCCTCCACCCGCCCGAGGTCGTGACGGCGGACGGACGGGTGGTCTGGGACGCCGAGGCATACAGCTTCCTGGCCGGAAACTGCCCCGACACAGCGCACGAGAGCCTGTGGCGGCAGGGCCGGCTGGTCAGCCGGCAGGGCCTGTACGAGGTGACGGACGGCATCTATCAGGTGCGTGGTCTGGACCTGTCCAATATGACGCTGGTCGAGGGCGATCACGGCGTTCTCGTCATCGACCCGCTCGCCTCCGCCGAGACCGCGGCCGCCGCGCTGGAGCTCTACCGCAAACACCGCGGGGACCGTCCGGTCACCGGCCTGATCTACACCCACTCGCACCCGGACCACTTCGGCGGCGGCCGGGGCGTCCTGCCGCACGGCCACGGCACCGCGCCGGTCCTCGCGCCCGCCGGTTTCCTGGAGCACGCCGTCAGCGACACCGTGTACGCGGGGACGGCGATGTCCCGGCGCGCCGTCTACATGTACGGCTCGGGGCTCCCCAGCGGCCCGGCCGGCCAGATCGGCTGCGGTCTCGGTGCCGCCATGTCCACCGGTACCGTCACCCTCATCCCGCCGACCGTGGACGTCACCCGTACCGGCCAGGAGGAGATCGTCGACGGGGTGCAGATCGTCTTCCAGCTCACCCCGGGCACCGAGGCGCCCGCGGAGATGAACTTCTTCTTCCCGGCCCACCAGGCGCTGTGCATGGCCGAGAACGCCACCCACACCATGCACAACATCCTGACCCTGCGCGGCGCGGCCGTCCGCGACGCCCGGAACTGGTCCCGCTATCTCAACGAGGCGTTGGCGCTGTTCGGCACCGACGCGGAGATCGCCTTCGCCTCGCACCACTGGCCGACCTGGGGCAACGAGCGGATCCGCCGTCTGCTGGCGAACCAGCGCGATCTGTACGCGTATCTGCACGACCAGACGCTCCGGCTGCTCAACCAGGGTCTGACCGGCACCGAGATCGCCGAGGAGCTGCGGCTGCCGCCGGGCCTGGAGCGGTCCTGGGCCGGGCACGGCTACTACGGCTCGCTCAGCCATAACGTCAAGGCGATCTATCAGCGTTACATGGGCTGGTTCGACGGGAATCCGGCGCATCTGTGGGAGCATCCGCCGGCCGAGCTGGCCCGGCGGTACGTCGATGCCCTGGGCGGCGTGGACGCCACCGTCGAGGCCGGGAAGCGGTACGCGGACGGCGGCGACCTCCGTTTCGCGGCCACCCTGCTCAACCACGCGGTGTTCGCCGAGCCGGGGCACGTCGCCGCCCGCCAGGAGCTCGCCGCCGTCTACGACCGGCTGGGCCACGGCTGCGAGAACGGCACCTGGCGCAACTTCTATCTGACCGGTGCCATGGAACTGCGCGGCACCCCCGCCGCCGTACGGGTGGACACCACCCACCCGGAGATGGCCGGGGCGCTGACCGTCGACCAGCTCCTCGATTCGCTCGCCATCCGCATCGACGGCCCCCGGGCCTGGACGGCCGCCCGCACCTTCGACTGGTACCTGGCCGACGAGGACCGCACCTGGCATCTGACCCTCTCCAACGGGGCGCTCACCCACCTCAGTTCGCCGGGCCCGCCGAACGCCGCCCCGGAGCGCCGCCCGGATCTGACCCTCACCCTCACCAAGCCCCAGCTGCTGGACCTCCTCGCGGGCCGGGGTGCGGC
Organism: Streptomyces chattanoogensis; assembly: GCF_001294335.1. Classification (GTDB taxonomy): domain Bacteria; phylum Actinomycetota; class Actinomycetes; order Streptomycetales; family Streptomycetaceae; genus Streptomyces; species Streptomyces chattanoogensis. Next base: position 43,168 of record NZ_LGKG01000154.1, read on the forward strand.
CGGCGTCGGACAGGAGGGCGAGGCGGGCGCGCTGAACGAGCTGCTCGGGCTGCTCGGCGATGCCGTCCCCGACTTCCCGATCGTGACGCCGTGACGGGCATGCCCCGGTGCATCAGGAACCGGCCGGCAGCGGACGCCGAAGGGGAGGAGACCGCCCTCGCGTCTTAGGTTAGGCTTGCCTAAGTTTATTCGAGGCGAGGGGATGCGGCGTGTGGGATTCCGAGCTGTCCGGGCGGACGGCGCTGGTCACCGGCGCCGGGCGGGGCATCGGTGAGGCCGTGGCGCGACTGCTGGCCGAGGAGGGCGCGCGGGTGATCGCCGTGGACCGGGACGCGCACGGCATAGCCGCCCTGGAGGCCGGGTACGGGCGCGCGCGGATCACCGCCCGCGCCGTCGACATCACCGACCGCACGGCCGTCGACGCCCTGGTGGACGACGCCGAACGCACCGTCGGCCCGCTGGACATCCTCGTCAACGTGGCCGGTGTGCTGCGGACCGCGTCCGTCGTCGACCTCACCGACCAGGACTGGGACGACACCTTCGCCGTCAACACCACCGGCGTCTTCCGGATCTCCCGCGCCGTGGCCCGCAGAATGACCGCCCGCCGGTCCGGCAGCATCATCACCGTGGGCTCCCACGCGGTGGGCGTACCACGGGCCGGGCTGGCCGCGTACGCCGCGTCCAAGGCCGCCGCGACCCTCTTCACCAAATCCCTCGGCCTGGAACTGGCGGGCAGCGGAGTGCGCTGCAACGTGGTGTCCCCCGGCTGCACTTACGGGGACCACCAGGCCCCGCACCTCGACACCCCCCTCGGCCGGATCGCCGAACCCCTCGACATCGCCGAGGCCGTCGCCTTTCTCGTCTCCGACCGCGCCCGCCACATCACCATGCACGACCTCTACGTCGACGGCGGCGCGACGCAGTACGCCTGACCGGGCGTCGTCCCCGTACCCCACCGCATCTCCTCGCTCCCCCTACCGGCGAAAGGCCCCTCGATGGTGCGCCCCCTCTCCGTTCCGCTCACCGCCGCCCAGCTCGCCCTCTGGCACGCACAGGCCCGCGACCCGGACAGCCCCGCCCACACCCTCGCGGCCTGCGTCGAGATCCACGGCCCGCTCGACCCCGTGCGCTTCGCCGAGGCGCTGCACCGGACCGTCGGCGAGACCGACGCGCTGCGCGTCCGCATCGAGGAAACGCCCGACGGGCCACGGCAGTTCCCGCTCGAGATCGAGGCGCCCGGACACGGCTTCGCGCTGCACGCCGCCGGCCTGCTCGACCTGGGAGACCCGGACGCGGTGGCCCACGCCTGGATGCGCGACGACCTCGCCCGCCCCTTCGATCTCGCCGGCGGCCCGCTCTTCCGCAACGCCCTCTTCCAGGTCGGCGAGCGCCGCTGGCTGTGGTACCAGCGCGTCCATCACCTCGCCCTCGACACCTACGGCTTCGGGCTCGTCGTACGCCGCGTCGCCGCCCTCTACACCACTCTCGCCGCGGGGGAGGAGCCCGGCCCCAGCCCCTTCGGGCGGCTCGCGGACCTGGCCGCCGAGGAAGCCGCGTACCGGGCGAGCGCGGCATACGACACCGACCGCGCCCACTGGCGCCACGCCTTCGCCGACCGCCCCCAGGCCCCCACCCTCGCCGGACGCACCGCCCCCGCCGTGCGCACCGCGCTGCGCACCACCGCCTGGCTCGGCACCGAACTCACCGAGCGGATCGACGCCCTGGCCGGGGCCGTCCGCGCCACCTGGCCCGACGTCCTCATCGCCACCCAGGCGCGCTACGTCGCCGAGGTCACCCGCAGCCCCGAGGTCGTCCTCGGCCTCCCGATGCGCGGCCGGATGGGCGCCACGGCGCTCCGCGTCCCCGGCACCGTCGGCAATGTCCTGCCGCTGCGGCTGTCCGTACCCCCGGAGGCGACCTTCGCCGACCTCACCCGCCAGGTGGTCCTCGGCATCCGCGCCGCCCGCCGCCACCAGCGCTACCGCCACGAGGACATCCGCCGCGACCTCGGCCTGCCCGCCACGGGACGCCCCCTGACCGGACCAGGCATCCACCTCATGCTCTGCGACGACGCCCCCGCCTTCGCCGGCGCACCGTCCGACATCCACCAGCTCTCCGCCGGCGCCGTCGACGATCTCACCCTCACCCTCCACCGCCGCACCGGCGACCCCGGCCTGCGGATCGACCACGACGCCAACCCCACCGTGTACGGGGAACAGGAACTCGCCGCCCACCAGGACCGTTTCCTGGACCTGCTCGGCCGTGTCGCGGACGCGGACCCGCATGCGGCGGCTGCCCCGGGGCGTCTCGTGGAGCACTGAGACCCGGCTGCCGGGGCACCCCGGACCGCGCCGCCCCGCGGCCCCGGGCCGTCTGATGAACTGACGCCGGACAACACCGCCCCCGCCCGGCACGCCGGAAGGACCCCTCAGCCCATGCCCGACCGCGACGACTGCGTACTCCTGCACACCGACGGCCGCGCCGGCCGCCTCACCCTCAACCGGCCGCACGCCCTCAACGCCCTCGACCACACCATGGTGCGCCGCATCGCCGCGGCCCTCGACGACTGGGAGCGGGACCCGGCGGTGACCACCGTGGTGATCGGCGGGGCCGGTGGGCGCGGGCTGTGTGCCGGCGGTGACATCCGCGCCATCCATGACGACGTCCGCGCGGGCGGCGGGGCCGCGTCCCGGGCGTTCTGGCGCGACGAGTACCGGCTCAACGTACGGATCGCCCGCTACCCGAAGACCTGTGTCGCCCTGATGGACGGCATCGTGATGGGCGGCGGCGTCGGGGTCTCGGCGCACGGCGACGTACGGATCGTCACCGAACGTTCGCGGGTCGCCATGCCGGAGACCGGGATCGGCTTCGTCCCCGACGTGGGCGGGACGTTCCTGCTCTCCCGTGCACCCGGCGAGCTGGGCACCCATCTCGCGCTCACCGGAGACCCGGCCGGCGCCGCCGACGCCCTGCTCTGCGGCCTCGCCGACCACTTCGTGCCCGCCGCGCGGCTCCCGGAGTTCGCCACGGCGCTCTCCGGTGCCGACGTGACCGAGGCACTGCGCCGTCACGCCGCCCCCGTACCCGACGGCGAACTGGCCGGGCACCGTTCCTGGATCGACGCCTGCTACGCCGCCGACTCGGTCGAGGAGATCGTCGCGCGCCTGGAGGACAGCGGCGAACAGGCCGCGAAGCAGGCGGCGGGAACCCTGCTGAGCCGGTCGCCCACGGCCCTGAAGGTCACCCTCGCCGCACTGCGCAGGGCCCGGACGCTCGGGTCGCTGGAGGAGGTCATGGACCAGGAGTACCGCGTCTCGTGCGCGGCGCTCGGCGGCCCCGATCTCGTCGAGGGCGTCCGCGCCCGGATCATCGACAAGGACCGCAACCCGCGCTGGTCCCCGGCGCTGCTGCGCGAGGTGTCCGATGCCGAAGTCGCCCGCCACTTCCTGCCGTTGGGGAACGAGGAGCTCGGTCTGGCCGCGGGGCGGACGTCAACCTCGTCACAGCAAACCATCGGGTGATGCCCTGCCCCAGCGGCACCGACGGCCGGGCCCTGACTCCGCGGGCTCCTGGTGACGCCGATGGGCGAACGGGTCCGTCACCGCCCCCTTCTTGCGGCCGCGTGGGGCAAACTGGGCCGGTGGCGAGCAATATTCCCGAAGACTCCACCAGTTTCGTCGGGCGTAGGGACGAACTGCGCAGAGTGAACATCGAGTTGGCGCAGCACCGGCTGATCACCCTTACCGGCCCCGGTGGCGTCGGCAAGACCCGGATCGCGATGCGCGCCGCGAGTGCCGCACTGCCGCGTCATCCGGACGGGGTGCGCTGGGCCGACCTGTGGCCCCTGCAGGGTGACCGGCTGCTGTCGGCCACCGTCTGCGACGCCGTGGGGCTGTCCGACCACACGGCCCGGATGCCGGCCGCCGCGCTGTGCGACTGGCTCTCCGACAAGCGGATGCTGCTGGTGCTGGACTCCTGTGAGCACCTGGTCGCCGCCTGCCGGGATCTGATCGGCGATCTGCTGACGGCCGCCCCGCTGGTCACCGTACTGATCACCAGCCGGCAGCCGCTGGACGTCGTCGGCGAGTGGATCACCGAGATCGAGCCGCTGCCGGTCGAGGGCGACAACGACGCCCTGGCCCTGTTCCGCGAGCGGGCCCGGGCCGCGGCGCCCGGCCTCCGGCTCACCGACCCGGCGAACGCCGCGGCCGCGGCCGCCATCTGCCGCCGCCTCGAAGGCATCCCCCTCGCCCTGGAACTGGCCGGCGCCCAGCTGGCCCACAGCTCCGCCCAGCGGGTCGCCGAACGCCTCAACTCCCGCTTCGACACCCTCGACGGAGACGACGCGGCCCGCCCCCCGCGGCACCGCACCCTGCGCACCGCCATCGGCTGGAGCCACGAACTGTGCGAACCCCTGGAGCGGCTGCTGTGGGCGCGGCTGTCGGTCTTCCGCGGCACCTTCGACGAGGAGTCCGCCCGGTCCGTGTGCGCCGGCGGCCCGCTGACCGCGGGGGGCGTCCGCACCGCACTGGCCGGTCTGGCCGCCAAATCGGTGATCCGGCGCGAGGGGCAGCGTTTCCGGATGCTCGACACGGTGCGCGAGTACGGCCGGATGTGGCTGGAGGAACTGGGCGAGGCGACGGCGCTCGCCGACCGGCACGCCCAGCACTTCCTCGGCTTCGGCCGCCGGGCCGACGTCGGCTGGCTGGGCCCCGACCAGGTCAGATGGTACGGACGGGTCGCCGAGGCCCATGTGGACCTGTGCACCGCCCTCGACCACCTCCTGGTCGCCGACCCCGAACGCGCCCAGGAACTCAGCGCCTGTATCGGCTTCTTCTGGAGCTGCTGCCGCCATCTGCACGAGGCCCGCGGCTATCTGGAACGCGCCCTCGCCGCCCGCCTGGCCCCGAGCCCGGCCCGCACCCGGGCGCTGTGGATGCTCGGTGTCGCCCTGCTGTTCCAGGGCGATCTGGACACGGCCGACGAACTGGGCCGCCAGTGCTCGCGCGCGGCCCGCGAGGAGGGCGACGCGGAGGCGATGCTCGCGGCCGGCTATCTCGTCGGTCTCACCCACCTGATGGCCGCCCGCCCGCTCGCCGCGTACACCGTCGCCGACCACGTCCTCGGCCCGATGCCGGACGCCCCCTTCGACTCCGCCGCCCGGCTGCGCTGCCACATCGTCCGGATCTTCGCCCTCACCCCCCTGGGCAAACTCACCGAGGCCCGCGCCGAGGCGGCCGAACTACGCCGCGACTGTGTGGCGCACGGCGAATACTGGGCCCGCTCCTACGCCGACTACCAGCTCTCCCTGATCGCGCTCCTCCAGGGCCGCCCCGAGGACTCCGCGGACCACGCCCGCGCCATGCTCGTCGCCAAACAGGGCATCGGCGACAACTTCGGTATCGCGCTCGGCCTCGACCTGCTGGCGGCCGCGGTGGCGGCACAGGGCAACGGCGAGAGCGCCGCCGTGGTCTACGGCACCGGCCAGGCATACTGGCGCACCGTCGGGCACCCGCAGCGCGGCACGCCCGAGCTGCGCGCCGTACGCGAGCAGTGCGAGCAGCGGGCGCGCGCGGCGATCGGCGACGAGGCGTACGCGGACGCCTTCCGCCGGGGCACGGAGGCGCGCCCCGAGGCCTCCCTGGCCCGGGTGCTGGCGGGTGATCTCTGACCGGGCGGGGGCGAACGGCTGCGGCGGGCCGACGGCGAGGGCCGCCGCCTGCGGGGCGCGTTGTCAGTGGCGGCCGGTAGCTTCGCACCATGTCGATGATTTCCTTTCCGCTGACCGGCCAATGGCTCGACCACGTGCAGGAATTCGCCGACACCCCATGGTGCTGCGACGCCTTCGACGAGGTCTTCGTGCGCCACGGCTGGGCCGCCCCTCGCGAGGACGGCGGGCCCGCCGTCGGCTGGATGGGGCCCTGGCCGCTCGGCGACCCGGCGGACGAGGCCTGGCATCTCGTCCTGGGCGCATACCCGGGCTGTGCGGACACCGACGACCCGGGCGTGGCCTGCGACGAACCGCGGTGCCACGAGGAGTCCTTCCTCGCCCTTCCGCTGGCCTACTTCGCGGAGGGGGAATCATGGGGTGCGCTTCCCGCTCGGGTCGTCCTCGACGAGGACGCCCGGGAGGAGGACTTCACGGCTTTCTATGACGAAGCCGCACGCCTGCTCCGCACCCGCCTCGGCGATCCGCTGCCCCGTGCGCGGCTGCTGCTGCTGGACCCCGACGCGGATCGCCAGATCACCTGGGAGCGCGGCAAGAGCCTGGTCACCCTCTTCCTGGGCGAGAACCTCTTCCACTACTCGGTGGAGGACTGGATAGGCATCGAGGTGCGCCCCCGTCACTGGTCCACCGGCTCGCCGGCCAGCTCGTACAGCAGCTCGTAAGCGGTGTCGATCATGTGGCAGGTGCGGCCGCGCCGGGTGGCGACGGCCACCACACCCGTGCCGGACACGGGGTGGAAGCCGAGGAACGCCTGCTGGCCGAAGGTCGCCCCCACGTGGAAGAGCAGCCGGCCGCGCGGGGCGGGGTGCTGGAACCACGCCAGGGTGTGGGTGTGGCGGTGCCGCCAGCCGCGGCGCAGCAGCGGGATCTGGACGTCGCGCAGTGCCCCGGCCAGCGGGGTGTTCCCGGGGAAGAGCTGGGCCTCCAGATAGGTGAGCAGGTCGTCCGGGGGTGAGTGCACCGCCCCGGCGGCGCGGAAGCCGCCCATGTCGCTGCCGGGCACCGGGGTTCTGCCGTTCGTACGGTGGCCGACGGCGTCGGTGCCGGTGGTGCCGGCGCCCAGGGTGGTGCCGGTCAGGGCGAGCGGCCGCAGCACCCGTTCGGTGAGCAGGGCCGCGTAGTCGGTGCCCGTGGCGCCCTCCATGGCCGGACCGAGCAGCGCCAGTCCGAAGTTGGAGTACCGCCAGCGGGTGCCCGGCCGGTACCGGAGCCGGGTCCGGGCGAAGGTGTCCAGGAGGCGGTCGGTGTCGTAGCGGGCGTAGCCGTTGCGGTACGGGTGCAGCAGCGCGCCGGCGATCAGGTCGGCGGGGATACGGGGCAGCCCGGAGGTGTGGGTGGCCAGGTGGAGCAGGGTGATCCGGCGCGAGGCGGCGTGCGGGAGGCGCAGACCCGGCAGATGGTCGGCCAGCCGGTCGTCGAGGGACAGCACGCCGGACCGGGCCAGTTCGGCGAGCAGCAGCACGGCGAACGACTTGGACAGCGAGCCGAGTTCGTAGCGCAGCGCATGGCGGGGCGTGGGCGGCGCGAGCGCGCTGCCGCCCGTGATGACCGTCCGCCGCTTCCGGTGGGTGACGGCCAGCACGATGTCCGGGGCGTCGATGAGGGTGACCGCCTCCGCGAGACGGTCACCGAGGGCGCCACCGGGGCGGTCGCGGCTCATCCGGCCGCGTCGGCGGAGAGCGACCGCGAGGTGGCCATCGCCGAGGCGAACGCGGCCACCAGGGTGGGGTGATGGACGAGGTCGAAGACCACCTCGGGGTCCCCGGCCGGCATCCCGCGCTGAATGGGCATCGCCCCGCTGTCGGACTGTGCCGCCGCGTACCGCTCCCACATCGCACCGTCCAGGGTGGGCCGTGGCAGACAGGCGTCGACGACGAGCAGCTCGCCCAGCAGATCCCAGTGCTCGAGGTCCGCCCAGTCCTCCATCCAGGCGGGCAGATACCGCGCGAGGTAGTCGGCCAGCGCCGGCGGGATACGCTCCGGCGCCTCCCCCCAGTTGGTGATGTGGAAGACGGTGTGCGTGAGGTCGTAGGCGATGTGGTGCTGCACCGTCCACGGCTCCGGCATCCGGCCCAGCCAGGTGGCCGCCAGTGCCTGGTCGAAGTCGGCGCTCGGCGGCAGCCGCATCTTCCGCTCGGCGTTGAGGACGCCGAGCCGCCGGTTGGGCACCATCTCCAGCGCCGTCCAGGTGGCGGTGCGCCGGGGGACCTCCAGGGCCGCCTCCAGCGCGGGATGGCGGTGGCCCAGTTCGTGGAAGGTCGCATAGACCTCCAGGGGAACGGGGGAGAGCGGCTCCTGGTGCTGCAGCGCCGCCAGCACATTGCCGCCGTCCAGCAGCTCCCGCCAGGTGAAGTCCAGCAGCTGCCCGGCGCGGGCGTGCTGCCGGGAACCGGCCACGCCCTCCCGGAACAGCACCTGCATATTGATCGCCAGCTCGCCGATCGGCTTGAGCCGTTCGATCAGGGCGGCACCGGTGGCGCGGTCCTCGTCGGTCAGCCGGAAGAAGTCGCGGTGCTTGTCGAGCCAGGTCAGGGCCCGGTCGCCGACGCCGTGCAGCAGCGCCGGAGGAGCGGGTGCGGCCGTCACCGTCACGGGATTGCCTCGCTTTCGCAGCGTAGGGGGTGTGCGGAAGGAGCCCGCCGGTCCGTCGCCGCCGCCCCGGACCCTTCCGCGGAAGGGCCGGCGGCGATCCGGGCGAGGGTGCCGGCGAACGCGGTCACCAGGGTGGAGTGATAGCAGGCCGTGAAGGCCTCGGCGGGATCGTCCGGGCAGGGCGCGGTGCCGGTCTCCGGCACGCTGCCGTCGGCCGCCTGTGCACCGGCCAGCCGCTGCCAGGCGGCGGAGTCGTACGGTGCATCAGGCAGGCAGGCGCTCACGGCCAGCAACTCGCCTGCCAGGTCCCACAGTTGTTCCTCGAGCCAGCTCTCCAGCCAGGAGGGCAGCCAGAGCCGCAGATAACCGGCGAGGTCCGGAGTCAGCCGCCGCGGTGTGCGCCCCCAGTCCGTGAGGTGGAAAACGTCATGGGTCACGCCGTAGGCCGCCCTGCGGTCCAGCGCCCAGGGCTCCGGCAGCCGGCCCAGCACGGTGTGCCCCAACACGGCGTCGAAATCGGCGTGCTGGGGCAGTCCGATCCGCCGTTCGGCATTGAGCACACCGAGCGTACGGGTGTGGTCGTCGCGCGCCACCCGCCAGCCCCGCAGCCGGGCCGTCGTCGACAGCAGCTCCTCGACGGCCGCGTTGCGCCGGCCGGCCCGGGCGAAGGCCCCGTAGATCTCCACCGGGTACGTCGCAAACGGCTCACCGCGGACCAGCTCGGCGAACAGCTCCCCGTCGCGGGTCTCGCCCCAGGCGAACGCGAAGAGCCCGCCCGCCGTCTCCCGGATTCCGGCACACGGGTGCAACGAGGCGATCACCTGCGTCAACTCGGCCAGTTCGCCGAGCGGTTTGAGCGTCAGGTTCGGATCGGCGTCCGTGGTCACGTTCGGGGGCAGCCGGAAGAACGGCCGCGCCCCGTCGAGCCACCCGAGGCTGTTGCCGACCATCCGGTCCAGCAGCCCCGGGTCGCCCCGGCCGCCGGTCACCAACCCCGCCCGTAGAACCGGTGGGCCGCCGCCACATGGACCGCCACCCGGGGTTCGCCGTCGCTCATCTGCCGTACGAAGGCGAGCCCGGCGTCCAGCCCCAGGGTCTGTGGCACCTTGGGCAGCCGGGACAGCCAGCGGCCCACGCCGGCCGCCTGCAGCCAGTCCCGGCGGCGGACCGCGCGCACGAAGCCGCGCGCCAGGTCGTCGGTACGGGTGGCCAGATCATCGGCGAGGCCCGGCGCGAGCCCGGGGAGGGCGAGCGCGGCCAGCTGCGACACCCGGTGGGCGAGCTTGGGCCATGGGTCGGCCGTCACCCAGCCGGCTGCGGCCTGTGGCGGCTGTGGCCAGGGCTCCGCGCCGCCGGACAGATACGAGTGCGACGCCTCGACCAGGCCCCGGTAACTCCACACCGACACCTCCGAGGCATCCGTTCCCGGCGGGTACGCGGTAAGTGCCTGGCGTACCACCATTTCGTCATCGCCACCGGGGCATACCCGGTGGTCCAGTGCATACGGTGCGAGCGCATCGGCGCCCAGTACCCGCAGCGCCGCGAGCGATGCCGCATCGCCCTGCCGCAGAATGCGCGACACGGCGTAAGGGTCGCCCTCGCCCCGGAGGGCGAGGGCGACCCCGGTTGCGGCATCGGCAATCACAGCGCTCAGCGGGACTGCGCCCTGCGCCTGTTCAGCCAACGCAGACCCCTTTTACCGCTCGTCCGTCTTCGGACGGGGAGTGGGCGGAGAGATCAGCAGGAGCGCCAGAAGCAGCAGGCCTGCTCCGCATTCGCGGGTGTCGCGGAACACACCGTGGGGTTCGGCGGAGTCCAGCAGGCCTTCGACTTCCGCGGCCAGGATGGTCGTTTCGGTCGGTGCTGTGCGATCCGTAACCATGGGTTTTCCTCCTTTGTGCGGCGGACGTGATCCACCTTTGCATCGGCCCAAAACGCCCGCAATCCGGAGGAATCGGACTGTGGGTTCTGCTGCCCGGTCACAGGTCCGGTCGGGCGGGTGCACCGCAGGGAATTCCTGTCGCGGCCCGTCCCGACTTACCGGCGGCAGAGGGATGGTGACGGGTGGTCAGGTGCGGCTGAACGGTGTGCGGAGTGGCCCGCCCCGCCCCGTCCGGCACCCTTTTGCAGTGCTCTGTTCGGGTGTACTACCGGCAAGTACGGAAGGTGGGCGGTGTCGTCGAGGGGGTGCTCGGCGGATCCGCCCCGCGAAGGCGGGCGACCACTCCGGTCGGCCTGTACGTCTGACGTGCCGTCAGAAAACCCCGGTCCGGGCCAGATGACCGGCGGCGGACTCCGCCAGCGTGCGGACCGCGGGGTGCCAGGGGCGGGCAGGAGGCCCGGTCAGGACGAGGCGGCGCGAGGTCCCCGGCTCCAGCGGCAGCAGAACCAGGTCCGGGGGGATCAGGGAGCGCGAGACCTCGGACAGGACGGTCACGCCGATACCGGCCTGCACCATGCTGATCAGGGTCGCCAGGTCCCGTACCCGGTGCGTGGGGGAGAAGCGCAGCCCGGCCAGGCGGTGGATCGTACGGATGCGGGCTTCGCAGCCGTTGGGTGAGATCAGGAACGGGTCGTCCTCGAGGTCGCGGATGTCGACGGCCGGTTCGCCCGCCAGCGGGTGGTCCCGGGGCAGCAGGGCCCGGTAGCCGTCCACGGCGAGCTCGACGCCGGGGCGGGGGCATCCGCCGGCGGGGGCCGGGGGAGGGTCGATCAGGACGGCGGCGTCGGCCGTCCCGTTCTCCAGCCAGGCCGAAACCTCGGCGCTGTCCCCTTCGAAGACCCGCACCGTGATCCCCGGCTGGTCGCCGCGCCAGTGCCGGAGCAGGCCGGGGACCAGCCCCTGGCAGACGGTCGGGGTGGCGGCCAGCCGCACGGTGCCGGTCATGGCTCCGGCGGCGTCCGCCGCGATCTGCTCCACGGACCGGGCCGCCGACAGCGCGATGCGGGCGTGCGGCAGGACCCGTTCGCCGAGCGCCGTGGTCCGGGCGGGTGTGGCGCGGACCAGCAGCGGGGCGGCCAGCTCGCGCTCCAGGGACGCGACGGCGTGCGAGACCGCCGACTGGCTCATGCCCAGTTCGGCGGCGGCCGCGCTGAACCCGCCCGCGTCGACGACGGCGAGAAAAGCCCTCAGCTGCGGAAGATTCACGGCCATGCGCCCCCCTCTGAACGTCGGCCTCACCGGCCCCCATGCGTGGCCTCACCGGCCCTTATGCGTCCGCCTCATAGCTCCATGACGGCTATGCGTTGGATCTATGGTGCCAGGCCGGTGAACGCTGGTTCCGTGCCGCCGGATCCGGCGGACGCACACCGAGCTCGCAGCACGACACGTACCGAGGAGAGCCATGCCGTACTTCCGGGTCACCGTCACCGACCCCGACCTCCCCACCGACGTCCAGCGCGCCCTTGCCGACGGGCTGACCGGGCTGGCGGTGTCGGTCCTGGGCAAGGCCGGTGCGCGGACCATCGTCCAGATCAACCTGGTTCCGGCCGGCAGCTACTACATCGACGGCAAGCCCCTGACCGGCGCCCGCGATGCGCACGTGGAGGCCAGCATCACCCTGGGCACGAACAGCGCCGCGGAGAAGGCCGCCTTCATCGCACGGGCCGGTGAGCTGCTGTCGGACGTCCTCGGCCCGCTGCCCCGGTCCGGCGTCGCGCTGCACGAACTGCACCCCGAGAGCTACGGCTACAACGGCGTGACCCAGTTCGACTTCTACCGCCGGGCCGGGGAGCGCGGCGGGGGCCGGCACCTCTAGAGTGCGGGGGTGCCGTCGTACAGCATTGGCCAGGCAGCCCGGCTGCTGGGAGTGAGTTCGGAGACCGTCCGCCGCTGGGCCGACGGCGGTCAGCTGCGGATGGACCGGGACGGCTCGGGGAACCGGGTGATCGACGGCGTCAGCCTCGCGGTGTTCGCCAAGGACCGGGCCGCCGGGCTGCATCCGGTCCCCGGCGAGGTCCGCACCTCGGTACGGAATTCCTTCGCCGGAATCGTCACCGCCGTCGTCGTCGACGACGTCATCGCCCAGGTGGAGATCCAGTCCGGACCGCACCGGCTGGTGTCGATGGTCAGCCGGGAGGCGGTCGAGGAACTGGGCATCGAGGTCGGCGTCACCGCCACCGCCCGCGTCAAGTCGACCCATGTCCATGTCGACCGGTCGGACCGCCGCGGGCAGTCGGCGCCGTAACGGCGCCCGCCCTGGGCGGGCCTACCGGCACAACAGTGCCGCATGCAGATCCAGTTTGTGGTCGAGCCGGGACAGATCGCGGCCGGTGAGCAGCTCGATGCGCTGGATGCGGTAGTGGACCGTGTTGACGTGCAGATGCAGGGCCTCGGCCGTACGCGCCCAGGAGCCGTGCTGGGCGAGGAAGACCTCCAGGGTCTCCAGGAGCATCCGGTGCGAGCTGCTGCTGCCGCGGTCCAGCGGTCCCAGGACGCGGGAGCTGAAGGCCGTACGGACCTCGGCGGGGACCCCGGCGAGCAGGGTGCCGAGCGTGGTGAGGTCCTCGACGGAGGTCACCCGGGCGTCCTTCGGGGCGTCGGCGCGGGCCGCGGCCAGCGCGTAACGGGCCTGGGAGAGCGCGGAGTCGAGGCCGTCGGGGGCGGCCGCGAGGGCGCTGACGCCGGCGTGCAGCGGGGTCCCCGGCCGGCAGGTGTGAAGGGCGGGCCAGAGGTCGCGCAGCGCGGTGCGGCCATCGGCGTCGGGGTCCGCCCGGACGACCGCGACGGCCTCGCCGCCCGGGAGGCGGCCGGCCGCGAACGGCTCGTCGGGGAAGTGCCGTAGCGCCTCGGCGAGCGCGCCGACCGCCCCGTCGCCGTCGTCGCCGCCCAGGGAGGCGACCACCACCCGGTACGGGCCGGAGGCGGGAAGACCGGCGGCGTGCAGGGCGGAGTCCAGCGCGGCGCCGTCGGACGGGGCGGTGCCGACCAGCGCCATCAGCTCATCGGCGGCGCGGCGCCCGGCCGCCTCCCGGCGGCCGGCGTGATGACGGTACTGGGCGAGGACATCGGCGATTTCGTGCAGGACGCGCGGCGGGGCATCGGCCTCCCCGGGCAGATGCAGATGCCAGCTGTCGTACGGGCCGAAGCCCCCGTCCGGGCCGGTGTCCCCGTCGATCCGCAGACTCGTGCCGGCCGCCCCGGCCAGCTCGCGGGCGGCCTGCTGCGCGGTCAGGAACGGCGCCGCCGGGGTACGGGCGACCACCCGCCCGGTGGCCGTCAGCAGATAGCAGGCGGGCCCGCCGAGATGGGCGAACGCGCGGTCCAGCAGCGCATCCGGCGCGGCGTCCTCCGCGAGCAGCCCGGCCAGTTCCGTGCGGACGTTCTCCGGCAGCGCGTAATGGCCGGTGGGGCGGCGGCTGAGGTCTCCCCACTGGCGCAGATACACCGCCTCCGTGATGGCCCGGAAGGTGGTGTGCGCGGGGACGGAGATCAGGGCGATGCGGTGTGCGCGGCAGGACTCGACCAGGACCTCGGGCACCGTGCCATGGGTCTCCTCGCCCGCCAGCAGCGCCGCGGCCCCGGTGGACCGCAGTGCGGAGACAAAACGGTCGGCCTTGGCCCGGCCGTCCCCGGCCGCCCACCACACCAGCCCGCTGAGCACCAGCTCGCCCGGCTGCAGAAACCGCGCCGGGTCCTCCAGGTCCGTGGCGGTCACCCCGCCGACCTCCCGGGCGAGCAGGGCGTCCTCACCCCACAGCAGGGTCAGATCGAGCGAGTCGAGCTGGAGGAGGTCTTCGACGTGCATGGGCTGGCTCCTTGGACGGCTGCCGGGGAGGACGGTCGGAGAGGGGTCCCGGCATCCCGCATGCATGCCTCGGCTGCGGATCTCACATTCACGAGGCTGATACGAGTGACGTCATGGTAAATGCCAGCCTTCTCGGCCGGAACACCTCTTGGTTGATCATCCAGTTCCGGGCCGCCGCGCTCGTCTTTTTCCGTGTTGCGCACCAGTCGTGCCGACCACCCTCGCGTTGCTTCACTCGGCGGCATGGACCTCAACACGGTGCTGGAGGTGCGAGACGCCCGGCAGCGCGCCCCCTGGCGCAGCGGCGACGCCTGGCTGGGCGGCGGCACCTACCTCTTCTCCGAGCCGCAGCCGCACCTCCGGCGCCTGCTGGACCTCAGCCGGATGGGCTGGGAGCCCCTGCGCCGGCAGCCCGACGGCTCGCTGGAGATCGCGGCGACCTGCACCATCGCCCAGCTGTCCCGCTTCGCGCGCGCCCATCAGGACATCCCGGCGGCGCCGCTGTTCGAACAGTGCTGCCGCGCCTTCCTGGCCTCGTTCAAGATCTGGAACATGGCGACCGTCGGCGGCAACCTCTGCAACGCCCTGCCCGCCGGCCCGATGATCTCGCTGACCGCGGCTCTCGACGGCAGCGTTCTGCTCCAGGCCCAGGACGGCACCCGGCGCCGGACCCGGGTCACGGACTTCATCACCGGAGCCGGCCGCAAGGACCTGGCCGAAGGCGAACTGCTCCGCTCGGTCACCCTGCCCGCCCGCGCACTCGCCGGCCGTACGGCATTCCGCCAGGCGTCCCTCTACGGACTCGGCCGCTCCGGCGCCCTGGTCATCGGCACCCTCGACCCGCTGGACGGCTCGCTCGCCGTGACCCTCACCGCCGCCACCGTACGGCCGTTCCGCTTCTGGTTCCCGGCCCCGCCGGGCGCCGCGGAACTGCGCGACACGATCGAGCGGACCCTCGCCGACGGCGACTGGTTCGACGACATCCACGGACTGCCGGCCTGGCGCCGGCACATGGCGCTGCGGCTCTCCGAGGAGATCCGCCGGGAACTGGCCGGGGAGGCCCGACGATGAGCTTCGGCATCCATGTCAACGAACGGCACTTCGACACCGCACCGCGGCCCGGCCAGTGCCTGCGCACCTATCTGCGCGACCGCGGCTGGTTCGGGGTCAAGAAGGGCTGCGACGCCGGCGACTGCGGCGCCTGCACCGTCCATGTCGACGGCGAGCCCGTACACAGCTGCCTCTACCCGGCCGTCCGCGCCGGCGGCCGCCGCGTCACCACCGTCGAGGGCCTCGCCCCGGCCGACGGCGAACTCCACCCCGTACAGCAGCAGTTCCTCGACGCCCAGGGCTTCCAGTGTGGCTTCTGCACGGCCGGATTCCTGATGACGGCCGCGAAACTGGACGAGGAGCAACGGGCCGATCTGCCGCGCGCCCTCAAGGGCAACCTGTGCCGCTGCACCGGCTACCGGGCCATCGAAGACGCCGTCCGCGGGGTCAGGCATGTCGAGGAGCCGTCCCCGGGGCAGGCCGTCGGCCGCAACCTGGGCGCCCCCGCCGGGCCTCTGGTGGTCACCGGCACCGCCCGCTACACCTTCGACATCGACATCCCCGGCCTGCTCCACATGAAGCTGCTGCGCTCCCCGCACCCGCATGCGCGGATCGTCTCCATCGACACCTCGGCGGCGCTGCGGGTGCCCGGAGTCCATGCCGTCCTCACCCACCACGACGCCCCCGAGCGGCTGTTCTCCTCGGCCCGGCACGAGCACCCCACCGAGGACCCCGACGACACCCGGGTCCTGGACGACGTGGTTCGGTTCGTCGGGCAGCGGGTGGCGGCCGTGGTCGCCGGCAGCGAGGCGGCCGCGGAAGAGGGCTGCCGCCAGGTCGTCGTGGAATACGAGGAGTTGCCGTACGTCCTCGACCCCGAGGAGGCGATGCGGCCCGGTGCGCCGGTGATCCACCCCAAGGGCGCGGAGCCGTCGCGGATCGCCCGGCCGGAGAACAACGTCGTCGGCGAGGTGCACGGCGAGATCGGCGACGTCGCGGAGGGGTTCGCGGCGGCCGACCTCGTCTACGAGGAGACCTTCCGTACCCAACGGGTGCAGCACGCCAGCCTGGAGACCCACGGCTGTGTCGCATACTTCGAGGACGACGGACGCCTGACCGTCCGCTCCAGCACCCAGGTCCCGTTTCTGACCCGCCGCGCCCTCTGCACGCTCTACGACCTGCCGCAGGACAGGGTCCGGGTGATAGCGGGCCGGGTCGGCGGAGGATTCGGCGGCAAGCAGGAAATGCTCACCGAGGACATCGTCGTCCTGGCCGCGCTGCGGCTGAAGCGGCCGGTGAAGCTGGAGTTCACCCGGGCCGAGCAGTTCTTCGGCGCCACCACCCGGCACCCGTTCCGCATCGGGATCAAGACAGGGGCGAAGAAGGACGGGACGCTGACCGCACTTCAGCTGCGGGTGGTCGCCAACACCGGCGCGTACGGCAACCACGGCCCGGCCGTGATGTTCCACAGCGTGGGCGAGTCGATGGCCGTCTACCGCGCCCCGCACAAGAAGGTGAACGCGTACTCCGTCTACACCAACTCCGTCCCGGCCGGCGCCTTCCGCGGCTACGGGCTCGGGCAGGTCACCTTCGCCGTGGAGTCGGCGATGGACGAGATCGCCCGCCGCCTGGGCATCGACCCGCTGGTCTTTCGCGAGCGCAACATCATCGGCCCCGGGGAGCACATGATCAGCCCCGGGGGAGAGGAGGAGGACCTGCAGATCGCCAGCTACGGCCTCGACCAGTGCCTGCGCGTCGTGCGCGACGCCCTCGCGGAGGACACCAGCGCCGCCGACGCACCCGAGGGCTGGCTGGTCGGGCAGGGCGCAGCGATGTCGATGATCGCCACCGGGCCGCCCGGCGGGCACTTCGCCGATGCCACGGTGACGCTGCTGGAGGACGGCACGTACGACCTCGCGGTGGGCACCGCGGAGTTCGGCAACGGGACGACCACCGTGCACCAGCAGATCACCGCCGGGGCACTGGGCACCACCGTGGACCGGATCACCGTCCGGCAGTCCGACACCGATGTCGTACGCCATGACACCGGCGCCTTCGGCTCGGCCGGGACGGTGGTCGCGGGCAAGGCGGTGATGAAAGCCGCCAACGGCCTCGCCGAGCGGATCCTCTCCTTCGCCGCGGAACACGTCAGGGTGCCGAGGAGCCTGTGCCGGCTGACGGCGGACTCGGTGGAGTGCGACGGGCGGCCGGTGTCCCTCAAGGAGCTCCACGAGGCCGCGCACGCCAAGGAGGTGGCACTGTCCGCGGCAGGCCACTGGGGCGGCTCGCCCCGCTCGGTGGCCTTCAACGCCCAGTGGTTCCGGATCGCGGTCGACCCGGACACCGGGGAGATGAAGATCCTGCGCAGTGTGCACTCGGCCGACGCGGGCCGGGTCATGAACCCCATGCAGTGCCGGGGCCAGGTCGAGGGAGGCGTCGCCCAGGCGCTCGGCGCGACCCTCTTCGAACAGGTCCTCATCGACGAGGGCGGCAAGGTGGTCACCCCCGCGTTCCGCCGCTACCGGCTGCCGGCCTACGCCGACATCCCGCGCACCGAGGTGCACTTCACGCAGACCTCCGACGCGATCGGGCCGCTGGGGGCCAAGTCGATGAGCGAAAGCCCGTTCAACCCGGTCGCGCCCGCCTTCGCCAATGCGCTGCGCGATGCCACCGGGGTGCGCTTCACGGAGCTGCCGCTGCTGCGCGACAAGGTGTGGCTGGCCCTCGAGGAGCACCGGGCGGCCGGAGCGGCGGACGGCCGGCCGGCCACGGCACATCCGTCGCGAGAAGGGTCGGTGTGAGGGTCTGGAGAGTGTGGAGGCGGCCGGAACTCAACCCCGTATGCACCACCCGCATGGCCCCTTCGCCCTCACGCGAGCCAGGTAAAGAGCGGCATTGCTCTGGCATTCGTGGTTCATCGACGGACCGGTCGGGCATGACAGGAGGCAGTCGCCACGCGAACAGCCTCAAGGGGGACTCGAATGAGCCGACTCTCCACCGGTCTCCGGCGCTTGGTGATCCGCGGCCAGCTGAGCCGGCCGCTCGCGCTGACCGTCGCGGATCTCCGGGAGCGCTGGCCGCAGCGGCGGGCCGAGGTGGTCTTCGACTGTGCCACCAACGGGCCCCGGCGCCACACCTTCGAAGGGCCGCTGCTGCGGGAGGTCATCGCCGAGGCGGGGCCGGCCTTCGACGCCCGGCGGCGCAAGGACCGTTCCCGTTTCCTGCTGTCCGTCACCGGCGGGGACGGCCACCATGCGGTGCTGTCCTGGGCGGAGCTCGACGCCGACTTCGGCGATTCCCCGATTCTGCTGGCCACGGCGATGGACGGACACGGGCTGGACGACGCGGGCAGCCAGCTGGTGGTGCCCTCGGACCGCTGCGGGGCGCGGTACATCAGCGCCATCACCGGGATCTGGGTCGGTGCGTGTGCGGTGCCGGGGGAGGCGGAGTTCCCCCGGGGGTGAACGGTTCCCCCAGGGGCCCGGGTCAGGCGGTGGCGAGGGAGATCTCGGTGGACTTGATCAGCGCGGTGACCGGTGAACCGGCGGTCAGTTCCAGGTCGTTCACCGCATCCTTGGTGATCGCGGCGGTCAGCTCGCCGCCCGCGATGCTGACCTTCACCCCGGCCATCGCGCCCCCGGTGGACACACCCGCGACGGTGCCGGGGATGCGGTTACGGATGCTCAGCCCCTCCACCGCCCCGGTGGCGAGGGCGACCTCGGTGGACTTGATCAGCGTATGGACCGCCGAACCCGCCGCGAGGCCCAGCGCCTCGGCCGCCTCCAGGGTGATCGCGGCGGTGATGTCCTGACCGCCGTCGAGGCGGACCTTGACCGTCGCCATGACCGCGCCGGTGGAGACCGAGATGACGGTGCCGGGAATTTGATTGCGAATGCTCAGGCTCATGGGGGGTGCCTCACCTGTGGAGTCGGATGTCGGATCTTCCTGCACCCTAGCCACACTCCATGTGATCACCTGGATGCGCAGTGCAAGAATCAGGGGTGAGGGGTGGCCGGAAGTCCCCCTCGGTATTTCCTCCAATGGCCCTTGCGCCTGCTATATACATCCGCCAAAAGAATTGCAAATGCCAGCCAATACTGCATATCTTGTCGCACATGCAGTCCTACACAATCGGCCAGGCGGCGCGGTTGCTGGGCGTCAGTCCGGACACCGCCCGCCGCTGGGCGGATGCCGGGAAGGTCGCGACCCATCGCGACGACAGCGGGCGCCGCCTGATCGACGGCCGGGACCTGGCCGCGTTCTCCATCGAGGTCGCACAGACCGGCACCGGTGAGGACGACGGCTCGTACACCTCGGCCCGTAACGCCTTCCCGGGCATCGTCACCGCCGTCAAACTCGGCGATGTGGCGGCACAGGTCGAAATCCAGGCAGGGCCGCACCGCCTGGTGTCCCTGCTGACCCGGGAAGCGGTGGAGGAACTGGGACTGGAGGTCGGCATGCAGGCCACCGCCCGCGTGAAGTCGACCAGCGTGCACATCGACCGCACCTGAAGCGCCGGGCCGGCCCGAACGCACCCGGACCGCCACGTGACCACGCGCTCTCGACCCGCCGCGGTCCCCCCACCGCCTCGCCCCCCCCGCACCGCACCACCGTCCCCCACCGGTCGGCTGCCTCATGCCAGCGGCGTCGCCCTTCCCCTAGCTCTCGAACGTCCTCGAGCAGGGGAGACCCCACTCGGCGCGGCTTGTTCCCATCCGCTCGGGCGGCATCCGCCGCCCGCGTCACAAGGAGTACCGCCCCATGTCCCGTGTCGTCACCGTGCGCCGCACCGCCGCCGCGCTCGTCACCGCCGCCCTGCTCGTCCCGCTTGCCGCCTGCGGCAACGACGACGCGAAGAAGGACGGCGCCGAGAAGCCGGGCGGCAGCGTCCCGAAGGCGAACCTCACCGTGCTGGCCGCCTCGTCGCTCACCGATGTCTTCAAGAAGGCCGCCGCGGTCTACGAGAAGGACCACCCGGGCACGAAGGTGAACTTCTCCTTCGCCGGCTCCCAGGAACTGGCCGCCCAGGTCAGGGAGGGCTCCCCCGCCGACGCCCTGGTCACCGCCGACACCAAGACCATGGACTCGCTGTCGAAGGCGGATCACGGCCGGCCGACCGTCATCGCCAAGAACCGCCTGGTCATCGCCACCGGCGAGGGCAACCCGAAGAAGATCGCGAGCCTCAAGGACCTCACCGACAGCAAGCTGAAGGTCGTCCTCGCCGCCGCCGAGGTGCCGGTCGGCCGCTACAGCAAGCAGGTCCTGGACGCCCAGAAGCTCAAGGTCAAGGCGGTCTCGCAGGAGCCCAACGTCCGTGCGGTGCTCAGCAAGGTGGAGATGGGCGAGGCCGACGCCGGTCTCGTCTACACGACGGATGCCGCCACCGCGCCCAAGAAGGTCGATGCGATCGACATCCCCGACGCGCAGAACGCCATCGCCTCCTACCCGGCCGCGACCCTGAAGACCTCGGAGCACGCCAAGGCCGCCGAGGCGTTCGTGAAGTGGCTGAGCAGCCCCGAGGCGCAGAAGATCCTGCAGGACGCGGGCTTCCAGAAGCCGTAACCCTCCGTGCGCCGCATGGGTCCGCCCGGCTCGGGGGAGCGGACGGCCCCGTGCGGCGCCCTCGCCGTACGCCCCCCCGCCGGGCCTGACCGATCCCTGGAACTCGGATGAGACGCATGCGCACCCCCGGTACCCGCGCCCCCCTCGTACTGGGCGTCCCCGCGCTGCTCGCGATCGTGTTCCTGCTGATGCCGCTGATCGGCATCCTCGCCCGAACCACCTGGAGCGACCTCGGCACCCACCTGACGGCCCCCGGTGTCACCGAAGCGCTCCGCCTCTCGCTGCTGGTCTCCTTCTGCGCACTGGGCCTCTCCCTGTTCCTCGGGGTGCCGCTGGCCTGGCTGCTGGCGCGGGTCAGCTTTCCCGGCAAGGCGCTGGTGCGCTCGCTCGTACTGCTGCCGATGGTGCTGCCGCCGACCGTCGGCGGTGTCGCCCTCCTCCTCGGCTTCGGCCGCCGCGGACTGCTCGGCCCCTGGCTCGAGGACGCCTTCGGGCTCACCCTGCCGTTCCACACCTCCGGCGCGGTGGTCGCGGCCACCTTTGTCGCGATGCCGTTCCTGGTCATCAGCCTGGAGGGCACGCTGGCCGGACTGCGCCCCCGTTACGAGGAGACCGCGGCCTCCCTGGGCGCCTCGCCGGTACGGGTCTTCTGCACCGTCACCCTCCCCATGGTCGCCCCCGGCCTCGCCGCCGGTGCCGCGCTGACCTGGGCCCGCGCGCTCGGCGAATTCGGCGCCACCATCACCTTCGCCGGCAACCTGCCCGGCGCCACCCAGACCCTGCCGCTCCAGGTCTATCTGCTGCTCCAGAACACCCCGGAAGCCGCCACCTCGGTCTCGTTGCTGCTGCTCGTCATCGCCATGGCCGTCCTGGTGGCCCTGCGCGGACGCTGGACGGGGGCCACGGCCGACCGCGCGGCCCGCCGCACCGCACGCGCCGACGACCAGGAGCCGGGGACCGCACCGCCCGCCGCCGACGCCGAACGGCCGGCCCCCGACGGCCGCTGGCCACTGCACGCCGACGTCACCGGCTTCAACTGGCTGACCCTGGACGCCGACCCGGGCACCACCATCGCCGTCGTCGGCCCCAACGGCGCCGGCAAGACCACCCTGCTGCGCGCCCTCCTCGGCCTCACCCCACGAGCCCGCGCCACGCTGCGGCTCGGCGACACCGACGTCAGCGCGCTGCCCCCGCACCGCCGCGGCGTCGCCTGGGTCCCACAGGACGGCGCCCTCTTCCCGCATCTGAACGCCCTGGCCAACACCGCGTACGGGCTGCGCGCCCACGGCACCCCGCGCGCCGAGGCCCGCCGGGCCGCACAGCAGTGGCTGGACCGGCTCGGCGTCGGCCATCTCGCCCACCGCAAACCCGCCCAGCTCTCCGGCGGCCAGGCCCAACGGGTCGCCCTGGCAAGGGCGTTGGCCGCCCGGCCGCGACTGCTGCTGCTCGACGAGCCGCTCGCCGCCCTCGACCAGACCACCCGCGCGCACGTCCGGCACACCCTGCGCCGCCATCTCGCCGGCTTCGGCGGGGTCTGCCTCATCGTCACCCACGACCCCGTCGAAGCGGTCTCGCTGGCCGACCGGGTCCTCGTACTGGACGGGGGCCGCGCCCTCCAGGACGCCCCGCCCGCCGAGGTCGCCCGCCACCCCCGCTCACCCTGGGTCGCCCGGATGCTGGGCCGCAACGCCTGGCCCGGCACCGCCACCGCCGACGGCCTCCGGCTCACCGGCGGCGGTCGTCTCGTCGTCGCCGAGCGCCTCGCCGACGGCGCCCCGGCCCTGGCGATCATCGCCCCCGAGGCGGTCTCCGTACACCTCGGCAGGCCCACGGGCAGCCCTCGTAACGTCTGGCCCGGCACGGTCCGCGAAATCACCACCGCGGGCAGCCGGCTGCGTCTCCTCATCACCTCGCCCGAGGCCCCCGACCTGGTGGCCGAGGTCACCCCGCAGGCCGCTTCGGAACTCGGGCTGGCGGACGGCGCCGCCGTCTGGACCAGCGTCAAGGCGACCGAGGTCACGCTGGTCGGTCTGTAGGCACCGTCCCACGGCAGGCCGGCGGTCAGTGCTCCGCGGCCGCCGGCTCCAGCACGAAGACCGGGATCTCCCGCTCGGTCTTCTCCTGGTAGTCGGCGTAGTCGGGGAAGGCCTCGACCGCGCGCGCCCACCAGAGCGCCTTCTCCTCGCCGGTGACCTCACGGGCCGTCATGTCCCGGCGCACGGGGCCGTCCTGGAGCTCCACCCGGGGATCGGCGATCACGTTGTGGTACCAGAGCGGATGCTTCGGGGAACCGCCCACCGAGCCCACCGCCGCATACACACCCTCGTGCTCCACCCGCATCAGCGGACTCTTGCGGATCTTCCCGCTCTTCGCGCCCAGGGTCGTCAGGACGATGACGGGCAGTCCACGGAGCGTTGTCCCCTTCGTGCCCCCGGAGCTCTCGTATAACGCCACCTGATCGCGTACCCATTGCGCCGGACTCGGTTCGTACTCACCCTGCAGCGGCATAGCGTCCGTCCCTCATCGTGTCCGTCCCTCATCGACGATCTGTCGACAGCTCTGACCCTCACTCAACCACCACAGCGCGCACAAGATTCCCGGCATTCCCGGGCGCGCCGGGCCGTGGTGCCGGTTCACCCCGGTGCTTCCACCAGGGTGGGCATCTCGGGCTCGTCCAGGGTGCGCAGAAGGAGCCAGCCGAGGGCGGGCAGGGCGATCAGCGGGGCGAGGGCGGTCTGCAGGGAGGTGGCATCGGCGAGGGCGCCGATGACCGGGCTCGCGATACCGCCGATGCTGACGGTCAGGCCCAGGGTGACGCCGCCGGCGGTGCCCATCCGCCGGGGCAGGTAGTCCTGGCCGAGGGTGACATGCAGGGAGAAGGGCACGTACAGGCCGGCCGAGGTGAGGGCGACGAACAGGTAGAGCGGCGGGCCGGGGACGAGGACGACACCGGCGACGGCGAGGACCGTCAGGGCGTAGGACCACTGGACGACCGGGATACGGCCGTAACGGGTGGCGAGCCTCCCGCCGGCCACGGTCCCCACCGCGCCGCCGAGGTAGAGCACGAACAGCGCGGCGGTACCGGAGGCCTCGCCGCCGCCCGTGCGCAGGCGCACATACAGCGAGATGAAGGCACTGAGGCCGACGAAGACGACCGAGCGGCACACGACCGCCCCCGACAACTTCACGAACGACGCCCAGTCGTCCCTGCCGAGGGCCTGGTCCGCGCCGGCGGCCGAGGTCGCCGCAGCGGAGGCGGGGGCCTCGATGCCCCGCAGCGCGGCCGCGCACAGCGCCGCTCCGGCGAGGGCGGGGACGACCAGCAGCGGGGAGGCGTGCAGCCCGCCGGTGGCGATGACGGCGGAGACCATCAGGGGCGCGGCGGCGAAACCGAGGTTGCCGCCGAGGGAGAACCAGCCCATCGCCGTGTGGCTGCCACGGCTGGCGGTGCGCGCCGCACGTGCGGCTTCCGGGTGATACGCGGCGACGCCGATCCCCGTCACCGCGACGACCAGCAGCGTGAGGGCGTAGGAGCCGGTCACACCGGTGAGGGCGACGCCGGCGCCGCCCAGCAGCGTGCTGACCGGCAGCAGCCACGGCAGGGGCCACCTGTCGGTGAGGGCCCCGAACAGGGGCTGCACCACCGAGGACAGCAGGGAGGCGGCCAGGACGATGCCGGAGGCGGCGGCGTAGGTGTAGGCGCGCTCGGAGACGAAGAACGGCACCAGGGCCGCCACCGCTCCCTGGTAGACGTCCACACAGGCATGCCCCACAGACAGCAGCGTCAGGGGACGGCCGGAGCGCGCAGGAGGGGAAGCCCTGCGCCCGTCACGCGAAGTCTGATGTGTCGTCACCGCCCCATCATGGCCACGGCACGACCTGGCGCGCTTCCGATAAATTGCCAACTTATGCCGGACATCCGCCACACTCCCGCGGCGCCCACCCGTACCCAGATGCTGGCTCCCGGAGAGCACATCGACGCCCACCGTCACGACGACCACCAGATCATTTACGCGGGTTCCGGTGTCCTGGCCGTCACCACCGACGCGGGCACCTGGTTCGCCCCCGGCACCCGGGCCATCTGGGTTCCCGCCGGCTGCGTCCACTCCCACCGTGCCCACGGCCACCTCGCCCTGCACCTGCTCGGCCTGCCTCCGGACACCAACCCGCTGGGCCTGGACGCCCCCACCGTCCTCGCGGTCGGCCCCCTGCTGCGCGAACTGATCCTCGCCTACACCCGCCGCCCCCACGACGACACGCCGGAACGGCTGCGCCTGCGCGCGGTCCTCCTGGACCAGCTGCGCGCCTCACCCCAGCAGCCCGTCCAGCTGCCCGCCCCCACCGACGCTCGTCTGACGGCCGTGTGCGGCCTGCTGCACCGCAACCCCGCAGACCCGCGCCCGCTGGCCGCATTGGCCACCGCCGCAGGCGCCGGTGAGCGCACCCTCAGCCGCCTGTTCCGCCGCGAACTGGGCATGACGTTCCCTCAGTGGCGCACCCAGCTGCGTCTCTACCACGCCCTGCGCATGCTGGCCGACGACGTGCCGGTCACCACCGTCGCCCACCGCTGCGGATGGTCCTCCACCAGCGCCTTCATCGATGTCTTCCGCCGCGCGTTCGGCTATACCCCCGGCACCCACAACAGGCGTCCCTGACCTGGTCCTTGACGGGTGCGGGGGTGGCCGGCAGTGCCGGCCACCCCCGCGTTCACGCCTGCCGTCAGGAGACGAGTTCCGCCGATCGCTGGTTGCGGCGGTGCTGTTCGGCCCAGTTGGTCAGGGCGGCGGCGCAGGCGTGGTCGAGGTGGCGT
>NZ_LGKG01000155.1 GCF_001294335.1 Streptomyces chattanoogensis
GCCGTGCTCCTCGTACAGCTCCCGGAAGGCGGCCTTGAGCCCGTTGATCTCGACCGGGTCGCCGAGCTCGGTGCCGGTGCCGTGCGCCTCGATGTAGCCGACCGTCCGCGGGTCGATCCCGGCCTTCCCGTAGGCCTCCTTCAGGAGGGCGGCCTGGGCCTTGGGGTTGGGCGCGGTCAGGGAGCTGCCGCGGCCGCCGTGGTTCTCGGCCGTCGAGCGGATCAGGCCGTAGATGTGGTCGCCGTCGCGCTCCGCCGCCGACAGGCGCTTGAGCACCAGCATGCCCACGCCCTCACCCCGGGCATAGCCGTCGGCACGGTCGGAGAAGGTCTTGCAGCGGCCTTCGGGGCTCAGCATCCCCGCCTTGGAGATGCTGATGTGCCCGTCGACGCTGACCATGGTGTTGACGCCGCCGGCGATGGCCAGGTCCGACTGGCCGTCGCGGAGTGCCTGGACGGCCCGGTGCAGCGCGACGAGCGCGCTCGAACAGGCGGTGTCGACGGGCTCGCTCGGACCGCGCAGGTCAAGGAAGTAGCTCATCCGGTTCGGGCCCATCGAGGGGGCCGCGCCGGTGATGTCGTATCCCTCGATCACCGGGGAGTACCGGGTGACGAGGGTGCTGTAGCCGGTGCTGGTGGTGCCGGCGATGAGGGCCGTGTTGGTGCCCGCGAGGGCGCCCGCCGCGTACCCGGCGTCCTCCAGCGCCTTCCACACGTACAGCATCAGAAGCCGCTGCTGCGGGTCCATCAGCTCGGCTTCCTTGGGGGAGATGTCGAAGAACAGCGGGTCGAAGTCGCCGACGCCGTCCATGAAGCCGCCGGACGTCACATGGGAGGTGTTGGGATCCCTGACGGGGTCGCCGTAGTGGGCGCGCCAGTCCCAGCGGTCCGCGGGGACCTCGCGGGTACAGTCGCGGCCTTCGCTGAGGTTCTCCCAGAACGCGTCGAGGTCATCGGCCATCGGGAAGCGGCCGCTGATGCCGATGACGGCGATCGGCTCGTTCCCGGGCGCATCCGTGCGGGACGCGGTGGTGACGGCCGGGGCGGACTCCGGGGCGGCGGGTGGCGCCGAGCGCGGTTCCTGCTGCTCGGCCGCGGTGGTGGCGACGCGGTCGGCGTGGTGGTCGAGGAGGTGGTCGACGACCCCGTCCAGGGTGGGGTTCTCGAAGAACAGGGTCGGTGCCAGCGAGAGCCCGAACTCGGCGTTGAGCACGTTGGCGAAGCCGATGAACGAGAGGGAGTCGAAGCCGTAGCGGGTCATCTCGGCCGCGCCGGTGATCCGCTCGGCGGGCACGTCCAGCAGCGCGGACACGCGGGCGATCAGCTGTTTCAGCAGTGCCTTGTGCCGCTGCTCCCGGTCGCCCGTCGCGATGGTCGCGGCGGCGCTTCCGGGCTCGGCGGTGCTTTTGAGCTCCGCTGTGCGCTCGGGCGCGGAAGCAGGCGGGACCGTCGCGAAGCGATCGGGGTGGTTGTCGAGCAGATGGTCCACGACCTCTCCCAGGGTCAGGTGTTCGGGGAAGGGCTTGGGCACGGGCGGGAGCCCGAACTCGGCGGTGAGGCGGGCGGCGAACCCGGTGAGCGAGACCGGGTCGAACCCGTACTCGCCGAGCTCCACCGCGCCGTCGAGCTCCTCGGCCGGCACGCCCAGCACGGCGGCGGCGTGGCCGAGGGCGCGGCCGAGGACCTCGGCGTGCAGGGCGGCGCGGTCGGGTGCGGTCACCGCCGGTGCGGCGCCCGGGTCCTGCGGGGCGGCCAGGAGGGTGGCGTCGATGCGGGCGCGGTCGCCGAAGACGGCCAGGATGTGCGGGTCGCCGGTGCCGTAGGCGCGTTCCAGTGCCGCCACGCCGTGCGGGGCGCGCATCGGCACCATGCCGACGCTGTCGTGCAGGCGGCGTGCGGTGGCGGCGTCGACGGTCATGCCGCCGTCGGCCCACAGGGGCCAGCCGACGACCAGGGTGCGGCCGCGGCGCTCGCCCCTGGCCACCCGTTCGTGGCGGAGGCCGGCGTAGGCGTCCATGAAGGCGTTGGCCGCGGCGTAGTCGCCCTGGCCCTGGTTGCCGTAGGCCGACAGCGAGGAGAACCCGATGAAGCAGTCCAGGTCGAGCGCGGCGGTGGCTTCGTCGAGGTGGACGAAGCCGGCGACCTTGGCGGCCAGGACCTCCCGCAGCTCTTCGGCGCTCTTGCGGGCCAGGTAGCCGTCGCGCACCACACCGGCGGTGTGGACGACGCCGTCGAGGCGGCCGTGCTCGGCGACGACGGCGCGCACGCAGTCGGTCACGGCGTCGCGCCGGGCGACATCCAGCACCCGGTAAACGGCGGATGCTCCCAACTCCTCCAGTTCACATACGAGTTCACGATGGGCGGGGCCTTGCGGCGAGCGCCCGCAGAGTACGAGGGCGGCGCCGGGCGCCCGCCGGGCGATCTCGCGGGCGAAGAGTGCGCCGAGCCCGCCGGCTCCCCCGGTGAGGAGGTAGACGCCGCCGGCCTTCCACGGGCGGGTCGGCGCGGCGTCCTCGACGGCGGTCCACTGCGGCACTCGGCGCTGTCCGCCGGAGTACCGCACGGCCACGTCGTCGGGGCTCGCCGCGTCCCGGCGCAGACGCTCGCACAGCGTCGCGGGGTCGAGCGGCGCTTCCACCTCGACGAGCTGGGTCAGCAGCCTGGGGTGCTCCATGCGGGCCGTGCGCAGCAGACCGCCCAGGCCCGCGAGGACCCGGTGCTCGCCGTCGGCGGGCACGACCACCTGCAGCAGGACCCGGCCGTCGCGGGTGGCCGGGACGAGGTGCTGGAGGCGGGCCAGCAGCGTCTCGGCCTGGCGGGTGAAGCGCCGGGCCAGGTCGGCGTCGGCGGGCAGTGCGGTGCAGGGCACGCCGAGCCCGTCCCGGATCGCCGCGGGGTCGGTCCCTACGGGTCCGGCGAGCAGCACCTCGTGCCGCACCGGCGGAGGCGATGCGTGGGTGGGCTCGGCCGGGCGCCAGCCGGCGCGCATCAGGGTGAGCGTCGCGTCCCCGGCGTTGTCCCCGGCGTTGTCTTCGGTGTTGTCCGCGTCTGCTGGGGCGTCATCGGCGGACAGCAGGCGTGCGGTGAATCCGAGCAGGCGGATGCACACCTCGCCGTCGTCGTCGCACAGTTCGATGTCGATACGGCGCACCGCTCCGCCGCGGTCGTCGGCCGCGGGCCGCGCCACCGCCCACCCGGCGGCCGGGCTGGGCCTGAGCAGCTGCACCTCCTCCAGGACGAAGGGCAGTGCCGCCGCCACCGTGTCGGTATCGGTGTCCTCGGCCAGTGACAGGCCCAGGGTTGTCTGTACGGCGGCGTCGAGCATCGACGGGTGCAGGTCCCAGGCGGCGCCGTCCCGGGCGGCCTGCGGCAGACTCAGGCGGGCGACGGTGAGCCCGGCGCCGATGTGGATCCGCCGGATGCCCCGCATGGCCGGGCCGTAGCCGATCCCCATGCGGTCGAAGAGCCGGTAGCAGTCGTCGTGTTCCAGGGTGCGCAGGTCGCACTGGGCGCGCAGCGCGGCGATGTCCAGGCGCGCGGGTGACGGCGGCGCGCAGCGTTCGATGCGTCCCTGCCCGTGGACCACGGGCTGTCCGCCGTCGGCCACCGTGGTGATCTCGTAGGTGAAGGCGTCGTCCGCGCCGGACCGCAGCGCGATCCGGAGCGTGGTCGGCCCGGTGATCCGCGCGGGGCGCGACCAGACGACGTTGCGCAGGCGGGCGCGGGCGGGGTCGACGCCCTCGGCGCGGGCCGCCGCGTATGCCAGCTCCAGATAGGCCACGCCGGGGAGCACCGGCACGTTGCGCACCCGGTGGTCGTCGAGGAAGAACTCGCGGCCGGTCAGCTCGACGGTGAAGGACTCAGAGCCGGGATCACCGGGCAGCCGACGGCCTTCCAGCGGCGACGGGGCCGCAACGGTGACCGGGGCCGGGACCGCCGGACGTGATCCGACCCAGTAGCGCTCGCCCGCGAACGGGTAGGCCGGGAGGGACACGATACGGAAGCCGCCGTCGGCGAAGAGCGGGGCGAAGCGCAGGTCTTGCCCCTGGGCGAAGAGCGCGGCCAGCTCGGTGAGGCCGTCGTGACGGTCGGGTTCGGCCATCAGGCGGTCGGCTCGGGCGTGCACGGCGGGGTCCTGGCGGCGGTGCCCGTCGGGCGCCTCACCGGTGACCACGTCGTCGGCCCGGCCGTCGCGCAGCCAGGTCCGCAGGGCGGCGACGAACTGCTCGCGGTCGGTGGCCACGCACGCCCAGCGGTGGCTGCAGTGGCGGCGCCCGGTCGCCAGGGTGTAGGCCATGTCGCCCAGGTCCAGGTCCTCGTGGGCGACGGCATGGTCCAGCAGGCGCTCGGCCTGGGCGCGGCGGCCGGCGTCGTCCTGTGCGGACAGGACGATCAGCCAGGTCTGCCGGGGGCCGTGCCCGGCGGTGCGCACGGCGGGGGCCTGTTCGATCAGCGCGTGCGCGTTGGTGCCCGCGGCGCCGAACGAGCTGACGCCGGCGCGGCGCGGCCCGTCGGCGGGTGCGGGCCATGGGCGCAGTTCGGTGTTGACGTAGAAGGGGCTGCCCGCCAGCGTGATCGCCGGGTTGGCGCGGCGGAAGTGCAGCGACGGGGGCAGTTGCTCGTTCCTGAGTGCCAGCAGCACCTTGATGACGCCGGCCACGCCCGCGGCGAACTGGGTGTGCCCCAGGTTGGTCTTGACGGACCCCAGGGCGCAGCCGCCGTCGGGCGCGTCGCCGAACGCGGCGCGCAGGGCCTCGAACTCGATGGGGTCGCCCAGCGGGGTGCCGGTCCCGTGCGCCTCGATCAGCTGGATACCGGCGGGGTCGATGCCGGCGCGCTCGTGGACGCCGCGCAGGAGACGCTCCTGCGATCCGGCGCTGGGTGCGGTGAGCCCGTTGGTGGTGCCGTCCTGGTTCATTCCGGAGCCGCGGATCACGCCGTAGATCTGGTCGCCGTCGCGCAGCGCGTCGGCGAGCCGCTTGAGTACGACCACGCCGGCGCCCTCCCCCGGCACGAAGCCGTCGGCGCGGTCGTCGAAGGTGTGGCAGCGGCCGCGGGCGGACAGCATGTTCGCCCGCACGGCGGACCGGTAGAAGATCGGCGTGGACTGGACGAAGACTCCGCCCGCCAGTGCCATGGACGTGTTGCCCAGGCGGAGGTCCTGGCAGGCCTGGTGGATGGCCACCAGTGAACTGGAGCAGGCGGTGTCGACCGACAGTGCGGCGCCTTGCAGGTCGAGGAAGTAGGAGATCCGCGAGGCGATGACCGAGGAGATGTTGCCCCACAGGGTCTGCGGTGGCGCGTCGTCGCCGATCAGCTGCTGGTAGTCGCTGGGCGAGCCGCCGACGTAGACGCCGCACCCGCGGCCGTCGAGCCGTTCACCGGCGTAGCCCGCGTCCTCCAGGGCGTGCCAGCACTCCTCCAGGAAGATGCGCTGCTGCGGATCGGTGTAGGTGGCCTCCTTACCGGACATGCGGAAGAACCAGGCGTCGAAGCGCTCGATGTCGTCGACGAAGCTCCCGTACTGGCGCTCGGCGCCCGCGCCCAGTTCTTTGGCCATGTCCCAGCGGGTGACCTCGCCGACCAGGTCGTCGCCCGCGGCGAGGTGTGCCCACAGGGCGGCGGCGTCGGGCGACTGCGCGAAGCGGGCGGCGATGCCCACCACGGCGATGCCGTCGTCGGCCCGGTCGTCGGCCGGGTCGTCCCCAGGGGCCGCGGGGGCTTCGGCGGGGAGGGCGGGCGCTTTGGCCTTGCCTTCCGGCTCGCGCGGCACAAGCGCGCCGGAGGGCCTCAATCGGGCCCCGTAGCCGCTGACCAGATGGTCCGTCAGCCGGTCGAGCGAGCTGTGCTCGAACAGTGCGGTGCTCGGCAGATCGACGGCGAGGGCGTTGTTCACCGCTGTGACGAGCTTGACGGTGAGGATCGAGTCCACGCCGTAGTCGGAGAACGACGCCTGGGGGTCGATCTCGTCGGGTTCCATCATGAGCACGCGGGAGAGCTCGGCCAGCAGGAGTGCGCCGACTTGGTACCGCACGGTCGCCTCGTCGGTGTCGGGCGTCGGCTGGACGGGCGCGGCCTCCGGGGCCGGGTGGCGCCGGCTCGGGGCGGCGGCCGTCGGCCAGTAGCTCTTGCGCTGGAACGGGTAGGTGGGCAGCGGTGTGCGGCGTACGTCGAGACCGGAGAACAGCGGCGCGAAGTCGACCTGTTCGCCGTTCAGGTACCGGGTACGGGCGTGCTCCGGCGCGGTGTCGCCGCGCCGGTCCGCGGTGTCGTTCCGCCCGTCGGCCAGCCAGGTCTCCAGCTGGTGGACGAGCGCGTCGCGGTCGGCGGCGACGAAGGCCGCGCGATGGGTGAAGTGGTCCCGGCCGGCCGCCAGCGTGTAGCTGACGTCGCCCAGCGCGGCGTCGGGTGTGCGGCGCAGGTACGCCAGGAGGTCCTCGGCGCGGTGGCGCAGCGCCTCGGGCTGCCGGCCGGACAGGACGAACAGCAGCTCGCCCGGTGCGTGTTGACGCTCGTCACGGTCCGGGGCGTTCTCCACGACCAGGTGGCCGTTGGTGCCGCTGAAGCCGAACGCGCTCAGGGCCGCGACGCGCTTTCCCTGGACGTTGGGCTGCCACGGCCGCAGCGTGGTGTTCACGTGGAAGGGGCTTTCGGTGAGTCGGATCGCGGGGTTGGTCTCGTAGTGGTGGAGGGACGGCGGGATCTGGCGGTGACGCAGCGAGAGCACGACCTTGAGCAGGCTCGCCACGCCCGCGGCGGAGGTGGTGTGGCCGAGGTTCGTCTTGATCGAGCCGAGTGCGCAGGTGTCGCGGCCGCCGGCCGGGCCGAACGCGCCGACCAGTGCCTGGCATTCGATGGGGTCGCCGAGCTGGGTGCCGGTGCCGTGGGCCTCGACCATGCCGATCTCTGCCGGGTCGATGCCGAATTCGGTGTGCACCTGGCGGATGAGGCGCTCCTGCGACAGGGCGCTGGGGGCGGTGATGCCGTTGGTCGCCCCGTCCTGGTTGACGGCGGAGCCGCGGATCACGGCGTGGATGTGGTCGCCGTCGGCCAGGGCGTCCGACAACCGGCGGAGCACCACGACGCCCACGCCCTCGCCGGGGACGAATCCGTCGGCGGCGGCGTCGAAGGTGTGGCACTTGCCGGTGGGCGAGAGCATCCCGCCGCGGCCGGCCGCCAGGTAGGTGTCCGGGGTGGTCTGGACGCTGACGCCGCCCGCGAGGGCCATGTCGGTCTCGCCGCTCCACAGGCTCTGGCAGGCGAGGTGGACGGCGACCAGTGAGCTGGAGCAGGCCGTGTCGACCGCGATGGCGGGGCCCTGGAGGTTCAGGTGGTAGGCGATGCGCGCCGGTACGACCGAGGGTGCGTTGCCCCATGCCGCCTGGGCGGGCGGCGTGTCCTCGAACCACTGGGAGTAGTCGCCGCCGGTGCAGCCGACGTAGACGCCGCAGCGGCGGCCGTCCAGCGAGGAGCCCGCGTAGCCGGCGTCCTCGACGGCCGTCCACGCCTGTTCGAGGAACAGGCGCTGCTGGGGGTCGGTGTAGGTGGCTTCGAGGCCGGTGAGGTGGAAGAACCGGGCGTCGAAGCGGTCGATGCCGTCGAGGAAGCTGCCCGCGCGGCAGGACAGTTCGTCCTGGCCGTAGCCGGAGAGGTCCCATCGTTCGACCGGGCCGACGAGGTCGCGGCCGGCGGCGAGGTGCTGCCAGAGGGCGTCCGTGTCGTCCGACTGCGCGAAGCGGCCGCTGATCCCGACGATGGCGATGGGCTCGCGCCCTTCGGGGCGGTGCGGTGCTGCGGCGGCGTCCGGTGCGGCAGGGACGGCGAGTTGCGGCCGGTGGCTCTCGACGATGTGTGCGGCGAGCTGCGCCACGCTGCGGTGGTCGAAGATGACCGTGGTCGGCAGGTCGGTGCCCAGCTCCTCGTTGAGGCGCTGGACGAACCGGACGCCGACGATGGAGTCCAGGCCGTAGTCGGCGAACGCCCGGTCCGGGCCGATCCGGTCGGCGGGCATCCGCAGTGCGTCGGCGAGCTCGGCCAGGACCACGTCCGCGACGGTCCGGGCCGCAGAGGCGGGGGCCGGAGCCGGGGGCGCCGCCGGGGGCTGGGCCGGCGGGCCGCTCGCCTCGGGCGCTGGGGAGAGCAGGCGCGGGCTGCGGGCGAGACCGTCGCTGTGGGCCACGACGACCTGCTGCCCGAGCGCCAGGGCGTCCCGCGCCGGATGGCGGATGCCGGTGAAGCCTTCCTGCTCCAGTACGAGCTGCCAGGCCTCCGGTGACAGCGCGGGGCTGCCGGGTACGCGCAGTTCGGCGTCGTCGTGGAGCCACCAGCCGTCGAGCAGGCCGAAGGTGAGGTGGTTGACGAGGTAGAAGTTGCTGATCTCGTTGAGGGCCAGCAGGCCGTTGCCGCGCAGCAGCGCCTTGGCGTGCCGCAGGGCGGGGCGGATGGTGTCGGTGGCGTGCAGCACGTTGGCCGCGATGACGACGTCGAAGGCGCCGGTGTCGAGCCCCTGGACGTGCGGGGGCCGGGCCGCGTCGAAGATGCGGTAGGTAAGGTGGTCGCGGCCCCGCCCGAGGGTGTCCTGGGCGCTGTGCAGGAAGGCCTGGGACAGGTCGGTGAAGCAGTACTCGGCCAGGTCGAGGCCCTCGCGGGCGAGGCGGTCGAGGACGGGACCGGTGGTGCCGCCGGTGCCCGCGCCGATCTCCAGCACGCGCAGGCGGGCGCCCGGGTCGGCGTCCCGGCGCGCGCGCAGGAAGGCCGCCACATGTTCGGCGAGGACCGCGTTGAAGTGCCCGGCCACGCGGTTGTCGCGGTAGACGCCTTCGACGAGGGAGAGCGTTCCTTGGGGGAACAGCACGTCGGTGGCGCGGACCCGGCCGCACAGGATGTCGGCGAGCGCGGGCAGGGTCTGGTCCAGCAGGTGCAGCGGTGCGCGCAGATCGGGGTTGGCGGCGACCCAACGGGGCGTCTGCGCGGCCCAGTCGGCGCGGCAGGCGTCGGCGTCCTGGGCGGCCGGGCTGCTGGTGCCCCAGCGCCCCTCGTCGTCAGTCATTCCGTGCTCGGCGAGCGCGCGCAGGGTGGCCGAGAGCCAGCCGTCGAACCGTGCGTCGATGCCCTGCCGCTCCTTCCACTCGGCGAGGCCGTGGCCCGGCTCCTCCAGACCCGCGCGGCGCAGCTCGGCGGCGAGGCGGCGGAGCAGGCACGCGTCGATCTCGCCCGGGACCGGGCCGGAGTGGTAGGCGGCCAGGTCGGTGGGCAGGGCGACCGTCGTGGCGCCGTCGCCCGCCGCCGCGGCGGGGGCGTACGAGGCCAGGGTCTCTGCGGTCAGCACCCCTTCGACGGGCAGCGGCCGGCCCAGGCGCATGAAGCCGATCTGGTGGAGCGGGCCGGCCAGGAGGCGTTCCAGTGCGCCCATCGCCGTGGCCGGGTCGATCGGGGCCAGTCCCATGGACGTCACATCACGCAGCAGCTCGTCGGGGACGTTGCCCCAGTAGCCCCAGTTGACGACCTTGACCCGGCAGTCCAGCGCCGCGCGCAGGGCGTCGGCGCGCGCGTCCTCGAAGGCGCAGGCCGCCGAGTAGTGCGCCTGGTGGGAGTTGCGGATGAAGCTCACCAGCGAGGAGATCAGCAGGATGAAGTCCAGGCCCTGACCGGCGAAGACGTCGGCGAAGTGCACGCACGGGTCGACCTTGGCCCCGAGGGTGGCCTCCAGCTCGCGCTCGGTCATCCGGGCGAGCGGGGTGTGGCTGAACACCATGGCCAGGTGCACCACGCCGTCGATGCGGCCGTAGCGGCGGACGACCTCGTCCCGCATGCGGGCGAGCGCGCCGGGGTCACAGGCGTCGGCGGACAGGTAGACGGGGGTCCGCCCGCCCGCCGCTGCGGCCTGGGCCGCCCGGCCCCGGATGTCCTCGTCCTCGGCGCGGCGGCCGACCCATACGACATGTGCGGCGTGTTGCCGTATGAGGTACTCGCTGAGCAACACGCCGAGGTCGCCCGCGCCGCCGATGAGCACATAGACGCCGTCGCGGCGCAGCACGGGCTCGGCGGGCGGCTCGGTGGCGTCCACCGGCAGGAGCTGGCGGCGCAGCCACTGGCCGCCGCGGCGGGCGAGCGGGTGGGCGCGGCGGTCGGCGGGCAGGGCGAAGACCTCGTCGGCGACGAACGGTTCGCCGTCGGCAAGGTCGACCGCGCGGATGCGCCAGTGCGGTTGTTCCTTGGCGAGGCCGCCGATCAGACCGTGCAGGCTCGCCTGCGCCGGGTCGGCGGCCCGGGAGCCGCCCGGATCGAACGCGCCGCTGGTCAGGAGGGTGAGTCCGAGTCGCTGCTCGTCCCGGAGGAGGGCCAGCGCCTTGAGGACGCGGAACATGCGGCGGATGGCTGCGCGCTGCGCGCCGATCTGCGCCTCGGCTCCGTGGTCGGCGGCTGCCGTCGGGAACCGCATCACGACGTGGTCGAAGTCGCCCAGGGCGGCGAGTGCGTTCCGTACCTCTTCGGCGGATGACGCGCCGGTGTCCAGCACCACGGTCCCCGGGCGGCGGGCGGTCAGCTCGGCGAGGACGTCCGGTCCGAGGCCGATCGCCACGACGCGGGAGGCCGTGGACGGGTAGGGGCTGCCGCGCAGCAGCCGGACGGGCTCCCAGACGGGGTGCAACGTCAGGTCGCCCGCGGGGAGTTCGTAGGGCTGGGCCTGCTGCGCGGGCGGGGCGGATACGGCGGGCGCCGTCACAGGCGGGGCCTCCGCCGCGGGGCGCGGGGCGGCGGCCGGCTGTGCGGCGGGCGGCTGTGCGGCGTCGCCGGATGTGGCGGGGGTGTCTGCGAGTTCCGGCAGTCCGTCGGTGTACCAGTAGCGCTCCCGGGCGAACGGGTAGCCGGGCAGTGCGACCTTGCGCGGCTTCGGTCCCTCGTACAGGCGGGCCCAGTCGACGGCCAGGCCGCTGGTCCAGGCCTCGGCCAGCGGCGCGAGCTTCCCGCGCCGTGCCCAGCGCACCACGGTCTCCTGGAAGTCCTCGTCGGTGAGGAAGTCCCGTGCCGCACCGCCCTGTTCACCACCGGGGCTCAGGTACGCGCCCGCGGGCAGCCCACCGCCGAGCGCGCAGGCGTCCAGGGCGTCCACCAGGGCGGGAAGGGCGCTGGTGACCACGGCGAACCGTGCGGTCATCGCCTCGCGGCCGAGCTGCAGCGTGTAGGCGACACCGGGCAGGTCCGCGCTGCTCCACCGTTCCGTGCGCAGGGCGTCGCGCAGCCGGCCCGCCGACTCGCGCAGCCGCTCCTCGTCGAAGGCGGACAGCACCACGACGACGGGTTCGCCGCGGTACGAGGGCGCCTCAAGGCCCTGCCCGGCGCGCGCCGCGACGTACTCCTCGACGACGAGGTGGGCGTTGGAGCCGCCCGCGCCGAAGGAGGAGAGGCCGCCGAGGCGCGGGCGTCCCCCGGTCCTCGGCCAGGGCGCGGCTTCGCGCTGGAGGACGAAGGGGCTGTCGGCGAAGTCGATTTCGGGGTTGACGCGGTCGGCGTGCAGGGACGGTACGAGCGTGCCGTGCCGCATCTGGAGCAGGAGCTTTGCCAGGCCCGCGATGCCCGCCGCGGACTCCAGGTGGCCGATGTTCGACTTCGCCGAGCCGATCGCGCAGAAGGTGCGTGCGTCGGTGAACTCGGCGAACGCCGCGCTGAGTCCGGCGATCTCGATCGGGTCGCCCAGCGAGGTGCCGGTGCCGTGCGCCTCGATGCAGCCGATGTCCCGGGGGTCGATTCCGGCCCGGCGCCAGGCGCTGCGGATGACCGCCGCCTGCGCGAGCGGGTTCGGCACGGTGAATCCGTGGGTGTGGCCGCCGTGGTTGACGGCGGTGCCGCGGATCACGCCGAGGATGCGGTCGCCGTCGGCGACGGCGTCGGCGAGCGGGCGCAGCAGCACCGCGCCGACGCCCTCGCCGGGCACATAGCCGTCGCCGCCCTCGCCGAAGCTGCGGCAGCGCCCGTCGCTGGAGGCGAACTGACCCTCGCCGATCATCAGGTACTTGCCCGGGTGCACCGACAGGTTGACCCCGCCGGCCAGGGCGGCACCGCACTCCCCGCGCTGGAGGGCGGCGCAGGCGAGGTGGATCGCGGACAGCGCCGAGGCGCACATGGTGTCGACGGTGGCGCTGGGGCCGCTCGCGTCGAGGTAGTACGAGACGCGGTTGGCGATGGAGGCCAGGCTCCCCGGTACGACGACCGGTTCGCCGCGCACGCTGTACTCGGCGCCGTAGAGCTGGTACTCGGAGTACATCGCGCCGACGAACACCCCGATGTCACCGGCGTCCTCGGCCACCCGGGCGCGGGCGGCGGCGCGCAGGGCGTCACGGGTGTAGCCGGCGTCCTCCAGCGTGGTGTGGGCGCACTGCAGGAACAGCCGCTCCTGCGGGTCCATCATGGACGCCGCCTTCGGCGAGATGCCGAAGAACAGCGGGTCGAACTCGTCGATCCCGTCGAGGAAGCCGCCCCACTTGCTGTACGTCCTGCCGGGCACGCCGCGCCGCGGATCGTAGTAGCGGCTGTGGTCCCAGCGCCCGGCGGGGATCTCGGTGACGCTGTCCCGGCCGGCGAGCAGGTTCTCCCAGAAGGTGTCCAGGTCGGGTGCGCCGGGGTAGCGGCCCGCCATGCCGACGATCGCGATGGCCATGCCCTGCTCGCCGCGGGGCGGTTCGGCGGGCTCCGGCGCCCGGGCCGTCCGCGGGGGACCTGCGGGCATCAACTCCACTCCCTTTGATGGGAGTTGCTCATCGGTGGACGCTTCCGTGCCGCTCAGGCCGACCAGCGCCGCGAGCGCGTCGGGCTGGGTGCGCAGGAAGTGCCGGACGAGGCCGTCGACCGTCCGTACCTCGAAGAACAGCGTGCTGCCGACGTTGTCGAGACCCTTGCGGACCGCCTCCGTCAGCTGGACGACCAGGATCGAGTCGATGCCGTAGCGGTCGAAGGACACATCGGCGCGGATATCGGCGACCGGCAGCCGCAGGGTGTCCGCGACGAGGCCGCGGAAGTAGTCGCGGGCCCGGACCGCCAGGAGCGCGGCGCGGTCATCGTCGGCGGCGTCCTGGGCGACGGCCGGCTGCGGCGCGGCGGGTTCTTCCGGCGCCACGGTCCCCTTCCGGGCCTCGGGGAGGGTGCCGCGGAAGGCGGACTCCCCGTCGGGGCGAGGCTGGCGGATCGCACCGTCGCTCTCGGCGACGATCACCTGCTGGCCCAGGTCGTCGGCGCCCTGGGCGGCGACGAACGCCGCGCGGAAGCCGACCTCGCCGAGGACCCGCCGCCAGCTCTCCGGCGCCAGGCCGGGAGAACCGGGGATGCGCGGCGCCGGGTCGTCGTAGCGCCACCAGCCGTCCAGGAGGCCGAAGGTGAGGTGGCTGAAGAGGATGTTGTCGCTGAGCTCGTTGAGCAGCAGCAGGGCGTGGGGGCGCGCGGCGGCCTTGGCGTTGCGCAACGTCGCACGGATGTTGCGGGTCGCGTGCAGCACGTTGGTGGCGATCACCACGTCGTACTCGCCGGGGGCCACCTCCTGGCCGGCCAGCGGGTGCTCGGCGTTGAAGAGCCGGGCGTCCAGGTACGGGGCGAGCTCGCCGTACTCCCGCTGCGCGTGCAGCAGGAACGCCTTGGAGATGTCGGTGTAGCTGTACTTCTCGATGTGGGCGGCCCACGGCCGCAGCCTGCGGAAGACCGTGGCGCTGGTGCCGCCCGTGCCGGCGCCGATCTCCAGGATGCGCAGGCGCGCGGACGGGTCGTCCGCCAGGCGCCGTTCGAGGTAGGCGACGAGGGTGTCGGCGAGCACGTCGTTGAAGTAGTCGGCGACGGGGTTGTTCTTGTACACGCCCTCGACGAGTGCGAGCGAGGCGTTCGGGAACATCACGTCGGTGGCCGGGCGGCGTCCGGTGAGGATGCCGGTCAGGGCGCGCAGCGTCGTGTCGACGAGGATCGCCTGGGGGCGTTTGGCGTCGTCGGCCGACCACGGCTGCCGCGCCCGGTCCCAGTCGGCCCAGGCGTCGTCGAGGGTTCCGGTGCGGGTGTCGAGGGCCGCGTACCTGTCCTCGCCCTCGCGGCGCAGGCGGCCTGCGTCGGCGAGTACGGCGAGGGTGTGCTCGGTCCAGCGCTCGTAGCGGTCCTCGATGCCGCCGACGGCGCGCCACTCGGCGGCGGTGGCCGACCGGCCGTCGCGGAACAGGCCCAGGGACTGCAGCAGCGCCCAGGTGATGCGGACGAGCGCGTCCTGCATGGCTCCGGCGTGCCCGCCGGCCTGCTCGCGCAGCCGCGCGATCTCGGCGCGGCGGTCGGGGCGGTGCTCGCTCAGCGCGCCGATCAGGGACGGGGTGGTGGCGGCCGGGTGGGTGAGGGAGTCGTCGTCGTGGAGGCCGTCGATGCTGCGGGTGTCGGTGGCCTTGAGGAGTGCGAGCTGCGGGTACGGGGACGCCAGCAGGGCGTCGAAGGCGGCCATGCCCTCGTCCGGTTCGATCGAGCCCAGGCCCAGTTGTGCCATGCGCTGCCGGTAGCCGTCGGCGGTGACGACTCCGACGCCGGCCCAGTAACCCCAGTTCATGACCTTGACCGGGCAGTCGAGCCGGGTGGACAGGTCCTCGGCGTAGGCGTCGGCGAAGGTGCAGCCCGCCGCGTAGTTGGCCTGGCCGGGGGCCTTGAAGAAGGCCTGCATGGAGGAGAAGAAGGCGACGAAGTCCAGCGGCTGGCCCGCGAAGGCGTCGGCGAGGTTCACGGCGATGTCGGCCTTGGCCGCGTAGGTCGCGCGGAACCGGTCCTCGTCCATCCGGGCGAGGGTCTGGTCGCCGAGGACGATCGCGGTGTGCAGGACGCCGCGCACGGGGCCGTGCCGGCGCACGATCTCGTGGCAGGCGCGGCGCAGGGCGTCGCGGTCGGTCGCGTCGGCCTGGAGGTAGTCCGGCTTGGGGCCGTGGGCCGCCAGGGCTTCCTGCCGGGCGGCGATGGCGGCGTCCAGCGGGCGGCGGCCGATCCAGACGACCCGGGCGCCGTGACGGCGCATCATGTGCTCGGTCCACACGGTGCCGATGCCGCCGGCGCCGCCGATGGCCACGAGCACGCCGCCGGGCTCGGGCGGGGCGGCCGCGGCGCCGGGGTCGGGCGTCTCCAGCAGGCGCGGGCGGTACCACTCGCCGTGCCGGTGGGCCAGGGTCTCGCCGCGGGGGTCGGTGGGCAGGGCCAGCAGCGCCGGCCAGGGCAAGGGGGCGTCCGCCTCGATGTCGGCGACGCGGATCCGCCAGTGCGGGTACTCCTTGGCCAGGGTGCCGGCGAGGCCGTGCACACCGGCGTGGGCGGGGTTGGCGCTGGTGTCGCCCGGCAGTCGGCGCGTCTGCCGGGTGACCAGGGTCAGGCCGAGTTCACGGGCGTCGGCGCCGTCGGCCAGGAGGGCCTTGACCAGGCGGAAGACGGCGAGGGTGGCGTCGTACCGCGCGGCGTCCGGGTCGTCGGCGGGGCCGGACGGGGCGAGCCAGAAGAGGTGCTCGGCGCCGTCGGGCAGCCGCTCGGCCAGCCGGTCGGCCGGTTCTTCGGCGCGGGCGTCCAGGACGGTGGCGTCCGGGTAGTGGCGGCGGAGCCCGTCCCGTTCCTCGGCGGTGCCGCCCAGCAGCACGACGCGGGTCCGCGGGTGCGGCCACGGCGCGGCGGCCACGGCGGGCAGCGCGTCCCACACCGGTGCCAGCAGCGTCGCGCGCGGGGCCTCGCCGGCCGGGGCGGCCATCCGCCGGAACGCATAGCCGCGCAGGCTCAC
Source organism: Streptomyces chattanoogensis (assembly GCF_001294335.1). GTDB lineage: Bacteria > Actinomycetota > Actinomycetes > Streptomycetales > Streptomycetaceae > Streptomyces > Streptomyces chattanoogensis. The sequence goes on from NZ_LGKG01000155.1 coordinate 15,763, forward strand.
GCAGAGCCGCCCGCTGTCGTCGTACACATCGATGTCCGCCTTCATCACGTCCCGGTCGGCCGAGGGGGCGTAGCCCTCGGTGTGGCGCAGATGGGCCCACATGCGGTCGGTGGTGGGGGCGAGGAGGTCGGCGGCGTCCAGGGCGAAGGGCAGTGCGGGCGCGCCGCGTTGTGCGTCGAGCGTGCCGGAGGCGTCGCCGTAGAGGCCGACGACGGCCTGGACGGCGCTGTCGAGCATCGCGGGGTGCAGCGCGAACGCATCGTCGCGGGCGCCGTCGGGCAGCACGAGCCGGGCCAGGACCTCGCCGTCGCCGACGGCCAGGGTGTCGATGGCGCGCAGGCGGTCTCCGTGGCGGATGCCCACGGCGTCGAGGGCCGCCCGGACCTGGCTCCGCGACAGGGTGCGGCGGTCGCAGCGGGCCCGCAGGGCGTCCAGCGGCGCGGCCGCGGGCGAGCCGGGCATGGCGATCCGGCCCTGGGCGTGCGCGGCCGAGCCGTCGCGCAGGACGCGGAAGGCGTCGCCGTCCCGCTCGACCCGTAGTTCGGCGCCGCCGTCCCCGACGGGGAACGGCTCCGGCCAGACGACGTCGCACAGGCCGACCGGTGCGAAGGAACCGCCGGTCACGGCACGGCGGGTGACCTCCAGCGACAGCACACCGGGCAGTACGGCCCGGCCGTTGACGTGGTGGTCGGCCAGGAAGAACTCCTCGCCGCCGAGCCGCAGCCGGTACGCGGCAGCCTCGTCCTGTGTGTCGGTGGAGTCGGTGGTGTCCGTGGTGTCGGTCCAGTAGCGCTGCCGCTCGAACGGGTAGGTGGGCAACGGCACTTGACGGCGCGACGTCGGCGCGAAGCTGTCGGCGAACCGGTCGGCCTCGCCCCGTACGTACGCCGCGGCCAGCGCGGCCGGGGTCAGGGCGCGTACCTCGCCGACGGGCCGGGGGTCCGCGGCGGTCTCCCCCTGCAGCACCGTGTCACCGGCGGTGCCGGACAGCCAGGAGCGCAGGTGTGCCGCCAGGTCGGGCAGGCCGGCGGCGACGACGGCCAGCCGGTGCGCGAAGTGGCTGCGCCCCGCGGCCAGGCTGTAGGCGACGGCGTCGGCGGGCAGGCCGGGTTCGCGGTCGAGGTGGGCGAGCAGCCGCTCGGCGACAGCGCGGAGGGCGGCCGGTGTGCGGGCCGACAGCAGGAAGGCGTGTTCCCCGTCTGCGCCGGTCGGCCAGGGGGCGGGGTGCTCCTCCAGTACGACGTGTGCGTTGGTGCCGCTGGCCCCGAAGGAGCTGACGGCCGCCCGGCGCAGGCCGCGGGCGGGTGCCGTCCAGGACTGTGCGGTGGTGGTGACGGTGAACGGGCTGCCGTCGAGTACGACGGCCCGGTTGGCCTCGTGGAAGTGGAGCGACGGCGGGATCTGCCGGTGCTCCAGGGCGAGCAGCGCCTTGATGACGCCCGCGATACCGGCGGCGAACTGTGTGTGCCCGAGGTTGGTCTTGATCGATCCCAGGACGGCGCTCCCGGCCGGGGCGCCCTCGAACGCGCGGGTGAGCGCGCGGAATTCGATCGGGTCACCGAGCTGGGTGCCGGTGCCGTGCGCCTCGACGAGCTGGATGCCGCCCGGCTCGATGCCGCTGCGGGCGTGCACATCGCGCAGGAGCTGTTCCTGTGAGGCCGCGCTGGGGGCGGTGATGCCGTTGGTGGTGCCGTCCTGGTTGATGCCCGAGCCGCGGACGACACCGTAGATGTGGTCGCCGTCGCGCCGGGCGTCGGCGAGCCGTTTGAGGACGACCGCGCCCGCGCCCTCGCCCGGGACGAAGCCGTCGGCGCGGGCGTCGAAGCTGTGGCAGCGGCCGCTGGGCGAGAGCATGCCCGCGCGCGTCGCCGACTCGTACAGCCGCGGCGTGGTCTGGAGGAACACCCCGCCCGCGATCGCCATGTCGGCGTCGCCGGCGAGCAGATCGCGGCAGGCCAGGTGCAGGGCGACGAGGGAGCTGGAGCAGGAGGTGTCGGTGGTGAGGGCGGGGCCCTTGAGGTCGAGGTGGTAGGCGATCCGGGAGGCGACGACCGAGCCCATGGTGCCCCACAGGGCCTGCGCCGGCGGCCGGGCGTCCAGCTGATCGTGGTAGTCACCGGCGTAACACCCCACGTAGACACCGCAGTTGCGGTGGCTCAGGCGTTCACCGGTGTAGCCGGCGTCCTCCAGGGCGTTCCAGCACTGCTCGAGGAAGATCCGCTGCTGGGGGTCCATGGTGGCGGCCTCGACGCCGGAGATCGCGAAGAACACCGGGTCGAACCGGTCGATGCCGCGGACGAAGCTGCCGGAGCGGCAGGTCACGTCCTGGGCGAGCGGCCAGCGGGTCACCGGTTCGACGAGGTCGTGGCCGGCCATCAGGTGGTCCCACAGGGCGCGCGGGTCCTCGGCGTCGGCGTAGCGGGCGGCCATCCCGACGACGGCGACGGCGTCGTCCTCCGGCGCCGGGGCGGCGGCTGCCGGGGAGGCCGGTGCGTGCAGCGCGTCACCGTACGTACCGACGATGAACGCGTGCAGGCGCTCGACGGTGCCGTGGTCGAACAGGTCGGTGGTCTCCAGCGCGGTGCCGAGCGCCGTGTTGAGCGTGTGGACCAGGTGGACGCCGAGGATGGAGTCCAGGCCGTAGTCGGCGAAGGGGCGGCGGCGCTCGATCTCGGCGACCGGCATCTGGAGGGCCTCGGCCAGTGCGTCGAGCAGGATGCGCTCCACGTCCGCGGCACTCGCTGCCGTACGGGACGCGGCGGCCACCGGCGTCGTCGCCGGGCGCTCGCTGCCGGCCGGGCCGAACCAGAACTGCCGTCCGGCGAAGGGGTAGGGGGGCAGGTGGACGCGTGCGGGCGTGTCCGTGCCGGCGTGCAGGCGGGTCCAGTCGAGCGGCATGCCCTTGGCCCAGAAGGCGGCCAGGTCGTGCCAGTCGCCGCGGGTGATCCAGCGGGCGACGAGTTCGCGGAGTTCGTCCTTCTCCGCCAGGGCGGTCAGGGTCTCGCGGGTGGCCCTGACCCGGCCGCGGGACCACGGGCCCTCGGCCTCGGGACCGGGGTCGGGGTCGGCCTCGGCGAGGAAGGCGCCGAGCTGGTCGCGCCACTCCCCGGGGGTGCGCGCGACGAAGCACACCCGCTCGTCCATCTCCTCGCGGCCGGTCTGCAGGGTGGCGGCGATGGCGGGCAGGTCCACGGGGGCGCCGGAGCGCAGCAGGCCGGACAGCTGACGGGCCCGTGCCCGCAGGTCCTCGGCGGTCCGGGCGGACAGCGGCAGCAGCACCGGCCGTGCGGGCGGGGCAGGTGTGGTGGCGGGTGCGGCCTTGGCGCCCTGGTACTCGGCGACGATGACGTGGGCGTTGGCGCCGCCCGCGCCGAACGAGGAGATGCCGGCCCTCCGCGGACCGCCGTCCGCGGGCCGCGGCCAGGGGGCCCCGCCGGTCTGCAGGGTGAACGGGGTGGCCGCGAAGTCGATGTCGGGGTTGGTCTGCTCGGCGTGCAGGGTGGGCACGAACTCGCCGTGCTGCAGCTGCAGTACGGCCTTGGTCAGGCCCGCGATGCCCGCGGCGGCCTCCAGGTGCCCGATGTTCGACTTGACCGAGCCGAGGGCGCACCCACCGCTCCCGGCGGCGTCGGGAGCGAAGGCCTGGTTCAGGCCGTCGATCTCGACGGGGTCGCCGAGCCGGGTGCCGGTGCCGTGCGCCTCGAGGTAGCCGATGCCGGCCGCGGACACGCCGGCGCGGTCCAGCGCATCGCGGATCAGCGCGGCCTGTGCGCGCGGGTTGGGCACGGTGTAGCCGTTGGTGCGCCCGCCGTGGTTGATGGCGGAGCCGACGATCACCGCGTGGATGGGGTCGCCGTCGGCCTCCGCCGCGGACAGCGGCTTCAGCAGCACCGCGCCGACGCCCTCGCCGGGCAGGAACCCGTCGCCGCCCGCGCCGAAGCTGCGGCAGTGCCCGTCGGTGGCGAGCATCCGGGAGCGGCAGAGCTCGACGTACGAGGAGGGGTGCAGATAGAGGTTGACGCCCCCGGCGATGGCCAGTTCGCACGCGCCGTGGCGCAGGTGCTCGCAGGCCTCGTGGATCGCGGTCAGCGACGACGAGCACATGGTGTCGATCGGCATGCTCGGGCCGCGCAGGTCCAGCAGGTACGACACCCGGTTGGCCAGCGATCCGAAGGACGTGCGCGGCGCGGGCGGCAGTCCGTCACCGGCCGGCGGGCGGTGGCGGTCGAAGCCGGTCTTGGTGATCCCGGCGAAGACGCCGACCGACGAACCGTGGCGCTCGGCGAGGCGCTGCCGCGTGTAGCCCGCGTCCTCCAGCACCGACCATGCGCTCTCGACGAACAGCCGTTCCTGCGGGTCCATGTCGGCGGCGTCGCGCGGCGCGATCCCGAAGAACGCGGCGTCGAAGCGGGCGAAGTCGTCGAGGAAGGCGCCCCACTTGCTGTAGCTGGCGCCCTGCTGCACGGCCCGCTGCGGGTCCGGTTCGTAGAAGCCGTCCAGCGACCAGCGTTCGGCGGGGATCTCGCGGACGCTGTCGCGGCCAGCGCGCAGGTTCTCCCAGAACGCCTCCAGGGTCGGGGCGTCCGGGTAGCGCCCGCTCAGGCCGATGATGGCGATCGGCTCGTCCGCGCCGGCCGGACGCGGGGGCTTCGCCGCGCGGGCTCGGGGGCGTACGGGTGCGGCGGCCCTGACGGCAGGCGCCGCCTCCGTCGTGGCCGGGGCCGCCGCGTCGTCCAGCCAGCGGCGGCAGCCGTCCGCATGCTGCTCCGCCAGGTGACCGGCCAGGTCGTTCAGCGTCGGGTACTGGTAGAGCACCGTCTTGGGCAGGGCACCGAACCACTGCGCGAAGCGGCGGTTGAGCCGGGTGACGGCCAGCGAGTCGATGCCGAAGCCGTCGAGCGGCGCGGCGGCGTCCAGCCGGGCGGGGTCCAGCCGCACCGTCCCGGCGATCAGCTCCTTCAGCAGGGGCAGCACGCGTGCCCGCAGTTCCGCGGGCCCCGTCTGCTGCGGACCTTCTTCCTCCACGCCGCTCTCCTCGTCCATGACCAGTAGGTGTGGTGCGCCCAGCGCCAGTGCGCCGTGCAGGGCCCGCAGCGCCGTGTCCGTTCCCAGGGGGCGCCCGAAGCGTGCGGTGAGCGCGGGCACTTCTTCGGCCGGGACGCTCATCCCGCCGTCCTGCCACAGCGGCCAGCCGATCGAGACGCCGGCGCCGTGGCGTTCGCCCGCGGCGGTCAGGGCGGCGCGGTGGGCCAGGTAGGCGTCGAGGAATCCGTTCGCGGCGGCGTAGTCGGCCTGCCCGGGGTTGCCCAGCGTCCCGGCGCCGGACGAGAACGCCGCGAAGAAGTCCAGCGGCAGGCTGCGGGTGGCCTCGTCGAGGTTCACCAGCCCGGCAGCCTTCGGCGCCAGGACCCGCTGGGCGTCCTGGTGGGACTTGCGGATCATGTAGTCGTCGCTGATCAGGCCCGCCGCGTGCACCACGCCGTCGAGCCCGCCGTACGTCCGTACAAGGGAGTCGACGAGCTCCGCCACGGCGGCGGCATCGGTGACGTCCACCTGGCGGTACTCGGTCCCCGGCTGCTCGGGCACCAGGCCCGCCGGCGAGCGCCCGCACAGGACGGCCCGGGCGCCGGGTGCGTGGCGGGCGATGTCGGCGGCGACCAGCCGGCCGACGCCGCCCGCTCCCCCGCTGATCAGGTAGACGCCGTCGGCCTTCCACACCGGCTCGGGCGCCGCCGTGCGCGGGGCCGCTGCCCAGGCACGGACCTGGCGGCGGCCGTCGGTGTAGCGCACGTGGTCGTCCGCCTCCCCGGACTCCGCCCGCAGCACATCGGCGAGTTCCTCGCCCGGCGGCCACTGCGTGAACTCGATCAGCCGGCCGTGCAGCGCCGGGTCCTCCTGCGCGGCGGTGCGCAGCATGCCGATCAGACCGGCGTAGCCGTACGGAGTCCCCTCCCGGCACACGACCTGCACGGAACGGGGGCCGCCGGACGGCGGGTTCAGCAGCCGCTGGAGCTCGCCGAGCAGCCGGGTCGCCGCGTGCTCGTAGGCGGCGGCGGGCCCGTCGGCACGGCCTTCCACGAGGGCGAAGGACACGCCGGGCAGCTGCCGGCGCAGGACGGTCAGGTCCGCGTCGGGCAGGTCGCACAGCACGACCAGCCGCCGGGTTCCGGGGGCCGCGGTGCGTCCTCGGGCCGGTTCGTCGCGCCAGGCCGGCACACGAAGGATGTTTCTGCTCACGTTCATTCCGTTCCGGGTCACTGGGCGGCCGGGCCGCCCAGTTCAGGGAGGAGGCAGGAAGAGTCGGGGGAGTCAGCGGCAGGGAGAGTCAGGGGAAAGCGTCAGGTCCTGCTCAGAGCGTCAGATCCTGCTCAGGGCGTCCGGGTCGGCTCGGCCGTCGAGCACCGCGTCGAGCAGCGCCGCACGGGCATCGGTCTCGAACGCGGGCCCGTCCGTGGGGGGTTGGACGGGTGCCGTGGGCGGCGGTACGGGGGTGGGGCCGCCCGCGGGTACCCAGTAGCGGTCGCGGGCGAAGGGGTACGCGGGCAGGTGCACGGTGCGGCGCTCGCCCGCGGGGTGCATCGCCTGCCAGTCGACCGGGGCTCCGTCGCACCACAGGGCCGTCACCCGGTCGAGCCGTCCGTCGTGGAGGGCCCTGGTGACCTCGGGCGCCTGTTCCGGCTCGCGCCGCACTCCGGCGCCGCGCGACCGCCTGATGCCGCCGGTGTGCCAGCCGGCGGGCTCGTCGCCCGCGAGGAAGCGGTCCAGCGTGCGGAGCACGTCGTCGATGCTTCCGGCGACGAAGCCCAGGCGCTGTTCCATGGCCTCGCGGCCGGTCTGGAGGGTGAACGCCAGGTCCGCCAGGTCCGGTGCGCGTCCGTCGCGGCGCGCCCGGTCGAGGAAGTCCCGCAGCCGTCCGGCCGTGGCACGCAGCCGGTCGCCGTCGCGGGCGGACAGCACGAGGGCCTGGGGGGCGGTCGTGCGGACTGGCTGCGCGTGTGCAGACGGTACGGGTGGTGCTTCGAGGACGACGTGGGCGTTGGCGCCGCCGAAGCCGAAGCTGCTCACGCCGGCCCGCAGGGGCCACGGCCGCCCGGTGGCGTCGGTGCACGGCTCCCAGCGGCGCGGTCCGCGTACCACCTCGAATCCGCCGTCGGCGGGCGGCAGGTGTGGGTTGAGCCGGTCGCAGTGCAGGGTCGGCGGCAGCTCGCGGTGGTGCATGGCGAGCAGCACCTTCAGCACTCCGGCCAGGCCTGCGGCGGACTCCGCGTGGCCGATGTTGGTCTTCACCGAGCCGAGGGCGCACGGCCGGGCCGCGTGCGGCGGTCTGCCCTGGGCGGTTCGCAGGGCACGGTAGGCGCTGTCGAGGGCGTTGACCTCGACCGGGTCGCCCAGGGCGGTGCCCGTACCGTGCGCCTCGACATACCCGATGCTGTCCGGGTCGATGCCGCGCATGGCGTCCTGGATCAGCGCGGCCTGCGCCTTGCCGTTGGGGGCGGTCAGGGAACCTGCGCGGCCGCCGTGGTTCTCGGCGCTGCCGCGGACCACGCCCCAGATGGCGTCGCCGTCCCGTTGCGCCTGCGCGAGCGGCTTGAGCAGCACTGCGGCGACGCCCTCGGCGCGGACGTAGCCGTCCGCGTCGGCGGAGAAGGTCTTGCAGCGGCCGTCGGGGCTGAGCATGCCCGCCATGTGTGTCGCGGCGAAGGTGTCCACGCTCAGCAGCAGATTGACGCCGCCCGCGAGGGCCATGTCGCAGCGGCCCGACCGGATGCTCTCGACGGCGCGGTGCAGGGCTACGAGCGAGCTGGAGCAGGCCGTGTCGACGGGTTCGCTCGGCCCGTGCACGTCCAGGACGTAGGAGACCCGGTTGGCGAGCATCGAGTGGGCGTTGCCGGTGGCGGTGAAGCCGTCGGGTGCCACGCCGCTGGCATTGAGCAGGTGGTGGTAGTCGCTGCCGGAGACGCCGAAGTAGACCCCGGTGTTCGCGGGGAGGCGCGCCGGGGCGTAGCCGCCGTTCTCCAGCGCGGCCCACACGGTCTCCAGTGCAAGGCGGTGCTGCGGGTCCATCAGCTCCGCCTCGAGCCGCGACAGGTGGAAGAAGTCCGCGTCGAAGCGGTCCACGCCCTCGACCAGACCGGCGAACTTCGGGAAGTCCGCCCGCGCCACGACGTCCGCGTAGGGGCCGTCGAAGCGGTCGCCGGGGTAGTCGGCGATCAGGTCCACGCCCGCGCGGAGCCGCTGCCAGAAGGTGTCCAGGTCGTCCGCGCCGGGGAATCGTCCGGCGGCGCCGACGATGGCCACCGCTGCGTCGTCCGGCGCGGGTGCCGGCATCGGCTCCGGGGACGGCCGGGTGGCGGCGGGCGGCGCGGGTGCGTCGGCGGCCGTGGGGAGGGTCAGTTCGGGGCCGTAGCGGTCGAGCAGGTGCGCGGCGAGGCTGCGGATGTCGGGGCACTCGAAGAAGACGGCGGGGGTGAGGTCCGTGCCGAGCGTGCCGTTGAGTTCCGAGGCCAGTCGGGCCAGCGCGATGGACTCGAAGCCGTACGCGTGGAAGTGCGTGTCGAGGTCGATGTCGGCCAGGTCGAACTTGAGCAGGTCGGCGACGGTCTCGCGCAGCGACGCCACGAGCGCCGGCTGCCCGTCCGCGACCGCCGGGCCGGTCACGGACGGCTCGGCCTCCGGCTGCCGCCGCTCCCCCGTACCGGACCATGTCTGCGGCACCGGACGCGACGCCTGCGGCAGCGCCACCGGTGCCCCTCCGGTCTCGCCGGGAAGCGCCGGCCGGAGATCGCCGACGGTGAACTCGGCGTCCTCGACCCGGCCCAGCACCCGGCCGTGCTCGTCGAGGAATGCCGCGAAGAACACGGCGTCGGACGTCCGCGCGAGGACGATCGCCCGGGTGCGCTCCCATTGTTCGCCCTGTACGGATCCGGCCCGCACCACGGTGGCGTCGGCCCGGCCCAGCGTGTGCTGAACGCCCTGGACCAGCCCGGCGAGCACCCAGGCCGGGAGGTGCACCTGCTGTTTGTGCGGGTCCTGGCACATGGCCGGTTCGGCGACCCGTACGAGCAGCCGGTGGTCGTCGAGTTCCGTGACCCCTTCGACGCTGCGCGCGTACGGCCGGGCGTCGAGGCCCGCGGTGCCGAGCGCGGCGTAGAAGCCGTCCCGGTCGAGGGCCGCGGGCGCGGTGAGCACCTGCGGCATCGACGCTTCCTCGGCGGGCCCGGACGGTACGGCCTCGACGGCGAACCGGAGCGTGGCCTCGTCGGTGTGCCACAGCTCGACGCGGTGCACGCCGTCGCCGGACGTGCCGAGCAGCCAGGTGAAGGTCTGGGGGGCGTCCGCGGGCGACGGAAGTGCGGCCCACTGCGCGTTCCGCAGCCGCAGCGGTCCGTCCAGCCCGGCGAGCCGCGCGAACGCCAGTGCCGCGTCCAGCAGCGCCACGGTGGCGTAACGGCGTGTGCGTCCCGCCGTGTAGACGTAGTCGAGGAGTTCGTCCCCGCGCAGCCGGAGGGTGTAGCGCACGCCGTTGAGGTCCGAGGCGTTGACGCCTACCCAGGGGTGTGCGCGTCGGGTGAAGGCGAGCGGCCGCAGCACGCTGGGTGCGTCGTCGTCCTCGGGGTACCAGCAGCGGACCTTGGCGAAGGGGTAGGCGGGCAGCGACAGCTTGGCCGGGCGGCCGTTTGTCGGCCACAGCCGGTCCCAGTCGACGCTTGCGCCGTCCGCCCAGTGCCGCGCCAGCTCCGCCTGCCTCCCGTCGCGCAGGGCCTGTTCGACGGTCGCGGCGTCGGCGGTGCGCCGGCGCCGCAGCGTGCTCGCCGTGTAGTGCACGCCTGCGGGCACTTCGGGTGGCTCCGCCGTCCAGTCCACGGCGGACAGCCGGGCCAGGCGGGCCTGCGCATCGGCGGTGTCGTCCGCGACGAAGGCCAGTCGGCACGGCAGTTCGTTCTTGCCGGTCTGCAGGGTGTACGCGAGCGCGTCCAGGCCCGGTGCGGTCGCGCGGAGGTGCTCGTGCATGTCGCGCAGCACCGTCTGCAGGGCCTGGGGCGTCATGGCGGAGAACACCAGCAGCCGTGGGCGGCCGCTGTCCGGTGCGGCGGCGACCTGCCCGTCGTACTCCTCGACGACGATGTGGACGTTGATGCCGCCCGCGCCGATGGACATGACGCCCGCCCGGCGCGGGACCTCCTCGCCGCCGACCACGGGGCGCCGCCAGGTGTCGCGGTGGCGCTGCACCACGAACGGCGTGTTGGCGAAGTCGATCGCCGAGCTGAGTGTTTCGGCGTGCAGCGAGGGCGCGAGAGTGCGGTGCCTGAGCTGGAGCAGCACCTTGGTCAGGCCTGCCATGCCGGATCCGGACAGCAGGTGCGCCACGTTGGACTTGACCGAGCCCAGCGCGCAGAACCCCAGGTCCTGGGTGTCGCGGCCGAACGCGAGGGCGGCGCCCTTGATCTCGATGGGGTCGCCGAGGGAGGTAGCCGAGCCGTGGCCCTCCAGGTAGCTGATGGTGCGCGCGTCCACGGCGGCGTCGTCGAGGGCCTTCTCGATGGCACGGGCCTGCTGCTGGGGGCTGGGCACCGTGAAGCCGTTGCGGACCCCGGCGTTGGTCATGCCGCTGCCCTTGATCACGCCGTAGACGTGGTCGCCGTCGGCGACGGCGTCGGCCAGCGGCTTGAGCACGAGCGTGCCCACGCCCTCGCCCAGGATCGTGCCGTCCGCGCCGAGACCGTAACTGCGCACGACGTCGGCCGACTTGGTGGTGAAGTGTGCCTGCGAGGTCGCGATGAGGTCGAACGGGTGCAGCATCAGGTTGATGCCGCCGACGACGGCCATACGGCACTCACCGCCGCGCAGCATGCGCACCGCCTGGTGCACGCACGCCGACGCCGAGGAGCACATGGTGTCGAGGAACACCGAAGGGCCGGTGAAGCCGTAGTGGTACGACAGCATGTTCGCCATCACGCCGAGTTCGCTGCCGCTGGTCGCGGTGCCGCGCATCAGCATGTTCTGGAAGCCGTAGAGCGAGTAGCTGTTGTTCATCGAGCCGACGAGCACGCCGACGTCGCCGTCGTAGCGGCGCCGGAGTGTCTCGCGTGAGTAGCCCGCGTCCTCGAGGGCCGTCACGCCCGCCTGCAGGAAGAGCCGGACCTCCGGGGAGAGGAGTTCGGCGTCGCGTTGGGAGATGGTGAAGTAGCGCGGATCGAAGGCCTCGACGTCCCGCAGGAAGGTGCCGGTCTTGACGACGGTCTTGCCGTCCACGTCCCGCTCGTCGAAGTAGATGTCGCTGTGCCGCCACCGCGATTCCGGGACGGGTTCGAAGCTGTGCCGGCCCTCGCTGAGCAGTTCCCAGAACTCCTCCAGCGTGTCGGCGCCTGGGTACCGGCCCGCCATGCCGATCACCGCGATGTCGTGGCGATCCGGTTCGGCGCGGGCCCCGGGGGCGGGCCGGGCGGCGGCCACGGGCGGCTCCGCGACGGCAGGCGCCTGCGGGGCGGGCTCCTCGGCCACGGGGGCTTCGGGGGCTTGGGAGGCTTCGGGGGCTTGGGAGGCTTCGGGGGCTTGGGAGGCTTCGGGGGCTTCCATGACTTCAGGGAATTCAGGGACTTCAGGGGCATCGGGGGCGAAGAGTTCGAGGAGCCGGTCGCGGTGCTCGGCCACGAAGTAGCCGGCCACACCCTGCAGATCGACGTACTCGAAGAACAGCGTCTTGGGCAGCGACCCGAAGGTGTCCTCCAGCCTGCTGGTCAGATCGACGATGGAGAGCGACTCGATGCCGTAGGTCTCCAGCTTCTCCTCGACCAGGATGTGCTCCGGGTCCTGCAGGGTCACCTCGGCGAACAGATTCCGCAGCAAGTCCTGTGTACGGGCGACGAGTTCGCTCTCGCTCAGGACGGCCGCGGCGGCCGTGTTCCGCCGGACTCCTGACGTACGCGGCTCCGGCTTCGCGGCGCGGTCCAGGCCCGCGTATCCGCGCAGCTTGGCGCGCTCCCCGAAGAGCACCACGCGGCGGACCGGCGCGTCGGAGCGCAGTGCGCGCTCCAGTGCGTCCAGGCCGGTCGCGCTCGGCAGTGGCACGGTGCCGGTGCGCTTGCGCAGGTAGGCGAGGCTGGCGTCGTCGATGCGCATGCCGCCGTCGGCCCACAGCGGCCAGTCGACGGAGCGGGTCACGCGGCCGGTGGCCTGCCGTCGTGCGGCGAACGCGTCGAGGAAGGCGTTGGCGGCGGCGTAGTCGGCCTGCGCGGCGTTGCCGAAGGCGCCCGCCACGGAGCCGAACAGCATGAGGAAGTCCAGGCCGTGGGCGCGCGTCGCGTCGTCGATGTACGTGGCGCCGTCCACCTTGGGCGCGAGTACGGCGGCGGTGCCCGCGAGGGGCTTGCTCGCGAGGTAGCCGTCGTCGAGGACGCCGGCCGCGTGGAACACGCCGTCGAGCCGTCCGTACTGCGCGCGGATGTCCGCGACCGCGTCGCGCACGGCGTCCGCATCCGTGACGTCCGTGCGGCGGTACGCCACCTTGCCGTGGGGCACGCGGGCCCGCAGTGCCTCGACGGCCGGGCTGTCCGCCGAGCGGCCGCCGACGACGACCGTGGCGCGGTGGTGCTCACAGAGCCGCTCGGCGAGCAGCAGGCCGAGTCCGCCGGCGCCCCCGGTGATCCAGTAGACGCCGCCGTCGCGCAGCAGGCTCTCCCCCGCCTCGCCCGGGGGAAGTTCCACGAATCCGTGGCGCAGTCGGCGGTCCTGGGCGTCGTAGGCGACTTCGGTGTCGTCTCCGGCGCCTGCCTCCGCGCGGACGACGCGCTCGAAGCGGCCGGCGTCGCGGGGGTCGTGGGCGTCGAGGAGGACCAGCCTGCCCCTGAAGGAAGGGTGTTCCTGCTGTGCGGTCTTCAGCAGCGCGGCCAGCGGGGCGTAGACCGGCGAATCCGGGGCGCCAGGCGCGACCACGAGCACCTGCCCTCCCTGACCGAGCAGTTGCCGGACCTGCGGGTAGCAGGCCTCGAACGCCGCCTTCATGGCGACGGCATCGGTGGCACCGGTGGCATCGGTGGCTTCCGTGGGAATCGCCAACTGCCGGATGTCCATGCCCAGACGCGCGGCGCTCGCCGCGACAAGGCTGTCGTCCAGTGCGGCGTTGAGCACCGTCACCGAACCGACCGGGGTGGACTGCCCGTCCGCGCGGGCCGGGGCGGGGGCCTCCTCCCAGACACCGGTGACCTCCAGGAGCTCCCCCTCCGGTGCCTGGACGGCGGCCGGTCGTGCGGTGGGCAGTTCCCTCGACGTGCAGCCGGTGAAGCGCACACACAGGCGGCCGTTCCGGTCGTACAGATCGATGTCGGCGCCGGTCATGCCGCTTGCCGTGCCGTTGCCGGCCGGCCGCAGCCACGCCCACATCGTCGGGGTCGTCGCGGCATGCACGGTGAGGCGGTCGAGTGCGAACGGCACCGCGGGGGCGGCGGGTCTGCGCCAGCCGCCGTCGGCCGGGCCGAGGGCCAGGGCCGCGAGGAGGGCGCTGTCGAGGATCGCGGGCTGCAGCGCCATGCCGTCCGGGGCATCTGCGGGGAGCCGGAGCTCGGCCAGTACGCCGTCCGGACCGCGGTGCAGGGCGTGGAGGCCGCGCAGGGCGGGGCCGTGCTCGATGCCGCTGGACCGCAGCGCGGCGTACCCTTCGGCGACGTCGAGGGGCTGGGGGAACCGCTCGCGCAACGCGTCCGGGTCCGTCGTCTCGGCCGCGGGGGCCTCGCCGTACTCGACCCGGCCGCCGGTGTACTGCGTGCCGTCGTCGTCGGTGATCGCGTAGTCGTAGCCGTCGGCGGCGGGGGTCAGCCGGAGCTGCGGGGAGAGCCCGCTGTCGCCGACGAGCAGCGGGCGGATCCACACCGCGTTGCGGATGCGGGGCGTCAGCCCGGCCCGGGGGCCTGCGACGGCGGCCCGTCCGGCTGCCGCGGTGACGAGTTCCAGGGCCACCACGCCCGGGACGATCCGTGCGCCGTTGACGAGGTGGTCGCGGACGAATCCCTGTGTGGCGTCGAAGTGGAGGGGGAAGGTCCAGCCGCCGCCGTCCGGCCTGCCGTCACCGAGCGGGGCGGGAGCGGTATCCGGGGTGGGAGCAGCATCGGGGGCGGGAGCGGTGTCCGTCGTGCCGCGCTGCGGCCTTCCGGCCGTCTTGTTCCCGGCCGTCTTGTTCCCGGCCGTCTTGTTCCCGGCCGTCTGGAACCAGTGCGGCGTACGGGCGAACGCGTAGCCGGGCAGGTGCACCCGGCGGCCGCGCTCGGGCCACTGTGCCCAGTCCACGGGCAGGCCCTGTGCCCAGGCGGCCGCGAACTTGTCCCACCGGCCCTGCTCCAGCCAGCGCTCGCCCAGAGCCGTCAGATCGTCCGCGTCCAGGCCGTCGGGGGCCTCGGTTCCGGCCCGGCCGCGCGGGCAGTCGGCGGGCGGCTCGTCCCCCGCGGCGACGCTCTCCAGCTGTGCCGCCCACTCCTCGATGCCGCTCGCGCGGAACACCACGCGCTCGCGCAGGGGCACCCGGCCTTCGCGCAGCGTACGGGCGACATCGGTCAGGGACGGGGGGTCGTCCTGCCCGATGCGGGTCCGCACCCAGCGCGCGAGCCCGGCGCAGGTCTCGCGGAGCCGGTCCTCGTCCTTCGCGGACACCGGCAGCCACTGTTCGCCGGTGTCCTCGGTGGCGGCCGCCGGGTCCGCGGCCTCCAGCAGGACATGGGCGTTGGTCCCGCCGAACCCGAAGGAGCTGACGCCCGCGCGCAGCGGCGCGGTCCCTTCGGCGTTCCAGTCGGTGAGGCGGTCGAGGACGTACAGGGGGCTGCCGTCCAGTTTGATGAGGGGGTTGAGCTCGCGGAAGTTGACCGTCGCGGGCAGCTTGCGGTGGCGCATGGCGAGGATGACCTTGAGCATGCCCGCGATGCCGGCGGCCCCTTCCAGGTGGCCGATGTTGGTCTTCACGGAGCCGATGCCGCACCGGTGGGCCGGGGCCTCCCCGGGCCGGTCCGTGCCCAGGTCGGCGAAGGCCTGCTTGAGGCCGCGGATCTCGATGGGGTCCCCGACCGGGGTGCCGGGGCCGTGGGTCTCCACGTAGGTGACGGTCTCGGGTGCGATACCGGCCTTGCGGTAGACGCCGGCGATCAGTTCGGCCTGTGCGGCGGGGTTGGTGACGGTCAGCGAGCTGGTGCGCCCGCCGTGGTTGCTGCCGATGCCCTTGATCACGGCGTGCACGGCGTCGCCGTCGCGGCGGGCGTCCGCGGCCCGCTTGAGCAGGACGATGCCGCCGCCCTCGCCGCGCACATAGCCGTTGGCGTCGACGTCGAACGTCCGGCACAGGCCGTCGGGCGAGAGCATGCCCGCCTTGGCGAAGGCGATGAAGTGCCGCGGCGACCAGGTCAGATTGACGCCGCCGGCGAGCGCGAGGTCGCAGTCGCCGGTCTGGAGGGCCTGTACCGCCTGCTGTACGGCCACGAGCGAGCTGGCGCAGGCCGTGTCGTTGACGACGCTCGGGCCGCGGAGGTCGAAGTGGTGGGAGACCCGGTTGGCGATGATCGCGTACGCGGCGCCGGTCGGGTAGTAGGCGTCGATCTCCTCGACTTCCTGCTCGATCAGCTCGGCGTAGTCCCAGTGGCAGACGCCCATGAAGACGCCGGTGCGGGAGCCCGCGACGCGGTCGGCCCGGTATCCGGCGTCCTCCAGGGCGTGCCAGCTCAGTTCCATGGCCATCCGCTGCTGCGGGTCCATGGACTGCGCCTCGCGCGGGGAGATCTGGAAGAAGTCGGCGTCGAAGCAGTCGGCGTCGTCGACGAAGCCGCCCCAGACGCTGTTGGTCTTGTTGAACTCGCGGCGCGGGTGGCCGAGGTGGTCCTCCTTGCGCCAGCGGCGCTCCGGGACCTCGCTGATCAGCGAGCGGCCTTCGGCCAGGTGGCTCCAGAACTCCTCGGGCGTGCGCGAGCCGGGCAACCGCAGGGACAGGCCGATGACGGCGATGTCCCGGTCGTCGGCGAGGACGCCGTTCTCCTTGTGCATGGCGCGTTCTCCGTCCTAGGCCGACTGGGCGCCGCTGCGCCGGTCGACGACGTACAGGGGGACCCCGAGCGGGGCCCGGCGGCGGGCGTTGCCGCGCACGTACCAGTGGTGCAGCCAGACCGTCGACGCCAGGCAGACGAAGGCCTGGTTCTCCTTCGTGCCGGTCTCCTCGGGCGGGCCGGCGAAGACGCGGTCGGTGAAGCGCTTCACGAAGCGCGCGTCGAGGACGCCGATCTCCTCGAGGGTGGCGGGGTCGGTCAGCAGCTCGCGGTAGTCCGGGCGGGAGCGGACGAACGCGGCGCTGTCCGGGGCGCGGTAGGGGAACTTCCCCTTCTTGACGATCCGTTCCGGCAGCGCGTCGGCGTAGGCGCGCTTGAGCAGGTACTTCTCGTCGTACGGGTCGCCGAACCGCAGATTGACCGAGGCGGCGCGGCGGACCACGGCGGGATCGAGGAAGGGACATCGGTTCTCCACGCCGTGGGCCAGGGCCATGCGCTCGCCCTGGGTCGAGAGCAGATAGCCGCTCAGCAGCGTGCGGAACTCCAGCCACTGGGCCTTCTGCACGGGGGTGAGCTGTGCGTAGCCGGGCTCACCGGCCACGAGTTCCGTGAGGGCCGCGAAGGGGTCGCCCGCGTTCTTCAGCAGGCGGGCGGCGAAGCGGCCGTTCTGGAACCGCATCTGGTGGGAGAAGAGACCGGGCAGGGTCTCCTCGGTGAACTGCCGGTAGAGCCCGAGCATCCGGCGGTGGCCGTCCTCGCCGCTGAAGTGGCGCAGGTACGGGTAGAGCCGGCTCATGCGGCGCAGGCGGGTGTCGTCGTCCAGCTCGTGCCAGGTCGAGAGCAGCAGCGTGTCCTTGAAGATGCCGTAGCCGAGGAAGGCCTCGTCGGCGCCCTCGCCGCTGAGCACGACCTTGATCCCTTCGCTCCGGACGTGGCCGGCCAGCAGGTACATGGGGACGAAGGCGGTGCGGAAGACGGGCACCTCGGCATGCCGGACGGCTTCGGGGAAGGCGTCGACGACGTCCTCGTCCGTGACGCGCACGGTGGAGTGGCGGGTGCCCAGGTGTGCGGCCAGCTCGGCCTGTTCGGCCGATTCGTCGAACTCCGCGTCCTCGAACTCGATGGAGAACGTCCGCAGCGGGCGGCCCGTTCGCTGCGCGGCGAGGTACGCGATGATCGAGGAGTCCAGGCCGCCGGAGGCATAGACGCCGACTTCGACGTCGCTGCGCAGACGCACGTCGACCGCGGCTTCGAGGTCCGCGCGGACGAGCTCGACGGCCTCCTGCTCGCTCGTGGGGGCCGGGCCCTGGGCCAGGTCGAGCGTGGCCCAGCGGCCGCGCCGGACCTCGTCGCCGCGCACGGACAGGTACTCGCCCATGGGGATCTGCTCGATCCCGCGGTATCCGCTCTGGCCGGGCAGCGGGGTCCAGGTGGCGAAGACCGACGCCAGCTGTGCCTCGTCGAAGGCGAAGCGGAAGTCCGGGTAGGCCAGGAACGCCTTCATCTCGGAGGCGAACAGCCAGGCGCCGCGGTGCCGCGCCACGTACAGGGGCCGCTTGCCGAACCGGTCGCGCACCAGGTGCAGTTCGCCGGTGACGCTGTCGTAGAGGGCGAACGCGAAGGCGCCGTTGAAGCGGGGCAGGCAGTCCGGGCCCCAGGCGACCCAGGCGTTGAGCACGACCTCGGTGTCGGACTCGGTGCGGAAGGCGAGGCCGCGGGCGGTCAGCTGATCGCGCAGCTCCCGGTAGTTGTAGAGCTCGCCGTTGTAGCAGAGCCAGTAGCGGCCGTCGGTGCTGCCGACCGGCTGCGAGCCGGTGGACAGGTCGATGATGCTCAGCCGTACCGTGCCCATGGCCAGCCGGTCGTCGAGGAGGCAGCCCGCCTCGTCCGGTCCGCGGTGCTCGATCTGGGCGAGCATGTCGTGGATCACGGTCTCGTAATCCTGCGGTGGCAGGGGACTTCCGTAGAAGCCGGCGATGCCGCACATCGGGTCACCGGCTCCCGGCGGCGCGCGAGCGGGCGGCGTCGACGAGCCCGACGATGCCGTTCAGCGAGACCATGACGTTGCCGAGGATCTCGTCGCCGAGCGGCACGCCGTACTCCCCCTCGATGTGCGCCATCAGGGAGATGTAGCCGAACGAGTCGAGGATGCCCGCCTTGAACAGGTCGGTGTCCTCGGTGATGTCCGAGTCGAACTCGAACATGAACCGCTCTTCCATGTGCTTCTTGAGTTCCTGCTTCATGGCTGTCCGTCACCCTCGAGACGATCGGTTCGGTTGATGGGGGAACCCGGCGGCGAAGATCCGGGCCAGCGCGGGCCACTGGGCCCGGATGAAGAAGTGGTCACCGGGGAACCGGTGGGTGGTCAGGGGCCGGGCGCTCTCCCGTTGCCAGGCCTCCAGATCGGCCCGGGTGAACCACTCGTCCTCACCGGCCATGGCGGTCACCGGTACGTCCAGGGGCGGGGCGTCCTCGTGCCGGTAGGCGCCCAGCGCGGCGAAGTCGGCCCGCAGGACGGGCTCGTAGAACGCCATCAGGTCGGGGTGTTCCCACAGTTCCGCCGGGATGCCGCCGAGCTCTTTGAGGTGGTCCCAGAAGGCGTCGGCCGGCAGCTCCCAGGTGTGGCGTTCCCGGCTCGGGATCGACGGTCCGCTCTCCCCGGAGACGAACAGATGGGCCGGTGCGGGCAGTCGCTCGGCGCGCAGCCGGCGGCAGAGCAGGAACGCCAGCCGGGCTCCGAGGCTGTGGCCGTAGAGCGCGTACGGGGCGTCGAGCCGGTCCCGCAGCTGCCGGAGCAGATCGTCGACGATCGCGGCGGGTTCCCGCAGCAGCGGCTCGGCGGCGCGCCGGCCGCGGCCGGGGCGTTCGAGCGGCACGACGTCGACGTCCGGGCAGTGGTCGGCGAGTCCTGCGTAGGCGCGCTCGTCACCGCCCGCGTAGGCGATGCAGAACAGGCGTGGCCGTGGCCGTGGCTGCGCGTGCGAGTGTGGCGGTGACTGCGGCGTGGTCTCCCGGCGGGCGGGAGCGGTGTCGATCTGCCGGACCATGCGGGTCAGGACTCCTCCCCCGCCCACCTCGCGGCAGTGGTCTGCGGTCGTGTGCTGCAACAGGTAGCGGACGCTGTCCAGCCACTGCACCGATCCGGAGATCTGCCGGCTCAGCGTCGCGGCGACGTCCCGGTCCGGGTACGGCTGCGCGGTGAGGTTGGCGATCACCGTGGCGCGCAGGGGTGCGAACCGGAAGCCCTTGAGGAACGCGGCGAACTCGTCGCGGGCGGAGTCCATGAACCGCGAGTGGAAGGCGGCCGAGACCTTCAGCCGGGCGACCCGGGTCCCCCGCGCGTCGAGCGTCTTGTGCGCGCGCTCGATCTCGTCCCGGGCCCCGGACAGCACGGTCTGGACGGGGGTGTTGATGTTGGCGACGTCGAGTCGCGAGAGGCCCTCCTCGGCGAGGAAGGCCCGCACCTCGTCCGCGTCCGGCCCCACGACGGCGAGCATGGCCCCGTCCGAGGCCCGGGCCATCAGCTCGCCCCGCTTGAGGACGAGCTTCAGGCCGGTCTCGAAGTCGAAGGCCCCGGCGGCGTGCAGGGCGTTGTACTCCCCCAGGCTGTGGCCCAGCAGGTACCCGCCCTCGGGTTCGCCACGCTCCAGCGAGTCCCGGTAGGAGAGCGCGTTGACGACGTAGAGCGCGGGCTGGGTGCAGCGCGTGTCGTCGAGCCGCCCGTCGGGGTTCTCCAGGCACAGCTTCGGGAGGTCGTATCCGAGGACGTCGCAGGCCAGCGCGGTCGGTTCAGGAAACCGGTCGAAGAGACCGGCTCCCATGCCGCGGGTCTGGGACCCCTGGCCGGGGAAGAGCACGGCGGGCGTTCCCGCTGCTGAAGCCCTCACGTGGGGCCCGCGGCGGCGTGTTCTCGGGTGATGGCAGGGCAGTCGTCCGGCGGGTGCATGTCCTCCCCGTTCGGCGGTGGATTCCGATGACGGGCAGCCTGCAACACCCCCCTTGCCGCAGCCTGGTCGGGACCCTGGCGAATTCTTGCCGTCTGCTGCGACGGTTTTCCGCCATCCTTGCCGAACCCCCCACCGACGCCTTGCCGTTCGCTTGCCGACGCCCCAATTTGATCTTGGAATGCCCCGTTCTCTATGCCAAGATCCGGTTTGGAAGGGCACCGGCCGCCTCGGCGGCATTCGCCCGTCAGCACGATCGCGCGTGCGAGAACGATTGGGACCGATATGCCTTCATCCCCCACGCCGGACCCGGCCCCGACCACCCCGCCCCTCACGGCCGGGCCCCACGACACCCCCCTCCTGCTGAGCGTTCTTGGCCCCATGTCGGCCCGCCACGACGGCCGCGACCTCCCCCTCGGCCCACCACGCCGCAGGGCCCTGCTCACCCTGCTCCTCATACGCCTGGGACGCGTCGTGCCCACGGAACTGCTCATCGAGGAGCTGTGGGGCGAGGAGCCCCCGCGCCAGGCCGTCGCCACGCTCCAGAGCCATGTATCCCACCTGCGCCGCGCACTGCAGCCGGCGTCCGGGCCCGGCAGTCCCACCGTGCTGCGCCACCGCGCGCCCGGCTACGTCCTGGAACTCGCCCCCGAACAGATCGACGTCTGCCGTTTCGAGCGCCTGGTCGCCGACGGGCGGCGGCGGCTGGAAGGACGCGATCCGCGCGCCGCGCGGGACCACTTCACCTCGGCCCTGGCGCTGTGGCGGGGCGCACCCTACGCGGAGTTCGACAGCCATCCCCCGCTCAGCGACGAGAGTGCACGGCTCGAACACGTCCGGCTCACCGCCGTGGAGTCCTGCGCGGAGGCCCGGCTCGCCCTCGGAGCGGCCCAGGAGGTCGCCGCGGACCTCGACCGCGAGGCACGCCGCCACCCGGCGCGGGAACGCCTGGTCGGCCATCTGATGACGGCGCTGTCCCGGCTCGGGCGGCAGGCCGAGGCGCTCGAAGTGTACGAACGGACCCGCGTCCACCTGGACGAGGAGTTCGGCGTGGGCACGGCCGCCGAACTCCGCCGGGTCAGGACCGCGATCCTGCGCCAGGAACCGGGCGCGTGCGGGCCCACCACGGGACCGCGCCCCGGTCACCCCGAATCCGGCGGGCCCGCGCAGGGGGCTCCGGTGATCGGGGTCGCGAAGGCCGTCGCCGACGAGAGGGCACAAAGGGCCGAGGCACGCCCACCCGCCCGCGCGGCGCAGGAGACCAGGAGGCTCGCAGAGCCCGAGGCGCCCGGTGGAGCGAGCGCAGCAGGAGCGGATCCAGGCGGCCCTGCGGCGGCCGGCCGGAACGACGGTCTCCAGGACCGCGCCACGTCCGCGGAAGGCGGCGGAGCGGCACGCCCTGCCGCAGGCTGCACGGGAGCCCCGCGCGGCACCGCCGGGCCGGGACACACATGCCGGTCGACGACAGCCGCCGCCACCTCCCGGTCGGCCACCGCGGATTCACGCAAGAGCGCCCGTCCCGCACGGAACGCCACTGCCCCGAAGAACGACACGGGCCATGAGGCCGTACGGCCGGTGCCCGGCGGGCCGGGCACCCAGTCGCTGTTCACCGGCCGCAGCGAGGAGTTGCAGCGCCTGACGGCCGTGGCGGCGAGCGCGCTCGCCGGTCAGGGGCATGTGGCGGGCGTCCTCGGCCCCGCCGGCGTCGGCAAGACCCGTCTGCTCCTCGAACTCGCCCCCCGGCTGGAGGCCACCTGCGCCGGTCAGGAGTGCACCGGCCTGGAGGTGATCTGGAGCCACTGCTTCCTGGGTGAGGGCGTACCGCCCTACTGGCTGTGGACCCAGATCCTCAGGCGGCTGTCCACGACCCGCCCGGACGCCTTCCGTGAAGCGGCGAAACCGTTCGGCGCCCTGCTCGCCCCGCTGATGCCCGAGCGCGCGGCCGGATCCGGCGGACCGGTCCTCGAATCCGACTGGGGCCAGGCCCGCTTCCTCACCCACGACGCGGTCTGCGAAGTCCTGCTCACCCTCGCCGCCCAGCGGCCGCTCGTCCTGCTCATGGAGGACCTGCACTGGGCCGACACCGCGTCCCTGGACCTCCTCAGACTGCTGAGCACCCGCAGCCAGGGCCACCCGCTCGGCATCGTCCTGACCGCCCGCGAGCACGAGGTCGAGTCCGACCCGACGCTGCGCCGGATGCTCTCCGAGGCGCTGCGCGGCCCCAGGACCGAGACCCTGCGGCTCGGCGGCCTGTCCCGGCACGCCGTCGCCGCCCTCGTCGTCGCCCAGGCCGGACCCGGCGTCGATGCGGAGGTCGTCGAGGTGCTGCACCGGCGCAGCGAGGGCAACCCGTACTTCGTCATGCAGCTCGTCTCCCTCCTGGGTGACGCGCACAGCCTGCGCCGGCCCGATGCGGTGGACGTCCTCCTGACCCGTATTCCGACGGGCGTCCGCGAGGCGCTGCACCAGCGGTTCGCGGCGCTGCCCGAGGAGGTGCTGCGCGTGCTGCGGCTGTGCGCCGTCATCGGCACCGAGGTCGACACCGATCTGCTGAACCGCACCGCCGGCGAGGACGAACCGGTCGCCGCGGCACTGGAGTCGGCGATGCGCGCCGGACTGCTCGGCGAGGACCCCCTCCACCCCGAACGGCTCCACTTCACCCATGCCCTGGTCCAGGAGACGCTCATCGACGAGCTCACCCGCGAGGACCGGCAGCGGCTGCACGCGAGGGTCGCCGAGGGGTTGTCCGCCCGCAGGCTCTGGCAGGTGGCGGACGCGGAGATCGAGCGGGTCGCCCACCATGCCTGGCACGCGAAGAGCGCCCTGCCGACTGCCGAAACACTTCCCCTGCTGCTGCGCGCCGCCGAACAGGCCGAGCAGCAACTCGCCTACGAACAGGTGGAGACCTGGCTGCGCCGCGCGGTGCACCTGGTCGGCCTGCTGCCGCCCGAAGACCCCTCGGCCGCGCCCCTGGACCAGCGGCTGCACGTCCAGCTCGGCCAGGTGCTGGCCACCACCCGGGGCTACGGCCACGCCGAGGCCGAGACGGCACTCGCCCGCGGACGGGCCCTCGGCAAGGCCACCCATTCCCCCGAGGACCCGTCGGTGCTCTGGGCCCTGTGCGCGTCGTACCTGGTCACCGGCCGCTACGACGCCTCACGCCGGTTCTCCGGCCTGCTCCGGAACCTCGCCGACCGGGACGGCCAGCCCGTGGCAGTGCTCGGCGCGGCCTACGGCGAGGGCATCGTCCTGCACATCCGCGGCCAGTTGCGGCAGGCACTCGCCGAGCTGGAGCGCGGCGTCACCATGGCGGACGGCTACGCCCGCGAGGGCCACTCCCTGGCTCGCACCTTCCAGCACGACCCGCGCGTCTCCTGCCGCTCCTACGACACCTTCACCCGCTGGCTCATGGGCGACCGGAAGGGCGCCACGGCACGCCGCCGCGAACTGCTGCGCCTGACCGAGTACGACAGCAGGCCCTCCGACCGCTCCTTCGCCCTCTACGTGGACGCGGTCGTGGCGGCCTGGGAAGGCGACGCCCGCACGGCCCGCTCCTCCGGCGCCGAGGGCGTCCGGGTGGCGGAAGAACACGGCCTGCTGTACTGGAAGGCCATGCTCGGCATGCTGGAGGGCTGGGGCCTGACCCACTCCGGACAGGAGGACGACGGTCTCACCCTGATGCACTCCTCCCTCGCCGAACTCCGCGACTCCAGAACCCACCTGCGCCGCCCCCTCCACCTGGGCCTCCTCGGCCAGGCCCAGCACCGGGCCGGACGTACGGAGGACGCGAAGACCACCTTCCACGCCCTCCTCGCAGCCGTCGGCCAGCGCGGCGAACACGTCTACCTCCACCCGGAACTCCCCGCCACCAGCCTCCTCCACGACCTCCTGGGCCGGGGGGCGGCGGAGGCGGTAGCGGCCGGGTGAGGGGCAGGCGCCGCCTGGTTGCCCGATGGCTGCGGGTGGAGGAATCACGAGGTACTCAGCCCCGGCAGGGCGGCTTCGGCGACGATCGCATCGGCCACCTGCCCGACGGTCCGTCCGTCGGTGTCGATGCGCAGATCGCCGATCCCGGCAGCGTCCAGGGCAGCGGCCGACGCCGCCGCCTGCTGGGCGATCCGGAGCAGCTGCGGGGCGGACCGCCCTCGCAACGGGTCGCCCGGCTGGGCCCAGCTGCCGCCCTCGCCACGGAGCAGGACGCGCTGGGCCAGTTGCTGCCGTCCGGCGTGCAGCCGGCACAGCGTGAGCCCCGCCGCAGGGAGCGCATCGGCGTACGCCTTGACCGTGGACCGGTCCTCGACCGGGCCGGCCATGATCAGGCACTGGGCCCCGGTCGCACGGTAGGTCCGCCACACGGCGGCCAGGTTGCGGACCTTGACCCGCTGATTGCCGGGATCGTCGTCCGGAACCGGGCGGCAGAAGCCGAGTTGGTCGAGGTCGAGATAGGCGGCGGTGGCTCCGGCGCGCAGGACCCTCTGGTAGATCTCGAAGCCGACCGCCGACTTGCCGACGCCGGTCGCGCCGCACAGCCACAGAACCGGTCCCGCAACGCCCGGCGCCGCCTGCGCCGAGGGGCGGCTACGGTCCGGGGCGGCGACCGCGGTCGGCGCGAGTGTGTCGTCCCCCGACCGGCCCGGAGCCGGGCAGGGCCATCCGCCGGTCCGCTCCCTGACGAGCCGCGCCACTTCGTTCACCCGCAGACCGCTGGTGTCGACGCAGGCATGTGCGAAGGCGCTCGCGTCCAGGGAACCGGCTTCACGCAGCACCTCGTCGATCAGCTCGACAGGCCCTCCGCGGCGGGTGAACCGCTGCCGGAGCACGTCCCGGTCGGCACGCAGGCGGCACACCGTCACCGCGGCCCGCGGAATCCGGTCGACGTGCACTCCGCGGACGGGATCGACGACACCGGAAACGATGAGACACCGTGCGCCGGCCGCCCGGAAACCGGCCACCACCGCATCGAGATTGCGTGCCTTCATCCGATGCCGACCGGGATCGGACGCGGGCTCGGGGTAGCAGATGCCCAACTGGTCGATGTCGACGAAGGCGGTCTCGATCCCGGCCCGTGTGAGGTGGGAGGACAACTCCCAGGCCACCGTGGTCTTGCCGACTCCCGGCGGGCCGCAGAGCCACAGCACGGGGAGCAACGCACCGCTCACCGGCTGGCCGCCGGACCCGGGCACCAGGTGGTGAGCCCGAAGAAGAACGTTTCGCTCACAGGCTCGCTCACAGACATGGCCCGGATTCTCGCGATCGCGTACGTCCCTGTCGACGGATTTAGCGCTGCGGAGGGCCTCGATACCCCTGACAGGATGCCGGTCCACTACTCCAACTGCCGCACACCGCATCGCCACACCGTCAGCCCCGGCTCCGACCAGGTCACGCCCGCTCTCGCGGCAGCCACCAGCTGTCACCAACCGTGACTGTTCTCGTACAGTACGTGCTGCCCGCCCTCCGCCAGGAGCCCAGCCCAGAAGCTGACCAGGAGACAACTGTGGCCACCGAAGCCAGCCTCGACCCCGTCCCCGACGTTCCCGGAGCGGGGCGGCCGGTCCCCGAAGCCGGGCCCGAGCTCGTGGAGCGATGGCGTTCCGGCGGGGGTGAGCTGGTCGATCTGCTGACCCAGGTGCGCGAACGGACCGGCGGCATCGCCGCGTTTCGCCTCGGGCCGCGCCCCACCGTCCTCGTCACCGACCCGCGGGCGGTCCACCACGTACTCGCCCGGCAGCCCGAGCGCTACGTCAAGCGCTCGCACCGCGCCCGGCTGCTGATCGGCGATGGCGTCGTGGCGGCCACCGGCAGCGCGTGGAAGCAGCAACGCCGCCTCCTGCAGTCCCAGTTCACCGGTACCGGGATGCGCCGTTACGAGCAGCGGATCACCGAAGCCGCCCGGACCACCGCCGGGCGCTGGTCACAGTACGCACGCACCGGGCAGACCTTCGATCTGGGGCGGGAGATGCACCGCTTCGCCCTGGACACGATCTGGCGCTCCCTCACCGGGCACCCCCTCGATGACAAGACCGAGCGCGAACTGGCCTCCGTGGCGGCGGTGGTGGCCGCCCTTCCCACGCTGCCGACCGATGCCTCCGAAGCCCAGGAGGTCGTCGCCGCCGACCTCGCCCGGATCGACGCCGTCGCCCGGTACGCCATCGAGACCGCCCGCAGCGGAGCCACCGGTCCCCACGGACCGGGGCTGCTGCATGTCCTCGTCGACGCCGCCACCGACCGTGCCGAGTACACCGACCAGCTGATCCGCGACGAGCTGATCACCCTGCTGGTGGCCGGGCACGAGACCACCGCCACCACCCTGACCTGGCTCTATCTGCTCCTCAACGACAACCCCAGCGCCCGCGAACACGCTCTCGCCGCCGGTGGCGAGGGATCGGCGGAACGCCGCCAGGCCCTCCAGGCCCTGATCCACGAAACGCTCCGGCTCTATCCGTCCGCCTGGATCATGCCCCGCCACGCCGCCGAGGACGACACCCTCGCCGGTTACGCCGTCCCGGCGGGCACCGACATCCTGCTCTGCCCGTATCTCACGCACCGCGATCCCCATCTGTGGCCGGACCCGGAGCGCTTCGCCCCGCAGCGCTTCACCACCCCGAACGGCCGCCCCACCCACCAAGGCTCCTATTTCCCCTTCGGCATCGGCCCCCGCGCCTGTCTCGGTCTGCAATTCGCGCTCCGCGAAGCGACCGTGCTGCTGGAACATCTGCTGCCGGCCCACAGCGTGAGGTTCCACTCCACCCCCACGAAGGCGACATACGGCATTGTGGTCCGCCCCGAGGGCCCCACCCCCGCATGCCTGGAACCGCCACTGCGCCGAAGCAGGCCGTAGGGCCTGCCTCCG
This sequence comes from Streptomyces chattanoogensis, assembly GCF_001294335.1. GTDB lineage: Bacteria > Actinomycetota > Actinomycetes > Streptomycetales > Streptomycetaceae > Streptomyces > Streptomyces chattanoogensis. The sequence continues at coordinate 42,570 of NZ_LGKG01000155.1, forward strand.
TGCAGGACGCCGGACTCCCGGCACCGGCTCGGCCCCCTCGAGGGGGGCGGGTCAAGCCGCCTCTGCAGAAGGCCCCCTCACATGCGTCCGCGAGGGGGCCGACGCGGGGACGAACTCCACCGATGCGACACGTTCTCGCGAACCGCGGTCGAGCAGGACCACCGAGGCCGCCTCCGACACCCCGTCAGGCGTGGGAATCCCAACCCTCGCATCCACCACAGCGCCGTGCCTGGACACCCCCCGCAGCAGGCGGTCAAGACCTCTGTGATGACGGGCAAAGGCACGCCGCGGGGCCCGCCGGCCTCGCGCTTCCTGGCCGGCCAGCGCCTCGGTCACTCCCACGTCGAGCACGACCAGATGCAGTTCCCGTCCCTGGCGTCCGGCGCTCCTGGCCAGCCAACGACGCATCCACGGCCGGCCGCCGCAGTCGTGGACCAGCACCGGCCCGCCGCCCCGCGCCGCCTTGCGCAGCCACCGGAAGTGCGCCCACCGCACCCAGGGCCGGTACACCGCGTACGGCAGACAGGCGGGCATCACCGCCTCGTAGGCGACATGGAGAACCCGCGGATCGACGACCGACGCAGCCCGGGACCAACGCCGCAGCAGGGTGCTCTTGCCGCTCCCCGGCAGCCCGGAGACCACCACCACGGCACCTGCGGGATACGACAGCGTGGCCGGCACGTCACCCGACCCCCGCAGATCCACCAGCCCACGAGGCCGCAATGCCACCCCGCCGTGCGCACCGGCACACCCGTCCGCCACACCAGACCAGCCGCCCGTAACGCCCACTACCTGCCCCTTGACCACACTCGGCGCCGCGCACCCGCGCGGCCAACCGACCTTCGCACATGGCGGCAGGCTGAGTCCCCGTAGGCTACGAGTACCGCAACCACCAGGCTCTACAGCAGACCCGAACGGACCGCCGCCGGCCTCGCCCACGCACGAAAAGGGCACCGGCCACTCATTCATGCGGGTGTAGGTGCATCTCCAGTCCGCTCGTCCCCGGCGCCTCCACCCCCGGCCGCAGCCGCATCTCACGGTCGTAGTCGCCACTGACGAGCGACCGGAACGGGACCGGCTCATCCGTGAAGAGTCCGTCGAGCCGTCGGCCGTACTCCCGCTCGACCGCCGCGAACCGCTCTTGCGGCAGGTCGATCGTGCTGTACACGGCAAACGGATCGAGCGGCGCCATCCCGGTGAACCAGAACACCCCGTGCTGCAAGGGGTGGAGGACCTCCGCGAGGCTTCCGTGGATACCCCGGTCGGAGAACGCCGACTCCCGGGCTCCGATCGTCGTCGACAGCAGTGCCCGCCGCCCTCCCAGGGCTCCCTCGCTGTAGGGCGGGGGGACTGCCGGGCCGTGTGCGAACCCGTTGGTGAACACCCGGTCGATCCAGCCCTTGAGGATCGCGGGCACGGAGAACCACCACATCGGGAACTGCAGAATCACCGCGTCCGACCAGCGCACCTTCTCCTGCTCGGCCGCGATGTCGGGCGACAGCCTGCCCTCCAGTGTGGCCCGCTCATGGGCGGCCAGCACATCAAGGCGCTGGTCCGCGGCGTGGTCGGGGAAGTCGTCGGCGTCCACCGGCGCCTTCCACTTCATCGCGTGGAGGTCGGACACCTTCACCTCGTGCCCTGCCGCACGCAAGTGCCCAACCGCGAAGTCGGCCAGAGCAGCGTTGAGGGAACGGGGCTCCGGGTGGGCGCTGACGACAAGGATCTTCTTCTGCCGCTGCTGCGGCGTGGCATCGGTCATGCCGCCACGTTCCCGCAGGCCGGGAGGGGTAGCCAGCACCCTGTGCGACCGGCGGACCCGCATTCCTGGTACTCCGGGGGCCACCCATACTTGAGCGCATGGACGGCACGGACGGCATGGATGGCACGGACGGCATGGATGGCACGGACGGCATGGACCAAGCCAGGCACACGGACGGCACAACCCACCGGATCGACGGGATCGGCGACACCCGGCGGGCACTCGGCGGCTTTCTGCGGGCCCGCCGGGGGCGCGTCGCGCCCGAGCGCGTCGGGCTCGCCGGCGGCGGCCGTCGGCGAGTGCGGGGGCTGCGCCGCGAGGAGCTGGCCCAGCTCGCGGGGATCAGCGTGGACTACTACGTACGCCTCGAACAGGGCCGGGCAACCCAGCCGTCCCACGAGGTGCTCGACGCGCTTGCCAGGGCGCTGGGGCTGGACGCGGCGGAGCGCAGGCACCTTGCGACCCTGGCCGGCGCCCAGCGCGACCACGCTCCCGAGGCGCGGGTCAGCCCCCTGCTCCAGCGGGTGCTGGACGCCATGGCCGACTTCCCGGTCTTCGCCACCAACCACCGCCTTGACGTGGTGGCCTGGAACAGCCTGGGCGCCGAAGTGATCGGCGGCCTGGCCGACCCGGTCCGCCGCGACCGGAACAACGCCAGATACCTCTTCCTCGACCCCGCCTCCCGGCTTGTCCACCCCGAGTGGGAGGACAGGGCGGCCGAGGCCGTGGGCCAACTGCGGGTCTCCGCAGGGCGTTACCCCGACGACGTGGAACTGGCCGCGCTCATCACCGAACTGTCCGAGCACAGCGCCGAGTTTCGGAACATCTGGGCCACCGGCGAGGTCGTCATGTGCGCGGCGGGTCGCAAGCGGCTGCGGCACCCGGAGGCCGGACTGCTCACCCTGGACTTCGAGACGCTCCACGTTCCGGCCGCGCCCGGCGAAACGGGCCTGGTAGTGCACGTGTTCAGCGCCGAGCCGGGCAGCCGGGACGCCGCCGCCCTCACCGGACTCGCCCGTCTCGCCGGGGACACGCGCTAGTCACACCGGTCCGGACGCAGCACCAGTTCGAGCAGCCCCGGGAAGCGGGCGTCGAACTCCGCCCGACGGAGCCGGTTGACGCGCTTGGGGCCCTGGTCGCGCTGCTCGACGAGGCCCGCTCCGCGCAGCACGGCGAAGTGATGGCTGAGGGCCGCCTTCCCGACGGGCACATCGAAGCTGCCGCAGGCCCGCGACCACTCGGGGGAGCTCGCCAACTCCCGGACGAGAGTGAGTCGTACGGGATCGGCGAGGGCCGCGAGCGCGGTGAGGACGGGGACGGCGTCGGGGTGGGTGTGCTCGGGGGCGGTCCGATGACTGGCGGCGGTCACGTTGTCCTCCTTCGTGGATTCGCGCTTGCCGAGTGTTCGATGAAAACCATACACTCCCGAGTGTTCGCTTTTCATTGAACACTTCTCCTTGAACACTTCTCGTTGACCACTCCTCGTCGGACAGTCGAGGAACAGTCGAGCTGGAGGCATGGCATGCGCGCGATCGAGCTTGCGGAGTACGGCGGCCCCGAGGTCCTGAAGGTGGTGCAGGCGGACGTCCCCGAACCCGGCCCGGGGCAGGTGAGCATCGACGTCGCATACGCAGGGGTGAACTTCGCGGACCTGAAGGCGCGCGCCGAGGGCTACCGGGTGCCGGCGCTCCCCTTCCGGCCCGGCCTGGAGGTCTCCGGGCGGGTGCGGGCGGTCGGCGCGGGCGTGACCGGGCTGTCCGTCGGCCAGGAGGTGACCGCCCTGACGGACGGCGGCGCCTACGCCGAGGTGGCCGTGGCGGAGGCGGCGACCGTCTTCCCGCTGCCGCAGGGCGTCGACCTGCGTACGGCCGCGACCCTCCCGACGGTGCTGCCCACGGCGTACGCACTGCTGCATGCGGTGGGCCGGCTGCAGCCCGGCGAAACCGTCCTGGTCCAGGGCGCAGCCGGCGGAATCGGCACGGCCGTGGGCCAGTTGGCGAAGGCGGCGGGTGCGGGAGCGGTGTACGGCGTGGTGTCGTCGGCCGCCAAGGCCGAGTACGCCCGCGCGTACGGCTACGACGAGGTGTTCGTCGGCGACTTCCAGAAGGCCGTCCGGACCGCGACCGGCGAGCGCGGGGTCGACCTGGCCCTGGACCCGGTCGGCGGTGAGACGCTGCGGGCCTCGCTGACCTCCCTTGCAGCCTTCGGCCGCCTGGTCTCCTTCGGCAACGCGAGCTCGGCCGAGCCATGGAGCGTCGGGCAGCCGGACCTGTACCCCACGGGGGTCTCAGTCGGCGGCTTCTCCATCCTCATGCTGGCCAGGACCGCCCCCGCCGCCCTGCGGGTACTGGCCGAGCGGGCGTTCGCGGAGGTCGCCGACGGGACGGTCGCCCTGCCGGTCACCGCCGAGTTCGCACTGTCGGAGGCGGCGGAGGCGCATCGGCTGATGGGATCGCGGACGAGTACCGGGAAGCTGCTGCTCAAGGTCGCCGACTAGCCTTCCCGGTCTCCAAAAACAAAGGCAAGGAGGTATGCACCCACTCCTTGCCACTCTCAACTTATAGCGCATGGGGGGCCTTGCGGCAAGGCCCCCGTCGTGCCGCAGAATCTCCGGCCGAAGCCGGAAATCGAGGAAACGGGGGCAGCGAAGTGCGTGTGGTGTTGTCGACGTACGGGTCGCGCGGGGACGTCGAACCGCCGGCAGGTCTCGCGGTGCGGTTGCGGGGACTCGGCGCGGAGGTGGAATCCGAGACCCGCGCACGGGCGACCACCGTGGCCGGAACGAACCGCGCCGGCGGAGCAACGGCGTCGGCGAAGCTGCTGCTCGACGCGATCGGCCAAGAGAGGCCGCCGATGCCCGCGTGAGCCACGCGGGATCGCCGAGCCGGAGCCCAGACCCCAGACCCCAGACCCCAGACGCCTCCCTGCGCGCGCCATGGTCGCCAGCGAGCGACCTCAGATCGGAGCCGATGCCCATGCCCATGCCCGTGGACCCGCTGACCACCAGCGTGTTCGACCTTCCTGACCGCCTCTCCCCCAAGGCCGACCCGACGCTGATCGCCGGCGACGAAGAGCACTTCGCGGCCCTCGCGGAGAGCCTTGAGCAGGCGATAGCCGAACTGTCCGACCGCCTCGACACCGAGCGCAGGGCGCCCGGCGGCATGGGCCGGCAGGCGATGGACCGGGACGCGGAGATCCACCGGCTGACCGCTCGCCTGCGGGCGCTGCGTCGCTTCGGACTGGACCTGTGCCTCGGGCACATGGTCAGCGCGGACCGCCCCGAGCCGGTGTACATCGGACGACTTGGCCTCACCGACAGCGCGGGGCGTCGGCTGCTGCTCGACTGGCGCTCCCCCGCGGCCGAGCCGTTCTTCGGAGCCACCCACGCCAACCCGATGGGTCTGGCAAGCCGCCGCCGGTACCGCTGGACCCGCGGCCGGATCAGCGACTACTGGGACGAGGTGTTCGCCTCGGACGGTCTTGTCGGAGACGAGCTGATCGGGCGCTGCGCCGGGCACGCCGCGCTCGACGACCAGTCCGCCTTCCTCGCCAGCCTGGGCAGCAACAGGTCGGCGCGGATGCGCGATGTGCTCGGCACCATCCAGGCCGACCAGGACGCCATCATCCGCGCGGGGTCCCGGGGCGCCCTCGTCGTCGACGGCGGTCCGGGTACGGGGAAGACCGTCGTCGCGCTGCACCGCTCCGCCTACCTCCTCTACTCCGACCCTCGCCTCGGTCACCGTCGGGGCGGTGTGCTGTTCGTCGGTCCGCACCGGCCGTACCTGGCATACGTCTCGGACGTCCTCCCCAGTCTCGGAGAGGAGGGCGTGCAGACCTGCACTCTGCGGGACCTCGTCGCCGAGGGAGCCGGCGCAGCGGTCGAGGCCGACCCGGACGTGGCCCGCCTCAAGTCCACCGCGAACATGGTGAAGGCGGTCGAGACGGCCGTCAGGTTCTACGAGGAGCCGCCCGCCGAGGGGATGACGGTCTCGACCGACTGGTCCGACATCTGGCTGAGCGCCGACGACTGGGCCGAGGCGTTCGAAGCCGTGGAACCAGGCACTCCGCACAACGAGGCGCGCGAGCAGATCTGGGAGGAGCTGGTCGCGATCCTGAGGGACCGGCACGGCGACGACAACGTCTCGCCGGACCAGTTCGGCAGGTCGCTGCTGCACGACGAAGAGCTGGTCACGACGCTCCATCGCGCGTGGCCGCTGCTCGAAGCGGCCGACCTCGTCGGAGACCTGTGGTCGGTACCCGCCTATCTGCGGATGTGTGCTCCCTGGCTCAGCCCCGACGAGGTGCGCACGCTCCAGCGCAAGGAGGCCCCCCAGGCCTGGACAGTGTCCGACCTGCCGCTCCTGGACGCGGCACGGCAGCGGCTCGGCGACCCGGAGGCGGCCCGGCGGAAGCGTCGGCATGAGGCCGTCCTCGCCGCCCAGCGCGAGCGCATGGCGCAGGTCGTCGACAACCTGATCGACGCCGCGGCCGACTCCGGCGCCGACGGCGACAACGGCGAGGGCCTGGTGAGGATGCTGCGCGGCCAGGACGCCCAGGTCAGCCTGGTCGACGAGTCCGAACTGCCCACCGCCGAACCGGACCTGCTCGCCGGCCCGTTCGCGCACATCGTCGTGGACGAGGCGCAGGAACTGACCGACGCGGAGTGGCAGATGCTGCTGCTCCGCTGCCCGTCCCGGAGCTTCACCATCGTCGGGGACCGTGCCCAGGCCCGGCACGGGTTCACGGAGTCGTGGCAGGAACGGCTCGAGCGGATCGGACTCGACCGGATCAACCTGGCCTCTCTGAGCATCAACTACCGGACGCCGGAAGAGGTCATGGCGGAAGCCGAGCCGGTCATCCGGGCCGCGCTCCCGGACGCCAACGTGCCGACCTCCATCCGCAGCAGCGGCATCCCCGTGGTCCACGGATCCGCTGCGGACCTGCCCTCGGTCCTCGACGACTGGCTCGCCGCACACGCCGACGGGATCGCCTGCGTCATCGGCGCCGGTGACATCGGAGGTGGCCCATTCCGTACGACGTCCCGCGTCCGCTCCCTGACCCCGGAGCTGTCGAAGGGCCTCGAGTTCGACCTGGTCGTCCTCGTCGACCCGGAGGATTTCGGCGAGGGCATCGAAGGAGCGGTCGACCGCTATGTCGCAATGACCCGAGCGACCCGGCAACTCGTCATCCTCACGAGCTCGTGACGCATCGGTCGCGATGGCGAGAAGCACCCCCCCGCCCGCACCATCTGGGTCCGCACCGTCGATCCCGACGACATCGACGACAGCGTCTCGGCCTGCCCGCACCTGTTCCAGGCCTGCGTCCCCAAAATCGCGGACATCAGACTGGCCGCCGTCGGCGATCAGCTCTTCGCCACCCGTATCGACATCGACGGCGACCACCTCGACTGGCGCCAGGACTACGACTCCCTCGCCTACTCCCCTGCCGACACACCCCTTGCCGTCCGTACCGCGGTACACGCCTACCTCGAGGCATTCGGGCTCCTCTTCGGAGCATTCGACTTCGCCCTGCGGGCCGACGGCCGCTGGATCTGGCTGGAGACCAACCCCAACGGCCAGTGGGCGTTCGTCGACGCACCCACCCGCCGAGCGATCGCCACCGCCCTCGCCGACCGCCTCCAGGGGTGAGCCGGGCCGCTGGGGACGGGGCCAACGCGTCACAGCAATCCCACAAGATTGCCTTCTACCGTCGGGGCGCGGCTACCCTCACCTGGGCTGCCGTCATGGAGCGGACCGCGAACCCGAACGGCACCGAAGGTGAACTGCACCCGATGCGGCGGCTTTGTGATCCAAGGGCCCGACGGCCGGTGGTCCTGCAACAACTGCGGGGCGAGCGGATGAGCCCGATGAGACCAGAGCGGAGTCCTGCATGTGCGCGGCGAAGCGCATCGAACGCGTCCTCGTCGTCGATGACGACGCGGTGATCCTGCGTTCCCTCGGACGCGGCCTGCGCCTGAACGGCTTCGCCGTCGCGCTCGCCGAGGACGGCCCGGCCGCGCTGGCCGAACTGGCGGCCACACCTCCCGACGTGATCGTGCTCGACGTCTCCCTGCCGGGGATCAGCGGCATCGACCTCTGCCGCACGCTGCGTGCCGGCGGGGACGAGGTGCCGGTGCTGATGCTGTCCGCACTGGACGAGTTGGACGACCGGGTCGCGGGCCTGCAGGCCGGGGCCGACGACTACCTCGTCAAACCGTTCGCACTCAAGGAGCTGGTGCTCCGGTTGCAGGCCCTGCTGCGCCGCCGCCCGCCCGGCGCGACGGACGCGGTACGGGTCGGTGACCTGGTCGTGGACGCCGCCGCACGGGAGGTGACGTACGGGGGCGCGGAGGTGCGGCTCACCCGGCGCGAGTTCGAGCTGCTGGAGGTACTCGTCCGCAACGCGGGGGTCGTCCTCACCCGCGACCAGCTCCTCGATCGTGTGTGGGGCTACGACTTCGAGGTGCGCACCGACGCCGTCGACACCTTCGTCAGCTACCTCCGGCGAAAGCTGGAAGCCGGGGGCCGGCCGCGGATCGTGCACACCGTCCGCGGGGTGGGCTTCGTGCTGCGGGCGGCGTGCGGACCGGAGGCCGCTCGATGAGGCTCTCGACGCGGATCGCCCTGGCGATGGGCGTCGCGGTTCCCCTGCTGGTCCTGGGCTCGGGGGCGCTGTTGCTGCGGCTGGTCACCCATGATGTGCACGCAGAACAGGACGCCCGTCTGCGGGAGCGGGCCACGGTACTGCTGCCGCTGGCCCGCGGTCTGCTGCGGACCGAGGGCAGCGGGCGGCCCAGGAAGGCGGCCAACCAGGAGCGGCGGCTGCTCGATGCGGGCCTCGACGTCGGAGTACGGCTCACCGCGGCCGCCAACGGGCCCGCAGCCACGGACCGGCAGGCTGCTACTGGCGGGCAGGCGCCGGGCCGGGTGGTCGCCCAGGCCGGTCCGCAGCCCGCCGACGCGGTGCCGCTGCCTCCCGCGGCGCTCGAACCGGTGACGGTACGGTCCCGGGGGCACTCCTGGCGGGCACTGTCGGTACAGGTCGGCGGCGCGAACGTACAGGCCGGACGGCACGGCACGCTGTGGGTGTTCTCCCCCGGATCGGCCGGAAGCGCCGAGATCGACACCGTACAGAAGCGCATTTTCCTGGTCGCGTTGATCGCCGCGCCCCTGGCCGGGCTGGTCTCCCTCGCCATCGCCGAACGCGCCACGCTGCCGCTGCGGCGGCTTCAGCGTCAGGCCGGCGGCCTGGACCCCGGTACCAGTACGGCCCGTCTGGAGCACACCCGGTCGCGGATCACCGAAGTCGACGACCTGGCCGGCACCCTGCAGACCGTCCTGGCCCGCTACGACGAGCAGGCGACGCGGACCCAGGAGGCGCTGGCCACCGCCCGCGCCTTCTCCGCCACGGCCTCCCACGAGCTGCGTACGCCGCTGATGGGCATGCAGACCAACCTGGACGTCCTCACCGACCACCCGGATCTCGACCCGGCCGACCGCGCCGAGATCCTGGAGGACCTGCACTCCGGGCATCAGCGGCTGATGGGCCTGCTGGTCGCGCTCCGGGCACTGGCCCGGGGAGACCTGGTGGAAGCCGACGCATTCACCCTCGTGGACCTCTCCGAACTCGTCGCGGCGGCGGTGGCCGATCTGGCACGGCACCACCCCGAAGCGGTGCTGACCACCCACGTCGCCCCCGGAATGCGGCTGAACGCCTGGGAGCCGGGGCTGCGGATGGCGGTCGACAACCTGCTCCGCAACGCGGTGGCCCACGGCAGCCGGCCGGGCGCACCGGCGCGGGTCCACGTGACGCTGCGGCCGGGCGACCGGACGGCGGACCCGGTGGCCGTGCTCACCGTGGACGACGACGGTCCGGGCATCGCGCCCGGCGAGCGGGCACAGGTCTTCCAGCGGTTCCGTCGGCGCCCGGACAGCCCGGGTTCGGGACTGGGGCTGACCCTGGTGGCCCAGCAGACCGCCCTGCACCGCGGCACGGTGGAGATCACGGAACGTCCGCAGGGGCCCGGCGCCCGTGTCGAGGTGCGGCTGCCCCGGGCCGGTGACACGGTCAGCGACACCCGAACCCTCGAACTCCCCCTGCACCGCGACTGGTTGAGTGCGTTCCCGGCGCACGGGCTCCCCCGGCACCCGGCCGAGGACTGAGCCGGTCACCTCGACCGGGGCCGGGGCTCCCTGACCACCCGCGCCGTGACGAGGGTGGTGCCCGCCGAGCACGTCACCGAGCGGAACCGGTCGCCGACCTCGGCCACCCAGAACGCATCGGCAACCGTGAGCGCCTGGACGCTCAGGCCGTGCCGCCACCCGCGGAAGGTGGCCTCGACGACGTCGGCGCCGGGCGGCAGCTGCCCCCACGCCACCGACCAGCGGGTCGCGGAGCGGCCGCTGTGCCGGCCGCCCCGCAGCGGGGAAACGCTGAGCGTGGTCATGACGGACACATCGATCAGCCCGGCCCCGCTGTGCACCTCCAGGGCGGGTCGGCCCGCGGAGCCCCGCGCGATGCGCAGCAGCCAGCCGCTGCGGGGCAGGCGGAGTTCACCGGGTTCGGTGCGTGTGAGGGTGGTGAGGGTGGTGAGGGGGGCGAGGGTGGTGAGGCCCGTGACCGGGCGCTCGTCCGGTTTGAGGAAACCACCGCATTCCACTGTGCCTCCTGGGGTCAATGCCGCTGTACTCCCGTACCGCTGGACTTGCGTACCGCTGGCGTCCGATACCTCCGGAGCCTAGGAGCGTTCCTTGTGGTTTCCCTGTGCCGCTCCGTTCCCGCGCCGGCCCCGTGCACTGCGGCGCTCCGGCTCACAAGGTCTCCACAAAGAACGCTCCTACGTTCTGCGGCAGACGGCCCGTCCGCACCCGGTGCGGAGGCAGCGGCCGTGTCCAACCGCCCCTGGAAAGGAGCATGACCATGCAGCGTCCCAAAACCACAGTGGCCACAGCCCTCGCCGGACTCGCGCTCACCGGTTCCCTGCTGAGCGCGGCGGCGCCCGCGAACGCAGCGGAATCCGCCAGCGGCCCGGCCGCCTCGCACGCCAAGGTCCACCCGGACCGGCAGCGGCACACCGAGGGCAAGGGCATCTGCACCCGGGTGCCCAGGCTGGAGAAGCGCATCGACCGGGCGCTCGCCCGGCTCAACGGCGGTGTGCACACCCGTGGCTCCATCGCACGGATGGCGCAGCGGGTGAAGAACGCCCGCGCCAAGAACCACGACGCGGTCGCCACGTTCCTCCAGGACCGGCTCACCCGCCGCAAGCAGCTGAAGCCGACCCTCACCCGGGAGCGCGTCGACCTCAAGGCCGTCGCGGCCTGGTGCTCGACGAGGGACAACGCCAAGGAAGGCGACGGCTCATGAAGCGGGCCCGGCGTACCGCACTGCTGCTGACGGCGGCGGTCGCGGTGCCGGTCCTGGCGGCCACCGGCTGCTCGGGGTCCTCCGGCGGACAGCGGTCGGCCGGGAGCTCCGCGCCCCACGGAGCCTCCTCACCCCCGGACACCCACTCGTCGTCGTCCTCGTCATCCTCATCGCCCACCTCGTCGCCCGCTTCCTCGTCCGACCGGGAAGAGCAGATGACGAAGACGGTCGAGGAAGCCGAAAGGGCGGCGGACGCGGCCGACTCCGACGCGGCCGACGACCCGCAGTAAGGAGCCGATGATGGAGGCGGGGGCATCTACGGGCTTCCTCGCGGGCCCGCACCCCGGCGGGGTACGCCGCCTGGGAAACCGGTACGAGCTGGGCGAGCTACTGGGCCGGGGCGGTACCGCCGAGGTCCATGCCGCGCATGATCTGCGGCTCGACCGCGGCGTTGCGGTGAAGACCCTGCGGTCCGATCTGGCCGGGGACGCGCCGTCGGCGGCGCGCTTCCGGCGCGAGGCGCTGTCGGCCGCGTCGCTCAACCACCCCTCGATCGTCGCCGTCTACGACACGGGGGAAGACCTCGTGGGAGGGGTGCACGTTCCCTACATCGTGATGGAGCGTGTCGACGGACCGACTTTTGCGGACCTTCTGCACGGCGGAGGCAGGCTCTCGCCGACGAGGGCCCTGGAGTTGACCACCGGGGTGCTGGAGGCGCTGGCCTACGCGCATCGCAGCGGCGTCGTCCACAGCGACATCAAACCGGCCAATGTGATGCTCTCCCACGACGGAGTCGTCAAGGTGACGGACTTCGGTACCGCGCGACGGGTGGATGTGCAGGGCGCACCCCTGACCCAGCGCACCGCGGTCATCGGTACGCCCAGGTACCTCTCCCCCGAGCAGGCCCAGGGGAAGGCCGTGGGTGCCCCCGCCGATCTCTATTCCACCGGCTGTCTGTTGTACGAACTGCTGACGGCCCGGCCGCCGTTCCTCGGTGACGGCGTCGTCAGCCTGATCCTCCAGCACGTGGAGGCCGAACCGCCGCCTCCGTCGTCGCTTGTACGGGGGCTGCCGCCCGGCTGCGACCCTCTGGTCCTGCGGGCCCTGAACAAGGCGCCCGGGGACCGTCACCCCGATGCCGAGGAAATGCGCCGCGACATCGAACGGGTCCTGGCCGGCCTTCCCTCCGGCGCCGCGGACCCGTATGCGGGACCGGGCCGCCCGGCGTCCGTGGCCCTCACCCCCCGCGCGCCGGCCGTCTCTCTGCACACGGAGCCGACGCTGGTGTTCCCCGCTCCGGGGCCGTCCGCCGTTGCCCCGGAACAGGATGCGGAAGAGCCGGAGGGGCGGGCAGGCGCCGGCCGTCCGGCTCGGCGCCGCATCCGGGGTGCGGTGTACCTGATCGGCGCGCTGATGGCCGTATCGGCCGGTCTGTACGCCATCGCCGCCCCGGACGCCGCGCGGCCGGCCGCCGGGGAGCCGGACGCCGGGCGTCCCACCGCCCGAGCACCGCAACGGCCCGGAAGCACCGCCGTCCAGACAACAACGCGCGTGCCCGACCTCATCGGCAGAACCCTTGCACAGGCGCGCACCCTCGCGGAGAACGCGGGGCTGCGGCTGGTCCCGTCCGGACGGGCGCGCAAGGGCAGACACTGCCGGGGGCCGGTCGAGGCGGGCACAGTGTGCGATGCCTCGCCGGAACCAGGCACCGACGTCGCCCCAGGATCCGAGATCCGGGTCAGGGTCAAGGCCCCTTCAGGCGCGCGTCGACCACTCGCGTTCTCTCCGGCTCGTCACATCAACCACCCCCGAAACGGACACAGTTGATGCCCCATCAGGATCTCTGGACCTCCGGACCTCCGGACCTCCGGATCTCCGGTTGTTGCCCTCACCCGGCGACCGCCGTCACTCGGCGCTTCCCGGACGAGGCCACCTGTCCGCCACCCGCAACGTGCCGTTGCGGTATCGGAGGACGGGGGCACCGGTCCGCGGGTCGACGAAGCACTTGGCCCCCCATGGCTTCGCGCCCAGGTCGATGAGCTCGAACGCCGCCATCCGCGCACAGGGCTCCAGGCCACTGGCCCACCTGGCCGTCTGCTCCTGTCCCGGGGCGATGGTCTCCCAGCCGCCGAAGGGGAAGTCTCCGCTGCCGACATAGGTACGCACCTCACGGACGCATCTGCGCGCAAGCCGGTCACTGCGGCCCATGATCTCCAGCCAGCCGTCCCACCGCATACCGGCATCGACCTCTGGGGGACGGGGTCCCGTCCTGGGCCCACCCGCCCACTCGCGGCGGGCCACCAGTTCCGTCAGCACGCGATGCGCCGGTGTCCCCTCCTCGTACTCACGCGCAAGGCGCCGCAACGACCGCACCCCGGAGGCCGACACATTGCCCGGACCCCACAGAGTGCGCCAGTCCGGTCGGCGCACCATCGCATCCGAGCGGCGATTGGGGCGCAGCACGACACGCACGAGCACGACGATGGCCCCGCATACGACCAGAAAACCGAAACCCAGCAGTACCAGGTCCACGCCGGACTCCCCTTTCACCAGCCTCCTCCCAAACGACCGTTACCGCTCCCCCACGGCGATCAGACCGGCCGGAACGAGTGCCGGCCGGAACGAGTACCGCGAGAACCCACGTAAGCATGTACCGCCCCTGTCCGTCGTGCACTCATCTCTCCACACGGTATGCGGCCCCGCACGAGGCGCCGGGCGCGGCCCGTCGCCGACTCACCGGGTTATGTCTGGCTGCATGTCGGCGCGTTGACCTGGCATCCGGCGCGTATCTGGCGTGGACTGGTACCGGAGCCGACCGCAAGCAGCACGCGGGCGGCTGGTCCAGCACGATCGCAGAGAAGGACGTCATGCCTGCAGGAGCCAGCAAGAAGCGTGAGCGGCAGTACGAGCACATCAAGCAGAACGCGCTGCAGCACGGCGTCTCCGAGAAACGTGCCGAAGAGATCGCCGCGAGGGTGGTCAACAAAGAGCGCGCCCGCGCCGGCGAGACCAGGGCCGGCGGCGAGACCTCCACGAAGGACGCCAAGTCCGCACCGCAGCGGGGCGGCGAACGCTCCGCTCGCGGCCTGCAAGGGCCGACCAAGGAACAGCTCTACGAAGAAGCCAAGAAGAGGAACATCGAAGGCCGCTCCACCATGAACAAGGATGAGTTGCGCAAGGCCCTGGGCCACTGAGGACGGGAGTATCGGACGCGACCGCGCGCCTGTCGGACCCGCGAAGCGGACAGACAGGCGCCGCCCTTCGGCCGCCGACCGCACTCATCCTGATCATCCGACGCCACCATCGCCCTGGCCCTGGCTCACCCACCGCGACGCCCGGAAAACCCTGGGCAACCCCAGGCAAGCCCTCTCCCTGATCCTTCGCGACGGCCGCATATATCATGGCTGAAGGCGTCTCTTTCGAGAGACGCGGGCAGCATGTCGTCTCCGATGTCGGAGAGGGAACATGGCCGCAGACGAAGAAGACGGGGCAGCACACGTCCAGCGCCCGTCCAACCGAAAATCCGGCGCCAAGACCGCCAGGAAGTCCCGTGACGGCGGCAGCCGGACGGGCAAGGACGCGCAGCGCCCAGCCCACCGTGCCTCGGCGGCGCGGATCATGCGGAACGCCGCTGAGCAGCTCCAGGAGCTGCTGGGCCGGGCACCCGAGTCCGTCTCCGCGGTGAAACCGACGGAGGACGGCTGGCAGGCGGACGTGGAAGTCCTGGAACTGGAGCGCATCCCCGCAACCACCAGTGTGATGGCGAGCTACCGGGTCACGCTGGACGAGGAGGGCGAACTGGTGGCGTACGAGCGCACCCGCCGCTACACCCGAGGGCAGATCGACCCCCGCACGTAGGGGCCGGAGCCCGCTGCGCGGCGTTCGCAGGGTGACAGACGCGGCCACTCCACGAACCGGGGGTGAGCCGGTGAAGGGAGGCACCATGACCGTGGTGCCGCAAGGACAAGAAGCCATTGCCAGGGGCGGCGGGGCCAGCTCCGGGAATCTTTACGACATCCTGGACCTGATTCTGGACCGTGGTCTGGTCATCGACGTCTTTGCGCGAGTGTCGCTGGTGGGCATCGAGCTGGTGAAGGTGGATGCCCGCGTCGTCGTGGCGAGCGTGGACACCTATCTGCGCTTCGCAGAGGCCTGCAACCGGCTGGATCTGGAGGCCGGCAACAAGAAGCCGCAAGAGCTGACCGACCTCGTCGGCGAGGTGACCGAGGGCGGTTCGCACGGCAAGGCCAAGGGCGCGCTGACCGGAGCCGCCGAGGCCGTCACCGACGCGCTCAAGGGAAAACGAGGGGATGAGGAGGCGGACGAGGAGGCCGAGGAAGAGGCAGAGGAAGAGGAGACCGCCGGACAGCGGAAGCGGCCGGCCCGTCGGGCAGCGCAGCACCGAAAGGAGTGAGCGATGGCCGTCTACGTCTACTCCATCACCGCCAGCACGCATCCCCGGCGCCTCGACGGCGTGGACGGTGTGGGCGATCCGCCCGCCTCGTTGCGCACTGTGAAGGCCGGCGAGCTGTCCGCGATCGTCAGCGACGCCCCCGAGGAGCTTCGTGCGAAACGCCGGGATCTCGCGGCCCACCAGGCCGTTCAGGAACGGCTGATGGCCGACGGCACCGTGCTGCCACTGCAGTTCGGCTTCACTGCCGACGACGACGATGCCGTGCGCGGGGTGCTGGAGGAGCGCGCGGAGGAGTTCACCGAACGGCTACAGGCGCTTGCCGACTGCGTCGAATACCACCTGAAGGCCGCCCAGGACGAGGATGCGCTGCTGCGCCAGATCCTCGCGGAGTCCGAGGAGGCGCGTGGGCTCAATGAGCAGATCACCGGCGGCCGCGGCGGTCCGGACCTGCCGCTCGCCCTCGGTGAGCTGGTCGCTCAGGAAGTGCAGGCCCGCCAGGACCGGCTCGCCGCCTCGCTGCTCGATGCGCTGCAGGGCCTCGCCCGGGAGGACGTGGTGTCCCAGCCGACCGGCAACGACTTCCTGAATGTGTCCTTCCTGGTAGAGCACGACCAGGAGGAGAGTTTCCGCACCGCCGAGAAGGACCTCGCCGACAAGCTGGGCGGCGACTTCGACCTGCGGCTGCGCGGCCCGTTGCCCCCCTACAGCTTCGTCTGAGGAGTCTCCATGGGCCTGCTGACTCATCTCGCCACCCTTCCGCTGGCGCCCGTACGCGGTGTGGCCTGGGTCGTGGAACGCGTCGTCGACGCCGCAGAGCGTGAGTACTACGACCCCGCGCCCGTCGAGCGGGAACTCGCCGAACTGGAGCGGAAGCTCCTGGCGGGCGAGATCGACGAGGAGACGTTCGACCGGCGCGAGGACGAGCTGCTGGACCGGCTGGACGAGATCAGGGCCCACATACGGGGCCCCGGCGTCTGACCGCGAAGGGAGGCAACAGCCGTGACCGAACCCGTCGCCAGGAGGCTGGGCGACTACCCGTCCCGAGCGACCCAGTACGGCCAGGGCACGTCGGCCAATCTCGCCGACATCCTGGAACGGGTCCTGGACAAGGGCATCGTCATCGCCGGCGACATCCAGATCAACCTGCTGGACATCGAACTGCTCACCATCAAGCTGCGGCTGCTGATCGCCTCGGTCGACAAGGCGAAGGAGATGGGCATCGACTGGTGGGAGCACGACCCCGCGCTGTCGTCCCGGGCGTCCGACGGCTACCGCTCCCTCGCCGAGGAGAACAAACGGCTGCGCGGTGAGATCGAAGAGCTGCGCAAGGACCGTGAGCTGCCGCCGGCCGAGAAGCGCAGCCGGACCGGGCGCGCCTCGAACCCGTCGCGGACCACGGCCGGCAAACGGACGGAGACCGGTCGCCGTGACACGAGGCGGGACACGCCATGACCGAGACCGACAGTCACGACACCATCAGCTATGCGTACGCGGTCGCGCGGGATGCCGACGGCGCGCTGGAGGACGCGCTGGCCGGACTGCCGGGAGTGGCGGACGCACCGGTGCGGCTGGTGCGCACGGCGCAGCAGGCAGACGTGGTCGTCGCGGTCGGCCCGGTGCCCGCGCAGGACTTCCTGGAGGACGCGCTGCGCGCCCATCTCGAAGACCTGGACTGGCTGGAGTCGGTCGCCCGCGCCCACCACCGGGTCATCGAGGCGCTGGCCGCCCGTACCACCGTCCTGCCGCTCCGGCTGGCCACCGTCTACCTCGATGACGAGCGGGTGCGCCTGATGCTCGAGACCCGTCGGCAGGCGTTCGCCGACCGGCTCTCTGCGTTGGAGGCGCAGGTGGAGTGGGGCGTCAAGATCTTCGTCGAGGCGGCCGAGACATCCGAGGCGGCCGAGGCGGCCCGGCAGCCGGACGAACCTCCGCCGGACGCCGGGCTGAGCCCCGGGCGGGCCTACCTCAGCCGCCGCAGGGCGCAGCGGCACGCCCGCGACGATGCCTACCGTGATGCCGAACGGGCGGCCCGGCGGGTCGAGGATGCCGCCCGCGCCCACGCGGTCGACCGGGTGCAGCACCGTCCGCAACAGGGCGAACTGGCCCGCGGGCCCGGCGAGAACGTCGTCAACGACGCCTATCTCGTCCCGCGGGAGCACGCCGAGAGCTTCCATGCCGACGTGCTGCGGGCCGCCGAGGGGATTCCCGGCGTACGCATCGAGATCACCGGCCCCTGGGCCCCGTACTCCTTCGCCACACCTGCCGACGCCGAGCCGCTGGAGAGAGCCACGCCGTGAGAGCAGCGGGCGGACCGACGGCCGCGACGGACGAGCCGCTGCCGGACCGGCAGATCGCACTGATCGACCTGTTGGACCGGCTGCTCAGCGGTGGCGTGGTGCTCACCGGGGACGTCGTGCTGTCCATAGCCGACATCGATCTCGTACGCGTCTCGCTGCGCGCGCTGATCGTCGCCATCAGCGAAGAGAATCCCGGCCCTTGGCCCGCCATCGCTCCGCCCGAGAACACGCCCGCGCGAGACCGCCATGACACGTGACGGTGCCGACCGCCCGCCCGGCCGCTTCGACGAGGTCGCCGACGCGGCGAGCCGCGCCTTCCGCCTGCTCCCCGCGGCACCGCAGGACTCCCTGCCCCGGGCCGGCTCGGCATCCCGCGGGCCCGCACCCCGGCTCAACACCGACCCCGACACCGTGGAACGAGACCTGATCAAGCTCGTCCTCACCCTCGTCGAGCTGCTGCGGCAGCTCATGGAACGCCAGGCCCTGCGACGGGTGGACGCCGGGGATCTCACCGAGGAACAGGAGGAACGGCTCGGGGCGACGCTGATGATCCTCCACAGCCGAATGGTGGATCTCTGTGCCCGTTACGACCTGACCATGCAGGACCTCAACCTGGATCTGGGGCCTCTCGGGACGTTGCTGCCACCGCACGAATAACAACCCGACCGAATGACAACCCGCCAAATGTCAACTCGACGAGAAGGACTCGACAGGAGCAAGGAAAATGAACATCAGAAAGACGTCGAAGAACCTCGGCGAAATAGCCGAAGGGAAGACAAGGGAAACCATCGGAAAGATGCTCGGCAACAAGAGCATGGAACGGAAAGGGAAATTCGAGAAGGTCATGGGGAAAGCCAAGTATGAACTGGAAAGGCGGAGGCACCAGTTCAGGCACTGACGGCCGGGCGGGCCCGGGCGGGCCCGGGCGAGCCGAGGAAGTCCCTCACTCCTCTTCCTCGGCCTCGTCCTCGGTCTCATCCTCCTCGCCGTCCTCCTCTTCACCGTCCCCCTCCTCGCCCTCCTCCTCATACTCTTCTTCCTCGGGCCCCTCTTCACCCTCCGCCTCTTCGTCCTCCCCCTCTTCGTCCTCCACGACCTCTTCATGGGTCCGTACGACCTCGCCGTCGCGCACTTCGCCGCGCCAGCCCTCCGGCGCCTCGTCGGCGAAGGTCACAAACCGCTGGAAGTGCTTGAAGTCGAGCCGTAGCCGACGGCCCTGTGCGCGCCACAGATTTCCGGTCTTCTCGAACAGCCCCGAGGGGTAGTACTCGACGACCAGCACAATGCGGGTCAGGTTGGGCGCCAGCTCATGGAAACTGACCGCACCACGGGTCGATCCCTTGGCGCCCTCCGACGTCCAGACAATGCGGTCGTCCGGGATCTGCTCCTGAACGGTGGCCTTCCAGCTACGGGCCGACGGACCGACCTTGACCTTCCAGTCACTGGTCGTCTCATCGTTCATCGAGACATTGCGTACGCCCTTGGTGAAGCTGCTGAACTCGTCGTACTGCGTCCAGTAGTCGTAGGCGGTACGCAGCGGCACACCGACGTCGAGCACCTCGACGATATTGGTGACCTTCTTGTCGCCCGAGCCGGACCCACCCCCGCCGCCCAGCGCCTCCTTGGCCTTCCCCAGCACGTTGTCCTTGATGTCCTTTGCCTTTCCGCTCAACACCGCTTTCAGGGGGGAATCGCCGCCCAGCAGACCGCCCGCGATTCCGGACAGCGATCCGCCGTTCGCTGCGAAGTCGGTGAGCTGTTCCGTAACATCGGTGAGTTTGCCGCCGGCGCGTTCCGCCAGGTTCCCGACCCATGCCGCCAGAAATCCGCCGAGCTCTTCACGCAGCCGATCGAGGCCCGCGTCCCCGTTGCCCTGTCCGGCCTTGGCCATGTCCGGTCACCTCCGGCCCTTGACGCGCGACGATGCCTTCTTGGTGGTTTTCGCGGTGGTTTTCTTTACGGACTTCTTCGCCGGCCCTGTCTTGGCCGGGGCTTTCGTCCCCGCCTTCTTCGCCGTGGTCTTCCGCGCGGAGGACTTCTTGGCCGGAGCCTTTTTTTCTGGTTCTTTCTTCCCCGACGCTTCCTTCGCGGTCGCGGAGCTCGTCGCCGCCTTCTTCGCGGACTTCTTCGTTGTGCCGGTCTTCTTGGCTGTCGGCCGCTGTCCGGCCTTCTTCGCCGCGCCTCCTCGCTCTGTGCGCCGTGACGCACCCCGACGGGGCCGCTCCTCAGGCTCCTCTTCGCCCTCGCTCTCTTCTTCCTCCTCTGTCGCCCCACCGGCCTCGAGCTGGAGAGTACGGTCGTGCAGCGCATCGGCAAGCTCCGTCAGACCGCTGTTGGCGGCGGTGGCCACCGCCTGCCGCCCGGCTTCCAGAACCTCCCCACTCAGCTGTTTGCCCAGGTCCGCGACCTGAGGGATCTCTCCGAGCCGACGGACACCCTCGGCCAACAGCTGGCGCGGCTCCAGCCCGAACTGCCGCCCGGCGAGGAACGACGCCGCAGTGAGGGCGAAGCGTCCCTTCTTCGTACGGCCCAGTACGTACCCGCCGGCCAACGCGGCGGCAAGCATGATCTTGGTTGATTCGTCCATGGATGTGTCACCTTTTCCCCGCCGTGCAGCAATCGGCGCCCTACTTCAAGAGTGGTCCGCATCCTGTCGAGCGCATCCCGAGCGGCCTGATCATGGGTACCGGGGCGGGCCGCCAGTCGGGACAACGGTCCGCGAGAGCGGTCGGCCGGGCGGGGTGGCCGGTTGACCCTCACACGGTGTCAGGCACTGAACGCTACCGCTACTACACGGCCGCCCAGCTCACCCGCCTCAACCGCGTCATCGCGTTCAAGGACCTCGGCTTCACCCTCCACCAGGTGCAGCAGATCGTGGACGAGAGGATCAGCACCGAGGAACTGCGCGGCATGCTGCGTCTGCGGCAAGCAGAGCTGGAGGCCACAATGGCCGCCGCGGCGGCACGGCTGGTCCAGGTCGAGGCGAGGCTCCGCTCGATCGAGAGCGAGGGGCACATGCCCACGAACGACGTCGTCATCAAGAACGTCCCGGCGGCCCGGGTGGCGGAGCTGACCGCGACCGCCGCGAGTTTCGGTCCCGAGGACATCGGCCCGGTCATCGGGCCGCTCTACGACGAGCTGCTCCGGCGCCTGGACGCGGCGGGCGTCACCCCCACAGGACCGGGTGTCGCCTACTACGAGGACGCGCCGGAGGGCGGCGGAAGGATCATCGTCCACGCCGCCATTCACGTCGCGGCTCCCCTCCAGAACGATGCCTTCCGGGTCCTCGACCTGCCGCCCATCGACCAGGCGGCGACGATCGTGCACCGCGGCTCCATGGACACGGTGCTGCCCACGGCCCAGGCCCTGGCCCGCTGGATCGACGGCAACGGCTACCGGTCGGCCGGATACCCCCGTGAGGTCAGCCTGGAGTGCCCGGACAACCGCGATGACTGGGTGACCGAACTCCAGGCGCCCGTGACCAGGCCCTGAGGCCCGCAGGCTGGACGAGGATCAGGCGGGGCCGTCATTCCGGGTGGCGTGTTCCGGACATTGTTCGCGGGGACCCTGCTCGTAGCATCAGCATCGCTACGGGCAGTCAGCGCGCCCCTCCCGCTGTGTGACCCGAAAGGAAGGGA
The DNA here is from genome assembly GCF_001294335.1 of Streptomyces chattanoogensis. Lineage (GTDB taxonomy): Bacteria > Actinomycetota > Actinomycetes > Streptomycetales > Streptomycetaceae > Streptomyces > Streptomyces chattanoogensis. The sequence goes on from NZ_LGKG01000155.1 coordinate 64,041, forward strand.
CATGACTCTTCGCCACCCAGCCAGCCGAGGCGGTGACAAGCGGGGCCGCTTCGCCGAACTCGCCCAGAAGTCCTCACATTTCACCAGCTCCCCCGCCTTCTTCGTCTCCTGCCTCGCTCTGATCGCCCTGTTCATCGGTGTCCACCTCGCTCATCTCTCCCTGGAAACGCAACTGCTGGTCGGAGACTTGATGACGGCGGTCACTCTGCTGCTGTTGGCATTGCTGAAGAATTCCGAACTGCGGGCGGAACACGCGATTCAGCGCAAACTCGATGCCCTCGCGGCGGCCCTGCTGGAAGCGCGGGAAGGCGGCAGCAGCAAAGCCGCGGAGGATCTCAGGAAGGCGATCCGGATGGAGGGAGAGACATAGAAGAGACATCAGCGTCTCGTCTCACCCCAGGCGCCCAGCGGTCGGCGACCCAATCAAGACGAAACGTATCGTGTCGCATGCTGCTCCGCATCCACCGCACGGCAACCGCACTGCCCTCACCGCCTTGAACAGGCAGAACGGGATCCGACGGAAGCCGTCTTGACCGACGGCGCCCGGTCAATTCGTCAGCCGCCCCAGGAGCGGTGCAATGTGGAAGACGTGGGCCTCAGGGAGCGCTTTACAGGTTGGTGGGAGCCATGGCGGCCGGGCCATGCGCTGCTGGCGATTCCCCTGCTGCTCATCATCGTGATCACCGTGGTGGACATCCTGGTGCCGGAGGACGTCCACCTGGGCCCGCTGCTGGTCATCGCGCCCGCGATCACCGCCTCTTTCGCCGGCCCTGCGCTGACCGCAGTGATCGGGCTCCTCACCGTGGGCGCCCAGGCGTTCATCGGTCTGCACTTCGGCGTGCTGGCGTCCCGGAACGTCTTGGTGCAGATCGTCGCCCTCGCCGCGCTCTCCTCTCTGGTGGTCTTCTACTGCATCCTGCGGGACCGGCGCAGAAGAGAACTGGCCCAGGTGCGGTCGGTGGCCGAGGCTGCGCAGCATGTGCTGCTGTGGCCGCTGCCGGACTGGATCGGCCCCCTGCGGGTCGCCTCGCTGTATCTGGCTGCCGAGGACGAGGCGCAGATCGGCGGTGACCTGTACGCGGCGACCCGTGTCGACGGCGGAACCCGGATCATGATCGGCGACGTGCGGGGCAAGGGCCTGGCTGCGATCGGCGAGGCCGCCCTCCTGCTCGGCGCCTTCCGCGAGGCCGCCCATCGGCACACCGCCCTGCCCGCCCTGGCCGCCGCCCTGGAAGAGAGCGTCACCCGCTATCAGGCCGACTTCGAGCCGGCGGACGAGGCCGGGGAGCGCTTCGTCACCGCACTGCTGCTGGAGATCCCCGACCAGGGCCATATCACCCACATGACGAGCTGCGGGCACCCGGCACCACTCCTGCTGAGCCCCGCCCACGCCGTCACCGCCCCGAGCCTGCACCCCGCGCCCCCGCTGGGCGTCAACAGCACGGCACCGGCGGACTACACCATCGACGTGGTCACCTTCGAGGCCGGCGACACCCTTCTCGTCTACACCGACGGCGTCATCGAAGCGCGCGACCGCGAAGGAAACTTCTATCCGTTCGCGGAACGAGCCGCCCAGTGGACCGACAACTCCCCAGAGGCGCTCCTGCACCACATCCGGCGTGACCTCCTCTCCCATACCGGCGGGCGTCTCGACGACGACGCGGCCCTCATCGCCATCCACCGTCCCCTCGGCAGGTCATCGCGGAAGATGCACCCGCTCTGACTTCCCCCTGACCCACAAGGGGAATCCGGCACGTGCCGACGGCAGAACGCAAGCCACTTCGAGAGGGATCGGCCACTCGGCTGGAGGAGGCAGCAACGAGCCGGGTGAGGCCCTCATCGGGTGCCGCGAGCAGCGCAGCGGCCCGCCTCCGGGCCGGACGCGGGCCGTGGAACGTCGAAACCAGGTCCCGGCGGCTGGCCTGCGGCGCGGACACCGGGACCCGTTTTCCTGTTACTTCTCGTCCTTGTCGTCCTTCTCGTCCTTGTCGTCCTTGTCGTCCTTGCCTTCCTTGCTGCTGTTGTCGAAGGCGTTGTTGCAGCCCATGGACGAGCCCATCTTGGTGTCCTGCGCACCCGGGGCACCCTCGCCGCCGAGCGCGTTGCCCAGCAGGCCGTTGAGGATCCCGACCTCGCCGAGGACGTCGACGTTCAGGTCGTGCGACCGACAGGAGCTGCCCTGCTTGACGTCGAACTTGTCGCCCTGCTTGCCGCCGCTGTAACCGCCGTCGGCGTGGGCAGTGCCGGCGCCGAGCAGCGCGATGCTGCCGAGGGCGGCGATCACAACGGCAGCTTTGTGGAACTTACGCATTTCTTCTCCGGTGGATTGAACGGATACGATCAGTAAATGATCGACTTCGTACAGTTATGAGAGGCTAATGTGCATCTCTCGTCCTGTTAAGCGACGCGCCCATGACCGCCGCGAACGGACGCTCACGACGTCGGAGCCGAGGCAGGGATGCGCGCGGGTGCCGGAGCGGAACGAAGTGCCGCCCGTACGCGATGACGAACGGCAGCGCGCGGGCCTGTGGTTCGGGGCAGCGCGGGGAGGGGGAAGGCCCCGTCGGACCGGGCCGCGGATCGCGGCCGGCCCAACTCGCCGTGGGTACCGGGTTCATCGGGGGCCGCACGGTGGAGTCGGGGCGGGCCCTGGTGGATCAGGCCCCTGGGCGCCGGCCGCCGAATGCCTCCAGGGTGCGCTCCAGCATCGGCAGCGCCCGGACCACCCGACGGGAGCGGATCAGCAGATCCCAGGCGGGCTCGAACTTCTTCCAGCCGGCGGCGTACGCCAGGTGGCGGAGCCGTTCGTGCGGTCCCGGCTGGGAGGCGGCGCCGCGCCAGATGTTCGACCAGCGATAGAAGTCGCGATAGGCGCGCCAGTAGCCGTCCTCCAGCTGACGGGCCGTCATCCCCTTGGGCCGGTGGACGACGTGGCGGGTGTCGTAGAGGTCCCAGTCCTGGTGGACGATGCGGTCCTCGGCCGCCAGCTGCTTCCACAGTCCGGTCGACGGATACGGCGTCATGATGTGGAAGGTCGCGGTCTCGATGCCCTGCTCGACGGCCCATTCCACGGTCCGGTCGAAGACGTCCGGACCGTCCTGGTCCAGCCCGAAGACGAAGCTGGCGTTCACCATGACACCCGCGTCGTGCAGGCGCCGTACCGCGGCCCCGTAGTCCCGGCCGATGTTCTGGTTCTTGCGGCGCTCGGCGAGGTTGGCGTCGTTGACGGTCTCGAAGCCCACGAACAGGCTGCGCAGGCCCGCGTCCGCGGCTCGCTCCAGCAGACCCGGCTCCAGTACCGACTTCACCGTGCCGGCCGCCTGCCACAGCCGCCCTCGAAGAACGCGTCCTTGTAGCAGAAGTCGCAGTGGTGCGGGCAGCCCCGCGACACCACGAGGGAGTTGGGCACGAGGTAGAGCTGACGTTTGATCAGGTCCCGGCGTACGGGCGGGAGCCCGGCAAGGGTCCGCTGCCTGGAGTCATAGCGGCGGGCCGGTACACCGTCCCGGAAGTCCTTGAGGAACTGCGGCCAGGTGTCCTCGCCGGGCCCGGTGAAGAGGGTGTCGGCATGCGCCGCGGCCTCGTCCGGAAGCGATGTCACATGCAGACCGCCCATGGCCACATGGGCGCCCCGCGCACGGAAGTGATCGGCTATCTCGTAGCTGCGCCGGGCGGAGGTGATGTACGGCTGTATCACCAGCAGGTCGGGAGTCTCCCACGTCTCGATGTCGAGCCGTTCCACACGTTCGTCGTGGAGCGTGACCTCGTCGTCGGGGTCCAGATATCCGGCGAGGGTCGCCAGGCCCAGCGGCGGGAAGAGCGAGTACTTGACGGGCCGGAACAGCGGACTGGTCGCCTCGGTCAGTGCCGGCAGGATCATCGTTACGCGCATGACTGCCAGGACTCCGGGAGCGTGTGGCCCGGTTCCCCGGCGAGCGGCGGGGACGGCCCGACCCGGAACGGCAGGAGGACACCGGTGAGAACCGGTGCCCTCCGGACACGCCTAGCTCAGGGTCTTCAGCGCCGCCACGTCATACGGCTTCAGCTCCTCGAACCGGTCCCCCAGCACCTTCGCCGCCCACAACGGATCCTGAAGCAACGCACGGCCGACAGCCACCAGGTCGAACT
>NZ_LGKG01000156.1 GCF_001294335.1 Streptomyces chattanoogensis
CCGATCAGGTCATCCAGGGCTTCGTCCGTCCGCCCCGCCAGACCGCTGCCCAGCGGTACGTCCGTTCCCGCGCCCAGACGGGTCAGCAACGCCGCCATCGCCGCCTGCAGCACCATGAACACCGTTGCACCATTACGGCCCGCCAGCGCCGCGAGATTCTGGTGGAGCTCACTCTCCAGTTCAAAGGCGAGGCTGCAGCCCGCGTGCGAGGCCGTCGCCGGTCGCGGGCGGTCGGTGGGCAGATTCAGTTGCTCCGGCAGGTCCGCCAACTGCCGGGACCAATAATCGACTTGCTGGGAGAGCAGGCTCTCCGGATCGGATTCGGCGCCCAGCAGCTCTCGCTGCCACAGGGCATAGTCCGCATATTGCACGGGCAGCGCCGTCCATTCGGGGTCCTGTCCCACGGTGCGGGCCGAATACGCCGTGACGATATCGCGCGCCAACGGACCCATCGACCAGCCGTCGCAGGCGATGTGATGGATGAGAAGCAGCAAGACGTGGTCATCGCCACAAGCAAACAACGAAACCCGGACCGGTATCTCGGCGGACAGGTCGAACCCGTAACGGGCTGCCGTCTCCAGCACCTCCGGCAGTTCGTCCTCCGTGACCGAGCGGGTTTCCCACCAGAGCTCCACCTGGTCCGGTCGGAGAATTCGCTGTCGGGGCTCGCCGTCCTGCTCGGGGAATATGGTGCGCAGCGACTCATGCCGGGTGACCACATCCAGCAGGGCCGCCCGTAGTGCCGCTTGGTCCACCTGGCCCGACAGCCGCAACGCCAAGGGCATGTTGTATGTCGCGGAGGGGCCTTCCAGCTTGTGCAGGAACCACAGTCGGCGCTGGGCGAAGGACAACGGAATGCTCTCCGGGCGCGGCATCGGCACCAAAGCGGGCCGCTCTGCGTCACCGGCGTCCAGCCGCTTCGTCAATTCCGCGGCCGTGGGGGCCTCGAAGACGGTGGCGATGGCCACCTCGACGCCCAGCACGCTGCGGATCCGGCTGACGAGCCTGGTCACGAGCAGCGAATGCCCACCCAGGTCGAAGAACCCGTCATCGACACCCACCCGCGGCACACCCAGCACCTCGGCGAACAGCCCGCACAACACCTCTTCCCGAGGCGTACGAGGGGCCCGCCCACCACTGACGGCGACGTCCGGCACCGGCAGGGCCTTGCGGTCCAGCTTGCCGTTACGGGTCACCGGAAGTGCGCCGATCGCCACCAACTGCGGCGGAACGAGGTGCGCCGGCAGTCGTTCGGTGAGCTGCTCTTTCACCGACGCCAGGACGTTGCCGATGTCCCTGGCTGCGGCCGGATTGTTGACCAACGGACCCGGCAGGGTGGAGGCGCGGCAGAGACCACGCAGCACCTGGCCGTCAAGTGCGCTTGGCGAGACAACGGCGTCGAACAGTTCCGGGCGTTCGGCGTTCCAGGTGGTCACGACGGCCAGGCCGTGCCGTTCTCCCCACCGGACGATGTCCTCCGGATCGACGGCGGCCGCGGCCTCGGCGTCGCCCTGCCGGCGGCGGTCCAGCGCATCCGCCGCGGCTATTTCCGCGGCGAGCCGGGCGTTGACCAGTCCCGAGATACGTACCGGCCCGTCAGCCTCGGTCGGCAGGTCACCGAGCCCGGACACCTCCCGGCCCCACCGCAACTCGGGAATTCCGGCGAGCGATACCGGGCCGGTGTCACCGTGGCCGTGCGCATCGGCAGCGTGCAGCACCACTTCATAGCGGTGGCGGGTCAGTTCATTGTGGTAGCCGCCGCGCTTCAACCGCACATCGACCGCACCGATGCGGCCGTCGGTCTCGGCGAGCGTGGTGAAGAACTCCGGGACGACCAGCAATTCCTTCTCAAGCAACACCGCGCGTTCCACCGCGGTATGCAACCGGACGGCGTCCTTGGCGAGTCCGTACCGTCCGCCGTGCACCGCGGTATGCAGTGCACGTACCGAACGGAGATTGCGGATATCGCCCAGTACGATCCGGCCCCCCGGTGCCAGCATTTCCATCGCCCGCCCGAGAACCTTGGCAAGGTAGTCGCCGGACGGGAAATACTGCACCACGGAATTCAGCACGATGGTGTCGAAGAACTTGGCCGGCAGCCCGTCGGTGTCGTCGGCGGACCGGCGGTGCAGCCGCACCCGGTCGGCCAGGCCCGCTGCGTCCACCAGCCCCGAGAGCCGGTCGATGACGACGGGAGAAAGGTCCGTTCCCCAGTAGGCTTCGCACTGCGGGGCCAGATGGGCGAGGAGCAGTCCGGAGCCCACACCGATCTCCAGCACGCGCCTGGGTGCGAATTCCCGGATCCGTGCCACGGCGGCATCCCGCCATTCCTGCATTTCTGCCGGCGGAATCGGGTTTCCGGTGTATGAGCTGGTCCACCCGGTGAAGTCCGCTCCGAATTCATGGGTCCGGGAGCCGGCGGACACCGCGTCATGGACTTCACGCCACTCTGCGACCTGGTCCTCGGTCACCAGCTCCCCGGCGTTCGCTGCGGGCACGACATAGCCAACCAGCCGCTGATCGTCGGGGGCATCCTCCCGGACGACCACCGCGGCCTGCTCCACAGCCGGGTGGGCGAGCAGTGCGGCCTCGATCTCTCCCGGCTCGATACGGAAGCCCCGCACCTTGAGCTGGTCGTCCGCACGTCCGAGGAATACCAGTTCCCCTCCGGGGGTCCACCGGACCACATCGCCGGTGCGGTACATCCGCGATCCGGGCGGCCCGAGGGGGTCGGCCACGAACCGGTCGGCGGTGAGTGCGGGCCGGTTCAGGTAGCCGCGGGCCACCTGCGCGCCCGCCACGAACAACTCGCCCGGCACACCCGGCGGCACCGGTCGCAGCCGGTCGTCAAGTACGGCCAGCCTCGTGTTGGCCACGGGCCTGCCGATAGGAACGGTGTGCCCGGTACGGCAGGAGCGGTCCGCAACCGCCGAGGCCACCTGAACCGTGGTTTCGGTCGGCCCGTAAAGGTTGATCACCTGGCAGCCCCAGGCGGACTCGATCTCCTCGGCCAGCGCGGCGCCGAGCGCCTCACCTCCGGAGAACATACGGGTCATCGCGTGGGCCGGTGGCGGTGCCGGGAGCGCGGCCAGCAGCGAGGGGACGAATTGGGCTGTGGTGACGCGGTCGCGGACGAGGAGATCGACCAGCCGCTGCGGATCACGCAGCACATCGTCCGACGCCACGGACACCGTCGCCCCGGTGATCAGGGGCAGCCATATCTCCCACCCGGCGGCATCGAATCCGACAGCTGTGCGGAAGAGGACCACATCACGGCCGTCGACCGGGTAGGCCGCCCGCATCCACTGAAGCTGCCCGGCCAGGCCACGGTGCTCGACCACGACTGCTTTGGGCAGCCCGGTGGATCCGGAGGTGTAGATCACATAGGCGGGGTGAGCGCCGTTCAGGGTGGCGGTGCGCTCCCGGTCCGTCACCGGGTCGCCGGGCAGTTCCGCAAGCCGGGCGCGGACCTCCGGATCGCTCAGGTCCACCTGGACGGGCTGTTCGACACCGTCCGGCAGTGGTACGTCCTGATGGGTGACGAGAAGCACCGGACCGGCGTCGGCGATCAGGGACCTGAGCCGTTCGGCCGGGTCTCCGGGTTGGAGGGGCAGGTAGGCCGCACCGGACTTGAGCACTGCCAGGAGCGCGACGAGGAGCTCCGGCGTCCGCGGCAGAGCGACCGCGACCAGCCGTTCGGGGCCGGCGCCCAGGGAGATGAGCAGCCGGGCCAGCCGGTTGGCCCGCTCGTCGAGCTCGGCGTACGTCAGGATCGACCCGTCGCAGACCACCGCGACGGCCTCCGGGGTTCGGATGGCCTGTGCGGCGAGCAGGTCCGGGAGCAGTCCGGCCTGCTCGGCGACCGGGCCACGCCCGTGAGTCAGTACGGCCTCGCGCTCGGCCGCGTCGACGAGCTCGACCTGCCCGATCCGGACGCGGGGATCGGCGGTCACGACACGCAGCAGGCACTCCCAGCGCTCCATGAGCCGCCGCACGGTCTCCTCGTCGAACAGGTCGGTGGCGAACTCCACCGAACCCTCCAGCCCCCGCGGGACACCGTCGCCGTCCCGGACCTCGTTGAGCGAGACCAGTACGTCATAGCGGGCGGCACCGGTCCCGACCGCCTTCTGCCGCACTTCGAGGCCGGGCAGCTCGAACCGGCCCTCGGGCGCGTTCTGCAGGGTGAGGGCGACTTGGAACAGCGGGTGGTGGGCAGTGGACCGCTTCGGGTTGAGCACCTCGACAAGGTGCTCGAACGGCACGTCCTGGTGGGCGTACGCCGCCAGGCTCGACTCCCGGACCTGCTCCAGCAGATCCGCGAACTCGGGATCTCCCGAGGTGTCGGTGCGCAGCACCAGCGTATTGACGAAGAACCCGACGAGGTCGTCCAGGGCTGCGTCGGTCCGGCCCGCGATGCCGCTGCCGAGCGGAATGTCGGTGCCCGCGCCCAGCCGGGTCAGCAGCGCCGCCATCCCCGCCTGCAGCACCATGAACACGGTGGCGCCGCGGTCGGCCGCCAGCGCCGCGATGTCCCGGTGCAGCTCGCCGTCCAGCGCGAAGGTGAGGCAGGAACCGTGGTACGAGGCCACGGCCGGCCGTGGGCGGTCCGTCGGGAGGCTCAACTGATCCGGTAGGTCAGCCAGTTGCCTCGTCCAGTAGGTGACTTGCCGGGACAGCACGCTGTCCGGATCGGACTCCTCGCCGAGCAGTTCCCGCTGCCAGAGGCTGTAGTCCGCGTACTGCACGGGCAATTCCGACCACGCCGGAGCCCGTCCCACGCTGCGAGCCGCATACGCAGTGACGATGTCGCGTGCCAGAGGCTCCACCGACCAGCCGTCACCGGCGATGTGGTGGATCAGAATCATCAGGACGTGGCGATCACCGCAGGCGAACAGCGAAGCCCGGATCGGAATCTCCGAGGAGAGTGCGAAAGGATGGCGTGCGGCGAGCTCCAAGGCCGCCGGCAGCTCCCGCTCGGTGACGTAACGAGTTTCCAGGCTCCATTCCACCTGGTCTGCGGCGATGATCCGCTGCCAGGGCCGGCCCTGGTGTTCGGGGAACACCGTGCGCAGCGATTCATGCCGCTCGATCACGTCCAACAGCGCGGCGCGCAGTACTTGCTGATCCACCTCACCGATCAGCTCAAGCCCGAACGGCATGTTGTAGGTGGCCGAGGGTCCTTCGAGCTTGTGCAGGAACCACAGCCGGCGCTGGGCGAAAGAGAGCGGGATGCGGTCCGTGCGCGGAGTCCGGACGAGCGCCGGACGCACCTGCTCGTCACCGTCCAGCCGCTGAGCCAGCTCCGCAACCGTGGGAGCGTCGAAGACCGTGGCGATGGCCACCTCCACACCCAGCACGCTGCGGATCCGGCTGACGAGCCTGGTGACGAGGAGCGAATGCCCGCCCATGTCGAAGAATCCGTCGTCGACACCGACTCGGGGCACACCCAGTACTTCGGCGAACAGGCCGCACAACACCTCTTCCTGCGGTGTGCGCGGGGACCGACCATGGCTGAGGACGGCGTAGTCCGGGGCCGGCAGGGCCTTGCGGTCCAGCTTGCCGTTCGGAGTCAGCGGCAGTCCGTCCAGCACCACCACCGCCGACGGCACCATGAACTCCGGCAGCCGCTCAGCCGCATGGGCCCGCGCCGACGTCGCCAACGCGCCCGCCCCATGTGTTGCCGCAGGGACGTTGACCCAGGGCCCTGTCCCGTCTGCCGATTGGTACGCACCCGACACCACCGGGCCCCCGGCGGGACACAGCAGTCCTTCGAACCACACCGGTCCGTCCGGCGACCAGGTCAGTACCACCTGGTGCCCATGCTCTTCGCCCCAGCGCGCAAACTCCTCCGGGTCCATGATGTCGGCCGGACCGAAATCAGCGATGGGCCCCTGGCTCTCACGGACCAGCCGGGCATTGGGAATGCCGGTCACCCGAAGGCCAGTAACCACTCCGCCCAGCCACAGCGACAGATCCGCAAGACCCGAAACATCCCAGCCCCACACGATTTCCTGCACCTCGGCCACCGAGGTGGTGGGGGCGTCGGCGGCATGCAGCACCACCTCGTAACGGTGCCGCGTCAGCTCATTGTGATACCCGCCCCGCTTCAGACGGATATCCACCGCGCCCAACCGGTCATCACCCTGCGCGAAGTCCACGAAGAACTCCGGCGCCACCAACAGCTCCGGCTCCGCACGCAGCCCCTGCTCCACCGCCGCGTCCCACCGCGCCGCATCCGCATCCGCACCAAGCCGCAGCGCCTGCACCGCCACCTGGAACTCCCGGGCCGTCCGAGCATTACGGATATCACCCAGGACAATCCGCCCGCCCGGAGCAAGCAGCCGAAGCACCCCATCCAGCACCCGGCTGAGGTAGTCACCGGAGGGGAAGTACTGCACCACCGAATTCAGCACAATCGTGTCAAAGAATCCGGCCGGCAGGCCCTCGGTGTCGTCGGCCCGCTGACACCGCAGCCGCACCCTGTCGGCCAGGCCTGCCTCCGCGACCTGACGCTCCAGGCGGTCGATCACATTCGCGGAGAAATCCGTCGCCCAGTACTGCTCGCACTCCGGAGCCAACCGCGCAAGCAGGAGCCCCGAACCCACACCGATCTCCAGCGTGCGCCGGGGTGTGAATTCCTGGATCCGTGCCACCGCGGCGTCCCGCCACTCCTGCATCTCCCCCAGCGGAATCGGCTCACCGGAATACGAACTGTTCCAGCCGGTGAAGTCCTCGCCGAATTCCACCTCTGTGCCGCCGGAGTACACGGACTCGTAAATCTGCTGCCACTCCCTGACCCGGCCGTCTTTCTGGCCTTGGTCGTTCGTGGCTCCGGGGACGACGTAGGCAACGAGTCGTGTGTCCCCTGGGGTGTCCTCCCGGGAGACCACCACGGCTTGCGCCACTTCCGGGTGAGTGGCGAGTGCGGCCTCGATCTCGCCCGGTTCGATACGGAAACCGCGTACCTTCACCTGCTCATCGGCACGACCGGCGAATTCCAGCTCGCCGTCGTGATTCCACCGCACCACATCGCCCGTGCGATACATGCGCGCACCGGACTCGAAGGGGCAGGCCACAAAACGCTCAGCGGTCAGTCCAGCACGGCCCAGATATCCACGTGCCAGGCCCGCACCGGTGACGTACAGCTCACCAGGCACGCCCGGCGGGACCGGACGCAGTCCCTCGTCGAGGACGTACACCCGGGTCCCGGTCACCGGCCCGCCGATCGGCACCGGCCCACCGGCCGACAACGGCCCACTCATCGACACACACACCGTCGACTCGGTCGGCCCATACGCATTGATCACCCGACGGCCGCCCACCGCCCAACGCGCCACCAGCTCCCGCGGGCACGCCTCACCCGCCAGCACCAGCGTCGCCAGCCCCGGCAGCCGTTCCTCCGCACCAGCCGGCACCGACGCCAGCACAGACGCCGGCAACGTCACATGCGAAACCCGCTTCTCACCCAACACACGGGCAAGCCCCTCACCCGACAATTGATCCGGGTCCGGAATCACCAGCGTCGCACCGCTGCCGAAGACCATCACCAGTTCCCACACCGCCGCATCAAAACTCGACGACGAGAACTGCAGGACCCGACTGTCCGCGGTCACCTTCAGTCGGTCCCGCTGGGCAGTGGCCAGGCTCGCCACACCGCTGTGCGACTCCACCACGCCCTTGGGCCGACCCGTCGAACCGGACGTATAGATCACATACGCCGGGTGCGCGGGCTCCAGGCCTGGTTGTGGTTCCGTCTCGGGATATGCACTCCAGTCCTGGCCCAGCAATTCACCGTCGACCACCAGCAACGGCCGGGCATCAGCCAGCATGAACTCCAGACGCTCAGCCGGATACGCCGGATCAAGCGGCAAGTACGCACCACCCGCCTTGAGCACCGCCAGAACGGTAACCACCAGCTCCACCGACCGCGGCAGCAGCACCCCCACGACCTGCTCCGGCCCTACACCCCGCTCAACCAGACAGTGCGCCAGCCGATTCGCCCGGGAATTCAACTCCCCGTACGACACCGACTCCCCACTGCTGGACTCAACCGCCACCGCATCCGGCGCCGACCGCACCCGCTCGGCAAACAACTCCACCAACGTCACATCCGGCAGCGCGCCCCCGTCGGCGCCGTTCCAGCCCAGCAACAACCGGTCCCGCTCCCCCGCAAGCAAAACCTCCGCCTGCCCGATCCGCATATCCGGATGCGCAGCCATCTGCTCCAGCAATCGCACCCAACGCGCCATCAGCGCCTCAACCGTGGAGCGGTCGAACAGATCCGTCGAATACTCCGACCATGCCTCGATGCCCGCCGGATCCCCGGAATCGTCAAAGCGTTCCACCAGCGAAATCAGCAGATCGAAGCGGGAGGTGCCGGTCCCGGCCTCCGTCTCGGTCACCCGCAGCCCCGGCAGCTCAAATCCGCTGGTGGGCGCGTTCTGCAGAACCAAGGCGACCTGGAACATCGGGTGGTATCCGGCGGAACGCTGCGGATTCAGCACCTCCACCAAATACTCGAACGGAACGTCCTGATGCGCATACGCCGCCAGACTCGTCTCCCGGACCCGCCCCAGCAACTCCGAAAAACTCGGATCCCCTGACGTATCGGTCCGCAGCACGAACGTGTTCACGAAGAACCCGATCAGGTCGTCCAGGGCTTCATCAGTCCGCCCCGCCTGCCCGCTGCCCAACGGAATGTCGGTACCCGCACCCAGCCGCGTCAACAACGCCGCCATCGCCGCCTGCAACACCATGAACACCGTCGCACCTTCACGCCTCGCCCCGTCCGCAAGGCTTCGGTGCAGCGCGGCAGGCAGCTCGACCATCAGGCCGGCACCTCGGTACGAGGCCACCGCGGGCCGCGGACGGTCGGCCGGCAGACTCAGCTGCTCCGGCAGATCCGCCAACTGCTCGGCCCAGTACGCCACCTGCTGCGACAAGACGCTGTCCGGGTCGGACTCGTCCCCCAGCAGCTCCCGCTGCCACAGTGTGTAATCCGCATACTGCACCGGCAATTCGGCCCACGCCGGAACCCGCCCCCCGGACCGGGCCGAGTACGCCTCGACAATGTCTCTGCCGAGTGGGCCCAGTGACCAGCCGTCGCTGGCGATGTGGTGCACCAGCACGAGAAGGACACACTCGTCACTGCCGGTGCCGCTGCCCGCATCGTCCTTGCCCGCGATGTCGAAGAGCCAGATCCGGATCGGTATCTCCGAGGAGAGTGCAAACCCGTACCGTGCCGCGGTTTCCAGGGCCTCCGGCAATTCGGCTTCGGTAACCGCTCGGGTCTCCCAGTTCAGATCCGCCTCATCCGGCGCGACGATCCACTGCTCGGGTTCCGCTCCCTGTTCGGGGAATATCGTGCGCAGTGACTCATGCCGCGTCACCACGTCCATCAGAGCCGCCCGCAACGCCGCCCGGTCCACCGCACCGGTCAGCCGCAACGCCAACGGCATGTTGTAGGACGCCGACGGGCCTTCCAGCTTGTACGCGAACCACAACCGCCGCTGGGCGAAGGACAGCGGAATGGCTCTCGGGCGCGGTCTCGCCGCCAGGGCCGGGCGTTGCGTGCGGCCGGCATCCAACTGCTTCGTCAGACCCGCCACAGTGGGGTGTTCAAACAAATTGGCGATGGCGATCTCGACGCCCAGCACGCTCTTGATCCGTACCAGCAATCGGATCGCGGACAGCGAGTGACCGCCGAGGTCGAAGAAGCTGTCGTCGATACCGACCTCTGGCACGCCCAGCACGTCGGCGAACAGCCGGCACAGCACCTCTTCCTGAGGGGTGCCCGGCGCACGATCGCCGCCATCGGCCCGGGTGTGGCCCGGAGCACTCCCAAGGGCCCCTGCCGTGGCCCGCTCGTCCGGACTCCTCCGTACGAGTTCCCACTCTCCCTCGCGGTTCCACCGCGCCAGGTCCCCCGTGCGGTACATCCCCGCACCGGGCTCGAAGGGGCACGCCACGAAGCGCTCCGGGGACGATTCCGGATGGCCCGAGTGGCCACCGGCGAGGTCAGCGCCGGAGAGGTACAGCTCCCCCGTCACACCTGGTGGAACCGGACGCAGCTTCGCATCGAGCACATAGGCCCGGCCATTGAAGCGATCGTTCCGTTCTTCTCCCTCACGCACCGGCCGGGGAGCCGGCGCCTCCGTGAGCGGTCGCGGTGCCGACCGGGTCCGCTCGTCGAACCCATTCGCCACCGAGGCCGCGGACGATTCCGGCGCGGTGCTCTTCCCACCCGGCAGAACGTGGTCCCACTCACCGTCGAGCAGCACGTCCACCTCATCGATCGACCGCCCTGGATCCGCCACCACCTGCTCGAGGAGACGCAGCCACCGAGCCACCAGCGAGCGTGCCGTGACCCGGTCGAACAGGTCGGTCGCGAATTCCAGCACCGCATCGATACCGGCCGGCGCACCGGCGGCATCGTGGTGTTCGAGCAGGGACGCCAGCAGGTCGAACTGCGCCGTACCGGTGTCGACGAAATCGGCGCGGGTGGTCAGCCCCGGCAGCTCGAAGTGGGATTCCGGCGCGTTCTGCAGAACCAGCATCACCTGGAAAAGGGGGTGATGTGATGCAGAGCGCTGGGGGTTCAGCGCTTCCACCAGACTCTCGAACGGTATGTCCTGATGGGCGTAGGCCGCGAGGCTCGTCTCCCGGACGCGGGCCAGCAGTTCGGCGAAACTCGGGTCGCCGGAGGTATCCGTTCGCAGTACGAGCGTGTTCAGGAACTGCCCGACGAGATCGTCCAGGGCATCGTCCGTGCGGCCTGCTATCGGCGAGCCCAGGGGAATATCGGTACCCGCACCCATTCGGGTCAGCAGTGCCGCCATGCTCGCCTGCAGCACCATGAAGACCGTCGCACCCGCATCCCGGGCGAGAGCGATCAGCCCGCGATGCAGCTCCGCGTCCAGCGTGAAGGACACACTGGACCCCTCGTACGACTGCACGGCGGGGCGCGGGCGATCGACCGGAAGATCCAAGGAGTCGGGCAGGTCTGCCAGTTGCCCGGTCCAGTAGCCGATCTGCTGGGAGAAGACGCTGTCCGGGTCGGACTCCTCGCCCAGTAGTTCCCGCTGCCACAGGGTGAAATCGGCGTACTGCACAGGCAGTCGCGCCCACGTCGGGGGCTGTCCCGTGATCCGGGCGGAGTACGCGGTGCTGAGGTCGCGCCCGAGCGGTCCCAGCGACCAGCCATCGCTCGCGATGTGATGCAACAGCAGCAGCAGGACGGAATCATTGCCGCTGCCGTGCTCGCCGTTCGCACCGGTGATGCCGGCGTTGTCTGCGATGTCGAAGAACCACGCCCTGACCGGCGGCTCCACCGACAGGTCGAAGGCGTGGCGCGCGGCGGTCGCCAAAGCGTCCGGGAGTTCCGCCTCGGTAACCGTGCGGACTGTCCACGCCAGGTCGATCTGGTCAAGGTCAAGGATGGTCTGCTCGGAGCGCCCGTCGTTTTCCGAGAACACCGTACGCAGCGATTCGTGGCGTCCGATCACATCCAGCAGGGCCGTATGCAAGGCCTGCTGGTCCACCCGGCCCGTCAGCCGCAGCGCCAACGGGACGTTGTAGGTGGCCGACGGCCCCTCCATCTCGTACAGGAACCGCGACCGCCGCTGGGCGAACGACAGCGGCAGGCGTGGGGGGCGCGGCCGTGCCACCAGTGCCGGGCGCGGCCGGTCTCCGGAGTCCAGCCGGTGTGCCAGCGCCGCCACCGTCGGCGTGTCGAACACCGTCGCGACGGACACCTCCAGCCCCAGGGCGCTGCGGATCCGGTTCACCAGCCGGGTCACCAGCAGGGAGTGTCCGCCGAGGTCGAAGAAGTCGTCGTCGACACCGACCCTGGGTACCCCCAGGACGTCGGCGAACAGCCCGCACAGCACCTCTTCCCGCGGGCTGCGCGGCGCCCTGCCGGCCCCGTCCACCGCATGCTCGGGGGCAGGCAGGGCGTTGCGGTCCAGCTTGCCGTTCGGGGTCAGGGGGAGCGCTTCGAGGGTTACCAAGGCCGAGGGAACCATGAACCGCGGCAGGCTCCGCGCGATATGGCCGCGCAGTTCACCGGGCGTGGGAGCGGTGCGGTCCTTGGGCACCACATAGGCCACGAGCCGGGTGTCGCCCGGTACGTCCTCCCGGGCCACGACGACCGCTTGTGCCACATCAGGGTGCCCGGCCAGCACGGCCTGGACCTCACCGGGCTCGATACGATGGCCGCGCACCTTGGCCTGTTCATCCGCCCGGCCCGCGAACTCCAGATCGCCCTCGCCATTCCACCGCACCAGGTCACCGGTCCGGTACATCCGCGCACCCGGCTCGAAGGGACACGCCACAAACCGCTCCGCCGTCAGACCCGCACGCCCGAGGTAGCCACGTGCCAGACCCGCGCCGGAGACATACAACTCGCCCGCGACGCCGGGCGGAACCGGCTGCAACTGGTCATCCAGCACAAACACCCGGGTCCCGACCACCGGCCGGCCGATCGGCACCGGACCGCCCGCCGACAGGGCCCCACTCATCGACACCATCACCGTCGACTCGGTCGGCCCGTACGCATTGATCACCCGACGGCCGCCCACCGCCCAACGCGCCACCAGCTCCGGCGGACACGCCTCACCCACCAGCGCCACCGCCAGAAGATCAGGCAGCTGGTTCTCCACACCGGCCGGCAACGACGCCAGGACCGACGCCGGCAACGTCACCTGCGAAACCCGCTTCTCACGCAGCACCCGGGCGAGCCCCTCGCCCGACAATTGGTCCGGGTGCGGAAGCACCAGCGTTGCGCCGCAGCCAAAAGCCATCGCCACTTCCGAAACCGCCGCGTCGAAGCTCGGCGATGAGAACTGCAGGATGCGGCTGTCCGCGCTCAGGTGCAGCCCGTCCCGCTCGGCCTCAGCCAGACTCGCCATACCGCTGTGCGACACCACCACACCCTTGGGCCGGCCCGTCGAACCGGACGTATAGATCACATACGCCGGATGCTGCAGGTGCAGCGGGCCGGTCCGTTCGGCATCGGAGAGTGCATGCCGCGGCAGGGCGGCAAGCGCGGCGACGGTCCGCTCATCGTCGAGCGTGACCCGTACGGCATCTGCGTCGGGCAGTGCGGTGAGGCTCCGGCTGTCGGTGAGCAATATGGCGGGCCGGGTGTCGGCGAGCAGGAATCCGATCCGCTCGGCCGGATAGTCGGGGTCCACGGGTAGATAGGCACCGCCTGCCTTGAGGACCGCGAGGAGTGCCACCAGCAGCTCCGGGGAGCGAGGCAGCGCCAGCGCCACCACCGACTCCGGGCCGACGCCCCGTTGGGCCAGCCATCGCGCCAACTGGTTGGCCCGCCCCTCCAGCTCCCCATACGTCAGGTTCGTGTCCTCACCCTCCACCGCGATCTGATCCGGGATGCGGGCGGCCTGGCGCGCGAACAGCTCCGGCAGCGTGACCTTCGGCGGCTGCGCTGCGGTGGCCATCCCTGCGGCCAGAAGCCGTTCCCGCTCGCCGGGCAGGAGTATTCCCGTGTCGCTCACCGCGGTGTCGGGGTCGGCGGCGGTCTGCTCGAGCACCCGTATCAGTCGCTCGGCGATCTCCGCCACGACGGCCCGGTCGAAGACGTCGGGCCGGAAGAAGAAACGGAGCGTCAGGCAGTCTCCCGGCTGTACGGCGAGGGAGAGGGGATAGTGGACGGATTCCCGGACACTGATGTCGATGTCGAGCTCGCCCTGCATCGGATCCGATGGCGTCAGGCTGTCCATGGGGAAATTCCCGAACACCACGCTGGTGTCGAAGTGACCGCCGTCCGAATCGTGGAGGCTCTGGATTTCGGCCAGCCCGAGGTGGTCGTGATCCAGAAGTCCGAAGCGCTGCTGCTGAATGCGCTGGAGAAGAGCGCGCAGGGAATCGTCGCGGCGCAGCTGTCCCCGTACCGGCACCGTGTTGATCAGCATCCCGATCGCGGTTTCCGCGCCCGGCAACTCTCCCGGCCGCCCGCTGACCGTGGCGCCGAAGACCACATCGTCGCGGCCGGTCAATCGGGCGAGCAGCAGGGTCCAGGCTGCCTGGAAGACGGTGTTGAGGGTGACATTGCTCTGCCGGGCCTGTTGCTTCAGGCTCGTGGTGAGCTCTGGTGTCAGTTCGAGGGTGACGTCCTGGGAGGCGGAGCCGGAAGACCTCGGGACGCCTGGTGCGAGATATGTGGGTCCGTCCAGGCCTTCCAGGACGGCGCGCCAGGCGTCCCGGGCGGCGGAGCGGTCCTGGGCCGCCAGCCAGGTCAGATAGGAGCGGTACGGGAGCGTCGCCGGCAGAACGGAAATGTCACCGTCGTGCGCGTGGAGCAGGAGCAGCTCGCGCAGGAGGAGGGTCATGGACCAGCCGTCCAGTACGAGGTGGTGGTGGGTCACCACAAGCCGGTGCCGTTGCGGACCTCGCCGCATCAGGGTGAAACGCATCAAGGAAGGTGCCTCGGCATCGATGCCCTGAGCCCAGTCCTCGTCGGTCAGTTCGGCGCATCGCGCCTCGGCCGCCGTCGGCGCCAGCTCTCCCAGGTCGAACTCGTTCCACTGGAGCGGTACATCGCGCCGGATCACCTGGATGGGCTCGCCGGATTTCCGGCTCCGGAAGCTGGCGCGCAGATTCGCGTGGCGCTCGAGCAAGGCGGCCGCGGCCGCGCGTAGCCCCTTCGTGTCCAGCACCCCGTGCAGCTCGATGGTGTACTGCGCGACATAGAGGTTCTTTGACGAGCTCTCGAGCCGCGCGTGGAACAGCAGTCCCTCTTGCAGAGGAGAAAGCGGCAGGATGTCTTCAATGATCGATGGGTTCGTCATGATCTTCTAACTCCCTACCGGGCGTTCAGCTCGGCTTCGAGATCGTCGATCTCGCTCTGGCTAATGGAGGACAAGGTCACGTCGGACGGCGTGAGCCCGGTGGATTCCGGCCGTTTCGCACAGGTGGTGAGTGCCGTGAGCATGCACAGCCATGAATCGGCCAGTTCGTGCGCCTCGGATGCGGCCGGGTCACCGTCCGCCCAGCTCCAGGTGGCGCGCAGCACCGCTCCGCCTGGCCCGTCGCAGACCACTGCGTGGACCTCGATGCGGTGGGTCATGGCCAGACCGTCGGCCTCGTCCGGTCCGATGTCGTATTCGGGATCGATCGGCCATGTGCCGTGCTGCCCGTCCGGGAACCGGCCGAGGTAGGTGAACTTCAGTTCCGGACGGTGGAATGCGGCCGGTTCCGCGCCGGTTTGCGTATTCAGATGGCGGAGGAGGCCGTAGCCGAAGCCGTTGTCGGGAACGTCCCGCAGCCGGTTTCGTATCTGCCGCAGTACCCTGCCCGCGGCCGGCCCGCCCCGGCGTATGTCGTTCCAGTCCAGCCGGCTCAGCGGGAAAGGCACGGGGAAGGGGGCGGCGAACCTGCCGAGGGTGTGGGACGGGTCCGCGCCGTCGCGGATTGCTGTCCGGCCACTGCCTTCGAGTTCGATGACGACGGTTGCGCCGCCCTCTTGGCCGTGTCTTTGGCGCCGCTCCGCGACCGCGAGTACCAGCCCCGTCAGTAACAGGTCACCGGGATCGGCGCCCAATGCCGCGGGCGCCGTGGTCAGCAGCGCCTCGGTGAGATCGGCGGGCACGGTGAACCGGCGTTCCCCGCCATGGGTCCGGCCCCGCCCGTGGGCCGGTGCTCCGGCCACCGTCCCGGCCGCCGCCCGCATCCAGTCCGGCATCTCGGCGATCCGCCGGTGCGCTCGTGCCTCCGTCGCCAGCAGCTGCGACCAGCGGCGGTAGGAAATGCGGCCGGCGGCGAGCCTCGGCGGCTCGTCCCCGGCGGCCAGCGCCTCCCAGACTGTCCGCAGATCGCCGATGAGGATGCGCCATGAGGCGCCGTCGATGGCCAGTTGACTCACGACGAGCGCCAGGGAGCCGGGGCACTGTACGCCACGGTCGAACCACACCGCTTGAACGACCACTCCGTCCTCGAGGGACAGCCGCTCCCTGGCGGCATCAATCTCCTCCGCGACGAGCCGCGCCATGTCCGCATCGTCAACGCCCCGCGCATCGATCCGTGTGAGGCGCGCGTCTGCATCCGCGGCGCCCACAGGCAACACGGTCGGCTTCCACGGCTCGGCACCGGTGGTCTCCACGCGCAGCCGCAGCGCGTCGTGGCTGTCCAGCAGTGCCTGCAGCACGGCCAGGAGGGCGGTCCGGGTGAGTCCGGCCGGCGCACTCAGCACCAGGGACTGGCTGAGCCGGTCGGGGGAACCGCCTCGGCCGCATACCTCCTGCATACCCGGCGTCAGGCACAGGGGCCCGCCGACGTTGTCATCGCTCTCGCCCGGTGCCTTGTCCACCGGTGTGGAGACAGCGGCCAGCCCGGCCAGGCTGCGCTGTCCGAGCACGTCACGCGTGGTGAGCGACAGACCGGCTCGGCGCGCCCGCCCCACCAGTTCGACCGCGGCGATGCTGTCGCCGCCCAGGCTCACAAAGCCGTGATCGGTGCCCACCGTCGGTACGCCGAGCAGTTCGGCTACCAGTCCGCAGAGGATCTCCTCCTGGCGGGTGCGCGGTGCCCGGCCGACGGCGGCGGCGCTCGGATCCGGCGCAGGCAGCGCGCGCCGGTCCAGCTTGCCGTTCACGGTCAAGGGAATGGCGTCCAAGGTGATGAATGCGGACGGCACCATGTAGTCCGGCAGGGTCCTGCCCAGGTGCTCGCGCCATCCGTGGGGGTCGGCGGCGCCCCCTCCCGCCAAGGCGACGACGTAGGCGGCCAGCCGTGTGCCACCCGGTCCGGTCTCCCACGGCAGTACGACCGCCTGGTCGACGCCGGGGTGACTGGTCAGCGCGGCCTCGATCTCGCCCGGTTCGACGCGAAAGCCACGTATCTGGATCTGCGCGTCGGCGCGGCCCACGAACTCGAGCTGCCCGGTGGAGGTCCAGCTGGCCAGATCGCCGGTCCGGTACATCCGCCGGCCCGGCTCGTAAGGAGAGGCCACGAAACGCCCGGCGGTCAGGCCCGGACGGCCCAGATATCCGCGGGCCAGCCCCGGGCCCGACACATACATCTCGCCGACGCTGCCGGCGGGCAGCCGCTCGAGGCCGGGGCCCAGGACGTGGATGGTGAGGTCGCACAGGGCAGTGCCGATGGGACTGCGGTCGACCGACCCGGGTGTATGGCTGTCCAGCTCGGCGTAGGTGGCGTGTACGGCGGCCTCGGTGATGCCGTACATATTCACCATCACCGGCGCATCGTCAGGATGCCGTTCATACCATTCGGCGAGACGCCGCATATCAAGGATCTCGCCGTCGAACACCACCACACGCAAGCTGAGCTCACGCGCTGTTTCCGGGTGTTCCCGTTCCGCCTGTATCAGCTGGTAGAAGGCGGACGGCGTCTGGCTCAACACCGTGACGCGTTGCGCCACGAGCAGTTCGAGGAATTCCCAGGGCGAACGGGTGACTTCATGGCTGACGACCACCAAACGTCCGCCGTGCAGAAGTGGACCCCACATTTCCCATATCGAGAAATCGAAGGAGAAGGAGTGGAACATCGTCCAGACATCGTCCGGCCCGAACGCGAACCGATCCTCGGTTGCCGAGAACAACCGCACCGCACCGTGGTGCGCCATCACCACGCCCTTGGGCTTGCCCGTGGAACCCGAGGTGTAGATCACATACGCCGCGTGGGCCGCCGAGGCCGGCCATCGCCGGTCGGCGTCCGTGGGATCGGTGTCGGGCTGGAGGCTCAGGGCCACGGCCGTCTCCGGCGCCCCCAGGTCCAGCCGCAGCAGCTTCTCCGCCCGCACGTCGCTGCCGGTATCGCCGGTCACCAGCACTGCCGTGGGCCGGGCATCGGTGATCAGGTAGTCGATTCGCTCAGCGGGGTAGTTCGGATCGACGGGTAGGTAGGCGGCCCCGGCCTTGACCACGGCGATGATCGCCACGACCATCTCCAGCGATCGCGGCAGGACGATGGAGACGATGTCTTCCGCACCGAGGCCCTGGCCGATCAGCTGGTGTGCGAGGCGGTTCGCCGCACGGTTGAGTTCGTCGTACGTCATGCGTTCGCCGTCATGGACAACCGCCACCTTGTCCGGCGAGCGCCTCACCTGGAACTCGAACAGTTGCGGAAGGGTGTGGTGCACAGTCATGCGATCCCCATAGCGACAAATGCCCCGGATATACCGGGTGGAAGGTGAGACCGAGGCCCCAGATCGGGCAAGCTCCATCACCGCAAGCCAACTAACGGCTGTTCTCAGTCGCGGCTGTACTCAGTCACGGCTGTACTCAGTCATGGCGTTTTGCAGGCTGATCGGCCGCATATCCGTCCAGTGCGCCTCGACATAGTCGAGACACTCCTGCCGGCTCGAATCTTCCAAGGCGACCGTCCATCCCTCCGGGACCTTGATCGCAGCAGGCCACAGTGAATGTTGGCCTTCGCCGTTGACCAGTACCGAGTAGCTGCCATCAGGATTTTCGAACGGATTGGATGCCATGGAGATCTCCCCCTTGCTGGGCTCCGGAATGCCGGAACACCCGCTATTTCAAAGATTGTTGGGCCAGCGCTGATACCGAAAACTGGTTCAGGCAGGCGTTGCGGGTCCACAAGAGAACAGTCCACTCGGGCGACAGGTGCGAGCATTCTCGTACCGCACAACTGGTCATGCCGTGCAGGCGTGTAAGAGCAGGGCATGCTGCGGGGATTCGTGCTCACTGCCCTGGTGAGACTTCCGAATGGGTTGTGGACCCCGGTTGTCCATGCGGCGAGGGAAATGTCCCCCGATTGTGGGGCCGCGGGCTCACCCGTGCCTCGCGGACCTCGCCGCGTGACGCCTTACCGCTCGGCGTCGCGGGAGCCCGGTCCGCGCGAGCGGGTCGACCCCGCGCCCGTGCAGTCGGAAGCCCGCCTGTCTTGGAGAGCAGGGCGACAGCAGTAGCATTCACCTGCTTCGCCGGCAATAGCGGCCCCTGCTGATGTGCGCATCTTCACGTGCTGTTCCTCGTCATGATCGAAGTCGGCGTCCCGTCGAGGGCGGCGGAGGGTGCGATGGTGCTCTCGCCGTCCATGGAAGTGACACCTCAATGCACCCCATGCGCTCCGCTGTTCCGCATCAGCGAACGCCTCTCCACCATGCCGGAATGCGGCGACGAGGTCGTGAGCACTGAGTCCACAACTTCCTTGGCAATGAGTTCACTCGCGGTTATGGAGGGCCGGTGCCGGTGATCTTGGGCGTGATGCCACAGGCGGTGGGGTGGGTGCGACTGAAGTCGGTTGCGCAGGGAATCCCCAGCGGCTGGCGAAAACGAAGGTGCTTTGAGCGTGTCCGGGTGATGCCGGGGCCTTCGGCTGAGCGTCGCAGCTGATCAGCTTACGGCCGGTGGCGCGCACACCGGCCGAAGAGCACCGGTGGCTTTCCCGCATCGAGGAGCCGCATTTCTCCATGAGTGGGAGGCATTGCAGCTGCTGGGACCGGCAGAATGCGCTGGCTACGCGTGGCCGCGCCGTCGCCGACAGAACCGGTCTCAGGACCGTCTGCCTTCCGCACGCGTCGACAACGACATCCCGGCTGCAGCCGGTCCCTGCAAAGGCCAGCCCAGATGCTTCTCAGCGTTGAGTCCGGTAACGCCACCCGCACGTGGGCTCCTGCTCAGCCGAGCAGCAGCGCGGCGTCCCACGGGCATAACGGTTTCCGCCCGGTGCCGTAGGTGTGAAGAGCGAGCGCGATGCCGGCAGCGCCTTCCAGGAAGCCGGTGCGGTGCGGCGCCATGGGCTGTCCGGACGTCAGCGCGGGACGATCGTAGGAGAACCCGAAGGGAAAGCCGGAGTCGTAGGCGTCGACGAGACTGCGGGCCAGACGGGGCAGCAGTCCGGCCAGACATGCGTCGGCGGTCTCGTCGGCCATCCGCCATGCGGTCTGCAGCAGTCCGGCCCACCCGTGACAGAGGGACCCCTCCATGACCTGGCGGGGTGTCAGGGCCGACAGCGCGTCGGTCAGCGCCCGGATCGCCGTGTGCCGCCATTCAGGTTCGCCGAGTGCGCGGCCGGCAAGGTACAGCACCCGGGCCACGCCCGGGGTGCCGTAACACCAACCGGTCACAGTGGCCCCTGGACCGCAGCCGGACGCGGGGGCGCCGGCAACAAACTCGTCGAATCCCACGACACGCGGCCAGCGCCCGCCATCGAGCCGGTAGGGGAGGACGTGCTCGACCAATTGGCGGATGGCCTCCGACTGGCCGGGTACCCGTACCCCGGACTCATGAGCGAGGGCGAGCAAAGCCAGCGGGCCGCATATACCGTGTGCCGCACCGAGGTTGAGGTGTCCGCGGGGGTACCGCGCATCCTGTCGGCCGGAGGGGCCCGTGGGCACCCACCAGCCCGGCACGTCCGCCCCGTGGGCGCGCACCGGGCGGACCAGCCGGACCAGGTACGACAGGGCCTCGGCGAGCGGCTTGCGGTGCCGGTCCCGGCTCAGTAGCAGATAGCGGCCGACACCGGTGACACCGCTGATGGTGTCGTAGGTGCGCATGGCCACTCCGGCGCGCCCGGCATCGAGGCGGGCAGCCTCCGCCCTGAGGACGGCGCGGAGGCCGGCGATGATCCGCTCATCGAGCTGCTTCAGAAGGGTGGCGTAGTCCGGCGGGTGGCGTTGCGCCATCCGGGCCGCGAAGGCCAGGGAAGTCACTCCGTCGTGCAGGCCGATGCCATGGTGGGTAGTCAGCTCGTGCAACGCCGCGGACAGATGGGCGTGGGCAGCGGTGCGGAGGGCCGGAGTCGACTGGGACAGCTCCGCGTAGAGCAGCGCGACCCCGCTGTGCCCCTCCGCCAGGGTTGGGCCGGGTCGGGGCGGACGTAGCCTCGGAGCGTCCGGCACGCTGTCGGGAACTGCCGTGGTCACCGCGATCCGGTCCGGGCGGCTGAGCCCCGCAGCCAGTGCGGCAACGATCCGTCGGGCTCGGTCCCGCGTCGAGGCGTCGTCGGGAAAGGTGCCTTCGCCCGATTCAGCCTGGGCATCCACCACACCGCTGTCCGGGACAGCGTGGTTCTGAGGATCGGCCTCCGGGGTGGTGGTGCCGGACGGGTCACCGGCCGATGTGGCGTTCGGCCAGTGCTCTCCCGTCACGCCTGCCCCCTTGTCCGCCGACCCCAGTGCGCCTGGACGGCGCCTCGCGCGACCGCCACCGACACCAGCTCCCCCTCTCGGTCGACGCCGTTCAGCCGGTTGTGGTGCATGTGGAGCAGGCTCGACAGCATCCGCCCGGACGTGGACCACGACCGGGCGTCCGGTCCGAGCAGCGCGCGCCGGTAGTCGGCCACTGCCCGCGACCGCCTGTCCCACGCGGCCAACATCGCCTCGCCGCCCGGGCGCGCACGCATCCCGGCCCAGTCACCGTAAGGGTCGATGAGTGCGACGGCCTCGGCGCGGCGTCGTTGGAACTCCTTGTGCCGGCTGTCCTTCGGATACGCCCGAACCAGCCACTCCGGCCCGCTCAGCTCACTGTCGGTGCCGTCCGCCGGCCCCAGGGGGACCGACGCCCCCTGCCAGGCCCGGAGCAGGTGAACGTAGCCGGCTGCCGCGACGACCAGAGGCTCGACCTCCAGCACGGCACGCTCACGCAGGGCGAGCGTTTCGACGACTGCCAGGCTGTCGGCATGGAAGGCACGTTCCGCGGCCGCCAACGCGTCGGGGCCGCCATAGCGCTCGTACTCCGGCGCGTAGGTGTCCAGCGAGAGCCGTTGGATCAGCCCGTGCGCCCGCAGGTCGGCGGCCCACCGGTGGACGTCCGGCAGCACCGTACCGGCAAGGGCCCCGGGTGTTCCGTGGAAGCGCAGGCGCACATGGTCGTCTTGGTCGCGGTAGCGGACGAAGAACCAGCGATCCACCGCATCGGGCAGGGCGTGGAGCAGGCGGGGAAGGTGCCGGCCGAGCAGTTCCTGGTGGCGGTCCGGGGAACAGTGAACCAGGGCGTACAGCCACTCGCCGCCGGGCAGGTGCTCGCCGCGCGACGGACCGGGCAGCAGCAGGGGGCGGTACGTCTCCTCCCGTCCAGGGGAGGCGGCCGAAGTGGTTTCCGTCGGTGTTGGGGGCGTGGATGCCGCTTCCGCCGGTGCGGACCCAGGCGGCGCTTCTCTCGTCTCCGCCGAGACCATCCTGGGCCGCTCGGGAGCCGCGGTCCGGGACAGCATGGGGAACACCAACTCATTGCGGTGGGCACCCCCCTCCCCCAGCAGCCACCCTGACGTGTCGTCAGCGTCCAGCACCTCGTGGAGTACGGCATCCGGGCGGCGCCGCAGCTCGCGACGGAGTAGCCGTAGGTGTGCCGGCTCGCTGAGGAGCAGTTCGATCCGCTGGTCGGAGTGGGTCAGGCAGATCCGCTCGGGCACCCGCCAGCGCTCCCGCCACGCGTCCACCCGCTCCACCCACCGGTCGAACGGCGCGTCCTGGTCGCACACCGTCTCCGCCGGCCGCCAGCGCGCCAGGGCAAGCACTGCACGCCCGTACCGCACTCGGGGGGTGTACGGCAGATCGTCGCCGGAGCCCCAGTCCCAGGGCCGGCACAGCCGGGCCCCGCTGCGCGGGATATCACCGAGCAGACGCGCCACGTTCGGCGCGTGATCGGGGTGAAGCCGGTGGTAGACGGCCGGCACCACTTCCCTGCCGTCGCTGAGCCGCACGACGAACAGTCGGTCGGAGTCGGCTCGCACGGCGAGGTCCTCGAGGTCCAGGTCACCGTCGCCCTCGGCGAACGCACCGACCGGGATGCCCGGCCCCAGCAGCCGAGGCGTCCGGGTCACGTTCCCGGCCCGTCTGCGCGGCCGGAACAGCACCTGGGCGCGTAGTGCATCTGCTGTCGCGCCACCGGCCCGGCTTTCGGCCGCCATGTCCGCCAGTGCCGTCCGGTCCTCGTCCGAGAACAGGTGGGCGAACCGCCCGAAACTGGCTCCCGCCTCGTCGACGGCCGAGTCCACCACCAAGCGGAACTCTCCGGCGCGCAGCGCGTCGGGCGAGGCGGCAACCAGCCTGGTGAACAACTCCAGTCCCGCGGGTGGCCTGCCGTGGTCGCGGGCGAGGCGGACCACGAGGGGATGGTCGTCGGTAAGCACCACCTCGACCACGCCGGTCACCGTCGCCTCCTGAGCGAGGTGGAGCAGGAGCCGATCGCGTTCGGCGTTCCGGGCGGCCTGGCCAGGCGACGTTCGGCAGCTCGGCGGGTGCCGGTAGCCGGCCGGCGCCCCCAGGCCGATGTCCGGGTCGAGTAGTTCCTTGACCGGGACAGCGCGGTCCACGCCGTATCGCTCCAGGAAGTCGCGGTGGTACCGGACCATCGGGGCAGTCGACGGGGTGTCATCGGACAGTCGCCACAACAGGTGTGCGGCCCGCTCCGCCTCGGCCCCGACCGCAGGTGGAATGCACACCTCCGCGTCCAGGGCCAGGTCCACCTGCACCAGGCGGTCCTGCTTACGGAGCCTGCCCATCCGATGGATGAGCGACTCCCACCCCGGCCGCCACGCCGAGTCGCCCGCGCTGGGCTTGATCCCCTCCGACTGTTCGCCCAATTCCCTTGCTATCGCGCGCAGTTCGGATATTTCTGGGATGCGCGACGGCGCGAGGGCCGCCAGTACATGGCCAATCGGGTCCGGGTGGTCGGTGGGCGGGTGCAGGTCGGTAAGCAGAACCTCGCTCTCCACCAGCCCCATCAGCATCTGGACGACGGTTTCGCGGTACGCCTGCGGGAACCGCTCGGCCAGCCGCTCCCCCAGGTCCATGAAGGGCACGGGTCCACGGGCCGACTCCACCGCGGCACGTACAGCCGCCGTGTACCGCACGCTCACCTCGCGTACCACCCGCTCGGCCGGCCGTTCGTCCATCAGGTCGTCCGGGCCGGTGGGGACCACGAGTCGGTCTCCGCGAACGACACACAGGTTGTTGGCCTGCACACGCAGACCGCGCACCACCTCGGGGCGGCGTTCCCACTCCCTGACCAGTACGGTGAGCCAACCATGTTCCGGCCGGAGCACACGCCGGTGGGTGGTGCCCAGACTCGCCCCCGCCTCCTGCGGCCGGGGCGCGATCCGTGCCACGGCCACCCCTGCCATCAGGCCGAACGGCGTGGCGCGGGTGGCCATGCGCGACCGGTAGGCGGTCAGCGCCCG
Source organism: Streptomyces chattanoogensis (assembly GCF_001294335.1). Taxonomy (GTDB): domain Bacteria; phylum Actinomycetota; class Actinomycetes; order Streptomycetales; family Streptomycetaceae; genus Streptomyces; species Streptomyces chattanoogensis. Next base: position 24,127 of record NZ_LGKG01000156.1, read on the forward strand.
GACTGCCCGCCGCAGGTCCGTCACCTGTCGTTCCGTTCCGGCCAGGGCAGCATCCCAACTGTGCGTCAGGGCTGTGCTGGAGACCGCAATCGCCTCCCGGAACTGCGCGTCGGAGGCCAGGTCGAGCAGGTGACCGGTCAGCCTGGCGGCCTCGTCATCGCCGCCTTCCGGAATGTCGACGACGGCCTCACGAGCCCGGTACGCCGGGTGCAGGGGGGCGCGCAGCAGAGCGAATCCCACACACGAGAACAGTGACTTCCCCGACACGGCCTTCCCTCTGTACTCCGGTTCAGCCCCACCGCCGACGCGTGAGTGGGCGCCACTCCGGGACCGGGAATGGCGCCCACCGGTGCTGCTTCAGCAGCCGATCGACAGGGTTTCGCATCGGACACCGATGGTGAACGCCGCTTCCTGATCGACCGGCGCAGCGGCGTCGCCCACCTCGCGGACGTCCAGGTCAAAGACGTCCTCATGCTCCTTGAGAGCCAGTTCCACGTTCATTACTACCGCCCTTCTCCGCCCATGCGGAAAACATGCGAGCACATGGTCTTTGGTCGCTGATCCCGCACTGGGCATCGGCAACGCCCTGTCAGAATGCCGGAGGTTGGCGATGCGGTCGTGAGCGCTGAGTCCACAACTAGGTTGGCAATGCGTTCACTCGCGACTGCGGAGGGTCTGGTGCCGGTGGTCGGTGGGGGTGGTGCCGTAGGCGGTGCGGTAGGCGCGGCTGAAGTCGGTGGCGCGAAGGAAGCCCCAGCGGGCGGCGATGGCATGGACGGGGGTGGCGTGAAGCGCCGGGTCGGTGAGGTCGCGGCGGGCGGCCTCCAGACGCAGGCGGCGGATCCAGGCGGCCACCGTGGCGTCCTCGTCCTCGAAGAGGCGGTGCAGATAACTGGTGGAGATGTGATGTGCGGCGGCGATCGAGGCCGGGGTGAGCTGCGGGTCGTGCAGGTGCTCCTGGACGAACCCCTTGATGCGCAGGGTGAGGGTGCGTTGGTGGGTCTCTGGAGGGAGACAGTCACCGGCTTCTAGTAGGTGGGCGAAGAGAGCGGCGACCAGATCGGTGAGTACCGCACCCAGCCGGGGTCCGTCACTGGGCTGATAGGGAGCGGTGTCTGCGGTCAGCCGGGTGACGAACTGTGCCAGCAGGGCACCCACCCCTTCTTGGGTCGACGCCGGCGTCCCGATCGCCCGGTCGGCCATGTCGCGCGGCAGCGGCAGCAGAGCCTTGGGAACCTCCATCCCCACCACCGCCGGATCCCCGGTACTGTGAACGTCGTTCGGCAGCGAGGAGGAGCTGATGAGCAGGTCGTGCGGCTTGTACTCGGTTTCCCGATGCCTCCACACGCCTCCCCCGGTCCCGCTGACGACGAGCGACAGATGGTACGTCTCGGGGTCGGACTGCCGGATCAGCTTCGGCGTACGCCGAAAGACCAGCGGCTGAAAGGTGCCGGACCAGACGGTGACGGCACCGAGGTCCAGCACCCGCTGTGAAGCCCAGAAATCATCGGCGTATTCGCTGCGCAGCTCCATGGGGGCATGGGTCCGGCCGAACAGCTCCACCCAGTAGTCGAAGCGGTCCGCCGCGGCCACATCCTCACTCCGAAACACCATCTCGCCCAACAACTGTCTTTCCCCGTCTCTGAAACCGCTGGTTCACATGACTCCTCAAAAGGTCACACGGTTCACTGGACACCCAGGTTCCAAGTTCTGCGACGCCGGGGCACAGCATGATGTCGCCGCAGACCATGGCGGCATGTGACGCATGCCCCAGACGCCGGCGAACTCGACCGTGTCTGACGGCAGATGGGGCCCGAGGACACAGACGCGGTCAGTCACACGACCACCGGATGCTGCCTCAGAGCTCCTCACGCAATTCGGACAGCCGTGTCCTCCGGCCGGCTGCAGCGGGTGTGGGACCAGGTTCCCGCATCGCCTGTCAGCGACCCTCCACGGCCTCACCGAACATGCCCTCCACCACGGCGAGTGAACGCATTGCCAACATAGTTGTGGACTCATCGCTCACGACCTCATTGCCACACTCCGGCATCCTGAAGAGGCGTTGGCCGATGCCCGTCGGAGAGTGCGGGACCAGCGACCGAAGACAAGGGCACCCGACGCCACAACGACCATCACCGCAGAGCCGCCATCCACGACCAACGGCAATGTGCTCGCATGTTTTCCGCGTGGGCGGAGAAGGGCGGTAGTAATGAAAGTGGAACTGGCTCTCAAAGAGCACGAGGGCATCTTCGACCTGGACGTCCACCAGGTGGCCGCCGCCGCGCCGGTCGCTCAGGAAGCGGCGTGCACCCTCGGTGTCCGATGCGAAACCCGTTCGATCAGCCGCTGAACCGGCACCGTTGGGTGCCCCGTGCACCGCGCCCGTGAGGCCACCGTCGATGTTCCCCAAGGCGCCTGCGACAAGGCCGCCACATTGACCGGCCACCTGCTCGACCTGGCGGATCCTCCTGGTGGAGACACTGCCGCTGTGAGCACTTCCTCGACGCCCCTCCAGTGACCCCTCAACGAGAAGGTGCCGGTCGCCATGCGCACTCTTCTGATCGACAACCACGACTCCTTCACCTACAACCTGTTCCAGATCATCGGCGAGGTGAACGGCCGGCCGCCGGTGGTGATCCGCAACGACGACGACTGGTCCCGGGTCTCGGTCGGGGACTTCGACGGTATCGTCATCTCGCCCGGCCCCGGACGCCCGGACCGCCCCCGCGACTTCGGAATCAGCCGACGGGCCATCGAGGAGAGCGGCCTGCCCATCCTCGGTGTCTGCCTGGGCCACCAGGGCATAGCCCAGTTCTTCGGTGCGACCGTCGGCCTGGCCCCCACCCCCGTGCACGGACGGGTCTCCGACATCCGGCACACCGGTACCGGACTGTTCAAGAGGTTGCCCTCGCCGCTGTCGGTCGTGCGCTACCACTCGCTGGCCGTCTCGGACCTGCCGCCGGAGCTCGAAACCGTCGCCTGGACCGACGAGGGTGAGGTGATGGGATTGCGCCACCGTGAAAGGCCTGTCTGGGGCGTGCAATTCCACCCCGAATCCGTCGGCAGCCAGGGCGGCAGGGAACTCCTGGCCAACTTCCGGGATCTGGCTCTCGCCGCCGCGCGCCGCTCCGCGCCGGCCCATTCCCCCACATCCGGTGACGCCGCCCCCTACCCCTGCCCGTACGAGGTGCATTTCCTCCGGGTCGGCGGACTGCCCGACGCCGAACTGGTCTACCGCACTTTCTTCGCGGGCTCCGACTCGGCCTTCTGGCTGGACAGCAGTGCTGTCCTCGACGGGCTCTCGCGCTTCTCGTTCCTCGGCAACGGAGACGGCCCGCTGGGCGAGTACCTCACCTATCGCGTCGCCGACGAGTCCGTGACCGTCCGCCACTCGGACGGCCGGTGCGTCGAGATCCGCCAGTCGTTCTTCTCGTACCTGGAGGAACAGATCGGCCGGCGCCACATTTCCGTACCGGAAGGGCTGCCTTTCGAGTTCAACCTCGGCTATGCCGGCTACCTGGGGTACGAGCTGAAGGCCGAGACGATCGGCGACGCCGCATACCGCTCCGACAACCCGGACGCGGCGCTGGTGTTCGCCGACCGGCTGATCGTCCTGGACCATCAGGAACGGCAGGCGTTCGCGCTCTGCCTCGGCCTGCGCGGCCAAGACCAGGAGCCCAGGGCTTGGCTGGACGACACCGCCCGGCGGCTGACCGCGCTCGCGGACCGCGACGTCCCGGCCCCGGCCGCACCGGTGCTTGCCGGCGGTGGCCTCGGATTCGGCGGTGCCGCGACCGTCCGGCACGACAAGGACACCTACCTCAAGCGCATCGACGAGTGCCTGGCGGAGATCAGGAACGGCGAGTCGTACGAGATATGCCTGACCAACATGGTCTCCGTGCCCACCGGAACCGCCCCACTGCCTCTGTACTCCTTGCTGCGTCGCATCAGCCCCGTGCCCTACGGCGCGCTTCTCGAATTCCCTGGCATGGCTGTGCTCAGCGCCTCCCCGGAGCGGTTCCTGACCGTCGACGCGTCCGGCGGCGTGGAGTCCAAGCCCATCAAGGGCACCAGGCCGCGCGGTACCACCCTCGAGGAGGACGAAGCGCTCCGGCAGGACCTCCTCACCCGGGAGAAGGACCGCGCTGAGAACCTGATGATCGTCGACCTGCTGCGCAACGACCTCAACACGGTCTGCGAGGTCGGCTCCGTTCATGTGCCCAGGCTGTTCGACGTCGAGACCTATGCCCCGGTGCACCAGCTGGTCTCGACCGTCCGCGGCACACTCCGTCCGGGCCAGTCCGCCGTCGGCTGCGTCCGGGCGGCCTTCCCCGGCGGTTCGATGACGGGTGCGCCCAAGAGGCGCACCATGGAGATCATCGATCGGCTGGAGAACGGCCCGCGAGGGGTGTACGCGGGGGCGCTGGGCTGGTTCTCCCTCAGCGGTGCGGTGGACCTCAGCATCGTGATCCGCACCCTGGTGGTGAAGTCCGGGACGGCTGAGTTCGGAGTCGGCGGCGCCATTACCGCCCTCTCCGATCACGAGGAGGAGTTCACCGAGACCCTGGTCAAGGCGCGTGCCCTGCTGGCCGCGATCGAGGCGGCCGCGGAAGCGGACGACGCGGGCGGGAGAGTCGCGCCGGTCCCGACGGCCGCCGGAGCCGCCGCGGGCGGGCTCGCATGACGGCCCCTGGATTGCGACGCTGTGTCGTGGTCGGCGGGTCGGGCGCCGTCGGCGGCATGTTCCTTGAGCTGCTGCGCCCCACGGCCGATGAGCTGTGCTCGGTCGACACCGCTGCGCCCCGGTCGGGCGAGGCGAGCAAGGCCACCACCTGGCTCACCGCGGACATCACCTCCCTGAACCCCGGCGGCGAAGCCGCCCGGCGCATCGCCGCGGCCGACCTGGTGCTGCTGGCGGTCCCCGAGCCCGTCGCCCGCGCGGCGGCCGGACCACTCACCGCCCTGATGCGGCCCGGCGCCGTCCTCGTTGACACACTCTCGGTCAAGAGCCACCTGATCGCCGAACTCGCCGGGTGCCCCGGCCGGACCGAGCAGGTGAGCATCAACCCGATGTTCGCGCCCTCACTCGGCATCGCCGGACGGACGGTCGCCGCTGTGGTGCTGCGCGAAGGGCCCGGTGTCACCGCCTTCCTGGCCCTGATCGAGGAGTGGGGAGGGCGGCTGCTGATGCTCGGACCGGACGAGCACGACCGGATCACCGCGGTCACCCAGGCACTGACCCACGCTGCTGTCCTCGGTTTCGGGTTCGCCCTCTGTGAAGCCCCGGTCGACATCGGACAGCTGACAGCGGCGGCGCCGCCACCGCACGCGACGCTGCTGTCGCTGCTCGCCCGGATGGCCGGGGGCGCCCCCGAGGTGTACTGGGACATCCAGGCAGCCAACCCGCATGCCGCACAGGCGCGTGACGGCTTGGCGAAGGCGCTGCGGCAGCTCGCCGACCTGGTGGCCGACGGGCAGGAGCGGGACATGGCGTCCGCGTTCGCCCGGATACGGGGCTTCCTGGGCCCCGAACTTACGCAGTATCAGATGCGCTGCGAGCGGGCGTTCGCGGCGCTCCAGGCCCCGCCGACGCAGTGCGACAGCCCTGCCCCCAGCGACTCTTGACGGCTCCAGAGTCCTGATGACCTGCGACGAACGAAAGTGGTGTGCTCCATGACCGACGTAACGAATGAGCAGAACGGCGAACAGCGGCTGGCGCGGCTGCGGGCCGAACTCGACGGTATCGACCAAGAACTCCTCGAAGCACTGCGGCGACGGATCGACTGCTGCGTCCGCATCGCGCGGCACAAATCGGCGTTTGACGTCCCGATGATGCAGCCGGGCCGGATAGAGCTGGTCAAAGGCCGGGCGGCACAGTATGGGGAGACGCACGGCATCGACACCGGATTCCTGGAGAACCTGTACGACCTGATCATCGGCGAGACCTGCCGGGTCGAGGACCTGGTCATGGGGAATGGCGCGACGCGATGAAGACCTCACCGACGGGTGCGTCACCCGTCACCGCCGTCAGCCGTGCTCCTCCTTCGAGGGAAGTACGGCAGAGCCTCCGTTGCTCCGGCCGGAGCAAGGGATCCGGCCGGGCTTCCTATGCCATCACCCGCGACACGCCGGCCCGGATCGTCCTGCTCACAACAGCTACCGGCTCAGGCCACCTGGCAGCGCCGATACCACTTTCTTCGCAACTTCGCAGGGCCGAAGTTCTGCATGATCGACTGTCAAGACTGGGGAATGGCTCCGCAGGGGCTGGACACAGCGACATGGGAAATGCCCCCGCCGTTCCTTCGTGGGCTGAGCGCGTCCGGCACGAGTATCGGCCGTGATCTTGAAAGCTGGTCCGGCGGGCTGATGGCGCCGGTCCTTCGGCACGGGTTCTCGCCGAGCTTCATCCCGTCTGACGGAGCCCGCCCCGGCCATTGTCTCCCGGCGTCAGTGCCGTCCCGTGGACTCGTGCTCACCGTCGGCCATCGTGGGCGCCCCCGCAGTCGACTGGGGAGTGGAGTTGCGGCGCTCTGCGGTCTCCCTTCAGACACGGGCAGACGTCGTTGCCACCCGGGCCGGACGGATGTGTTCCGCAGTACGCCTTGGGAGCTATGCGCCGTTCCACAGGGCTAGGGCCGACAGCGTCCGCAGCCGGCCTCACCCCTCTCGCAGGGGTGTCTGGCATGCCCTGTGCCCTCTCGGACGGCCCGCCCGTGACACAGCCGTTCACACATCTTCACGTTCACACGCAGTACTCGCTACTCGATGGTGCGGCCCGGCTCAAGAGGCACCGAAGGCAGCCGGCGAGTACCAAGACATCTTCGGCTAGGAGAACTTCTTCCGCCCGCGGCCCCCGCCGCGGTGACGCGCGGGTTGTGCACCTGCTGGCCGCGATGACCGGCGACGGACGCACCGTCAGTCAGCTGCCGTGCCCAAGGCGTCCGGCCCGTCAAACCGTCCCACGCTGTGGCGGTCTCGCGAAGATCCTCACACGTCCGGTGATCCGGCCGCTCTGACGTGGGCGTAGGCGGCCGGGCGTCGGTGCCGGAAGCCGCATGGAGCCGGCCCCCGGCACGGACGCTCCGGCCGCCGTCACCGTGCGCTCAGCGGAAGTCGGCGACGTGGTCACGGGCCCACTGGGCGAAGGTCCGCGGCACGGCGCCGGTGGCTTCCCGCACGGTGGGCTGCGGGCCCAGCGCGGAGGTGTCGAACGCGGCCGTCGCGTGCGGGTCGGCGGGGTTTCCCGCGTGATCCACGAAACCGAGCAGGAAGTCCGCGGCCACCGCGGCGAACCCTCCCTGGCGCACATACCGCTCCCGGGCCTCCTCCGGAGTGACCCGCTCGCAGTGGATCTCCTCCCCGAGGGCCTCGGCGATGGCCCGCACCTGGTCGCGCAGGCTGACCGGCGGCCCGTTGACCGTGTAGGCCGCGCCGTGGTGGCCGTCCCCGAGCAGCGCGAGGACGGCCACATCGGCGATGTCCCGCTCGTGCACGGGGAACCAGACCACGTCGAGGTTCGGGTGGCGCACCACCCGTTCCTCGCGGATGGACGGCCCCCAGAGGGCCACCTTGTTCGTCGCGAGCTCGCCCGCGCGCACATGGGTCCACTCCATGCCGGACGCCTCGACGGCCTGTTCCACCGGCAGGTGGTGGAGGGTGTCGAACCCGGCGGTCACGGCGCCCGAGGACAGTGTGACGACACGCTGCACCCCGGCCCGCTCGGCGGCGCCGACCACCTCGCGGACGGCCTGGGGGATGGGAAACAGATACATCCGTTCAACGCCGTCCAACGCCTTCCGGAGCGTGCCGGGTTCGGAGAGGTCGCCGGCGACGACCTCCGCCCCGGCGGGCAGGCCGGTCGTGGCCGGATTCCGGGTCAGGGCCCGGACCTCCACACCCGCGTCGAGGAGTTCTTCGGTCACGAGACGGCCGACGTTACCGGTCGCACCGGTCACCAGAATCTTCACTGACGTTCCTTCGTTCCTTGTTCACCAGGTTCCCCGGACCGGGAACCGTCCGACAGTCGTATGCCGTAAGGATTCTCCTCACGGTACGACTCTGACATCGCGGCCCGCCTGAGCGGATCCGGCGCAGTGTGACGGTGCGCAGTGTGACGGTGCGCACGGCACAGTTCTCGCCATCAACGCCGGCGTCCGACGGCGGACGTTCGGGGCGAAAACCCGTGATCGTCCTGGCGGGGCCGGACCGCGAAGCGCCTTCCCGAGCGTGCGGGCGGCGGGCGTTGGACCCGTTCCGCACACGGTCCGGCGCCCGTGGGCGCCCGCGCCACCATCGGCAATCCGCCGGTCGTGGCCGACAGTTGACGTTTGCCCTCGAGAGCCACTTGCACGTGCACGCACCTGTCGTCTTAGCGTGATCGGGAGGAGGAACGGAACGGACCCGTCCGAGGAGCACAATCCCCATCGAAGGAGCGCAACATGACCGTCCAGCCAGGCACTTCGACCTTCCAGTCCGACGACGCACGCCGCATCACGGCGCTCTTCCAGGAGCTGGAGTCGGCCTTCACCGAGCAGAACGCCGTGCGGTTCGACCGGCGCTTCACCGAGGACGTCGTGTTCACGGCGGTGGACGGCACACGGTTCGTGGGCTGGGAGGCGCTGCACGCGTATCACCGGGAGCGTTTCGGCGGGCACGCGGACGGCATCGAGACCTGGTACGAGATCGAGTCCATCACCTTTCCCAGCCCCGACGTCGCGGTGGTCTTCTTCCGACAGCCCGTCGCCATGGCGCAGCACCGGCGGGAGAACGTGGGCACCTGGGTGCTGGTCAGAAGGGACGGGAAGTGGTACGTGTCGGCCGGCCAGAACACGGGTGTCGTCGGCGCCTCCGCCTCCTGAGGCCGGTGCGCGCTCAGCGGTAGCGGGCGCGGCCCACGACGGCCGCGAGGGTCAGTGGAACGGTCAGCAGCGCGGCGATCAGGAAGAGCCGGCCGTACTGGTGGCCGGCGGCCGCGGCGGCCGTCATGCCGCTGGCGAGCGCGCTGCCGCCGTAGAGGCTGACGCCGAACATCGCGATGCTGGTGGCCCTGGCCGCCGGGACGAGCACGGTCGCCCACGACTGCAGCGTGGTGTGCATGAACGACCAACTGGCGCCCAGCAGCAGCGCGGTGACCGCCAGCGCCGGCAGCGACCGGCTCGCCGCCGCGACGGCGTAGGCCGCGGCCGCCTGCGCCCCGCCCACCAGGATCAGCGCGGCCGGACTCCACCGCCCCACAAGCCTCTTGACCACCTGCGCGAACCCCATGGCCCCGGCACCGTACAGCGCGGAGGTAGCCCCGGCCAGGGCCGTCGGCACGCCCCGGGCCTCCAGTGCGGGGGCCAGGTACGTCAGGAAGCCCAACAGTACGGCTCCTTCGACCACGGCGACGGCCATGAGGTACCACATCCAGCACGAGCCCAGCACGACACGGAAGGGTGCCAGGAGGGAACCGGCGGGCTCCCGTTCCGGCTCGGCCAGGCGCCGCAGCGCCCAGGCGAGGTAGGCGGCGATCAGGCCCGGCAGCAGGAACACCGTGCGCCAGCCGGCGTAGTTCGCCAGCACCCCGGCCACCACGGTGCCCAGCGCCGTCCCCAGGGAGATGGCGGTCATCAGGTCGCTGAGCGGGCGTTGGCGGAACTCGGCGGGCACCACGTCGCCGACATAGCTCAGCGAGGCCGGTACGCAGGCGGCGTAGCAGGCCCCGGCGAGGGCGCGGGCCGCGATCAGGACGGTGATGCCGGGGGCGAGGGTGGACAGCAGCGAGGCGAGCGCACCCGCCATGAGCGAGAGCCGCATCACGCGCACCCGGCCCAACCGGTCGCTGGCCAGCCCCCACAGCGGCTGCGTCAGGCCGTAGCACAGGAAGTAGACGCTGGCCGTGAGCACTGCAGTGGCCATGCTGACGCCGAGCCGGACGGCGATGAGCACCAGCATGGGCGTGATGCAGAAGCGGTCGAAGTTGCTGACGAACCCGGCTGAGCGCAGCAGCCAGAGGGAACGGCCGGACAGGGCGCTGGTGTCGGGGGGTGCGGCGGTCGGTACGGTGGACACGGGCGGGTCTCTCCTTTCCGGGCCCGGGCCGTCCCCGGGCTCCGTCAAGATCACCACCTCGGCTGTCCGGAGGGTCACCTCAGGCGATTACGATCGCTCACACTCTGCGGTGCGCGGTCGGGCGGACACCACGGCGCTACGAGGACGGGGAAGGGAAAGCGGAATGACCGGGGTGGAGCGGCTGTCCGGTGAGGGAAGCCCGGCGCAGGGAAGCCGGGCGCAGGCGCTGCGCAGGGAGCTCGGCGCGTTCCTCCGCTCGCGCCGGGAACGCCTCACCCCCGCCGAACTGGACCTGCCGGTGGCGCCGCGACGGCGCACCCCGGGGCTGCGCCGCGGCGAGGTGGCCGAACTGGCCGGAATCAGCGCCTCCTGGTACGCCTGGCTGGAACAGGGGCGGGTGCGCACCTCCGCGCAGGTGCTGCGGTCGGTGGCGCGGGCCCTGCGGCTCAACGAGGCCGACACCGCGCACGTCCTGTCGTTCGTCGACGATCCGGCACCGGGCGGAGGGTCGCCGGGGTGGGTCTCGCGCAACCTGCTGTCGCTGGTCGAGTCGGTCTCGCCGAACCCGGCCGCGGTCATCGACCCGCACTGGGACCTGCTCGCCTGGAACGCCGGTTACGCGGCGCTGTTGACCGACCCCGCGCGGCTGCCTCCCAAACAGCGCAACCTTCCGTGGCTGGTGTTCCGTTGGGCACCCGCCCGTGCCCTGATCGCCAACTGGGAGTCCGAGGCGCGCTCCCTGCTGGGACAGTTCCACGCGCACGCGGCCCACCACCCCGAGGACCGGCGGTACGCCGAGATCGTCGCCGAGGTCACCAAGGACCCGGACGCGGCCAACTGGTACGGCCGGCGGGAGACGGCGGCCTACCAGCCCGCGGTGCGCCACTTCAGGCACCCCGAGGTGGGGGAACTGCGGTTGCGCTACGTGAAGTTGGCCGCCGTCGACGAGCCCGGTCATCACTTCCTGTGCTATCTGCCCGATGACCGGGACGCCGAGGCGGCCGTGCGCAGGCTCACCGAGGGCGTGGACTCCCCACGCCCGCCGGTTCCCTGACCATGGGCGGGCCCGCGCGCCGCGGGGTTTCCGACGCCAGGAGACGGACCGGCCGGGCTCCGTCCGCTAGGGCCTGTCCGACCCTGACCCATCGGACAGGCCCTAGTCGGGCCAGGCCACGTAGCGGCGCCTGCCGTACAGCAGCGGCCCCGGGCCGGTCTCCTCGGAGGCGTCGGTCCACACCACCTCGCCGATGACGATGGTGTGGTCCCCGGCCGGGTGCAACCTGTCCACGCGGCAGCGGGCCAGTGTGTGGGAGTCCTCCCGCAGCAGGGGCACCCCGCTGTCGGGGGCAGCCTCCCAAGGCACCGACGAGAAGCGTTCCGCCGTGCGGCCGGCGAACGCCTCGGCGGCCCGGCGGCCCCGGCCGTGCAGGAGGTTGACCACGAACTCGCCGCGCTCGACCAGCACCGGCAGCGTGCGGCCCGTGTTCGAGACGCAGACCAGCAGCAGTGGCGGGTCCAGGGAGAGCGAGCACAGCGCGGTGCAGGTGAAGCCGTAGGGGTTCCCCCGTTCGTCGGCAGTGGTGATCACGGCCACGGCACCGGCGTGCGATCCCATCAGCGCGCGGAACGCCTCGGGGCCGATCCCCTCTTCCTCGCGCGCGGGCGACGGGGCCGGTGGCATCGTGGACGGGGTCGAGGTCACCGAGGTCACCGGCGTCACCATGAGAAGGTCCGCGCGTCGCGCAGGTTGACCCCGACCGCGGCCTTGCCGAGGTATTCCAGACAGTCGTGCGGCTTGGCGGGCATCACCGACGAGAACGACGCCTCACGGATCAGCCGCTCCAACGGGGCCCTGCCGCTGACCGCCGCCGAGCCGCACACCCGCACCGCGTCGCGTCCCAGCTCGGGTCCCACCTCGCTGACGACGTACTTCGCGGCGTGCACCATGGCGTTGGCCTCCACACTGCCGCGCTCGCTGTCGATGAGGTCGCCGGCCTCGTGCACCAGCGCGCGGGCCGCCCGCAGCCGGGCCGACATCCGCCCCAGGTCGTGCTGGATGACGGGGTCCTCGGCGCGCCGCGGCGAGGAGGTGACGTGGTCCACGGTGAAGCGGTAGATGGCCTCGGCGATGCCCAGGTAGGCGCCGGTGTACCCGGCGGTCATCCAGTGTGGTTCGCGGACGAGCTTGAACAGCGACATGCCCTCGACGCTGAGGTAGAGGCGGGAGCGGGGGACGGTCACCGCGTCCAGCGTCATCCCGGCGGTGCTGGTGCCGTTCATCGCGGCCATGCGGTGGACCTGGCCGAAGCTGACGCCCGGGTCGTCGGCGGCGACGACGAAGTGCGAGACCTCGCTGCTCTCGCCGCCCTCGGCGCGGGCCGCCACGACGTAGTAGTCGGCGGCCCCGGCGAGCGAGACGAAGGACTTCTCGCCGTTCAGGACGTAGTGCTCGCGGTCCTCGCTGAGCCGGTAGGTGGTGCTCATGCCGCGCAGCTTGGCGCCGTTGCCGGCCTCCGAGACGGCGGAGGCGAACATCCTGCGGTGGCTGACGACCTCGTCGAAGACCCAGGAGCGGAAGGCCTCCGCGGCCGGGGGCAGCGGCGTCCCCGCGGTGTCGGCGAGGGCGCCGATGACCACGTTGTGCATGTTGAAGCCCAGGGCCGCGGCACCGTTGCGGATGCCCAGCTGCTCCAGGACGCGTGTGTAGGTGCCGAAGCTGAGGCCGGCGCCGCCGGCCTCGCGGGGGATGAGCAGGCCGAGCAGGCCGGCCTCGCGCACGATGCGGTACGCCTCGTGGCCGTTCGAGCGGCCGGCGTCCACCTCGGCGGCCAGCGGCGCGAGGGTCTCGCCGGTCTCCACGGCGAGCTTGAGGAGATCGTCCACGTGTGTTGGCAGCGTCATCAGTGTCCTTCGGGGTCAGTTCTCGACCGGGAGGCCGAACTGGCGGGCCACGCCCACGCGCAGCAGGTCGTTGGTGCCCGCGTAGGTCAGCGCGGCCATCGGGCTGTGCAGGTCGGCCGGGAGGTCGGAGTCGGCGATGAAGGCCCTCACGCCGGAGAGCGCGGTGGCGTGCTCGGTGAACCGGACGTAGTCCTCGGATACCGAGATCTTGGTGAGGGCCGCCTCGGCCGCCAGCTGCCGGGCGGGTGTGCCGGCGTCCAGGCGGGCGGCCAGCGCGTACACCTGCACCCGGGAGCGGTGCAGCGCGAGCGCCATCTCGCTGACGCGGGAGGCGACCTGGTGACTGGCTCCCATACGGCGGCCAAAGTGCTCGCGCTCGCCGGCCCACGCCACGATGCGGCGCAGGGTGCGGCGCATCGGGCCGAGGGCGTAGCCGAGCAGCACGGCGCGCTCCCAGGCGGTGGTGGAGGCCATCAGGGCCAGCCCCGATCCCTCCTCGCCGATCAGCGAGCCGGCCGGCAGCCGTGCGGCCTTGAAGACCAGCTCGCCCATGGGAACTTGGGGCAGGGCGGTCTTGGCGAACGGCTCACTGCGGGTGACTCCCGGCAGGTCGAGCGGGAACAGGAAGGCGGAGAGGGCGAAGGGGTGGCGGCCCTCGGCGGTGCGGGCGAAGACGATCGCGTGGTCGGCGACCGGCGCGGCGGTGATGAAGGTCTTGGCGCCGTCCAGCACATGGCCGTCGCCCTCCCGCCGGGCGCGGGTCTCCATCGACAGTGGGTCGCTTCCGCCGCCGCGCTCGGTCAGTGCGTGGCACAGCAGCGCCCGCCCGTCCTGGATGTGCGCGATCGCCTCCCAGGCGGGCCCGGGCAGTGCGGCACGGAGCGGGAACTCCATGCCGAACACCTGGGACGCCAGGGCGTAGCACACGCCCGGGTCGATGCCGGCCAGCCCGATGCCCTCGATCATGGCCAGGGAGCGGGTCACCGGTCCGGGGCGCGCACCGCCGTCCTCGGCCAGCCGCAGCACGCCGAGGTCGGCCATCGCCTCCCACTGCGTGCGGAAGTCCTTCTCCCGTAGCTGCTCGGCGAGCGGCTCGGCCTGCTCCCGACAGGCGTCGACGAGCGCCTCGGTCTCCTGGTCGCCGCTGCGCAGCAGGCGGTCGACGGGTGAGGTCACTTCGCGGCTCCGGCGGGGAGGTTCTCGATGAGCGTCCACAGCGCCTTGGGGGTACGGAAGTTGGCGGCCACGACCTCGCCGTCGGGCAGGGCGAGGCCGTGTTCCTTGTCCAGCGCGCTGACGATCTCCATGATGGCCAGCGAGTCGAGCAGGCCCATCTCCAGCAGCGGGGTGTCGGCGGTCAGCTGCTGCGGGTCCTCGCCGCGCCCCCAGGTGATCTTGCTGCTGATCAGGGTGCAGAGGTCTTCGACGCTGTTCACGCGGATATCTCCTCGGTGTCAGTGGTCCGGTCAGTGGTCCGACCGGCGCGCTGGTCGATGGTCTGGTCGGTGTGCGGCAGGTCCGGCGCCCGGGTGCTCAGCGCGAGACGGTCAACCTTGCCGCGGGCGGTGAGCGGCAGCGCGGCCACGGGGATCACCCGGTCCGGGAGCATCCGCTGGGGCAGCGCCGCGCGCAGCTCGGTCAGCAGTGTCCTGGCCGTGAGGGCCGCTCCTCTGCTCTGGACGTACGCCCAGATCTCGCCGCGGTGGGCGCCCTCCTTGGCAACGACCGCGGCGGTCGCGACCTGGGGCAGGTCCAGGACGGCGCTTTCCACGTCGAGCAGGTCGATGCGGTGACCGCGCCGCTTGACCTGGGAGTCGCGCCGCCCCCGCAGCAGCACGCGGTTCTGGTCGTCGATGCGGCCCAGATCCCCGGTGGCGTAGGCACGGCGCACCGTGCCGTCGCGGAAGGGAACGGTGCGGGTGGGGTCACGCAGTTCGCCCTGCTGCAGATAGCCCTGGAAGACGGTGGGTCCGGCGACGTGGATCTCGCCCTCGCCGTCGGTCGGCCGGCCGTCCTCGTCCAGCACCTCGACGACGTCGCCCGCGATGGGGCGGCCGACGCTCAGCTCCTGGCCGGCCCGCCAGTCGGGGGGCACCCGCAGATACGTGCACACGTTGGTCTCAGTGGGCCCGTAGAGGTTGTAGAAGGGTATCCGCTCCCCCATCAAACCCAGGTACTTCTCCAGGAGTTGGGGGACGAACGGCTCGCCGGCGAAGGCGGCCACGCGCAGGGAGGGCGGCAGGCCCTCCTCGGCTATTCCGCCCCGCTGGAGCATCCCGTGATAGAGGGAGGGCACGGCGTAGAAGACGGTGATCCGGTGCTCCCGCAGCCAGCCGACCACATCGCGCGGGAAGGCGCGCAGCAGGTCCGGCATCAGGACCGCACAGGCACCGGCCGAGGCGGTGCTGAACAGGTCGAAGGTGGTGAGGTCGAAGGTGAGGGATGCCTGCGAGCCCACCCGGTCGGTCTCACGGAGCCCCAGCTCCGCCGCGGCCCACAATGCGAAGTGGGCGACGTTGGCGTGCGAGAGCAGGACTCCCTTGGGCCAGCCGGTGCTGCCGGAGGTGAACAGGATGTAGCCGCCCCGGTCCGTGGGCGCGGGCAGCGGAGCCGGGCGGTCCGCCCCGACCCTCAGGCGGAGCCAGTTGAGCCCGTGGTCGAGGGTGCCCTCTGTGGTCTCGGCCCCTTCGGCAGCCTCGGCGGCGGCGCTTCGGCCGGCAGGCAGGCTGCGGTCCGGGGTCAGGAGCACCGAGAGCCCGGCGGCGCGGGCCATCCGTGCCGTGCGGGCCGGGGGGTCCGCGGGATCGAGGGGGGCCACCACCGCCCCGGCCCGCAGCGCGGCGTAGATGGCCAGTACGGCAGCGGCTGACTTGGGGGCGTACACGCCGACCCGATCGCCCGGGACCACCCCCGCCGCGGTGAGCTGCCCGGCCAGCGTCTCGACGCCGCGCTCCACTTCGGCGTAGGTCCAGCTCTCGCCCGCGGCGGCCAGGGCCGGCCGTTCGGGGTGCAGCGCGGCGGCCCGGGCCAGGAGGCCGTCCAGTCTGACGTCGTCCGCGGAGCCCGGGAACCGTCCGCCGTCCGGGGCGGTGAGGGGGCCTGCGGGGTGCGGGCGCAGGGGTTCCGCCGGGCTCATACGTGTGCCTCCGGGGCGCGGTGGCCGGGCACGAACTCGGTGAGGAAGGAACTGATGGCCGCCACGACGCGCTCCGGGTCGTCGGCCATGTGCTGGTAGTGGCCGCCGCCTTCGATCACCTCGCGCCGCACCGGTCCGGACAGCGCCCGCTCGGCGGCATCGAGCTGCCCGAGCGTGCCGTACTCGTCCTGGTCGCCCTGGATCAGCAGAACGGGCGCGGTGACGTCGAGGTCGCCCTCGATGCTCCAGGTGCGGAACGCGGGTGACAGCCAGACATCGCTCCACCCCTCCACGACCGTCTTCGGGTCGGCATGCATCATCGCCACCCGCTTGGCGAACGCCCCGCCGGAGTCGAAGGATTCACGGGCTGCCCGGACACCCCGCAGGGTGGACTCCTCGCAGTACAGGTGCGGGCCGAGCGCGACCACCGCCTCGACCGGCCGGACGGAGGCGTACAGCAGGGACATCGAGCCGCCGTCGCTGTGCCCGACGAGCACGGGCCGTTCCACTCCGAGCAGGTCCAGCAGCTCGGGCAGCTTCTCCTGCCCCTCCTCGTGCATGTAGCGGGGGGCGCGCGGCAGCTTCGCCGGCCCGGAGAAACCGTTGCCGTGACGGGAGAAGAGCAGCGCGCGACGCCCGGTCCGCGCGGCGAGGAGCCGGGGAAACCGGTTCCAGGTGGCGATGGCTCCGGTGCCGCCGTGCACAAAGACCAGCGGAGCCGCCTCGGGATCACCGTCGAGGAAGGTGTACTCGATGGGGCCGTTCCGTGTCTCGACTTCGGGCACGTCAATACCTTTCTTAAACTCAACGATCAGTAAAAAATTGGTAGTTCACGCCAGGCCACAACCCCCAGGGCCGGGCCGGAATTCCGGCGGCGGATGTGGTGAGAACGAAGCCCGGCTCCTGCCGATCAGCCCCGGGCGGGCATACGGGCCGCCCTGTGCGGAATCAGCCCGTCAAGAACACGTGAAGCGAGCATGGCGAGCTCGGCACTTTCAACCCCCGTTACACGCAAGCGAATTACGACGGCCTCCGGCCGGCGCCGCGAGCCGCGGGCACACCCGGCGGGCGGCACTCCTCAAGCCTATGCAGGGTGATCTGGATCAAGGAAATAGCTTTCCCGTCTCGCCTATGCTCTGGCCGTATGAATGTCGATCTTCGTCATCTCCGCAACTTCCTTGCCGTGGCGGAGGAAAACAGTTTCACCGCCGCCAGCAAACGGCTTCACCTCGCTCAGCCGACACTCACCCGCAGCATCCGCGCCTTGGAGGAGTCCCTCGGGGTGCGCCTCTTCGACCGCACCACCCGCCGTATCGCACTCACCCCCAAGGGCAGCCGCCTGCGCGAGTCGCTCATGCCGATCATTCGGCAACTCGACTCGACCCTCGCCGACATCCGCGGGGGCCAGGCCCTGCGCATCGGATTCGCCTGGGGGCTGCCCGAGCTCCTCTCGACGCTCGCCGTCCGCTTCGGCAGGGAGAACGCCTCGGAGGTGGAGCTGGTGCGCCGGGACACCGCGATGGCCGGGCTGGACACCGGAGACGTCGATGTCGCGCTGCTGCGCGGCGAGATACAGGCCAGGGGCGTGCGCTGCGTACAGCTGTATGAGGAGGAACGCATCGCCGCGGTGCCCACGGCCTCGCCGCTGGCCCGGCGGCCGGAGGTGCGGTGGGCGGAGTTGGCGCGGTGGCCGCTGGTGGTGAACGTCGTGAGCGGCACGACCTTCCCCTGGATGTGGCCCGACGGCACGCGTCCGGAAGTCGGCGCCGAGTGCCGGAACTTCGACGAGTGGCTGGAGAAGGTCGCGGCCGGGGCCGGGTTCGGAACCGCCCCCGCCTCGGCCGCGCGTCGCTACACCCACCCGGGTGTCCGCCTCGTCCCGCTGCGGGATGCCCCACTGGTCCGCACCCACCTGGCCTTCCCCGTGCACGGCACCCACCCACTGGCCTCCCACCTCGCGGACGCGGCCTGGCACGCCTTCCGCAAGGTGAACACCCCGGCGGGGAAGCCCGGGTGACCAGGGGGTGACCGGCTCCCTGACGCGGTCCTGGCGCCCGGGTCAGGAGGCGACGGGCACGGATCGGAACCGCACGGCCGAGACGACGTAGACGACCGGGTGCCCGGGCTCGTCGTCGCTCACCACGATCCGCTGGGCGGGCTGCGGCGCCGGGCGGTCCACCGTGACGCCCCGCCAGGGCCAGTCGGCGCTGAAGTCCCAGCCGACCTTGGCGGCCTGCTCCGGCGCGATGGTGAGCGCGCCCTTCTTCAGGGCGGCGGTGCTGGTCCCGAGGGCGGCGAGGAACTGCGTCAGGCCCCAGTTGTTGGTGCGGGACTGCACGAACAGCGAGCTGGTCTGCCAGGAGTTGGTCTCGTAGTAGTAGACCGGAGTGGAGCCGATCGGCACCGGGACGTCGTAGATCCGCTGTCGGGACTGTGAACCCCCGAGGCAACCGCCACGATCCCGCAAACGCAGGAACCCCCGTCGGCACCTGCCCGACGGGGGTTCCTCACCTGTCGCGTTCTCTCACGCGTATCTCACCAACACCGTCGACACGCATGGACCACAAGTCCCCCACCTGCGTAAACGGCCCCGACCTGGACCACGTGGACGCCAGAAGACGCTTCTGACAACCTGTGCCATGTGGTGCCCAGAAGCCCGAGCCCCTCCTGCTCGCGCACTCTATTGCGGCAGGTCACGGTCATCTCTGCTCTCCTCCCACGCAACTGACCACGAGGGGAGACCGTACGCCTCAAGGCACTCTGCCCGCGGCGGTCACTCAGCGTTCCTGCGGCGCGCCCCGAAATCCGCCTGCTGCTCGCCGGCCTCGCCCACGGCGTCATCGACGGAGTGATCTTCTACGACCTCGACCGGCTCGTCCGCCAGCCACGAGATCTCGAAGACCTCATCGACAGCGTCGCGAATACGTCAAGCACCCGGTCGCGGGCGCCAATGACGGCCGCATGAACCTCATCAACGAGAGCGACCGCCACATGGCCCGCATGATGTGCGTGAGGGCGCTCAAGTCCTCCGAGGACACGGCCCGCCACGTGACCCGGCATCACCTCTCCGCAGCCCAGAATGGACTCGCGCAGGCCGCATCGCCACGGCTGAGTCCGCAAGAG
Source organism: Streptomyces chattanoogensis (assembly GCF_001294335.1). Classification (GTDB taxonomy): domain Bacteria; phylum Actinomycetota; class Actinomycetes; order Streptomycetales; family Streptomycetaceae; genus Streptomyces; species Streptomyces chattanoogensis. The sequence goes on from NZ_LGKG01000156.1 coordinate 43,337, forward strand.
CGAACGCAAGGGCGAACGCAAGGGACAAGTCCCGGATGAAGCCGACGTCGTCGTCCGGAACTTCCACGACTTCATGTCGGGGGAATCGGCCCACAGCATCGCCAGGACCTTCGACGCCAAACGGCAAAGCTCGCCGCGGACCTCTCCCTCCCCAAGATCCGCCGGCGCCTTGGTACAGGACTGCCCGACGGCGGGTCCAACGGTGGCCGGCCACCGAAGTTCGACCCAGAGGACTACAACGCCCGGCACGCGGTCGAGTGCGTCATCAATCGCCTCAAGAGACGTCGAGCCGTGGCCACCAGCTACGACAAACTCGTGGTCCGCTACGAGGCCACCTCCTCGTTGCCGCCATCAACGAGTGGTGGTGACGTACTGGTCCGACAACAACTCGAACACCCGCACTCGCCGACCGCAGGTGGGATTGACGGTCTCACGGACCAGATGCATCCCCAGTTTGGCCATGATCCGTTCGGAGGCGTCGTTGCCCACTTGAGCGATGCTGACGATCCGCTCCAGCCCTCGCTCTGCGAACCCGAACCGCACAGCGGCCGCAGCGGCCTCGGTGGCCAAGCCCTGCCCCCAGTGGGAACGCCCCAGCCGCCAGCCGACCTCAACCGCCGGCAGGACCTCCGGCAAGAAGCCGGGCACCGAAAGGCCGGTGAACCCGGCCAGCTCGCCAGTGGACCGGATCTCCACGGCGAACAGGCCGAAGCCCTGTGACTCCCACTCGCTCTCCCATGCCTGGACCCCGCCGCGAGTCTGCTGTTCGTCACGGACGCTGCCGTCACGGATCCACCGCATGACCTCGGGGTCGGCATTGACGGCAGCCATGGGCGCAACGTCTTCCTCGCGCCAGCGACGCAGGATCAAACGGGGAGTCTCCAGCGTGACCATCCCGTCATTCTGGATCACAAATGGGCTCTCCGCCATCCTCACCAGGCGCATTCGATACACGCCCCAGCGGTCAGCGGCCCGGGTGGATGGGAGCGGCCCAACCTGACGGTTTGTCCGGCGCATCCCCGCGCAGCCCGCATACGGCTCGGTGCGGCATTCTTGCGGTGTCGTCGGCGTGGAACGAGGGTGCGAGGCCGAAAGAGAAGTTGTCCGCAATACGTGCGGCGGCATTGTCGGCGAGGCGCCAGAGCGTGCCGACGACATGGCGGTAGCCCGCCAATGGGAAGGCCGTGCGATGTGCACCGCCTCGTCGGTGCTCGCCTCGTTCGAGCTCACCGTTTGGCACGCCGAAAAGTAGGCCAGTCCGGCGCCCGGAAGATTTCATGCCGAAACTTCGATGGAGGTGAGCGAAGCCGATACGCGGTCGTGCAGGAGCAGTCGATTGAGTGTGTGCTGGACAGGTGGACCAGCGTTCCGTTCGCGAGTGCCGCCACGCGCCCGACCCGCACATCAGTAGTCCGAGGAAAGAACAAGCCCTCGGCCGATGGGCAGACGTCCTCCATGGACCAGGGCATTCCCGTCGGCGCAGCCCTTTGACCGCGGCATTCACGAAATCGCTGACAGAACCTTGAAATTCCCCACCCTTCGCTATGGGTGGCGGACAGAGCTCCTCGCCCGACTTCCCCACGCCTGCACGCTGACTCGCGGACGAGCGCCGCAGGGAAGGGTGTTCCCGACGGGTCGTGTCGGAGCCGGAAGGACGGAACGAACGACTGCCGCTGGGGTGCGCGGAAAGATCGCCGGTTGGGTGTGGGCGCTGGCCACGGTCCACCTCGTGCGGGTGGCGTTTCCGCCGTATACGGCAATGCCGGCCTCCACGACCACAACCAGGTCTTGAAGGCCGACGTCACACAGGACCCTGAACTACCCCACGACTGCCGGGGATGGTTCCGGGGCCCGGTGGATGAGCACCGTGCTACAGCTGCATCCCAAGCTGTGTCTCAGCCGTGGATCGGGCCCAGGGGGATGTCGGAGACCGTGAGGCTGACGGACTTCACGGAGCCGCCGGTCAGGATCGGGATGCCATTGGGGCCCGGGGCGAACGTGGCGGTCAGACCGTCCACGGAGCCACTGACGGAGAGACCACCCGCGACGCTGTCGAGGTCGTCGTCGGCGATCTCACGGGTCTCAATGCGGGACGTGTTGCTCATGATGTTGAGCGTCCTTCCTCTGTAGTGGTGGGTCGCAATGCATGGCGCACTGCAGCGGGAACCCTCGGACCGTGTGGACGCTAACCATGGCCGATCAAATTACGATGAAATCCTGGTGGGCAGGGTGCGTGATCGACGTGGCGCAGGCTGCGGTGATGAATCCTCGCGGGGCGTGTGGGGGGACCGGGCAGGCTGGGCAGGATCGGTCAGGTGCCGTCCGGTCTGGTGCAGGCCGGGGGCTCGGCTCGGGTGCGAACAGAGCGGCAGATTGCCGTCCGTCGCGGCATCCAGGCCCGCAGCAAGCCGCACACCTCCTCGTTCCGGCGCCCGTTCCGCGGCAGCGTGGGTGTCGCGCCGGCGGTCAGTACGAGTCGGGCCGCCGCGATCAGCATGCTCGACCGCATGCCGGTCAGGAACGTGTCCGCCCCGCCAGCAGCGCCCGAAGACCGCCACCGCAATCGCTCCGCCTGCCTGGCGGCCGGTGTCGAGCATGGCGGACGCGGTGCCTGCCCGGTCTGCGGGTACCGCGTCGGGGCTTGGCGTCGATGTCGCGCGATGTGCGCAACTCGACTGAGGACTCCCAACAAAAGTGGTGGACTTGACCTCGTCAGCGGTCGGTGTCGTGCACGAGGCCGCCGGATAGCGCGGCACGGTCAGCCGCGCCAGCGCACGCGATAAACCCGGCGACGGCGACGGTCATTCCGGGATACTGGTCGCCATGGATGAGGTCAAGGTCGTCGTCGCCCATTCCGAGCGCGCGACCCTGCGCGTCGGCGATGTGTTCCTGAAGGTGGACGCCGATCAGGCGCGCATCGACGTCGAGGTCGAGGCGATGGCCCTGGCGCCGGTCCCGACTCCGGAGGTCCTGTGGCGCAAGCCGCCCGTGCTCGCGATCGCCGCGGTCCCGGGGACGGCGCTCGGCCGCCTCGGCGAACCGTCGACCGCGTCGCCGGCGGCGTGGGCCGCGGCGGGTGCCGCCATCCGGAAGTTGCACGACGCGCCGTTGCCGCCCTGGCCCGGCCGCGGCGGCCGGGGCCTCGACGAGTTGGCAGCGGATCTCGACGGCGAGTGCGAGCGGCTCGTGACGAACGGCGTCCTGCCCGCCGACCTGGTCACCCGCAACCGCCAGGTCGCCGAGGCCGCGCTCCGGCCGCGGACTCCGGTTTTCACGCACGGCGACCTGCAGATCACTCACGTGTTCGTCGACGGCGACGAGATCACGGGCATCATCGACTGGTCCGAGGCGGGCCAGGGTGACGCCCTGTTCGACCTCGCCACTTTGACGCTCGGACACGAGGAGCACCTCGGCGACGTCGTCGCCGGCTATGGCACCGACATCGACCTCGACGTGATCCGCGCGTGGTGGTCATTGCGAAGCCTGCTGGCGGTCCGCTGGCTGGGCGAGCACGGCTTCGACCCGTTCGCGCCGGGTTGTGAGGTCGACGTGCTGAGGTCCCGGATGTGAGGCTGCGTGGGCCGGACTGCTGCGAGTGCGTTCTGACGCATCAGGCAGACCATCTCCTGGGGCGCATTGCCTGAGAGCGTCTTGTCGAAGCCGGTAGGTCGGCCGCCCTTGCTGGGAGCGCTTCGACCAGAGGGACGCGAGGTGCGGCCCCTGCCGTCACAAGCTCGGTCGCCGTACCGTGCCGTGGTTCGAGCCCTTCCCAGGGCCACCTCCCGATCAGCCGGAACCGTCGAGCTCTTTACGAGGGCGAGGCCCCCGGGCATAGCTGGGGTCACGGACGGCTGATGGGGTGGTGCGCCCGCGAGCGCTTCTCATAGGGCGCCGGGTGCGGAACTCGGCCCTCGCCCTGGTGTTCGCGCTCGTCGGCTCGGTGATCGAGCTCGTTGTGGGGCCCGATCGTGTGCTGGCTGGATGCTGTGTGGCACTGCTACTGGTGAGCCTGACTGCCGCAGTCAGACATGGGCGCCGTGTGCGCCACTGGGACCGTCTGAAGACGTTGGAGATCCGCTTCTGGATCCCAGACATCGGCGGCAGATGCAGCTCCCACCACCAGTGATCACAGCGCGCATCCGCGGGACTGACATGGGGCCCACGGCCAAACGGCCATGGAGCCGTCATGCCTGCCAGCTCCTTCGCCGACATCCCCCGCCGCCACTCACGTCGCCCGCCACCAGTTCGACGATCCGCCGGCAGTCCACTGCGAGCGTCTCCGTGGGCATCAGGACGCCCCGCCGATTCAACACGTTCACACTGTCCGGTGTGCATGTCTCTTCCAGCCCCTGCCGTGTGTCTGCCTAACTGGTGTCACGGCCTTTCCGGTTCACGCGGTGCGTGTTCTGCGTTGCCGAGACAGAGAGAGGTGTGGCAGGGCGGTATCCAGGAGGGGCCGGGGACGGGGCCGCCGTTCCGGGAGCCGCGCTGCCCGCGGTCAGGCAGGCCCGGGCGGCTCAGTCCTTGTAGTCGGGGGCGATGCGCTCGACGAGCCGGAGCAGTGCCGACCAGGCGAGGTCGTACGCCTTGTCGTCCTGGAGGTCGGAGCTGTCGTCCTCGCCGGAGAGCTGGCGGGCGGTGAGCTCGACGACGTCAGGGGCAGGCGTGATGAGCTTCGCGCCGCCCGACACGGCCGCGGTCTGGATCTCGCATGCCTTGTCCAGGTAGTACATGCGCAGGAAAGCCTGAGCGGGGGTCTCACCGACGGTCAACAGGCCGTGGTTGCGCAGGATCATCGCCGGGTGGCCACCCAGGTCGGCGACGAGTCGTTGCTGTTCGGCGAGGTTGAGGGCGACGCCTTCGTAGTCGTGGTAACCGAGCCTGCCGTAGAACTCCATGGAGATCTGGTTGAGCGGGAGCAGGCCGTGCTCCTGAGCCGCGACGGCGCAGCCGGCCTTGGTGTGGGTGTGCAGGACGCAGTGGGCGTCGGGCCGGGCGGCGTGGATGGCGCTGTGGATGACGAAGCCGGCGGGGTTGACGGGGTGGGGTGTCTCCTCGACCGCGCGGCCGTCCAGGTCGATCTTGACGAGGTTGGATGCGGTGATCTCCTCGAAGAGGAGGCCGTAGGGGTTGATCAGGAAGTGGTTCTCCGGACCGGGGAGCCGGGCGGAGATGTGGGTGAAGATCAGGTCGGTCATCCGGAAGTGCGCCACCAGACGGTAGACGGCGGCGAGTTCGCGGCGCAGCCGCAGTTCGTCGTCGGCCGAGGCTGCCTGGTCGGCATGGCATGTCGAGGCGTTCACTGGGCGATTCCTTCGGTGGCGGGGGTGACGACGGGGGTGAGCGGGCGCCCGGTGCGGTGCCAGGCGATGACGTTCTCGGCCGGGCGTTCCACGTAGGCGCGCCGTGAGGCGTCGGAGAGGAACGCGCTGTGCGGGGAGAGCAGCAGGCCGGGGTGGGTGCGTACGGGGTCGTCCGGGGCGGGGGGTTCGACGGGGAGGACGTCCAGGGCCGCTCCGGCGAGGTGACCGCTGTCCAGTGCCTCCAGGACTGCTGTGGGGTCGACGAGTTCGCCGCGTGCGACGTTGACCAGGAAGCTTCCGGCAGGCATGCGCTCCAGTTGTGCACTGCTGATGAGTCCGCGGGTGGCGTCGTTGAGCGGGGCGTGCAGGGAGAGCACATCGCTGCATGTCAGCAGGGCGTCCAGGTCCATCCGCCGGACAGCGGCGGGCCAGCGCTCGGGAGGGCACAGTGGGTCGTACGCGGCGATGCGGCCGAAGATCGGTGCGGCCAGCTCGGCGAGGCGGGAGGCGATGCGGCCCATGCCCACCAGGCCGAGCGTCAGCTCGCTGGTCCGGCGGGGCAGCCGGGGCAGGTCGGTGGTCCAGCCGCCGCGGCGCACCACGGCATCGGCCCCTGGGAGGTCCCGGACCAGCGACAGGGCCGAGGCGAGCGCGTGGACGGCGACCTCCTCGGTCGCGGCGTCGGGCAGATTGCACACCCACAGGCCGCGGGCGCGTGCCGCATCGGTGTCGATCATGTCGTGACCGGCCGAGAGGGTGGCCAGGATCCGGACGTGAGGGAGCCGGTCGAGGAGGTCGGCGTCCACCCGGGCGTAGCCGACCAGGAGGGCGACGGCCTCCGAGGCCGCTCGGACGATGGCATCCGGATGAGCGCTGTCGGCGATCCGTACGTCGAAGCCCGCCTGGCTCAGCAGGGCCACCCCGGGTGCCGGATCGAGGTCGTCGAGGTCGGTGAAGACGGCCAGGGGCCGGGGCATACGGGACTCCTTCGGAGGGTGGGCTTCGACGTGCGGACGGTGACGGAGGCTGTCGGGTGCGGCGTCAGGCGGCGGCGAGCTCCGCGGTGGGGGTCTGCTCCCCCGCCAGGCGGTGGCGCCACGCCTCGACGACCGCTTCCTCGGTCGGCTTGGTCGTGAGGCTGACCGTTACGTAGGCGACGAGGCTGGCGAGCAGGCCGAAGTAGATCGGCTCATTGGCGAGGAGCCCGTGCGTCACCATCAGGGTGATCACTGTGATGCCGCCTGCGATCATCGAGGCCAGGGCACCCTGAAGGTTCCCTCGCTTCCAGACCAGGCCGCCGAGGATGGGGACCAGCAGGCCGCCGACCAGCAGGTTGTACGCAACGGTGAGGGCTGCCAGCACGTCGCCCAGCAGGCAGGCGATGACCATGGACGCCACACCGAGGATGGCGATGGCGAGCCGGTTTTCGCGGACCTCGTCGCGGTCCTCCAGGTCGGAGGCGACCTCGGTGGCGTGGTGGCCGCGACGGCGCAGCCGGGCCCAGACGTCGTTGTTGGCCACGGTCGCGGAGGCGATCAGGGCGCCGCTGGCGGTGGACATCATGGCGGACAGGGCGGCGGCCAGGACCAGGCCCTTGACCCCGACGGGCAGGGCCCGCTCGACGATGGTGGCGAACGCCTGGTCGGGGCTGCCCAGGTGCGGATAGAGCACCTTGGTGGCCATGCCGATGACGGCTCCGGCCAGGGCGTAGACGAGACAGTAGACGCCGGCGACGGTGCCGCCCCAGGCGGCGACCTTGTCGTTTCGGGCGGTGAAGACCCGCTGCCAGATGTCCTGCCCGATCAGCATGCCGAAGGTGTAGATCAGCACGTAGGTGAAGATCGTCTGCCCGCCGATGGAGGTCGGTGAGAGGAATCCGTGCGGCAGCCGGTCGGCCATGGCGGAGAAGCCGCCCGCCTTGACCACCGCGATGGGCAGGAGAAGGACGAGCACGCCCACGCTCTTGATCACGAACTGCACCATGTCGGTGAGCGTGATGGACCACATGCCACCGAGCACCGAGTAGCCCACGACGATCGTGCCGCCGAAGACGATCGCGGCCCAGCGCGGTACGTCGAACAGCACGTCGAAGACGCTGGCATAGGCGATCGTGGAGGTGACGACCAGCATGAGGGTGTAGATCCACATCACGACGCCGGAGATCACGCTGGCGGTGCCGCCGTAGCGCAGGGAGAGCATCTCGGCGACGGTGTAGACGCGCAGCCGGGCGATCCGGGCGGAGAAGAAGATGCTCAGGGCCAGCAGCCCGAGTCCGATGGCGAAGACCATGGCGGCGCCGGAGACACCGTAGGTGTAGCCAAGGCGGACGCCGCCGATCGTGGAGGCGCCGCCGAGGACGACGGCGGCCATGGTGCCGGTGTACATCAGCGGGCCCAGCCGCCGCCCGGCGACCAGGAAGTCGCTCTTGGAGGCGGCGCGCTTCTTGCCCCACCAGCCGACGCCGACGATGCCCAACAAATATCCGATCATGACGAGGTAGTCGACGGCCATCAGGTCCTCCGATTCGCTGCGGCCCGGGTGCGGTGCGCCGAGCCGCCGAGTGGCTGCTGTTGAGGGGAGACAGCGGCTGCGCGCCGGTCACGGTAGGGGCGGCACGCGGCAGTGCTGAGGAAAGGGGAGAGGTGGAGAGTGCTGCGCTGCCAGGGCTGGGGTGATGTCCTGTGAGTGCTGCGCTGCCAAGGCCGGGGGTGCCCTGCTGTTCATGTGACCGTATCGGCCCTTCACACTGGTGCTGAAGTGCTGGATTTATCCAAGATGGAGGCATCCGTTGGATGAATCCGGCACTCCTGCGGAGGCTTCCGGGTTGGGAGGATCTCTCCTCATGAGCGAGACCATTCAGCCGTCCGTCCGCCTCAGCGCGCTGCTCGCCGACCCCGGACTCGGCCTGAGCCAGGTCGCCGGGCCGGCCGACGACCGCCTCATCGGCACGGTCGGCACCACCGAGATCGAGGACCCCACGCCCTATCTCGTCGGCGGTGAACTCCTCCTCACCGCGGGGGTCCGTCTCCCGCAGGACGCGGAGGGCATCAACACCTATGTGGCACGCGTTGTCGCCGCCGGAGTGGCCGCACTCGGCTTCGGCGTCGCGCCCGTGCACCAGGAGATTCCGCCCGAGCTCGTCGCCGCCTGTGACCGCCACGGACTGCCACTGCTGCGGCTGCCGCCGGACACACCCTTCGTCGCCGTCGGCCAAGCCACCTACACCGCGATCGCCGAGGCCCTCAACCGCGATCTGAGAGAGATCTCCAAGGCGCAGTCGGCTCTCACTTCCGCCGCCGCCCGCCCTGACGCGCTTCAGGCCGTACTCAACCAGCTCAGCACCCATACGGGGGCCTGGGCGGCCCTCTTCGACGCCCAGGGCAACGAACTGTTCAGCGCGGGCCCCCGGCCCCCGGAACCCACCCCGCGACTGCTGCGCGACCTCGCCATACGCACCACCGCCCGCTCCACCCGAGACCACGCGAAGGGCAGACCCCCACCCCCGGCGGCAGCAGCTGACCACATCGAAGGCGTCCACCTGACCGTCCACACCCTGCCCCGCGCGGACAGCACCGCCACCCCACTGGTCCTCGGCCAGGCCGCCGTCTCTCCCCCGACCGTGGTGCACCGTCAGATCACCGGCGTGGCAACGGTCCTGCTGTCCCTGCTGACCAGCCCCCGCCACGCCCTCAGCACGGAAACCCGAAGCGTCGGCGCACTCGTACGGCTCATGCTCGGCGCCGCCCCTGCCGAGGTGGCGGCCGCGCTCGCGCCCGCCGACGCATCGAAGGGCGACCATTGGATCGTCGTCCACGGCCGCCACATGGCCACGTCGGCGCGGCCCCACCCTGCATCCCGGCCCGGCGGAGACCCGGCCCAACTCGCAGCTCTGGCCACCGCGCTCGGCACCCCGTATGTGCACATTGACGGCGCTCACTTGCTGGCGCTGACCCCCAGCACGCCCGAAGCCTCGCCAAGCGCCCCCGAACTGGCCGCTGTTCTCGGATGGACCCTCGGCTTCAGCGCGCCCGTACCCGCTTCCGACCTGCCCCGCGCCGACTCTCAGGCCGAACGGGCCCTGCAACGCGCGATCGCCGCCGAGGCACCAGCCGTCATCCACAGCAGCGAGGCGCTCACCGTTCACGCCCTCATCTCCCCCGACGACGCCCGAGAGCTCGCCCGTTCCCGCTTCGCTCCGCTGGCCCGAGCCGGCACACCGGGTGCCTCGGCCCTCCTCGAGACCCTGCGAACCTGGCTGACACTTCACGGCAGCTGGGACCGCACCGCCGCGGTCCTGCAGATCCATCGCAACACCGTGCGCCACCGGCTCGCGCGGGTCGCCGAACTCCTCGACGTCGACCTCCAGGACCCGGGTGTCCGCATGGAACTCTGGTTCGCCCTGCACTGGCTGCCCGACGAGCAGACAGAAGAGGGCCAGACGTATCCGTGAGGTCACCGGCGTGGCAGGTAGCGGGTGCCCCAGCGCTCGGCGAACCGAGCGACGGGGAACAGACCCCGGCCGCCCTCGTCGGTGGTGGCCGCCCGCCGCATGTGCGGGGAGGTGCTCCTACCGTCCGAGACCTCGCAGATCAGGTTGCGGTCCGGGTCGTGCAGCATGCGAACCCGGACCGGCTGGGTGCCGTAGCGGATGGCGTTGGTGATCAGCTCGCTCCGGGGCCACGGCGCCTCGGGATCGCGGTCCGGCCCGTTGGCCAGGGCTGCCCGCAACTGCTCCAGGCCCCTGCCCATGTCACGGTCGCGATCCGCGACAAGCCCGTCGGTGCAGAGCACCAGCCGGGAGCCCTCGGGCACCAGGATCTCGGCGGTCGCGACGGGCAGGCCGGAGCCCGCGCCCGAGAGCGGTGAAGGCGGAGGCGCCGGAACCGATGACGACGGTGCGCTTGCCCGCATGGCGAGCGCGTACGGCGGGATCCTTGAGGTCGGGGGCGCGGCAGGAGATGCGGTCGGTGGCGGTGCGCTCGCCCAGGGCGGGGAGGCCGTCTCCGCCCAGCGGGCCGGGAACGGTCCAGGTGCCGGAGGCATCGATGACAGCGCAGGCGGTGATGCGCTCCTCGACGCCGTCGGCGTGCTGCACAGAGACGGTGAAGGGCTGGTCCTCGCGGCCGACGTCAACGACGCGGTCGCCGCGCGGTTCCAGCACAACGCTGAGCTCGTCACCGCCCCCGGATCGCCGCTGCGCACTTCCCACCCCACTGGCCAGCTCCTCCGCATCAACCTCTCCACGCAGCCAGAACGGCTCGCCGCTGGGCTCGGATTGGTCACTCACCACATCCACGCCCGCAACCCGTGCCCGGGAGCGCATCACAACCCTGTCAATCAAGCCGCCGCAATACCTCAAAGGAGTGATTTGAGTCGTTCGAGTACCCACGAGTGCACACAGGCCAATGACTGCACGACCTGAGTCGACGATTGGAACTTACGTTCACTATTTGCCACCGAAGTGCCCGTTACGGGGGCGGGATCGGCGCCGTTCTTAGAGCACCTGTACTCATCAGCGACTCTCCTGGAGTAACCGTGCATCCCGTAGCCGTCCCCGTGACCGCCTCTACCGATATCGAACATCGGCAGCTGGGCACCCACCTGCCCACGGGCCCCTTGGGGCGCTTTGTTGACGCTGCCCTCCGCAGTGCCCGCTGCTCATCACGCCCGGATACGGGGTGGGCAGTATGAGCGAGCCCACCGATGCATCAGCCGACAACGTGCCGGGGCCGCGCACCACCCAGCTGCCGCCCCCGTCTGCTCCCGCGCCGCTGCCTGGCGGACCGCAGGACGGACCGGACGTTCCGCCTGAAGCCGAGCAGCCGGGGCCGCAGATGCGGTACGTCGACCTGACGGGCAGCCGTGAAGCGGCCGGCCGCTCGATCCGGATGCGCGACATGGCCCGGCGTCTACCGCAGTTGGTGCGCCGTTCGCTGGCTCTCGCCTGGCGCGTCGACCGCCGAGCGACCGTCGGCCTCCTGCTGTGCCAGGCCGTCGCCGGCGTGATGCAGGCCCTCGGCCTGGTCGCCATCAGCGGCACCCTGACCGCGCTGCTGACGAGCGGTGACGTCTACCACCGGCTCCTTCAGGCGTGGCTTTCCGTGGTCCTGCTGGCCGGCGCAGCAGGCGTGCGCGCGCTCCTGGGGATCACCGTCAGCTGGCTGTCTTCCCGGCTGGGCCCGCTGATGTCGCGGGAGGCCGAGCAGATGCTGCTCACCGGCTGCGCCGAGGTGGAACTGTGCGCCTACGACGAGCCCGACTTCAACCGCGATCGCGAGGCCGCCGACCGCGGAGCACAGGTCACCGGGGACCTGATCGACGAGGGACAGGACCTGATCGCCTCGTCGGCCTCCTTCCTCGCCGGGGCGATCGTGCTGGCCGGGGTGCACTGGGTACTTCTCCCGCTCCTGGTAGCGGCCAGCCTGCCGCAGGCACTGGCCCAGGTCAGCGCCGCCAGGGTGCGCTACCTGGCGAACCTTCGCAGCAACGGCGACAACCGGATGCTGTCGGTGCTGCGCTGGCACATCTACACCAAGGACGCCGCCGATCAGATCCGCGCCGGCACCATGGCCGCGTTCCTGTCCGGCCGGTACCGGCAGACGGTCGCCCGGATCAACCGCGAGGACCGGGCCGCGGCCGACAAGGGGGCCTGCATGTCCCTGGCCGGTGCGCTGTGCGGCGGTCTGGGATCGGCGGTCGTGTGGGCGGCAGTCGTGTGGCTGCTTGCCACGAGCCGCATCAGCGTCGGGCATGCCGGGACAGCCGTCTTCGCTCTGCAGACGGTGGGGCAGTCGGTCCGCGGACTGGTGGCCGTCGGGGCGCGAGCCGTGCGCACGGGGCTTTACATGGACGACTGGAGCGGGTTCCTTGACAAGGCCGGCGGCTTCCGCATGCGCCGGGGCACCCACCGTCCCGAGCCTCCGAAGCAGATCGAGATCAAGTCGGTCACCCACCGCTACGCCGGCAAGGACCGGGACGCGCTCTCCGACGTCTCGCTCACCTTGCGCCGGGGCGAGGTCACCGCCCTGGTCGGCTTCAACGGCTCGGGGAAGTCAACGCTGTCGAAGCTGGTCAGCGGCCTGTATGTGCCCACGGACGGGCAGGTGCTGTGGGACGGCACCCCGACCGGCGACGCCGACCCGCAGGCGCTGTGGCAGCAGGTGGCCCTGGTACCGCAGGACTACGCACACTGGCCCCTGACGGTGCGCGAGAACATCACCCTCGGGCAGCCCTCGCCGCGCGGCGACTCGGCGGTACTTGAGGCGTGCGAGGCCGCCGGCGCCGACGAGGTCGTCGACAGGCTCGGCGCCGGTCTGGGCACCCTCCTCGCCAGGGAGTGGCTCAACGGGGAGGAGCTGAGCGGCGGTCAGTGGCAGCGCATCGCTCTCGCCAGGGCATTCTTCCGGAAGGCGGGGCTGCTGGTCCTCGACGAGCCGACCGCGAACTTGGACCCCCGCGCCGAGTACCGGATCTTCCAGCGGCTGCGGGGGCTGGCGCGGGACCGGGCGGTGCTGCTGGTGACCCACCGCCTCACCAACGTCGCCGTGGCCGACCGGATCGTGGTCCTCGACGAGGGCAGGATCGTGCAGGAGGGCAGCTACCAACAGCTCGCCCAGCAACCGGGCCTGTTCCAGCAGTTGCTCTCCTACCAGGTCACCTCCGATCCAGATGCCGAGAAGCATGGGACACGCACATGAGCCGTCCCGGTGTCCCTTCAGGAAGCCCAGACGTGGTGGCCCTGCCTACGGCCACGTACCCCTTCGGCCGACCCGCACCCGCCCCCTGTTCCATGAACTCCCGAGGTGATGACGTGCCGCCCACCCGCTCCCACATCCGTGCGACCGTCGAGACCTACCTCGCCCGACACCCGCAGGAGCGGGAGGCCCTGGCCGAGCTGCTGGTTGTCCTTGACGGCACCGGCGATCCGTCCAGCCGTGCAACGCTGCCTGGTCATGTCACCTGCAGCGCGGTCGTCATTGACCGTGATCGGCGGGTGCTGCACATCGGCCACAAGGCGTCGGGGCTGCTGCTCGATCAGCGCGAGGGCATCGCGGTGCACTGGTAGTACTTGGCCCGACGGCGGATGTCGGCGTCGGTGGCATGGGGACTGTGGTGCGGTGCGCCAGAACGGTCGCGCGGGCCCTCGATGCCCTCCTCCTGGTGGCCCCGCTGCCACTTGTAGAAGCAGTTGCGGCTGATGCCGTAGTACCGGCAGGTCAGCGAGACATTCCCAGTGACTTCCTCGGCGTGGCGCAGGACCGCCGGACGTCGCGGTGCCTGGCGATCCTGCTGCTGTTGCGGTGAAGGGGACATGGCGAGGTCCGTCGTAGTCGGAGATCCATGTGTCACCAATGTCCGGCAGTTTTATACCTAGCCCGTACCCGTGCCGAACCGCCGCCGGTACGCCGACGGCGCCAGCCCCGTCTCGCGGCGCATCAGCGCGCGGAGATTGGCGGCGGTGCCGAGGCCGCTGCGCCGTGCCACCACCTCGAAGCGTGCCTCACCCCGTTCGATCAGCCGGCATGCCAGGGCGAGCCGTTCCCCCGTGAGCCACGCCAGCGGTGTCGTGCCCAATTGCGCGCGGAAGCGGCGATGCAGTGTCGCCGGACTGACACAGGCGCGTGCCGCGAGGTCGGACACGGCGAGCGAGGAGTCCAGGCGTTCCTGTGCCCATGCCAGGACCGGGGCCAGGGACTCGTCCGGCAGCTTGGGCACCGGGCGCTCGATGAACTGCCGCTGTCCGCCGTCCCGGTGTGCCGCGAAGACCAGCCGCCGGCTGACGGAGTTGGCGACCTCCGCGCCGTGGTCGCGTCGGACGATGTGCAGCCCGAGGTCGAGGGCGGCCGCGCTCCCCGCGGCGGTGAGGATGTCGCCGTCGTCCACGAACAGCACGTCTTCTTCGAGCCGTACGGCAGGGAATCGGGCCCGGAAGACGTGCGCCCACTGCCAGTGCGCGGTGGCCCGACGCCCGTCGAGGACTCCGGCCTCGGCGAGGGTGAAGGCGCCGCTGCAGAAGCCGACCAGGCGCGCACCGCGCTCGTGCGCCCGTCGTACGGCGTCGAGCACGGCCGGTCGGCGGGGTACGTCGGTGTCGGGCCGGTTGGGGACGATCAAGGTGTCCGCCGAGTCGGCGGCGTCCAGGCCGGCGACGCCCGTGAGCATGAAGAACCCGTCCCGCATCGGCGTGAGCGGCTCGGGCGAGCAGAGACGGAAGTCGTAGAGTTCGCGGCCGAGTTCGGGCCTGGACAGGCCGAAGACTTCGGTTGCACAGCCGAGCTCGAAGGGGTTCGAGTTCTCGTCCACGATCACGACGACCCGATGCGGGGCCACCGCGCACGTCTCCTGCGAGGAATCTTGCGCCATATGCGATTCCTAGCACTCACGCCGACCCTGCTCAACCGGCAAGGATTCCCCCATGAGCCCCAAGAGCAATGAACCGATCGCCCTCAGCGAAGCCCTGGCCTCCTTCGACGCCCTGTGGAGCCCCCGCATCGTCACGCACGTCAACGACTACGACGTACGCATCGCCAAGGTCGAGGGCGAACATCTCTGGCACGCCCACGACGACACCGACGAGTTCTTCCTGGTGCTCGACGGGGAGCTGTACATCTCCTTGCGCGAGGCCGCCGGGGAGCGCACGGTCCGGCTCCCCCAAGGGTCGGTCTTCACCGTCCCCCGGGGCACGGAGCACAAGCCGTACGCTCCCGCCGGCGCCGCGATCCTCGTCTTCGAGCCCACCGGGACGCCGACGGTCGGTGACCGTCATGACGAGATCCCCGACCATGTCGACGCGACCACGGGGCATGCACTCGAATCCTGAGCGACACCCACCGGCGGCCGGCGAGGACGGCGGCGGAGGACGCTCCGCCGCCTGCCGTCACAGGGTGTGACGGCTTTGCCTTGACACCCCGGCATACGAGCGGCGATGGCGGCCGTCGGACCGCGTCGAGCAGTTCCCACACCTGCAGATGCCGCTTATCGCCGGTTGCCGCGTGGATGGCGGGTGCGAAGACGGATCGGTTCCCGTCCGGAGTGCGGTGAGCGTGGGTGAGAGTACGGCAGCGGTCGAAGACGAACAGGGGGCGCTGGAAGGAAGCCATGTGACTGCGGACCGGTGCTGCTACGGCCTGGCGGACGGCGTCGGCAGGCAGGCAGGCCGGGTATGCCGAAGGTGCGTTCGCGGGCGGTGGTGGCCGGCTCGATCATCCCGATGAACGACCACCGGTCGGCCACTTCGCAGCGGCTGCGGGTCAGCGAGTGGGCAGACAGGCTGTCAGGATCGGCGACGGTCAACACGCGCAGGACCAGACGAGCCCGGGCGGCCGGACGGTCATCGGTCCGGTAGTCCAGCGTGATGCCCAGCCATTCGCCCCTGACGCTGGCAGTCATCCGTACCCCCACGTCCAGCCAGGGAGCGTGAGCAAAGCAAAGGTCCGGCGCCACGTAGTCCAGGCGCAGACTGCGCACGACGACGGCGGTGCCGTGCTTGTGCACGAGGGCGGGAAAGGGCACCAGGTGTTCGGCGAGGTAGCGGGCGAAGCCGTTGATAGCCAGATCCGACAGGGCGCGGGGCCGCAGCTGCAGCGGGCTGAACTGGGTGGTCCACAGCGGTTCACGGAAGACGGTCTCGCTGGCCATATCAACCCCCCGCAATGGCCGTGCGGAACTCCACCCGGTCGCTCTCCGCCAGCGGGGTGTCAAGGGAAGCGTCGGTGAGCTGTTCGCCGTTGAGGAAGACCTGATGAGTACGGCGGATCCGTCCATTGCCATCGCGCAGCACCCGCCGCACCTGAGGATGGCGCTCTTCGAGCCACTCCAGGGCAGCACCGAGGGTGTCGGCCTCGATGGGGAAGGCGCGCTGGTAGTTCACCAGACGCAGCAGGACACCGCTGAAGTGCTGGGCCCGGGGCCTCGGAGGTCGCGCCGGAGGCCCCACTTCCAGGTGGTCTCAGCGCGTGCGGCTTCCGGTGAGCCGTCGCGACGGTGTCAGGTTGAGATGGCCGACAGCCTCGTTCACGTCCTGCGGCCAGAGCCACAACCGGTAGATCGGCGGGACCCGGAAGTAGTCCTCCGGACCGTGTAGTTCACGATTGCGCATATCTGCGCAGTACCGCGTCCGCCAGGAGAATTCCTCGCCGGGCTCCAACTTTTTCCCCTCGGCCTTCTTCTTCGTCACGCCATGAAGCTTTTCGAGGGCCCGATACTCGTAGGCGAGCAACGTGAGAGGATTCTTCCAAATCCCCTTCTTGTCCTTGACAGCCTTGTCGGCGGACTTGAGGAAGAGCGGAAGGTCGAGTTCGCCGGGGAGGGAAGGGTAGATGGCGAAGGGTGCCGCCCACCCTGCGGTGATGAGATCGAGGTTGAACGTCGGCCTCTTCTCCCTCGGCAGAGTGTCCAGTTCCTTCTTCGAGTAGTTCGGAGCGATGTAGGCGAGCAGCCGGTTGTTGTCGTCGAAAAAATCGTCGGCGGTGCGGATGAAGATGCCGCGCTCCTTGCCGGGGTCCCTGCCCTCGGCCAGCCTCTTCTTGATGTTCTCCGTGTTGAACGTGGCTGCCGCCGTGCCCTGATCGAACTGCAAGCTGCCCGCCTTCCCCGTCTCGATCTTCGGCAGCAGGAACTCCGCGAGATCGTCGGAGATGGGTGCGATGCCGTCCCGCATCCACGCAGCCAGTTGTGTGAACTCCTCGTCGACCCTCTTGGCCCCCTCAGCGGTATCCGCTGTTGTTTCGGGAGTGTCGACCGACAGCATGCGGATCGGCATCTCGACGTACGGCGTGTCCCCGTCGTGTACGTGGGCCAGGGCGCGCGAACCCAACGACGGCAGGGATACCCCGGCAGGCGTCCAAAGGATCTGTACAGGGTCGGTCACGGGCTTGTCGTCCTTCCCTACGATTCGCCTCCGGTCCCCCGGCCTCCGGCTTCTCCCCCACAGCGTCACGCCGTGCCCCGAACGCCGCAACTTCGTCCGACCGAGCATGGCGTCAACGCCAAACCACCAACGCTCCGGGACACCGGGCGGCACAGCACAAGGCCGGCGGCGCTACACCTACGCAGATCAGACGGCGGTCAACTCGGCATGGCCCACACGGGTGACCACTGCAGCCATCCCGACGCCCCCTTGCGACCTTCGCGATCTGCTGAGCGCCGCCCACCAGCAGCTCGGCGGGCCCATCGGGCTTGTCCGGGACAACCTGAACGTGCACAAGGACGCCCGGAGGCGTGCGTTCATCGACGCTTGCGGCTGGCTCACCGCTCACCACCTGCCGCCGTACGCCCCCGACCTCAACCCCGTCGAGGGGATCCGGTCCCTGCTACGGCGCAGCTGCCAGGCCAACACCACACCTACAGGCTCAGCAACCGCCGTTCTGCTCGACGAGCAGATGGATCGGCCCGCGCAGCACGGGGCTGCGCCGGTACGGTGGCGGGTCGGCGACCAGTCTGGGCCGGTCCAGGCGGCGTACCAACTCTCCCAGCGCGATCTGAGCCTCCCGTCGGGCCAGCGGGCCGCCGAAGCACAGGTGGATGCCGCTGCCGAAGCCGAGGTGCTGGTTGTCACGCCGGTCGGGGTCGAAGCGGTCCGGATCGTGGAAGCGGTCCGGATCGCGGCTGCCCGAGGCCAGCATCAGCATGATCTGCGAGCCCTTGGGAATGACGGTGTCGGCGACGGTGACGTCGCTGTACGCCGCCCGCCAGGGAATGATGTGCACGGGCGGCTCGTAGCGCAGCAGTTCCTCCACCAGCGGCACGATCAGATCGGGGTCGCCGCGCAGTCGTTCCAGGATCTGCGGGTGGCGCAGCAGCGTCAGCATGCCGTTGGCGATGAGGTTGACGGTGGTCTCGTGGCCGGCGATCAGCAGCAGGTTGGCGGTGCTGATGATCTCCTCGTCGGTCATCCGCCCGTCCGGCCCGTCGTCGTTGGCCAGCCGGGACAACAGGTCGTCGCCGGGACGGCCGTGACGTTGTGCCAGCAGCCCGCCGAGGTACTCGTGCAGGTCCTTGCGGGCCTGCACGCCGTTCTCGAGTTTCTCCTTCGGGTCGGTCCTGGGGTCGTAGTCGATCGCATTGATGAGGCCGTTCACCCACACGCGGAACCTCGGTTCGTCCTCGCGTGGCACGCCGAGCAGGTGGCAGATCACCGTGACGGGGAACGGGTAGGCGAGGTCGTCGACGATGTCGATCTGCTCCTTGCCCGTGAAGTCGTCGATCAGACCGCCGACGGTGGCGGTCAGGGCGGGTTCCATGGCGGTCACGAGCCCCGGGGTGTGCGGGGGGCCGAAGTGGCGCATCGCTATCCGCCGCAGGCGGTCGTGCTCGGGCGGGTCCATGTTGATGAACGACGGCGTGGTCGCGCCCTCGGCCGAGGGCATCGGATGCGACATGTTGCGGACGTCCGAGCTCAGGTGTGGATTGTGGAGGATATCCGCGAGCTCACGATATGTGCTGATGACGTAGCTGCCGTCCTCCTGCCGGGCGACCGGCGTTCTGCGCAGCTCGGCGTAGAGCGGGTACGGGTCGGCCCGGGAGGAGTAGTCGAGGATCCGGTGCAGCGTGTCGGGCGTCTCGGTCGTGGTCATCTCGCTTGCCTTTCCCTCCTACCGGTGGTGCTGGTGCGCGGCCGTGACGCGTCGCTCGCCCGGGTCGTGTCCGGTGACGACCACGGTGGCGCCCTGGGCGAGCAGGGTGGGGCCGGGGAAGTCGACGGGCACCGGTTTCGTGTCGACGGGCTGGTCGGGCGTGGCGCAGGGCGGCGGGAAGGGCGCGGCCGTCTCGATGAGTTGCCGGTAGTGGTCCAGCCACTTCGCGTTGTTGAAGGTCACCGCTGCGGTGACCCGGCCCTGGTAGCCGTATGCGGCGACGAAGCGGTGGTCGGTCACCGACCCCTGGGTGACGACCACCTCGTCGGCGAAGGTCGGCACGCCGACGGACTTGATGTTGACGCCGAACTGGATCGACCAGAACCGCGGGATGGACAGGTGGGGCCAGCGGTCCGCCTGGCCGTGGACCATGTTGTGGGCGGCGACCTGGGCCTGCTCCACGGCGTTGGCCCAGTGCTCCAGGGAGATGAGCCGGTACTCGTAGACCGGGTTCGGGCAGCGCGCCACGTCCCCGGCGACGAAGACGTCGTCGGTGATCAGGCCGTTGAGGTCCATGGCACGGCAGCCCGTGTCACAGGCAACGCCCCAGACACCCGCGGCCAGTCCGGAGCCCTGCAGCCACTCGGTGTTGCGGATGCCCCCGAGTGCGACCACCGCCACGTCGGCGTCGACCGTACTGCCGTCGTCGAAGTGGGCACGGCGAAACCGTCCCTGCGCGTCGCCCTCCAGCCGGGTGACCTTGACGCCGCACCGCAGGTCGACACCGTGAGCGCGCTGCAGGTCCGCCGCCACCTCGCCGATCATCGCGCCGAGCGCCCCGACCAGCGGGTACGGCGCGAGTTCGGCGACGGTCACCGGGATGTTCCGCTCCCGGCAGATGGAGGCGATCTCGGAGCCGGTGAATCCCGCCCCGATGACCAGCACCCGGGAGGGCCCGGCGGCGAGGGCTCGTTGCAGACCTTCGGCGTGCTCGCGGGTTCGTACGACGAACACTCCGTCCAGCGCCGCCTCGCTCTCCACGAACCAGGGCCGGGCCCGTACGCCGGTGGAGATCAGCACCCGGTCGAAGGGGACCTCGCGTCCGTCGGCGAGACGCACATGGTCGGTGGCCAGGTCCAGCCCGCTCGCGGGCACGCCCAGCAGCCACTCCGCGTCGATGTCACGACGTCGCGGCAGCGTGGTGCCCCCGGCCGGCACCCACCCCGTGAGCACCTGCTTGGACAAGGGGGGACGGTCGTAGGGTTCGCCCAGCTCGTCGCCGATCATCGTCAGCGATCCGGTGAAACCCTCGTCACGCAGGGACTCCGCGGCCCGCAGTCCCGCCAGCGACGCCCCGACGATCACGATGCGGCCGCCGCGCCGGAACGCGCGCAGGTTGTCGGCGCTGGTCATGAGCTCGCCGCCGCCACCGGTACGTCCCGCTCCTCCGGCCGCCCCTCCAGGAGGTCGACCAGAATCGCCTGGACCGGGCAGGCCGCCGCGGCGCGCAGCACCCGGTCCCGCTGGGCGTCGTCGGGGTCGGGGTCGTACATCAGCGCTTCCTCGCCGTGCATCCGGAACGCGTCCGGAGCCAGGAAGGCGCACTGCGCATACCCTTCACATCGGGAAAGATCAACGACAACTCGCATCCCGACCTCCACAGGGGCTGCAAGCTGCGGACTCCGAAACCGGCGCTCCCTGTGCCCGCCTCTGCGAACCGCTGGGCGGCGCACCGCGCTTGTCGGGTCTCCGCAGGAGGAATTGGGTGATCACGAGAAGGAAAAGGAAATGGGTGATCGTGAGAAGGAATCCGTCGTCACACAAAGGCGGGGCGACCGTCGTCGGTAGAACCGCCTTAAGATCCCGACGTTTCACCCCATCAGCGTATGCCGCGCGCACATCGCCCGCACCCCCGGAGGCCGGCTGCGCAAGGCCCGGCCGCGTGCGACCGATCGGCGCAATCCGCCCGCGCCCGGCGTGTGGCGCGGCTGTCGTGATGATTCGGTGTCGAGAGGAGTACCGGCAGGAGCAGGAGGTTTCCCGATGGCCTCTGACCAGCCCGTTCCCTCCCGTCCCACAACGCCGCGGCCTCTCTCCGAAGCGGCCTTCGGCGACCTGTACCGCCGGCTGCGGAGCCGGACCCGGGATGGTGGGGCGGATCGGCGTGGCGCGCTGGACCGGCTGACGCCGGAGCGGATCGGCGTGGCGCGCTGGACCGGCTGACGCCGGAGCGGGTCGTGGCGGCTGCCGCCGAGGTCAGGTACGGGCGCACCGTGTCGCTGGCCGCGACCGTCGAGACCCGGACCGGTCCGGACAGTCCGGAGCCCGCGTCTCATCGGATGACGGCTCCCCTGCGCGGGGAGACGGAATCGTCGGCCGGGGTGTCCTCCTGGACGACCCGCGCATGCGCGGGGTGCAGTGGCTGGAGCCCGGCGACCAGGTGACCGCCGAGGACCTCGCTCGCCGCGGCCGAGACCGCCCAGCGGACCACGGTCGGACCGGGTGACCTGCTGTTCGTACGGGTAGGGCACCGTCTGCGGCGCCGGACCCTCGGGCCCTGGCCCTGGGACGTGACACGGGCCCGTGCGGGCCTGCACCCGACGGCCATGGACTTTCTGGCCGAGCGGGGCGTGTCGGTCCTGAGCTCGGACGGCAACAGCGACGCCGCGCCCAGCGCGGTCCCCGAAGTCGGGTTTCCCGTCCATGTACTGGCCGTCAACGCCATGGGGCTGCATCTGCTGGACTGGCTGGACTTCGAGGACCTGGTGCCGGTGTGCGAGCAGCAGGGGCGCTGGCACTTCCTGTGCGTGATCGCCCTGCTGCGGCTCCCGGCGGCGACCGGCTCTCCGAGCAGCCGCGCAAGCCCAGCTCCCACGGTGGACTTGCCGGACCCGGACACACCCATCACGATCACCACGCGCGAACCGCCACCGTTTCGGCCGACGGTCCTCCCGGACCTGGGGACGGCATACATGACTCCACTGTCACTCGCGCTCCCCGGCCGGGGCGGCCGACGTTTCCGAGATCACCGGGGAGCTTGGCCCCGAGCTGCAGGATGCCGATGCCAGGGTCTCCCGCACACACCAAGGGAAGGCGCAGCGGGGACCTGTCGGTCGACCACGGAGGACCACCTGGCCGCCACTCGATCCGTCCATGTCCGCTGCAGCGAGTTGGACCTGAACCTCGCCGACGCGGTGAACCCGGCGCCGCCCACGGACCACTGCCCCGACGCGATCCTCATCCTCGACCGGCACGACTTCCGGGCGGTGCGCCCGTTGGGCCTCCGCAAGGCATTCCGGGTGCTGCCCGTCGGCCAGGTGCTGAAAGTCCCGGCCGCAGAAGGAACTTGGGCGTCCGACGCCTTCAAAGAGGAACAGGTGGCTCGGCCCCACGGAGGATCGGCAGCGGGGCGGACCAACGCTTCACCTGGCAGCGCCACCCCGTATGAGGGCCCCGTGGTTGTCGTGGCGCGGCCGGGGGGCCTGCGCTGTGCGACGGGCTACCTCAGGCAGGGCCGCTCTGCCGTACGGGCCACCTGGTCAGCGGCCCGCATCCGGAACCTCACGCGGGACGGACGCAGCCTGGTCTCCGGACCGAAAGACCCAGCCGGCGGTGGTGGCCAGGGTACGCACGACGGTCGCGCCGGCGAACACGACCGAGGAGACCGGCCGTCCCATCCATCGCGTCAGATCGCCTCGCAGGTCGG
>NZ_LGKG01000157.1 GCF_001294335.1 Streptomyces chattanoogensis
CTCGATGGGAGACCCGTGACGACATCCACGAAGCCTTCCTCGCACTCGCATGCTCACTCATCTGCTGGCGCCGCCTGCAACCAGCATTGCGTTAGGAGCCCTTAAGAACCCTACGTGGGGGAGGGGATGGACGTGCGAGGGATCCGGAGAAGCGTGTGGCTTGTTTGGAGGGGCTGGCTGAGCTGGGGCTTTGTCAAGTCGATCCCGCGATGCAGATGCCCTCGGGCGAACGTCGCGGGAGGATCGGAGGAATCACCTGCGAGCTGCCGATCGGCAGGACTGCGCACGTGACCTTGCACCTCCAAAGGAGCCACCTCCGTCGCAGCTTCGTGGTCGACTGGCCATCGATTAGGTGTGGTTCGGAGATCCGGTCACGGGATTTGAGATCCCACACTTCACCTTTGTCCGTTGTCATCCAACCCAGTCGTTTTGCCACCGAGGTTAGGCCAACGCCGGTTGTGGGGCGGCGGATCACGACTGGGCCAGGGCCCTGGCCAAACGACCTTCGGCACGCCGGGATCTCGTTCTGGATGTACTCCGGTGTGGACCCGGCCGAATGCGCTCGCCGCGCAGGCCAGAGCATCGAGGTCCTCTTCCGCCACTACGCCAAGTTCCTGGACGGCGTCAGGGAGCAGGCCAACCGCCTCATCGAGCAGTCCATGCAGGAGTGGGACTGCGTCAGCCAGGGCGCGGCGCCTGCGGGGTGAGTCGGGATTTGGACCGGAAATAGACCGGAAGAGCTGGTCAGGAGCGGGATAGCGGTGGGAGGAACTGGTAGTTTCGGCGTAAAGCGGGCCCCGCTCCGAGCGGGCCGAGCGGAAGGCGCCTGACGGGCGAAAGACCAGGTCAGGCGCCTTTTTCGTGCCCTTTAGACGTCATCTCATTTGGCTGGCTCGGTAGGGTGTCGGTCGTGGTGGGGATCGTTGAGCGGCTGGTGCCGGACGAGTTGTGGGAGCTGCGGTCTGCCCCTGTCCGTCGGGACCTCGGGGGCGAACCTGCACGACAGCCAGGCTCTGATCCCCCTGGTCAAAGGCTTACCCCGATCCGGTCCCGCCGAGGACCCCGACGACGCAGGCCGGACAAGCTGCACGGCGACAAGGGCTACGACTACTCCCACCTGCGACGATGGTTACGCAAGGCCGGAAGGCATGGGGAAATGTAGCTCTGGGTGACGTGCGTGACGTTCCGCCGCGATAGCGGCTCCCTCATCACGTCGCCATCGCCGCGGCCCGGCTGCACCAACGGCGTATCGGTGGTTCAGTGGAATCAGGGGAACCTGTATCCACTACCGCAAGCCGAGGAGGTCGGGCCATGTCTGAATTCAGGCTGGGCGATCGAATTGATGAGAGCACGGAATTCGTCAACACTCCACCCCCTGTGGTCTTCAAGACCCAGCCGACCGGTTACGTTCGGCTGAAGAGTCCCGAGGAACTCCGGGCGTGGGAAGAGGCAGTGCGCCTGACCACGGGCCTTGAGATAGACGCCGACAGTCTCGCAGGCCACGTCTGCGAATCTGGCTGCGAAGTCAACCTCACAAGTCGCAGCGATAGGTGTGACTTGGCATGATTCTGGCCGTCTCCTACCGTGAGGACTTGCATGCGGTCGCGGTACAGCACGCGGTGCGCAGTCGAGGTCATGACTTTCACATCGTGGAGTGCGACACCATCGGTGGACGAGCGGCTCTCTCGTGGCATTCGCACGGAGCCGGAAAGAGCCATGCCCCGGGAAGGGCAACCCTGGTGACGTCCGAAGGCGCGACCGTGGATCCGGAGGAGGCGAGCCGTCTGTGGTGGCGGCGAGCCAGGGCTGATCAGGAGATCAGCGAGCGGGTGCGCAGTGACCACCAGCGCAGTCTGATCAACAACGACTGCCGCGGCGCGCTCGCCGGCGTCCTCGCCGCCGCCTTCCACGGGGATTGGATTTCATCCCCTGAAGCAACCCACCGGTCCTCGGACAAGGTGTATCAACTGGCGGCAGCGAGGCAGGCAGGGTTCCGGGTGCCGCAGACCCTGGTCTCGCAGTCACGTGAGGATGTCATCGCCTTTGTCAAGGAAGTCGGACGAGCCATTGTCAAACCCGTGGTCGGCGCCGTTGGACCTTCGCTCTACACAAGCTGGGTTGATGGACCGGAGTCGATCCCTGAAGGGTCGTTCGAAGTCTGCCCCGCCACCTACCAGGAGTACATCGAGGGCAATCGACACGTCAGGCTCAACTGTTTCGGCGACCACATGTACGGGGCGCTCATCGCGACAGAAGCACTTGACTGGCGCCCCGACCTCAATGTGCCCATTTCGGCTTGGCCCGTTCCCGAGTACGTGAGCAGGCAGGTCGAAGAAGTGCTGCGCCGCCTGGGGCTTCGCATGGGTGTGGTGGATCTGAAACTCACACCGGAGGGCGAGCCGGTATGGCTTGAAGTGAACCCACAGGGCCAGTTCCTGTTCCTGGAACCACTAACCGGCCAGCCACTGACCGAGCTCTTCGCCGATTTCCTGCTGTCCGCGGCGGCTTAGATGTCATCTCATTTGGCGAGTCTGCGGTAGCAGATGAGTGTGCAGGCGATGCCGGTGAAGGCGAGGAAGTGCTCGGCTTTGCGTTCGTAGCGTCGATGGAGGCGACGGCAGCCGGCGAGCCAGGACATGGTGCGTTCGATGGTCCAGCGGTGCCGGCCCAGCCGCTGGGAGGTCTCAATGCCCTTGCGGGCTATGCGGTGGGTGATGCCGCGCTTGCGTAACCATCGTCGCAGGTGGGAGTAGTCGTAGCCCTTGTCGCCCGACGGACAGGGGCAGACCGGTCCGCTCGGTGATCAAGTGGATCTTCGAGCCGTATTTGCCCCGGTCGACAGGATTCGGACCCGTCAGGTCCCCCTTTTCAGGGCCCGCATGTTCACCGAGTCGATCGCACAGCGGGACCAGTCCAACTCGCCACGGGCGCCGAGCTCGTCGAGGACCAGGCGGTGGAGCTTGGCCCACACCCTGGCTTTCGTCCACTCGGAGAAACGCCGGTGGGCCGTCGCGCCCGACGGCCCGAACGACGCTGACGGCAACTGCTGCCACGTGCAGCCTGACGTGGCCACGAACACGATCGCAGCCAACACCTCCCGGTCACCATGCCGGCGTCGGCCGCCGCCCTGAGGCCGCGACGGGGCCTCAGGTACCACCCGCTGGAACAGCTCCCACAACTCGTCCGGCACCAGCCGCTCAACGATCCCCACCACGACCGACACCCTACCGAGCCAGCCAAATGAGATGACGTCTTAGAAGAAGCCCAGCTTCTTCGCCGAATACGACACCAACAAGTTCTTCGTCTGCTGGTGGTACAGCCATTACTTGGTCGTTGACCTGCTGAAACGGCGGTCCCCTCGTGTGGTTGACGGTGTGCTGGTCCGCAAATGGTCCGGATCTTGGTCCTGGATGGACGCGTGTCACCGTGGGGCGCTGGCCTGTAGAGAGAACGTGACGCCACACCGGAGACACTGCACGGCACCGGGTTCAGGGCTGTCCTGCTACCGCCGTCACGGCTGCGCGAGACAGCTCCTGCCCGATGAACGCTGCCCCGGCGGCGTGCGGGCTGCACGCCGCCGGGGGCCCAGGTGGTGAGAGGGGACGGTGCGCTGCTAGTTCTGGCGCTTGACCCACGTAAGGGGAGCGGAGTCCGTCGGCGCCTGGATGAGCACGCGTGCGGGAATCGCGACGATCTTCTGCGCCTTGCCGTCGGTGTTGTCGATCTTTTGAAGGATGTATCCGGTGTACCACCCGCCGTTCGCGCGCCCTTCGAGCCATCCCGTTGTCTTGTCCGGGATGTCGACGTCCCTGCGCTCCTCGGCCATGCTCTCCCACTTGTTCGTCACCGAGGTCGACTGGTTGTACTCGAAGCTGGTCTCGGCGCCCCCCCCTTTGTTCTCTGGCGAGGCAGAGATGGTGACCTTGCCGCCCGCCTTCCAGCCACTGGTCGTGGTGTCTTCCTTGGCGACTTTGGCCTGGGTCACGTAGGTGAGTTTCGCCTTACCGATGGTCTTCGACGTGGTCCGCATCGTCGGGTACTTCGTGTCGAGCTTTCCCACAAAGCCACACGTCAGTGTGCGATTTGGCACGCTTTCCTTGCCGCACACGGTCTTCGCATCCAAGTTGCCCAGCCAGCCAGGATCCTTGTCCTCCTTGCTGCTCGTGCGTTCCTCCGTGCCGTAATCTTCGTAACCAGAGGTGGAGCCGAAGCCCGTCAGCCACTTCTGGGCATCCTTGACCGCCTGGGCGGGTGAATAGACCTTCTTCGCCTGTTCGAGTGTGATCTTCTGGGTGTCCTGACCGGTGACCGGGTAGCCCTGGATGGCTTCGTGCTCATAGAGGGGCGAGTTCTTGCTGAGTTGGTCGATGACCTCCTTCTCACTCTTGAGGTAGGTGTTGCCGTCCTCGGCCATGGCAGGCGTAGCCGCGCCGGCCAGCATCGGCGCGGCGATGAGGGCGACGGATGCCGCAAGTACGGCGGCACGCCTCCCCGTTCGGCGCGGTGCTTTGTGTGCGGGGGTGGTGACGGGTGTGGTCATGTTCGTCTTCGCTTTCTCTCAGGGGGAGTTGTGTGGGGGAGGCGGCGCCCCATCCGCCTTTCGGACGGGCGGGAGCCCGGCCACTGCAGACGCGGGGAGCCGATGACGGCAGGCTGAATCGCACCCCGCTTCGTTCCCCCGGATGTGCGCCGGCTGTCTGGAACGCCTCGGCAGTGGGTGCGGCCGTGGTGGAAAACTAGCCGCCGGGCGCCGTCGCCGTGTGACCGCCTGTGGCTCATCGTGTGACCGGTAGATGACCGCCCGGCCGGTGACGGCCGGTGGCTCATCCTGTGACCGCTGGATGACCGCCCGGCCGATCGGCTCGGTGCTCTGTTTGCCTGGGGGCATGGACAAGAACTTCACCTCACCTCACGCGCACCAGCCCCCTCACCGCCGGCGTCGCGGCCGGCGGGCCGCGCTTGCCGCCGTCCTCGCTGCCACGGCTGTGACCGGCGCCGTGCTGACCGGTTGCGGGGCGGGGGGCGGCGGGGACGGTGCCTCGAAGACGGACCCCGGCACGCCGGCGCAGCAGGGGCCACAGGGCAAGGGCAAGAGAGTCCTGTGGATGGGCGACTCCATAGCCGGTGCTGAGGCGCCGCCCCTGGCGGCGGCGTTGAAGGCGAGCGGCGTGGGGTTCAAGAACGCGGCGTCCGACGGCGGCGGCACGGTCGTCGAGGGGGACAAGATGGCCGGTGAGATCGCTGAGGGGACGTGGAAGGACCTCTCGAAGAACATCGGGTCCTTCCGTCCGGATGTGATCGCCTATCAGGTCACCACCTACGACTGGGGCACCGCCGACCAGCAGCGGGCCTCGTACGAGAAGCTCGCGAAGACCGCACAGAAGGCCGGTGCCGAGCTGGTGATCGTCTCGGCCCCGCCGTTCAAGATCGACGACTTCTACAAGAAGTACGAGAGCGCGATCGCGAGCGCGCCGAAGGCGGCCAAGCAGGTTGCCGACCGCAGTGGCGGCAAGGTCCGGTTCGTCGACGCCTCCGCGCTGTGGGGCACCGACCCCGAGGCCGGGAAGGCCCAGCGCGCGTCCGACGGCATCCACTCCTGCCAGCAGGGTTCGGCTGCCTTCGCCAAGTGGTTCACGGAACAGCTCGGCAAGACCTACGGCTTCACTCCGGCTGCCCCGAAGCAGTGGGCGACCGGCTCGTGGACCGGAGACGAGCGGTACGGCAAGCTCGGCTGCCGCTGAGCCGCTCTGTGCAGAAAGGCTCGCCGTGTCTTCGTCTCTGCCCCTGCCCGGAACGCGTTCCCACCGCCGGCCGCGCCGCGGGCCTGTTCCCGGCGGTCCCCCTGGCACCCACATCGCCCCGCTCGACGGGCTGCGCGGACTGGCTGTCCTCGCCGTCCTGCTCTTCCACGCCGGGCATCTGAGCGGCGGCTTTCTCGGTGTCGACCTCTTCTTCGTGCTGTCCGGCTTCTTGATCACCGGCCTGCTCCTGCGGGAGGCCGCGGACCGCGGCCGGATCGGCCTGACGGCGTTCTGGGGCCGGCGGGCGCGCCGCCTGCTGCCGGCGCTGACCGTTGTGGGCGTCGGCACCATCCTGCTCACCTGGGCGTTCGGGGCGGCGTCCGTCCTGCTCTTCGCGCTCGAGGACGCGCCATGGGTCGCGGCGCAGGCGGTGAACTGGCACTTCGTCGCCGAGCAGATCGGGTACTGGAACGCCTCCGGCTCCCGCGTCTTCGCACATCTGTGGAGCATCGCTGTCGAGTGGCAGTTCTACCTGGCCTGGCCACTGGTGGTGGCGCTCGCCGGGCGGGGCCGGGGCGGGCAGCGGCGGATCGCCGTGCTCGCCGGTGCGGGGGCGCTGGTCTCGCTCGTGCTGATGCTCCACTACGGCGATGCCGTGGACACGACGCGTGTGTACGAGGGCACCGATACCCGGGCGTTCTCCCTGCTGCTCGGTGCACTGGCGGCCACGGCGCCGGTCCGGCGTCTGATCGCCCGCGTACCGGGGCGCGTTGCGGACGTGGTGTGCGCTGTGCTGGCGTGCGGCATCGGCGCCGCCTGGGGTCTGACGGATGGTCAGAACGCGCCCGGCCTTTTCCGGGGCGGGCTGTTCGCGCACTCCTTGGCCGCCGCCGTACTGATCGCCCTGCTCGCCCATGCGCCGGACACCCGCGCCGGCCGGCTCGTCGGCAGCGCCGTCCCCCGCCGGCTCGGGGAACTGTCCTACAGCCTGTACCTGTGGCACTGGCCGATCTACCTGCTGCTGCCGCAGACGGTGTTCGGGTTCGGCGGGTGGTGGCGCACCGCCGTGGCCATCGGGGTGTCGCTGCCGGCCGCCTGGTTGACGAAGGTGTGCGTGGAGGACCCGGTGCGGTTCCGGGCGAGGTGGGCGACCGGGCGCCGGGGCCTGCCGGTGCTCGCCGCCGCCCTCGCCGTGGCGGCGGGCGTGTGGGCGGCCGTACCGCAACCGCAGCCCGGTGCGGGGACGGTGGACATCGGGCGGCTGACGGCGCCGTGAGACGGGGGTGCGGGGCGTCCGGCCGGCGTGCGGGGAGACTGGGCGCATGCCGATGAAGGGTGCACACGGGCCGGGAAGGGTGCGGTGGGGCGTGGTGCGCACGGCGCGACCCGTGGCCGTGCTGGTCGTCTCCTGGGCGCTCGCTTGCTGCGGTGTTCCTGATACCCGGCCGGAGGCGGCCGGGGCGCCGGCTGGGGGAGGGCGCACGGTCGGCGCCGCCGGCTGGGTGCGGGTGTACTTCGTCGCCCCTAACGGAGCCTGGCCCGTCGCCCGCGCCGCGTCGGCCGGAGCCGGGCCGCAGACGGCGCTGGACGAGCTGTTGGCCGGACCGACCCGCGGCGAGCGGGACCGAGGGCTCGTCACCGCGCTGCCGGCCGGGAGGCACAAGGTCCGGGCCGCGGCGGCGGGGCCCGGAACGGTGGACCTGTACCTGCCGTGGCTCGTGGCGGAGCTGGACGGCGTGGCGGTCAACCAGATGGTGTGCACGGCCGCCGTGGCACCGGGGATCCCGGGCGGAAGACGGCCTGCCGATGTTGTTGTGCGCGTGTACGAGTCGGGCGAGCCCGGGGAGCCATGGAGCGTCAGGTGCGACGAGACCGGAACGGCCATCCCGGTGGCGGCGCCGCCGACCGCCCGCTGACGCACCGCCTGCATGCGTATGTTCAGCCGTTACAACCCATTTACGGTGCTATACGGGGTGGGTGTATCGACGAGCGAGAAGAGCGAGAGGAAAGGCCGGTCCATGACACGCGTCCTGCTGATCGAGGACGATCCCGGCGTGCGCCGCGGCGTCACGCTGGGACTGCAGCACTACGGTCACGAGACGGAGGCGGTCGCCACGGGCGAGGACGGCCTGGCATCGCTCGTTCCGTTCGCGCCGGACATCGTGCTGCTCGATCTGATGCTGCCCGGAATGAGCGGCCTGGAGGTGTGCCGGCGCATCCGCGTGAGCAGCCAGGTGCCCATCGTGATCCTCTCCGCCCGCGGTGACGACATCGACGTCGTGATCGGCCTGGAGGCGGGCGCCGACGACTACATCGTCAAACCCGCGAGCAGCGAGGTCATCGAAGCACGGATGCGCGCGGTGATGCGCCGCCTGGCCCCCTCGCAGCCCCGCTCCGGCCAGGGCGACCAGCCCCTGGCCTACGGCGACCTGGAGATCGACGGGGCCGCGGTGCGGGTGTGCAAGCACGGTCGGGCACTCACCCTCGCCCCCTCCGAGCTGAAGCTCCTGCTCTTCCTGTCGGCCTCCCCAGGGCAGACCTACAGCCGCCAGCAGCTCCTCGAACAGGTCTGGGAACACAGCTACTACGGCGACGCGCGACTCGTCGACGCATGCGTGAAACGGCTGCGCTCCAAGATCGAGGACGACCAGCGCAATCCGCGCTACATCCAGACCGTGCGCGGCTTCGGCTACCGCTTCGGGCCGCTGTGAGACGCCTCCTCCCGCGGGGCCTGCGCACCCGCCTCGTCGTCGCCTTCCTCCTGGTGTCGGCCCTCAGCGCCCTCATCGCCGCCGCCCTCACCTTCCGCCAGGGACGGGCCGCCATCCTGGACCGCGTCCGGGACGGCGCCGTGCACGAACTGCGCGCCCAGATCGGCTCCCTGGCCCCCGACCTGCCGTACGCGCCCGCCGGGACGGACCTGCGCACCCTTGCGCTCCAGCTCGACCGGGCCGGCGGCTCCCGGGACGGCTGGCGCACCGCGGCCGCCTACCGCGGCGGCGCCCTCGTCTCCGCCGCGGGCCCCGCACCCGCCCTGCCCGCCCCCTTGCGCCACGCCGCCTCCTCTGCGCACACCGCCGTCGTCCAGCGTTTCCACCATGCCGGGGAACCCTGGCTGGCCGTCGCCCTGCCGGTCGCCCGCGAGAACCGCCCCTCCGAGCCCTCCGGACTGGTCGTCTACGCGTCCTTCTCGCTCATCGAAGAGGAACGGGACGTCGCCACCCTCCTCTCCGCCGCACGTGCCGGCGCACTGCCCGTCATACTGCTGTCCCTCGTCCCGGCGCTGCTCGCGGCCCGCCGCGTCCTGCGCCCGGTACGACAGCTGCGATCGGCCGCCGAGAAGATGACCGCCGGCGCCCTCGACACCAGGATCCGCGTCACCGGCGACGACGAACTCGCCGACCTCGGCCGTACGTTCAACACGATGGCCGCCACGCTCCAGGCCGATGCGGCCGCACTGCGTGCCATGGAGAGCCGAGCCCGCCGTTTCGCCGCGGACGTCTCCCACGAACTGCGCACCCCCCTCGCCGCGATGACCGCCGTCACCGGCGTCCTGAGCGAGGACGCCGGCTCGGGGCGGCTGGCCCCGGAGACCGCCGAGGCGCTGGAGCTGGTCGCCGACGAGACGAACAAGCTCGGCCGTATGGTCGAGGACCTGATGGAGATCTCCCGGTTCGACGCGGGTGCCGCCGCCCTGGACCTCGACGAGATCGACATCGGCGAACTCGTCCGCAAGACGCTCGGCCTGCGGCACTGGCAGGACCGGGTCGGCGTCGACGTGCCGCAGGGTTTGCGCGCCCGTCTCGATCCCCGGCGCATCGATGTCGTCCTCGCCAACCTCATCGGCAACGCCCTGCGTCACGGCGGCCCGTCCGTACCGGTGGACGTCCGGGCCCGGACCGAGGACGACCTGCTCATCGTCACCGTCACCGACGGCGGCCCCGGCATCCCGGAGGACACCCTGCCGCACGTCTTCGACCGCTTCACCAAAGGCGACGCGGCCCGCCCCCGCAGCGAGGGCAGCGGCCTGGGCCTCGCCATTGCCGCAGAGAACGCGCGCCTGCACGGCGGCACCCTCACCGCCGCCAACGCGCCCGGCGGGGGAGCGGTCTTCACCCTCACACTGCCCCAGGAGCCGACGTGAGACCGCGCGCGGCGTCCGCGCCGCTCCTCGCCCTGTGCCTGGCGTCCCTGACCGCCTGCGGCATCGACGACACGGGCCCCGCCGGAGCGGGAGCTCCCGCCTCCGGCCTGCCCCGGGCACACGGCCGCCCGGCCGCCGCCGTGCACGTCTACTTCTCGTCGCCCCGCGGCCTCGAACGCGTCTCCCGCCTCGACGATCGCCCCGACATTCTCCGGGCGGCCATGCGCCAGCTCGTGGCCGGCCCCGACCCGGCCGAACGGGCCCGCGGCCTGGTCAGCCTCATCCCACCCGGCACACCTGTACCCACGGCCGTCACACCGCGACCTGGCATGGCCGACGTGCGCCTGCCGCCCCGCTGGACAGCCAACCGCACCGCCCTCCACCAGCTCGTCTGCACAGTCGCCGACGCCGCCGCCACCACACACGGCACCGAGCCGCAGGACACCCGCGTCAGACTGCACCGCCCGGGAGGCGGAGAACCCACCACGGAAGGGTGCGCGCGCCCCTGACGTACGGCGCTCTGCGGCCGCACGCTCGGGGAATCAGGCGATGCCCGCCCGGCGCTGGGCGTCGCGGCGGCCGATGAAGAACCAGAGCAGGCTCCCGAGGAAGGGGGCCATCAAGGCGAAGACGAGCCAGACCAGCTTCATCCCGCCGGTGAGGTCGGACCGGACGATGCTGAGCAGACCGCCGAAGTACAACGCGAGAACGCAGAGGACCGCGGCAGCTCCTGCGCAGGCGATCACGATGTCGCCCGTAGGGGCGAGGGCCATCTGCTGTGCGAGCTGTGCGTGCATGGTGCTCTCCTCTTGCGGGTGGGGGCTCTCGGAGCTCGTCGGTGGGGCTGGACTGTGCTGGTCAACGGCGCTCACGGCGGGTGGCGCGGCACGGCGGGTGGTGCGTCAGGGAGCGGCGGCTACCCACCCTGACGGGAGCCGTCGGCCGCGGCCACCGTCGCCGGCGTCTGTGGATCGGCCTGCGCGGGTGCGTCCGGCCTGATGCGTGCTCGGGTGGGCGGCAGAGCGTGGTTGCGGATGCCAGAGCGGGTTTCGTGCGGGCCCAGGCCCTGGGGGTGGCGGCGGATGACCCGCCCGAAAAAGCCGATCAGGGCCAGGCAGAGGGCCGGGGGCAGCAGCAGGACGAGTCCGGTGACCGGGTCGGCCGCGAGGCGGTACGCCACCTCCTGCGCCTGGCTCGCGACCTCGTTCAGGATGGAGGGGTCGGTGGAGGCCGTGGCGCCGAAGAAGACCGCACTCGCGGCGAGGGAGAGGGCCGTACCCCCGCCGAGGCAGGTGAGCAGCAGGACAGGGCTCAGTATCAGGGCCCGCAGGGCGAGTCGGGCGGGGCTCGGTCGTCCGCCGTCCGGCGTGACCAGCCGCAGCCGCAGGATGTGCTTGCCGGGTGTGGTGCCCGTCAGCCATGGGAGGAGGACGAACCAGAGGGCGAAGGCGATCGGCGGCGCCAAGAGCGCCGTCTCCGCGCCGAGGACGGAATATCCGGCGACCGCGATGAACGGGGTCAGCAGCGCGACGCCCGTCACATCCAGCAGCAGCGCCATGAGACGGCGGCCGAAGGGGACCTTGCCGTCGGCGAGCGGGGCGAGGGCGCGGTCGTCCAGCGCGTCCAGGGCGGGCAGTGCGCGGGCCAGTGGTCCGGCGGCTGCCCAGCCGAGAGCGGCGCCCGCTGTGTTGACGATGAGGTCGTCGACGGCGAAGAGGCGGTAGGGGCACGCGTACAGGCCCCAGAGTCCGGTGTACTGGGTCAGTTCGAAGAACAGCGAACCGGCGAATCCGGCCACCGTGGCCGCGACGAGGCCGCGCCGGAAGTGGATCCGTACGAACACCCCGAGCGGCAGCAGCAGGATCAGGTTGAAGACGGTCTGCCAGAAGGCGGAGTTGTGCAGGATCAGCGCGTCGAGGGTGACGTGATGGTGTGCCTCCTTCCAGATGTCGGAGAAGGCGACGCCCGGTGTGAGCTGGGGTTTGGCGAAGGTCGGGTAGTTCGTGCAGACGTCCACCGAGGGCTTCGGCAGCGGCACTATGACCATGCAGAAGGCGGTGAGTGCGTAGTAGACGCCGCCGTAGAGCGACAGCAGGCGCCAGCGGGTCATGACGCCGTGCCGCCGGTAGAGGACGATCGCCGTCGGCACGAACATTACGAAGGCCAGCGCGGGGAAGAGCAGCGCGGCCGTACCGATCGGCAGCAGGTAGACGTCGGTCATGCCGGGCGCCTGACTGCGCGCGCCAGCAGGTAGACGCCGGCGGCGACCGGGAGCACCAGGGCGAGCAGGCCGACCGGGAGGAACAGCGCTCCGAAGCCGAGGTGCACATCGCCCATGACGGCCACGGACTCCGCCACCGCGAACAGCAGCGGCACGACGGCGGCCACCGTCCCGATCACCTTGTCCCGCCTGCTCCACTGCCGCGAGGTCCACAGCCACCAGATCGCGCCGGCCACGGGAATGCAGCCGAGCAGAGGGTAGGGGGTGAGCATCGACAGGGGGGCGGTCATCGCCAGCAGCACCAGCAGGGCCAGGGCGCGCGCCAGGCTTGGCCGCGGGGCAGCGGCCTCCTCACCCAGGGCGGTCGCCGCGATCGTGCGCGGGTCGCCGAGGCGGGCGAGCACGGCGCGGATCTCGTCGTCACCGGAGGCGGACTCCTCGACGAGGGCCACGGCTATGTGTTCCTCCAGGTCGGCCAGCAGCTCGTTGCGGCGTTCCGGGCTGAGTGCGGCCGTCTCCCGCGCCACGGCGGCCAGGTACTTCTTCGCCAGGGGGTGCTCGGTGATCGTCATGGTGGTCTCCCGTCAGTCGGTTCAGTCGGTGATGAAGTGGTCGACCGCTTCACGGAAGTGCGGCCAGATGGCGGTGAACTCCTTCAGCGCCGTATGTCCCGACGGCGTCAGCTCGTAATAGCGCCGCGGGGGCCCGCTGGGGGACTCCTGCCAGCGGGTCTCCACCAGTCCGTCACGACGCAGCCGCGACAGCAAGGGGTAGATCGTCCCTTGGCTCGTGACCATGACATTGACCGCGCCGAGCGTTTCGAGCAGCTCCACGCCGTAGCGCGGACCCTCCCGCAGGAGCGCAAGCACGCAGTACTCCAGCACCCCCTTGCGGAGCTGGCTCTCGGCCTTGCCCGCAGCGGGCTTGCCTGCGATGTCAGGTACCATGCATGGCACAGTACCCGGCTATCCCTGGAAGTCCAAAGTGATGCCGGTCGGGCCTGTGGTGCAACGTCCGGACCGCACTCAAGCCCCGCTTTGAGGGGCCCTGACCTCGATGGATGTGGCGCGGCTCATATCATCCGTCTCGCGATTCGAGACGAAGGTCAGGCCAGTCGTTTGCGTGCCCGGAGGAGGACGAACGCCGCGAGGGCGAGGGTGAGGGCAAACAGGATTGCGGCGCCGAGCCACTGCATGCCGCTCATCTGCGAGGCGGGAAGGTAGTCCACCGACCAGCCGACGACGTGTTCCTTGGCCAGGCAGGCGGCTTGGCCCCGCTCTGTCGTTTCGTTGCTGCAGGTGCCCCAGTCGATGAGTTTGCCGGCGCTGGTGAGGTAGGACTGGTCCAACTGGAAGGCTCCGGCCCGGCAGTTCGGGGGAGGCCGCCTCGCCCACACCCTGGTGGGTCGTCATGGTGACCACGCTCCCGAGGTCCATCCGGAGGTACGACCCCACCAACGGCACCGCGACGGCGAAGCCGAAGGTGACCGCCATGGCCGCCAGGACGCGGCGCAGGAGCATGCCGATCGCCACACCGCCAAGGATGGTGAACAGGGTGAGCGCCACGGGCACCGGGCCGGTGTTGTCGAAAAAGACCCCGGAGATCCAGCCCTGTGGGGGCATGTCGATCGCCTTCAGCGGTTCGTACCACCAGCTGAATGCGGCGGACGCCGCGACGGCGCAGACCGTCACCACGAGAGCGGTCATGCCCGGCTTCATGGCGAGCCGGCGGACACGGGTGACGGACTGCGAGGTGATCGGCTTGGCGGTGCCGTGCTCCAGGTCGCCGGCGAGCAGCGGCGCGCCCAGGAAGACGCCGAGCAGAACGGGGACGAAGCCGAGCGCTGAGCCGGCGCTGCTCAGCCGGTCGGCGTCGGGCCGGACGTCCCGTTCCCAGTTCTCCCCTGTCGGGTGCGGCCAGCCGATCGTGTGGAGGTGATCCATCATTCCGGCGCGCAGGAAGGCGATCAGGGCCACGCAGGCGACGGTGGCGGCGAGGACGGTCCAGAAGGCGGCCCAGTGCTGGCGCCGGACGAGCCAGGTCAGTCCGCGCAGCCGCGGACCGCGGGCGGACCGGGAGGCGGCGGCCGGGGCAGGGATGCCGGTGAGTGTGGTCATGCCGCTGTCTCCTTCGGGCCGGTGTGGCCGGCGACCTGGGCACTGGGGGTGATCAGGGGCGGCGCATCGGGCGAGCGGAGGTACGCGAGCGGGAGATCCTCCAGGTTCGGGGCACCGAACTGCCAGGAGCCCGTGATCGCTCCGTAGGGGCGGACCAGTGCGCTGATCTGCTGTCCGCTGGTGCGGGACTCGACAACGCCGTGCGGTGCGAGGTCCTCCGGGGTGCCTTCGCCGGTCCGGACGCCGGTGACCCAGGTGTGCGCGCCCAGCAGGGCATCCACCTCGCCGGCCAGACGCAGCCCGCCCGAGGCGACGACCAGCAGGTAGTCGCAGACGCCCGCCAGCTCGTCGAGCAGGTGGGAGGACAGCAGCACGGTCGTGCCGTGCTCGACGGCCCCGGCGAACAGCGTGTTCATCAGCTCATGACGTACCAACGGGTCGAGGTCCGACATGGGTTCGTCAAGGATGAGCAGGTCGGGGCGTTTGCCGAAGGCGAGAGCGAAGGCGACTCGGGTGCGCTGCCCGCCCGAGAGGGTGCCGACCTTCGCGTGCAGGGGCACATCGCCGCAGCGGACGATCTCCTCGGCGGCTCGCTGGTCCCAGCCGGGGTTCAACTCCCGCCCCAGGCGCAGGGTTTCGGCAACGGTGAAGAGGCGAAAGAGCGGCTTTTTCTGCGCGAGGAAGGCGGTACGCCGGTTGGCCTCCGCCGATTCCGGGGCCGCGCCGAAAACTCGTAGGCTGCCCGCGGTCGGTTCCAGAAGATTCGCGGCGATCCCCATCAAGGTGGTCTTGCCGGCGCCGTTGGGGCCGACGAGCCCGCAGATCCGGCCTGCGGGCAGCCGGAACGAGCAGTCGCGCAGGGCCCACCCCGCCGACACTTCTTCCCCAGGCCGTGCGCCTCCAGCGCAGCCTGGCCCACCGGCGCTCCAGGGCCCGTGCTGTCACTCATCAGTGCACTCCTCGTTCCTTGTTCGTTGCTGTGTCCAGGTCAGCGGGGGCTGCCGGGAGCGTTGTCGTACCGGACTTCCCGTTCCGCCATGACCGGCACGGCGACATGTTCCTGATCCAGGCCGGCCGCGTAGGCACGTTCCATTGAGCAATCGGCGAACGCCAACCAGCCCTATGCGGGGCTGCGGTACCGGTCCGGATGCCCTTCGCTCACCCGGACCGCTCGGTCCGCATGTCCCTCTGCGCATGAGCTGACCAGGGCCAAGGGAGCGGTGGGGCGTGCACGGGTCGGCCGGCTCTCAGCAGCTGGTGAGGGGAGGCGTCCATGTCAGATCCTTCCTGTCCGTGTGTCAGTCGACGATGAATTGGTCGACGGCACCTCGGAAGTGCGGCCAGATATCGGTGAAGTCCTTCAGTGCGGCCCGCCCCGTGGGCGTCAGCTCGTAGTAGCGGCGCGGCGGCCCGATGGGCGACTCCTGCCAGCGGGTCTCCACCAATCCGTCACGGCGCAGCCGTGACAGCAGGGGGTAGATCGTGCCCTGGCCGGCGGCCATGACACTCCCTGCCTCCAGCGCCTCCAGCAACTGCACGCCGTAGCGGGGGCCGTCGCGCAGCAGGGCCAGTACGCAGTGCTCCAGCGCCCCCTTGCGGAGCTGCCTCTCTGCTTTGCCGACTGAGAACTTGCCTGCAATGTCAGGTTCCATGCAATGCATGCTACATGGTAATGCAATGCATGTACTCGGAGGAGGGGTGTGGTCTGCCGCACCCCGGCCTGCCCGGGCCCGCCTGCCCCGGCGTGCGGGGTGCCGCGCCGCCCGCGTCGAGTCGCTCACCGTGATGACGCATATCGCCTGATAATGGACATGAGTGGTGCGCGATGGCTCCCTCACCAGCGAGGAGCGAGATGAACACCTCTAACGATCTTGTCGGTGGCGGGTCGTTGCCGTTGAGCGATGCGGCCGCTGTGGTCGACGAGGGCTGGGGACAGGGCGCGGCCGGTGGCCGCGCCCTGTTTGTCGTGGCCCAGCTCGCCGTGTGCCGAGGCTGCCGCTACGGCCGCCGCGGAACAACCATCTGGGGCGAACGGTCCCTCACCGCCACCACCGCACCTGCCGGGCTCCGGGAGGTGGAGACATGACCCCCCGGATCTTCGGTGATCTTGCCGCGCCACAGGACGAGGCTTATGCCGTCATCGGCGCACGGGGCGTGGTGACGAGTTGGAGCCCGGGTGCCGAGCGCCTGCTCGGCTACCCCGCCGACGCCATCCTGGGGCGGCGCGGGACGGGCCTGCTGCAGGACGAGACTGATGCTCCCCGACTCGAGGAGCGCTGCCGGGCCGGGGAGCCCTTCCTCGGGCAGACGGCCCTACGCCATCGGGACGGCAGCCGCGTCGAGGTCGCTCTGCATGCCCAACGCCTCGTGTCCGCCGACGGTGAGCCGCAGTGGCTGATTCGCGCGAACTCCGCTGATGCGGTGCGTCAGCAGAATCTCGGCCGTGCGCTCCTGAGGGGCCTGTTCACCGAATCACCCTTCCATATCGACGTCTTCGACGCCCGGCTGCACTACGTCGCGCAGAATGCGCGGCGCGTGAAAGGTTTCGCGTATCGGGATTTCGAGGGGCGCACCATGCGGGAAGTGGCTCCGGTCGGAGTGTTCGACATCGACGACTTCGAGGCCCGGCAGCGGAATGTCCTGGCCACCGGTGAGGCGCTGGTCGCAAACGAAGTGCATGCACGCGATCCCGGGGACCCGGACCGGTACCGGGCCTTTTCCGAGACGATCGTTCCGCTGCGCAGCGATTCGAAGGAGGTGATCGGCCTGGCCCACGCGGTATTCGAAATCACCGACCGAGTCCGCGCCCGGGAGCGATTGGCACTGGTCAATGACGCCGGCTCGAAGATCGGCAGCACACTTGAGGTCCTGCGCACCGCACAGGAGCTGACCGACGTGGCGATCCCGGTCTTTGCCGACCACGCCTACGTCGACCTGCTGGACCCCGTCTTCGGGGGCGAGGAACCCGTGGCCGGTCCCGTCGACGAGACGGTTCCGCTACGCCGCGTGGCGAGTTCATCGGTCCGTGACGGGCCGGTGGAGGAAGCGGTCGTCACGGGGGACATCGATCTGTTCACCTCCGGAGTGAGCTCCGTGTTCACCCGGGCGCTGGCCAGTGACGAGCCCCTGCTCCTGACCCGCAGCGAGGTGATCGCCGAACTGGCCGCGACCGATTCCCGCCTGGCCTCGCGTGCCGAAGAATTCGGCGTCCACTCGTGGCTGCTGGTGCCGATGTTCGCACGAGGCGCCGCGCTGGGCGTGGTGGTCTTCGAACGCTTCAGAGGTGAGCACGGCTTCGAGGCGGACGATGTGCTGCTCGCCGAGGACGTGGTGGCACGGGCCGCCGTATGCGTCGACAACGCCAGGCGGTACACCCGCGAGCGGACGACGGCGTTGGCGCTGCAACGCAGTCTGCTGCCGCAGCGGATGCCCGTGCTCAGTGCCGTCGAGGCCGCCTCGCGCTACCTGCCGGCGAGCGGCCGAACGGTGCTGGGAGGCGCCTGGTTCGACGCGATCTCGCTGTCGGGCGCACGCGTCGCGCTGGTGGTGGGAGACGTACCCGGAAACGACCTGCACTCGGCCGTGACGATGGGTCGGCTACGGACCGCAGTGCGCACACTCGCGGACCTCGACCTGTCGCCCGAGGAACTCCTCACCCACCTGGACGACCAGGTCAACCGATTCCACGACGAGCACGGAGAAGGCATTGCGGGCAGAGCGGTCGGGACCACGTGCGTGTACGCGGTCTTCGACCCCCTCACACGGCGCTGCACCGTGGCCCGCGCAGGGCATCCGGCACCCGCACGCGTACGCGCGGACGGGCAGGTCGAATTCCTCGATCTGCCCGACGGTCTCCCCCTCGGCCGTGGCGGAGCACCCTTCGAAAAAGGCGAAGCGACACTGGACGACGGAGATCTGCTCGTCCTGCACACCGATGGCTCACCCACCGGGCAGGGCCAGGGCGCCGAGACGAACCTCGCGTCGCTCCGCGAGGCGCTGTCCGGCGCGGGGCTCAACCCCGCTCAACGGCTCGATGACATCTGCGACACGATCATGGGCCACCTTTCCCCCGCCCGTCGGCAGGACGACGTGGCGCTGCTCGTAGCGCGGGTACGCGGCCTTGAGCCGGACCGACACGTCACCTGGGATCTGGCGGACGATCCCGCAGTCGTGAGCGAAGCACGTGCCCTGGCCATCGGGAAACTGCAGGAATGGGGCCTGGAAGACCTGGAATTCACCACAGAACTTCTGGTCAGCGAACTGGCCACCAATGCCATCCGCTATGGCAGCCCACCCATCCAGCTGCGGCTCATCCGAGACCGCAACCTCATCTGCGAGGTCTCCGACAGCAGCAGCACCTCTCCCCATATCCGCCGCGCCCTTGATACCGACGAAGGAGGACGCGGCCTCTACATGGTCTCTCAGTTCGCCCAGCTCTGGGGCACCCGCTATCACGCCCGCGGCAAGACCATCTGGGCCGAACAAGCCCTCCCCATGGCGCGCCTGCCATTACCGAACAGCTCTGACGGCAACGTGACAGGGCCGGCGTGAACTTGTTCCGCCTGTCCGACGCACGGAATGTGACACAGGAGGATGCGATGTCTCTCACCCTCGACACTTACCGGCTGCTGGGCCGCTCAGGTCTGCGGGTCTCGCCGCTGGCGCTGGGCACCATGACCTTCGGTGCCGACTGGGGGTGGGGTGCCGACACTGACGAGGCGCGCCAGCTGTTCGAGACCTACGTCGAGCGCGGCGGCAACTTCATCGACACTGCCAGCATGTACACCGACGGCAGCTCCGAGCGGCTGCTGGGCAAATTCACCAGCGACAACCGCGAAAGCCTGGTGCTGGCAACGAAATACGTGGCCCTGCGCCGACCGCGCGACCCGAACTCCGGTGGCAGTCACCGTAAGAGCATGTTCGCCTCGGTGGAATCGAGTCTGCGACAGCTGAATACGGATTACATAGATCTGCTGTACGTGCACGCGTGGGATTCCGTGACCCCGGTGGAGGAGATCCTGCGCGGCC
Source organism: Streptomyces chattanoogensis (assembly GCF_001294335.1). Classification (GTDB taxonomy): domain Bacteria; phylum Actinomycetota; class Actinomycetes; order Streptomycetales; family Streptomycetaceae; genus Streptomyces; species Streptomyces chattanoogensis. The sequence goes on from NZ_LGKG01000157.1 coordinate 19,252, forward strand.
TCGACGACCTGGTCCGCCAGGGCAAGGTGCTGTACGTGGCGATCTCGAACACGCCCGCCTGGCAGGTCTCGCGCATGCAGACCATCGCCGATCTGCGCGGGTGGTCGCCGCTGGTGGCACTGCAGATCGAATACAGCCTGATCGAACGGACCGTCGAGCGCGATCTGATTCCCATGGCGCGCGAAATGGGGCTGAGCGTGATCGCATGGTCACCGCTGGCCAGCGGGATGCTCACCGGCAAATACAGCCGCGCCGACCTGGCTGAGCAGCCCGCCGCCGCCTCGCCCGAAGGAACCCGCAAGAACTTCGCGCGCGCCCACGGCTATCTCACCGAGCGCGGTCTGGCGATCGCCGATGTGGTGAAAGAGATCGCGGCCCAACTGGGCAAGAAGCCGTCGCAGGTCGCCCTCGCCTGGATCTTGCAGAACCCCGACGTGACGGCACCGATCGTCGGCGCCCGGACCCCGGCGCAGCTGGAGGACAACCTCGGTGCCCTGGACGTCGCATTCGATGCCGCTCACCTCGCCCGCCTGGACGAGGCCAGCGCCATCGACCTCGGCTTCCCCCACGAGCTCCTGGCCCGCAACCGCAACACCATGTTCGGCGACCTGAAAGTCGAATCCCGCTGAGCCGCGAGTATGTGCGCAAGGGCACCGAGATCAGCGGCCCGACCCGAGCGGCGTTCGCCGTGGCGTCTGCAGGTGTGGCCGCCCGTCAGGCGGGTGGGTCGGCCAGGTCGGCGTATACGTCACGGTAGAACTCGCGGATCCAGCCCAGCTGGGCCGCGTCGTCGGACTCCTCGGTCCAGGTCGTCAGGAAGATGGCCTTCATGACCGCGTCGCGTTGGGCGACGGCGGTGGCCTCCGGCGGTACCGCGTTGACCTGGCCGCCGTACCCGGCGAGCATCAGCAGGCCGGTCGGGCTGGCGTCGGGGTCGGTCAAGTACCGCTAGATCGTGCCGAGTTGGGTGTCAGTGAAGCAGCGGCGCAGGTATCCGGCCTTGTTCTTGAACCGGCGGGTGATTGCGTCGCCGGTCTGACCGGTGCCCGGCCGGGTCGTCGGATGCAGCCACGGCAACGTGCGCCGAGTCTCGCTCGGCGTGGTGCCGGTGCCCGCTGTCACCGCGGTCACCACGTCGATCACTGGGTCGATGTGCGCCGTCGGGGATGTCGCCAGGGCCGGCCGTGTGCAGGCCGTACGGGGTGCCTCTCGTTGGGCGGGTTCTGGCGGTTTCACGGCCGAGGCGTGAGCCCGAGGAGAGTTCGAGCAGCGGCCTCCTTCTTGGACGTCGTCGGCAGTTTCCCGGAGTAGGCATGTGGCTCGCTCGTGCATCGGAACGGTGTGAAGCAGACCCTTTACGGGTGCAACTTGATCGTCTTCTGTGGCCATGGCCGCCGAGGCGGCCGAGTTGATCAGCGCTGACTTCCAGAAGGGCTTCATCAAGGTAGAGGTCATTTCCTTCGCCGGCCCGGTCGAGGTCGGCTCGGTACCCGGCTCAGGTTGTCCGACTGCTCGCGGCGGTTGGCCAGCAGTGCGGGCGCGGTCCTCACCTCGAGGCGTTCTTCGGCTGCATGTACTACGCGGCCATGCGGCCGGCGGAGGTCATCCACCTCCGGCTCGAACAGTGCCATCTGCCCAAGACCGGGTGGGGGATGCTCAACCTGTCGGGCGGAGTCGTCACCGCAGGAAAGGAATGGACGGACGACGGTGCGGTGCACGAGGTGCACTCGCTCAAGCGCCGTGCGGCTACCGCGACCCGGCCAGTGCCCATCCCGCCGCAGTTCGTACGCATCCTCCGTGCACACATCGAACGGTTCGGCGTGGCGCCGGACGGCCGACTGTTCCGGAACCAGGCCGGCAACTACGTGGACGCGTCTGCGTATGGCATTACGTGGGCGCGGGCACGGAAGTACGTGCTGACCCGCACGGAACTCGCCTCCGGGCTGGCCAAGCGGCCCTACGATCTCCGGCACGCCGGGATCTCGTTCTGGTTGTACTCCGGTGTGGACCCGGCCGAATGCGCTCGCCGCGCGGGCCAGAGCATCGAGGTCCTCTTCCGGCATTACGCCAAGTTCCTGGATGGCGTCAGGGAGCAGGCCAACCGGCTGATTGAGCAGTCCATGCAGGAGTGGGACCGCGTCAGCCAGGGCGCGGCGCCTGAGGGGTGAGTCGGGGTTTTGGTCCGTGACTGGTCCGGAAGAGCTGGTCAGGAGCGGGATAGCGGTGGGAGGAACTGGGAGTTACGACGTAAACCGGGCCCTGCTCTGAGCGGGCCGAGCGGAAGGCGCCTGACGGGCAAAAGCCCAGGTCAGGCGCCTTTTTTCGTGCCTCTAGAAGAAGCCGAGCTTCTTCGGCGAGTACGACACCAGAAGGTTCTTCGTCTGCTGATAGTGGTCCAGCATCATCTTGTGGTTCTCCCGGCCGATCCCGGACTGCTTGTAGCCGCCGAACGCCGCATGTGCGGGATAGGCGTGGTAGCAGTTGGTCCACACCCGCCCGGCCTGGATGGCGCGTCCCGCGCGGTAGGCGGTGGAGCCGTCCCGGGTCCAGACGCCCGCGCCCAGTCCGTACAGCGTGTCGTTGGCGATGCCGATCGCGTCGTCGAAGTCGGAGAACGGGGCGACGGCCAGCACCGGGCCGAAGATCTCCTCCTGGAAGATCCGCATGTCGTTGTTGCCCTCGAAGATCGTCGGGCGGACGTAGTAGCCGCTCTCCAGCTCCCCGCCCAGCTCGGCCCGGGAGCCGCCGGTGAGGACCCGGGCGCCCTCCTTCTGGCCGATGTCCAGATAGGCCAGGATCTTCTCCAGCTGGTCGTTGGAGGCCTGCGCGCCGATCATGGTGTCGGTGTCCAGCGGGTGCCCCTGGACGATCTTCTCCGTACGGGCCACGCCCGCGGCCAGGAAGTCCCGGTAGTGCCCGCGCTGGATGAGTGCCCGGGACGGGCAGGTGCACACCTCGCCCTGGTTGAGGGCGAACATGGTGAAGCCTTCCAGGGCCTTGTCCTGGAAGTCGTCCACCAGCGACGAGACGTCGTCGAAGAAGATGTTGGGGCTCTTGCCGCCGAGTTCGAGGGTGACCGGGCGCAGATGCTCCGAGGCGTACTGCATGATCAGGCGGCCGGTCGTGGTCTCGCCGGTGAACGCGACCTTGGCCACCCGCGGGCTGGAAGCCAGCGGCTTGCCGGCCTCCACTCCGAAGCCGTTGACGATGTTGACGACGCCCGGCGGCAGCAGATCCGCGATCAGGGACATGAAGAAGTGCACCGAGGCGGGGGTCTGTTCGGCCGGTTTGAGTACCACGGCGTTGCCGGCGGCCAGCGCGGGGGCGAGCTTCCAGGTCGCCATCAGGATGGGGAAGTTCCAGGGGATGATCTGCCCGACGACGCCGAGCGGCTCGTGGAAGTGGTAGGCGACGGTGTCCTCGTCGATCTCCGAGAGGGTTCCCTCCTGGGCGCGTACGGCGCCCGCGAAATAGCGGAAGTGGTCGATGGCCAGCGGGATGTCGGCGGCCAGGGCTTCGCGCACCGGCTTGCCGTTCTCCCAGCTCTCGGCGACCGCGAGCGCCTCCAGGTGCTGCTCCATCCGGTCGGCGATCTTGTTGAGGACGGCGGCCCGCTCGGCGGCGGGGGTACGGGCCCAGCCGGGCGCGGCCGCATGCGCCGCGTCCAGGGCGCGTTCCACGTCCTCCGCGGTGCCGCGCGCGACCTCGGTGAAGGGTTGGCCGTTGACCGGGGTCGGATTCTCGAAGTACCGGCCCAGCGCGGGCGCCACGAACTCGCCGCCGATCCAGTGGTCGTAGCGGGTCCGGTAACTCATGACGGCATCGACGGAACCCGGGCTGGCGTAACGGGCCATGGTGCGGCCTCCCCATCGCTCTCGACGTGGTGCCCGGCGCCTCCGGTGCGACGGGCGTTGCGCGCAGGGTAGAGAGGCGAAGGTTGCGCGAACGTTGCGTCACGGGCCGAGGGACTCCGCCTGCCGTTCCACGACCAGCAGGGTTCCGCGGCTTCCCGGGCGCACCGCGTGCGGGGTGTCCGCGGGGACCACGTAGAGCTCGCCCGGCCCGACCGGCACGCGGGTGCCGTCGACGTCGAGTTCGAGCCGGCCGTCGAGGACGAGCAGCGCCTCGGCGTCGTCGTGGCGCTCCTCCGCGACGGGCAGCTCGTTCATCCGCAGCACCTTCACCACGGCCGAGCCGACCCGGCCGAGCGGCAGCGAGCGCCACTCCTGGGGAAGGGCGGCGGTGGCGTCCGTCAGGTTGACCAGGCTCATGGCATGCTCCTCCGGACGGCCCGGCGGGAAACCGACGGCCGTCCTCAGTGGTTCGGGGGATGCCGAAGAGGCTAGGTGACCTGCGGGGACGGTGGGTCGACCGTTTGGCAAAGGATGCTGACGGACCGCCTAGGGGGCGTCGTCACATTGGGGTGTCATCGCATGGGGTGTCGTCACATTGGGGCGTCGTCACCTTCGCGCCTGGTGCCCCGCGGCCCCGTCCGTCAGCCCGTACTCCGCCCGCAGCCGGCCGGCCGCGGCGAGCGGGGCGGTGCGTGCCGGGGAGCGGTGCGGCAGGGCGTGCGCCAGGGCCTCCCAGATTTCCAGGTCGTGCTCGCCCCAGGGGGTCGCCGACCACTGGCGCAGCAGATCGGGTTCCCGGGCGCCGAGCAGGGCGCACCGCAGCCGGCCCTCGAGCGCCGTGCGCAGCCGCCGTACCCCGGGTGCCTCCGACAGCGGCAGCAGCGGACCGTGGTAGGTATCCAGCGCGGCCATGACCTCCCCGGCGGTCAACTCCGCCTCCACCGTGGCGAGATCGGTGTCGACGGGGCGGGTCAGACGGTACGGCCGCGAGCCGAGCAGCGGGCCGACGAGCCGCCGCAGCCGGGACAGCTCGGCCCGCAGCGTGACCGGGCTGATCTCGCGCTCGCCGTAGAGGAGTACCGCGAGGTGCTCACCCGTCAGGCCCTCCGGGTGACGGGTGAGCAGCACCATGATCTCGCTGTGCCGTGGGCCCAGCCGCAGCCGCCTGCCGTCCGTCACCAGCAGCGCCTCGTCCCGGCCCAGCGCGGACAGACACACCACCGGCTCCGGTGCCCCGCACGCGAGATGGGCCTCGGCGGCGCGGGCGGTGGCCTGCACCAGGGCGAGGCTGTGCGGACCGGCCAGATGATCGCCGCCGGTGATGTCCACGGCGCCCAGCAGCCGGCCGGTCCGGGGGTCGTGCAGCGGGGCCGCGGCACAGGTCCAGCGCTGCACCCGGCGGTTGTAGTGTTCCGCGGCGAAGATCTGCACGGGGTGACCGGCGGCGAGCGCGGTGCCGGGTGCGTTGGTGCCGGCGTGCCGTTCGTCCCAGCGTGCGCCGACGACGAAGTTCATCCGCTCCGCCTGGCGCCGTACCCCGGGGTGCCCCTCGACCCACAGCATCCGCCCCTGGGGATCGCAGACGGCCATCAGATGGGCGCCGTCCTGCGCGATGCTGCCCAGCAGCTCCCGGAAGACCGGCATGGCGCGGGCCAGCGGATGCCGGTCGCGGTAGGCGCACAGCGCGGATTCGTCCAGCTCGATGGGCGCCGCAGCGTCCGATGCCGCCCGCGCCCGCGCCGAGCGGCGCCAGGAGTCCGCCACCACCTGGCGTACGGGCGGTGCCACCGTCCCGCCGGCCAGGAACGCCTCATGGGCCCGTCGCACCCTGCGGGTGTGTGCCACCGGGTCGGCGCCCGACTCCAGCGCCAGCCAAGGGTTGACCACCTGTCACCTCTTCGCCTACGGATGTGTCCACGGATCGCGACCTCGCACGCCGATGGTGCTCGTACGGGACTCAGCCGTAAACCCCGCGTCAGGTGCGGGCGCCGCGACGGCCGCCGGCCTCCAGCCGCAGCCCGTCCGCGACGATCAGATCCGAGGTGACCTGGGCCTGCTCGGCCTCCACATCGGTCATGAAGACGAAGGGCGGCACGACCGGTGGTACCGGCAGGGTGTCGGGGGTGAAGGTCAGACAGACCACGCCTTCCAGGCAGCCGCTGAACTTGGTGAGGTAGAGGACCACCTCGCCGTCGAGCTTCAACGAGTCGGCGTTCAGGCGGAGTTGGGGGCCTTTGCTGTCGTGGGTGAGGAGGCGGTAGTCGGTGAGGGAGGCGGCCTTCATCTTCAGGACCATGACTTTCAGGGGGCCGCCGGCCGTCGGGATCTCGGTGACCCCGGCGAGGGTGAATCCCTGCGGTGCGAACAGGGTCGTCTGCACGGTCGGCGGGGCCGGGGGCGCGGGGATCCCGGCCGCGCCGGCCTTCTGCGCCGGGCCGCCGACAGCGGTGAACAGCGCGAGGGGCAGGCCGACGGCGAGGACCCTGCTGCCGGTGCCACGGCGGGCCGGTGCGGGGTCCGTGCCGTCCCCGGACCCGGCGGCGGTGCCGCCCTCCGCGGCATCCCGGACCGGAGTCCACCCGAACCCCATCGCACTGCCCGCGATCCCCAGGCCCATGCCCACCAGAAAGCCGCCGAGGTTGGTCGCGGCGAAGGAGAGCACGGAAAGGATCAGCGCGTTGATGCTCACATAGTGGTGCGCGGCCGGTGCGCACCACAGGAAGATCCCCGCGGCCATCAGCGCCAGCCCGATGCCGAGGGCGGCCAGCCCGCCGAGCCCCAGGCTCACCAGCACGGTCAGCGGCGACAGCGGGACCAGCAGCAGTTCGGCCCCGCCGAGCAGAAGCAGCAGACCGGCCCAGAACGGCCGGGTCCGCCGCCAGCTCCGCAGCGCCGCCCGCCGCTCGGGCCAGGGCAGCGTCCGTTCGAGCCGCGCGCCCCACCGGGCGCGGTGCGCGCTCAGAAACACCGGTCGCCGTCCAGGCTCACGCTCACCCGCAGCCCCTTGAGCCGGAAGTTGCCGCCGGTGGCCGACCAGGCATGCGACCTCACCCCGGCGACCTCGATGTTCCCGGCCTGCAGCCCGAACTTCCCCTTGGGGCCCCTGACCCCCGGTACGGCATCGAGCGAGGCGGCGTCCCGTCCGATCTGGGCCGTACCGAAACGGGCGTCGCCCACCAGGTCCTCACCGTCGATGACCAGGCTGTCGGCGGACACCGCACCGGCCTTGCCGCCCGCCGTCAGCTTGAACACCACGGTGCCGACCGGCGTTTCGACCTGCGCCGACTGGCAGATGTCGGTGAGTGTGGCCCGGCCGATGCCGAGCAGCGCGACGGGGTGGCCCCGGCCGTCGGCGTCGCGGTCGGTGTGCACGTACGAGGCGAGGCCGTTGCTGGTCAGCCTGCCCGACGCCACCTGGAAGTGGGTGCCGGAGACGGCGAACGACGCCGCCAGCGCGCCCTGGGCCATCACCGTCGCCAGCGCACCCACGGCGAGCACGGCGGGTAGCGCCACCACGGCGGTCTTCTTCCAGGAGGTGCGCCCCTCGGGCGGGATGCGCGCGGCGAGCGGTGCGGTCGGTGTGCGGGGCGTAGAGCTCATTGCGTCCTCCCCGGGGCAGCGGCCGACCGTCCGGGGGATCCGGAGAGGTTCATGACGGTCTGTCATACTGCCGGAAAAATCTAGGTAGTTGACGACTTCAGTGGGAGACTAGGGCCGATTTTGAATAAGAGTCAACAGCGCGGACAGGGCGGATCCCCGGGCGCCCGCGGCACCGTACGCTCCCAGGCGCGGCGTGCCGAACTCATCGCCACAGGAAGGAAGTTGTTCGCCGACACCTCGTACGACGCGCTGTCCATGGACGACATCGCCCGCGAGGCCGGAGTGGCCAAGGGCCTGATCTACTACTACTTCACCAACAAGCGCGGCTATTACCTCGCGATCATCGAGGACGCGGTGGCCCAGCTGGTCGAGCGCGCGGGAAACGCTCATGATTTCCCGCCAGTCGAGCGCGTCCGGCGCACCATCGACGGCTATCTGCGCTACGCCCAGCACCACCAGGCCGCCTATCGCGCCATCGTCACCGGCGGCGTCGGCTTCGACGCCGAGGTGCTGGCGATCCGCGACACGGTGCGCGCCCGGCTGCTCGGCACCATCGCGCAGGGTGCCTGGGGCCGGGACGACATTCCGCCGCTCGCCCGTACGGCCCTGACCGGCTGGCTCTCCAGCGTCGAGGGCGTCACCCTCGACTGGATCGCGGCCCAGGAGATACCCCGTGAGACGGTGGCCGCTCTCCTGGTGCGCGGCCTGGGCGACACGCTCCGGCTGATCGAGGAGTACGAGCCGGCCTGCCCGGCGCCGCCGTCCCGGCCGCCGGCCTGAGCTCCCGTCACCGCCCGCGGCAAGGGGAAGGGCGGGAGGCCCCACAGCCTCCCGCCCGGCTCCGTCACTGCCGCCGTCAGCGCTACTTGATCGCCTTGATCAGCTCACCGTTGGCGGTGTCACCGCTCAGCTCCCAGAAGAACGTGCCGCCCATGCCCTGCGCGTCCTTGAAGGCCATCTTCGCGCCGATGGTCTCCGGGGTGTCATAACTCCACCACTGGTCACCGCACTTGGCGTAGGCGGTGCCGCCCACCTTGCCGGTGGCCGGACAACGGTCCTTGAGCACCTTGTAGTCGTCGATGCCCGCCTCGTACTTGCCCGGTGCCGCGCCGGTCGCCGTGCCGCCCGGGGCGTCCTGGGTGACACCGGACCAGCCGCGGCCGTAGAAGCCGATGCCCAGCAGCAGCTTGTTCGCCGGAATGCCGAGGCCGATGAGCTTCTTGGTGGTGTCGGTGGTGTTGAACCCGGCCTTGGGGATGCCGTTGTACGACGCCAGCGGGGAGTGCGGCGCCGTCGGGCCCTTGGCGTCCCAGGCGCCGAAGTAGTCGTACGTCATGGGGTTGTACCAGTCGACGTACTGAGCCGCGCCCGCGTAGTCGGCGGCGTCGATCTTGCCGCCGTCGGAGGCGTCCGCGGTGATCGCGGCCGTCACCAGACCGTTCTGGCCGAACTTCTCCCGCAGCGCCTTCATGACCTTGGTGAAGGCGTCCTTGCCGCTGGTGTCACAGGACAGACCGCAGGCGTTGGGGTACTCCCAGTCGATGTCGATCCCGTCGAAGACATCCGCCCAGCGCTTGTCCTCGACCAGGTCGTGGCAGGACTGTGCGAAGGCCTCCGGATTCCTGGCCGCCTCGCCGAAGCCGCCCGACCAGGTCCAGCCGCCGAACGACCAGATCACCTTGAGGCCCGGGTGCAGCTTCTTGAGCTTGCGCAGCTGGTTGAAGTTGCCGCGCAGCGCCCCGTCGTCCCAGGTGTCGGCCTTGCCGTCGACGCTCTGGTCGGCGGTGTAGGCCTTGTCGTAGTCGGCGTAGGAGTCGCCGATCGCGCACTTGCCGCCCTGGACGTTGCCGAAGGCGTAGTTGATATGGGTCAGCTTGTTCGCCGACCCGGACGTCTCGATGTTCTTGACATGGTAATTGCGGTCGTAGACGCCCCAGTTGGTGAAGTATCCGACGACCTTGTCGCCGGCGGCCGAGGCCCGGGCGGTGCTGCCCGTGGGGTGGGCGGCGGTGTCCGTGGGGTGGGCGGAGGCCGGGCCGGCCAGCAGCGTGCCGGCCAGCGCCGCCGTACACAGGGCGGTGGCGGCGGCGATCAGCCGGCGCGGCGATCGCTTCCGGTGCGGTCTGAGCATGTCATCTCCTCGGAGGGGGGCGAGGTGGAGCCTGACCTGCGTTCGGATTGCGCCTGGAGGGACTTGGCATGAACGCGTAGAACGTTGGAGGAGAAGGTAGAAGGACTAGACCAGTAGGGTCAATGGTTCGGACCAATTTCGTGGCCGGGGGAGGGGCGGGAGACCGCTGGCCGGACCGGTCACATCTGTTGATGATCAACCCGTGACGCGGGGCGTCCGATCGGGCATACTCCTAGCGCCACAGCTGCAGGTCATGGCCATCCGAGACCCGGACGGTGATCATCGGCTGGGCACCCGGAAATCCGGCGGCGCCGCCCTCACCCCGTGCGCGCGTTGCCGCAGCGCCCGACAGGGAGGAGAGCGCCGCAATGACCGAGTACGGCCCCCGGCCGGTGGACCGCAAGCTGCCCACCGAGGAAGCCCGCGACCTGCTGACGCTCGTACGCGAACTCATCGAGCGCGAGATCAGGCCGGTCGCCGCGGAGGAGGAGGACGCCGGACGTTTCCCGCGCGACACCTTCACCCTGCTCTCCGAATCCGGACTGCTGTCTCTTCCGTACGCCGAGGAGTTCGGCGGCGGTGACCAGCCCTACGAGGTCTACCTCCAGGTCCTCGAGGAACTCGCGGCCGCGCGGCTCACCGTCGGCCTCGGCGTCAGCGTGCACACCCTCGCCTGCCATGCGCTCGCCGAATTCGGCACCAAGGAACAGCGCGCCGAACACCTCCCGGCCATGCTCGGGGGCGGGCTGCTCGGCGCGTACTGCCTCTCCGAACCGGCCTCCGGTTCCGACGCCGCGTCCCTGACCACTCGCGCCACGCGTGAGGGCGACCACTGGGTCATCAACGGCACCAAGGCGTGGATCACCCACGGCGGAGTGGCCGACTTCTACACCCTTCTGGCCCGTACCGGCGGCGACGGCCCCCGCGGCATCACGGCCTTCCTCGTCCCCGGCGACGCCGAGGGCCTCAGCGCCGCGGCGCCCGAGCGCAAGATGGGCATGAAGGGGTCCCCGACCGCCCAGCTGCACTTCGACGACGTCCGCATCCCCGACGCCCGCCGCATCGGCGACGAGGGCCAGGGCTTCGCCGTCGCCCTCTCGGCCCTCGACTCCGGCCGCCTCGGCATCGCGGCCTGCGCCATCGGCGTCGCCCAGGCGGCACTGGACGAGGCGCTCGCCTACGTCGCCTCACGGCAGCAATTCGGCCGCCCGATCGCCGACTTCCAGGGCCTGCGCTTCATGCTGGCCGACATGGCCACCCAGGTGGAGGCCGGCCGGGCGCTCTACCTCGCCGCCGCCCGCCTCCGGGACGCCGGGCAGCCGTTCTCCAAGGAGGCGGCCATGGCCAAACTCTTCTGCACGGACGCGGGAATGCGGGTGACCACGGACGCCGTCCAGCTCCTCGGCGGCTACGGCTACACCCTCGACTTCCCGGCCGAGCGCTATATGCGCGAGGCCAAGGTGCTCCAGATCGTGGAGGGCACCAACCAGATCCAGCGGATGGTCATCGCCCGGCACCTGGCGGGACCCGAGTCGCGCTGAGGCACCTCGAGGGGCGGGGCCGGGCGCCACACGGTGCCCGGCCCCGCTCCGTGGCGCCCGCACTTTCCGCCTGGGTATGGCAGCCGGCGCGTACCTGACGTACCGTCAACTCCCCTGCGAGGACCGCGCGCCCAGGAGGAGACCGTGTCCGACCGCCCGATCGCGCTCGACGAATACCCGATCCACCAGGCCCCGCTGTCCATGCGGCATGTCGCCACCGGTGACCGCAACGCCTACGACCGGTGCATCTTCCACGTCATGGACCACTCCGGCCGCGCCCTGCTCATCGCCGGCCTCGGCGTCTACCCCAACACCGGGGTCATCGACGCCTACGCCACCCTCCGCCTCGGCGACCGCCTGTATGCCGTACGGGCCTCCGATGCGCTCAGCGACGACCGGCTGGCGCTCACCGTCGGCCCGCTCGCCATCACCGTCGAGGAGCCGCTCGCCCGCCTGCGGCTGACCTGCGCTCCCGACCCCGGCGATCCCGACGGCCTGGCGTACGACCTGACCTGGACCGCGGCCTTTCCCGCCACCTGGGAGCCGCACCACACCCAGTACCGCGGCGACCGGCTGATGCTGGAGGGCCGCCGGTTCGTCCAGGCCGGCACCTGCACCGGAACCCTCCGCGCCGGCGGGGAGGAGCTCACCGTCACGACGGGGGAGTGGACCGGCACCCGCGACCGCAGCTGGGGCGTCCGCCCGATCCCCGGGGAGGACGCCGGGCGGGCCGGGGAGGAGATGCGGCCCGAGGGCTTCCACTGGGTCTGGTGCCCGGTCCGCTTCGACGACCGGTTCGTGATGGTCATCGTCCAGGAGGACGCCGACGGCCACCGCACCCTGAACGAAGCGCTGCTGGTCCGCGACGGCTCCCGCGATGTCCAGCTCGGCTGGCCGGGCACCGACATCACCTACCGCCCCGGCACCCGGCACCCCGAGCGCGCCGTCATCCACCTCACCGACCCGGCCCGCAAACCCCTCGAGCTCACCGCCGAGATCCTCACCTCCTCACCCCTCGCCGTCGGCGCCGGCTACCCTCCCGCCGACGACTGGCAGCACGGCACCTGGCGCGGCCGCGGCTGGACCGACCGCCGCAGCTACGACCTCTCCGACCCCGCCGCCCACCCCCTCGCCGCCTACGGCGTCACCGACCACGCCGCCCGCTTCACCCTCGACGGCCAGGTGGGCCACGGAATCTTCGAGCACGGCAGCTTCGGCCGCCACGACCCCAGCGGCTTCACGGGCTACGGATCGGTCGCGCCATGACTGCCGCTCCGCGCCCCCGCACCACCACCCGCGACCCCGAAGCCCTGGCCCGGCGCCTCACCGCCTGGCTCGGCACCCGGCTCCCCGGCGCCCGCGCCACCCACACCACCGTCCCCGCCTCCAACGGCATGTCCAGCGAAACCCTGCTCTTCGACATCGACCACCCCCACCACCCCGACCCGCCCTTCCGCTCCTGCGCGCTGCGCCTCGCCGCCGACCCCGCCGCGTACACGGTCTTCCCGCGCTACGACATGGCCCGGCAGTACCGCACCATGCGCCTGGTAGCCGACCGCACCGACCTCCCCGTGCCCCGCACCCTCTGGCTCGAAGAGGACCCCGCACACCTGGGCGCGCCCTTCTTCGTCATGGAGCGCGCCGCCGGCCGCGTCCCGCCGGACGTCATGCCCTATACGTACGAGGGGAATTGGCTGCACGACGGCACGGATGAAGAACGGGAACGCCTCGAAGCCGCGAGCGTTTCGGTGCTCGCCCGGCTGCACGACCAAGTCCCGGTGCAGGAAGCGGAATTCCTCGCGGATGACGGATCCGGGAACGGATCCGGGAACGGATCCGGGAACGGATCTGGGAACAGGTCCGGGAACGCATTGCAGCGTCATGTCGCAGCCCAACGCGCCTACTACGAATGGGTCGTTGACGGCCGTCCGCATTCCCCGGTCATTGAGCGCGGCTTTTCCTGGCTCGCCGAACACTGGCCGGCGGATCCCGGTGAAACGGTTCTGACCTGGGGTGATGCCCGGATCGGCAATATCGTCTACGACGATTCCTGGGAGCCTGCCGCCGTACTGGACTGGGAAATGGCCGCCCTCGGGCCCCGCGAACTCGACCTGGGCTGGATGGTGTATCTCCATCGCTTCTTCCAGGACCTCACGCAGAGCAGCGGGCAGCCCGGACTCCCTGATTTTCTGCGCCGCCACAATATCGAGGGGCGCTATACCCGGCTCACCGGGCACACACCCCGCGACATGGAATTCCACACCCTCTATGCGGCCCTGCGGCAGGCCATCGTGATGCTGCGGGTGGCGTACCGCCAGGTGCATTTCGGTGAGGTGCCGGTGCCGGCCGACGCCGATGCGCTGATCCTGCACCGGGACACCCTGGAAGCGATGCTCGCCGGCCGTTACTGGTGAGCGGCCGGCCGGGCGAGCGGACTCAGGCGCTGTGGCGCATCTCCGGCACCCGGGCCGGCCGGGTGCCGGGGCCGCCGATGTGCGAGAACGGCTGGCGGCGCCAGTCCAGGCTCTCCGGGAGCGTCAGCAGCACGGCCGCGTCCTGCTCCTGAGTCTCCGTCGCGCCGTCGGTCTCCGGCGCCTCGGCCACCGGCCGGCCGGATCCCTGGCACACCGTCAGGCCGAACGGATTCCACGGCGAGGGGCACAGGGCGTGCTCCGGCAGCGTGTCCTCGTCCGCCAGCAGCGCGATCGGCTGCCCGCAGTCCGGGCAGGTCACGCGGTAGATGTCAAAGGTCTCGAAGGCCTCGTCCGGGCCGTCCGTACCGTCGTCCCCAAAGAAACCGGGACTGTCGCCCTCCTGTGCGCCGACGGTCGACGCGGCGGATTCCTGCTTGAGGCGTCGCATGATGTCCATCCCCCTCGGGTGGGCCAGGCCACTCGGACCGCTGACTTCCTTGACGGGCGGTCCCGGCCACCACCAGCAATTCCCTTCATGCCGCGTGCATAATCACCGCGGCCCGGCGGACACGGGTTCACCGGTGTGGCATTGCTCACACGGGACCCGCGCGGGGTGTCCACGATCCGGCGCGCGCTGCGCATTCGCGGCCGCGCACAGTAGGTTGGGCGGGTGGAGGAGTTGGACCGACAAATCGTGGATCTGCTCGTCAAGGACGGGCGGATGAGCTACACCGACCTGGGCAAGGCCACCGGCCTGTCCACCTCGGCCGTGCACCAGCGCGTGCGCCGGCTCGAGCAGCGCGGTGTCATCCGGGGCTATGCCGCCATCGTGGACCCCGAAGCCGTGGGCCTGCCGCTCACCGCCTTCATCTCGGTCAAACCCTTCGACCCCAGTGCGCCGGACGACATCTCCGACCGCCTCGCGGAGGTCCCCGAGCTGGAGGCCTGCCACAGCGTCGCGGGCGACGAGAACTACATCCTCAAGGTCCGCGTCGCCACCCCGCTGGAGCTGGAGCATCTGCTCACCCGGATCCGTTCGCTCGCCGGGGTCTCGACCCGTACGACGGTCGTGCTGTCCACTCCGTACGAGGCCCGGCCGCCGCGCATCTGACCTGGCGATATCCGGCCCCCCGCGTGCGGTGCGCCCGCGCGCAGGGGCCAGACTGTCCGGTATGAGCGAGCGCATCCCCGACCCGGCCCCGCCCCGTACCGTCCTGCTGCGCGGCGGTGAGGTGCACAGCCCCGCGGACCCCTTCGCCACCGCCATGGTGGTCGAGGGCGACCGCATCGCCTGGGTGGGGGAGGAGGGCGCCGCCGACTCCTTCGCCGACGGTGTCGACGAGGTCGTGCACCTAGAGGGCGCGCTGGTCACCCCCGCCTTCACGGACGCACACGTGCACACCACCGCCACCGGGCTCGCGCTGACCGGCCTCGATCTGGCCGGTGCGGCCACACTGTCGGATGCGCTGGCCCGCATCCGCGCGTATGCGGCCGCGCGCCCGGCGGACCGGGTCCTGCTCGGCCACGGCTGGGACTCCGGCGACTGGCCCGAGGGGCGCCCGCCCTCCCGTACGGAACTGGACGCGGCAACCGGCGGCCGTCCCCTCTATCTGACCCGTGTCGACGTGCACTCCGCGGTCGTGACCACGGCCCTGCTGGACCTGGTCCCCAGGGTTCGTGAGCTGCCCGGATTCCATGCCGACGCCCCGCTGACCGAAGACGCCCACCACGCCGTACGGGCCGCCGCCCACGCCACCGTCACGCCTTCCCAGCGGGCCGACGCCCAGGCGGCGGCGCTCGCCCGCGCCGCCTCGCTCGGGATCGGCAGCATCCATGAGTGCGCGGGGCCGAAGATCTCGAGCGAGGACGACTTCACCGCGCTGCTGGCCCTGGCGGCCGACAGCGGTGTCGCCGGCCCGCGGGTGGTCGGCTACTGGGCCGAACTGATCGCATCCGCAAAGGAGGCCGAGCGGATCCGGGAGCTGGGCGCGATCGGCGCGGCCGGCGATCTGTTCGTCGACGGCTCCCTCGGCTCGCACACCGCCCACCTGCACGCCCCGTACGCCGACGCCGCCCACACCGGCACCGCGCACCTCGACGCCGAGGCCGTCGCCGCCCATGTCGCCGCCTGCACCGAGGCCGGGCTCCAGGCCGGTTTCCATGCGATCGGCGACGCGGCGCTGACCACCGTCGTCGACGGCGTACGGGCCGCCGCCGAGCGCGTCGGCCTGGACCGGATCCGCGCCGCCCGGCACCGCGTCGAGCACGCCGAAATGCTCACCGCCACCACCCTCGCCGGCTTCGCCGAGCTCGCCCTGACCGCCTCCGTACAGCCCGCCTTCGACGCGGCATGGGGCGGCGGCGAGGGCATGTACGCGGCCCGCCTCGGCGCCGACCGCGCCCGCACCCTCAACCCGTACGCCGCCCTGCTCAAGGCCGGTGTCCCGCTCGCCCTCGGCTCCGACAGCCCGGTCACCCCGCTCGACCCCTGGGGCACCCTGCGCGCCGCCGTCTTCCACCGCACCCGCGCCCACCGCATCTCCGCCCGTGCCGCGTTCACCGCCCACACCCGCGGCGGCTGGCGGGCCATCGGCCGGGACGACGCGGGAGTCCTGGTGCCCGGCGCGCCCGCCGACTACGCGGTCTGGCGCACCGGCGAACTGATCGTCCAGGCCCTCGACGAGCGGGTGGAACGCTGGTCCACCGACCCGCGCTCCGGCACCCCCGGTCTGCCCGATCTGACCCCCGGCGGCGACCTCCCGGAGTGCCTGGCCACGGTCGTCGGCGGCCGCACCGTCTTCGCGCGGCCGATCGAGTGACATCGGGCGGGAAGGTGTCGCCACAGGTGCGCTTGCAGCCCCTTGCCCCACCTGGGCCCGCCCGCCGGTGACCTGGGGCGACGCGAAACCGACGCAGGCGGAGCACCTGTTGACAGCAGGCGGTCGGCGGCCGGTAGGTTCGGCCGGGTCCACCACAGGACGTCCGATCGGGAGACCTCCGCGCAGTCGTCGAACGCAGCTGGGCCATGGGGCGGGGCGCCACACCGGCGCACCGCCACTGGGAGCCAGGTCCAGCGCCAGCGGGACGGCGTGACGGAGGGTTTCAGTCGGTCGGCAGGTGCGACCCGGGTGGGGCCCGGAGCTCAGTAGACAACGGCTTTCGGTCGACCCGCAGCCAGCGGGTCCCAGGTCGGCCCGAAGGGCACCGGGCCCCGATCCGCACCTCTCCGCACAACCCCGCGCTTGTGCGCTGCGCCTCGGTCTTGCGCACCTGGCACCCGGTACGGCGCCTTCCCGATGTACGGTCAGCTCACTCCCCCGAGCTCCCCAGGAGCAGGGAGGGACCCCCACCCGACCTGCAGGAAGGCCGCGACCGTGTCATCGGTCTCCGAGACCACCGAACCAGCCGTCAGCGGCGACCCGTCCGACGGCCCGGTGCCGCCCGCCGAGAAGGGCGTGACCGACGTGCCACACCGCCCCGGCCGGCTCCGGCGGCTCGCCGCACTCGCCCGTCGCGAGGCGGCGCGCACCGCCCTCGCGGTCGTCTCCGGCGTTGCGCTCGCGCTCGCCTTCCCGCCGTACGGCCTGTGGCCGCTTTCCCTGGTGGGCGTGGCCGCGTTCGCGCTGCTCACCCGCGGCCGGACGGTACGGCAGGGAGCCTGGACCGGCTTCGCCTTCGGGCTGCCGTTCTTCGTGATCCTGCTCAAGTGGCTGCATGTGGTCGGCTGGGACGCTGTGATCGGGCTGTCCGTCGCCGAGGCGCTGTTCCTGATGCTGCTGGGCGCGGCGCTGGCGGGCACCTCGCGGCTGCCGGCCTGGCCGCTGTGGGCCGCCTGTCTGTGGGTCGCCGAGGAATGGGCCCGCGACCGGCTGCCGTTCGGCGGTTTCCCCTGGGGGCGGCTGGCGTTCGCCAACACCGGCTCGCCGTTCACCCCGCTCGCCGCGCTCGGCGGCGCCCCGCTGGTGACCTTCGCCGTCGCGCTGTGGGGCCTGCGCGACGGCGGCCGGGCGCGCAAGGCGGTGACGGTCATGGAGTGCTTCGGCCTCGCCGCCGCGGTGACGGTCGCGGGCGCGGCCGTCCCCGTCCCGACGAAGGCCGACGACACCGTCGACATCGCCGTCGTCCAGGGCAACGTCCAGCAGCCCGGTATGGACTTCCTGGGGCGCCCCATGAAGATCCTCGACAACCACGCGACGGCCACCGAGAAGCTCGCCGCCGACATCAAGGCGGGCAAGACCAGGAAGCCCGACCTGGTCATCTGGCCGGAGAACTCCTCCGACCTCGACCCCTTCCAGTACCCCCAGGCCTACGACCGGATCGACGAGGCCGTGAAGGCGGTCGGTGTGCCGGTACTCGTCGGCGCCCTCGTCGACCACCCCACCAAGAAGGGCTATGTCTTCAACGAGGGCATCGTCTGGGACCCGAAGAAGGGGCCGGGCGCCTCGTACACCAAGCAGCACCCGGTGCCGTTCGGCGAGTACGTCCCCTTCCGGGAGCAGCTCAGCAAGATCATTACGCGGTTCAAGCGGGTGCCCCGCAACTTCTACCCGGGCGACCACACCGGCGTACTGAAGCTCGGCCCCGCCAGGCTCGGCGACGTCATCTGCTTCGAGGTCGCCTATGACGAGATCGTGCACGACACCGTCGACGCGGGCGCCCGCGCCCTGGTCATCCAGACCAACAACGCCACCTACGGCCGCACCGGCCAGCCCGAGCAGCAGCTGGCCATGTCCAAGCTGCGCGCCGTCGAACACGGCCGGGCCATCGTCACCGCCGCCACCAGCGGGATCAGCGCGGTCGTCGCCCCGGACGGCGCGGTCACGCACCAAATTCCCGAATTCACCCACGGCGTCGTCTCGGCGCGGATCCCGCTGCGCGACGAAACGACGCTCGCCGACCGCGTCGGTGCGGCACCCGAGTGGGTGCTCGCTATCGTGGGCTTTCTGTCCTGCGCCGCGGGGGTTGTCATCGGTCGGCGCGGGCGTACGGAGACCGAAAAGGGGAAGCAGTGACAGACGGCGGTCAGCGGCAGTACGGTCCGCTCGGCACCACGTTGGTGATCATCCCGACGTACAACGAGGCGGAGAACATCAAGCCGATCGTCTCGCGGGTGCGGTCCGCCGTCCCCGAGGCCCATGTCCTGGTGGCGGACGACAACTCTCCCGACGGCACCGGCAAGCTTGCCGATGAACTCGCCGCCGAGGACGAGCAGGTCCATGTCCTGCACCGCAAGGGCAAGGAGGGGCTCGGTGCCGCGTACCTCGCGGGCTTCCAGTGGGGCATGGACAACGGCTACGGCGTACTGGTCGAGATGGACGCCGACGGCTCACACCGCCCCGAGGAGCTGCCCCGGCTGCTGACCGCCCTCAAGGGCGCCGATCTCGTCCTCGGCTCGCGCTGGGTGCCCGGCGGGCGGGTGGTGAACTGGCCCAAGCGGCGCGAGTTCCTCTCCCGCGGCGCCAGTGCCTACTCGCGCGCCCTGCTGGACGTCCCGATCCGCGATGTGACCGGCGGCTACCGGGCCTTCCGTGTGGAGACGCTCCAGGGGCTCGGGCTGGAGGAGGTGGCTTCGGCCGGCTACTGCTTCCAGGTCGATCTCGCCCGTCGTGCGGTACGGGCCGGGTTCCACGTCGTCGAGGTGCCGATCACCTTCGTCGACCGCGAACACGGGGACAGCAAGATGAGCCGCGACATCATGGTCGAGGCGCTGTGGCGGATCACGGCCTGGGGCATCGATACCAGGGTGAGCAAGATGCGACGCCGCTGACCTCGTGGCAGGTCGTGCCAGGCACACTTGAGGCATGACGTTCGGAGCCATGCCACCGCCCAGTACCCGCCCGCCCCAGCGACGTTCCCGCGCCCGCCGGTTCGTCCCGCTGGGCATCGCCGCCTGGGTGGTGCTGGAGGTCTGGCTGCTGATCGTCGTCGGCGACGCCACGAACGGACTGACGGTCTTCCTGCTGCTGCTCGCGGGGGTGGTGGCCGGTTCGCTGGTGATCAAGCGGGCGGGCCGCCGGGCCTGGCGCAGCCTGACCGAGAGCCTCCAGTCCGGCGGTCCCGCGGCGCAGTCCGGGAAGTCCGGGTCCGCGGGCAACGGCAACACCATGCCGATGCTGGGCGGACTGCTGCTGATGGTGCCGGGGCTGGTGTCCGATGTGGCGGGTCTGCTCTGCCTCTTCCCGCCGACCGGGAAGCTGATCCAGCGCCGCACGGAGAAGCTGCTGAACCGGCGGGCGGGCCAGGGCCAGGGCCCGGGGTCGTTCGGCGAGGCGTTCCAGCAGGCCCGCATCCACCGGCCCGGCGGCAAGGTTGTCCAGGGCGAGGTCATCCGCGACGACGCGGCCGGGGACGGACCCCCGGCGCCGCCGCGCCAGGACCCGCCGCTGACCCGCTGAGAGCGGGGCGCACCGGACGCAGGGCGCAAACGAGCAAGGGCCGGGGCCACCGCGCGATGCGGTGGCCCCGGCCCTTGTGCTGCTTACTGTCTGCGCAGGCCGCCCGGCAGGTGTCAGGCGGACTTGCGGTTGCTGTCGCGCGGATGCACGGCAATGTTCATGGTGCCGGAGCGCAGGACCGCCAGCCGCTCGGCCAGCACTTCCTCCAGCTCCTCGCGGGTGCGCCGCTCCATGAGCATGTCCCAGTGCGTACGCGCGGGCTTACCCTTCTTCTCTTCGGGGCCGTCGCCATCCACCAGAAGAGAGGGTGCACCACAAACCTTGCACTCCCACTCCGGCGGAATCTCGGCCTCAACCGAGAACGGCATCTCAAATCGATGGCCGTTCTGGCATGCGTACTCCACCGCCTGGCGCGGGGCCAGGTCGATGCCGCGGTCGGTCTCGTAGCTGGTCACCACGAGTCGCGTACCGCGGAGAGCTCGCTCACTCATGAATCGTGCCTCCCGGGCTTTGTCGCCCACAGGACAGGTGTCGCTGTCGTCGTCATCCGGTCAACGTCCGGTCGGCGGTGAAGATTCCCGTAATCTGCGTCGCCCGTCGTGCCGCCCCTTTTTGTACCCACCAGCGCCCGGTTTGTCACATCTGGCAGCAGATGTCACCCAACGCTTTCCTGAAATGAGCGCGCAGTAACGGTCCGCCTGGTGAGCCAAAGGCGTACACTACCGGCCCGCGCCCCCCGAACCTAAATCCGGTCCGGGATGCGGTTACCCGCCGCCGCGATCGCCCGCCGCACCGGCACCCTCGCCAGCAGCACAAAACCGACCGCGAAGAACGCCACCAGGGACACGATCGCATCCCGGTAGCTCCCGGTCAGCTGGTAGGCCAGCCCGAACACCAGCGGCCCCAGCCAGCTCACACCCCGGTCGCTCATCTCGTACGCGGAAAAGTACTCCGCCTCCTTGCCGCCCGGTATGAGATGGGAGAACAGCGACCGGGAGAGCGCCTGGCTGCCGCCCAGGACCAGACCGATCCCCGAGGCCAGCGCGAAGAACCACACCGGCGCCTTCGCCGGCACGAAGAAGGCGGCCGCGAGCGTCAGCGCCCAGGCCGCCAGCGAGCCCAGGATCGTGCGCTGGGCGCCGTACCGCCGTGCCAGCCGGCCCATCAGCATCGCGCCGGCCGCGGCCAGGATCTGCACCAGCAGCACCGCGATGATCAGCGTCGTCTGGTCCAGCCCCAGCTCCTCCGAGCCGTAGACGGACGCCTGGCTGATAACCGTCTGCACCCCGTCGTTGTAGACGAGATAGGCGAGGAGGTAGGCGAGGGTCAGGGGGTGGCGGCGCATATCGCGCAGGGTCTCCACCAGCTGCCGCCGGCCCTGGCCCGGCGAGGCGTCCCCGTCGCCGGGGGCCGCGGCTGCCGTCCGCCGGTCCCGCAGCCGGAGCAGCGGGATCAGGGAGAAGCCGCCCCACCACAGCCCCGCCGTCGCCAGGCAGATCCGTACCGCGGTGCCTTCGGAGACGCCGACGGAGTCGTGCCCGGCGTAGAGCGCCAGATCGGCGATCAGGACCAGCGCACCCGCCGCATAGCCGAACGCCCAGCCGCGGGAGGAGACCGCGTCCCGTTCGTCGGGCTCGGCTATCTGCGGAAGGAAGGAGTTGTAGAGCATCATCGACACGACGAAGCAGACGTTCGCGACGATCAGCAGCGCCCCGCCCAGCAGATAGCGGTCGCCGTGCAGGAAGAACATCCCGGTCGTCGCCGCGGCCCCGGTGTACGCACAGCCGCCCAGCAGCGGCTTCTTGCGGCCGGTCCGGTCGACCAGCGCCCCGGCGAGCGGCATCGCCAGCACCGACAGCAGCAGGGACGCGGAGACCGAGTACGCGAAGAAGGAGCCCGCGCGCACCGGAATGCCCAGGGGATGGACGAATCCGTGCGGATCCGCCGCGGCCTTCGCCACCGAGGTGAGATACGGCCCCAGGAACACCGTCAGGATGCTCGTCGAATAGACGCTGTTTGCCCAGTCGTACCAGTACCAGCCGCGTTGCTCGCGGCGTCTGGCCGCCGTCTCCTCGTCGACGCCCCCGGTCACGGCTTGTGCGCTCACCGCACCCCACCCCCGTCTTTCCGTCCCCGTCGGCGCGGCGGACCCGCGCCGGGCGGTCAGACCCAGGAGCCTCGCTCGGTCAGCACCGTGCGCAGTGTGTCTATGTGATCGGTCATGATGCCATCGACACCGAGATCCAACAGCGCCGTCATCCGTTTCGCGTCATTGATCGTCCAGACATGGACCTGCAGGCCGAGCGCATGCGCGGCGCGCAGGAACAGCGGATCGACGACGGGGATGCCGTACTGCCGCTCGGGGACCTGGACACACACCGCGTTGCGCCGCACCGCCGCGCCCAGCAGCCGGTCCAGCGGCACCGCACCCCGCCCGTACGACCGCAGGCGCAGCCCGGCCACGCCGCGGGTGCCCAGCGAGGTCGCCAGCCGCGGGCCGGCCAGCCGCTGCGCCCGCGCCACCCGGGCCTCGGAGAACGAGCCGACGCACACCCGGTCCCAGGCGTGGGTGCGGCGCAGCAGGTCCAGCAGCGGCGCCAGGGCGGCCTCCGCCTTGAGGTCGACGTTCCAGCGGGCCTCGGGGAACTCCTCCAGCAGCTCCTCGAACAGCGGCAGCGGCTCACGGCCGCCGACCCGGGCCTGGTTCACCGCCCGCCAGGGGAGCGCGCCGATCGCGCCGCGCGAGTCGGTGACCCGGTCCAGCGTCGGATCGTGGAAGGCGACGAGCCGGCCGTCCGAGGTGGCGTGGACATCGGTCTCCAGATAGCGGTAGCCGAGACCGACGGCGCGCCGGAAGGCGGCGGCGGTGTTCTCCAGGCCCTCCGCCGCACCGCCCCGGTGGGCGAAGGGGAGCGGTGCCGGATGGTCGAGATAGGCGTGGCGGAGGCGTATCGCTGAGGTCACTCCGGCAGTATGGCGCGCTCAGGTGAAGCGACGGTGCCGCGGGCCACCACCGGCGACGGAGGCTCCGGCAGGCCCTTGATCGCGAAGTACCGGAGGAAGAACTGCGCCATCGGCCCGATGGCCAGGGCGTAGACCACGGTGCCGGCCCCGATCGAGCCGCCGAGCGCGAAGCCCACCGCCAGGACGGTCACCTCGATGCAGGTCCGCACCAGCCGTACCGGGCGCCCGGTACGCAGATGCAGCCCGGTCATCAGTCCGTCGCGCGGGCCCGGGCCGAAGCGGGCGGAGATGTACAGGCCGGTCGCGGCGCCGTTGAGGACGACGGCGAAGGCCAGCAGCGGAATACGGACGGCGAGCGCGTGCACCTGGGGCACCAGCGCCAGCGTCGCGTCCATCACCGCCCCGAGGATCACCACATTCGACACCGTCCCCAGGCCCGGACGCTGCCGCAGTGGAATCCACAGCAGCAGGATCAGGGCGCCGGAGACGATGGTGACGGTGCCGATCGTCAGCCCCGTATGCCGGGATATGCCCTGGTTCAGCACGCTCCAGGGTTCCAGTCCGAGCTCCGCGCGCAGCATCAGCCCCATGCTCACGCCGTACAGCACCAGCCCCGCATAGAGCTGGACCAGCCGGCGCGGCAGCAGCGCCCTGGGCGTGGCGGATTCCCTGGAGCCGGAATCCCGGGTGATGGACATGACTCTTCCCCCTCCTGGCAGAATTGGACTGACGCATGACACGATGTGGCCGGTACTAGCCAGGTAAGTAGAGCCAATCCGGCGAAGGTGGACTGATTTCAATGGCTCAGTGGACTTCAGCGGTAGGTGCGCCCCAACTGGCCCGGCTCCTTCAGTCGCAGGACCCGCGGGACGCCGAACTCACCGCCGCCGGGCGCCGGTTGCCCGCCTACCGCAGCCTTGCCGACGGTGTGCGCCTGCTCGTCCTGGAAGGGCGGGTGCCGGTCGCCGCCCGGCTGCCCGCCGAGCGGGAACTGGCCGCCGCGTTCGGGGTCAGCCGCACCACCGTCGCCGCCGCCTACGAAGCGCTGCGCGCCGAGGGCTTCCTGGAGTCCCGCCGCGGCTCCGGCAGTTGGACCGCCGTCCCGGCAGGCAACCCCCTGCCCACCCGCGGCCTGGAGCCCCTCCCGCCGGAGGCCGCCGGCTCCATGATCGACCTCGGCTGCGCCGCCCTCCCGGCCCCCGAGCCCTGGCTGACCCGCGCCGTCCAGAGCGCCATGACCGACCTCCCGCTCTACGCCCACACCCACGGCGACTACCCCGCCGGCCTCCCCGTCCTGCGCCAGGCCCTCGCCGACCGCTACACCGCCCGCGGCATCCCCACCATGCCCGAGCAGATCATGGTCACCACGGGCGCGATGGGCGCCGTCGCCGCCATCTGCCGCCTGTGTACGAGCCCCGGCGAGCGGGTGGCTGTCGACTCGCCCTCCTACGCCAACATCCTCCAGCTGATGCGGGACGCCGGCGCCCGGCTCGTCCCCGTCGCACTGGGGGAGCGGCTCACGGGCTGGGACATCCCCGTCTGGCGGCAGGTCATGCGGGACGCCGCGCCCCGGATGGCGTATGTCGTCGCCGACTTCCACAACCCCACCGGGACCCTGGCCACCGACGACCAGCGCCGCCGCATGGTCGACGCCGCGCGGTCGGCCGGCACCCTGCTCGTCGTCGACGAGACCATGGCCGAGCTCCACCTGGACGACGACCCCGAACCGCCGCGCCCGGTCTGCGCCTTCGACCCCGCGGGCAGCGCCGTGATCACCGTCGGCTCGGCCAGCAAGGCTTTCTGGGCCGGGATGCGGATCGGCTGGGTGCGCGCCGCGCCGGACATCATCCGCAGCCTGGTCGCCGCCCGCACCTACTCCGACCTCGGCTCGCCCGTCCTCGAACAGCTCGCCATCGCCTCGCTGCTGAAGGGGGAGGGCTGGGACGCCGCCGTCGAGATCCGCCGGCAGGAGGCCCGCGAGAACCGTGAGGCCATCGTCGCCGCAATCCGCCGGCACCTGCCCGACTGGGAGTTCAGCGTCCCGCGCGGCGGCCTCACCCTCTGGGTCCGTACGGGCGGCCTGTCCGGCTCCCGGATCGCCGAGGCGGGGGAGCGGCTGGGGGTCCGGGTGCCCTCCGGGCCGCGGTTCGGCGTCGACGGCGCCTTCGAGGGCTACGTACGGCTGCCGTTCACCGTCAACGGAGCAGTTGCCGAGGAGGCCGCCCTACGACTTGCGGGCGCCGCGCGGCTGGTGGCCACCGGCGCCACCGTCGAGGCCGAGACACGGCACGCCTTCGTCGCCTGACGGAACGGACCCCGGTCGCCTGACACGACGTCAGGACAGCGGGCCCTCCACGTGCGCGGCCTCCGAACCGTTGACCGCGACGGACTCCCCGCCCTGCGCGGTGGCCGCCTGCGCGCCGAGCGGGGCGGCCTCGTCCGCGGCGGGCGCGGCCTTGGCGAAGGACGTCGACGCGGCCAGCGGGACGGTCCGCTCCGGCAGCAGCGCCATCACGGCCAGCCGGTCCGCCTCGCAGGTCTCCTCGTCGAACGGGTCGGGTGTGGCCGGCACCTGGAGCCGCAGCACCGGACCGGTCCCCAGCCGGGCATAGCCGCGGCCGGGCGGTACATCGGCCGTCGGCGTGGTGTGCGGCGGCGCCCCGAGCACCGACCGCACCTCGTCGGCCGTCGCCGGGCCGAGCACCACCCGCGCCCGGGTGTGGGCCCGTACGGCATCGGCCAGCAGCTCGGCGGTCTCGCACCGCTCGGCCACGACGACCGTGACATTGGCCGCCCCGCCGTGCCGCAGCGGCATCTGCAGGAGCAGCTGGGGATCGTCGCGGCCCTCCGCGGCCGCGAGATGGGCCAGCGTGGTGGGGCGGTCCACGATGATCCACAGTGGCCGCCGGGTGTCCTCCGGCGCGGAACGGCCCGCCTGCCGCGCCCGGTTCGCCGAGATCAGCCGGCGCTCGGTCTCGTGCGCGGCCCACTCCAGCGTCGCCAGCGCCCCCGCGAGTCCGCTCTCCACCCCCAGCACCCCGGACCGGCCGGCCAGACAGGCGAACTCGCCGGTGCCGGTGCCGTCGATGACCAGCACATCGCCCTCGGCCAGCGCCTGCAGCGCGATCGACCGCAGCAGCGTCGTACCGCCCGTCCCGGGCTGCCCCAGCACCAGCAGATGCGGCTCGGTCGACCGCTGCCCGGTGCGCCACAGGACCGGCGGCGCATCCTGGGTCTCCTCGCCCTGAAGGACCGGCAGGGTCCGGTGGACGGAATCCGGGTCGGTGAACCCGAGCACCGTCTCGCCCGGCGAGGTCACGAAACGCTGCGCCGCGATATCCGTGGGCAGCGCACCGAGGACGCTCAGCACCAGCTGGTTGGCCGCCTCGTCCCAGGCGAAGTGATACTCCCGGCCGCGGCCGGACTTGGCGTGCAGCACCTGCTCGATACGGTCCCGGGACTGGTCCTCGCCATCGGTGAAATACGCCGGGTACTTCAGCTGCAGGCGCTCCAGCCGCCCGCTCTCGTCGAAGCCGTACTCGGTGAAGGCCTGCTCCCAGTCACCGCCGTGGGAATACAGCGGGCTGGGATCCCCGTCGGCGGAGAAATACGGCACCAGCGCCTCGTACAGCCCCTGCAACCGCTCCTTCTGGGCCTCGCCCGGCCCGGACTTCGCAGCATTGCGGTCCCGCCCCGCCCAGGCCGCCGCCCCCATCATCGAGATGGCCGCGAGCAGCGGGCCGTACGGCACCACCGCCACGGCCAGCGCACACGCGGCAACGGAGAAGAACAGCGGGCCACGGCGATCCTTGGGTGTCGCATCCCAGCGCTGTCTGCCGGCGGCGGCGAGCCGACCCAGTCCACGACTGATGGTGATCAGCGGGTGGAACACATCGGAGGCGCTGTCGGCGGCGGTGCGCGCGATCTCTCTGCTGCGCGCGAGGGAAGCGCTGTCGGTCAGGATGCGGGGCAAGGGGCGCCGGGCCACATCTGTCTCCTGTTGGTCGTGCGGCGGTCGTGACGGGCTCGCCGTGGGCGGCGAGCCCGGTGGGGTGAGGCGCTAGATCTTGAGCCCTCCCAGGAGGCTCGCGAGGCTCGCGCCGCCCGCTCTGATACTGGGCGCGATGGCGGAGCCCGCGAGATAGAACCCGAAGAGCGCACAGACCAGCGCGTGGGACAACTTGAGGCCGTCTTTGCGGAAGAAGAGGAAGACGATGACACCGAGCAGGATGACGCCGGAAATGGACAGAATCATGGGGGTTCTCTCCTGGGTGGTGGGGACGATCACCGTGAGTTCTTCCAGCCTCACAGCCAGTATCAAGCCATCGAAAGCTGCGAACGGGTGATTTGTCGTTGAAACCGCCCGGACGGGCCCCGTCCGTAGAGCGCGTCGCCTGGAACTGTGCTTCGCGTGTCGCACCCGGATCCTGCCACCGGCGTGACCACGGCCTCCGGCACAATCAGTGAGGTGTCGAAGAAGAAGCCCAGGAAAACGTCCCCGACGAAGCGGCCGGAGACGGAACCGCGCCGCCCCGTCGCCGTGACCCCGACCTCGCCCTGCCCCTGCGGGCGCGATGCGACCTACCGCGACTGCTGCGGCGCCTGCCATCAAGGGCGCGCCGCCGCCCCCACCGCGGAGCGGCTGATGCGCTCGCGCTACAGCGCCTTCGTCGTGGGAGACGCCGGATATCTGCTGGCCACCTGGCACCCCTCGACCCGGCCCGCCGGCCTGGAATTCGTCTCCGGGCAGCGGTGGACCGGCCTGGAGATCCTCGGCACCACCGGCGGCACGGCCTTCCACGCCGAGGGAACGGTGGAGTTCCGCGCGCACTACACGCTGCAGGGGCAGGCCGAGAGCCAGTACGAGAACAGCCGCTTCGTCCGCGAGGACGGGGCGTGGGTCTACGTGGACGCCCTGCCGCCCGCGTAACCCCTGAGCCGGAACCCCGTACGCCCGGCCCCTGCCTACCGTCCGCGCAGCATCAGCTGCTCGATCTCGCGCCGGTCGCGCTTGGTGGGACGTCCCGCACCGCGGTCACGCACCGGGGCGACGGCGACCTCCTCGCGCGGCGGGGGCGGCGGGGAGTTGTCGACGAAGCACTGTGCCGCGACGGGCGCGCCCACCCGCTTGCGGACCAGCTTCGAGACGACCACGATCCGCTCCCGGCCGGCGTACCGCAGCCGCACCTCGTCGCCGCTGCGCACGGCGTGCGCCGGCTTCACCCGGTCGCCGTTGACGCGGACGTGCCCGGCACGGCAGGCCGCGGTGGCCTGCGAGCGCGACTTGATGAGCCGGACCGACCAGATCCAGCTGTCGATACGGGTGGTGGTCCCCTCGTCTGAAGCCATGACACGACTCTAGGCCGCGAGGGGGCGGGTGTGCCGGTATTAAGCGGACGCCTTCTTGGCCGCCCGCTTGGCCGGGGGCTTCTTGGCGGTGGCTGCGGCGGCGGATCCGGCGGTGGCCTTGGCGGCGGTCTTGCGCGCGCCCTTCGTGCCGGTGGACTTGGTGCCGGTGGACTCGGTGTCCGAGGCCCTGGCGTCCGACGTCTGCGCCGTCGTCGTCTTCTTCGCGGGGGACTTCTTGGCGGCGGGCCTCTTTGCCGCCGCCTTCTTCCCGGCCGGCGCCGGCCCAGCCGCTTTCGCGGCCTTCTTCCCGGCCGTCCGCCCCCGTATCGGCGTCACGGAAGCGGCCCCTCCGGGCTCCGCTCCGCCGCCCTGCCGGGCCGCCTCGACGCTCTTCTCCAGCGCCGCCATCAGATCGACGACCTGGCCGCCAGGGGGGCCGGCGGGAGCCACCGGCGTCCCGCCCTCCAGCTTCTGGGCCACCAGCTCCTCCACGGCCTCGCGGTACTCGTCATGCAGCTCGGCGGGGTCCAGCTCGCCCAGGGAATCCATCAGCATCTCGGCGAGCCGGAACTCGTTCTCGCGGAGCTTGACGTCGGCCCGGGGGCCGACACCGGCCGCGGGGCGGATCTGGTCGGGCCACAGCAGCGAATGCATCACGATCGCCCCGTCGTGCGCCCGCAGCATCGCCAGCGACTCCCGCCCCCGGATCGCCACCTTGCCGATCGCGACCTTCCGCTGATGCTCCAGTGCCTCCCTCAGCACCGCGTACGGCCTGGCGGCGGACGAGCCGTTCGGGCCCAGGTAGTAGGCCTTGTCCAGCTGGAGGGGATCGATCTCGTCGGCGTCGACGAACGCCAGGATCGCCATCGTCTTGGCGGCCGGCATCGGCAGCCGGGCCAGATCCTCGTCGGTGATCTGCACGATCGTCTCGTCGTCCGGCGCCTGGTACCCCTTGCCGACCTCCTCGTTCGGCACCTCCTCGCCGTCCAGCTCACAGATCTTGCGGTACCGGATCTGCGCGCCGTCCTTTTCGTGAATGCGCACAAACGAAACCGACGAGGTGCGGTCGGTCGCGCTGTATGTCTTCACCGGGATGGTGACCAGGCCGAACGATATGGACCCGTTCCAGATGGATCGCATATGTCATCCTCTGTCCCGCGATTCATGGGATTCTCATCGTATGTCGCCGATCACCGTCGTGGAGGGGCGGCGCCTCTCGCTGACCAACCTGGACAAGGTCATCTATCCCGAGACCGGTACGACCAAGGGCGAGGTGGTGCACTACTGCACCATCACCGCGGACCCGCTGCTCGCGCATCTCCACGACCGGCCGCTCTCGTTTCTGCGCTATCCCGACGGGCCCGACGGCCAGCGCTTCTTCACCAAGAACGTGCCGCCCGGCACCCCCTCCTGGGTGCAGACCTGCGAGGTGCCCCATACGACCTCCGGGCCCACCCGCCAGGTCTTGGTGCAGGACCTCTCCTCGCTGGTCTGGGCCGCGAACCTGGTCGTCGAACTGCACGCACCCCAATGGACCAGCGGGGCACCGGGCCGCGCCGACCGCCTCGTCCTCGACCTCGACCCCGGTGTCCCGGCCACCGTCGTCGAATGCTGCACCGCGGCCGAGTGGCTGCGCGAGCGGCTCGCGGCGGACGGCCTGGGCGCCTGGGCCAAGACCAGCGGTTCCAAGGGCCTGCACCTCGTCGTGCCCATCGAGCCGACCCCCTCGGAACGGACCACGGCCTACGCCAGGAGCCTCGCCGTCGAGGCCCAGCGGGCCCTCCCGGACCTCGTCGTCCACAAGATGACCAAGGCGCTGCGCCCAGGCAAGGTCTTCATCGACTTCTCCCAGAACGCCGCCGCCAAGACCACCGCCGTCGCCTACACCCTGCGTGCCCGCGCCACCCCCACCGTCTCCACCCCGGTCACCTGGGACGAAATCGCGGCCTGCACCGACCCCGCCCAACTCACGTTCCGCTTCGAGGCCATCGCGCCCCGCCTCGCCCGCCACGGCGATCTGCTCGCCCCGCTCCTGGACCCCGGCCGCGCCCGGCCGCTACCCCAACGGCCCCGGTAAGAGCGCGCAGGCCCGCACCGTAGATTGATCACATGGTGGAGGGGACAACACACAGCACAACAGCGTCGGCCGAGCAGGGAGCGGACACCGCGCCCGGAGGGGGCGGCAGGGGAGGCGGGCTGGCGCGTTCGTCGCTCCTGATGGCCGCCGGGACGATGGTCTCGCGGGCGACCGGGCTGATCCGGACGACGCTCCAGGCGAGCGCGCTGGGCACCGGGCTGCTGGCGAGCTCGTACGGCATCGCCAACACCGTGCCGATGAGCATCTACACCCTGCTGGTCGGCGGTGCCCTGAACGCCGTGCTGGTGCCCCAGCTCGTCCGCGCCCGGGCCGAGCACGCGGACGGCGGCCGGGCCTTCGAGCAGCGGCTGGTCACCCTCGTCCTGACCGTGCTCGCGGTGGGCACGGCGCTCGCGGTGTGGGCCGCCCCGGGGATCGTCGCGGTCTTCGTCCCCGACACGCCGAAGTCGCACGCCGCCTTCGAGCTCACTGTCGTCTTCGCCCGCTTCCTCCTCCCGCAGGTCTTCTTCTACGGCCTCTTCTTCATCCTGGGTCAAGTCCTCAACGCCAGAAGCAAGTTCGGTGCGATGATGTGGACGCCGGTGCTCAACAACATCGTGCTGATCGCCATGTTCGGCCTCTACATGGGACTGCTGGCCGGCCCCGACCGCGTGCAGGACATCACCCCCGCCCAGATCAACCTCCTGGGCATCGCGACCACCGGCGGCATCGCCCTCCAGGGCCTGGCCCTGATCCCGTTCGTCCGGGCCGCGGGCTTCCGCTTCCGGCCGCGTTTCGACTGGCGCGGCCACGGACTGCGCAAGAGCATCGTCGCCGCCCGCTGGACCCTGCTGTTCGTGCTCGTCAACGTTGTCGCCATGGCAGTCGTTTCACGCTTCGCGAGCGCGGCGGACCAGCAACTCCCCGATGCCGGCGTCGGATACGCGGCCTACTCCTACGTCCAGAACATCTGGAACCTGCCGCAGTCCATCGTCACGGTCTCGCTGGTGACGGCCCTGCTGCCGCGGATGAGCCGAGCGGTCACCGAGGGCCGCCTGGACGACCTGCGCGACGACCTCTCCCGCGCGCTGCGGGTCAGCGGCTTCCTCATCGTCCCGGCCGCCTTCTTCTTCGTCGCCCTCGGCCCGCAGACGGCCCAACTCCTGTTCGGCCACGGCGCCGTGGACGCCACAACGGTCGCCCCCGCGGGCCATATGCTCCAGGCCCTCGGCCTCGGCCTGATCCCGTTCTCCGGGCAGTATCTGCTGCTGCGCGGCTTCTACGCCTTCGAGGACACCCGTACGCCGTTCTGGATGGCCGTCGTCGTCAGCGCCGTCAACATCGCGCTGGCCGCCGTCTGTCACCTTTTCCTGCCCACCCGCTGGGCGGTCACCGGCATGGCCGCCGCCTACGCCCTCGCGTACGGCGTCGGCATGCTCGCCACCGCCCTGCTCCTGCGCCGCCGGCTCGCCGGACGCCTCGACGGCCGCCGCCTGTGCCGCGCCTACGGAAAGCTGACCGTGACCGCCGCCGTAGCCGGTGCGCTCGGCTGGCTGGTGGCGCGCGCCTGCTCCGGCGTAGCGGTCCCGGCGGGCTGGACCCCGGTGACGGCCCTGGCCGCGGGCGGCGGCACCATGGCCCTGGTCTATCTGGGGCTGGCCCGTCTGCTGAACATCGCGGAGGCGCGGAGCCTGCCCGGCCTGCGATGAGCGGCCGTTGGGCCGTGTTGCCGCCGGTGGACCCTTCCCGGCGGCGAATCCTTCCCGACGGTGAATCCTCTCCGACAGTGAATCCGTCCTGACGGTAAGTGATTTCCGGCGGTGAGTTATTTCTGACGATGGGTGATTTCTGATGATGGATCACTTCTGATCGGCGATCGCTGCCGACGGCGCATCACTCCTGTCGGGTGATGGGTAATTCACCGGCTTGCCGCCTTTACGACCGATAAGCCTGGTCAACCCAGTTGCCCGTTTGTCGCCAGGCGAACACATAACTCTCTCCCCGTGTTCACACTGTGGTGAATGCCGCGATGGAAAGCTGTTTTTGACCGTATACAGACAACGGTCGGCGCCGGCCGTGCCCCACATTTTCACGGACCGGTGCCACATTTCGGGGAGAGGACACCATCCGTGGACACCACCCGCTTGACCCGTCGCGCCCGCATCGCGCTGACCGTGGCCGCCGGATCCGCGCTGGCGGCGGTCGCCGTGCAGATTCCGTCCACCGCCACGGCCGGTACGGCAGCACATGGGGCGACGGCACACGGGACGTCGGCACACGGCAGCTCCGTCACGGCGTACGACGACACGTACTACAAGGACGCGCTGGGCAAGACCGGCCCGGAGCTCAAGAACGCGCTGCACGGGATCATCAGCAGCACCCAGACCGGGAAGCTGTCCTATGACCAGGTCTGGGACGCGCTCAAGGACACCGACGAGGACCCGGCCAACAAAGCGAACGTCATTCTTCTCTATTCCGGCCGATCCCAGAGCAAGAACTCCAGCGGCGGAAATCCCGACGACTGGAACCGCGAGCACGTCTGGGCGAAGTCGCACGGTGATTTCGGTACGGCCACCGGCCCGGGCACCGATATTCACCACCTCCGCCCGGCGGATGTGTCCGTCAACAGCACCCGCGGAAACAAGGACTTCGACAACGGCGGTACGGAGGTCGGGGAGGCGCCGGGCAATTACACCGACGACGATTCCTTCGAGCCCCGCGACGCAGACAAGGGCGATGTCGCGCGGATGATCCTCTACATGGCCGTGCGGTACGACGGCGGGGACGGCTTCCCCGACCTGGAGCCCAACGACAAGGTCGACAACGGCTCCGCGCCGAACATCGGCCGGCTGTCCGTACTGAAGCAGTGGAGCAAGCAGGACCCGCCGTCCGCCTTCGAACAGCACCGCAACCAGGTGATATTCGACAAGTACCAGCACAACCGGAACCCGTTCATCGACCACCCCGAGTGGGTCGACGAGATCTGGTAGCAGGCCCCGCCGGGCCCGGTGCGGCTGCCGGGCCCGGCCCGCCGCGGGGGCTGCCATTCCGCGCGGATGGGCGTTGCTCGGTGTAGCGTCCTGATCAGCTGTCGTGGTTCCGAAGTGCCGGGCGCCCGTGTCGCATTCACGGGCGTTCTTGCTGTGCAGTGCGTCTCCGGGCCAGGGCGATCACCTCCGGGTTCCGCAGGGCGCGGAAACCGATTCAGGCCCGTTTTTGACGAAGGAGACAGGAAAATGGCCAGCGGCACCGTGAAGTGGTTCAACGCCGAAAAGGGCTTCGGCTTCATCGCGCAGGACGGCGGCGGCGCCGACGTATTCGCGCACTATTCGAACATTGATGCCCAGGGCTTTCGTGAGCTCCAGGAGGGCCAGAAGGTGACCTTCGAGGTCACCCAGGGCAACAAGGGCCCGCAGGCGGAAATGATCCGCCCGGCCTGATTGCCCGGCGGTTCACCGCCCACCGTTGTGGCGCCCGTTCCGTGCCGGTAGCGGGCGCCATGGCATACGGGCGGTCAGGACTGCGGCGGCCCCTCCTGGCCCCGGCCCCGGTCGCTGCCGAGCTGGTCCTTGAGCTTCTCCTGAGCCGTGTCGACCTGGCCCGAGTACGTGCCCCGGGTCTTCTCGTCGAGAAGATCCCCGGCCTGGTCGATACCCTTTTCGGCCTGCTCCTCATGGCCCTTCAGCAGCTGCTTGAGCTTGTCCATGACGGACATGGAACACCCTCCTCACCACGCCCCCGCCACTCCAGCATCGCCCCCTGCCAACCCGCCCGCATCCGCGTGCCGGAGCCGGCCGAGCTCACCGCTCTCACCCGTACGGGTGAGTCCCGCCGGGAATTCGGTACAACAGCCCATCGGCCCCCTCGACAGGCGCCGCGCCGCGCCCCGGCCGAGAATGCAGCGGTGAGCGATGAACAGCGCACTGCCGATGACACCGCACCGCGTCGCATACCGCCCCATGAGCAACGGCGCCTGGCCAGACGAGCGCTGGCCTGCCGCGCGCGGGACGCGGACGACCTGTCCCTGCTGATGGACATGCTCGGCCTGGACCCGGCCGGCGATCCCTGCCATGAGGCGGCCGAGCGGCCGGAGGCGGGGAGCGAGCGCGGCTAGCAGCCGTCCGCGGACTCCCGCCCCAGCCGCAGGGTGACGATCTGGAACGGCCGCAGCGCCATCCGGACCGTGTTCCCCTCGCGCTCCAGCGCCGGGCCGTCGTCCGTCGGCCGCTCGAGCAGGTCCGTGGTGAGCGCGCCGGTCAGCCGGAAGGACGTGGTGACGGCGGTCCTGGCGCGTCCCCCGTGAGCCTCGTGGAGCCGGACGATCACATCGCCGCTCGCATCGTCGGCGAGTTTGACGGCCGTGACGACCGTGGCGTCGTTGTCGACCGTGATCAGCGGCGATACGGCGCGGGAGCCGCTGATCCGCCGTTCGGGGAGGTTGATGCGATGGCCTTCGCGGACGGCGTCGGCGAGGGTGGCGCCCGGCACCAGGGCGTAGCGGAAGTGGTGGCGGCCCTGGTCGGTCTCCGGGTCGGGGAAGCGCGGGGCACGCAGAAGGGAGAGCCGTACGGTGGTGGTCGTGCCGTGATCGCCGTCGTCCCGGACGGTCCGGGTGACGTCATGGCCGTAGAGGCAGTCGTTGACCAGCGCGACACCCCAGCCCGGCTCCTCGGCATGGACGAAACGGTGCGCACAGGCCTCGAACTTGGCGGCCTCCCAGCTGGTGTTGGTGTGCGTGGGCCGGTACAGATGCCCGAACTGGGTCTCCGCGGCGTAGCGGTCGGTGTGCAGATCCAGGGGAAAGGCCGCCTTGAGGAACTTCTCCGTCTCGTGCCAGTCGACGTCGGTGACGATGTCCAGGCGCCGCTGACCGCGTGCCAGGGTCAGCTCCTGCTCGACGCGGGAAGCGCCGAAGGAGCGCAGGACGCGGACCGTCGCGGCGTCCGGTGCGACCGTCCCCAGCGTCACCTCGTCCGCCTCGGTCAGGTCGGTGACGACATTGCGGTAGAAGCAGTCCACGTCCCAGGCGTCCCACATGTTCGGGAAGTCGGGGTGCACCTGAAGAAGGTTCGCGGTGCCGCCGGGTGCCACGGTCTCGCGTCCGGCGGCGAGATCGTAGGCGGAGACGACCAGGCCGCGGGCGTCGATCTCGATGCGCAGCAGGCCGTTGTGGAGGGTGAATCCGCCGTCGGGGCGCGGCTCGGCGCGCACGTCGGATCCCTCCGGCACCGCGCTGCCGATGGCCCCGGCGGCGATTCCGGCGCGGGCGTGCGGCGCGGAGTTCACCGCCAGGGGGTCACTCCCGCCGCCGGCCAGCGAAGCCAGCGCTGCCGCGATGATCCCCTCGAGCTCGGCGGCGACCGCGGCGTAAGTCCGCTCCGCCTCGCGGTGCACCCAGGCGATGGACGAGCCCGGCAGGATGTCGTGGAACTGGTGCAGCAGAACGGTCTTCCAGAGGCGGTCCAACTCGGCGTACGGGTAGGGGAGCTGGGTGGTCACAGCGGCCGTTGCCGACCAGAGTTCGGCCTCGCGCAGCAGCTGTTCGCTGCGGCGGTTGCCGCGTTTCGTCCGTGCCTGGCTGGTGAGCGTCGCGCGGTGCAGCTCCAGATACAGCTCGCCCACCCACACCGGCGCCTGGGGATACTCGGCCTCCGCCTTGGCGAAGAACTCGGCGGGCTTCTCCCACTCCACCACCGCCGAACCGTCCAGATCGCGCAGCCGACGGGCCTTGGCGATCATCTCGCGGGTGGTGCCGCCCCCACCGTCACCCCAGCCGGTCGGCGCGAGTGACCGCCGGGCCGCGCCCTTCTCCTTGAAGTTCCGCGCCGCATGGGCGATTTCGGCGCCGGCCATCTGGCAGTTGTAGGTGTCCACCGGCGGGAAGTGGGTGAAGATCCGGGTGCCGTCGATGCCCTCCCAGCGGAAGGTGTGATGCGGAAAGGCATTGACCCGGCTCCAGGAGATCTTCTGCGTCAGCAGCCATTTCGCACCGGCCGCCCTGATGATCCCCGGCAGTCCGGCGGCGAAGCCGAAGGTGTCCGGCAGCCACACCTCGTCGTTCTCCACCCCGAACTCCTCGAGGAAGAAGCGCTTGCCGTGCACGAACTGCCGGGCCATCGCCTCCGACCCCGGCATGTTGGTGTCCGACTCCACCCACATCCCGCCCGTTGGTACGAACCGCCCCTCCGCGACCGCCTTCTTGACCCTGGCGTAGACCTCCGGACGGTGCTCCTTGATCCAGGCGTATTGCTGCGCCTGTGACATGGCGAAGACGAACTCCGGCTCGTCCTCCAGCAGCGCCGTCATGTTCGACGCCGTACGCGCCACCTTCCGTACGGTCTCCCGCAGCGGCCACAGCCACGCCGAGTCGATATGCGCATGCCCCACCGCGCTGATCCGGTGCGCGGACGCCGCCGCGGGCGCGGACAGTACCTCGCGCAGCTGCGAACGGGCCCGGTCCGCCGACCCGTTGACGTTCTGCAGATCCACGGCATCCAGCGCCCGGCCGACCGCCCGCAGCACCTCCCAGCGCCGCGGACTGTCCACCGCCAGCTCCGCCATCAGCTCGCCGAGCACCTCGAGATCCTGGATCAGCTCCCACACCGAGGTGTCGAACACCGCCAGATCCAGCCGCGCCAGCCGGTACAGCGGCTCGCTGCCCGCCGTCTCCGGGTGCCCCAGCCGGGTCGGCTGAAAGGGCGGGACGCCCAGGATCACGGGGTTGGACGCGGCCTCCAGATGCCATGTGACGCGCTCCCCGCCCCGCACCGGCGCTCCCACCCGTACCCACTGGTTCCGCGGGTTGAGGGCCTTCACCGGACTGCCGTCGGGCGTGTAGACCAGCGCCTCGCACTGGAAGCCCGGCATCCGCTCGTCGAAGCCCAGGTCCAGTACGGCCTCCACGGTGCGGCCGGCCCACTCGGCGGGCACCTCACCGGAAACCCTGAACCACGTCGTGCCCCAGGGCGCACCCCAGGCGTCGCCCACCGCGACCGGCGTATGGGCGGCGGCCAGCCCCTCCGCCACGGGCACCGTTCCCCAAGCTCTCGACTCCGCTCGAGCAGGGGAGACCCCGTTTCCTGGCGCGACCCAGGCCGCAGCCTCCAGGGGGACCGATTCCGGATACAGCGCGGGCCGGATGCGCTCGTTCAGCACACGCTCGAGACGGGCTTCGATCAGGTCGCGATCGTCATGCATGGCGGCGGCTCCATGGAGAGAGTGGGGGAGGGGTGGGTGGCGGCCAGCGGTGGGCGGCTACCAGGGATGGACGGTCCCGGCTGGTTCCGAGCTGGTGAACGGCTCGGATACGGCGCGTACTTCGATCTGCAGCGCCTCCTCGTCCGGCTCGCGGCGCAGGCCCGGCAGAGAGAACGCCGTACCGCACGTCCCGCTCCGGAAACGGCGGCTGCCGTCCGGGAGCCGGCGGTGCAGCTGGGAGTGGCGCACCGGTCGAGGCCGAGCACCGTGGCGGCACCGGACGGCAGCCGCGCCGGGAACGGTTCCACGGTCGCGGGGGAGCCGAGGGCGCCCCGCCCAGCAAACTGCTGCCGCCGCGCGAGGCATCGGCGAAGTCCAGAGAAATGTCCGGGCGTTGACCCTCGGTACGGACCGGCCGGCGCCGTGGTGGCAGCCGGTCCTGCAGCCCGAGAGGGTTCCACGGCGCGTCCGGCGACGGTGGCCGCCCCGTCCTCGTACCAGCGCAGTCCGTGACCGGTGTTGACGGCCGTCGTGAACGGCAGCGAGTCGGGGAACCAGTACGAGGCATTTGGCTGCAGCGGGTCCCCGGCGGTGCGGGGCCCGGGGGAGCGGCCGCCGGTCGCCGCGGCACCGGGCGCCGGGCCGAGCAGGGCGGCCGCCGTGCCCGCCCCGGCCAGGAGCACACGGCGGCGGGACAGCGGAGCGGAATGCTGGGGCATGGGGGTCTCCTCCGTGGGGGCTACGGCCGGTCGACCTCGTCCGGCGTGCAGACCTCGGTGATATGACGTGACGCCAAATGCTCTTTGTCATCCGCGAGTTCGGCCAGTACGAGACTGGGCCGGACGCCCTGCGCGGTGAGCTTCACCCACGCCTCGAAGACGGCGCCGCCGGGTGCGCACACCGAGCGGTACGGCGCCGCCTCCGCCCCGCCGACATCGACCACCAGCGCGGTGCCGCGGACCGCAGGTCGGTGTGTCCGGCCGCGCCACTCCTCGGTCAGTGCGGCGATCGCCGCCCCCGCAGGCTTGACCCCGCCGTCGTTGTCGAGCAGCCCGAGCCCGTACTCCAGCTCGGGGAAGTCCGCCAGCGACCGTGCGACGTCATGCGAACACCACCAGGTGACGCCCCACAGATCCGGGCAGTCCAGCGCATTGACGACGGTGGCCTCGGTGAAGCGCGCCGCCCGGTCCTCGGGGATGTGCGGGGCCGGCGCGCCGACCTCCTGGAGCCATACCGGACGGTGCGGATCCACCGCCCAGGCCTTGGACAGCTCGATCAGATACGCGGCGTGGTGCTCGGTGGCGGTGCCGGCCGGGCCGTACCGCTGTGCGGTGCCGTCGAACACCCACGAGTGCACGGCGGTCGCGGCGCCCAGCCGGGCGGCCTGGGCGGGCGTGAAGGGGTGCCCGTCGCGGTACCAGGCGGCGTCGTACTCGGCATGCAGATGCATCCGGCCCGGCGCGCCCCGCTCGCAGGCCGCCAGCATCCGCTCCAGCCAGGCCGTGGCCTGCCCCCGGGTGATGCGGTCCGGGTCCGGGTGCGGGCGGTCCGAGAACTGGTTGATCTCGTTGCCGAGCGTCATCCCGAGGAAGCCGGGGCGGTCGCTGAGGGCGGCCGCGAGCGTGCGGAGGTACTCCTCCTGGCCGGCCAGCACCTCGGGGTCGGTGAAGAGGTTGCGGCGGTGCCAGGTGCGGGTCCAGGCGGGCAGGAAGTCGAAGCTCGAGACGTGGCCCTGGAGGCCGTCGACGGCGACGTCCAGACCGCGCTCGGCGGCGGCGTCCGCCAGCTGGACGAGCTGTCCCACGGCGCGCGGCCGGATCAGGGTGCGGTTGGGCTGGAAGAGCGGCCAGAGCGGGAAGACCCGGACGTGGTCCAGGCCGAGGGCCGCCAGGGAGTCGAGGTCGGCGCGTACGGCATCGAGGTCGAAGTCCAGCCAGTGGTGGAACCACCCTTGGGCGGGCGTGTAGTTGGCGCCGAATCGCATGGGGCTCCTCTGCGGACGGGGGAGGGGACGGGCGGGCCGGTCAGCCCTTGACGGCGCCCTCGCCGACGCCTCGGAAGAAGTAACGCTGCAGACAGGCGAACAGCACGATCAGCGGCAGGACGGCGATCACCGTACCGGCCGCGACCAGGCGCTGATCGTCGGCGAAGGTGCCGTGCAGAAAGTTCAGGCCGATGGTCAGGGTGAACTTCGACTGGTCGCTGAGCACGATCAGCGGCCAGAGGAAGTCGTCCCAGGCACCCATGAAGGCGAAGATCGCCACGACCGCGAGGGTGCCCTTGACCGACGGCAGGGCGATCCGTGCGAACCGCTGCCAGGCGTTGGCGCCGTCGATGTACGCCGCCTCCTCCACCTCGTACGGCAGGCCCGCGAAGGCATTGCGCATCAGCAGCACGTTCATCGCGCCGATACAGCCGGGCAGCAGCACCCCGATCAGGGTGTTGTTGAGCTGCAGCTCCCGCATCGTCACGAACTGGGCGATCATGATGCTCTCGACCGGCACCAGCATCGCCATGATGAAGACGGTCAGAGCGGTCCTGCGGCCCCTGAAGCGCATCCGGGCCAGTGCGTAGCCCGCCAGCGCCGCCCCCACGCAGTTGGTGAGCACATTCGCGGCGGCCACCTTGAGCGAGTTCAGCGCGAAGTCCCAGACCGGGATGATCCTTGCCACGCCGGCGTAGTTGGCAAGGGTGGCCTGACGGGGAATCAGGCTCGGGGGATAGCGGTAGATGTCCTCGCCGGGGCCCTTGAGGGACGTGGACAGCTGCCACAGGAACGGGCCTACGGTCAGCGCCAGCACGGCCAGCAGCAGGAGATAGCGGAGCACCAACTGCCGTGCGGACAAACGTCGTTCACCGGGCGCCCGGTTCATGCCTGGTCCCCCCGCCGGTTGGCGTGCAGCACCAGCAGCATCAGGCCCAGCGTGATGACGAAGACCACGACGGACAGCGCGGAGGCATAGCCGACCCGGCCGCTCAGGCCCGTGCCGACCTGCTGGACGAGCATCACCAGCGTGGTGTCCTCGCCGCCGGGGCCCCCGGTCGGCCCGGCCATCAGATAGACCTCGGAGAACACCCTGAACGCGTTCACCGAGGACAGCGCGCCCACCAGCACCATCGTCGACCGCACCGCCGGCACGGTGACGGTCAGAAAGCGGCGCACCGCCCCCGCACCGTCGACCGCGCAGGCCTCGTTCAGCTCCCGGGGGACATGGGCCAGCGCCGCCAGATAAATGATCATGTAGTAGCCGAGGCCCTTCCACACCGTCACCGCCATCGCGCTGAGCAGCAGCAGCCAGGGATCGCTGAGAAATCCGACCCGGCCGAAGCCGAGCTTCTCCAGCAGCGCATTGATCAGCCCCCGGTCGTCCAGCAGCCAGACCCAGATCAGCCCGACCACGACGACGGAGGCCACCACGGGGGTGTAGAACGCGGCGCGGAAGAACGTGATTCCCGGGAGGTGCCGCCGTACGAGCATGGCCAGCAGCAGCGGCAGGATCACCAGCAGCGGTACGACCCCCAGGACGTACAGCAGGCTGTTGCGCAGCCCCGTCCAGAACATCGCGTCATGGATCAGTTCCCGGTAATTGGCCCCGCCGACGTACTGCCCCTCGATGAGCATGCGCGCATCGGTGAAGGAATGCGCCACGGTGCTCAGGAACGGATAGAGGCTGAACGCCGCGACGACCAGCAGCCCGGGGACCAGGAACAGCCAGGGACTGGACGGCAGATGCGTACGGATTCCGGGGACCCTTTCCGCCATCACCGGCGCCTCAGCCCGTCTTGAGCAGACGGTTGCACTCGGCGACCGCGCCGTCCAGCGCCGCCTTCGGGGGCTCCTTGCCCTGCACCGCCTTGGCAACCGCATTGCGCAGCACGGTCTTCATCTGGTCGCTGAGCGGCACCGGCGTGTAATTCACCGCGGTCTTGAGCGACCTGGCCGCGGCCACCCGCACCCGGGTCGCATCGGTGCCGTCCTCCCTGGTGAAGTACGGATCGTCCAGCGAACCCCCGGTGCTCGGGAAGATCGCGACCTTCCTGGCGAAGGCCATCTGGTTCTTCCGCTCCGTGACGAAGTGGGCAAACGCCACGGCCGCCGGCTTCACCCTGCTCTGCGCATTCACCATCAGGCCCTGGACATACATATTGGCCTTACCGGTGTTGCTGACCGTGTCCGTGATCCCGATGCTCCGGTAGAGGCTCGGCGCTTCCTTCTTGAACGTCTGCAGATCGAGCGCGCTGCCCGGATTCATGGCCACGGCCTGCTGCTGGAATTTCCGCCCGGACGATTCGGCCTTGGCGGTGAGCGCCTGCGAGTCCAGCGCCCCGGCCGCATAAAGGTCCTTGTAGTGCCGCAGCAGTTCGACGCCCTTGGGCTCGTTGAAGGTGAACGCCGTACCCGCCGCATTCATCAGCCGCACGCCGTAGCGCCCGAAATCCTCGATGGCCGGGGTACTCGCGAGCATCGCCGTCCTCCGGCCGCTCTTCTTCGCCATCGAGGCGGCCGCCTCGAAGAGCTGGTCATAGGTCTTCGGCGGCTTTTCCGGATCCAGCCCCGCCTGCCGGAAAAGCCTTTTGTTGTAGAACATCGGTCCGGTGTTCAGATACCAGGGGAAGGCATAGACCCCCGGCAGCCCGGGCATCGCATTGCTCCGCCACGCCCCGTCGAGATACTCCCCGCGGTACTTCCCGGCGGCCCGCTCCAGATCGAGCGCCAGACCGGCCTTGGCCAGCGGATACGCGAGATCGGGCGACACATTGACGACATCGGGCAGCGTACCGCCCGCCGCATCCGCGCTGAGTTTCTCCGGATACCCCTCGGCCGGCTGGTCGATCCACTTCACCCGGGCGTCCGGATACTTCCTCTCGAAGTCCGCGATCAGGCCCTCGAAATAGCCCTTGAAATTCGCCTTCAGATTCCAGGTCTGAAAGGTGACCTGCCCCTCAACCTTTCCCGAAGCGCTGTCGGATCCACCGGAGTTCCCCGAGGCCCCGCACGCGGTCAGCGCAATCAAAGATGTCACCAGGCTTGCGCCGACCACGGCCGCTCGGCAGGGAATAGGCATGACTGTCCGTCTCCTTTGCCGTGAACAAGCAGTAAACCAGCAGAAGTAAGCGGTATTGCTGCGCGGCAACCACCCGAGAAACGCTTCGACAGACCGTACTAATGCGTTTTAGTGACTGTCAATACCCGGTGCGCGAGATGACGGTGGCACGCGGATTGACACACCCGTTACCGCTGGTCAGACTGGGCGCACTAATGCGGTTTAGTGGATCAGCGGTCCATGTCACGAGGAGGGCCCGCCCATGTCAGCGCCCGGTGAGGCCGCCCGCCGTAAGCCCGCACGCCGGCCGACGATCAAGGACATCGCCCGCCGGGCGGGGGTCTCGGAAAGCGCCGTCTCCTTCGCGCTCAACGACCGGCCGGGCGTCTCCCAGGACACCCGGGCCCGGATCCGGCGCGTGGCACAGGAGCTGGGCTGGCAGGCCAACAGCGCCGCCCGCGCACTGTCGGGCGAACGCGCGGGCTGTGCGGGGCTGGTGCTCGCCCGCCCCGCCCGGACCCTCGGCGTGGAGTCGTTCTTCCTCCAGCTGGTCTCCGGGATCCAGGAGGTGCTCTCGACACGCCGGACCGCGCTGCTCTTCCAGGTCGTCGAGGACCTCGAGACCGAATGCGCGCTCTACCGCCGCTGGTGGGCCGAGCGCCGGGTGGACGGCGTCCTCGTCGTCGACCCGCGCACCCGGGACCCGCGGCCCCAGCTGCTCGCCTCGCTCGGCCTCCCCGCGGTCGTCGTCGGCGGCCTCGCCGCTCCCGATCCGGCCACCTCCACCGTCTGGGCCGACGACGCCAAGGCCATGGCCCGGGTCCTCGACCATCTCCACGGGCTCGGGCACCGCCGTATCGCGCATGTGGCCGGCATGCCGGACCTGGCCCACACCGAGCGCCGGATCCGCTCGCTGCGTACCGAAGCGGACCGCCGGGGCCTCGACGCACGGCACGTCCGCTCGGTGACCACCGACTACTCCGACGCCGAAGGCGCCGAGGCCACCCGCCGCATCCTGGACGCGGCCGAGCCGCCCACGGCGGTCATCTACGACAACGATGTGATGGCCGTGGCCGGCGCCTCGGTCGCCGCCGAGCGGGGCATCGCCGTACCGGGCGGGCTGTCGATCGTGGCCTGGGACGACTCGGCGCTGTGCCGGGTAACTCACCCCCGCCTGACGGCACTTGTCCGCGACACTCCCGGCTTCGGCAGGCTCGCCGCCCAGGAACTCCTCGCCGTTCTCGACGGCGGCCCGGTGCGCACCGTGCAGGGCGAACTGCCGCACCTGGAAGCCCGGGAGAGCACCGGCGCGCCTTGACAGTGCCGTCCGCGGATGTTGAAGATTGCCGCACGGCATCGCGCGTCGGTCACCGGCCGGGTGAGGCGTGGAGGTGCCCGGGAGATGCCTTCTGGAGGCATTCCGCAGTGTCAGTCGAGTTGAACCACACCATCATTTCCGCCCGGGACAACCGGGCTTCCGCCGAATTCCTGGCGCATATCCTCGGTTTGCAGGTCGGAACGGAATGGGGACCCTTCATTCCGGTCGACACCGGCAACGGCGTCACGCTGGACTTCGCCACCGTGGAACCTGAGTCGATCACCATGCAGCACTATGCCTTCCTCGTCTCCGAGGAAGAGTTCGACGCGTCGTTCGCCCGCATCAAGGAAGCCGGGCTCACCTATTGGGCCGATCCCCGGCAACAGCATCCCGGTGAGATCAATTACCACCACGGCGGTCGGGGCGTGTACTTCCTGGATCCCGCCGGTCACGCCATGGAGATCATCACCCAGCCGTACGGCAATTCCGTGACGTCCGCGCAGACGTGACGGAAGCGGGGAGCGGGCCGCTTGGGCGCCCGCTCCCCGGCAGGCACTCACTCAGTGATGGGTCACCACTCCCGGCGCCAGCCGGCCGCAGTTCGACCCGGAGACGCTGACGCTGACGGACTCGATCGTGCCGCCCCAGTCGACACACCGACCCTTCGCCGGCAGATACACCGGACCGGCGTAGGAGGTGTACAGGCCGCTGTCGAACACGGTGTCGGACGTGCCGTCGCTCGGTGCGAGATAGGTGTACATATAGACGGGCTTACCGGGACTGTTCCGCACCG
Organism: Streptomyces chattanoogensis; assembly: GCF_001294335.1. Classification (GTDB taxonomy): domain Bacteria; phylum Actinomycetota; class Actinomycetes; order Streptomycetales; family Streptomycetaceae; genus Streptomyces; species Streptomyces chattanoogensis. Next base: position 63,930 of record NZ_LGKG01000157.1, read on the forward strand.
TGACGACACAGTTCTTCCCGGTCTTCGCGCTGTACGTCAGGTACGCGGTCCCCTTTCCGGTGACCGGTACGGAATTCACGACGGTATAGCCGCTGCCGCAGGCGCCGTTGTACGAGGCGGCTGCCGGGGCGGCCGATGCGGTGGTGGCCGATGCCATGGTGGCCAGTCCGGCTACGGCCAGCACCGCCGAACCTGCGATGGCACGGGAACGCTTCATGGATATACCCCCGTTGGGTGTATGCGCCGCGTGGTCATTTCGCAGTGTTGGACACCGGACGTACCGGGATGGTTGTAACGCAACTCCCCGAAGTTCGACTCAAGTTGGGCACAACGGCACAACGGCACAACGGCACAACGGCCGGTCCCCGGCGCCGGAGGGGCGCCGGGGACCGGCCGTGGTCGCGCGGGGAGTTCCCGGTCAGGCGCCGGTCGCGAGGACCCTGAGCCGGTTGAAGGAGCCGTTGAAACGGTTGCGGTCGCCGATTCCCGGACCGGAGGAGGTGTGCTGCCAGATGCTGTGGAACTTCCAGCCGGCCGGCAGCGCACCGACCGAGCCGCCGTAGCGCGGGATCCACAGCGGATTGCTGTTCCCGAACTGCGCCGAATTGCCGGTGCACCGCTTCCACCAGTTGGTGGAGGTGTAGATCACCGCGTCGCGCCCGGTCTTCGCCCGGTACGTCTTCACGAAATCCCCGATCCAGCTGGCCATCTCCGCGTGGCTCTTGCCGTAGCAGGTCGAACCGTACGGGTTGTACTCCATGTCGAGTGCCCCCGGCAGGGTTCTGCCGTCCCTGGACCAGGCGCCGCCATGGCTCGCGAAGTACACCGCCTGCGCGGCACCGGTCGAATGGTCCGGCAGCGCGAAGTGATACGCGCCGTGGATGAGACCGGCGTCGTAGGCGCCCTTGTACTGCTGCGGAAAGTACGGGTTCCGGTAGCTGGTGCCCTCCGTGGCCTTGACGTACGCGAACTTCACGCCGCCTTCGCGCAGCTGTGCCCATCCGACCTTGCGGTTGTGGCTGGAGACATCCACGCCGGACACCGCGGGCCGGGTCGAGCGCGGCTCGGAACCGCCGGCCCGGTCGCCGCCCTCGTGGGCGGCGATGGTGGAACCCATCCAGTCCTGCTCGGGGTGCGCGGGTCTCTTTCCCGCGTCCGACGCCCCAGCGGAACCGGGCAGCGCGAGGGGCAGCACGAGCACGGAGAAGAGAGAGACGAACGTTCCGGCCGCGATCTGGCGTGTGCGGCGGGCCGGACCGGATCTGCGCAAGGGCATCGCGTGCCTCCGAAGTCCTACGGTTGGGTCAGATACGGCGGACTGTGAGCAGAGTTCTGCCGATAAAAAGACTCATACGCTCATCTCATCGCGGCTATGGCCGGACCGGCCCGCGATCCGCCGACCGGCCGGGGCATCTCACCCGACCGGCCGTCATATCCCGCACGCGAAGCGGGCCCCGGCTCATGCCGGGACCCGCTTCGCTGCGCAGCGGCGAACGCGCCATTCCGCCGCTTCGCACTGCCTGTGCCGATCACCCTGTCGGCTTCTTCATGATGTTCTGCGTCAGGCTCGGAAGGTTCCGTCAGCTCAGTAGGCGGAGTTGACGTTGTCGATGGAGCCGTAGCGGTCGGCCGCGTAGTTGGCGGCGGCGGTGATGTTGGCGACCGGGTCGGTGAGCTTGTTGGCGGTGCCGGCGACGTGGTAGCTGTCGAAGGTGGGCTGGATCGTCCAGGTTGTTCGCGTACTCCTTGGGCTGGGCCTTGCGCTCGGTGGAGCGGTTGGCGGCCTGCTTCACGGTGTGCGCCTGCTTCATGGCGTGCGCCTGCTTCGCGGTGTCCGCGACCTTGACCTGGGCGGCGACCGACTCGATCGCCGGGTGCTCGGCCTTGGGGGCGTCGCCCTTGGCCTGCACCGCGGCCGGCATCCCGTTCGCGCTGACCTTCTTGACCGTGGCCGGGGCGTGCGCGGAGGCGGCCTGCGCGCTGCTCGGCTCGGCGGTGACCGCCAGGGCCGTGGTGGCGCCGGCGGCGACCAGGACGGCGGTGGCGACCTTGTGGGCGCGGGTGATGCGGGTGATGCGGGCGGTGCGGGGCAGGGTGAAGCTAGGCATGCAGAGTGACCTCTTCCAGGTACTGGGGACGGGGAGGCGGCCTTCGTTGGCGCGAAAGGACTCCGGGAAGTTATTCACCGCGTTCGCCTTTGGGGGCTTAATTCGCTGGCTCGTTCCCGGCGCAAATCCATAGTTAGCGACCGCCCCAGCAGCTGGCAATGGTGGCCTGTACTACGCACCTTCGTGAGAAATGCGGCGATGCTCGAACCCGGGCTTATTTCCCGGCTGTGGGCCGGTATCCGGCCCACTAGCCGGGCTCGTACGTGACCTGCGTCCTGTGCCCCGCATCACCCGCGGGAGCCCGGAAATCGCTTCGCCTGAGGCGTCGAAGTTGCCTGGCTCACACGCGAATAGAGCTTTCCTGTACCCGCATTCCGGCGCGGCCGCCGGGAGGGAGAACGGTGTTATTGGCGGCGCCGTTGCTCGGGATTAGCGAAATGTGTCGCACGGCACCTTCCGGGACCGCGGGACGACGCGGAATGTCCGCCGTGGCGCAACGCTGAGTGAGGGAAAGAATGCAGCGGACAATGCGGAAACGGGCGCGCGGCGAACGAGGCGATGCGTGCGCAATGGAGGCGGCCGAGGTGCGGTGAACGGCGGGCTGTGCCACGCGCGCCTGCAGGCGCTCAGGTGCTAGCCCGTCAGGGAGTTCCGCTACGGCGAAACGGCGGTGCCGATGGTCCGTTCGCAGCAGCATCCGGGCTGTCGCGTGGCCGCGGGCCCGTGCGTGCCTGAAGGTGAGATCGCAAGCAGTAGTCCTCCGCTCACTCACCGTAGGGAAATTCCATGCTTCGTCGCGTATCCACCGTTCTCGCCGGTGCCGTTGTGGCGGGTGTCATCGCCACCGGTGCCGCCGCCGCGGCACCCGTCCCCGACCAGGGCCACCGCATGCACCAGGGCCAGGCCCACCGCACGCATTACGGCGAGAAGTCGCGCCTCGACGGCGATCACCGCCGCAGGCTCCTCGAGGCCCGCGTCGAGGTCCGTCGCGACAAGGGCCGCCGTCACTACCGCTACGAGGGGGACGACGGCCTGTTCTTCGTCGGCCGCCTGGTGCACCACATTCTCGGCGATCTGGGGCTTCGCGGGTACCGTCGCTGACACCCGATCAGCGACGCAGAACGGCAGTGGCCCTGCCCGCGCGATGCGGGCAGGGCCACTGCCGTTGCTGATGCCGTCTTTCGCCGTGCTCCGCGGCTCAGTAGGCGGAGTTGACCTTGTCGATGGAGCCGTACTTGTCGGCCGCGTAGTTGGCGGCGGCGGTGATGTTGGCGACCGGGTCGGTGAGCTTGTTGGCGGTGCCGGCGACGTGGTAGCTGTCGAAGGTGGGCTGGATGGTCTTGGCCGGGGCCTTCGTGGTCTTCGCCGCCAGGGCCATGTGCTCACCGGCCCGGTCGGCGGCCTGCTTCGCGGTGTGCGCCTGCTCGGTGACGGCGGTGACCTTGATGTGGTCGGCGACCGTCGCGGCGACCGCGTGGTCGGCCGGCGCCGCGGCCTGGCTCGGCGACGCGAGTGCAACGGCTGCCGCGCAGCTCGCGGTGGCCACCAGCGCCGCGGAGAGCTTGTGCGAACGGCCGGTGCGGGCGGTGCGGGGCAGGGTGAAGCGAAGCATGCGAAGTGACCTCTTCCAGGGGGTGGCGGGGGGTGTGGCCTTCGGTGGCTCATGCGGCCCGAGGGTCAGTGCCGCGCTCGCCGCTCTGGGCTGAAGTCATCGGCTCGTTCTCGGTGCTGCCGAGAACCATGTTTAGCGAGCGCCCCGGATGGTGGCAATGATGCCGAGTACTACCGATGTTCGTGAGATGCCGCGAAATGTCCGATGTAAAGGCCGGGCTTGGCGCCCTGTGCGGGATGTGTGCCGACTAGGCGGGCTCGTAAGTGACGTGCGTCCTGTGCCCCGCATCACCTCACGGGCGCCCGAATCCCGCCCTGGAAGGCCCGCAAAGTTGCCTGGCTCACACGGTTGATGGGTGTTTTGGGCGCCTTTCCGCCGAAACGCGATGGTGCCCCCTGCGTACCGCTCCGCAGGGGGCGCCGAAACCGAAGCGTCTGCCGCCGCTCAGTCCTCCAGCAGCCGGGCCGCCAGATGCTCGATACGGGAATGCCACGCGTCCAGCGCCGCCTGCGTATCGAACCCCCGAGGCCCGGTCTGGGTGAGCACGAGGCGCGGGCCGTGGCCGGTGCCCCGCCGCAGCTCCCAGCGGACCGTGCCCTCCGGGTGCCAGCGGTACGCGAGCACCTCCGGCGGCCGCAGCTCGGTGACCGGCCCGCCCGCAATCCCCTCCGCGGTGAAGCCGTCCGGTACGGGCTCGCCCGGCGCCGGATCCTCGCCCGCGGTCAGCGCTGCCCAGACGGCATCGGCGGGCCGGACCAGCTGACGCTCGAAGCGGACCCGCGGGCCGTCCGCCGTCTCCTCGACCGTGCCGTGGCCGAGGTCGAACTGCTCGAGATACGCCTCGTGCAGTGCACCCGAATCGGGATCGACGGCCGTCGACTCGCCGTCGAGCAGCTGTGACAGGGCGCTGATGCACAGATGCCAGCCGGAGGCGAAGCTCGCCGCGCCGAACCGGTCGCCGAAGGTGTGCACCAAGGTCAGCAGCGAACCGTCCCCGTCCGGGGTGATCTCCCAGCGCAGATGGTCCTCTCCCCAGGTGAAGGCGAACAGCCGGGGCTCCTCGGCATCGGTGACCGTGCCGGTCATGGCGATACCGCTCACTCCGGGCATGGAGAAGCTCATCGCCCCGCCCGGCCGGAGCTCCACCGTGACCTCGGCCGGGAACCACTGCCCGATCCGGGCCGGGTCGGTGATCGCGGCCCACACCTTGGCGGGCGGATGAGCCAGCCGGCGCTCCATCCGCAGCGCGGTGCGGCCGTCGGCGGTGGTGAGGGTGTCGGAGTGCGGGTTCATCGGGGGTCGTCCTCCATGGCGTCGAGATGCCGTTCGAGGGCGTCGAGGCTCCCGGTCCACAGATGCCGGTAGTGGGCGAGCCAGGCGTCGAGCTCCGCCAGGGGCTCGGGCCGCAGTGCGTACCAGCGGCGCTGGGCGTCCTGCCGCACCTGGACGAGCCCGGCCGCGCGCAACACCCGCAGATGCTTGGAGGTGCCGGGCTGGCTGAGCCCGAGCTGCTCGGTCAGCTCCCCGACCAGATGCGGCCGCTCCAGGAGCAGATCGAGGATCCTGCGCCGGCTCGGTTCCGCGAGTACGTCGAACGGTATGGGCATGTCCTTCAGTATCCCCACACGGTTATATAACCGCAAGGGAATGTAGTGCGCCGCAGGTCAGAGCGGAGTGATGGCCGTGACGGCCGGCGCCCAGCCGTTACGCATACGCCGGATCCCCCACCGCCAGCTCCTCCCGCGCCGCCGGGATCAGGCAGGGCGCGGAGTTCAGCGGTGCATCGGTGAAGAAGCGCGCGGCCAGGTCCGCGACCTCCTGCGGGCGCTCGAGCACCACCCAGTGATCCGTGTCGGGAATCGTCAGGAAGCGGCTGCCGAGGATCCTGGCCGCGAAGTCGCGCTGGCGGGCCGGGGAGGTGACTGTGTCGTGCTCGCCGCTGAAGACGAGCGTGGGTACGCCGGTCAGACCCGAGGAGAAGTCCGGGCGGTCCACCAGTGCGCGGCGCAGCGAGTCGACGGCATGCGGTGAGTGCCGGGCGGCGTGCAGCATCGAACGCCGGACATAGCGGTAGGCCAGCTGCCTCTTGGTGACATGCCGGCGCTCGTCCAGACACATCAGGGCCTCGGTGACCAGCGTGGCGAAGGACTCCGCATCGCCGCGCGCGAGATGGTCGGCGGCCCGGCGCCAGAGGTCGAGCTGCGCGGGGGTGACGTGTGCCGGTACGCCGCCGAGCGCCAGCCGCGCGATCCTGCGCGGGAAGCGCTGCGCGCATCCGTAGGCGAGGCCCGCGCCGTAGGAGAAGCCGAAGAGATTGACCTGCGGGACGCCCAGGTCGTCGATGACCCGCTCGATCGCCGCGCACACGATGTTGGCGCTCGGCCCCGGGGGCAGCGGGTCGGCGCTCCCCATACCGGGCAGGTCGGCGGTCACCACGTCCGCCACCGGCCCCACCTGGTCCTCCATCTGCGGCCAGCCGAACATCCCTTGCAGTGCGCCGCCCAGGACCATGACGGGCTCGGTGACGCCCTCCGGCTGCCGGAGCAGCCGATAGGAATAGGACACCCCGCCCACCGACAAAGAGCGGATAGTTTCCTCGACCATGGCTGATTCCTTCTCGGGAAGAACGACGGGAACGGGCCGCGCCGATGCGGCGCGCCCGCTCCCGTCGGTCACTGTCGGTGGGGTGCGGATGGCGGACGGATGCGCTAGCCGCGCGTCAGCACGAGCGCGGCGTTGTGCCCGCCGAAGCCGAGCGACGTCTTGACCGCGCAGTGGAACGCCGCGGGCCGGGCCTGCTCGCGCACGATCTCGATCGGGATCCGGGGATCGGGCACCTCGAGATTTGCGGTCGGCGGCGCCAGCTGATGCTCCAGGGCGAGGACGGTGAGCGCGGTCTCGATACCGCCGGCGGCACCCAGGGTGTGCCCGGTCATCGCCTTGGTGGACGTGACGAGCGGGTGACTGCCGAGCACCCGCTCCAGCACGGTCGCCTCGACGAGATCGTTGACGACCGTCGACGTGCCGTGCGCATTGACGTACCCGACGTCGCCCGCCGTGACCTCCGCGTCCGCCATCGCCGTCCGCAGCGCCCGTTCGATGCCCTTGCCGTCGGGGTCCGGAGCGACCGGCGCATAGGCATCGCTCGACGCACCGTACCCGCAGACATGGGCGCGGACCGTGGCCCCGCGGGCGCGGGCGTGCTCGGGCCGCTCCAGTACGAGCAGGCCGGCGCCCTCGCCGACGACGAAACCGTCCCGCTCCGCGTCGAACGGCCGGCAGGCCGCGGCCGGGTCCTCCCGCCGGGTGGAGACCGCCTTCATCTGGCAGGCGCTGGCGATCAGCAGCCGCGAGACGGTCGACTCCGCGCCGCCGGCGATGGCGATATCGCAGACCCCGGCGCGCAGCAGCTGATGTGCGGTGCCCAGCGCCACGGTGCCGGAGGAACATGCGGTCGCCACACCGAAGCTGGGGCCGTGCACACCGAGGTCCATGCAGACACTGCTGGCCGCGCCGTTGACGACGGTCAGCGGCGCGAGCTTGGGGGAGACCCGCCGGGCGCCGCGCTGCGTCATCGCGGCATGCTGCTGGTCGTAGAACGGCAGCCCGCCGTGCGCGGATCCGATCACCACCGCGATCCGGCTGCTGTCCCAGGTCTCCGGCTCCAGCCCGGCATCCGCGACCGCTTCCCGGGCGGCGATCACCGCGAGCTGTGAGAAGCGGTCCATCAGGCGCTGGGTGGCCACGCCCAGCACCGCGCCCGGGTCCAGGTCCCGGACGGTGTACATGAAGTCGCAGGGGAGGTCGGCGAGTTCGTCCTGCCGGGACACTCCGCCCGGCACCCGGTCCTCGGTGACGGAGTGCCAGGTGGCCTTCGCCCCCACACCCGCCGCGGTCACCATTCCCAGCCCCGTCACCGCCGCGGAGAACGGCTGCTGCCGGGCCGTCACGCGGCGACTTTGCCGTCGACGGCCGCCACCAGCGCCCCCACGGTGTCCCGCGAGGTCAGAGCCACCTCGTCGAGATCGATGTCCAGCCGGTCCTCGATCAGTACACGGAGTTCCTCCAGCGCCAGGGAGTCCATCCGCAGATTGCGCAGCGGGGTCTCGTGCCGGATCTCGGCCATGGCGACCCCGAATCGTTGGACCAGCAGGTCGTTGACAACTTCTGCCGCTTTCACGTGGCGCTCCTCCGCTGTTCGTAGGCGTGCTGCCAACCGCGTCCTGGCGGGTCCTCGCCGGCTGCTCCGGCTGGTTTGGCCCATTTTATGCGCCTTGGTCCCGAAGACTCCTCAACCTCGGTCGCTCAATGGAGTGATGGGCGCACCGGGTTGTGCGAGGGCGCACGCGGACCGGTGCCGCGCACTCCGGATGGCATCTTCCTGTCCTAACGGCGCGGGCCGACGGAGGGTACGGGGGTGAACCCGACTCGCCTCACGGCTGTGCCCGGACGGGCCCGCGGGCCGTCCCTCAGGCTTCGTCCAGCGCCTCGGTGACCCGCCCCAACAGGCCCCGCAGCGTACGGAGTTCCTCGACCGTCAGACCGGTCGCCGCCAGCATCCGGCGGGGGACCGGCAGGGCCTGGGCCCGCAGGTCCTCGCCCGCCGTCGTCAGGTGCACGGTGACCGACCGCTCGTCCTCCGCGCTGCGCTCGCGGCGTACCAGGCCGGCGGTCTCCAGCCGCTTGAGAAGGGGGGAGAGCGTACCCGAGTCCAGTCGCAGCTGCTCGCCGATGGCCTTGACGGGCTGCGGGCCGTGCTCCCAGAGGACCAGCATGGCCAGGTACTGGGGGTAGGTCAGGCCCAGGTCCTTGAGGGCGTCCCGGTAGACGCTGCCGAAGGCGCGCGAGGCGGCGTGCAGCTGGAAGCAGACCTGGTGGTCGAGGCGGAGCAGTTCGGAGTCGGGTACCGGGAGCGTGGTCATGGGTTCAGGTTAGTCCCCCACCATTAAGTTGTGCACGATCTAGTTGCACACAACTTAAACGTGTGCGATCGTTGACGTCGTCGGCGGCCCGGAAACGGCCGCCGGGACCAAGCCGGAGCCGAGCAGGCACAAGAAAAAGGGGATTCCCATGGACGCGCTGTACACCGCCGTCGCCACCGCCAACGGCCGCGAGGGCCGCGCCGTCAGCTCCGACGGACAGATCGACCTCGCCCTCGCGCTGCCGCCCGCGCTCGGGGGCAACGGTGCGGGCACCAACCCCGAGCAGCTCTTCGCCGCCGGGTACGCGGCCTGTTTCGCCAGTGCGATGGGCAATGTCGGGCGCCAGATGAAGATCGACACCAAGGATGTCTCGGTGACCGCCGAGGTCTCCATCGGCAAGGACGACACCGGCTTCGGCCTGGCTGTGATCATGCGGGTGGAGCTGCCCGACGCCCTCGCCGGCGAGACCGGACGTCAGCTGGTCGAGGCGACCCACCAGTACTGCCCGTACTCCAAGGCCACCCGCGGCAACATCGACGTCCAGCTGGTCATCGAGTAGGCGCGGCCGGGCCCGGTGCGGGGACCCGCCGCCCGCACACCGGGCGGGAGCGCTTCCCGCCCGGTGTCATGCCGTTCCGCCTACGCGTCCCCGGCCGCATACACCCGCTGCCCGCCCACGAACGTCTGCAGGACCCGGGTCGCGGCGATCTCCTCGTCCGGGCCGTCGAACGGGTCGCGGTCCAGGACCACCAGATCCGCCAGCTTTCCGGGCTGGATGGTGCCGGTGTCGTCGAGGTGGTTGGCGTAGGCGCTGCCCGCCGTGTACGCGGCGAGCGCCGAGCCGAGGTCGATGCGCTGCTCGGGAAGGAAGACCGGCGTCGCGGGCGGGGCGTCCGGCTCCCGGCGGTTGACCGCGACATGCAGCGCGGCGAGCGGATCGGGGGAGCTGACCGGCCAGTCGCTGCCCGCCGCGAGGGTGGCGCCGGAGCGCAGCAGATCGCCGAACGGGTACTGCCAGGAGGCCCGTTGCGCGCCCAGGAAGGGGATGGTCAGCTCGTCCATCTGCGGTTCGTGGGCGGCCCACAGCGCCTGGATGTTCGCCGTCGCGCCGAGCCTGCGGAAGCGCGGGATGTCATCGGGGTGGACGACCTGGAGATGGGCGAGGTGCGGCCGGGTGTCCCGCCGGCCGTTGGCCGACCGGGCGGCCTCGACCGCGTCCAGCGCCTCGCGGACCGCGCGGTCCCCCAGGGCGTGGAAGTGGACCTGGAACCCTTCGGCGTCCAGCTCGGTGACATACGCCCGCAGCGCCTCGGGGTCGATGAACGAGATACCGCTGTTGTCGGACTGGCATCCGCAGGCGGTCAGATACGGGCTGAGCAGGGCCGCCGTATGGTTCTCGGCGATCCCGTCCTGCATGATCTTCACGCTGGTCGCGCGCAGCCGTCCGCCCGTCAACTCCTCGCGGCGTGCGATCAGTTCGGGGATCTGCTCGGCCCCGCGGGCGCGGTCCCACCACAGGGCCCCGGTCACCCGCGCGGTCAGCGCCCCGTCCTCGCGGGCCGCCAGATAGGCCGGAACGGCATCGGCGATCCCGGGGGCGCGGCCCAGCATCGCGTCCTGCCAGGCGGTCACCCCGTAGCCGTGGAGGAGGCGCTGCGCCCGCAGCAGTCCCTCGGTCCGTTCGGCGAGGGTCGGCTCCGGGACGAGGTCGCCGACCAGCCGCATCGCGCCCTCCTGGAGCATCCCGGTCGGCTCGCCCGCGGCGTCGCGCTCGATGCGCCCGTCGGCCGGATCCGGGGTACGGGAGGTGAGCCCGGCCCGTTCCAGGGCGCAGGAGTTGGCCCAGGCGCCATGGTGATCGCGGTTGACGAGAAAGACCGGGCGGTCCGGCACGACGGCGTCCAGGAACTCCCGGGTCGGCATCCCGCCGGGAAACGCCTCCAGCGACCAGCCGCCGCCGGTGATCCACGGTACGTCCGGACGGGCCGCGGCGTAGGCGTGGATCAGCCCGCGGTACGCCTCGGCCGTGACCGCCGCGCTGAGATCGCACTGCCCCAACTCCAGCCCGCCGCCCACGGGATGGACATGGGCGTCCTGGAACCCGGGGATGAGCAGCTTGCCCCGCAGGTCGACGACCTCCGTGCCGGGCCCGATCAGGTCCCGTATCCCGTCCCGCTCGCCGTCGTGGCCGACGGCGACGATGCGCTCTCCGCGCACGGCCACCGCGCTCGCCCGGCTTCGCGCGGGGTCGACGGTGTGCACGGGGCCGGAGAGGAAGACGAGGTCGGCGGGGGTGCTGGTGTCCATATGGCCGTTGCTCCTGGTGGGTTGGTGCAGTGGGTGAACGGTTGGAGAGGAGGGGGGAGGAGAGGGAGGAGAAAGGGTGGGGCGGGCCGGTCGAGATGATCATCCCTCGGAAGGGCGGGCCAGGCGCCCGCTCTCCCCGTCCATCGGCAGGGGGATCGCGTCGGCATCCGTCCCGCGGCCGGTACGGAAGTACGGGGCGCGGCGCACCCACTTCGCCCAGGCGGCGACCGCGAGCCCCGTCAGCACGAAGAGCGCGGGCAGCAGCAGCATGAACCAGCCGTTGTCCGGCGTGGCCTCGAAGTGGTCGCTCATCGTGGCGTACTGCCACACCAGATAGCCGCCGAGCCCGAACAGCGCCAGCGCGCTCGCCGCCGGGACGACCACATCCCGCAGCGCGCGCACCGGTCCCTGGCGCCAGCCGTCCCGGAAGCGCACCGCGCAGGCGAGCGCCGTGAGGCCGTAATAGAGGGCCACCGTCAGGCCGATGGAATTGACCGCGGTGAGGATCATGTCGTTGAGCTTGGGGATGCCGACGGCGAGCACGGCGAGCAGCGCGGCGAGGGCCATGACCAGCAGGGTGCCCACGGCGGGGGAGCCGTAGCGCGGATGCAGGCGCTGCCACACCGGGCCGAGCGTCCGGTCGCGCGCCATGGCCAGCGCACCGCGGGCGGTGGGGATGACGCTGGACTGGAGCGAGGCGAACGCGGAGCACATCAGGGCGGCCAGCGGCAGCGAGGCCCAGGGCTCCGGCGCCAGCCGGCCGCCGAGGAAGGTGAGCGCCTGTGGTCCGTTGCGGATGAGCTCACCGGTGTTCATCACCCGCTGGAAGGCGAAGGCGCCGACGAGGAACAGCCCGAGCATCGCGATCAGCGCGATCAGACCGCCGCGGGCGGCGTCGGATGCGCTGCGCGTCTCCTCGTTCACGCTGAACGCGGCATCCCATCCCCAGTAGATGAACACCGCGATCACCATTCCCTGCGCCAGTGCCTGGGGAGAGCCGATCTCGAAGGGGTCGAGCCAGGAGAGCGAGAACGGCTGGTCGCCGACGACGAGGGCACAGCCGCAGAAGCCCAGCAGCACCACATACTCGAAGATCAGCAGCCCCAGCTGCATCCGGGTCGCGGACCGGACGCCCGTGACGGCGGTGACCGTGACGACGACCAGCGCCACCAGGCCCACCGCGGTGCTGATGCCGGTGGCCGCCGGATCGAGCCGGAGCCCCAGCACGCGGTGCACCCCGAGCTTGTTCAGGAACTGCAGCACGACGGAACCGGTGACCGCGCCCGTGTACGCCATGAAGATCACGTTGCCGACCAGCACCACCCACCCGGTCAGAAAGCCGGACCAGGGCCCGATGGACCGGCCCACCCAGGTGTAGCCGCTGCCGCAGTTGGGCTCGGTGCGGTTGAGGCGCGCGTACGACAGGGCGATGCCGAGGATCGGGAGGAAGGCGAGCAGGAGGAGGGCGGGGGTCTGGCGGCCCGCGTACGCCGCCAGCGTGCCCATCCCGATGCCGATGCTCGTCGTCGCGGCCGTACTCGAGGCGGCGATCGCCAGCCCGTCCTTCACCCCCAGCGAGCGGCGCATCCTCGCCGGTCCGGGGTCCTGCGGCCGTTGCTGCACTGCGGAGGGGGGCATGGCACTCACTCCTCGGAAGGGCCGGGGCCTGGGGCGGCCGGGCCGTGTGTCCGCCGATGAAACAGTCCGCCTCTCCTTGTGTCAACGATGTTGACGTAATTCGTGGAGCCGGCCGATGCTGGTGATCCGGATGGTTAACTGGGGCGGGTCAGGGCCTGGGGAGCGACTGAGGCGACGACGGCTCCCCGGGCGGGCGCCGGGCGGAGGGGACAGCTGTGGCGGAGAGCGAGCGCGTACCGGCCGAGCGCAAACGGCGCCGGCCGACGGGTTCGGGCGTGGTGCTGTCCGCCGACCTCATCGTCGACACGGCGTGCCGGCTGATCGATGCCCAGGGCGCGCAGGCCTTCACCGTACGGAAGCTGGGCGCCGCCCTCGGGGCCGATCCCTCCGCCGTCTACCGCTACTTCCGCAACACCGAGGACCTGCTGCTCGCGGTCGCCGACCGGCTCATCGGCGAGTCGATGGCCGGGTTCACCCGGACCGGCGACTGGGCCGCCGACCTGCGCGACTTCGGCCTGCGCGCCTACCGCTCGGCGCTGCGCCACCCGCAGATCGCGGCCTTCAGCACGGTCCGCGTCACCGGCCGCCCGCACGAGCAACGCGCCGTCGACACCGGCATCGGCCTGCTCCTGGAGGCCGGCTTCGACGAGGCCACCGCGGTGCGCCACTACCACGCCCTCGTCGACAGCGTCCTCGGCCACGCGGCCCTCGACGCGGCGTTCCTGCGGCTGACCCCCGCCCAGCGCACCGCGGACGAGGGGGCCTGGCGGGCGGCGTACGCCGATCTGCCCGCGGCGGAGTACCCGAGTCTCGACCGCGTACGGGGCGAGCTCTCGCTGATGGCGGGCTCGGCGGTCGAGGCCGCGCTGGATCTGCTGATCTCGGCGCTGCGGGCATCCGTTTAGGCTGACTGGGTTGACGTCAACTCGGCTTGTTTTGCCGGGTGTTGGTGAGTCGGGGGAGGCGAGGTGCTCGAGGTCCGTCGATGCCGCCGGAGCCGTCCGTGCGGGCGAGTCGCGTCCGGAGGGTGAAGTGATCGCATCGGCTCCGTACGCGCCCCTCCCGTATCGGTTTCGCGCTTATCGGTGCGAACCGATAAATAAACCCACTATTCGAACATTTCTCCCTCATGGGTGCGAACATGGTGCATGCCCTCACAACGGCTGGTGCACATGCCTGGACAACTGCCTGGACGGCGAGATCTGAGCGCCGCCCTGATCCTGATCCCGGTCGGTCTGATCATCGCGATCGTGGTGATCGACGCGCTCTCGCCGCCCGACGTCCATCTCGGACCGCTCCTCGTCGCCGCGCCCGCCATCACAGCGGCCATCGCGGGCCCGCGCCTCACCGCCGCCATCGGCGCGCTCGCGGTCGCCGCCCAGGTGTTCATCGGCATCGCCCGGGGCGTGCTCGTCAGCGAGAACCTCCAGGCCCAGATCGCCGCCCTGGTGGTGGTCTCCGCACTGGTCGTGCTCTTCACCGTCGTCCGGGACCGCGACGAACGGCAGCTCATCAAGAGCCGCTCGGTGGCCGGTGTCGCCCAGCAGGTGCTGCTGCGGCCGCTGCCCCGGCGCAGCGGCCCGCTGGAGATCGCCTCGCTCTACCTGGCCGCCGAGGAGGAAGCGGAAATGGGCGGCGACCTCTTCGCGGCGGCGCGCACCGCGCTGAGCACCCGGCTGATCATCGGCGATGTGCGGGGCAAGGGGCTGCCCGCCTACAGCCACGCCGCCCTCATCCTCGGCGCCTTCCGGGCGGCCGCCCACCGCAAGGCCACCCTGCCCAATCTCGCCCTCCACCTCGACGGCGCCGTTCGCTGGGACAGCGGCCAGTGGCGCGCCGCGCCGGGCCCGGAGAGCGCGGCTCCGGAGCGGGGCGAGGGCAGCGGTGCGGCCGCCGCCGACCCCGGAACCGACACCGGAACGGACCCCGACATCGGTCCCGACGCCGCCCCCGACAGCGACGAGACCTTCGCAACGGCCTCGCTCTTCGACATTCCCGACCGGTGGCCCGTACTGCGCACCATCACCTGCGGCCATCCGCCCGCGCTCCTGCTGCGCGACGGCGAGACCGTCACCCTGCACCCCGAGCGGACCTCTCTTCCCATCGGGCTCGGCGGCCTGGCCGGCGCCCCCGATTACCAGGTCGAGACCTTCCCCTTCGAGCCCGGTGATCTTCTGCTGCTGTACACGGACGGGGTGATCGAGGCCCGCGACAGCAGGGGCGTGTTCTACCCGCTCGCCGAGCGCGCCGCCGCCTGGAGCGGGAGCAGCCCGCAGCTGTTGCTCCGCTGCCTGCGCGAGGAGCTGCTGACGCACACGGACGGCCGGCTGGGCGACGATGCCGCGGCGGTCGCGGTACGGCGCCTGCCCGACCCGATGGCGCAGACCGGGGCCCGATGAATTGCATCACGCTCACGGAGTCCGCCTCATATCGGGCATAAGCCTCAAAAAGGATCAGCGAAGTGTCCGAAATGCACTCCTATCGGGCAATCGATTCTCCCGCGACCTTCCCATGCGGCGGACCGCGGGGCCGCCGCCTCCCCATCTGACGCTTCCTCAACCCCGCCCCACTTGGTAAACACGTCCGAATCATCCCCAAGTGGCATGGGACGCGCACCATGATCGACCCCAACACCCCGGACCAGCACATATTCGCGTTCGACCTCACCGAGCACGAAATCCGGCGCCGGACCGAAGTCCTCGCGGCGCTGGGCGACACCTGGAACCCCATCGAGGTGATGGAGGCCGAGGCGAAGGCCCAGCGGCTTCTCTACTCCGGTCTGGACGCCGACCAGCAGGCCACCTACGACATGCTGGTCGCCGCCGGTGTCCTGCCGGCCTCCGGGCAGGCATGACCATGCTGCCGCTCGACCCCACCGCCGACATCGGCCGCCGGGCCTGGGTGCCGTGCCCCGGATGCCGGGACGACCGGGACTGCGCCGCCTGCCTCGACGGCCGGACCTGCCCCGACCACTGGCGCTATCTGCTGGCGAACAAGGGCAGCCGACTGCACCTCCAATGCCCCAACTGCACCCACCTGTGGGCCTGGGAGTCGGGCTTCGGGGCGGGCGGCGGCCGCATCTGACCGCCGTCCTTCCCGGCCCGCAAAAGCCTGCTTCGAGGTGCGCGTGGGTGAACACGACCGGTGATCCTTGAGCGGTACCGTGCGGACATGGAGCTGCGCGCACGATCACTCTGGCTGCTGACCGAACCGCTGCACGCCGTCACCTACTTCGACGAGGAGTGCCGCGGCCTGGGCAAAGCCCTTGGCCTCAAGGGCTTTTGGATGGGCTACTTCGCCTCCCGTACCGCACCGCTGGGCGCCGTGGAACCGTCCCTCGCCACCGCCGTACTCGGGGTCTTCGCCCCCGGCATGGTCGCCCGCGCGCTGCCCGCGGCCTGGAGCACCGTCAGCCCCGCACATGTCCTCGACGAGCGCGCCCGCCGCGCCGCCGACGCCCTGCGCCGGATCCATCCCGGGCTGGACACGACGGCCGCCGGGCTGTCGGGCCCGCTCCTGACCGTCGTCGAGAACGCGCCCACCCTGGCACGTCCGCTCTTCGCCGCGAACCGCGCGCTGTGCGACCACGCCGACCCGGTCGAGCGGCTGTGGCAACTGAGCACCGCCGTACGCGAGTTCAGGGGCGATGCGCACCTCGCCGTACTGGCCGGCGAAGAACTCGACGGCTGCGAGGCCCTGGTCCTCGCCGTCGCCGCCGGCCGCGTCCCCAAGGACACCATGCGCCAGGACCGCGGCTGGAGCGAGGAGGACTGGGCGGCTGCGGCCGACCGGCTGCGCTCCCGCGGGCTGGTGGACGAACGGGGCGACGCCACCGACCGCGGCCGCCGGGAACGCACCCGTATCGAGGAGGAGACCGACCGCCTGACGGAACAGCTGCTCCGCCCGCTCACCGGGCCGGGGACGGACCGCCTCCTCGAGGGACTGGAGGACGTCGTACGGCGCATCCTGGCCGCCGATGTGCTCCCCTTCCCCAATCCGATCGGCCTGCCCCACCCCGACGAGGACCGGTCCCGGGACCAGTCCGACTAGTGCCGTGCTGCCACCGCGCCCGTGGACTTACCTCGTACGGCTGTACTTCCGCCTCGTACAGCTGCGTCTCCTCAGCTCAGAGCGGTGAGGGCGAGCCGCTGGAGAAAGCGGGCCGTGACACCAGCCGCAGCAGCGGCCCCGGGTTCCGGCAGAGGGCCGCGTGAACGGCGGTGGCGAGCGCGCGGGCCCGGCGCTCCCCGGCCACGCCGTACAACACGACATACGTCGGACCGGCCGCGGAGCCGGGACCCGCCAGGTGGAGCCGGACCAGCCGGGCGACGGCATCGCGCAATGCGGCGGCCGTCCGCTCGTCGACGGTGTGTGCCGGGGCCGTGAGAGTGTCCGCCTTCACCGCCCAGTGCCGGCCGCTGCGGCTGATGCTCACGAACACCGCGCCGGTGGCCAGGGCGGTGGCGTAGGCGGCGTTGAACGCCTCGATGCCGGAGACGTCCGGAACGAGCGCGGCAGGCAGGGGAGCGGGGAACGGCGAGGGGAACCGCGAGAGCTGCATGGCACGCAGTGTGCCGTGCAAACACGACGGGTTGGCGGCGCCGTGCCGACAGAAGGCCCGCGGTGGAAGGTGCGCCGGGCGGCACGGCCCCGACCGTTGTCCCCGCCCGGACGTGAACGACGCAGCAGGGGGCCCGGCACACAGCCGGCTCATGGCCTACTCTCTGCGACTGCAACGGATTGATCTTGTTCACCACATTGCCCCGGGGGACCAGCGATGACCATTTCACCTCAACTGATCGGACGGTACGAGATCCCAGGGGCCCGCGGATTCGGCTCGGGCTCCGGAGAAGCCTGGCTGAACCGGACGGGGCCGGTTCCCCAGCTGCTGATCAACGGTCCGGACGCGTTGTTCGTCCACGAACTGGGCCAGGACGTGCACCTGCGCGCGACCTTCCCGAGGCCACTGCCCGAGAAGAAGGCCGGGAGCATCGGAGTTGCTCCGGACTGCTCCTTCGCCGTCTTCACGACCGATACCGCGTACATCGCAGTCGCTCCGGACGGCACCCACTTGTGGCAGCATCCTCACATCGGCTGGGGCCGGTGCAGCCGCGGATATGTCGACTTCTCCCTGCACGGCCCGGACCACACCATCAGGACATGGCTGCGGATGCCTTCCGAGACGCCGGACAGAACGCTCTTCCACACCCTGAACGAAGCGGGACACCTGGTCACCCGCCATGAACTGCCCATCGGTGCCAACGTGCAACAGGTGTCGCTGCGGTGGCGACCGGACGGGGACCTTGGGAGCGTGCACGTCAGCGGTCGCGCCTCATACCGGGCGACGCTGGCCTCCGGCCGTATATTCCTCGGCGAACGCGTGGACGTGAAGTACATACATGCCACTGCGCCGTCGCGCCGGGGAATCATGACCGAGGACGGGAGCACCCCGGAGCTCCGCTGGCACCGCTTCCCCTCGTACGAGGAGACGGTGACACTGCGCATCGATGACTTCCCGTCACCCGGAACCGGTGACTGCACAGTTCACTACGAGCCGCAGCTGATGTACGCCGGCGGCTATCTCGACGAGGACACCGCCCTGGTGCAGTTGTCCGACGCGTATGACACAGCGCGGTGCTACGGCAATGATGCCTGGCGCGAATACAGCCACTGGCTGGTGGACCTGGCCACCGGAACCGTGCGGGGACGTATCGCCTACCCGGAGTGGGAGGAGGACTCCGCCTGGCCGCTCGGGGACGGCACGTGGCTGACCCGGGAGCGGAACGACACCCTGTGCCGCTGGACAGCGCGGCAGACCGCCTCCGAGGCACCTGCGGCCGGAGGGGATGAGGGAGCCGGCGCCGGAGTGCGAGCCGCCCCGCGGTCATCACCCCGTGACAGGGGACGCCGGCACCGACGCTGAGTACGGATACTCAGGCGTGCCCCGCCGTCACCCAGGGACGATGAAGGCCGACACCGGTGTCCGCCAAGGAGGATCCGCACATGCTCAGCCACATCGCCGGCGCGGTGGTGCCCGTCCTCGGCCGTCTCACGGTCACGGCCGCGCCCGACGCCGAGCTGGCACCGGGCAGCATCATCGCCGCCAACCACACCTCGCTGCTGGATCCGGCAGTGGTGATCGCGGCACTCCACCGGCACGGCGTCCGCCCGGTCATTCTGGCCACCGCCGGACTGTGGCGTATCCCCGTCCTCGGCCGCGCACTCACGCGCGAAGGACATGTCCCGGTGCACCGGAACGACCCCCGGGCGGCCCGTTCACTGGACGGTGCCGAGGAGGCCCTCGCGAGCGGCCGTTCCGTCCTCATCTACGGAGAAGGCCGCCTTCCGCAGCGCACCGACTCCGGCGAAACCCCACCCGGCCCGTTCCGTCCCGGACTTGCCGCGCTGGCGCAGCGCACGGGAGCCCCCGTCGTCCCACTGGGCCAGGCCGGCGCCCGCCGGCTGTCCTCCGGCAGCAGGGCCAAGCAGATCGCCGGATTCCTCACCGCTCCCGCGCGCCGCCCGGACCTGCATGTCCACATCGGGGCAGCGGTGCGGCTGAACGGCGACAGACACACGGCCACGGCCCGGGCGCGGGCCGCAGTCACCGATGCCTGGCGGACCGCCGCCGAACGGCTCGGCGAGCCGGTGGTGCTCGCGGCCTGAGCCGCGGCGCCGGGAGAGTTCAGCGGAACCTGCGTGCTCGGTGGTCCGTCCCGTCGGCTCCGCCGGAGAGCCATCCCCGGCCGCGGGCTCATATTCGGGTGCCCTCACGCTCCTCGAACCGCTTGCCGAACCCCTGCTGGAACTGCTGCTTGAAGTGCTCCGCCAGATCCACGGTGTCGGACGCGGGCGGCGCCTGGACCGTGACCGGCTTGTTCACGTCGAAGAAGCGGATGGTGAGGTCCAGCGGGCCGCGGTCGGTCCCCGCGCGCTCGCGGAACTTCACCGTGCGGTCGTCGGGCCCGACCCACAGATCGAGCTTCAGCGCATTCACGCCGAGCTGCTTGTACCGCCGGACCGCCTTCGCACGGCGCTCGGCCCCCAGCGCACCCTTCGCATGGCGCCGCTTCAGCAGCTCGTCCACGGAGACCGTACCGGCGTAGTGCGTCGTCCTCACGCCGTCGACGGTCTCCACGCCGACCTTCTTGACGTCACCGGACTGGGCGAGCAACGACGCCTGCGCCGCCGGGTCCTGGTCGGCCTGCTGCCGCATCCCCCCGAAACCGCCCGCGCCCCCGGCACCCTTGCCCCGCATCTGGAACTTCAGCCAGTGCTTGCCGTGCAGGGCCGCCGCCGCGCGCTCGCCCGCGCCCACATACACCGTGTCCCCGATGAGCCGCACCGAGAACTCACCCGACTTCAAACCCCCGGACGCCTTCATCCGCATATCGATGGCACGGGGACGCAGACTGAAGGACACCTTGCCCTCGACGGTCCCCTGACCGCCGACCTTGCCGTTGATGCGGTACGACAGGGAGTTGAGCCTGGCGCCCTTGTCGACCGCCTTCTGCACCGCGGCGACCGGCGCGGCATTGAACTTCTCCGGCTTGGCCGTCCGGTCGCGCCCTGCGCCGCCCGGCGACGAGCAGGCCGCCGTGCCGCACAGCATCGCGCCGGCGAGCACCGCGCCCACGGTACGGACCGAAGAACGGGAAAGTGCGAGCGAAGAACGTCGAGCCATGGCCCCCCCAAGAAGTGCGGACAGAAGCGCGGATCAGGAGGCGCAGGGCGTGCCCCGCGGCCCAGGAACCGCGAATCGGTGAAGAGTCGAATGCGTGTCTGACGGAGACAGTAACGCACCCCACTGACAATGCGCGTCGCGCGTCATCGTCCCGGCCGACGGAAGGGAGACGCAGTTCAGCGAGGCGTACAACGGCCGCGCGGCGTCCCGCAAGCGAGATCGACTTGCTGCAGGGTTATTTTCAGTTGGTGTGTGGATGCGTGCTTTGGGGTGCTTTGCAAGACAAGATCGGATCACCTGCGGAGGAATCGCGTTGTCAGGGTATGGAGCCTAGAGAGTTGTGGGACCGCAACGCCGTACTCGCAGAAGCGTTTTGTCTTCGGGACGAGGGAGTGCGGGAGGCCCAGGCCAGACTGGACGAGGCGCAGGCCGACCGGTCGCGGGTCCTGGCGGCGTTTGCGGTGACCGTGGGCAGCACGGGTGCGGTGGCCGGCCTGTTCGGTCTGAACGAGCGGGAAGTGCGGATCGCCCGGCGCACGGTGGGCAAGGACGACGCCCGCGCGGTTGCCGAGCAGCTGCTCGCCGCGGCTCCCAACGGCCCCGCCCGGGAGCCCGGTACGGCGGGCCCGGCGGGTCCAGCGGGTCCGGCGGCTGATTCCTCTCCCGACCGCTCCTCCGATGCCGCCTCGGCGTCCTCCTCTTCCACTGCCCGGCCCACGCCCACCTCGCGCGACAGCCGGGAAAGCCGCGACGGCCGCGAGAGTTCGGGCACGTCATCGGAGCCGTCCTGGTCTGCAGCCCTGGACGCGGTGCTCGTCGGCAGCTGGCAGACCGGCGTCGACCTGCGCGAACTGGCCGCCGAATTCGGGCTCGACTTCAACCGCCTGCTCGCCCGCGCCCAGCAGCTGGCGGCTCAGGGCCGGTTCCATCACAGTCCCGGCCACGCCGGTGAGACCTATGGACGCCACCGCCGCGGCCCCGGCGATCTCCATGAGGCCGAGTGCACCATCCCCGCACAGCAGACCGCGGCCTGGAACGCCGCCCCTTCCGGGCACTCCGTGGGATCCGCCTGGCATTCCGGGACACCGCAACCGGCCGAAACCGTCGCCGATATGACCACCCTCGCCCCCGACTGGGACAGCGCCCTCGCCCCATGGGGCACCCTCGCGCAGCCCCACGAGGAACCCGAGCCGGCCCACCAGCCCTGGACCCAGTACCACCTCAGCTCCTGAGCCGCTCCGCCTCGATTCGTACCCCCGCCCCGCCATGGCGACCGACCGGCGGGGCTTTGTCGGGCCCGGGGGCGAACGGTTGGGTGAATGCGAAATCAGTGAAAGGAGAGGCGCGAGACGACGATTTCAGTGGAACCCTAGCTACTTCGGTGTGGAATCAGTACGCTCTGGCGACAAGTTCAGCTTCAGCAGGCCATTGTCAGTCGGTCGCAAGTTCACCACACCCAAGGATCCCCATGACCGCCCCGTCCCCCGGCCGCCCCCTGTCGCACACGGAACGCACGCGTCACCGGCGCCTGCGGGAACAAGGCAGCCTGGACCGGGCCGAGCTGGATGCCGTACTGGCGGCCGGATTCGTGTGTCACCTCGGAGTGACCGTGGACGGCACGGTGATGGTCGTCCCCACGGTCTACGGCTCCGACGGCAGCACGCTCTACTTTCACGGCTCGGTGGCCAGCCGCAGCCTCGTCGCGTCACCCGGGACAACGGTGTGCGTGACGGTCACCCACGTCGACGGCCTCGTCCTGGCCCGTTCCGTCTTCGAGCACGGCATCAACTACCGCAGCGCGATGATCTACGGAGTTCCCCGCCTGGTCACGGACGAGGAAGAGAAGCTGGCGGGGCTGCGGTGCCTGACGGAGCAGTCCGCCCCGGGCCAGTGGGACTACGCCCGGCGCCCCAGCCGCAAGGAACTGGCCGCCACCGCACTGCTCGCCCTCTCGCTCGACGAGGCCTCGCTGAAGATCCGTACCGGCCCGCCGGACGACGGCGACACCCCGGACGCCGAACTCGGCCTCTGGGCCGGGGTCCTTCCGCTGAACACCTCATGGGGCGCCCTCGAACCGGCCCCTGACCTGGCCGCTGCCCTTGCTCCGCCGCCGCATCTCGTACGGCGCGCGGGCGCGGTGGTGTAGCGGTCCCCCCCCTCGGCGGCCGGACGTCGTACAACCTTCACATGCGGCAGACAGTCTCCCCACCGCTGTCACATCGCCCCGGGAGCCCCATGCGCCGCCTCGTCACCAGCACCGTGATCGCAGCCGCCTGCCTCATGCTCGCGGCCTGCGCGTCGACGTCGTCCGGCTCGGGTGCCCCCAAGCAGTCCGCCGCCGCGGCACAGCCCGCCGCCACGACGGTGTCGGGCGCCCCCGACGCCGAATTCACCCTGGGCAGCGAGACCATCCACCCCGGACATCATCGGAGCGCACCCGTCCCCCACCTTGCGGGCAAGGGCCTCCAGGCCGCCCGAGACGCAGCGCGAGCCGCCGGTTTCCGGTCGGTCCGTACGTACGACATCCGGGGCCGCGGCCGCACACCGGCCTCCGACCGCGGCTGGAGGGTCTGCACGCAGACACCGGGATTCGGGCGCGCCCGCACCGACATCACCCTCACGCTCGGCGTGGTGCGGAGCGAAGAAGACTGCTTCGGCGGTGACGAGCAGGGGCGGGGGAGCGCCTGACGATTACGGCCGCTCCCTTTCGCCGAGGGCCACCGGAGACCGGGTGAACTCCGGCGTCACTCGGCGGGGTGCGCTCACCAGGGTGTGGACCAGGGCGAGTTGAGGCGCGGCGGACCCGGTCAGCGCCCCGGCCGGCCCAGCGGTGCCGGTGCCGCGCGCGGCGGTCACCAGGGCCCGCGGTAACACGCCGTCGGTGGTGTGCGCGCCACCCGGCTGCTTCGCGAGCCCGTCCCGACGATCCTGACGATCTCCCCCCGGTGCCGCGCGGCGATGAAGGCCGAGCGCGCCAAGGCCGGCGGCCGCGCATGACGAGGGCGAGGGCGCCGGCATGGCGAGGTCCGCGGACCGGTGCCACCATGTAACTGGTGTCTGCTCGATGGCACCTCGGCGCGCGGACCGGGACGAGGCCCTCCGGTGTCGTTCTCGGTTATGCACAAACCGGCTCTGCGCGTACGCCTCCCTCCGGGAAACCTGACTGGCCATCTGCCGGGAAGACGCTCCGTATTCTCCCGAAGGGGGACTCTCGGCGAGTGATGCCGGCGGGCACCGCACTCTCGCGAGGATGGATGTCATGGCCAAGCGTCTGATCGTCTGCTGCGACGGAACGTGGAACCTCGCCGACCAGCCGAGCAAGACCAATGTCACCAAGGTCGCCCTGTCCGTGCTGCCACGGTCCGCCGCCGGGGTGGAGCAGCGGGTGTACCACCACCGCGGGGTCGGCACGAGTCGTTGGGAACGGCTGCGGGGCGGGGCGTTCGGGCTGGGGCTGTCGCGGAACGTCCTCGACGCCTATCGCTTCCTCGTCCACAACTATGAGCCCGGTGACGAGCTGTACCTGTTCGGGTTCAGCCGGGGGGCGTACACCGCGCGCAGCCTGGCGGGGCTGGTGCGCAACTCCGGGATCCTGCGCCGGGAGAACGCCGACCGGGTCAAGGAGGCGTGGGGCCTGTATCGCGACCGGGTCGAGAAGCCGAGCGGTGCGGCGTCCACCCTGTTCCGCCGGGCGTTCGCCCACGAGCCGGAGATCCACTTCATCGGCGTGTGGGACACGGTGGGTGCCCTGGGCATCCCGGTTCCGGGGCCGCGGTGGTTCAAGCCGGTCGTGGGCATGGTCAATCGCCGTTGGGCGTTCCACGACACCGCGCTGAGCAGCCATGTGAAGGCGGCCTTCCACGCACTGGCCGTCGACGAGCAGCGCACGGCGTTCGAGCCGACGCTGTGGATCCCGCAGCCCGGCGCCGCCGACAGCGGGCAGGAGCTGCGGCAGGTGTGGTTCGCCGGGGTGCACAGCGACATCGGCGGCGGCTACCCGGAGACGTCCCTGTCCGACATCGCCCTGCTGTGGATGGTCCACCACGCCCGCAGACACGGGCTGGAGTTCGACACGGAGGCGCTGAGCCCGGCCGGGCCGCGTGAGAAGAGCCCGGACCGGAGCATCGAGTTCAGGGTGCGGCCCCTCGTCATGGGCGAGCTGCACGATTCGCGCACGGGGCTGTACCGACTGGCCGGGACACTGCACCGGCCCATCGGGCGGACGGCGGACGGCGGCGGCCTCGACGGGAGCCAATACCTGGCCGTGACCACCAAGGCGCGCCACGACGGGGACGCGGCCTACCGGCCGCCGGAGCTCGACCGGTATCTCGACGACGAGGCGGACGTCCAGCTCGAACCGGTGTCCCTGGACGTCCGCGGCGCCGAGGTGCGGACCTGACCAGTCCGCCGCCAGGCCGAACTCACCCGCGCCGGTGCCGACTTCCCCGTAGCCCTGCTCTTCGCCGCCCTGCTCTTCGGCCACGCCGTCGTGTGCGCCTTGGCCGCGGTCGCCCTGCCCACCGATCCGCCGTGCGTGGCCTGGTCAACCGTGCGTGCCTTCGTCAACACGGCCGTACACAGTCCGCATGGTGCCTGATCTGCCCTTCAGCGGGGTGTAGATCGTCGGTCGCCGGCGAGGGGCGGCAGCTGCGCGACCACGACGAAACAGGCTGCGGCGGCAGGGAGCGCATGACCACGATCACCAGGTCCCTGCCGCTCAATTGCGGCCGGCGTGCGAGCCAAGGACTCCGGAGCCGTGTACTTCCGGTTGGCTTCCGAGCCGAAGCCTCAGCCGTTGCCCACGGTGCGGTCGAGCAGGGGGAGCAGGCGGTCCCAGTGACGCTGCCGCGCGGAGGGGTTGAAGGCGTCGGTGTCGGACATGGTGAAGCCGTGGACGGTGCCGGGGTAGATCTCGGAGGTGTAGTCGACACCTGCGGCATCCAGGGCCTGGTTCAGCTCGCCGAGGGCCTCGGGCGTGAGGTCGGTTTCGGCGTGGCCGAGGTGGACCTGGGCGGTGATCTTCGAGAAGAGGTCGGGCCCGTCGGCGCCCACGGGACCGTGGAATCCGGCGACGGCGGCCACCTGGCCGGGGTGGGCCGCGGCGGTGCGCATCGCCAGCAGGCCGCCTATGCAGTAGCCGGTCACCGCGACCGGTCCGGCGCCGACCTCGGGCTGGGTGGTGAGGAACCTGAGGTAGGCGTCGGCGTCGCTCAGGACACGTTCGGCGGTGTGCGCCTCGATCAAGGGCATCAGCTGGGCGAAGACCGCGGGCCGGACCTCTTCTCCGATGTGCTCGGGAAGTTCGATCACCGGTGCCGGGCCGTGCCGGTAGAAGAGGTTGGGGACGAGTACGTAGTACCCGTGCCCGGCCAGTTCGCGGGCCATCTCCCGCAGCACGGGCCGGATCCCGAAGCCGTCCGCGTACATCAGCACCCCTGGGTGCCGCTCGCCGTGGTCGGGGAAGGCGGCGAAGGCGTCGGCCTGGCCGTCCGTGGTGGGAATCTGCAGCGACTTGATCTTGGTGGGAATAGTGGTTCTTCCTTCCTTGAAGTTCGCCGAAGTAACGTTTATTGCACTAACGTTCTCGGCGCCAGCGAACGTACATCGTTAGTCTCACTAACGCAACGGGTAGGGTTGGCACCATGACCAGAGCCGAAGCCGCGGGCCTGCCCGACGACGACGCGCCCAAGATGCCCGACAGGCTGCGCCGACGGGCGAGCCGACAGTTGTCGCAGCTGACCGCGCGGTCGGACCGGCTGATCAACGAGGGGCTGGCCCGGGTCGACGCCCGCAAGTGGCACTACGCCGTGCTCGCCTCACTGCAGGATTTCGGGCCGGGCAGCCAAGCGGCGCTGAGCGGGCGCACCGGCATCTACCGCAGCGACATGGTCGGCGTGCTCAACGAACTGGCCGAGCGTGACCTCGTCGAGCGGGCACCGGATCCCGACGACCGGCGCCGCAACATCATCACGATCTCCACCCAGGGCCGCCGTCACCTACACCGCCTCGACAAGGTCCTGGACGACCTCCACGACGAACTGCTCGCCCCATTGAGTCCGGCCGAACGCGACCAGTTCGTGCAGTTGCTCACCCGCTTGCTGGACCATCACACCAGGGCGTCCTGACTCCGCGGAGCGGCATCTGCCGCGACACCGCGCCCGCAGGCGCCTCTCGAGGCCCACGAGGGATGTGCCGCCCGCGTCCGCGGGGTACTACGGAATCCCCACCCAGCATCCCCCAGCCCTCGAACCAGTACGCCGACTCCTCGACGCACACATCCTGACGACGGCTCCGTCAACGTCGATGCCCCCGGTAAACGTCCTCAGCGTCGCAGGACGCCGGTGTCCAGCAGCCGGCCTCGGACCACCAGCCCCTCTGCCCCCGCAGGAACCGGGCCGGCACTGCGCGTCAGGACAACGACCGCGCCCGTTTGGATCACCCGAGGGCTGCCCTTCAGGTGATCGGCAGGCTGCTCACAAACCAAGCAGCCGCCGCAGGGGTACCGCATCCCCACAAGGCACCGTCCGGAACCCCCGTGAGGAGAACAACCATGTACGCAGCCATCCGGCGATACGAAGGAGTCACCGACACCGTGGAGACGGCACGCCGGGTCAGCGAAGGATTCGTGCCCCTGATGCGCCAAGCCCCCGGATTCGTCGCCTACTACTGGATCGACGCCGGGGGCGGAGTGATGATCTCCACCAGCGTCTTCCAAGACCGAGCCGGCGCCGAGCAATCCATCACCAAAGCTGCTGCGTTCGTGCGGGACAACCTCGCCTCACTCCTCCCCAACCCACCCCAGGTCACGACCGGGAAGGTAGTGGCTTCCGCCTGACAACGGCTGCCAGTCACCAGCGGTGCCAAGTCCGCCACCCTCGCCCGCTCCGCCGGATCAGCGCTCAAGCGCCACCTCAGCTTGATCGCAGTCCGGTACGCGACATGGCGACCACGGAGTCCGCCCGCTGGGCGGCGGCTTCGGCGCCCCGCTCGACGCCGAGGACTGGCCGAGGCGGCCTGAAATCGCTCCCTTACAACGTGCCAGGATCTGCGAGAACCTGCGAAAACCTGTTAGCTCAAGGTAGTTCGACGTCGAAGCAAGGACGCCGCTCTCAGCCCGCCGTCTCACCCGCATCCGGCGCCAGCACACCTGCCGCGACCAGGGCGAACAGGGCTATTCCCAGCAGGATCCGGTAGACGACGAACGGCATGAAGGACTTGTTCGAAATGAACTTCATGAACCAAGCGATCACCGCATAGCCCACGACGAAGGCGATGACCGTCGCGAAGATGGTGGGCCCCCAGGCCGTATGCCCATCGCCCGCATCCTTGAGCTCGAAGACGCCGGAGGCCAGCACCGCCGGGATGGCCAGCAGGAAGGAATAGCGGGCGGCGGATTCGCGGGTGTAACCCATCAGCAGGCCGCCGCTGATGGTGGCTCCGGAGCGGGAGACGCCAGGGATGAGGGCCATGGCCTGGCAGACGCCGTACAGCAGACCGTCCTTGACGGTGAGATCGGCGAGCTCCTTGCGCTGCTTGGCGGCACGATGCCGGCCGCCGGTCTCGTCGCGGGCGGCGAGACGGTCGGCGATGCCGAGGACGACACCCATCACGATCAGGGTGGTGGCGATCAGCCGCAGATCGCGGAACGGCCCCTCGATGGCGTCCTTGAGCGTAAGGCCCAGCACACCGATCGGAAGGGAGCCGACGATCACCAGCCAGCCCATCTGGGCGTCATGGTCATGCCGCAGCTCCCGGTTGACCAGCGAGCGCGCCCAGGTGGCGATGATCCGCGCGATGTCCTTACGGAAATAGATGATGACGGCGGCTTCGGTGCCGATCTGAGTGATGGCGGTGAAGGCCGCACCGGGATCGTGCCAGCCGGCGAACGCCGCGGTCAGGCGGAGATGCGCACTTGAGGAGATAGGCAGAAACTCCGTCAACCCTTGAACGAGCCCGAGAACGAATGATTCAAACCAAGTCATGGGAACGACATATCCAAGGGTGATCAAGCGCTCGTCGGCGCGCGGGACAAGGGGGACGGTGGCCGCGCACACGGATCACCGGCGGCCTGGTGCAGCGTAACGCCCGCAGATGACCGGGCCGTCAAGAACCCTGGCCCTGGACACCCCACGGGCAACCCGCCTGCGACGCGCCGGACATCAGGCCTTCTTCATCCGCACGACGATCGGCTGGGCGCTGCGCGAATACGCGACAACGGATCCCGCCGCGGTGCGCGAATCCGTCGGCCGCGCCGCAGCTCGCCGCCCCGCCGGCAGATCCCCGGTCCACCGGCAAGGTCATCGGAAAGGCCTCGGAAGGACTTCGGAAGGACTTCGGAAAGGCTTCGGAAGGACTTCGGAAGGGCCTCGGAAGGGCCTCGGAAAAGCCTTCCCCCACACATAAATCATTCGACGCCACGTCCGGCGCCCGGCACCATATGACGCATGTTCCGGCACGCCTTCCTCACTCTGCCGTCCGCAGTCGCGGACGCGCTGAAGGCTGCCGTTGATGCCTCCGCCGTCGCCCTGGCGACCGCGCCCGCCGCAGCAACTGACGGCGCACGAAGCTGACCCTCTCCGGATCGTCCGGCGGACCCCACAGGGGGAGGGTCGGAGTGGCTCAGGGGTCCCCACGGCGCCAAACCGCCGTTCTCACCGCATCGTTGCGAGGAAGAACACCATGCCCAAGACGGCATACGTACGCACCAAGCCGCACCTGAACATCGGCACCATGGGCCACGTCGACCACGGCAAGACCACCCTCACCGCCGCCATCACCAAGGTGCTCAGCGACCGGGGGAGCGGCACCTTCGTACCGTTCGACCGGATCGACCGGGCCCCGGAGGAGGCCGCGCGCGGCATCACCATCAACATCTCGCACGTCGAGTACGAGACCGACACCCGGCACTACGCCCACGTCGACATGCCCGGCCACGCCGACTTCATCAAGAACATGGTCACCGGCGCGGCCCAGCTCGACGGCGCGATCCTCGTCGTCTCCGCGCTCGACGGCATCATGCCGCAGACCGCCGAGCATGTGCTGCTCGCCAAACAGGTCGGCGTACGGTACATCGTCGTCGCCCTCAACAAGGCGGACGCCGGCGACCCCGAGCTCACCGACCTGGTCGAGCTGGAGGTACGCGAACTGCTGAGCACGCACGGCTACGACGGGGACCACGTACCCGTCGTACGGGTCTCGGGGCTGCGCGCCCTGGAAGGCGACCCGCGCTGGACGGAGGCGATCGAGGCACTGCTGGACGCCGTGGACACCTACGTCCCCATGCCCGAGCGGTATGTCGATGCGCCGTTCCTCCTGCCCGTGGAGAACGTCCTGACCATCACCGGGCGCGGCACGGTCGTCACCGGGGCCGTCGAACGCGGCACCGTGCGGATCGGCGACCGGGTGGAGGTGCTCGGCGCGGAGACCGAGACCGTCGTCACCGGACTGGAGACCTTCGGCAAGCCCATGGAGTCGGCCGAGGCCGGAGACAACGTCGCGCTGCTGTTGCGCGGGCTGCACCGGGACCAGGTGCGCCGCGGGCACGTGGTCGCGGCGCCCGGCAGCGTCACCCCGCGACGCCGGTTCACCGCCGAGGTCTATGTGCTGTCGACGGAGGAGGGCGGCCGCCGTACGCCTCTGTCCACGGGCTACCGGCCGCAGTTCTACATCCGTACCGCGGACGTGGTCGGCGACCTCGACCTCGGGGAACGCGGTGTGGCGCGCCCCGGCGAGACGGTGACGGTGACGGTCGAACTGGGCCGAGCGGTACCGCTGGAGCGCGGCCTCGGCTTCGCCATCCGCGAAGGCGGCCGGACCGTCGGCGCGGGCACGGTGCGCTCCGTCCAGGAGTGAGGCACTGCAGGGCCGCGTAACGGCTGCGCCCCGTACCTTTCTTGGTGCGGGGCGCCGTGGTCTGCCGGCGGGTGGTAGGGGACGGTGTGGGGTACGGGCACGGGGCGGGGGCGCGAGGCACGGGTTCCGGATTCGGGTCCTCGGACGGTCTGGCGGGCAGACGGGCCATGGCGCGGGTTGGCGAACAGACCACGGCACAGGCAGGGAACACACCGGGAGCAGCCCGCAACCGGCCGCAACCGACAGAGGCCACTCCACAGGCCAGGAACAGGCCGGCACGGCTGGCCGGGGAGGAAAGCCCAATGGCAGAAACCGCACTGGTCCTGGGGGGTGGTGGGCTTACCGGAATCGGCTGGGAGATCGGCCTGCTTGCCGGCCTCGCGACAGCCGGCATCGACCTGACCGGCGCCGATCTCGTCATCGGCACCTCCGCCGGATCGATCGTCGGCGCGCAGGTCACCTCGGGGCGGCACACGCTGGAGGAGATGTACGAGCGCCAGCTGGCCGCACCCCAGGGCCCGCCCGGCGCGCGGATGGGCCCGGCGGCGATGGCACGCTTCGCCGCCATCGCGCTGAGCTCTCGGGATGCGGTGTCGTTCGGCGCGCGGATGGGACGGCTCGCGCTGGCAGCTCGTACGGGCCCGGGGGCGGACCAGCGCGCGGTGATCGCCCGGACCCTGGGCGCCGCCGACTGGCCCACGCGGCGACTGATGATCACGGCTGTCGACTCGGCGACGGGGGAGCGTACCGCCTTCGACGACACCAGCGGTGTGGCCCTGGTCGATGCTGTGACGGCCAGCTGCGCGGTCCCCGGCGTTTTTCCGCCGGTCGCGATCGACGGCAAGCGATGGATCGACGGCGGGGTGCACTCCAGCGCCAATGCCGATCTGGCCGCCGGATACGGCCGTGTCGTGGTGATCGCACCGATGGCGGCCGGCGGCGGGCCGATCGCGGCACCGCGTACGCAGGGCGAGCGGCTGGCCCGCCAGGGGGCCACGGTCTGTGTGATCACGCCCGACCGGGCGGCCAGGGAGGCGTTCGGCCGCAACGTCCTGGACCCCACCAAGCGCGCAGCGGCGGCCCGCGCGGGCCGCCGCCAGTCGACCACCCACGCCGAAGACATCCGACGCATCTGGTCAGACTGACCCTGCCCTGCCCTGCCCCCGCCCTCTCCTGTCCCGCCCGCCCGGCCACCCCTGTCCCGCACCCCCCCCCCCC
>NZ_LGKG01000158.1 GCF_001294335.1 Streptomyces chattanoogensis
AACTCCCCCTCACCCCCAACGGCAAACTCGACCCCCACCAACTCCCCCCACCACAAACAACACCGGAGCGAGGGGAAGCACCACATGGAGGTACCGAGTCGACGCCCGGGACGGAGCGGGCGGACGGCGGCGGGGAGGCCGAGGGTGATCACGCGGTGATGCGGATGAGCCGTATATGGCAGCAGGCGATCGGGCTGCCGGTCGGCCCCGACGACAACTTCTTCGAGGTCGGCGGCAACTCCCTGCTGGCCGTGCGGCTCAATGCCGCCCTCCGGCAGGACGGATTCGTCGGCGTACAACTGCGGGACATCTTCCGTCACCCGACGCCACGGCGCCTGGTCGCGGTCGCCGAGTCCCGTACTCCCACCACATCAGGCTGACCAGCGCCCTTCCACCGGCGTTCGGTCACACGTAAGAGACACAAACGAGGAGAAGACATGGGGGAGTTCGACAACGCGGTAGCAGTGGTGGGCCTCGCCGTCCGGGTACCGGGAGCCGCCGACGCGGAAGCGTTCTGGCAGATGATCAACGACGGTACGGTGGGTCTGCCGGCGGCGCGGACGGACGGCGAAAGCGCGGAACACCGCTTGCGCGCCGGGCAGATCGACCGCTTCGCCGAGTTCGACGCGGAGCTGTTCGGCGTGCTGCCGGCCCACGCCGCCGCCACCGACCCGCAGCACCGCGTCCTGACCGAGCTGGCCTGGCAGGCCCTGGAGGACGCCGGGCTCGACACCCAGCGGTCCGACAGCCGCGTCGGTGTCTTCGCCGGCTGCGGCCCGGACACCTATCTCCACACGAACGTACTCAGCGACGAGCAGGTCACTCGGTCGCTGGGGCCGGAGCAGATCCAGCTCGGCAACTCCCGGGACTTCCTGGCGACCGCGCTCTCCTACCGGATGGGCTTCACCGGCCCGAGCATCACCGTCCAGACGGCCTGCTCGACCTCACTCGTCGCGGTCCACCAGGCGGTGCGCAGCCTGCTCACCTACGAGTGCGACATCGCCATCGCCGGTGGTGTGACGATTCACCCCACTGCGGACCCCGAGTACGTGTACACCGAGGGCGGCATCACCTCGCCGGACGGGCGGTGCCGCGCCTTCACCGAGGGCAGCCGGGGCACGGTTCCCTCGAGCGGGGCCGGCGTCGTGGTCCTGCGGCGTGCCGCCGACCTGGATGACGCCGGCCACAGCACCCGTGCCCTCATCGTCGGCAGCGCCGTCAACAACGACGGCGCCGAACGGATGAGCCTGGTCGCCCCGAGCCCGCGCGGGCAGGCCGAGGTCATCGAGGAAGCCCTCGCTACGGCCGGCCTCTCGGCCGCGGACATCGCCCTCGTCGAGACGCACGGCACCGGAACCGGCCTCGGCGATCAGGTGGAGCTCGCCGCTCTCGCCGAGGTCTACGGATCCGCGGTGGAAGCCGAACCCTGTGCTCTCACCGCGGTCAAAGCGAACATCGGGCACTGCGACACCGCGGCCGGGGTGATCGGCCTGATCAAGACCGTGCTCGCGCTGGACGAGGGGGTCATCGCGCCGACGCCGTCCCAGCCCGGTGACGGCCCCGACGTGGACCTCGGCTCCCGCCGCTTCTTCCTCCCTCGCCGGGCGGCCCCGTGGGCGCCCGGCAGGCCGCGACGGGCAGCCGTCAGCTCCTTCGGCCTGGGCGGCACCAACGCGCATGTGGTGCTGGCCGCGGCGGAGCGTGCGCCGGCGATTCCCGCGCCGGCCGGAAGCGGGGTCGCGGTGCTCTCCGCCGCCGATGGGCGGGCGCTGTCCGAACAGGCGCGACGGCTGGCCGACTGGCTCGACGGCCCGGGCGCCCGGGTCCCGGTCGCCGACGTCCTGGGGACGTTGTGGCACGGCCGGCGGCAGCTTCGTCACCGCTGGGCCACCGCTCTCCCGGCGCAGGAGAGCGCGGCGCGCGCCCTGTTGCGGGCGAAGCTCAAGGAGGCGAGCGGGCCCGGAGCCGGTACGGCAGGCTCCGAGCAGCCGGTCACTGCCGTGCTGCTGCCGGGGCAGGGTGTGGCGTTGGCCGGTGTCGGCGAAAAACTCCGTACCGTGGACGCGGAGTTCGCGGCCGATCTGGCCATGCTGCGCGAGGCGGTGCGCCGGGCCGGCGGGCCCGACCTGCGATCTTCCGGAGCGTGGACCGCAGACGACCCCCGCCTGCTCGACACCTCGGTCGTGCAACCGCTGCTCTTCACGCTCGGCCTCGCGGCACTGCGTCTGCTGGAGCGGCGCGGCGTACGGCCTGGGGTTCTGTTGGGACACAGCGTCGGTGAGCTGACCGCGGCCGCCCATGCGGGGGTGTTCGCCGTCGAGGACGCGGCGGCCGCCGTGGTCCGCCGCGGCCGGCTGATGGCCGACGCTCCCGCCGGGGCGATGCTGGCGGTGCAGGCCGGGGAGAGCGTGGCCCTCGAGATCGCCGACGGACTGCCGCTCGACGTGTGCGGTCTCAACGCGCCGGACAACACGGTGCTCGGCGGCGAACCCCACGCGGTGGCCACGCTGGAGGCGCGCTGCCGCGAGAAGGGCATCACCGCGACGCGGCTGGCCACTTCGCGCGCATTCCACTCCCGGGCGATGGTGCAGGCCGCCGAATCCTTCACGGAGTTCCTGCGGAACGTTCCGCTGGCGAAGCCGGAGCTGTCCGTGATCTCCAACCTCACCGGCCACGAGCTGGCTCCCGGTCAGGCCACTGATCCGGCCTACTGGGGTGAGCAGTTGCGGAGCACGGTCCGGCTGGACGATGCGATGCGCACCCTGACCGATGCCGCGCCGTCGGTGGTCCTCGGACTGCACCGGGGCCGGACGATGACGAACCTGTTGCGGCAGACAGCGCGCCGGGCCGGCCGGTCACCACTGGTGACGGACCTGTTCGGCACCCAGGAGTCGGGCGAGGCCCTCGCCTGTGAAGACGCGATGGCCCAGCTTTGGACCGCCGGCTGCACAGTCCGGTTCGGCATGGCACGCCCCGCCCGCCCCGCGGCCCTTCCCACCTATCCGTTCGCGCCGGACCGGCACTGGATCGACGCCGTCGAGCGCATCCCACCCACCGACGCGGTACCCCGCCGGAACACCGACAGAAACCCCCGCCCGGGCGCACCGGCAGAGGCCACGGCGGGGGAGCCCGGTGCGGCCCCCGGCGCGGGGGTGGGGGAGACGGTCGCCGAGGTGTGGCAGCACACCTTCGGCGGCGCCCCGCTCCGCCCCGACGACAACTTCTTCACGCTCGGCGGCACCTCGTTGCAGGCGGCGCACCTCGTCACCGTGATCAACGACAAACTCCTCCTGGACACCCGCCTGCAGGACCTCTATCAGTTCTCCTCGCTGGGCGAATTCACCGGACGCATCGAGCAGCTCACCTCCGACCGTGACGACGAGGAGCTGCTGCGACTGCTCGACGAGCTCGAAGCAGAGAACGGAACCCCGGACCATGAGTGACCTCGCAGGACGCCTGTCCGCGCTCAGCCCGGAGCAGCGCCGCCGACTGGCACAGGGCATGCGCCGGCGCGGTGCACACGCCGCTTCGGCGGACTCCGCACCGGGTCCGGCGGGGGCCCCGGCCCGGCAGAGCCTCTACTTCTTCGCCAGCGCCGACGCGATGCCGGCCCGGGAGTACTACTCCCTCGTGCTGGACGCCGCCGCAATGGCCGACGCCGCAGGCCTGCACGCCATCTGGCTGCCCGAACGCCATTTCGTGGACTTCGGCGGATTTTCACCCAATCCCGCTGTGCTGGGTGCCGCCGTGGCCGCGCGCACCGATCAGTTGCGCATCCGAGCCGGAAGTGTCGCCGCGCCGCTCCAGCACCCGGCACGTATCGCGGAGGACTGGGCCCTGGTCGACAACCTGTCCGGTGGCCGGGCGGGCATCTCGTTCGCCAGCGGCTGGCACCCGGACGACTTCGTGCTCGCCCGGGAGGACTACGAGGACCGGCGGGCGGTCACCGCCCGCACGATCGAGCAGGTCAGGAGCCACTGGCGCGGGGACACCCTCGGGTACCCCACGACGGCCGGCGGCGAGGCGCAGGTCCGCACCCAGCCGCGCCCGGTGCAGCCCGACCTTCCGGTGTGGCTCACCGCGGCCGGCAACCCGGCCACCTTCACCCAGGCGGCCCGGGCGGGATACGGCGTCATGACCGCGCTCCTCGGCCAGACGATGCCGGCGCTGCGCGAGAACATCGCCCGATACCGGCAGGCCTGGCAGGGGGCGGGACACCGCGGCAACGGCGATGTGGTGGTCATGGTCCACGCGCATGTCAGCGACCGCCCGGACTGCGAGGACTTCCTGCGTCCGGCCATGCACGGCTACCTGCGGGCCTTCCGCAGCCAGACGGCCGCCTCCACCGCGGACGAAGAAGTCCTGCTGGAGAGCGCCTACCTGGATTTTCTGCACGGCCCGTCCCTTCTGGGCTCCCCGGCCAAGGCCTCCTCCGTCCTTGCCGAGCTGGCCGACGCGGGAGCCGACGAGGTCGGCTTCCTCGTCGACTTCGGCCTGCCGGCCGCCGCCATCCTCGCCGCCTTGCCGGCGCTGCTGGCACTGTCCCCGGCCGACCCTCCGCGCGGCCCGGACGGCGCCCCGGAATCCACTCGCCACGTCGACGAGGAAGAAGCCCCGGCATGACCTTGGACAGGAAAGCCGTCGCGGCCCGGCTGGCGCGGCTCGACCCTGCGCAACGCGCGGCCTTGGCGGCCAAGATGGCGTCCGCGCGTACCGGCCCGCCGCTGCGTGCGCGGTCCGGCCCGCGCGAGCGCTTCCCACTGGGCATGGACCAGGAACGGCTGTGGATCCTGGACCAGCTGGATCCCGGCAGCATCACGTACACCCTCGGCTTCGGCCTGCGTTTCCATGGCGAATTCGACCTGGCGGCGTTCACCGAGGCCGCCCACGCGGTGGTGCGTCGGCATGAACTGCTGCGCTGCGGGGTCGAGACAGAGGACGGCACCCCGTATCTGCGCGTGCACCCGGACCGGACGGCGGACATCACCTTCGCCGATCTCGCGGACGGTCCCAGCGCCGAGAGGGAGGACCGCCGCGCCGCCTTCATCGAACGGCAGGTACAGCGCCCGTTCGACCTCTCGGCCGACCCCGTGCTCCGGCTGGGCATCGCCGATCTGGGCGGCGGCGACTACCAGGTCGTCGAGACGATGCCGCACTCGTTCACCGACCAGTGGTCCTACGTCCGGCTGAACCGCGAACTCCTGGAGCACTACCGGGCGATCAAGGAGAACACCACACCTCACGTACCGGACCTGCCTGTACAGTTCGGGGACTTCGCCCAATGGCAGAGGGAGTACTTCGCCGGGCCCCGAGGCGCCGAGCACCGCACCTTCTGGCGGGAGTATCTGGCGGACGTGCCCGGCAGGCTGCCGCTCCCGTACGACGGCACGCCCAACAGCTCCGACCACGCGGGCCGACAGTACAATTTCATCCTCGACCAAGACGTCGCTGCAGCGTTCCTCGCCAAGGCCCGTGAGGCGAGGACCACTTCCGCCACGGCCATGGTCGCAGCCTATGTCGCGCTGCTGCACGAGGAGACCGGCGAGCGTGACATCGTCGTCGGGGTCCCCAGCGTGACACGGGGGCAGGCGGTCACCGAGGACCTCGTGGGGTTCTTGCTCACCAACGTGCCCATCAGGGTCCGGCTGCCCCGGAACCCGACGCCCGATCAGGTGCTTGCGGCCACCATCGAGGCTTCCACCGCCGTTGCCGAGCACCGCGAAGTGCCCTTCAGCGAAATCGTCGAGGCGGCCGCTCCCGACCGCACCTCCACGCGCTATCCGCTGCTGCAGACCATGCTGGTGCAGCTGACCCTCGACGACACGGTGTTCTTCACCGTGCCCGGTGCCGACATCTACGCCAACGCGGTCCCCGAAGGCATCTCTTCCATGGACCTGACCGTGGCCTGGTGGCAGGTGGGCGAGGTGGTGTACGGACGCATCGAGTACCGCACCGCCGTCTTCCGGGACGCCACCATCGAGCGCATGGCCGGCCGGCTCCTGCAGTTGGTGGCCCGCTTCGTCGACGCGCCCGGAACCCCACTGCGGGTACGCCGGGTCCGAGGCGGCGACGCCCCGCAGTCGGTGTTCGCCCCGGCCGTGCACACCTCCTCTTCGGCCCCAGGCGACCTGGGGAAGGTCGCCGAGGTGTGGCGCGCGGTGCTGGGGCTGCCGCGGGCGGACGCCGGCGACGTCTTTTTCGAAGTGGGCGGCACCTCCCTGCTCGCTGTGCGCCTGGCACACCAGCTCAGGGCGGCCGGCTTCACCGTCACGCTCAAGGACGTCTTCACACACCCCACCCTCGGGCAGCTGGCCGAGGCATTGCTCAGCCGGACGGGTACGGTGCCGGCGGCCCGGACACCGGAGCCCGTCGGGCCTCTCGGCCCCGAGCAGGAACTGCTCTTCGAGGCGGGGCTGGAGAAGGTGGAGCTATGGGCGCACAGCTATGTGCTGGACGCCACCGAGCCGCTGGAGGCCGAACGGCTGCGCGCCGCTGTGGACGCCGTGCTCGCTGCCCACCCGACACTGTCCACGATCTTCACCACCACGGGCACCGCCCGCACGGCACACCCCGGCAACCGATACCGCTGGCGGTTGGAAGAGCCCGACGCGGCGCCTCACGAGGTGGCCGCCGCGCAGCGCGCCGAGCTCGACGCCGCAACGGGCCTGCAGTTCGCGGTGAGCCTGATCCCGGACGGCCCCGGACGGCTGGTGCTCAGCGCCTCCCATCTGGTCATCGACGGCCTCTCGTGGGGCGTGGTGATATCCGATCTGGCGCGTGCGTACCGGGGTCTGCCCCTGGAGGCCGAGCGAACCGGCTACCTGGAGTACGCGGCGGCACTCCGCCGGATCGACCCGGCACCACAAGCCGCTTACTGGCGTGCGCAGCTCGCCGCCGTACGGCCGCTGAGCTGGACATCCGGTCGGCCGAACCTGCATGGCAGCGAGGTGCACTTCGAGGTGACGGTGCCGTGCGGCACCCGTCGCCGCTCCCTGGAGGCGGAGTCCGTCACCGCCGTGGCGCGGGCGCTGCGGCCGTACTCCCCGGACGTGGTGCTGTCGGTGATGGGGCTGGGGCGTGAGCCGCTGCCCGCGCTGCCGGACTTCGACCCCGGCCGTGCGGTGGGCTACTACTCCTCCGCATACCCCCTGCATGTGCCGCTGACCGGTGGCGGGCCACTGGACGATCTCGCGGCGGTCGACGAGGCGCTGCGCGCGGTACCCGACGGCGGCAAGCCGTTCGCCCTGCTGCTGTGCTCGGCGGACGCCGAGCTGCGCGCGGAGTTCGCCGCCCTGGCACTGCCACGGGTCGTGGTGAACTACGTCGGCACCCTCACGGATCCGGGCGAGGGCTCCGCCGGCCTCTTCGCCGTCTCGGGCGAAATCGCGGCCCAGGGAAATGAACTGACGGAGAGTCAGGTGGATGTGGATGTCGCTGTCGGGATCCGCGGCGACCAGGTGGTGATGCGCTGGCTCTACAGCCCGGACACGGTCCCTGAGCACGCTGTCCGGGAGGCCGCAGCGCAGGCTGCGCGCGACCTCGACGCCCTGCTGCGGCCGGCTCCGGCGGAGACGGTTCCCGGTCGGCTGGGCGTGACGGAGCAGGGCATGGACGAGCTCTTCGCCCGGCTCGGACAGACCCGAGGGGGAAGCAAGTGACCGGTACGGCCGATCCGGCAGCCGCGCGGCCGGCACTCCGACGGGCTCCGCTGACGGTCCTGCTCGTCGCCCAGTACCTCTCGTCGTTCGGCAACGCCGTCACCATTGTGACGATTCCGCTCTACGTCCTGGGCAAGACCGGCAGCGCCGTCGAGACCGGCCTCGCCGGCTTCGCCAACTCGCTGCCGCTGATCTTCGCGGGGGCCTTTGGCGGGGTCCTGATCGACCGGGTCGGCGGACGCCGTATGAGTGTGCTCTCCGACCTGCTGGCGGGCCTGATCATAGGCCTGATCCCGCTCCTGGACGAGACCACCGGCCTGCCGACGCCTGCCCTGCTGTGCATGCTGTTCGGGCGGACGGTCGTCGCGACGCCGGCCACCGCCGCGCGGCTGAGCATGATCAAGCCGCTGGCCGAGGCCGCCGGCGTACGACTGGAGAACGCCAACTCCTGGTACCAGGCGGCACCACGGCTCGGTCTGGTGGCCGGCGCCCCCCTCGCCGGTCTCCTCGTCGCCGTCAGCGGGTCGGTGACCGGTATGTACGTCGATGCCGCGAGCTTCCTCATCGCCTCGGCCCTGATCGCCTTCGCGGTGCCCCGCGCGCCCGCCCGCCCGGCCGGTCCGTCTGTCGGCTTCGGGCGGCAGTTGACGGAGGGCCTGGCCCTCGTCAAGACGATGCCCGTCATCGGAGCGATGACCGCATTCGTCTTCGTCACCAACTTCCTCGACGACGCGTTCACCCCTCTGATGCTGCCGGTCTACACCCGCGAGGTGCTCGGCAACGGCGAATCGCTGGGCTGGCTGCTCGCCGCGTCGGGCTGCGGAGCCATCGCCGGCACCTTCCTCTACGGGCCGGCCAGCCGGCGGTTCCTCAGCAACCGCAGACTCACCCTGCTGGGGTGCTTCGCGGTCATTGCGGCGCTGCGTCTGCTGTTCGTGGCCCAGCCGGGCCTGCCGGTGATGCTCGCCCTCACCTTCCTGTCCGGGCTCGCGGCAGGACCGCTCAATCCGGTGCTGAGCACCGTCATGCTGGAGCGGGTGCCGGAGGACCTGCGCGGCCGGGTCTTCGGACTGACCGGAGCCGTGGGGATGGGTGCCGCGCCCCTGGGGATCCTGGCTGCCGGATGGGCTGTCGAATACGGCGGTCTACGGATCGCGATGGCCTGCTTCGGCCTGGCCTACGTCGTGCTGATCCTCCTCTCGCTGCGCAGCCGCGCGCTCAAGGAGATGGATGCTCCCGTCGTGCCCGGCCCCGACCAGGAAAAGGTTCCTTCCCATGACTGACACCGCAGAGCCGACGGCTGCAGCACCGGGGCGCTTGGACGGCAAGGTCACGGTCATCACCGGTGCGGCCCGTGGCGTCGGCCGGAGCTGTGCGCTGGCCTTCGCCGCCGAGGGATCCGACCTCATGCTCGTCGACGTCGACGGTGAGGTGCCCGGCGTCCCCTACCCGTTGAGCACGGTGAGCCAGCTCGATCACACCGCCGAGATGTGCCGCAGGGAAGGCGTCGAAGTGCTCACCGCCACCGCTGATGTGCGGGACCTGTCCGCGCTGGAAGAGGTCCGGGATGTGGTCCTCAGCCGGTACGGAAAGGTGGATGCGCTGATCAACAGCGCCGGCATCGTCGCGCCGTCGGGGAGTCCCGTGCACGAGACCACCGAGGCGGAGTGGGAACTGCTGCTGAACGTCGATCTGAGCGGAGCGTGGCGGACGACGAAGCTCTTCGCACCGCTCATGGCGGAGCGCCGGTCCGGCAGCATCGTGAACATCGCCTCCACCGCGGGACTGGTCGGCTACCGCTACTTCGCCGGCTACGTCGCGGCGAAACACGGGCTGATCGGGCTGACGAAGGCCAGCGCGCTCGACTACGCGCCGATGCGGGTACGGGTGAACGCCGTCTGCCCCGGAAACATCCGTGACGACCCCGAGATGGAAGGGCGCATGCTGTCCGAGGTCGCCCGTGCCCTGGACCTGCTGGCCGACGGCCATCAGGAGCTCTTCACCGAGCAGCAGCCCATGAACACCCTGACCGATCCCGCGGACGTGGCCGCCGCCGCGCTCTGGCTGGCGTGCGACGCGTCGCGGCATGTCACAGGCACGGCGATACCCGTCGACGCCGGATACACGGTGCGTTGATGACCGACCCACAGCATTCCTGGCAGCAGGCCTCATCTCCTGAGCGGCAATTCTGGTTCGCCGAACAGATCGCCCCCGGTTCTCGCGCGAACTGCGCGGTCGGACACATCCGCATGGACGGGCCGCTGAACCTGCCGGCCCTGACAGCCGCGACGCATACCGTGGTGCTGCGGCACGAGGCCCTGCGCACCGCGTTCGTGCAGAACGGACGGGAGCTGCGTCGGCACGTCCTGGCCGCTCCGCCCGTCCGGCCGCCGGTGGTGCTGCCGGCCGGCACCGGCTTCGCCCAAGCCGCCGAGCTGCTGCTGGCGAACCGGTTCGACATCGGTGCCGGGGATGTCCACCGCACCGCAGTCGCCCCGGACGAGGACGGCGCCGCGTTCTTTCTGGCGGTACATCATGTCGCCTTCGACGGCCTGTCACACGAGATCTACACCCAGGACCTGGCCCGTGCCTACGCGTGCGAAACCGGCGCGGCCGACCGCGCCGCGCCGCCCGTACGCCGCTCGGCACCTGTGTCACCGGACGCGGCACGGCACGCGGAACTGCGCGCACACTGGCTCCAGGCACTGGCCGACGTCCCCGACCTCCCCGCCGGCGGCCGGGACATGAGCCAGCGCGACCTCGCCAGGGCGACGGTGGCCGAGCGCCGTACGGTGCTGTCGGCCGCGACCGTGGCGGCCCTGCGTGAACGGGCACGGCAGCACGCGGTCTCCGCCTTCGGCCTGGTGCTCGCCGCGTACGGTCAGGCCCTGTCGGAACTGACGGGCGCGGACGACTTCTGCGTCGGCACACCGGTCTCCGTCCGGTCGGCGGGCGATGAGGACGAAGTGGGCTGTGTGCTCAACACGGTGCCCGTTCGCCTCCGGGGCCTGGCGGGGCCTGACGTCATCGAACGGGTCTGGGCGGCCGTGGTCGACGGGCTGGTCAACCTGGACCTGCCGTGCGACGAGATCATCCGGGTGTGCCGGCCGCACCGTACCCGCAGGATGCCGCTCTTCCAGGCGCTCTTCGCCTTCCAGAGCTGGCCACGCACCGTCCACTCGGCGGGCGCTGCCCGCTTCCGGACCGTTCCCGTCCAGCCGGTGGGCAGCCAGGCCGAGATCCAGATGCAGGTGCACGAGACCGGCGAGGACACCTTCGAAGGAGTGCTGCAGGCCCCGGAGTCCGGCAGTTGGGCGGACCGGCTCGACGCTTTCCTGCGCTCCTTCCACCACCATCTCGACCTGCTGCTGACCGAACCGCCCAAGGAGAGCCCACGATGACGAAGATGATGTGCCTGCCCTATGCCGGGGCGGGCGCTGGGGTCTACCGGCCTTGGCAGCGCCTGAGCTCGCCCCGCCTCGAAGCGGTCCCGATCCAGCTCCCGGGACGCGAGGAGGAGTTCACCGAACCCTTCTACACCTCGGTATCCGAGGCCGTCGAGCGGACCACCGCACGGATCCGCACGGCGGCCGGCAGCGACCGGTTCGTGCTCTTCGGCCACAGCTTCGGGGCGGTGCTCGCTTTCGAGGTCACACAGCATCTGCTGGCCATCGGCGGCCCCCTCCCGGAGCACGTGATCGTCAGCGGCGCGGTCAGCCCTCGCCGACGCCGGCAGCTCAAGGTGTCGGACGTCGACGACGAGCAGGCGGTCAACGACGTGCAAGCCATGACCGGGCGGTCGGTCGAAGCTCTGCACCACCCCGAACTCAGGTCGTTGTTGCTGCCCGTCATGCGTGCCGACGTCCGCCTGCTGAGCAATTACGTCCCCACGACGTCGGAACCGCTGCCTATGCCGCTCACCGCGATGCGCGGCCGCGAGGACCACAGCGTGCCGGTGCCGGACTGGCTGGACTGGGCAGCCTTCGCCGCCGGCCCCTTCGAGGCGGTCGAGATGGCCGGCGGCCACATGTACCTCACCGACGACTGGCCACTGATCTGGAAGACCGTCGAGGAACTGCTGTGAACACGTACCTGAGCGCATCACCCCTCGAGGGGCGGCAGGGGGACCAGCGTCGACTGCTGGACCACGGGTCGGCACTGCTCAGCCGCACCGACCCGGTACTCGCCGAGCTCCTCGACGACGAAGTGGCCCGGCAGCGCACGACGCTGGCGATGGTCGCCTCGGCGAGCGTCGCCCACCCCTCCGTACTGGCGGCAGCGGGCTCGGCCCTGTCGAACGTGACGGCCGAGGGCTACCCGGGCGCCCGCTACCACCCCGGTGCGGTGTGGTTCGACGAGATCGAGCGCCTGGCTGTCGAGCGAGCCAAGTCCGCCTTCGGCGCGCGCTACGCGAACGTCCAGCCGCACTCCTGCTCGTCGGCCAACATCAGCGTACTGACGAGCCTGCTCGCCCCCGGCGGTGTGCTGCTCGGACTGGATCTCGACTCCGGGGGACACCTCACCCATGGATCTGCCGCGTCCATGACGGGGCATCACTTCACCGCCGTGCACTACGGACTGGACGAAGCCGGGCTGATCGACTACGACGCGGCGGCCGAACTCGCCCGTGCCCACCGGCCCACCGTGATCATCGCGGGAGCCAGTGCCTATCCGCGCACCATCGACTTCCAGCGCTTCCGTGCGATCGCGGACTCGGTCGGCGCCTACCTGGTGGCGGACATCTCCCATATCGCCGGCCTCGTCGTCACGGGTGAGCACCCCAGCCCGATCGATCTGGCCCACATCACGACCACCAGCACGTACAAGCAGCTCGGCGGTCCGCGCGGCGGTCTGATCCTGATGGGACGCGAGCACGACACGCCCGGCCCGGACGGCCGCAGCACGCTGGCCCAGCTCATGCAGCGCGGCGTTTTCCCCCGCTCGCAAGGCACCCCCGATCCCGCCGCGATCGCCGCCAAGGCCCGCGCCCTGGGCCTCGTCGTCCAGCCGGAGTTCAAGCAGGCCGCCCGGCGCATCGTGGACAACGCACAGGCGCTTGCTGCGGCGCTCTCGGCCGCCGGCCACCAGGTGCTCACCGACGGCACTGACAACCACATGGTGCTGCTGGACCTTCTGGGCCGTGGCATGAGCGGAGTGGTCGCGGAGCGCGCTCTGGAGGAGTGCGGCATCCTCGCCAACCGCAACCGCATCCCCGGCGACACCAGGCCGCCCCTGGTGACCAGCGGCCTCCGACTCGGCACCAACATCCTCGCGCAGCGCGGCATGGGGGCATCAGAGATGGCGCACTGCGCCCGCTTGCTCGACAAGGTGCTGACCGCCACCTCGCCGGTCAGCGACACGCGATACCGGCTGCCGCGCGAAGTACGCGACCAGGTGCGCGCCGCAGTGGCGCAGCTGTGTGCCGCCTTTCCCCTGCCCTGTCACGACCCGAGTGCAGTCCCCGCCGAGACGAGGAGAGTGCTGTGAGCAAGAGCCCGATCGAGAGCAGCACACCGGCCGTACCGGTGCTGATGCCGGCCGACCGGCCCCGGGGCCGGACCGCGCCACGCTGCGACGCGGTCGAAGCGGTGACGTTCTCCGCTCTGGTGTCGGAGGCGCTGGAGGGGCTGGCGAAGGCAGCGGAGAGCGATCCGGCCACCGTGCTCCACGCGGGGTTGGTCGCACTGCTGCACCGCTACACGGGGCGGGAACTGCTCCCCGTCGCGCATCTCG
The DNA here is from genome assembly GCF_001294335.1 of Streptomyces chattanoogensis. Lineage (GTDB taxonomy): Bacteria > Actinomycetota > Actinomycetes > Streptomycetales > Streptomycetaceae > Streptomyces > Streptomyces chattanoogensis. Next base: position 13,392 of record NZ_LGKG01000158.1, read on the forward strand.
CCGACGCCGCGCCGAAGGGGGCCGCCGTCGAAGCCGCCGTTCCGGACGGAGCCACCCTGCGGGACCTCCTGCGGTACGGCGCTCCGGCCCCTGGCCTCGCCGGCCACGACGTCCCCGCAGTGGCGTTCGCGGTCGGGCCGGGGGGCGCCGGGGAGAATGCACCGTACGAACTCCTGCTGCGCGTCCGGAACTGGGACGGGCCGATGAGCGTCGAACTGCACTACGACTCCGGCCTGTTCGATCCGGAGACGGCCCGGCGCTTCCTGAGCCACTACCGCACCCTCCTCGAAGCGGGACTGGAGCGTTCCGACGCCCCCGTGGCCTCGCTCCGGCTCCTTCCACCCGAGGAAGAGACGCGCCTGCTGGTCGAGTGGAACGACACCGCGGCCGGCCTGCCGTACGAGGTATGTCTGCACCGCGCGTTCGAGGACAGGGCTGCCGAAACCCCCGACACCCCGGCTGTGATCCACAGCACCGGCAGCTTGTCCTTCCACGAGACCAACAGCGCCGCCAACCGTCTCGCCCACCACCTGCGCGCACTGGGGGTCGGCCCGGAAAGCCGTGTCGGACTGTGTATGGAGCGTTCGCCGGAACTGCTCGTGGCGGTCCTGGCGGTCCTCAAGGCGGGTGGCGCCTATGTGCCCCTGGACCCCGAGTACCCGGCACAGCGGCTGGCCACCATGGTGCAGAGCGCACGGTGTTCGGTGATGATCAGCCGGAGCGGACTGAGCGGCGCCCTGCCGGCCTCCGGTATCGAAACCGTTCTCGTGGACAGGGACGCGGAGCTGATCGCCGACCGTCCGGAGGGTAACCCGGAGGGCGGCGCGCAGCCCGACGACCTCTGCTACGTGATCTTCACCTCGGGCTCCACCGGTACGCCCAAACCCATCGCGCTGCGCCACCGGGGTGTGGCCAACAACCTGGCCGACCTGAATTCACGCTACGGCATCGGCGCCGGCGACCGCGTGCTGGGCCTGTCCTCCCCGAGCTTCGACATGTCCGTCTACGAGATGCTGGGCATGACGACCGCCGGCGGCACCCTCGTCCTGCCCCACGGCGACCGCGCCAAGGACCCCGCCCACTGGGCCGAGCTCGTTGCCGCGCACCACATCACCGTGTGGAACTCCGCACCGGCACTGCTCGAACTGCTGGTCTCCCGTCTCGAGGAGGGCGGGGCGCAGCCGGTCGGGAGTCTGCGCCTGGCCATGCTCGGCGGAGACTGGATACCGGTCCCCCTGCCCGACCGGATCCGCCGGCTTGCTCCGCGCCTGCGGTTCATCGCCCTCGGCGGGGCCACCGAGGCATCCATCCACTCGACCCTCTTCGAGGTCACCGAGACCCAGCCGGACTGGACGAGCATCCCGTACGGCGTGCCGATGGCCAACCAGCGGACCTACATCCTCGACGAGGAGCGCCGTCCCGTTCCCATCGGTGTGCCCGGCGAGCTGTACCTGGCCGGGATCGGTCTGGCCCGCGAGTACCTCGGCGAGCCGGAGCGCACCAGCGAGCGGTTCACCGAGTGGTCCCACGGCCCGGTGACCGGCGAGCGCGTCTACCGCACCGGCGACCTCGCCCGCTACCGGCCCGACGGAGTGATCGAACTGCTCGGGCGGCTGGACTTCCAGGTCAAGATCCGGGGCCTGCGCGTCGAACTCGGGGAGATCGAGGCCGTCCTGCGGACACATCCTGCCGTACGGCAGTCGGTGGTCACCGCACGCACCGACGCCACGACGGGCGACCGGCACCTGGCCGGCTACGTGACCCTGAAGGACGGAGTCGTCCTGGCGGACGGCGAACTCCGCTCCTACGCCGGGGAGTTCCTCGCCTCCTACATGCTGCCCAGCACCATCGTCGTGCTTGAGGAGCTGCCACTCAGCGCCAACGGGAAGCTCGACCGCAGGGCGCTGCCCGACCCCGCTCCCACTGCCGACGCCACCGATGACGACGCTCCGCGCGACGTCTGGGAGGAACACGTCGCACGGGTGTGGCAGGAGGTCCTGGGCCTCGATTCGGTCGGGCGTGACGCTGACTTCTTCGCCCTGGGCGGCGACTCGATGAAGGCCATCCGGAGCATGCCGAAAATCTCGCCGGCGCTGAAGTGGGCGGAGCTCTACCGCAACCCGACGGTCAAGGCTCTCGCCGCCCACCTGCGCGTCATCACCAAGGACACCCCGCCGACAAGCGCGCCCTCGGACGAGGCGACGGCCCGGACGACATGAGGAGTAATCAACCAATGGCATCGCCCACGCTGTACGGCCGGTTCCGTTCCACCGTGAGCCGCCACCCCGACGAAGTGGCCCTGGACGTTCAGGACCATGTGCTGACGTACGCCCAGCTCGACCGGGTGGTCTGCCGGCTCGCCGACATGATGGCAACAGAGCACCGCGCCCGGCCCGCCCGGGTGGGGCTGCTGGCCTCGCGCAGTCTGCCTGCCTATGCGGGATACCTGGCGGCGCTGCGCCTCGGCGCCGCCGTGGTGCCGATGAATCCCAAGGCACCGCTGTCCCGCAACGTAGGCATCGCCGAGGCAACCGGTCTCGATTTCATCGTCGCCGATGAGGCGGCGGCGCAGCAGGCCAAGGAGCTGTCCGCGGCGGCGGAGCCGACCGCAATGGCCCTCACCGAGGCGGTGCTCGCCGGCCTGTGCGACCCCCATGAGGGACCGGAGCCCCGGGAGCCGGCCGCGGCGGCCGGCGCGGATGACATCGCGTACATCATGTTCACCTCCGGTTCCACCGGGCGGCCGCGCGGTGTACCGGTCAAGCACCGGAACATCCTGGCCATGGCGGACTGGAAGATCCAGCGGTTTGGATTCGGTCCTGGCAGTCGGTTCTCCCAGACGAGCGAGCTGACTTTCGACTGCTCCGTCGACGAGATATTCGTCGCCTGGGTCTCCGGCGGAGCCCTGGTCGTACCGCAGCGCGGCGATATCGTCCGGCCGGTCGACTACGTCAACAGGAAGCAGCTCACACACTGGTTCTCGGTGCCGTCGGTTACCGGGATAGCAGGCCGGACCGGAGCTCTGACACCCGGGTCCACACCCTCGCTGACCTGCATCCTCTTCGGTGGCGAGCGGCTGATGCCGGAACACGTCGAGCTGTGGGCCAAGGCTGCGCCGCACAGCGAGGTGCACAACACCTATGGCCCGACCGAGCTGTCGGTCATGTGTTCCTCGGCCCCTGTGGCGAAGAACGGTCAGCTGCGCGAACCGGCGTCGGACGGGGCCATGCCCATCGGCCGGATCCTTCCGCATCTCGACCATGTCGTCCTGGAGGACGGCCGGACGGCAGAGGTCGGTGAACTGTGTGTCCGCGGGCCCCAGCGCTTCGACGGCTATCTCGACCCGGCGGACAATGCCGGCCGCTTTCTGGAGTGGGAGCCCGGCAAGCCCGCCGTGCCGTACGACGGCAGCACCCCTCTGACCGACCTGCACTGGTACCGCACCGGCGACCGGGTGCGGATCGAGGACGGCGAGCTGGTCTTCGTCGGCCGTCTGGACGACCAGATCAAGATCCGTGGGCATCGCGTGGAACTCGGCGAGATCGAGGCCGCACTGCGCAGCCACCCGGACATCGACGAGGCGGCGGTCGTCACCTACCAAACCGAGCTGGGAACGGGCCTCGCCGCCTACTACACGGGGCGTGAGCTGCCCTCCCGCGATCTGACGGCCTTCATGCGTGACCGGCTGCCGCTCTACATGCTCCCCAATCGCTTCGTCCACCAGCGTGCGCTGCCGCTCAACGCGAACGGCAAGATCGACCGGAAGAGCCTGGCCGCCGGTTCCTGACGACTACAACGAAGGATGTACCCATGCTTATCTGTGGTCTCAAGCTCACGCACGACGGAGCAGTGGCGCTGCTCGACGGCAACCGGTTGGTCTTCAGTGTCGAGGTGGAGAAGCTGGACAACGGCCTGCGCTACAGCGAGGTCGCCGATCTCTCGGTCGTGCCGCGCCTGTTGGCCGACTTCGGCTACCAGGTCTCCGATGTCGACGAGTGGGTGATCGACGGCTGGGACGGGGCGGTCAAGGGCCACACCGCCCTCGCCGACCACGGGACGCCCGTCGCGCTCGACCTCGCCCCCTATCGGGAGAACGACGAGATCACCGACCTTCTGCAGGTTGGTCACCGAGCCCAGTTCCCCCTCAACGGGGAGAGGCTGGACTATACGAGCTATGTGCATGCGACCGGTCATCTGGCGAGCGCCTATGCGTCCAGTCCCTTCGCAGGGCAAGGCCGTTCGGCCTTCGTCCTGGTCTGGGACGGCGGAATGTTCCCCCGGCTGTACTTCGTGGATCCGGAACGCGGCATAGAGAACGGGGGACCGGTCTTCCCCCTCATCGGACACGCCTACGCGACCGCCGCTCACCACTTCGGCCCCTTCCGGCGCACCGACGACTCCCGGACCGTGGACGATCTGTCGGTCGCCGGCAAGCTCATGGCGTACATCGCCCTGGGCAAGGTTCTCCCGGACATCGTCCAGACCTTCAAGGAATCGTTCGAGGAGTGCTTCGAGGGGCCCGGCCCGCGGGCGGCGGAGTACCGTGCGCAGATCGGCGGCTGGGGCAGCAACGCCGAGCCGTCACTGTCCCATGTCCACGACTTCTACCGCGACGTCAGCGTCCGGCTGGACGGAAAGGGGTACTCCGACGAGGACGTGCTGGCCTCCCTGCACCAGTTCCTGGAAGACCTGCTGGTCGACCGGGTGGCCGCCAAGGTCCGGGAGTGGAAGGGAGAAGGGCCCTGGAACCTGTGCTTCGTCGGCGGCTGTGCGCTGAACATCAAGTGGAACAGTGCCCTGCGCGCCCACCCGTCGTTCGCCTCCGTATGGGTGCCCCCCTTCCCCAATGACTCCGGTTCCGCTATCGGCGCCGCCACCGCCCGCCTCATGGCCACCGCAGGGATCCAGGGCATCGACTGGCACCCCCGTCGCGGCCCGGCGGTCGTCGCCTCGGAACCCCTGCCCGGGTGGACGGCGGCGCCATGCGGCCCCGAGGAGTTGGCCCGGCTTCTGCACGAGACCGGCCGGCCGGTCGTCGTGGTCAACGGACGAGCCGAGCTCGGCCCCCGCGCGCTCGGCGGCCGCAGCATCCTGGCGGCGGCGGTGGACCCGGCGATGAAAGACCTGCTCAACGAGGTCAAGGGACGGGAGAGCTACCGGCCGGTGGCGCCGATCTGCCTCACGGAAGAGGCCCCGGAGATCTTCGACCCCGGCACCCCCGATCCCCACATGCTCTTCGACCACATGGTGCGCGCGTCGTGGACGGACCGGATTCCTGCCGTACTGCACCTCGACGGCACTGCGCGGCTCCAGACGGTTTCCCGCGAGGACGACCCGGCGCTGGAGACCGTGCTGCGGGAGTACCACCGCCTGAGCGGCATTCCTGTGTTGTGCAACACCAGCGCCAACCACAACGGGCGCGGGTTCTTCCCCGATGTCGCCTCGGTCATGGCCTGGGGCCGGATCGGTCAGGTGTGGAGCGAGAACGTCCTCTACACCCAGCAGGATTCCGCCCCGCGAAACTGAGCCGTGCCACCCGGAGCGCGGGTGGGACGTATGCTCACCCGCCCGCGCTCCGGGCGCTCAACCGTTCGCCGAGGTGGTCCACTCCGGCAATTCCTGGATTTCCAGCACGGCACAATTCCAGCTGAATCCGATGCCGCTACCGGCCAGCATCACTTTGTCACCCGCGCTCAGTGCGCCGGTCTCCACGAGGTGGTTGAGACCGCCGAACTGATCACCGGCACCGATGTGCCCGACATCCATCCCCCAGTCCCAAGTGGTCTGTGACTCCTCGAGTCCGAAAGCGTCCAGGTAGTCCCACTGCAGCAGGGACCGGCCGATGTTCGGGAACACGAATCGAGAGATGTCGCCGATTTCCAACTCGGCATCGCCGAGAGCGGTCTTTACGACATTAACCAAACCGGCATTCCCGCGCATGGCCACCTCGGCGATGCCGACCCGTTCCATGTACACGTCTTTCCGGGCCCTCAGGTCGAGCGGTAGATCCGTCAGCGAATTCGCCTCGGTGAACTTTCCCCGGTACAGCTCCTCCAGCGTGGAATCCGAGTCCATCGCAGTCGAGAGCACCCGGGCAAACCCCGCGCCGCGGCTGACGACCGCCGCGGAGGCTCCGTCCGCGAGGATCAGCCACTTTTCGGTGCGGTAGCGGTCGTAGGTCGGCGGGCCGAACTTGTCAGCGGTCGTCACCAATGCGGCGCGGCCCTCACAGGTAGCGAGATATGACATGGCGAGAACGAGTCCGGCCAGGCCGCCGTTGGACGCCTGCCTCAGTTCGATAGCCGGGGCCCGACCGCCCACCGCCTCGTTCTGGATGTAGTAGGCGGGTGTCCAGTGGTCGATGCCCTGGTGATGGAAACTCGCATGCAGGAGCAGCGAGATGTCCTCACCGTCACTGCCCGACCGCTGCATTGCGGACCGGGCCGCCTGCACCGCCATTTCGGCCGCCGACTCGTCGGCGGCCACACAAACGGACCGATAGCCGCTCTTCTCCTGTTCCTCAGCGTCATAGCGGCCATCAGCCACCGCGAGTGCGGTGCTGTCTCTTCCGGGCAGGCACACTCCGGTCGAGGCTATGTACATATCGTTCCAGCGCATGGCTACGAGTACTTACCTTTCGCTCTTCGGTTGTGCCGAGAAAGAGATCCCGACTCTGAAGATCATCGGGTATGGAGTCTGCGCATTCAAGAGCTGTGTATCCCGGAAGGTCCGGCAACGTGAATTTGACAAGTCACACCGGCATTGCAACTGACGGCCGCACTGCCGGTCCCATGAGCGCGCCTCCCGAGCCCGGCGTGCAGGCGGCCGGCTGGTGTGCCCAAAAGGCGGTTCGCTGATTCAGCTGCAGACCCGTCGGCCGCGAGGTGGAAATCCGGCAACGGCCCGTTCCGCGCCGGCTCTCCGCCCCCTCCGAGGGTGAGGGCGATGAGGAGGAAGAGGAGAAGGTCACGCTGGGTGCGGAGCGCATCGAGTTCAAGGGGCGCGGGCGACGGCCCCGGCGGCTTCATCGCCGGGCGATGAGGTGGTCCGGGCATCAACCGGTAGCGGCCTTCGGCGCGTTGGCATGGGCAGCAGTCGGCGGAAGTGCCGACCATCACCCACCTCAGCCGGCCGCTGGCGGTGTGTTTGGCGAGGAGCTCGTCCAGGTCACGCTCGAAGAACGGCGCCTTGCCCGAGCTCAGGGTGTGGACCTTGTCGATGCCCAAGTCCATGCCCAGGACCTCATGGCTGAGCACCTGTTGGGTGTGGACTCCAGGGTGATCCCGCACCCGAACGTGCCATCCCCGGCGGACCCGAGCAGCAGAATGTCGGCGTCTTCTACCAGGTTCGTGTCACCGGAGGCCAGTTGCGGCCGGGGCCGAACGGCGAAGTCGCTGAGTCCGTTCGGACTCCGGCCTTGCCCTGGCTCAGACGCTTCCGGCGACCGGCCACGTCGTCGCCGTCCGGTCGGCGGCCTGATCCAGCACTGAGGCGCTGTCAAGGCCCTGCTCTGCCGAAGCTACGGCGACCGCTTCGCGTCCCGGACGTGGCCGGGCCGGACGACGATGGCGACGGTGGCACTGACGCTTGAGTGTCTACCTGGATTCGACCTGCCCGAGCGGGTCGGGGCCGGAGGCCAGCGCGTCACGCGCGGTCTGCCAGGCGGAGTCCTCGGGGTAGAGCTCGCTGCGCAGGTAGGCCCAGGTGAGCCGCGCGACCGCGGCGACCCGCTCGGGGTTCTCGTCCGTGGTCTCGGCGACGTCGTATCCGGAGACCCCGCCGAGCCCGTGCTCCGCGTCGAACAGGGTGAGCAGCGACTTGGGGCCTGGAGAGAGGGTGTACGGATCGGCGTGCCAGTCCGCGCCGGCGACCGTGAGGAAGGCGGAGTCGTCCTTGTCGCCGGCGACCACGAGCGTGGGGGTCGTCATGGTGGAGAAGTCCGTGGTCAGGAAGAACGAGTAGTTCTCGATGGTGAAGGCGGTGAGGGCGTCACCGCCCCGGCCGGGCGCGGCGAGCAGCACACCTGCCTTGATGCGGGGCTCGGCCAGGTCCACCTCGGTTCCGTCGTGCGGATCGGTGAGGCGGGCGCCCAGCAGCAGGCTCGCGGTGTGCCCGCCCATCGAGTGTCCGGCCACCGCGACCCGGCTGTGGTCGAGGCGCCCGAGGAGCTGCGGGACGGCGGCCTCGATCACGTCGAGCTGGTCGATGATGCGCGTCATGTCCTCGGCCCGGGTGCGCCAGTGCGGTACAGCCTCGGGCTGGTCGGGGTCCAGGCTGAGCGTCCTGGAGTCCAGATGGGTCGGCTGGATCACGACGAAGCCGTGTGCCGCCCAGAAGTTCGCCAGCGGGGCGTAGCCGTTCAGCGAGGAGAGGTTGTTGGAGAAGCCGAGGCCGTGCGAGAGGAGGATGACCGGCAGCTCGCTCCCCGTCACCGGGGCGGAGACACGCACCTGCAGGTCCACGGCTCGGCCGGGAGCCGGCAGCACCACCGGGCTGACCGAGAGGACGGGTGTGGGCGAGCTGAGGGTGTCGGCTGCGTAAGCGGGATTACTCATGAGGGGTGTGCCTTTCGATGGCCCCTGCCGGCGGTCGTGTAGGGCCTGCCGCAGGTAAGGCGAAGCGCCCGCCGTCAGCTACCCTGAAAGCGGATCGTTGTTCCATTTAAGATACGGAACACTGATCCGTTTCGTCAACGGCCACTGGAAGGAGTGCGTGGTGCCCACTGCAGGCCAGCCCAAAGGGGCGTCTGCTCGCAGCAAGCGGGCGGACGCGGTGCGCAACCAGCGGACGCTGCTCGACGCCGCCGCGGAGGTGTTCGTGTCCTCGGGGGTCGATGCGCCGATCCGGGAGATCGCGGCGCGGGCGGGCGTCGGACTGGGGACGCTCTACCGCCACTTCCCGACCCGGGCGGACCTCGTCACCGCCGTCTACCGCCACCAGATCGAGGCGTGCGCCGAGGCCGGCCCGAACCTCCTGGCCGACGCGCCCTCCCCGTTCGACGCACTGCGCCAGTGGATCGACCTCTTCGTCGACTTCCTGATCACCAAGCACGGGCTCGCGGACGCCCTGCAGTCCGACAGCGACCGCTTCGCCGCCCTGCACACCCACTTCCTCGACCGCCTCATGCCTGTCTGCGCCCAACTCCTCGACGCCGCAGCCGACGCCGGTGACATCGCGCCCGGCATCCAGCCCTACGAACTCATGCGCGGCATCGGCAACCTCTGCATCGGACGGGACACCGACCCCCGCTACGACCCCCGCCGACTGATTGAACTGCTACTCCAAGGACTGCGCCGACAGCACTCACCCGGCGCCGACGACACGCACTGACCCGCTCCCCGGCAGGCGATCTCTCTCGCAAACGTCCTACTGCTACCGCTGAGGGGTGCCCAGGCTGTCGTATTGTCCCGCCGAGTCGCGTGGCGGCCGGCCTCAGTCGTCCGTCTCACCTGGTGGGTGAGGGGACCGTCGGGCGTGTCGTGCCCGAGCGATTCGCGGCCGATGTAGGGAGGTCCCCAGGGCTCGGGATCGATCGCGTAGCGGCCCCGCGGAACGGTGGAAGGTGCCTGGCGTGTCTCCTTGTCCCGGTCGCGCTGGTCGTCGGAGACGGCAGGGATGGCGGCAAGTTCGGCCAGCTCCGGCGTGATCGCAGTGCCGCACTTGGAACAGAGGAAGACGGTCATCCCCTCGTTGTAGTCCTCAGGGCGGCGGCTTCGCATCCTCGTTTCGCTGCTCGGAGTCGATGCGCGCGACGACACCGCGGAAGTCGGGCATGCCAAGGTGGACGGTGGGGCGCCGGGCCGCGAAGTCGCGCATGGTGCCGAGCTTCTGCTCTGCGGCGGTGAGGCTGGCCTCGATCGCGGCGACCTCGCCGATCGAGTCCGATCTCCTGGCTCGCCGGACTCGTGCCGAGCAGGAGGGCTGGCTCGGAGAGATCGGGGACATCGGCCTCACCCTCACCTTCCTCCGTCAGAAAGGCGCAGAGAGCCAGCGGCTCGCTCGCATCGCGCCGGTCAGCCTCGGCATGCCGCGTCTCCGGTCTGCGGAGAGCGACCGGTGATCAGAACTCGTCGATCACACGTCGGCAAGGATCGCGGCTCTCAGCCGGGCGTACTCGTCGACAGCAGCGGGCACATCGTCGAAGTAGTCGTCCCAGAAGCCGGCGCGCTGCCATTCACGCGGCGCCAAGGTCAGTCTGCCGTCCTCCAGTGCTGCGACCCAGCAGCTCGGCATTCGACTGCTCACGACCGTGAACATCGCTGCGTCCCACAGCCCTGGGCTGTCCCGGTACTCCGTGGTGTCGAGCAGCTCAGGAATGCGGAGCAGCACTCGGTTCGCGGTGGTGAGGACTTCCAGCACCGGGTACTCCGCTCCGACACGGATGGAAGGGTGGTCGGTCACGACCTCTCCGGTCGCCGGGCTGGTGATGTGAGTGCAGCGGACGATCATGCGGGCAGCCTATGCAGGCACGAGGCCTGCTCGGCTCGTCGAGTTGCAAAGTGCAGAGAAGGAAGCGGAACCAGGCCAGCAGCTCGTACGCGTACGAGCGGAGCGAGGCTGGACTGTCGTCGTCGGCGAGCATCGAGCAGGAACTCGCCGACCGCCGCCACCTCGATCCCGTCCCGGTCGAGCAGTCGGAGCAGGCACACGCTCGACGCGTGACGTGTGCTCGGTGGTCAACGCAGGGCGCTCTCCATATCGACCCGGTGATCAGAGGCCCACTGATACGCCTCCTGCACCTCTGTCACTGCCCCCGCATCGCGGAGACGGACCATTGAGGGGTTTCCAGAGTCCGCAGCAGCTTCGATGCCACGCCAGCACCTGTCCTGCCACCACAAGATCACGGAAACGAGATCACTCCGTTCGACCAGCCCATAGCTGTCAGCGATCAGCCTCAACCGTCGCGCAGTGTGGGCCGTATCTCCGACGCCTGGCCCAAGTCCGAGATATTGCCAACATACGTGGGCGACGTCATGAATGCGCCCACCCGGCGCAGCCAAGTCCCAGTCGATAAAGGCCACTGGGCGCAAGGCGCCGCTCACGGGCCGATAGACGGTGTTCTTGGGCGAGAGGTCGTTGTGACATACGACCTCGTGTGATCCGGCCAGTTCCGTGCCTGCCGTCAGGTCGTGAAACTCCCGCACGAGCTGAGCAACCCGCACCAGACTTTCGTCGGAGCACACGGCCGGCGGCTGTTGCGGCTCCCAGGCCACGTGCCCTTCGAGGTAGGTGAGCACTTCGCGCCCCTCCTCGTCGATGCCGCGGTAGCGCGGTGCACCGGTCCATCCGCTGGTCTCGAATGTCTTCAGCAAGTGGCCGATGAACCCGGTCCTGGCCGACGCGGGGCGGCGCACGGTGGACCCGACACGCACAACGTGGTTGTCCAACCCACCAGGCAAGGACGACTCAGTCATCCCTCCATCGTGCGGTGTTGGTGATCACCGCGTCGTGACTGAGTGGTCCATCTGGCGGGACTCGTCGACTGATGCGTTCATGAAGCCCGCTTCGGGTCAGGTCGTCTCGGTCAGTCCGGTGGGGACTTGCCACTCGTAGCGGCGGCCCCTGTTGGTCAGCCGTAGGCCGTTCTTGAATACGGCCAGCCCCAGTTCGCTTGCTGCCTTTGCGACGAGGGGAACGGTGTCACCGGTCTTCCCGTAGCCGAAGTTCATCACGGAACCGGCCTGGAGTGCGGTCTTGGTGAAGTCCGCCGCCGGGACCTTGACCAGGTCGGCGGCCGGGTCTCCGATCAGGTGCCGGATCAGGGTCGGCCCGGCACCGGCGAAGGCCGGGCCGGGCAGCACCTCACGGATGAAGTCGAGGATCGCCTTGGTCAGGGCGATGCCGGCCTCCGAGGACCTCTGCTGGCGCCGGAGGATGGTGTCGAAAAGCTCCGCGCCGTCGTCGAAGGTGGACGGGTTCAGCTGGTTGTCGACGCCCAGGACGTGCCCGACGACCCGCCAGACGTGGAAGAACGCGTCGCGGTCCTCGCGCGGGAGGTCGACGCCCAGCCGTGCCAGACCGCGGGGGATGACGACCGAGAAGCTCATCAGCGTCCCGGCCAGATCCTCCTGGTTGACCGGCAGTCCCCAGGACCCGTTCCAGTCGCCCTGGCGGCCGACGTGGTACCGCATGGTGGCGTGCAGCAGACGGATCTTCTGCGCCGAGCGCAGACCGTGTCCCTGGGGCCCCAGTCCTCCGTCGTCGAGGACGTCGACGACGAACTGCGAGGTCTCCATCAGCCGCCGGTACACCCCCGAGGTCAGCCGCTGCGAACGCGCCAGCACCTCGGCCCCGTCACCGCAGCCGTAGCACAGCGGGAGGGAGCCGCACAGCAGCGTCGAGACGACCAGCGCCTCGTAGCGGCCCAGCAGTGCGCGACCGCGCTCGATCAGCTCAGGATCGGCCCACTCGGGCAGTACCGAGCTGAGCTCGAAGTAGTGCTGGAGGCGGGGCGGCAGGCCGGTGGGCAGCGCCTGGCTGTTCTTGCCGAAGCCGTGCAGCGCCTGTCGTACCGCTTCCTGCCGGCCCAGCTCGTAGGTCTCGTTGATCGCGGCGTCGCCCGCCGCATCCCCGGTGCCCCGCATCCGGTCCAGCACCTCGTCCGTCCACACACTGGCGGGCATTCCTGCCTCCTCGAAGTAGGTCATGGGCAACGCCCACCTCTACCAGCCCACGGGGTTCTTCAGCGGGAACGTCACCCGCGTGAGGAGAGGGTGGTGGCGGACCGCGACTTCTGCTCAGATCCAGTGGCGACGCCTGGACGGAAGGGTCGGGCCGCCGTCGCCGCTCGCGCGCTGACGTCTCCGGGAAATTTCAGGAAAAGCGTCAGGCTCAGAGCGCGTGTCACTACTCTGCCCGCCAACTGAATTGCTAAGGCTCGCCTGCTCAAGCGCTATCTCGCCAAGTGCACCGTCACACGCGTATCCGCAGGGCTCAGCGGGCAAATCGAAAATCTTGAATCGAACTTAAGGGCGTATGCAAAGGGTGTGGCTGTCAAGATCGACTCTCTCGCAGGAACTGGTGGATGCGCAGCTGGAGCTGCACCGAGTCAGGTCCAACGGTGGAGCCGGGTACGGGAACTCCCCGAATGCCTGGTCGCCACCTGCGACCCCCGGTCGATGGCCGGGGTGACGTGGGAGAGGTACCGATTGCAGGCTGCAGTATCGGCGTGCCTGCCTGGTGAAACGGACGGCGTGCGCACTCTTGCCTGTGATCGCCCGGGACCGTGCCGCCGCCTCTTCCCGCCGCAATCGCCTGAGTTCACGGTGGGCGTGGCCGCCCTCGGCTCGACCGGCACCGGATGCAGGGCCCACACCAGCCAGGGCGGGGCCCGCGGTCATGCAGCCGGGATCAGCAGGAGACTTCGGGCGACCAGATGACGTGACTGTCGGAGGGGCGGATCCACCAGGCGGCGCCGTACTTGTAGCCTGCGGGGCATTTGAGGGCCTTGGCGGGGTGGTAGGACATCTTCAGCGGGGAGCTCTTGGTGAACTGGCGGATGTCCTTGACGCGCTGGTTTCCGCTGCTGTTCGTGAAGGTGATGCCGAACTCGCCGGTGCGCTTTGAGCCGAGGTCGTGCCGGTCAGTACCAGGGCGGCGGAGGCGACGGCGGCAGCGGCTATCTTGCCGATGTTCTTCAAGAAGTAGTCCTTCGCGAAATGGACTTCCCCTCCGCGGAAGCACCCGCAGAGGGGGGTGATCGCGTGCATGGCGGAGCTTACGGACCTCCCACCTGCACAATCAAGATCCATTCAACAGATTGTCAACTTCTGGATCGCTGGGTCAGTGGCAGGAGGAGTTGCGCGCCTCGATGACCGTCGCCGGCCGTGGCGCCTCAACGTTCGTGACCTGGCCGGACAATGCCCATGCCGCAAGGAGAACTGCGGCATCAGCCCCGGGCTACGCCGAACGGCGGACCGCATTCGCGTCCCGCGCCCGGACGGCGGGCAGCGGCGGGATCGGGCTGGGCAAGAAGACCTCCTGCGGTGCGGCTTGTTCTCGGGGGGTGTGATGTACGCGAGACCTGTGTCCGGCCTCGCCTGGGTGATTTGTCGCTAACGTTCCGCCGTGACCTCTCTCTCGGAAGCAGCGAAACGGGCCACGGTGCGCGCGGTGGCCGTCGCGGCGGTGGCGTTGGCGGTATCCGCCATGGCGCCGTCGGCCGTCGTCGGACATGACCGCACTGCGACCACCGCCACGTCGGCCGACCATGTGCGCCCTTGCCCTCACGAACCATTGCGGGATCTGTACGGGTCGGAGAACCGCACGATGCGCACCCAACGACGGGTGGTGGCGCTCACGTTCAACGCCGCCTGGGATGTTGGGGGCATCGCCAGGGTGCTCGGAGTGCTACGCCGATACCACGCCCCTGCCACCTTCTTCCTCACGGGCGACTTCGCCGACCGCCACTCCGCAGCCGCCCGAGCGATCGCGAAGGCCGGGTACGGCATCGGCAACCACTCCTACAGCCACCCGCACTTCGAGACCCTGAAACCCGGCCGGCGCGCGGCAGAGGTTCTCAGGGCTGACCATGCCATCCGCGCCGCCACCGGCACCGCTCCGCTGCCGTTCTTCCGCTTTCCCTATGGCGATACCACCCCACAGCAGATCGCCGAAGTGAACGCCCTGGGGTTCGCAGACATCGAATGGACCACTGACACCAAGGGCTATCTCGGCCCGGCAGGAGGTATGACCGTGCCGAAGGTCATCCAGCGGGCACTGGACGCCCTGCGGCCCGGCGAGATCATCCAGATGCACGTGGGCTTCCACGGCCAGGACACCGTCCTCGACGCCGACGCCCTCCCGCAACTCATCGACACCCTCCACGCCCACGGATACCAGATCGCCGCCCTGTACTCCCGTATGCGCGTTCGGTTAGGCTTACCTTGCCTGACATGCAGGCGTGCTGGCGTGCGGACGTGCAGGTTCGGGTTCCGGTGCCGCAGGTGGCAACCCATAGGACGGAACGGGCAGAGGCAGGGCACAGGTGAGAGACGGTGACCGGGCTTGTGCGCGTTGTGCGCCCGCTGGGGCGGCACGCCCATGCGGGTTGACGGGCGTCCCGGGTTCCGGCCCGGAGCTTGGGACGAGGCATCGTGGATGAGATCGTGCTCACGGCCGGAGCCCTGTACGTCATCGTCCTGCTGCGCGCCGGAGGGACGTTCGCCGTCGGGTGGCTCGCCGGCGCCGGTGCCCGGCGCAGCAGGTTCGCCGGGCGGATCGCCACGGCGAAGTTCGGGCGCGCCGAGCGGGCGATCCAGCGGTGGGGCGCGCCGGTGGTGGCCGTCTCCTTCCTGGCCGTCGGTTTCCAGACAGCCGCCAACTTCCTCGCGGGCAGCATGCGCATGCCGTTGCCGCGCTACCTGCCCGCCCTGTTCGTGGGCGGAGCGGCCTGGGCGCTGGTCTACGCGACCGTGGGGCTTGGCGTGCTCGACGTGCTGGGAAGGCTCTTCGCCGAGCGGACGGCCCTTGGGGTGTCCGCCGTGGCCGTCCTCCTCCTCGCGGTGTGCGGGGTGGTGGTGTACCGCAGAAAAAGGGCGGCCCTGCGCTCCGGTGACACCGTGGCCGAGGAATCGTGAGCCCGTCCCGCGAGGGCGGGTGCCGCGGCGGGCGAGAAAGTGCAGCAGCAGGCCGACTTGCTTGGCGGGCCGCGGGTGGGTGCCTGGTGACGAGGAGGAGGCCGTGCGCTGGGGCGGTCGTATGGAGGCCGGCGAGCAGGGCCCAGCGCGCTGCGGATGCCGGTGATGGTGACGCGGGTGCAGACACCGGGTCGGCGACGTGCGCGACGATCACCGGTCTGATGAGCGCTCCAGGACAAGGACGCCGTCGGAGTGATCCTGTAGGGCGAGGACGCGTCCCTGACCGAAGCCGCCGTCAGCGAGGACGGTCTCGATCTCGTGCACCAGTCCTGCGCCGACGACACGGGGAAGCCCCGAGGCGCGCCTCAGTGTCGCTAACAGCGGGTTCTGAGCATTGCCATGGAGTACGGACCGAACAAGGGACAGATCCGCGGCCTGGGAATCGTCACCAACGACCAGTCGACCGTGCCGTACGGGGACACCATGGTGGCCGCCCAAGGCGTTGAAGGCTACGCCCGCTAGGCACCCTGTGCGACCGGAGACGATTGCACGTCGTTGGGACGGGCGGCACCCTTGGTGGCGTCTCGGTCGAGTTCGTTCTCCCAGAGGTCCCGTCCGCAGGTCTCACCCGGGGGAACCACCGTGGTCGGGGTCATGGCCACGGACTCCTGGGCGGTTGCGCGCGGCGGGATCGCGAGGCTGTTCCGCCGCCGGGGGCAGATCCCCCCGACTCATCACGGCCAGAACAACGGGCTGCCTGATCGAAGAGACACGCTCAGTGGTTGGCTCCGGACGTCCTTCGGGGGTTGATCACTCCGCTGCACGGTAGAGCCGTTCATGCGCCCAGCTGGTCGACACCTCGACTATTCCGTTCTCCCGGGTTCACCCGGTCACCCGCGACGTGGTCAGGCTGGGCTTCGATCAGGCTTCCCGCCCCGATCGCGAAGTACATGCCGTGCCACCACTGCTCCATCACCAGCGCCCCGATCGCCTCGCCGTAGGGGCGGCGGAAGTCGTTCGCGTACCCGGACCGCATGATCTGTGAGAAGCGGCGGCAGTAGGTGCGGTCCATGTATGTGAGGAAGGCCGAGGGGGAGATTCTGCGCTCCCGGAGGAGCCAGGGGATGATGAACTGTTGCTCGACGGTGGCCATGGGGAGGACGCCGGTCTCCACAGCCGTGCAGACCGCGGTGTGGAGGCTGACCGTACCGGTGTGCCGGATGCTGCCGACGCCGACCGTGAAGGGCAGGCTCCGCCGTGGGACACGTACCCGGAGTGTGCCGGTAGGCGTGATCGGGGTGAGGTCCTGGGCGTAGCAGTCTGCGAGTTGGCCCACCGCGTACAGCTCTCGCTCTTGCGCGGCCTGGCACAGGTCGAAGGTGAGCGCGTAGTAGCGCCACGGGTCCTGGCGGTGGTTCCCCATCTGCCACAGGCAGGTGCCCAGCGTCTCCATGCACGCGGCGTAGCGCTCTGCACGGATGCTGCCCGTGTCCGTCCACTGGGTGTTGAGCATCCACACGGTCCGCTCGTAGCAGTCCAGCAAGTCGTCCATGACCAGCGACCCTCGGGTCAGCGCCAGGACCGACTGGCCGCATTCTTGATGGCGCAGGTCGGGGCCGATGTCGACCCAGTCGTTGGTCAGGCCGGTCAGCATCATGTCGTCTCGTCCTGCGGGGCCGGGGACGAACGACAGGTAGTGCCCGAAAATACCGCTGTCGACCGCTTTGAGGTCACGCCAGTGGTCACGGTCGTGGTAGACCCAGGCGGTGAGGCCCGTCGTGGTCAGGTCGCTGGTATCCGCTTCATCGCGGCGCTTCGTGTCGAAGTAGGCGAGGTCGGCTGCTACATGCGCGCGGCGCGCCTGCAGATCTGCGGGGAGGTCCGGCATGTCCCAGAGTGACAGGATTTCGCGCTTCAGGCGATCTTTCCGGTCCCCGTAGGCGGTGTCGACGTTGTATTCGACGTAGAAGGAGTAGTCGAGAATGGCAAGGTAATCCTGGCGCCAGTCGCCGTAGTCGTCCGACAGCAGGCCCATCCACCAGGAACCCAGCGCGAAGTTCGGGTACGCCGCCACTCCCTGGAGCCCGAACTCCTCCATCACGGCCGTCCACTCCGCAGCATCGCACTGTGACAGCTTCGATTTCGTGGAGCGGCCCGCATTCTCCCCGAGCCGGGCCCGAGCGACCAGCGCTCCCACTGGATCCGCACCCACCACGACCGGCACCAGCCCCACCTGCTCCGATCCGGCCATCCCAGCACCACTTCGACGGATCCTGCGGACCTCGGCGAGCAGAGCCCGCCCGTGCTCGACCATCTCCGCACAACCCTGCATCCATGGCGCGAACTGCTCCCCCCAGGCGGCCGGGTCCTGCGACATGGCCGCGAGTGTCACCTCCGGGTCATAGGCCCACCCACCCTGCCGCCCTGCGCTCCGGGCCGATCCGCGGCGCACCGCGGCGACATGATCTGCCAGGCGCGACCCGGCAGCACGGTGCCGTGTCCACAGCACATCCAACCGCCCGGGCGCCCCGGAACCCACTCCGCTCCGTCCGGCCAACCGGGCCGCCGAAGTACCAAGCCACGTCGGAGCAAACCTGTCCGTCTCTGCGCCCCTTCCCACCCGGCCACGTCCGGCATGGACACGTTCCGATACGGGGGCCAGGACACCGCGGTCGCGCTGCTCCTGCTCCGGGAGCGGCACCCGCATCGGGGCAAACAACAACTTATGCAGGCTTTCGGGGGATAGCTCAGTCATGCGACAAGCCCAGCAGAGCAGACGATCACCGCGGTAGTGGCGCGGACCCTCTCTATCGAGTGATTCTGGCGGATGGGGGAGAAGCGCACGACGCTGGCTCCGGAGCCAACCCCCGAACAAGCCACGCATTGCACCTGCTTCGCGGCTTTCTGAAGACCGCGGAACGCAAGGGACGCGGCGCGATTTTTAGGTGATGCGATGCTGATGGGGCATCAACTTGGCCTGGTTGCACTTAGGTTGTAAGTGAATCCCTCTTCCGCTGACAGCCCATCAGGGAGTCGGGTACGCTCGCGGCGGTGGCAGTCTCCGCCCTTGCACGGACGAAGGCTCAGCGGGGAGGCGTGTCCGTGGCACGCCACAGCAAACCAGGGGGGCGCAGGCGTGAGCCTGGAGCGCATCGCGGGCCGTTTCTGTGTCGTTGGAGCGATAGGCCGGGGCAACATGGGTGAGGTGCACCGGGCCGTGGACCGTGAGGCGGACGAGACCTCACCCGATCGCATGGTGGCGGTGAAGACGATCCTGCGCCGCCGTTCGGGTGCGTTAATCGATTCACAGGCCGACGCCAAGACCATGGCCCGGTTCGCCCGCGAGGTGCGCATCATGCGCATGCTGGACCACCCCAACCTGCCGCACATCATTGACGGTGGCGTGGACGTGGCCAACGGGAACCTGCCGTACCTCGCGATGGAACTGCTCAACGGCGCGTCTCTCGCGGACCTCATCGAGGAAGAGCCCCAGCTCCCGGTCGCCTGGGTCGCGGCCATCGGCGCCCAGATCGCCAACGCGCTCACCGCCGCCCACGCCGCCGGCGTCATCCACCGCGATCTCAAGCCCGCCAACGTGATGCTCACCGAAGGCGGTGTGGTCAAGGTCCTCGACTTCGGCATGGGCCGTCTCGTCGACGACCCCGACGGTACGCAACTCACCAGCAGTGGCGTCACCGTGGGCACCGCCCGCTACATGGCTCCCGAACAGTTCCAGGTCAGCGGGGTCGCCCCTTCCGCAGACCTGTACGCGCTCGGCTGTGTGCTGTACGAGATGCTGAACGGCGTACCGCCCTTCGTCGGCGGGAGTTCCTTCGAACTCGCCCACAAGCACATCCATGACACCCCCACGCCCATCCGACTGATCCGCAGCGACGTCGACGAAGCCCTGGCGCGGCTCGTCGAGCGGATGCTCGCCAAGAACCCGGCCGACCGCCCCACGGATGCGGTCGCCGTCCGTGAGGCCCTCCTTCCGTACGCCACCCAGGACGGCGACCGGTCGCTCGTCCTCAGCTGGGCGGCGTCCGACCCGGTACGCCACCTCGCCGCCGCCCGCGCCGAGGAGCGGCAGCCCCAACCGGCGCGCAGACAGCCTGACCCCTCCGGCGAGCGGCGCCCCGCCGCACCCGGCATGGACGTGTTCGGCCTCCATCGCCAACTGATAAGTGACTACCGCGACTTCACCGAGGGCGGCACGGTCATCCGTGACGAGCGCATCGCGGAGTTCGTCCAGGACGACCTCAACGCCAAGTCCCAGTGGCCCGACCCCTGGCTCTCCCTCAACCCCTTCTTCGCCGCCGCCGGCACGGTTGCCGAACTCGCCGGCAAGAAGGTGCTCGAGGACGCCTGTGCGCGTATTTTCCAGGCGGGCAAGACCGAGGGCGGCACTGCCTGCGATGGGCGTCCGCTCACCCTGCACCAGCACCAGCGCGAGGCGATCGACGCCGCCGAGTCCGGCGCCTCGTACGTCCTGACCACCGGCACCGGCTCCGGTAAGTCGCTGTCGTACATCGTGCCGATCGTCAACCGGGTCCTGCGGCAGCGGGCACAGGAGGCTTCCGGGGCGCCCGGCCGGGTGCGGGCGATCATCGTCTACCCGATGAACGCACTGGCCAACAGCCAGCTCAAGGAGCTGGAGAAATACCTGTGCGACGGCTTCGGCGCTGGTCGGGAGCCCGTCACCTTC
The DNA here is from genome assembly GCF_001294335.1 of Streptomyces chattanoogensis. Taxonomy (GTDB): domain Bacteria; phylum Actinomycetota; class Actinomycetes; order Streptomycetales; family Streptomycetaceae; genus Streptomyces; species Streptomyces chattanoogensis. Next base: position 33,675 of record NZ_LGKG01000158.1, read on the forward strand.
GCCCGCTACACCGGCCAGGAGGACGACGCCCGCCGCAAGGAGATCCGCGACAATCCGCCGGACATCCTGCTCACCAACTACGTGATGCTGGAGCTGATGCTCACGCGGCCCGACGACCGCAGGAGCCTCGTCAAGATGGCCAGGGGCCTGGAGTTCCTGGTCTTCGACGAACTCCACACCTACCGCGGTCGCCAGGGCGCCGACGTCGCCTTCCTCATCCGGCGCGTCCGCGAGGCCTGCCAGGCCGACGGCCTCCAGTGCGTCGGCACCTCCGCCACCATGTCCACCGAAGGCTCGCTCGACGACCAGAAGCAGGTCGTCGCCGACGTTGCGTCCAAGCTCTTCGGTACCACGGTCCACCCCGAGCACGTCATCGGCGAGACCCTCGTCCGCGCCACCGACGAGGCACCCGACACCGTACCCGCCGAGCGCCTCAGGGCCCCCGCCGCCCCGCGCGCGTACGACGACCTGGTTCGCGATCCACTCGCCCGCTGGATCGAGACCCGTTTCGGCCTCGCGACCGACGAGGCCACCGGACGCCTCGTACGGCAGATGCCGGAAAAAATCGAGAACGCCGCCACGGACCTGGCCGAGCAGAGCGGGGTGTCCGAGGAGCAGTGCGCCGAGGCCATCCGCCTCGCCCTGGAGGCCGGCTCACAAGCCAAGCACCCGGTCACCGAGCGCCCCCTGTTCGCCTTCCGGCTGCACCAGTTCCTGTCCAAGGGCGACACCGTCTACGTCACCCTCGAGGACAAGCTCACCCGTCACCTCACCCGCGACTACCAGCGCGAGCAGCCCGGCTCGGGCGGCAAGATCCTCATGCCGCTGGCGTTCTGCCGCGAGTGCGGTCAGGAGTACCTGACGGTGTGGTGCACCGAGAAGGACGGTGACATCCGCTACGAGCCGCGCCGTGACACCGCCGCCACGGGCGGCCGGGCCGGGGACGGCTACCTCCACATCGACCCCGAGCGCCCCTGGCCGCACACCGAGGACGAGGCGATCGCCGACCGCCGGTTGCCCGAATCCTGGCTGGAGCTGGACGACAAGGGACAGGAGGTCGTCAAGAAGTCCTACCGTGACCGGCTGCCGCGCCCGATTACCGTCGACCCGTACGGCGTCCAGGGCAGTGGCGAACTGAAGGCCGCCTTCATCCCGTCCCCGTTCCTGTTCTGCCTGCACTGCGGGGTGTCGTACGAGCAGACTCGCGGCAAGGACTTCGCGAAGCTGGCCACGCTCGACCAGGAAGGGCGCTCGTCCGCGACCTCGCTCATCTCCGCGTCCATCGTCCGCTCCCTCAAGTCCGTGCCCGCCGACGCCCTGGACAAGGAAGCACGCAAGCTCCTCACCTTCGTCGACAACCGGCAGGACGCCTCCCTCCAGGCCGGCCACTTCAACGATTTCGTCCAGATCACCCAGCTGCGCGGAGCCCTCTACCGTGCCACGGTCCAGGCAGTGGAGGACGGCGAGGACGGCATCCCCCACGAGGAGCTCGCCTCCCGCGTCGCGGGCGCCCTCGGCCTCGAACCGGTCGACTTCACCGGCCAGTCCGACCTCCCGCCGAACATGCTGCGCAACGCCGCCAAGACCCTGCGCGACGTCATTGCCTTCCGGCTCTACCTCGACCTGGAGCGCGGCTGGCGCATCACCATGCCCAACCTGGAACAGACCGGCCTGCTGGAGATCGACTACGCCGACCTCGGCTGGCTCGCCGAACGGCAGGACCGCTGGGACACCACCCATGCCGCCCTCCGTGACGCCGACCCGGCCCTGCGCGCCGAGATCACGAAGGCGCTGCTGGACGAGATGCGCCGCGCCCTCGCCGTCGACGTCCAGTACTTCCGCGACGACTTCGACACCCTGCAGCGTGCCAGCGAGGAGCGCCTGATCGACCCCTGGGTCGTCACCAAGAGCGACAGTCCCAAGGTCGGTACCGCCTACCCCCAGCCGTCCCGGCCCGGCATGGACCGCTCGGGGCTCTTCCTGTCCGCGCGCGGAAAGTTCGGCAAGTACCTGCGCCGTACGAACACGGCCTTTCGGGAGCTGCCGAACGACGACATCCAGCTGGTCATCGAGGAGTTACTCAAGGTCCTTGCCAAGGCCGGACTGGTCACCGAGATCGGCGAAGCCCCCCAGCGCGCGGGCCGCGGCCGCCGCGCGGCATCGGGGCCCGCCGTCACCGGCTACCGGGTCTCCGCGGCCTCCCTCATCTGGCGGCCCGGCACGGGAGAGACCGGAGCACACGACCCCCTCACCCGTACGTACGCCAGCGGCGACGGCCCGCGCGTCAACACCTTCTTCCGCGACCTCTACAAGAACGCCGCCGTGGCCCTCGCCGGCTTCGCCGCCCGCGAGCACACCGCCCAGGTCGACCCGGGAGAGCGGGAGCGGCGCGAAGAGGCCTTCCGCAAGGCCGAGCTGAAGCTGCTCTACTGCTCGCCGACGATGGAGCTGGGCGTCGACATCTCCTCGCTCAACGCCGTCATGATGCGCAACGTCCCGCCGACCCCGGCCAACTACGCCCAGCGCAGCGGCCGGGCGGGCCGTTCCGGCCAGCCGGCCCTCGTCACCACCTACTGCGCCACCGGCAACAGCCACGACCAGTACTACTTCCGCCGCTCCGAGCGCATGGTCGCCGGCGCGGTCGCCCCGCCCCGCCTCGACCTCGCCAACGAGGACCTGGTCCTCTCCCACCTCCAGGGCATCTGGATCGCCGAAGCCGGACTCAAGCTGGGCAAGGCGATACCGCAGGTCATCAACATCGGTTACGTGGAGGGCTCCGGCCGCCCCCAGCCCGCCCTGGACCTGCATGACGACATCTCCGCGGCTTCACGCGACACCGACGCACAGGCCCGCACCGTCCGGGCCGCGTACCAGGTCCTCGGCGGACTGCTGCCCGACTTCGCCACGACCACCTGGTGGGACGACTCCTGGATCGAGGAGAAGGTCCGCACCGTCCCGGAGCGGTTCAACGACGCCTTCGACCGGTGGCGCGAGCTGTTCTCCGCCGCGCTCGACGACCAGTACATCCAGAACAAGCGCGTCCTCGACCACACCCTCTCCGAGCGCGACCGCAGGATCGCGGTGAGCCGGCGCAAGGAGGCCGAGACCCAGCTCAACCTCCTCAAGAACGAGACCCCGGACAGCAAGTCGGTCCTCTCCGACTTCAACCCCTACCGCTATCTCGCTTCCGAGGGCTTCCTCCCCGGCTACTCCTTCCCCCGCCTCCCGCTGGCCGCCTACATCCCCACCACCGGGCGCCGCTCCGGCGACGGCGACTTCCTGCAACGCCCGCGCTTCCTCGCCATCCGCGAGTTCGGCCCCGGCGCGCTCATCTACCACGAGGGCGCCCGCTACCAGGTCACCCGCATCCAGCTGCCACCGGACGCCTCCGGCGACGTCACCACCAGCGAGGCCCGCCGCTGCGGAAGCTGCGGATATCACCACGACCCGCGCGACCGCGCCGACCGCTGCGAGATGTGCAACGAGCCGCTCGGCCAGGCCACGTACGGCCTGCTCCAGCTGCACACCGTCTACACCCAGCGCCGTGAACGCATCTCCTCGGACGAGGAGGAGCGCCGCCGGGCCGGCTTCCGCCTGGTCACCTCGTACCGCTTCCAGGACCACGGCACCCGCCCCGGACGCCAGGATGCGCTCGTGTACGACGCGGCCGGGCAGCTCGCCACCCTCTCGTACGGCGACTCGGCGACCATACGCATCACCAACCGGGGCCGGCTGCGCGCCAAGAAGGACGAACCGGACGGCTTCTGGCTCGACCCCGGCGACGGCCGCTGGATGAACGAACGCGACGCCTCCGAGGCCTCCGGCGACTCCAGCGAAATGCCCGTCGTCGACGCCGACGGCAACGAGAAGCGCCGCAAGAAGCGGGTCATCCCGTACGTCGAGGACCGCCGCAACATCCTCGTCGCCAGGCTCGACGAACCGCTGCCGGAGCCCGTAGCGCTGTCGCTCATGTACGCCCTGGAACGTGGCATCGAGGCCGCCTTCGAGCTGGAGGACTCCGAGCTCAACAGCGAACTGCTGCCCCCGGACGACGGCCCGCGCGACCGCCTGCTCTTCACCGAGGCCGCGGAGGGCGGGGCAGGGGTGCTCCGCCGCCTCCAGGCGGAGCCCGACGCCTTGGCCAAGGCGGCCCGCCAGGCCCTGGCCATCTGCCACTTCGACGAGCACGGCGAGGACCTGGCCAGGCCTGGCACCGAGCGGCCGTGTGCCCGAGGCTGCTACGACTGCCTCCTCACGTACAGCAACCAGCTCAACCACGGCGCCATCGACCGCCACACCATCCGCGACCTGCTGCTGCGCCTCGCCGCCGCCGACACGCGGACAACCGGACGCGGGGAGACCCGCACCGACCAGCTCCAGCGGCTGTCCGCCCAGTCGGACACCAGCCTGGAACGGGACCTCGTGACCTGGCTGAAGGAGCGCGGGCTGCGGCTCCCCGACGAGGCACAGCACCTCGTCACCGAGGCCCTCGCTCGTCCCGACTACGTCTACCGCCTCCCCGGCGTCAACGTCGCCGTCTTCGTCGACGGCCCGGTCCACGGCCACGAGGCCGTCGCCGAGCGCGACGCGGACGCCGAGGACCGGCTCCTGGACGCTGGCTGGGACGTCGTCCGCTTCCCGCACGACGGCGACTGGCCCGCTATCGCCCAGCAGTTCCAGCGGTATTTCGGCCCAGGTGCCACCAGCTCCTCCGGCAGACGCTGACCGCGCGCAGCCCGCGCACACCTTTTCCCTTCTCCGAGGAACCTCAGAGGAATCCACCCTTCCATGACGACGCCCACCTACTCGGCCGGTTCTCTGGTCACTGCCCGCGGCCGCGACTGGGTCGTGCTCCCCGATAGCGCCCCCGACATGCTCGTCCTGCGGCCGCTCGGCGGCGCCGACGACGACATCGCCGCCGTCTTCCCCGCCCTCGAGCCCGTTGAGGACGCCCGGTTCGCTGCCCCGGACCCGAGCGACCTCGGCGACGCCAAAACCGCCGGCCTCCTGCGCTCCGCCCTGCGCATCGGCTTCCGCTCCGGCGCGGGCCCGTTCCGGTCGTTAGCCGGAATCGCGGTCGAGCCCCGCGCCTACCAGCTCGTCCCGCTCCTCATGGCACTCCGTCAGAAGACGGTCCGCATGCTGATATCCGACGACGTCGGCATCGGCAAGACCGTCGAGGCGGGCCTCATCGCGAGCGAACTCCTCGCTCAGGGAGAGGCGAAGGGCCTTGCCGTGCTCTGCTCCCCGGCGCTGGCCGAGCAGTGGCAGGAGGAGCTGCGCACCAAGTTCGGTATCGACGCCGAACTCGTCCTCGCCTCCACCGTCTCCCGCCTGGAGCGCGGCCTCGACCTCGGCCAGTCCCTCTTCGACAAGCACCCTCACGTCGTCGTCTCCACCGACTTCATCAAGTCCACCCGCCACCGTGACGACTTCGTACGTCACTGCCCCGACCTGGTCATCGTCGACGAGGCGCATACCTGTGTCGCCGCCGACGACAACGCATCCACCCAGAATCAGCTCCGATACGAGTTGCTGAGCCGCATTGCAGAGGACGCCGAACGCCATCTGCTGCTGGTGACCGCCACCCCGCACAGCGGCAAGGAATCCGCCTTCCGCAATCTGCTGGGCCTGGTCAAGCCGGAGCTCGCCACGGTCGACCTCGATTCCAAGGCCGGCCGGGAGCTGCTCGCCCAGCACTTCGTCCAGCGCAAGCGGGCCGACGTGCGCAAGTACCTCACCAAGGAGGACGGCCTCGCCGACGACCGGCTCGCCGAGCAGACCGCCTTCCCCTCCGACCGCCAGTTCAAGGACGAGACCTACCAGCTCTCCCCGGCCTACCGCGCGCTGCTCGACGACGCCATCGCGTACGCCAGCGAGCGGGTCGAAGCAGCCGGCAGCCAGGGCAAACGCGAGGCTCGTATCGCCTGGTGGTCCGCCATCGCCCTGCTGCGCTCCTTGGTCTCGTCCCCGCGCGCCGCCTCCCAGACTCTGCGTACGCGCTCCGCCGCAGCGTCCGCCGCCGACGCGAAGGAGGCCGACAATCTCGGCGCTCCCTTGACGCAGGACTCCAGCGACGGTGACGCGTTGGAAGGCCTCGATGTCGCGCCCGGTGCGCAGACCGAGGATGCGGGTGCCCGTCTCGCCGAACTGGCGGACCGTGCGGCGGAGTTGGAAGGATCCGGCGGGGACCTGAAGCTGAAGGCACTGATCAAGCACGTCAAGGCACTGCTCGCCGACGGCTACAACCCCATCGTGTTCTGCCGCTACATACCGACAGCTGAGTACGTGGCCGAGCAGCTGGACGGCAAGCTCGGCAAGAAGACGGACGTCGGGTACGTGACGGGCACGCTCTCCCCTCAGCAGCGCATCCAGCACATCGAGGAACTGGCCCGCAAGGCGGGCGACGACCCGGCCGCCCGGCGGGTGCTCGTCGCGACGGACTGCCTGTCGGAGGGTGTGAACCTCCAGCACCACTTCGACGCCGTGATCCACTACGACCTCGCCTGGAACCCGACCCGCCACGACCAGCGGGAGGGCCGCGTCGACCGGTACGGGCAGAAGCGCGACCAGGTGCGCATCATCACGCTCTACGGCAGCGACAACGGCATTGACGGCAAGGTCCTCGACGTGCTCATCACGAAGCACCGGCAGATCCGCAAGGACCTGGGCGTTTCCGTCTCCGTCCCTGATGAGATGTCGACAGGCGTGACGGACGCGATCGTGGAGTGGCTGCTGATGCGGGGCCAGCAGGCCCAACACGGGCAGCAGGAAGGGCTGTTCGAGGTCGACGCGCTGGGCGCGATCGACGCTCGGGCGAAGCAGCTGGAGAAGGACTGGAACTCGGCCGCGGAGCGGGAGACGACCTCCCAGGCGAAGTTCGCCCAGCGCCGTATCCACCCGGAGGAGGTGGCCCGCGAGGTCGCCGCCATCCGCGACACCCTGGGCAGCGCGGGCGAGGTCTGTGACTTCGTACGGCACTCCCTGGCCGCGCTGAGCGGTGTCCTACGCGACAGCAGGGATGGCTCTGGGGACTTCACCGCCGATGTCAGCGGTACCCCGGCCGGCCTGCGCGATGCGCTCGCACCGGTCATTGGCGGCGACATCGTCGAGACCGGAAAGCCCGTTCCGTTCCGCACGACATCGGCCGTGGCACGCGGGGAGGCCGCCCTGGTCCGTACGGATCCGGTGGTCGGCGCCGTCGCCGGGCATGTCCTCAACGCCGCGCTCGACGCCCATGCCGACGGCACCCGCCCCGCCCGCCGCTGCGGAGTGATCCGTACGACGGACGTCACCACCCGCACCACGTTGCTGCTGGTCCGCTATCGCTTCCACCTCACCCTCCCCTCACGGAACGGCGAGAAGCAGCTCGTCGCCGAGGACGCCCGGCTGCTCGCCTTCGAGGGCGCCCCGGCGAACGCGGTGTGGCTGACCCAGGGGGCCGCGGTGCGCATGCTGGACGCACAGGCCACGGAGAACACCGATCCGGCCTTCGGCGAGCGCACCATGCAGCGCGTACTCGACCAGCTGCCGTCGGTGGACACGCACCTGGAGGCGTACGGCGACGAACTGGCCGACGAACTGCGCGAATCCCACCGGCGGGTGCGCACCGCCTCCCGCGAGATCGTCCGGGGCCTGCGCGTGACCGCCCAGAAGCCTGCCGACGTCCTCGGCGTCTACGTCTACCTGCCGGTGCTCTCTGGAGGAGCCGCCTGATGTCCGCCACCACCCGCAACCAGGTCTTCTCCGCCGTCCACACCGTGGGCGGCCTGCTCCCCGCCGACATGCTCGTGCGTATCTCCGAGGGGAAGGACGTCCCCGGCTCCAAACCCGCGGACTATGGCGTCATCGGCTCCCGCTCGGTACGCGACGACGCCGAGAGGCACTGGGACTACCTCAAGTCGATCTGGCGTGAGCTGCGCGCGAAACTGCCGGTCGCACCCGAGGCCGAGACACCCGCCGACCCGACGGGACTGGCCCGCAGCCAGTGGCTGGAACCGCTCTTCGCGGAGCTGGGGTTCGGGCGTCTCACGATGCTGGGCGAGTCGGGCGCCGCGTCCGACGACGGGACCAAGATCTTCCCGATCAGCCATCGCTGGAACCATGCGCTCATCCACATGACCGCGTGGAGCACATCCCTGGACAAGCGACCGGCACCGGGAGAGGTTCCGCCGCAGTCGCTGGTTCAGGAGTGCCTGAACCGAGCTGAAGCGCATCTGTGGGGTGTCCTGACGAACGGCCGGCAGCTGCGGCTGCTCCGCGACTCCAGCGCGCTCGCGACGGCGTCGTATGTGGAATTCGACCTCGAAGCGATCTTCGACGGCGAGCTGTTCAGCGAATTCGTGCTGCTGTACCGGCTGCTGCACGTGTCCCGCTTCGAGGTGGCGGAGGGCGCGGCGCCTTCTGGGTGCCGGCTGGAGAACTGGCGCACCGAGGCCATCGACTCGGGCGTGCGCGCGCTGGAGCAGCTGCGCAAGGGAGTGCAGAGCGCCATCACCACGCTCGGCACGGGCTTCCTCCGGCACCCCCACAACCGGGAGCTGCGTGAGGAACTGGACGTCAGAACCTTCCACTACGCGCTGCTGCGCCTGGTTTACCGGCTGCTGTTCCTGTTCGTGGCCGAGGACCGCGGGGTGCTGCATGCGCCGTCTGCGGATGCTGCTGCAAAGGAGCGATACGTCGCGTACTTTTCCTCCACGCGGCTTCGCCGCCAGGCGCAGCGGCGGCGCGGTACGGCCCATGGCGACTTATACGAGACCCTGCGCTTCGTCCTGTCCGGCCTCGGCAACGACGACGGCCGGAAGGAGCTGGGGCTCCCCGCGCTTGGCGGGATCTTCGACGACACCGAGGCCGACAAGCTCCTGCACGACCTCAAGCTTTCCAATGAGCATCTGCTCGCCGCTGTACGCGCCCTGGCGACGGTCCGCGACCCCGGCGCGAAGCGGACCCGTGTCATCGACTACCGCCACCTGGACGCCGAGGAACTCGGCTCGATTTACGAGTCCCTGCTGGAGCTCGTCCCCAAGCACGAGGCCACCGAGCGCAGCTTCGAACTGGTCGAGCTCGCGGGTAACGCCCGCAAGACCACGGGCTCTTACTACACCCCGTCGTCGCTGATCGACTGCCTGCTGGATTCGGCGCTCGACCCGGTCATCGACGACGCGGTGAAGCGCGGCGAGATCCGCGCTACGAGGTCGGGGCAGCCGGACCCTGGCCCGGCGATTGTCGAGGAACTCCTCAACCTCACTGTCTGCGACCCGGCTTGCGGCTCCGGTCACTTCCTCGTCGCGGCGGCCCGGCGTATTGCCAAGAGGGTTGCGGCGGTCCGCGAACAGAACCCCGAGCCGACGATCGACGCCGTACGCCACGCCCTGCACGAGGTCGTCGCCCGCTGCATCTACGGCGTGGACCTGAACCCCATGGCCGTCGAACTCGCCAAGGTGTCGCTGTGGCTGGAGGCCATGGAACCGGGCAAGCCGCTCGGCTTCCTGGACGCTCACATCAAGCACGGCAACGCGCTGATCGGCGCGACGCCTGCGCTTCTGGCCGATGGCATACCGGACGATGCGTTCAAGCCGATCGAGGGCGATGACAAGAAGATCGCGTCAGCGGTGAGGAAGCGTAACGCCAAAGAGCAGGCCGGCCAGCTCATCTTCCACACGGAGGAGCGCATCTGGGTCTCCAACGCAGCCTTCGCGGCGACCCTCCGCGAGATCACCGACGCCCCGTCCAACACCCTCCGGGATGTGCGGCTCCAGTCCAGCCGCTTCCGCGAGCTGGAGCAGTCCGCAAAGTACGTCAGCGCGCTGCACATCGCTGACGCCTGGTGCGCGGCGTTCGTCTGGCCGAAGTGGTCCGGCGCGCCGACCCCGGTCACGGAAGGCGTGTTCCGCGACCTCCAGAGCCCCGGAGCGGGCATCCCGGTGAGCACGAATGAGGAGATCATCCGCCTCGCCGAGCAGTACAAGTTCTTCCACTGGCATCTGGAGTTCCCCGAGGTCTTCCGGGTCCCGGATGCCCCTGCCGCCGACGCGGAGGTTGACGAGTCGGTGGGCTGGACCGGGGGCTTCTCCTGCGTGCTCGGCAACCCGCCGTGGGAGCGCATCAAGCTCCAGGAACAGGAGTTCTTCGCCCAGCGCGACGAGGCAATCGCCACGGCCCCGAACGCTGCTGCCCGCAAGAAGCGCATTGCGGCCCTGCCGACGACCAACCCAGAACTCTTCGCCGAGTTCATCGCGGCCAAGCGTCGCGCGGAGGGCGAGAGTCAGTTCCTGCGCTCGTCGCTCCGCTACCCGTTCACCGGTCGAGGCGACATCAACACGTATGCCGTGTTCGCCGAGACCGACCGCGTGCTCATCCGCCCGACGGGCCGTACAGGCGTGATCGTACCCACAGGTATTGCCACCGACGCCACGACGCAGTTCTTCTTCAAGGACCTTGTCCAGCACGGTTCTCTTTCCTCGCTATACGACTTCGAGAATGAAGAGAAGGTGTTCCCTGGGGTTCACAATCAGACTAGATTTTGCCTGCTGACCATTATGGGTTCAGGGACCCCTGAAGCGGGCATTTCACTAGTCTTTAAAGTGCGCCAAGTTGAACAGATCAACGAACGGCGCTTCAGCCTTAAGCCTGCCGATATCGATCGCATCAACCCCAACACTGGAACTTGTCCAATATTCCGCACTCGTCGCGATGCCGAAATAACTCTCGACATCTATCGTAGCGTGCCCGTCCTCATCAAGGAGGGTGACCCCAACGGTAATCCCTGGAACTTGTCGTTCACGACCATGTTCCATATGTCGAACGACTCTCACCTATTCCACACCCGCGAGCAACTCGAAGCGGAAGGCTGGACCCTCACCGGTAACACCTTCGCTCGCGATGCTGACCGCATGCTCCCGCTATACGAAGCTAAAATGTTCCACCACTACGACCACCGCTTTGCCACGTATGAGGGGGCAACCCAAAAGCAGTTGAACAAAGGGACTCTTCCGCAATCCACTCCTGCAGAGCACAATGACCCGGAGTATCGCGGCATACCCCGGTATTGGATTCACAGTTCGCTAGTGGAGAAGGAGGTATCCCGCAAGCCGTCGCGCACTAAGTGGTTCCTTGGGTGGCGAGATGTCACCAACAATGTCAGCGAAAGGACGATGGTCTCGTCGTTTGCCCCGCTAGCTGGGTACGGTCACAAGTTCATGCTGACTGCGGGTGGCGTAAATGCCGTACTGCTTGGCGCCGCTTGGTCTTCTATCGCTCTGGATTATGTAGCTCGGCAAAAGATCGGCGGTTCCTCAATGAGTTTCTTTATTGTGAACCAGCTCCCGGTCCCCAGTTTGCAGCAGCTATCTCGGCATCGATCCTTTATTTTGCGAAGGGTGCTGGAACTCACGTACACGGCCTCCGACATGGACGCTTTCGCCAACGACTTGGGTGACATCGGCGCTCCCTTCCACTGGGACGATTACCGCCGGACGATTATCCGCGCCGAGCTGGACGCGCTGTTTTTCCACCTCTACGGCATCGCCCGGGACGACGTGGACTACATCCTCGAAGCCTTCCCCATCGTCAAGCGCAAGGACGAGGCGAAGTGCGGCTCCTATCGCACCAAGGATCTTATCCTCGACTTCTACGACCGCATGGCCGCCGCCGGCCTAACCCTCGATAACCCGCTCTTGGATGGCGAGAACTACACGTCCCCGCTCGCCCCGCCCCCGGGCAAGGGCCCCCGCCATCCGGCCCGACCCGAGTACGACTGAGGGCCCGTCGCAGCACGGCTGAGCATGCAGAGGGGCTCAGCCGTGCGCGACGTAGCTTACGAACCGCTCCCACTCGTCGCGCCCGATGGTGAGATGCGGCCCCGCCAGGTCCTTGGAGTACCGGCTGATCCGTGATGGCAATCTCCGCGCAGCTGTCTCCCTGGCTGCAGCTGTAGCTGGACTTGAGCCAGGCGAGTTCCGTCGTGCTCATTGCGCTCCTCGCAGTCGCTCCAGCAGACCCTGAGAGTCTTTGGGGGCAGGGCCTGTGAGCGCACTGTGTCATAGCGCTGGTGGAGGAGAGTGACCTCTTATCGGTCGGCGATCAACCGGCAGTTCTGCTGCCCCTCGGCGTACGCAAGCCGTCGGCCGTCGGGCGTCTCAAGCAGCTGCACGGGACCGTCCAGGCATGCAGGCAACCTGGCCTCAAGCGGCACGACTTGAAGCGTCACGTTACGTAGTGCGCTGAGCTCCAACACGTGGTCGATGAGCTCCCGCATCTGCTCCGTGTCACCGAACCTGCGCCGGAACACGGACTCCTCCACGATGAAGCTGAACGCAACGTGCGGACGTTCGCGGAGCATGAGTTGGTGCTCCATGCGGGCAGTTACCTGAGCCTCCGGTTGCTCGTCGGTCAGCAAGGGAATCGTCCCCTCGAAGACGGCCCGCACGTAGCCCTCCGAATGCAACAACCCCGGCACCAGCCTGCACTCATACGTACACAGGCTCACGGCCACCCGCTCCAGCCGAGCCCACCGCCGGAACCACGCCGCCAGCCCCGGCTCGCCGCGCGTCAGGTGTTTCGCCGCTCTCCGCAGGGCACCCGTGTTGCCCAAGGCAGCCTCCGCCCGCTCGACAAAGGTCTCGTCGGGCATCCGGCGCCCCAACTCCACCGTGTGCTTGGAGAACCGCACCCGCTCCCCGAAGTCGGCCCGACTGAGGCCGGCGTGCTCGCGTAACGCCTGGACGAAGGCCCCGAAGGTCCGCAGGCTGTCGGAGAGGTCCGGCTCCCGCTCCCCGTCGCAGGCCGTTGGGTCAGTGCTGTCGGTCATAGGCGGCCACCTCCGGGACGTGCGTTGGTTCCCCCGCGCTCAACTCACCGTACGTACGTTCGTGCAGCTCCTGTCGTCCACACGGCGCGGTGCCCGGCTCGCACGGCTGCTCGCCGAGCTCGCCGCGAATGCCGCGCAGCACGGGTGCGTACGCGGCCGTGACTTCCGGCTCGCGCTGGCCTACGCTCCCGGCTCCGGAGCCGGGCCCGGCATGCTCCGTATCGAGGTCACCGACGCCCGGGGCGAGCGATGGCCCGCGCCGGTCTCCGGCACGATCACCGCCACCGACAGCGAATCCGGCCGCGGCCTGCTGCTGTAGTCGCGCTCACCGACAGCTTGGCCACGGCCCCGTACCTGCCAGGTGGCAAGGCCGTCTGGGCCGAGGCCAGGGTTCCAGACGCAGGCCGTCCGCCTGACTGCCGACGCCCCGGCCGTAACGGTCTAGCGGCCTAAATCCCGCCGTCGTTCGGCCAAGCACCGGCGCCACAGCTCGTAGCACCGGCGGGCTTCGTGCAGCGCATCCCGGGCGAAGCGCTCGTCGGCGAAGCCCGTCCGGGCGACGCCCTGGACGACGTTGACCAGGTGAGCGGCGACCCGCGAGACACGTTGCCGGTGGGCGTGTTCCAGCCGCGGTGCCAGCTCCGCCTCACGGTCGGCCATGGCCATCAGGTCGTCGTACTCGCCGTCGTCGTACGAGGACGGAAGCGGCGGCAGGTCATCCTCGGCGAGACGCACCACGGCTTGCGGGGCGCCTTCATCGTCGGCATCCCGCCCCAGGATGCGGTTCATCAGCTGGAGCACCGCCATGGAACGCCGGACCTCCGAGGCCGTGGCCTCGAGCGCGTCCAGCTCGGCGCCGACGTCATCCGCAGCCTCCAGAGCGAGCAGCTCCCGCAGCCGTGCGGCGGCCTTCTCACCCCGCGCGCCGGCCTCGTCGATGACCGTGTCGCACGCATCGAGCTCGGCGAATGCCCGTTCAGCGGTGCGGATGGACGCGAGCACCATCCCGGCGGTGTCCGTCTCGAACCGGCCCACCGCTCGCCTCAGCTCCGCGACGGACATCGGCACAGCCGCAAGCATGTCCTCAATGTGGTGTGTGCGTGCGGGCAGTCTGCTCTCCACCCTTCTCCTCTCGCCCAGCGCGCCGCCCGAGGGCGTGGCCGGAAATGTGCGGGCGGTCAACATCACGCGCCGCGTACCTCAGAATACTCATCTGATCGCACGTGACGGTGGTTTCGGCCTGATGGGCGAGGCCGCCGTGTACCGATCTCGACCTCATCCACGAAGTGAGCGGGGGACCGATGACCGACGAGTACCCGGAGTTCCGTCTGCGGCTGCCGAACGGCGGGCCCGAAGCCCGAGGGCGGCTGCTGGCGGAGAAGGGGACGAACGGGAGCCAGAAGTTCGTCGTCTACGGGGGGTCCCCGGTGCGGAAGGACGTCGTTCCCTCTTTCCGCACACAGATGCCGTTCGCCTACCGGCTCCGGGAGCAGCTCGTCGCGGAGGGGACGATCCAGGATTCCCAGACCTGGCCGGGGTACCTGGAGCTTTCGGTGACCACCACGTTCAACTCGCCGTCCGCGGCGGCTGCCGTTCTGCTCGGCAGCAGCAGCAATGGATGGGTGCAGTGGAAGACCGCGGAGGGCCATCCGCTGGCCGACTACCTTGAGCAGGTCTCGTGGGGCCCGAACCGAGCCTGGCTGGTGCGGGGGTCCAACGTCTCCGGCCTTGATCTCGTCCAGCGTTTGTGGCTGCCCGAAGGGCTGGTGACCCTCGCCGCCCGGCATCTGCGGCAGAGCGTCGAGCAGGGTACGAGCAAGGACCGGCTGCGGACGGCCGTCGAGGAGGACTACGCGTCCACAGCGACGTACAACCAGAAGCTGGAACTCGTCGAGGAACTGCATTCCTTCTTTTCCCGGATGAGGCCGGGCGACACCGTGTGCACCATCTCCGGAGGTCGTCTCTACGTCGGAGAGATCACCGGATCCGCCGAGCAGGTCGCCTCCGAGGACGGGCGTTCCAATGTGCGACGGCCGGTGGACTGGGCGGACAACGGGCACGCATATGAGGACCTTCCCGGGGAGCTCCAGCAGAAGCTTTCGGTGCAGCACGATGTCGTCGACCTGACCGCGGTGAAGGACCTCATCGACGGCCTCGGGATAAGCGACGAGGAGCTCATCGAGGAGGCCGAGGCGGCCGACCGGGGCCAGAGCCTGGAGATTCCTGCGATCACCGCTCGCAGGAAACTGGAACTCCCCGTTCCTGGTGAGGAGTTGAGAAAGAAGCTGCTGGTCCACTCGGGGGACTGGCTCCGCGAGGTCCGCGACCTGCTGTGGGACGAGAAGCAGATCGTCCTGTATGGGCCGCCGGGAACCGGCAAGACGCATCTCGCGCTCGAACTCGCCGAATTCCTGGGTGGCGGGCGAGAGCAGGTGAAGCTGGTGCAGTTCCATCCCTCGTACGCGTACGAGGACTTCTTCGAAGGCTTCCGTCCCCAAGAGGATCCTGAGACGCGCGAGGTCGCCTTCCGGCTGGCAGCCGGACCGCTTCGCGAACTCGCCGACCTGGCCTCGCGCGCGGGCAACCGGCACGTCCCGCACTTTCTGATCATCGACGAGATCAACCGCGCCAATCTGGCGAAGGTATTCGGTGAGCTGTACTTCCTGCTGGAGTACCGGGATCAGAGCCTGCGGCTGACCTACTCGGGCGACGACTTCTCCCTGCCGCCCAACCTCTTCGTGATCGGCACGATGAACACAGCCGACCGGTCCATCGCCCTCGTCGACGCGGCCATGCGGCGCCGCTTCGCGTTCGTCGAGCTGTCGCCGCGGACCGAGCCGACGAGCGGGCTGCTGCGGCGTTGGCTCACGCAGGAGGGCAGGGACAGCGAGCCCGCCGACCTGCTGGACGAGCTCAACTCCCGTATCGACGACGCCGACTTCCGCATAGGTCCCTCGTACCTGATGAAGGAGGGGGTCCAGCGGGATGGAGGGCTGGAGCGCACCTGGCGTACGAAGATCCTGCCGCTGCTCGAAGAGCACCACTACGGTGAGGGCGTCGACATCGAGAAGCGGTACGGGCTGACGGCGCTCCGCGCCGCCCTCGCCGCGGGTACCGACGAGCCCGCGCCGTGACTGCCGTGACCGCCGGCGCCCCTGCCGTCATCGAGGTCACCGAGCACGCCCCGCCGCTGCCCCGCCGCCTCCCGGATTCGGTGGGCCGGGCCCTTGCCGCCTCGCGAATCGTCGACGCCGCCCCGGACCCGTACGGGCCCGGTCAGTGGGTGCTGAAGGCCGGCAGCAAGGTCGGCGCCGTACGCGTCGACGTGCCCGGCGGCGATCCGGTCACCGTACGCATCAGGCCCAAGGTGCCCATCGCCCGGCTGTTCTTTCTGCTCGGCTACAGCCTCGACCCCAAGGGCTGGCGGGACGGCGACGTGGACGTCGCCGAGCACGGCGACCTCCTTCCCGCCCTCGCGCACGCGTTTGAGCGGCAGGTGGATCGGGCCCTCGCGCGGGGGCTGCTCCAGGGCTACCGGACCGTGGAGGACAGCGCCCTCGTCGTACGCGGCCGGATCAGGGAGGCCGAGCAGATACGGCGGCGTTTCGGGGCGGCGATACCGGTCGAGATCGCGTACGACGACTTCACCACAGACATAGCGGAGAATCAGCTGCTGCGCGCCGCCATCGAGCGGCTGCTGCGCCTGCCCGGCGTCCCCGGCGACGTCCGGCGCAGACTGCTGCACCAGCAGGCGCGGCTGGCGGACAGCACCCCGCTCGTCCTGGGGAAGGCCCTGCCCACCTGGTATCCGACACGGCTCAACTCCCGATATCGGCACGCGCTCCACCTCGCCCAGGTCATCCTCCGCGGAGCGTCCGCGGAGCACCTGGCCGGAGCCCTCCGCGTCGGCGGGTTCCTGTTCGACATGAACAAGCTCTTCGAGGACTTCGTGACCGTCGCCCTGCGCGAGGCACTGGCAACCGGCGGCGGACGCTGCCGGTTGCAGGACCCCCACCACCTCGACGAGGCGCAGCAGATCCGCATGAAGCCGGACTTCGTCCTCTACGGCGCGAGGGGTGGCCCGCAGGCTGTCGTCGATGCCAAGTACAAGGCAGAGAAGCGCGCTGGATTCCCGGACGCCGATCTGTATCAGATGCTGGCGTACTGCACGGCGCTCGGACTTCCGGAGGGACACCTCGTGTACGCCAAGGGCAACGCCCCGCACACGGCGCATCGGATCCGGCATGCGGGCATCGTCATCCACCAGCACGCGCTTGACCTGGACCAGTCGCCCGCCAGGCTGCTCGCTCAGGTGCGGAGGCTGGCCGGTGCCCTGGGCCCACAGCGCGACTCGTAAGATCATTCAACAGTCTGTCAGTGACCGCGAATCCCCGAGCCCCCGAACCCGCACTCCGAGGAGCCTCCGCGTGCCGCGACTCGCCTTCGCCCACTCCTTCTGGGAGAGCTACGACGCACTGGAGAAGCCGCTCAGGACGGGCGTCAAAAAAGCGATGGAGAAGTTCGAGCGGCTCTCGGTAGCGGAACTGCACGCCGACAAGGGACTGCACCTGGAGTCCGTCGAGAACTCGCGCGACCCGCGCATGCGGACCATCCGCATCAACGACAACTTCCGGGGTGTCGTCCTCGCCCCGGACGACGGCAGCGATGTGTTCCTGCTGCTGAACGTCGTCAAGCACGATGCGGCGTACAGCTGGGCGGCCAAGCGGCTCTACACCGTCAATACGGCGACCCGGGGCCTGGAGGTCCGCAATGTCGTCGCCATCGAGCAGCTGACGCCCGCGCTGGAGAAGGCGGCCGCCGAGGCGCCCTCGCTGGTCTTGGCGAAGCACTCCGACACGGTGCTGCGGGAACTCGGCATCGATGACCAGGTGCTGAGGGCTGCGCGGACCATCGTGGACAAGCCGCAGCTGGAGGCGTTCGGGAGTCTGCTGCCCGAGGACCAGTTCGAGGTGCTGCAGTTCTTGGCGGAGGGATTCTCGCCGGAGGAGGTCTACCGGGATGTGGTCGCCGCCCGCAGGCCCGCCGACGCTGCCCCCGAGCCCGATGAGGATCTGGCGTCCGCGATCTCCAACACCGTCAGCCGCATCACCCTCGTGACGGGGCCGCAGGAGCTGGCCGGCATCCTGGAGAAGCCGTTCGCGGCCTGGCGGGTCTTCCTGCATCCCTCGCAGCGCCGCATGGCCTACCGCGTGTCGTACGGCGGTCCGGTGCAGGTAACCGGCGGACCGGGCACCGGTAAGACGGTTGTGGCACTGCACCGCGTCAAGCACCTGCTGTCGCGTGCGCCGGACACCCGGATCCTGCTCACGACCTACACCAACGCGCTCGCCGCAGCGCTCCGGGAGAACCTGGCGCTGCTCCTCGACGACGACGAGCAGCTTGCCCGTGTCGACGTCACCACCGTCAACGCCTACGCGAATCGCATCATCCGGGAACTCGGCAGGCGGACGGTGTCGCCGATCGGGGACCAGGACGAGCGGCGTATCTGGCAGAAGGTGGTCAAGCGGCTCGGGCTGCCGTGGACCGAGCAGTTCCTGGCGCAGGAGTACCGGCATGTCGTCCTCGCCCAGGGCATACGGTCCGCCGAGCACTATCTGCAGGCTGCCCGGCGGGGACGGGGGACGGCGCTCGGGCCGCTGAAGCGAGCCCAGCTGTGGTGGGGCATCGAGGCGTTCCTGTCCGCGCTGTCTGCACAGGGCGCCAGCACGCATCTTCAGGTGTGCGACGAGGCTGCCCGGCTGCTCGGCGGGGAGGACAGCGCGGACCGGTCCGTGCACGGATACGACCATGTCGTCGTGGACGAGGCACAGGATCTCCACCCGGCGCAGTGGCGTGTTCTGCGCGCGGCGGTCGCGCCGGGTCCTGATGACTTGTTCATCACCGGTGACCCGCACCAGAGGATCTACGACTCCCATGTGTCGCTCGGCTCGCTCGGCATCTCGGTGAAGGGGCGGTCCAGCAGGCTGCGTATCAACTACCGCAGCACCGAGGAGATCCTGGTCTGGTCCACGGGCATCCTCGACACGGTGCCGGTCGGGGACCTCGGGGGCGAGGGCGCCGACACTCTGGCCGGCTACCGCTCGCTGCTGCACGGCAGAAAGCCACACGTCGGCGGGTACGGCTCGGAGCATGCCGAGGTCACCGCACTGGTGGAGCGGATCGCGGAGTGGATGGAGCAGGGAATCCGGCCTGCCGAGATCGCCGTGTGCGCGCGCTTCAACCTGCTGCTGGACAAGGTCCGGGACCGTCTGGAGGCGGCGGGCATCCCCGCCGTACGGGTCAAGGACAATCCGGACGCGGGCACCAAGGGCGTGCGCCTGGCCACGATGCACGCGATGAAGGGGCTGGAGTTCCGCTGCGTCGCCGTGTTGGGCGCCACGGCGAGCGCCGTGCCCTTCGGCAGGGAGATCACTCCTCCCGAGGTCGACCGGCTTCAGCACGATGCGGACATGCTGCGTGAGCGGTGCGTCCTCTTCGTGGCGTGCACGCGGGCGCGGGAGGCGCTGCACGTGTCGTGGAGCGGGTCGCCGAGTCCCTTCCTCCCCACCGCGCTGGTCTAGGAGTCCGAGGCGTCAGCGGGCTGCGGGGCGAGGGCTCCGGTGATGAGGTCATCCCGTGCCAGCGCCACCGCCTGCTCGCTCAGCTAGGCAAGTCGCCTGATGCTCCGTTCGAACTCGCCGAGGGATCGGTGGCCCGGCCCCTGGGCGAATTCCAGAGGGCGGGCCACCGGATGTCCGGCAGGTCGTCAAGCGCGGCAGCGCAGCATCTCCAGCGGGGGGTTGGCGTGGAAGTCAGCCCAGTGGTCCGCGCCGAACTCGCGCACGCCGGCCTCCGACACGGTCAGCGGGACCCAGGTCAGCTCGCTGAATCCGGCTGCCTGCAGGCACTTCTCGTAGACCTCGCGGCGCGGGCGGTTGGCGACGAACGAGACCGGCGGGTCGAGGAGCGCCGTGGTCCGGACCTGCGGTCCGGTCTCGACCTCCTCGCCGGTGAGCACGCTGCGGAAGCCGTACTTCTCCGGGGTCGGCCCGTCGAAGCGGAAGTCGGGCGACTGGTTGAGCACGAAGAGCTCGGCGCCGGGCTTCAGGCTCCGGTGGATGTTGCGGCACATCCGCTCGGTGGTGGAGGTGTCCGGCGCGTAGTTGAGCAGTTGGACCGCCAGGGCGATGTCGAAGCGCTGCTCGAAGGGCCGCAGCTCGGACACGTCGCCCACCTCGTAGCTGATGCCCTGCGGGTCGGCCTTCTCCAACGCCTCCGACACGGCGACCATTTCGCCGGAGATGTCGATTCCGAGCACCTTCGTGGCGCCGCGCCGCTTGAACTCCCGGCTGTAGAAGCCGGTGCCGGAGGCCAGGTCGAGGACCGACTTGCCGCGCACGTCCCCGACCATCGCCAGGAAGCTGGGCACCACTGCGTACTGCTCCAATGGCAGGGCTTTGAAGCCCTCGTACGCCTCACCGATCTCGTCGTACTGCTGCGTGCTCACAGCGCTGTCCTCCCCGTGTTTCGTCATGTCCTTGGCCACGGCACGGTCCCCCGTCCCCGGGGCACGCCGCGGCCTCCGACTGGCAGTCTCTACGGACCGCGGAAGGCCGGCGTACTGGCAGAACCCACAAAGATCCGGGCATCGTCCCGGTCGTGTGTACGGGTGGGCGTACGGGATCGAGCGGATGATGGACAACGTCGGTGCGCTCTACGGCGCGCGGCGGGGTGGTGGCGCTGCGGGCGGTGGTCGGGCTGTTGGAGGAGGACCTGGATATGAAGCTGCGCACCTGGGCAGGGCACCCTCGCCCTCCTGGTCGCAGCCGACGACCGAGGAATCCGCTCCCCCCAGCATTCCGACGGAGCCAACCGCGACGCTCAACTGGCCGGCTCAAGTGCTCAGTCACACCGCCATCGACCGCGAAAAGAGCCGGTTGCTCTATGCCGACCACGACGCCGTCCGCATCGCCGACGTGCTGCGCGACAGTCCGCACATCCTCGCAGCCAACGCCCAACCCGGCGAGGACCGCGTCACGTTCACCACGCTGGCCGGCACCCGCCTCGACGTCACGCTGCAGGACGCCGAACCGACTACGGACGACCGCAGCCGACCAGCGGGGCTTCCGCGAGTGGGGCGCCGGAGACCCCGAGGGCGAGGATGTCCGTATCGCGTCCGCCGGCCGGCTGTCCGTCATCTGGTCCGCCGGCGCGGAGCACGATGGGGACAGGGGCGAGCACGACCAGGACCAGGACGTCGTCGCCGAACCGGCGCGGCCGTCGCCGGCCGCTGAGCAGGCCCGCCTGATGACGGCTGTGTTGCGGCCACGGCCGGTCGCATTCGGGGCGGCGAGCGGAATATCCAGGAAGGGGGCGGGCCCTGCTTACGCGGAGACCTCGGTCTTGGCCTCTGTGACCGGCGCGGTCCTGCGAGCCGATACCGGCCGCGGCCGCTTGCGGCCCCAGCGGACCAGTGTCAGGTGCAGCACCAGGGCGACGAGCGCGACCCCCGCCGTGCAGTACGGCAGGCCGGCCGGGGCCACACCCGAGACCAGGACGAGACCGCCGAGCGCCGAACCGGTGGCGCTGCCCAGGTAGACGGCGGAGCTGTTGAGTGAGACGGCGACGGCGCTGTGCTCCGGCTCGGCCGCGATCAGTTCGTGCTGCTGGGGGACCTGCAGGGCCCAGCCGGAGGCGCCCCAGACGATCAACGGCAGGATCAGGCCCCAGTGAGTGGCGGCGACGCCGGGCAGTACCGCTTCGGAGGCGATCAGCAGGACGAAGATGACGGTGGCGATGCCGTACGCCACGATCGCCAGTCCCCGGCCACGGCGCTCGGCAGGCGAGAGGGAGGCGGCGGTGGCCGCGGCGAGCGGGGAGTAGACGCCCGCGCCGATGCCCGCCACGGCGCGCGCGATGAGCAGCATGGTCAGTGAAGTCGACACCGCGGAGAGCGCGTTGGCGAGCGTGAAGACGGTGAGCGCCAGCGAGAGGATCACGCGGGCGGGCCGCCCGGCGAGCACGGTGGCGAACACGGGGGCCGCGAGGGCGTAGCAGAGCGTGAAGACGGTGACCATCTGGCCCGCGGCCGAGGCGGAGACATGAAGGTCACCGGCGACGACCGGCAGCAGACCGGCCATGACGTAGGCGTCCAGCCCGAGGGCGAACGACCCCAGGGCCAGCAGCAGGATGCGACGCATGCGCCGTGACTCCTCTCGATATTCGAAGTTCGAGAACATTGAACATAGCAGGTGGGAGGTGTGTCGGCGACCGAGTGTGCGATCCTGGTGAGGTGCGCAGCTACCGACACCCCGAGACGGGGGACATCAGGCTCACCGACGTGCTGTACGCGCTCAGCGACGACACACGGCTCGGCATGGTCGCCCGGCTGATGGACGGGCGGGAGTACACATCTGGGGAACTCAGCGGCGAGACCCCCAAGTCGACGGCATCGCACCACACCAAGATCCTTCGGGAGGCCGGGGTGACCCGTACCCGCTCGGAGAGCACCCGCTGCTGGATCTCGCTGCGCAGAGACGACCTGGACGGCCGTTATCCGGGCCTGCTGGAGACCCTTGTCGGCAGTTTCCATGCCGAGCACGCGGCTGAGCACTGAGCCGGGCGCGCAACCCTTTCGACGCCGCCGTACGGACCTGCTGGCAGCCCCAGGTGCGCAAGCGCCGCCGCGCGCAGGCTGCCACCGGCACCGGCACCGGCATCACGGTGGAGACCAGGGCCCGATTCGGTTACACCGCGCCGATCGGCACGACCGACGACGACCGCTTCCGCCGGCTGACCGTCCACCTTCCCGCGTCGTACGCGCAGCGCCTGTTCGACGCCCGCGCTACTGGGGCAAGCGACCAGCGGATGCGCGAAATCCTCGCCCAGGGATTCACCGAATCCCTGGCCATTGAGCCGAAGCGCGCTAGTTGTCACATTGGCAGGCTTGTTGTCACTCCGGAGCTGAGCCGAGCTGCGGGGTGTCGGTGCGGACGTGAGCCGTGACACGTCAGTTGGAACCTTGCCGAGATCGCTGGATCCGTGACCTGTCAGCACGGGAATCGATAACCGAGCCGAAGCGCCCGGTGCGACGACAGCGGAGCGGGCGTCGTCGGGCCGCGGTACGGCCTGTCCCGCGCAGGCCACCGCCCCCAAGTCCCATCTTCCGATTTGTGCTGTCTGCGACACTTGTTCCATGTCTGGCGACCGACAACACGATTCCAAGCCATCGCGGTCCATGCGGCTTGCCGCCTGGATCTTCCCAGTGGACGTTGACGGTCATCAACGACAGTCTTGGTCCCAGTGGACGAACTGGCGGATCTTCCTGCTGCTCCTCTTCGGGCCGTTGATGCTGATCGGGGCGTTCACTGCCCGAGGTCCCGGAGTGACTTGGTGGGAACGAGGCGCCCTCGCTGTGGCCGGTGCCGCCCTATCGGCGATCTTGGTTCGCGTGGTGATCGGGTACCGGCAGCTCACGCATTCAACCCGGCAGAGATCGAAGGCCCAAGACACAAACGCGGGCCGGTGACACGTCCAGTCCGTGCCACAGCTGTGCCGGATCGAGCGGGGAACCACGCGGCGACGACCTGCTCCAGGGCCGCCCGGTAGGCATCGCGCTCGTCCTCAAGGCGGAAATCCTCGCTGGTGATGTCCATCAGCGTGCGGGCCATCTGCAGCTCCTGGTGCCACGGCGGCTCTGTGCGCGGCTGCCCGTGCGGCGGGGACTTTCCGCCCGCGCCGTTCACGCTGGTCTGGCACGACGCCGAGGTGGCCCGGCGCGCGCTCGCCGCGGTGACCGTGGACACGGCGGGCGAAACGCCGTACGTCGATGACGTCCTCCGGCTCCTCGCACGTGTCGGCATCACCGTCGAACTCCGCTGATCGTCCATGGACGAGCTCACCGAGAGCGCGGACGAGTCCGGGGCCGGCGAGACCTCCAACTGGGCCGGTCAGCCCTGGTCGGCCGGGGCGGTCAGGGAAGACGCTGACGGGTAGCGCTCCAGGCAACGAGTTGGTCGCGGGTGGGGCCAGGTGCCAGGTAGCCGACCAGGCTGTCCAAATGGGCCGTCAGGTTCTTGTGCCACCGCAGCTCGCGGATCTGCTCGATGGCCAGGTCACGCCAGCTGCCCGCGAGAGCGGCGGCCTGTGCGGGCGTGAATGCCAGTGCCGCGAGGGTGTCGGACGCCAGCGCTTCGGGGCTCCAGCTGGGGTCCGTGTCATCGGGACCCAGCCGGTCGATCACCCACATCCGGAGCATGAAGTCCTGCCGGGTAACCGGCGCGTGATGCCCTTTGCCGTCGGTGAGCATGCGCCGGTTCGCGAGCAACGACAGCTTCGCCCACTGGCGACGGACTTCCTTGGGATGGGTGGAGTCGTAGGCATGCCCCTGCGCCGCGGCACGTGCTGCCTCAAGCTGCTGACCGCTGGCGGCGTGGATGTATGTGCGCAGCTGATCGAGCGGCCACGTGCTCAGATCGTGCCCTGGGTCAACTCGATCTGTGTCGGTGCTCAATGGCCCCCGCTTCTGGGCATAGCCATCCCGAGGTTGATGGTGGCTTTCGTCGACGCCGGCTTTCTGGGACCGCCGGTCGATCTGCGCGAGCTTATCCTCGGCACCAGCAAGGCCGACCTGGAGTTCATCGCCCTCGCCGAGCCGACCTTCCCGCTCGGCTTCGGTGATGCGGGCGATCACGCGGAGGTCGGCTGCCGGTTGCGGCAGGTACGCCACCTCCCTGCAGGGTTCGCCATCCGGTCCGCGTCCAGGGACGTTCCACAACGACCCTGATTTCAACCGCCGTACGCCCCTTCTGTCGATACCCGGCAGGTGAGGGAGCATCACCAGCGCGTAGATGCACAAGGGCCGGGTCAAGTACGGCAGGGGAAACGTCAGAGACAGCGACTGTGGCAGTCCTTCGGCGAGGTGGTACTCGGCGTCCGGGGTGTAGCGGACCGTCAGGTCAATCACGCCGGTGTTCGCCGTGCCAGGCTCGTCGCGACCGAACGCCGCATGATCGGTGCACACGGCGAACGGCTCGTCCCCCGCACCGCTCTGATGCCGCACCCTCGCTGCATGGCGACTGGTGGATCACAACGCAGCGGGGGCGAAGCGGAGGACGGCAGTCAGGGCGGGAACGAGGGGTTGTCGCACGGCGCTGCGGCGCCAGCAGGGAGACACCCGTCAGCAGGGAGACACCCGGTGTTCCCGGTGCTGGGCGAAGTGGGCGATCAGACGCCGTGCCGCCTGGTCCCGGGCGTGCTGTGGCTCCTCTGCCGCGACGCGTTGTGCGGCGTAGATGCGCACCATCTCCGGCCGCACATAGTGCCCTTGGGCATGTTCCTCGAGGAGGTGGGCGTCGCACAGCTCGGCAAGGTGACGGTGAGTGCGTTCGGTGTCCTGGCCGGCCAGCACGCCGGCGTCCTGGAGTTCAACACACGGGCCGGGGTGCAGACCGAGAAAGCGGAAGAGGCGGGCAGCGCCGCTCGACAGGGCACGGTAGCTGAGATAGAGGCAGGTCTCCATGGCCAGGTCGGCGTCGTGCGCGGACAGCTCCTGCAGCCGGCGGCGCTCATCGGCCAGGTTCTTCGACCAGCACTCCAATGAGTTGTGTTCATCCTGAACATGCTGGTCGCGGGGGTGGCGTGGGCGGGTGATGTCGTGCTCGTGCTGGCTGTCGGCACCTGTCTGGTGTGAAGATCG
>NZ_LGKG01000159.1 GCF_001294335.1 Streptomyces chattanoogensis
CGCTGCCGGACAGCCCCGCGCAGCGGCAACCAGCCCGCCGCAGGCGCAACGGTGGGAAAGCCCGACACGTCGGCCCAGGCAAAGCGCAGCGGACGGGCCGCAGGCGCAACGGCGAGAAGACACCGCGGCGCCGCAGACGACAACGTGGGGAGAAACCTCAAGCGCAGCGAACCGGTTGCGGCAACTCCATCAACCGCGCCACCAGCTCCGCGAACATCCCGTTCTCCGGCTCGTCCGCCAGCATCCGGCGGACGACCCCGGCCATCTGCTCGTCGTAGGTGGCGCTCACCGCCGCCAGCGCCGCGAAGTCGTGCACCAGCTGCCGCTCCAGCTCCGCACGCGGCACCTGCCGCCCGTCCAGCCACAGCAGCGCGGTGGTCTCGGCCAGCGAGATCCACGAGCGGACCACCAGCGTCAGCCGCGGAGGCGGGTCGGGGACGCCGAGATGGGCGAGGATCTGGTCGTACGCGGCCTGCCGTACGCCGTCGATCAGGGCGCCGGTGCGGCTGCGCGAACCGGTCGCCGGGCCGCCCCGCATCAGCGCGGAGAAGCCGGGGCCGTGGTCGTCCACGAAGTCGAAGAAGCGCTCCATGACGCGCAGCAGGCGGGCGCCGAGCGGGCCCTCGTGCGGTTCCACGAAGCGGGCCGACAGCTCGTCGGCGGCGCGCCGCAGCGCCGCCTCGTACAGCTGCTGTTTGCCCGGGAAGTAGTGGTACACCAGCGGCCGCGATATACCGGCCGCCTCGGCGATCTCGTCGATCGACACATCCTCGGGAGAACGATGGCTGAAGAGCTCGAGTGCGACGCCGATGAGCTGCTCGCGCCGCTCCTCGACGCCCATCCTGCGGCGCGCCCCGGTCGTCATGCGCACCACCCTAACGACCCGGGGCGCCGCGCGGAATCGAACGGTCCCGCCGCAGGGAGGGGGCAGCGCCCCCGGCGTCACCAGGGGTAGGCCGGATCCTCGGTGATCTTCACCTGCTGGGGCGCGTACCGGGGGAAGGTCCAGATGCGGCCCGCGGTACTGGTGGCCGTCACGGCGGTCTCGTCCAGCGTGACCTCGGAGAACGGGTTGGAATAACAGGAGACCGCCAGCCACTCCAGGGTGCGCTCGTCGTCGTCCCGGGCCAGGGCGACCCAGCCGATGCTCCCGTGGGCGCTTGATTCGCCGGCCATGGCACGGCTTCCGGCGTGCGTGCACGAGGCGAACATCCCGTCGATGTCCAGCCAGCCGGTGGGGGTCCACGCCGTGGCCCGCAAGATCTCCTGCCAGTACCACTCCTCGGCCCGCCGGTCGTTCAACCGGTCGTGCGGGGAGGTCCGTACGAGCTCCATCACCGACAGCGAGCCGTCGGAAAACACGATGAAGTCCCCGTACGGAGCCTCCCGGGCGCGCCAGCGGTCGTGTACCGGGCCGGTCACCAGGTCAGCGCCGAGCGGCGCGTTGAAGGAATCCACCTGCACCATGATGACGGTGCGGCGCGGTGCAGGGCAGCGCAGCGCGACCGCTGTCACAGGTCGAGGACGAGCCGTCCGCCGTCGCGGGCCCGCGACACGCAGATCAGCAGTGAGTCGTCGCGCTCGGCGTCCGTCAGGAGTTCGTCGCGGTGCGCCACCTCACCGGCCAGCACCCGCTGTTGGCAGGTGCCGCAGAAGCCCTGCTCACAGCTGTACGGCAGATCCGGCAGCGCCTGGTCGCGGATCGCCCGGAGGATGCTGGTGCCGGCGGGCACGGTGACCGTGCGGCCGGTGCGGTGCAGTTCCACCTCGAACGGGACGTTGTCGGCGGCCGGGGCCGGCGAGGGGGCGGCGGCGGGGGCGAACCGCTCCGTGTGCAGGGTCAGGCCCTCGGGGGCGTCGGGCAGCAGCGCGGCCACCGCGTCCATCAACGGCTCGGGGCCGCAGCAGTAGACCGCGGCATACGGCGGCGCACCGGCGAGCAGGGCCGCCAGATCGGGCCGCCCGTCCTCGTCCTCGGCGACCACCGTGACCCGGTCCGCACCGGGCGCCGCCAGCTTCTCGATCTCCTCCAGGAACGGCATCGAGGCGCGCGACCGCCCGGCGTACAGCAGCCGCCACGGCACCCCTTCCCGCTCTGCCCGGCGCACCATCGGCAGGATCGGGGTGATGCCGATGCCGCCGGCGAGGAAGACATAGGCGTGGCACTCGTCCAGGCGGAAGCGGTTGCGCGGGCCGCGGACCTCCACGGCCGTGCCCTCGTGCAGCCGCTCGTGCACCTCCCGGGAGCCGCCCCGGCCGTCCTCGATCAGCCGGGTGGCGATGGTGTACGAGCCGGGCGTCGCGGGGTCTCCGCACAGCGAGTACTGGCGTATCGCCCCGGAGGGCAGGACCAGGTCGATATGCGCTCCGGGTTCCCAGTCCGGGAGACCGTCGCCCGCCAGGCGCAGCCGGACGACGCCCGCGGCCTCCTCCGTGCGCTCGGCGACCGTCAACTGCCGTGATGTGGTGGTGACTTGGGCATCCCGTCCTTTTCCCGAGACGGGGGTCTCGAGGGCGGGCATGGGCCACAGCGGGGACGCCTTGATGCGGTGGCGCAGCGCCCGGCGGGCCACCAGGGCGGCCGCGGCCGCCACGGCGACGGTGCGGACGGCGCGGGCGGTGCGGGCCGTGGGGGCCTTACGGATCCGGGGTGTACGGGGCATCTCAGGCGCCTCCGGGCGTACGGGATTCGGCCGCCGTCGCGGCGGGGGATCCGGCGAGATAGGCGGCGGCCTGTGCGGTGCTGCCGTACCGGGACGGGTGGTAGGTGCGGCTGAGGTACTGGGGGATGGAGCGCGTCATGGCCCCGGCGGTCGGCAGCACGCCCTGCCGTCCGGCGCGGAGGAACTCCCGGAAGCTCGCCTTTCCGTCGATCAGGGTGGGGTCGTTCTCCATGAAGAAGCGGATGCCTCTCTGCCAGAGAAACACCAGCGCGGTGAATGCGGTTGCCCACGTCCGTACCCGCCGCCGGTAGCCGCCGTCGAGATGGACGAAGAGATCGAAGGCCACCGAGCGGTGCTCGACCTCCTCCGCGCCGTGCCAGCGCAGCAGGTCGAGCATCGTCGGATCGGCGCCCCTGGCGTCCAGCGCCCCGGCGTTGAGCACCCAGTCGCCCAGGAAGGCGGTGTAGTGCTCGATCGCGGCGATGAGGGCGACCCGCTCCAGCAGCCACCACTTGCGCGCCCGCCCCGGCGGCAGCGTCCGGTCGCCGAGCAGCTTCTCGAAGAACCAGTCGACCTGCGCGGTGTACGGGGTGGGGTCCAGGCCCTGCGCCCTGAGGTGCGGCAGCACTCCGTCGTGTGCCTGGGAGTGCATGGCCTCCTGGCCGATGAACCCGATCACGTCCTCGCGCAGCCGGGCGTCGCGGACGTACGGCAGCACTTGCTTGTAGACGTGCACGAACCAGCGCTCGCCGGCCGGCAGGAGCAGATGCAGGACGTTGATCGTGTGGGTGGTGGCGGGGTCGCCGGGGATCCAGTGCAGAGGGGTGTCCGCCCAGTCGAACGCGACGTTGCGGGCCTTCAGCGGGATGTGTTCGGACGCGACCGGCTCGGGCCGCAGCGAGGCCGTATTAGACATGGCGTCAATGTACTGAGGGGTAAGGAATGCCGGTACCCCTCGGACGCGCCTTTCCGGACGCACCTTTCCCGCAGAGTCCGGGGGCCGGGCGCGGGACCTCGGGCGGCCGGGGATCCTCAGCGGAGCGCTTCGACCGTGCTCCCGTCCGCCAGCCGCCCCGTCAGCCGCGCCTGGGCGCCCGCTGCCGCCCTGACCGCCAACAGGCGGCCGGGCTCCTGGCCCCGCACCCCGCCGGCGGCCTTGAGCGAGGTGACCTTCTCGCTGCCCGCGGCCAGCAGCCACCACCGGCCCCCGGCGGCCTTCCACAGGACGCCGGCCAGCGCCCGCGGTGCCCGCGGCCCGCAGGCCGGAGTGCCGTCGACGCGGGCCGCCACCGTCCCCGGTGCGTACGGCCGGCCGCCCGGTGCGGGGGCCAGGAACTGCGCCAGCGTCCGGCTGCCCGGTCCGCGCCAGGTCTCCGCGCGGGTGCACACCCAGTCCGCGCTGCCCGCGCCCCCGGGCAGCGGCTGCTGCGCGAACTTCCAGGAGTTCACGCTCCGTACGCCCTGGCCGCGCACCGCTGCCAGCGCGCAGCCGCCGCGCGCCCAGGCCGTCCTGGCCTGCGGAGTGTTCACCTCGCCCGGACTGCGCGGGGGGCCGTAGGTGAGCCGGGCCGGGGCCAGCTCGCCCAGGTCGGTCAGCAGACGGCCGCCCATGCGCAGTGCGGGCCAGGTGGTGCACTTCTGCTCGGGGCGGGGCATCGGTACGGGGTCGGTCAGGCCGCCGGCGTCGATGCCCACCTGCTGGTCCTCCCCGTCCGGCTTCAGCAGGTCGACCAGGTGGACGGAGGTCACCCAAGGGGCCGTCAGATAGCGGATGTTGCCCGTCGTCCGGTTCACGACCAGGGCGCTCGACGAGGCCGCCGCCGCGCCGTCCGCACGCGCGAAGTCCAGCGCCGCGCCGCTGCCCTCCTCCCGGCCCTCGCCGTCGGCCGCCTCGGCGTAGCGCACCACCCGCAGGCCGTCGTGGAAGAGCACGACGACGGAGTGGTCGACGGCGCCCGCGAACAGCAGCTGCGGGGGACCGGCCGCGGGGCCCGTCGGGGTGCCCGGCGTCGCCGAGACCGGAACCCCGGCGCCCGGCCTGGCCCAGACCGCGAGCGCCCGGCGCAGCAGCGCCCGGTCGCCGACCCGGTCGCCGCGGGCGGGCCACGCCGAGAAGTCCTGGCGCGCCGCGTCCTTCCAGGCGCTCGCCGGGGCCGCCGTCAGCCTGCCGGGATCCAGGGCCGCCTCGGCCGCCGCGTTCTGTGCGTACGGGGGAGCGGCGGCGCCGTCCCGGCCCCAGCCGTCACCGGGCAGCCCCAGCAGCGCCCCGCACACCACCACGGCCGCGCCCGCCGCCAGCGCCGCCCGGCCGTGCTGCCGCCGCCGGATCAGATCCGTCGGCCGGGCCTGCAGCGCGCACGGGTCGAACTCCGCCGACTCCAGCAGCGAACCGTCCCGGCTGCCTGCCGGGAGCTCGGTCCGCCCGGCCTCGTCCAGTGCCTCCTGGGGGTCGGCCACCCCGGCGCCCTCCAGGAGCCGGGCCGTCTCCCGGTCCGTCAGCCCCTCCAGATCGCGCAGCACGAACGCCGCCCGGCCCGGTCCGGACAGCGCCGACAGCGCCTGGTCCAGGGCGAGTTCATCGGCGCCGCCGGAGCGCGGGAAGAGGCGCAGCCCCCAGACCTGGGGGAGGAGGGGCGGGAGCGCGGGGAGGCGCCGGCGGGGCCGTCCGGTGGCGAGCGCGGCCTTTAGCACACGGTGGCGGAGAACGGCATAGCCGGGATCGGCGGTCGCGTCGCCGTCGGCGCCCTGGGCGGGGATACCGGGTCCGGGCGCGGGGGTGTTCCGGTGCGGCAGGGCGCGCTGTACCACCGCATGGGCGGCCAGCACCCGGCGGCCGCGGCCGTCGCCAGGCGGCAGGACGAGATAGGCGAGCCGTACCAGCCGGGGATAGTGCTCCACCAGCGCCGCCTCGGCCTGCTCGACGTCGATGATCCCGTCGACGCCGGGCTCACCGGCGCCGGCCTCACCGGCACCGGCGAAAAGCCCCGGAGAAGTGCGGTCACGGTCCGGACGCGGGGATGCCGCCTGCTGCTGCTCCACGTTCGGTGGAACGAGTGAATCCTGTGATGGTCACCCGTAGTGCGTCTGTTCGCCCCCACGGGTGACCGGCCATCAGGGGGGGCCGGGGGGCGTGGTCACATTCCCGTCGTTCGCCCGTAGGGCGGGGCGCGCGGCGTCCGGTGCGGTGCATCGCAAGGCGGAGGTGCGCCCGCAAGGGGGTCCCCCCGCGCCCTTTAGACGTGGGGGAGGTTCTCTGCGGGTGTGCCGACAACGCCGCGAGGTGCCGTGTCAGGCGCCGCGCGCCAGGCGGGAAGGTGACGACAGCCGCTACGCCAGGTCGAACTCGCCGTCCCGCGCGCCGAGTACAAAGGCCCGCCATTCCGCCTCGGTGTAGCGCAGGACCACATCGGGGTCCGTGGAATTGCGCATCGCCACCGCGCCGCGCTCCAGGAACGCGATCTCCACCGCCTCCTCGGCGTCGCCGGGCGGGCGCTGCCAGACGGCGTCGGAGATGTCGAGGCCGTAGAGCCACTCCTTCTCAGCTGCGGAACCCATACGGTTTTCCCCTCGCTCGTGATGCGTTTCGGCCAGCGTACGCCGTGGTCCGGCGACCGCTCCAGTGGATCGCAGGCGGCCGGTCAGGACATCCGCCAGCGGCGGAATTCGGCCGTTCCGCGGTGCCCCGTCGCGGAGTTGGCGGCGCACTGGTGCAGGCCGGCGTCCTGTGCGGCGGCGGCCCCGGGGACGGTGACGGTGGCGATCTCGCGCCAGGTGGCGCCGCCGTCGGCGGAGCAGGCGCCGGTGTACGTACCGGCGCCGCCGCCGTCCCGTCCGCGGGTGAGGCGGAGCAGCGCCGGGGCGGCGATCCCGGGGAGCCGCCGGTAGGTGTCCAGGGTGCCGTCGCCGGTGGCGTCGTAGGAGAGGACGGCTCCGTTGGCGGGCGTCACGGAGAGGTTCAGGAAACCGGGGGAGGCGGGCCTGGCCAGGTCGTTGCGGACGATGATGCCCGCGCGGGCCCAGGGGCCGGTGCCGTCCTCCTGGCGGGTCACCTCCACCGTCACCGAGCCGCCCGCCCGGAGCGCGCCCGGCCGGTAGACGGCGCCGAACTCCTCGGTCCCCTTCCACAGATCGGCCCCCGCGCCGTCGATCGCGAAGCGCCCGTCCAACTGGCCGAAAACCGCCCTATTGGTGGTGACGGTCTCGAGATCGTCGTCCAGCGGACCGGCCACGAACAGCACGCCGTGGGTGACCGCGCGGACGCGGGGCTCGCCCTTGGGCCCGTACTCGGCCGTCAGGCCGTACGGCAACGGGCGCAGCGGATCCTGCGGCGGCCCCGAGGGGGCGGCCACCCGCCAGCGGGCCTCGCCGGTGCCGCCCGGCGGGAGGGAGGGGAGGGAGAGCGGGCCGTCGGCTCTGGCCTCGAGGCCGGTGAGGGCGAAGTCGACACGGCCGGTGGCGCGCAGGCCGTTGACGTTGCGCAGGGCGGCGGTCAGCGTGGCGTGGCCGCCCGGCGGCATCGCGTGCGGGGCGGCGGTGACCGTGACGGTGCCCTGGTACGGGGCGGTGGCGAGGGTGTCGTGGACCCGGCGGGCGGTGCGGTGCGGATCGGCCGTCGGGCGCAGCGGGTAGTCGTTGCGCCGGCGGGTCCAGGGCTCCTCCATGGCGTACCAGTCGAAGGATTTCGGCGGGCGGTCATCCGCCAGCGCGTCCTCCAGCTCGTCCAGGTACGCCTGCCACTGGGGGAGATGGACGTCGCCGATCAGGCCGTGCCAGTCGCGGTTGGCGTAGTGGGCGAGCGCGCCTCCGTCGGCGGTGGGCCGGTCCGCCCAGGTGGTGATCAGCGCGCGGGCGCTGTGCTCCAGCTGCGCCGCCTCCGCGTCGCCGGACGCCATCGCGCGGGCGTCGGCCAGCCAGGGCCCGAGCAGGAACTGCCGGTGCGCGCCGGTGACCTCGTCGCTCAGCCGCATCAGCCGCAGCCACAGCCGCGCCAGCTCCCGGAACGCCGGGCGGTCCTTGCGGCGGTAGGCCTCCTGGAGCTGGGGGATCAGCTGCCAGGAGCGGTTGGCGAGGGCCTGCCGGGCGGCGTCGGTCAGATCGTGGCGGTAGGCGTCACTGTCGCGCAATGCCGGGCGGATCTTGAGGAGTGCGGCTAAGGCGGTGTCGAAGGCGGCCAGGTCGAAGGCCGGGGTGTGGGTGGCGTAGCGCGTGCCGGAGCGGGCGGCCAGGTCCGGACGGGCGGCGAAGACCGAGTCGTGCGGGCGGCCGTCCGCGCTGCCGATCGCGTACGCACTGGTGCACAGCGCGGCGAAGGCGGCGCGGGCCTGGTCGTCGCGGGCGCCGTAGCGCAGATCGGCGTACCGCGCGAACCATGCGGTGCGGTCCACCGGGCGCTCCCGCCAGGCCAGTTCGCTGAACAGCTCGAAGGCGGCGGGATCACGCTCGGCGGCCTCCGGCATATAGGCGGTCCCGGCCAGCCGGCTGCCCTCTTTGTCCCGCCATACGGTGAAGCGCTTCGCCCACATATGGGTCTTGGCGCCGATGGTGGTCCGGCCGCCGAAATTGGGGATGGAGCCGAAGGCGTACGGCACCCCGCCCCAGTCCCGCTCCCGGTCGGTGACCCGGTCCAGATCGCTCAGGCCGTCCACGATCAGCATCCGGTCGTGGTCGACGGCGTTCAGCAGATCGCGCCGGGGGTTCTCCTGCCAGCCGAGGATCACCCACGTGGCGCCGGGGCGGGCGGTGCGCAGCGCCTTCTCCACGGCGCGGGCCGCCTCCGGCACCGGTACGTCGCCCGGGTCGCCGCCCTCGTGCAGCAGATCCATCTTGAAGTGGTCGGCGGGACCCAGGAGTTGCTGCTGATGGCGGTAGAACGCGGCGGCGACGTCGGCGAAGACGCCGGTCCGGGGGTCGAGCCAGTCGGGGCGCCGCAGGCCGGACCAGGTGCCCTGGGGGACGGTCCGTGCCCCGGGGTTGCGGGCGGCGAAACCGTCCGGGACGGTGCCGAAGTAGCCGGGGAGCACCGGGTGCATGCCGAGGGCGCGCAGCCGGTCGGTGATCCTGCGGCCCAACTCGGCGCGCTTGGCGAGCAGTTCAGGGCTGACGGGGCCGCCGTATCCGCTCATGTTCTGCAGCAGCCACCACGGCTGGTGCGACGGCGCAGGGAGCCACGTACGGGCTTCGGCGTCGGAATAGCCGAAGTCGGTCAGCAGGCGGTGGTAGACGGCTTCGGTGCCCGGGGTGACCAGCACCTCGTTGACGCCGTGCAGCGCGAGGACGTCGATCAGGCGCTCCCAGCGTGCCCAGGTGGCGTAGGGGGCGGTGTAGCCGTCGTGGGTGTCGTTGAGGGCGAAGCGGTGCGGCAGTGCGGTGGACCGCTCGGACGGACCGGCGGGGGCGGGCAGCCGGGCGGGCAGGGCGGGCTGGTCGCCGGCCCAGGAGAGGTGGGCGTGGCAGGTGTATTTGAGGTACCAGTGGACGCCGGTCAGGAGCGTGGCGGGGGTCGTGCCGGCGACGGTGATCCGGCCCGCGGTGCCCTCGACCCGGAAGCGGTCGGTGGTGCCGTCGGGGGCCAGCGGGCGGAGCCGGAACTGACCGGCGTGGCCGGGCAGCAGCCGTTCGAGGGCGGCCCGCGCCGGGGCCGTGTCGAACGGGGCGGCCTGCCCTCGGCGGGCCCCCGGCGGTGGCGGTCCGCCCGGGGCGGGGGCGGCGGCGCCGAGTGCGGCCCCCGCGCCGATCGCTCCGGCGGTTCCCAACAGCGTGCGTCGTGACGGCTGGCTCACGTGTGCCCCCCACTGCTCGGCAGTAACAACGGACCCGTGCGGGGGGCACGGTAACGCTCGGCCGGTCTCGCTCCAAGTAGGCCGCAACGGCCGTCGGCGACCAGTGTTCCGCGGACCCTCATCCGTACGCTCCCTGCGCTTCATGCGCCCGGCCGTCGGGCACGGGAACAGTTTCCTGCGAAGAGAAGGCCAGGTCATTGGGGTAAACCACAGATTTTCGGTGGTGCGCACACCACCGTCCAAGGAGGGCTTCCATGCGCTCGGCACCGACCGCGTCCACCGCCGCCCCGGCACCCGCCACTCCCGCCACTCCCGTCTCTCCCTCCCTTCCCTCCCAGGACACCGCTCCCGCCGCCGACCCGGCGGCTGCCCCCGGCTACACGGCCGTGATCGCCGACACCCAGGAGCAGATCCGCGCCGCCCAGCGCCTGCGCCACCGCGTCTTCGGCGAGGAGATGGGCGCCACCCTGCACTCGCCGCTGGCCGGCCACGACATCGACGCCGTCGACGACCTCGCCGACCACCTCGTCGTCACCCACACCGCGACCGGCGAGGTGGTCGGCACCTACCGGCTGCTGCCGCCCGGCCGCAGCCCGCGCCTCTACTCCGACGGCGAGTTCGACCTCTCCGCCCTGGAGGAGCTGCGCCCCTCCCTCATCGAAGCGGGCCGCTCCTGCGTCCACCCCGACCACCGGGGCGGTGCGGTGATCAACCAGATGTGGGCCGCGCTCGCCCGCTACACCCTGCTCTCCGGCCACCGCTATCTCGCCGGCTGCGCCTCCGTCCCGCTCGCCGACGGCGGCACCGCCGCCGCCCACGCCTGGGAACTGGGCCGCACCCGCTACGCCGCCCCGCACGGGCTCCGGGTCACCCCGCACCACCCCTGGCACTCCACCGTCCCCGTCCCCGACCGCCCCAGCGCCGCCCAGCTCCCCCCGCTGCTCCGCGGCTATCTGCGCATCGGCGCCGTCATCTGCGGTGCGCCCGCCCATGACCCGGAGTTCGACGTCGCCGACTTCTTCGTCGTCCTGGACATGGAACGGCTCGGCGACCGCTACCGGCGCTTCTTCCTGGGGGAGCGGTGAACCCGGCGGCCGCCCCCGGGCGCGCGGTGCACGGACCCTGGGACGTCTGGTCCGGCTGTACGCCGGACTGTGCCACGCACGCGCTGCCGCGGGTTCCGGCGGCCGAAACCGCCCGGCGCACCGCCGCGTTCGCCCGCCGGGTCGGCCGCGCGCTGACGGACGGCGAGCGGCTGGCCGATCCGGTACGGCTGCGCGCGCACGCCCGCGGGCTGCTCGATGCGCTCGGCATACGGGTCGAGGGGGCGGCCTCGCTGACCGCGGGCGGCGGGCCGGGCGGCGGGCCCGGCACCCTCATCGTCGTCAACCACATCTCCTGGCTCGACATCCCCGCACTGCTCGCCGTCGAACCGGTCACCCTGCTCGCCAAGCGCGAGGTCGGCGGCTGGCCGGTCGTCGGCGGCCTCGCCCGCCGCGCCGGTACGCACTTCATCGACCGCACCAATCCCCGCCAACTTCCTCATGCCATAGACGAGTTGACCGGACTCCTCGCCTCCGGGCGTTCGGTCGCGGTCTTCCCGCAGGCCACCACCTGGTGCACCACCGGCCAGGGCACCTTCCGCCGGGCCACCTTCCAGGCCGCCCTCGACGCGGGCGCCCCGGTCCGGCCGGTGACCCTCGGCTACACCCAGGGCGGCCGCCCCAGCACGGTGGCCGCGTTCTGCGGCGAGGACACCTTCGCCGCCTCGCTGCGGCGGGTGCTTGCGGCCCGCGCGCTGGCCATACGGGTCACCGCGCATCCGGCACCGGCGGGGGAGGGGCTCGACCGGCGCGGCCTGGCGGCCCTGGCCGAGCGCGCCGTACTGGGCGGGCGGGGACCGGCCCGGGAGGGCGCGCCCGCGGTGTCCACGTCTGCGGTGTCCATGCCTGCGGTGTCCGCGCCCGTGGTGCCGTCGCCGCGACGGCACCCCGAACCGGCGGCCCGCCACCATGTCTGACCTGCTCGGCCAGCTGGCGCAGCTGGACCGGCTCGCCGAGCCGCTCCGGGACCTGCTGCACTCGCCCTGGCTGTGGCTGGTCGTCCTGCTGGTGTCCGGCCTCGACGCGCTGCTGCCGTTCATGCCGAGCGAGACCACCGTGGTGCTCGTCGCCGTGCTGATCGGCCCGCATCCGCCGCTGCTGGCGCTGCTGGCCGCCGTCGCGGCGGCCGGCGCGCTGGCGGGCGACTGCCTCGGCTACTGCGTCGGCCGCTACGCCGGTCCCCGCGCCACCGCCCGGCTGCTGCGCGGCGAACGCGGCCGGGCCCGGCACGCCCGCGCCCGTACGACGGTCGAACGGCACGCCGCCACGCTCGTCATCGCCGGCCGCTTTCTGCCCGGCGGGCGGGTGGTCGCCGCGCTCTCCACCGGGAGCGTGCGCTTTCCGCTGCGCCGCTTCGTCCTGCTGGACGCGGTGGGCGCCGCCCTCTGGGCGCTGTTCAGCACGGCCCTCGGGGGCCTCGGAGGGGCGGCGCTCACCGATTCCCCGGTGACGGCGCTGCTGATCGCTTCGGGCACGGGGCTGGTGGTCGCGGCAGGTGTGGCGTCCTGCCGGCGGAGGGGTCCGTGGCGGGTTGTCCGGGAGGGCGTACGGGACGGGGCCTGACCCCGTCCCGCCTGCTCATCCGGAGTCGCTCAGCCCTGCACGCCGGGCACGTACTTGTAGCCGACCCGGCGTACGGTCACGATCGACGCCCGGTGATCGGCGCCCAACTTGCGGCGCAGCCGGGCGACATGGACATCGACGGTGCGGCCGTCGCCGACATGGCCGTACCCCCACACCGTGGTCACCAGCTGGTCGCGGGTGTGCACCCGGTGCGGATGCGCCACCAGGTGGGCCAGCAGCTCGAACTCCAGGTACGTCAGGTCCAGCAGTCTGTCCTGGACCCGTACGGTGCGCTGCTCGGGATCGATCCGTACGATCCCGTCGCCGGTCCACGCCGCGGACGCGGCCCGGTCCGCGGCCGCCGCCGTCGGCTCGGCGGCCGACTGCGGGGCGGCGGTCTGCGGGGCGGCGGCCCGGGTGGCCTGTTCGGCCGGTACGAGGACCAGGTAGCCGACCATCGGCGGCTGGCCGGGCAGCGCGGGCAGGCTGTGCTGGGGCGCCGGCAGCCAGGTCGCGCCGGAGTTCAACAGCTCGGCTACGGGCGGTACTTCGTCGGGGGACACGGCGCGCAATCGGTGGCGGTGCGCGGTGGTGCGGTCGGACAGGGGGGCCGTCGCGGAAGTGGCAGGAAGGGTACGGACGTTCGTCATCGGGATCAGCTCTTTCGCGCAGGGGGCGTCGGGGACGTCGTGCGCGCGGGCAGGGCTGGGGACGCCGGTCAGCGGCGTCGGAGAGGCATGTGCGGGCCCGCGCTCAGTGCGCGCGGCAACACAGACGATCGAAAGCGTGCGCCTGCCGGGACGGCCAGAAGGGCTCGAGGTCGCTGCGACCCGTCGCGGTGTGAGGAAGGCTGGCCATGGCCCTATTGAACCAGACGGCCGAGGCGATGGGGAACGGAGTTGACCGACGTCACGGCGCTGTCCCGCATCGTGGACCGTGCTACCGCGGCCTGTTGCGGGCCGGACGTGTCCCGGCCCCCGCTGTCCCCGCCCCTGCCACCCCGGCCGTCCGTATGCCCGTGCCCATCGCCGCCCCGAGCGCCAGCGCCGTCAGATGGCCGGCGTCGGTGAACGTCCGCCCCCGGCGCAGCACCGGACGTATCCCCAGCGCGAGCAGCCCGGCCGTCGCCGCGGCCCGCGCGCCGCGGTGCGGAACGGAGGCGGCGAGGGCGCCGAGCGTGGCGTTGAAGCCATAGCTCGCGCCGACATCGACGGCCCGCGCCGTCGCGTCGGGAGGGTCGGTCCGGACCCGTCCGCGCAGGCCCGCGTAGACCAGCAGGCTGGCCCCGATGTGCCCGGCCGCGAACACCCCGGCGGCGCGTGCGGTGCCCCAACGCGCCTCGGCCGTACCGAGCGTGGCCAGCAGCGCGGCGCCGTACGGCAGCGGCAGCGGCTCCTCGACGAAGGCCGCGCTGGTGACCAGCGTCCGCCACCGTCCGGCCCGCAGATTCGCGACGTTGGTGGAATGCGCCCGCAGCACCTCCGTGCGCCGCTCCCGGGGCAGCCGCGCCATGGCGTACGCGCCGAGCTGGAGGGCACCGACATACAGCGGCGCCGCCCAGGGGACCACCGGGCGCCTGCGGTACGTGGTCATCTCAGGCCCCCGTCGGCAGCCGCTTGCGCCACTCCAGCGGGGCGACTTCGATGACTTTGTTCGGATTGCCGTCCCACTCCACCGGCAGGCCCGCCTCGGTCAGCGCCGCCGACACCGTCCGCCCGACCTCGGCCCTGTCCTCGTCGGAGCCCCCGTACGCGCCGTACCGGACCGAGAGGCCATGGCCCGCGGCGACCGACTCCGTGTCCTGGTAGTGGAAGAAGACGAAGCCGTGGTCGGCCTCGGCGCGCTCGGCGCCGATCTCGGCCAGCCCGCAGCCGCTGCAGCAGGTGAAGTTCATCCGCGCCGTCAGCCCCTGGCGCTCCAGCGCGGCGAACGCCCCGGCCACCCGGTCCGCGTCGGTCACCTCGGGCCATGCGGCCTGCTCGGCGAGGCGTTCCTGCCACGGGCCGGTGGCGATCCGCGCCGCCTCGTCCATCGAGAGCGAGGACACTCCGGGGTCGTCGAAGACGTCACAGAGGTTCTGTGCGACCTGATGGAAGGTCCAGAAGCCGGACCGGACGGCCTTGCGCGCCTGTTCCTCGGCGTCGGCGCGGAGCTCGGGCGGCACGCCGGGGGTGGACACCAGGTCGTCCAGGTGCCACTCCAGCGCCGTACGCCAGGACTCCCCGCCCCGGGCCCAGTCCAGGAACACCGCTATGACCTGGTCGGCATCGGCACATCCGGCGCGGAAGTGCTGCTCCGGGCCGCCGTCGCGGTACTCCACGGTGAACGGCCCGTCGTCCTCCCGCCAGGCCTGCAGGAACTGCCGGGGCTCCTCCGGGATCCGCTCGGCGACCGCGAAATGGTCGTCGTCGGCGCCGATCCGCCGCAGCAGGGCGGTCAGTTCGGCTTCGGCCGGCCGAACGAGGTCCGGTCCGCTCTCGGTCTTGACGGTGATCGCAAGCATGTCCACAGCCTGCCACCCGCCACTGACAACCGGCCCCCGGCCCGGTACGCGGAAGGGGCCGGACCATGGCGGCCCGGCCCCGACTCGGCTTTTCCTGCGGTGTCCTGCGGGTCTCGGAACGGTGTGTCTCAGACCTGCTCGCGCTTGGCCAGCTCGGTGCAGCAGGTGTCCACGATCAGGCGGGTGACCACATACGGGTCGACGTTGGCGTTCGGCCGCCGGTCCTCGATGTAGCCCTTCTTCTCGACCTCGACCTGCCACGGGATCCGCACCGAGGCGCCGCGGTCCGAGGCGCCGTAGGAGTACTGGTCCCACGGGGCGGTCTCGTGCGCGCCGGTCAGGCGGTCCTCGATGCCGGTGCCGTACTGGCGCACGTGCTCCAGCGGCTTGTCGCCCTGGCCCAGCGCCTCGCAGGCGGTGATGATCGCGTCGTAGCCCTCGCGCATCGCCCGGGTGGAGAAGTTGGTGTGCGCGCCCGCGCCGTTCCAGTCGCCCTTGGCCGGCTTGGCGTCGAGCGAGGCGGTGACGCCGTACTCCTCCGCCACCCGGTGCAGCAGCCAGCGCGCCACCCACATGTGGTCCGAGACCTCCAGCGGCGCCAGCGCGCCGACCTGGAACTCCCACTGGCCGGGCATGACCTCGGCGTTGATGCCGGACAGGCCGAGCCCGGCGGCCAGGCAGAGGTCGAGGTGCTTCTCGACGATCTCCCGGCCGAAGATCGCGTCGGCGCCCACACCGCAGTAGTAGTCGCCCTGCGGAGCCGGGTAGCCGCCGCCCTCGGGGAAGCCGAGCGGGCGGTCACCCTTGAGGAAGGTGTACTCCTGCTCGATGCCGAAGATCGGCTCCTGCGCGGCGAACTTCTCCGCCACCGGGCGCAGCGGGGCGCGGGTGTTGGAGACGTGCGGCGTGAGGTCGGTGTTCAGGACCTCGCACAGGACGAGAAGGTGGTCGCCGCCGCGGATCGGGTCGGGGCAGCTGAACACCGGCTCCAGGACGAGGTCCGAGGAGTGGCCTTCCGCCTGGTTGGTGCTGGAGCCGTCGAAGCCCCACCGCGGCAGCTTGCTCGCGTCCGTAAGGATCTTGGTCTTGGAGCGGAGCTTGGCGGTCGGCTGGGTGCCGTCGATCCAGATGTACTCGGCCTTGATGGTCACGGGGTCCTCATATACGGGTAGGTGCGGGTACGCGTGCGGGCGTACGGCTGCACTCTGGCAATGGGCCGTTTCCCGTCCGTTGCCCGTATGTGAACCACAGGTTACTCAATCGGACATCGGGTTACCCTTTGATTTAGCCGCTGCGAGCCCTCTGTTTCCTTGCATTGTGTTGCCGGGTGGGGTGTGTGGCCTCGAAGATGCCCCTTCAGTGGCCCACCGCCCCTCCGGTACGCCCGGCGTACGGCGTTGTCAGTGGTGCGCGCGACACTTGCTCCATGACCACTCCGGCCCCGGCTCCCCGCATCGGACTCCTCGGCACCGGCCCCTGGGCCCGGCGGGTGCATGCGCCCGTCCTCGCCGCCCACCCCGACGTCGACCTCGTCGGCATCTGGGGGCGCAGACCCCAGGCCGCCGGGGAGCTGGCGCAGGCCCACGGCACCCGGGCGTACGCCACCCCCGAGGAGCTCTTCGCCGACTGCGATGCCGTCTCCCTCGCCCTTCCGCCGTCCGTCCAGGCCCCGTTGGCGATACGGGCCGCCGAGGCCGGCTGTCACCTCCTCCTGGACAAGCCGGTCGCGACGACGGTGGCCGAGGCACACGCCGTGGCCGATGCCGCCGAGCGCGCGGGCAGCGCCTCGGTCGTCTTCTTCACCGCGCGCTTCGGGGAGCGCGAGGGCGAGTGGATCGCGGCCCAGGAGGCGGCCGGCGGCTGGTTCACCGCGCACGCCGACTGGCTCGGCTCGGTCTTCGCCGAGGACAGCGACAGCCCGTACGCCGATTCGCCCTGGCGCCGTGAGAAGGGCGCCCTGTGGGACGTCGGCCCGCACGCCCTGTCCGTACTGCTCCCGGTCCTGGGCGACGCCGAGACGGTCACCGCCACCCGCGGCCCGGCCGACACGGTGCTGCTGGCGATCCGGCACGCGAGCGGTGCGGCGAGCTCGGCGACCCTCAGCCTGACCGCCCCCGGGCCCGCGTCCGGCGTCGAGGTCACCCTGCGCGGCACCACGGGCACCACCGCGCTGCCCCGCCGCCTGGCGGGCCCGGAACCGGCCTTCCACCGGGCCGTCGACGCCCTGCTGACCGCCGCCCGTACGGGGCTGCCGCATGCCTGCGGCCTCCGCTTCGGGGTGCGGGTGACCGAGATCCTGGCGCGGGCGGAGGAGCAGCTGCGATGAGCGGACGGCTCCAGGGGTGGCCGGGCCCGCCGGGGCGGTTACTTGATCACCGCGTTGGCGACCGCGATCGCCACCCCCAGGGCCAGGTCGGCCGACCCGATCAGCACGGCACTGTGCCATCCGTAGCCGCTGCGCCGCGCCGACAGCGCCCCCAGCCCGAACAGCAGCGCCGCGTTCAGGCTCAGCCCGGCCAGCGTGCTGGACTCCTCGGGCCAGCCGGACACCCCCGCGGCCAGCAGCAGCATCACCGTCGGCACACAGGCGGCCACCAGCGGCCACTCCGCCCACAGCCGGCGCGCCAGGATGCGCCAGCGGTGCCCGGCGGACTCCTCGCGGTGCGCGGACATGTGGTGGGCGTACCCGTGCGCCAGCGCCGCCATGACGGCCGTGACCAGCACCCACATGGCGTCGTAGTACGGCGTGTACATCTCGCCCGCTCGCTGGAGAGCGGCCAGCAGCGCGCTGGCCAGCAGAGTTCCGTAGACAGCGCTGAACAACGCGCGGCGGGCCGCCGTCTGCCCGGGCGTCATGTCCCGGGGCGTCAGGTCTGGGGACGCCATGGACCGACCTCCGATCTCGCCGCGCCGGTGCGCCGCGTCCTGCGATCCTCGGGGCCGGCCGCACCAGGCGGCGCCGGCGCCGCCTCGCCTCGGCGAACCGGCCCGGATCAACCAGCCGAAAGGGCGACAGCCCTGCGCCGCCCGACGTCGTGGAAGATCGGACGGACGGCCGGACGACCGGCCGCCTTCACCAGCCCACCCAAGGAGCCGCGCCCATGACACACAGCGCCCAGGCCCTCCCCGCCAGCTACGTCCAACCCCTCCTGGCCGCCCTGACCCGCGACCCCGACCGCCCCGTACTGACCGGCGCGGACGGAGCCCAGCTCACCGCCGGCGCCTTACACGCCACCGTGCACCGCATGGCGGCCGTCCTCGCCGCACGGGGCATCGGCCGCGGCCGGACCGTCTCCCTCCTCAGCGGCAACCGCTCCGAGGTGCTCGCCGCCCGTTACGCCGCCAACCTCCTCGGCGCCCGCGTGGTCTTCCTCTACGTCGGCATGGCCCCCGAGATCCTGGCCCGGATCGCGGCGAGCGTGGAGACCGCCCTCCTCCTGGCCGACCCCGACCTGCACGACACCGCACGGGCGGTCCTCGGCCACCTCGACGGGCCGGCCCCCGAGGTCATGACCCTCGGCCCGCTGCCCGCCCCCGTACCCGAGGCGCCGCAGGACACGGCGGCCCTCGGCCCCGACCTCCTGGCCGCCTGCGCCGCCCTCCCCGCCACCCCCGAGATCGCCTGCGCCGCCCGCCCCGAGGACGAGTGGTGCATCCGCCACACCGGCGGAACGACCGGTATCCCCAAGGGAGTACGGATGGCCAACGGTCCGTACGCCGCGATGTTCGCCCAGC
Organism: Streptomyces chattanoogensis; assembly: GCF_001294335.1. Taxonomy (GTDB): domain Bacteria; phylum Actinomycetota; class Actinomycetes; order Streptomycetales; family Streptomycetaceae; genus Streptomyces; species Streptomyces chattanoogensis. The sequence continues at coordinate 18,347 of NZ_LGKG01000159.1, forward strand.
AGCATCCGGTGGCCACCGGCGAACGGCCCCGTTTCCTCGCCTGCACCTCGCTCGCCCACCTGGCGGGCGTCCTCACCGACGTTGCGCTCGCGGCCGGCGGCTCCGCCGTGCTGCACCGCGACTTCGACCCCGCCGCCGTGCTCGCCACCATCGCCCGCGACCGCATCACCCACCTCTGGCTGCTGCCCCCGCTCCTCTACCGCCTCCTGGACGACCCCGCCCTCCCCGGCACCGACGTCAGCTCGCTCACCAGCATCACCTACGGCGGCTGCGCGGCCTCCCCGTCCCGGCTGGCGGACGCCGCCAAGGCCTTCGGCCCGGTGCTGTACGGGATATACGGCATGTCCGAGGCGATGTCGATCACCGTCGCCCTCCCGGAGGACCACACCGCGACCGGCCCCGGCGGCCGGATCACCGCCGGCCGCGCACTGCCCGGCGTCGAGCTCGCCATCCGTGACGCGGACGGGCGGGACCTGCCTGCGGGCGAGCAGGGAGAGGTGCACGTCCGCTCCGACGGCGTCATGGCCGGCTACTGGAAACAGCCCGAGCTGACCGCGCAGGCGCTGACCGGCGACGGGTGGCTGCGCACCGGTGATGTCGGCTGCCTGGACGGCGACGGACGGCTCTACCTCGTCGACCGGCTCAAGGACGTGATCATCGTCGTCGGCGGACATGTCCACCCGGCCGATGTCGAGGACCTCCTGCACACCCATCCGGCCGTCGCGGAGTGTGCGGTCTTCGGCATCCGCACCGCGGACGAGACCGAGGAGGTCCATGCCGCGATCGTCGCCGCCCCCGGCCATGACATCGACCCGGACGCCATCCGCGCTTTTGTGGAAGCCCACAAAGGCGCCCTGTACGTCCCGACGGCCGTCCACGTCGTCGGCACCATCCCCCTCACCCCCGTCGGCAAGCCCGACAAGGCCCGTCTGCGGTCCGCCGTGACGGGCTCCTGAGGCCTCCCGGAACCAGCCGGGAACGGGGCCCGGACCGGCCCCGTTCCCGGGCTGCCGAAAGTCCCCAAATCCCCGCTGGCCAGGGGCTTTTGTCAGTGCCCGACGGTAGAATGGGAAGCAGTCAAGGAAGAAGTACCCGGGCTCGCCCAGCACTCCAGGAGGTCGCCGATGGCCGCTGCCGCACTCATGACGAAGCCGCTCCCGACCCACTCGCTGCCCAAGAAGCCGCTGCCCGCCGGATGGCCGCGTGAGAAGTACGAATCCCACAACCGCCGCCTGAAGGCGATGCGTCTGGCCATAGCCCTGCTCGACACCGGCGTCTACCGCCCCGAGCAGGCCCACAACCACAGGATCCGCACCACCGCGGCCGCCATAGGCGTGCACGCACCCTCCGACACGACCTGCCGCCTGGTCCGCGCCCTGATCTACGACAACTGCTGACGGGCGGCCGGTGCGCGGGCCGGGGTCACTCCCCGGCCCGCACGCCGGTGTCCGCGCCCGAGCCGGCCTCCCCGTCCGCCTCCGCGTCCATGTCCGCGACCTCCGCCAGCGCCTCCTCCAGCCACTGGACCCAGAAGGTCTCCAGCCCGATCCCGGCGCGCAGGACGAGCCGCCGCAGCCGGTCCTCCGGGTCGGCCACGGCGCCGAAATCGCGGCTGTCGATCTCCTCGTACTCCGCCAACTGCCGTTGGTGCAGCGTCAGATGCCGCCGCAGCTCGTCGTCGAGTCCGGCGCGCCCGACCACCGCCGCCGCCCGCAGCCGCAGCACCAGCGCATTGCGGACCGGCTTGGTGTCCTGCTCGCCGGACGCCCAGGCGGTCAGCTCGGCGCGCCCCGCGGGCAGCACCTCGAACTCCTTCTTCTGCCCACGGGCCGGCCGCTCGGACGGCAGCGCGCGAATGAACCCGGCCTGCTCCAGCTTCCCGAGCTCCCGGTAGATCTGCTGATGCGTGGCCGGCCAGAAGTACCCGATCGACCGGTCGAACCTGCGGGTCAGCTCCAGTCCCGACGACGGCTTTTCGAGCAGGGCGGTGAGAATCGCATGCGGAAGGGACATGGGGGAATCCTAGGCACGGCCGCGGCCGGCCACCGTGCCCAGGATCGGCCCGCCGCGGTCACAGGGCCGCCGCAAGCTCCGTCCCCTGCTTGATCGCGCGCTTGGCGTCCAGCTCGGCGGCGACATCCGCACCACCGATGAGATGCACGGCCCGCCCTTCCGCGCGCAGTTCCTCGTACAGATCCCGCCGCGGCTCCTGCCCCGTGCACAGCACCACCGTGTCCACGGCGAGCGTCGTGGCCTCGCCGTCGACCGTGAGGTGCAGCCCCTCGTCGTCGATCCGCTCGTACGTCGCCCCGGCGACCATCGTCACGCCGCGGTGCCTGAGCTCCGTACGGTGGATCCAGCCGGTGGTCTTGCCGAGCCCGGCGCCGACCTTCGAGGTCTTGCGCTGGAGCAGATGCACCCGGCGCGGAGCCGTGGGCCGCTCGGGCGCCCGCAGCCCGCCCCGCTCGCCGTACGCCGTGTCCACACCCCAGGCCCGGAAGTAGGTCTCCGCATCCCGGCTCGCCCCGTCCCCGGCATCGGTCAGGAACTCCGCGACATCGAAGCCGATCCCGCCCGCCCCGATGATGGCGACCCGCTCGCCCACCGCCACGCCCTCGCGCAGCACGTCCAGATAGCTGACCACGCTCGGATGCCCGATCCCCTCGATCTCCGGGACCCGCGGCGTCACCCCCGTGGCAACGACGATCTCGTCGAACTCACCGAGATCCCCGGCCGTCACCGCCGCGCCCAGCCGCACCTCCACACCGCGCAGCCCGAGCTGTGTCCGGAAATACCGCAGCGTCTCCTCGAACTCCTCCTTGCCCGGCACCCGCTTGGCGATGTTCAGCTGCCCGCCGATCTCCTCCGCCGCGTCGAACAGCGTCACCGCATGCCCCCGCTCGGCTGCCGAGACCGCACACGCCAGCCCGGCCGGCCCGGCCCCGACCACCGCGAGCCGCTTCCGGCGCCGCGTCGGCGAGAGCACCAGCTCCGTCTCATGGCAGGCCCGCGGATTCACCAGACACGACGTGATCTTCCCGCTGAAGGTGTGGTCGAGGCAGGCCTGGTTGCACCCGATGCAGGTGTTGATCTCCTCGGCCCGCCCCTCCTTCGCCTTGCCGACGAACTCCGGATCGGCGAGGAACGGCCGGGCCAGCGACACCATGTCCGCCCGCCCGTCGGCGAGCAACTCCTCCGCCACCTCGGGAGTGTTGATCCGGTTGCTGGTCACCAGAGGCACGGAGACCGCACCCATCAGCCGCTTCGTCACCCAGGTGTACGCACCGCGCGGCACCGACGTCGCAATGGTCGGGATGCGCGCCTCGTGCCAGCCGATGCCCGTGTTGATGATCGTCGCTCCCGCCGCCTCGATCTCCTTGGCGAGCGCGATGACCTCCTCCAGCGTCGAACCGCCCGGGACGAGATCCAGCATGGACAGCCGGTAGATCAGGATGAAGTCGGGCCCGACCCGCTCCCTGGTCCGCCGCACGATCTCCAGCGGGAAACGCACCCGGTTCTCGTACGAGCCGCCCCACCGGTCCGTACGGCGATTGGTCACCCCGGCAATGAACTCATTGATCAAATACCCTTCCGACCCCATGATCTCCACGCCGTCGTACCCGGCCGACTTGGCCAGCTCGGCCGCCCGCACATAGTCCTCGACGGTCCGCTCGACCTCGTCGTCCGTGAGCTCATGCGGTGTGAAGGGGCTGATCGGCGCCTGAAGCGCGCTGGGAGCGACCAGTGCGGTGTGATACGCGTACCGCCCGAAGTGCAGAATCTGCATCGCGATCCGGCCGCCCGCCGCATGCACCGCCTCCGTCACGACCCGGTGCTGCGCCGCCTCCTCCTCGGTGGTGAGCTTGGCCCCGCCGTCGTACGGCCGCCCCGCCTCGTTCGGCGCGATACCACCGGTCACCATGAGCCCGACGCCGCCCCGCGCACGGGCGGCGTAGAAGGCGGCCATCCGCTCGAACCCGTTCTCGGCCTCCTCGAGGCCGATGTGCATGGACCCCATCAGCACCCGGTTGGGGAGCGTGGTGAATCCCAGGTCGAGGGGGCTCATCAGGTGGGGGTACGGGCTCATGCGGCGGCTCCTTGGGCGGTGGTCGTCAGCAATGTTGTAGACGAGTCGAAGGCCGTTCTGCAACAAGTTGCATAAACCTGGGCCCGCGATGAAGGTCACAACCGGAGGAGCCTTCGGCCTCCAACGAAAAAGGGGACCCCCACAACCGCACTGCGGGCGGGTCCCCATGCGGCCGACCACTCGACCGCGGCACGCGACGGGCGGCCGGCCTGGATTCCATGCGTACGGAAGACGAGACGCCAAGACGCTCCCGGCTTCACGCACGCTCGGTCAGCACCCCGTCACGTCTCCATCTCCGTGACCAGCTCGGCGAAACCGAGCGCGCGCAGCACGCTGCCTGCCGCGTCGACCACCCGCGCACTGCCGACGATCGGCGCGATCGCCACACAGACGGCCTTGGCGTCTTCGGCGGTCAGCCCGGCTTCCTTCGCCACGCTGAGATTGGTCAGGTACGAGGCGGGCGCGGCATCCATCGCGATGAGCGAAGCCAGCCGTACGAGGTGGTAGGTGCGCTCATCGAGGCCGGAATTGGGCAGCGTTTCGATGGTCATCCGCGCGAGCTGCTCAAAGACCGGGTGCTCACCGTGAGCAAGGGCGCCCAGGGTCCGTTCGGGAGCTTCTGCTGTCATGATCGCCACCTTCTCGCTCGTTGTGTCGAGGACGGTCGCGAGAGGAGACGGGTGCACGATGCACCCTTTGCGCAGCAAGGTCCTATACGGGTGATTCCATTGCTCACTCGCCTCAAACCGGCGGAGGCCGCCGCCCCGGGGGTGGGGCGGCGGCCTCCGTGGTGTTTCTGACGTCGATTTAGATGTCGAAGTACAGCTGGAGAAGTGCTCTGACCTGCACCGATATCTTGCTGATGGGCAGGACGGTGCACAAGCGGTGCACTGGAGGAGCGTTAGACGGAATCGGTACGTCTCTTGTGGCGTCGGCGGTGTGCCTTGCGGTACTTGCCAGCGACTCGTCGCTGCCGTACGACCGTCCCGACGGTGCGGCGGCGGTGCTCCAGGATGGCGATCCACCATGCCAATCGGTCACTGGACTTATCTGGGATGAGCAGTCGCAGGGCCCGGAGACAGAAGAAGACCAGGCTAGTGAATGCGACGACCAGGCATGCTGCCCACCAAGGCATGCTGGTGCCCACGGTCCCAAGGATCTCGATCACGACGCGGGTGCTTTCTGTCGGTAGCTCAGAGGGACGAATGGTGTGCGGCGGCTACGCACGTCGCGAGCGAAGGCGGAGCGTAGCGTTTCCGAGCGTGATGGCGAGATGGTCGGGTGCCGATACCGTCCTGGTCCCGGGAATGCCGATGATCGGATCAGTCATCGACGCGGCCAGGTCGTCCGGATAGGGGTATGAGTCCCATCGCAGCTCCCAGCTGTCACCGGCCCCCTGAAGCTTCCGGTCTTCGCCAAGACTGCGGTCGCTGTCGAGCCAGCCTGGGCGCCGCAGGGGGTCATAGAACCAGTTGCCGATTGCCCACCTGCGGTGAGGGTCTCGTGCTGAGATGCGGCAGAAGACGCCAGCCAGAAGACACTGTGCGTGCTCAGTCATGGGAGGCACGCTGGCCAGCTGTTCGCGTTCGGCAGGAGTGAGCGGAGCATCCATGGTGAAGAAGTCGACGTAGGACTCGCTTCGTGCGCCGGCAGGTTTCCCTGATGGATTATCCGTGACTACGAACTGCGCGTTGGTAGGCAGATGCCGCATGATGTAGGTGCCGTACCCGCGATGTTCCTCAACCCGCAGACCCGGCAACCCGCCAACCCCATTCGGCTCCGGGAGCAGGTAGTCGACCACGTTATGGGGCACGTCAGTGATGAGCACCATGCGATCGAATCGTGGGGACGCCGTGATGGTGTACGCGGAGAGGGCGGCCATGTGCCACCCGGCGGGAGTGCTGTAGTCGTACCCGCGGTTCAGCAAGCCGAGCGCGAGCAGCGCACGTAGCTCTCGTTGCCCCGGGACACAGACATCCACCCCGATGGAGTGGTCGCGGGCGATGCCGGCTTTGGCTGCGGCGAACTTCTCGCCGGTGTATAGCGAACGAGTGCGGGCCGCCATGTTTCGCTGGCTTTCGGGCATGCTTCACCTCACCGCTGCCCGGTCAGCGCATCAGGGCCACATACCTTGTGAAACCACGCGTCGTCTGTTGCGTCGCGGAGTAGGTGCTCCACACCCTGCACAGCTTCCGTGAGTACCGGGCTCACATACTTCTGCTGGCGACCGGGCCTCCGCGGACCGGCATCTGCTCGCACTCTACCTGACGTCTGCCCGGTTTCGCGTTGAGTTGCCGGAGGTCTCAGCGTGAGAGGGACGTTCGTCTCTGCCTCTGGCCTGCATGATGCGGAGAGCAGTGCCCATGGGGTTTGGGGCCTGGCCAGGTGCGCATATTGCCGTTCATGACCGACTCGCCGAAGGAAGACCTCGACGCCCTGATACAGGCTGTCGCAGAGCTGCATGGGTCCAATGTCCGGGGCAAAGAAGCCCGAGCCGCGGCGGAGGCCGCGGCGAACCTCCACTCCGCAAGTGGGTTCCTTTATGCACCCGGGGAGGTGTTGGACACCTTCGACCGGGCCATCGAAATCGGCTATGCCGCCGCACTTCGAGGAGCCCGTGAGGGGAAGTTCGACGAGGAAATCCGGGTCTGGCGTCCGGGACTCATCGGCTGAGGCACCGTCATGCGTGAGAGGCCAACGAGGTGCTTTGGCCCCGTCGGCCCCTCCTCCAGTGGCGCTTTTGGCGATTAGGCAGCCAGTCGGTAGCGGTGCCCGATTGCCTTGCGTGCCTTCTCCACAGCGCCGGTCACACGGTGTACGTACCGCCGCAACGTGAACGCCGGATCCTCGTGGCCGAGCAGGTCGGCGAGCGTGTAGACGTCCACGCCCTCGTTGATCGCCTCCGAGGCGAAGAGGTGCCGGAGGGCGTGCATCATCTTGTCCCGGCAGGGCTCCCACCTGCGGCCTTTGCCGGTCGGCTTGTCGTTCACCGCCTCGATGGCACCGATCGCCTCAAGGGCCGCCTTCCAGAGGTAGTTGAAGTAGTTCTTGTTGAGCACCTTGCGCTCGCGTGTGGTGAACATGAGGCATACGGTGACCAGCTCGCCATCCTTCTCCAGCCACGGCAGCGTGACCTTGACCGGAGGAAACTCCCGCATGTGCTCGCGCAGCAGTGTCGCCAAGTCCTCGTCGAGGGGGACGTAGCGGTCTTTCGGATCGTCCTTGGTGCCGCCCTTGGGCGGCGCGAAGACGAGCGTGCCGCGGTGATGCGTGATCTGACGGCAGATGCGGACGGTCTTGTCGTCCTCCGACCAGTCCACGTCGTCCGGGCTGAAGCCGAATATCTCACCTTGCCGCATACCGAGCCCACGGCCACAGTCGACCGTGGCTTGGTATCGGTCCGGCAGCTGCTTGCGCAGGTCATCCGTCTGCTCCCAGGAGAGCGGCACGTTTTTGGCTGACTTCTTCGACCGCCTGGGCTTCACGCGCTTGACCGACCCGGTCTCGCACGGGTTCTTCGGGACCAGGTCGTCGTCCACCGCCATGGCGAGGATCGACGACAGGTGGGTGAAGATCAGGCCGACAGTCGTCTCGTCGAGCACCTGTAGCCGGCGCTTGATCCAGGTCTGGATCGTGGATGGCTTGACCTGCCGCAGCTTGAGATCCCCCAAGGGGCCAATGACGTGGTTGCGGACACGGGATTCGTACTGGTGGTACGTCCGGGGGTTGTCGAACGTCTGGTTCGTCAGCCACTGCTCGGCGATGCTCTTGAGTAGCGTGTCGCCCTTCTTCGGGGCGATGTACGTACCGTCGTCGACGGTCCCCAGCATCCGCGTCAGGTGCTGCCGGGCATCCTCATACCGCTCGAAGCTCTCGCTCTGTTGCTGCCCGTCGGGGTCCCGCCAGCGTGCCAACCAGCGCTTACCGCGCCCGTGCTCGCGGGATGGCACCTTGCCGTGGGCCCTGCACTTCTCCTCCCCCGACTCCGGCCGCTTCTTGTGCCAGCGGTCGTAGGGCTCAGCCACGGTGACCCGCTTCCTGCACGGCGCCCGATGGCAGCAAGAGGGCCATGGGAGAGATGCCGAGGGCAGCAGCGATGGCGGCGAGTTCGTCGACGTCGCAGCGTCGACGGATGCGCTCGATGCGAGAGATCGAGGTGTGGGGCAGGGGGTGGCCTAGCTCGGCGACGAGGGCGGAGAGCTGGCGTTGGCTCACGCCGTGAGCGCGTCGGAGGCTTTTGAGTTTGTGGGCGGTTTGGATTCCAGTGGGGCCGATTTCGACGGGGTGTTTTGGCATGGCGATGTTGTAGCTCGCGTTCCCGGGTTTGGGGAAACTGTATTTCCGCTGTATAAGGAGGCGCCCTTCGCGCCGCGTGGGTACTGTCGCTGTGCGTCTGAATGGTTACGGAATTGGCGGCCGGATTCTGTGATATGGTCCCGCACCTTTCGCCCGCAGGGGGTTGCCGGTGACTCGTTACACCTCCATGGCCTGGCACTTCGGTCAGGATCCGGCGTGAAGCGGAGCGCACCAGCAGGGCATCACGAAGCTGACACCAGGAAGTGGACTGGTCGCTCTCGACTGTGTGGAATGGGGCTCACTCTCACTGCTTCGACGTCCTGTGTGGATGCTGTTTGGTGCGGCCGTGAATTGTCTGCAAGATAGCGCTGGATGTTGCGGAAGATGCGTGGCTATGTTGGCCACACCGCCCGCCCAATTCAGCGAAGGGAAGCAAATGAAGCACACCGAGTCCCGCCAGGACGCTGGCAAGCACCGTCGCGCGCTGGCGAGTCCGCAGGAGATCTCCGACTACCTCTGCATCCCGGTGCGGACGCTGTACCAGTGGAAATACCGGGGCACCGGCCCGAAGGTCCACAAGGTCGGAAAGCATCTGCGTTACCGGTGGACGGAGGTCGACGCATGGCTCCAGACCCAGTCCCTGGATCTGGTCGCCTGAACCGCCGGATGACGAAGCGGCCCTCGGCGCGCCAACGCCGAGGGCCGAAGAGTCCCCAACCGACCGCCCGTACCTGAACGATGATGACGGTGGTGCGGAGCCTGCACGCTTCGTACCACCGGGTGAGGAACGTCCTTGAACCACCCTATGACGGCGCAGCCCGCCGTCGCATCCCACCAACCCGCCTGGCCACCGGTCGCCATCCCCGGGCAGGCCGGTGCCCACCGCGCTGCAGTGCCCACCGGTGACCGGGATTCGTCGCCCCCACCGGGCAGTGCAACGAGTGCCTCAGACACCGACGACATCCTGGCCGAGAACCGGTCAACGGATAGCACCGACCGCCCCGCCACTCCGTTCGTTGGCCCACTGACCGAGGGCGCTGACCTGCTGGCTGAACTGCGGTCAGCGATCGAAACGTTCGTGGTCTTGCCCCACCGGCAAGCCCTGGACGCGGTCACCTTGTGGGTTGCCGCCACACACCTGCAGCCTGCCTGGCAGCACGCCCCGCGCCTGGCGGTGGTGGGCCCGGCGAAGCGGTGCGGCAAGTCGAGGCTGCTGGACGTGTTGCACGAGACCGTCCACGACCCGTTCATCACGGTCAACTCGACCCCGGCGGCCATCTTCCGCTCCATCACCGCCAACCCGCCCACCCTCCTGGTGGACGAGGCGGACACCATCTTCGGCAGCCCCAAGGTGGCGGAGAAGAACGAGGAGATGCGCGGTCTGCTCAACTCCGGCCACCACCGCAACCGGCCGACCACCCGGGTCGCGGGAAATGACCACCAGCCCACCAAATTCCGCACCTTCGCGATGGCTGCCCTGGCCGGCATCGGGGACCTTCCCGACACGATCATGGACCGGTCTGTGGTCATCCGCATGCGCCGCCGTGCACCGGGCGAGAAGGTGCGGCCCTACCGCTCACGCCGCGACACTCCTGCCCTCAACGCCCTGCGGCATCGGCTGGCGGCTTGGCTTGGCCCACACCTGGAGGAGGCTGCCGACTCCGAGCCGGTCATGCCGGTCGAGGACCGCGCGGCTGATACCTGGGAGCCGCTGATCGTCGTCGCCGACCTGGCGGGAGGCCCCTGGCCTGCCTGGGCCCGTACCGCCTGCCAGATGATGACCGCATACGAGCAGGGTCAGGAGGAGGACCACGGCGGGCTGAAGATCCGCATCCTGACGGACATCCGTCAGGTCTTCGCCTCCTACGGCAACCCCGACGCGCTGCCGACCGAGAGCCTGCTCGCCGCCCTGCGAGTCGATGCGGAAGGGCCTTGGGCCGAGTACGGCAACGGTGGGCTGAGCGCACGCGGCCTGCAACTCCTTCTGGCCGACTACCAGATCAGGTCCGCCAACCACCGCTTCGGCGACATTGGCCAGCGCAAGGGCTTCTCACGCAGCCAGTTCACCGACGCCTGGATGCGTTACTGCCCTCCACCCGCACGCACTGCCCCGTAACCCGGCCTCACTCGTCCCACTCGTCCCCGCGCAGGTCAGCGCGGGGACGACTCTCTGCGTGGGACGAGTCCACCCGTCCCGCATATCGGACCGACCTTGCGCCGATACGAGTCGACCCGTACCACCGGATGCGACCCTCCGCGCCCTGACCAGGCATGCAACGGGTGGGACGGGTGCAAGGCCGCCCGGCACGGAAACTGACGCGGCTGCCACGCCCCAACCCACGCAGCAAGCTGTAGCTTCCGAAACTCCTCCGCAGCCCGTGGCCGCGGAGGAGTTTCGGAAGCGCATGCCCCGCCCGGGAGGGGCGGGGAAGCCCGGCACCAGCGGGCGCTGGGGGTCGAGGCAGCGACCGGGGGCGGATCGCAGCGAGAAGGGCACTGCTCAGCATCTCGCCGTTGCTGCAGTCCCTGCATCGTGGAGTGGCTTCCCAGTCGCCCACTTCCGCACCGTCGCCAAGTGCTCCGGTAGCAGCCCGATGTACGGATCCGGCTGTACGAGCAAGGTAGGGGTGCCGCCGGCATCGCGCTCCGCTGCCCATTCCTGGTCGAGGTCGGTGAAGTCGTCGTCGATCCAGGCGACCGGCGCGTCCGCGATCCAGGCGTCGACGTGGTCGCGTTTCCACAGGTAGCCGTTGGGGTGGCTGGTGGTGATCTGCGGACGCGGGAGGTCAACGTACGGGAAGGACGGGAGACAGAGGAGCGGTCCGATCAGGGTGGTGGCGTCCTGGCGCCAGCTGGTGCACCAGACCGGGGTGACCAGGCCGCTCCGGATCACATCCATGAGCAGGGGGCCATGGGCAGGGTTGAGCCAGACCGTGACCGCGTCGTCGGCGCTACGGCCAGCGGGGACGACGTCGTGGCGGGCATGAGTCGGCGGGCTGGTCCCGATGGCGGCGGGGAAAGGTATGAGGACGCCGTCAATGTCGAGGAGCAGGTAGGGCAGGCGCATCCGTTCCTCCGTAGGGAGCCGGGGCGGGGTCAGAGTTTGCGCGCGGTGATCAGCAGGGTGGTGGGCCGGCGGCCATTGCGGGCGTCGTTGAACTCGTGGGCCGAGGTGAGCGAGAGGCCCGCGCGAGCGAGGTGCTTGTCCCAGCGTTCGGTGTCGAAGTCCCAGCGGGCGATCGGGAGCCGGGTGCGGTCGGGGAGCGTGACGAAGTCGCGGCGAGGCCGGTCGTCGGTGGCGCGATGCCGGTGGCCGCGCTGGGGGTGCGGAACGGAGAAGGCAAGCGTGCAGCCGGGCTTGAGGCGCTGCGCGATGGCCGGTAGCAGGAGTTCGGGAGCGACGAGGCCGATGGCGCCGAAGACCGAGTAGATTGCGTCGAACTGCTCATTGGACGCCTGCAGGTAGTGAAGTGCGTGGCCGGCGACGAAGGTCAGGTTGTTAAGCCGTCCGTAGTGCGAGCGTGCTCGGCGAATCTGAAGACCGACCTGGTCGACGCCGGTGACACGAGCACCGTGACGGGTGGCGAGGCACGCGGCGTTGTGACCAGGCCCGCAACCTAGTTCCACCACACGCTTGCGGCGCAGGTCGGGGCCGAGGATCTCGGCGCCGGGGCCGTTGCCGCGCCGTGTGGTCCATTCCACCCGTGCTGGCACGGCCAGCGGCTCGGCAGGGCTGGCCGCAGTGCGTTGCAGCGCGTGGGCGTACCACGGAGAAGTCTGGGCGAGCACCTAGACAGCCAGAAGTTGGAGGACGTCGGCCAGGTGACGGCGTACCGTCCTGATGTACGCGGGGTCGTGGACGGGGCAGTTGATCCAGCGGATGGACTGCTCCATGAACCACTCGACGGCCCACATGCGGTGCCAGCCCAGCGCCCATTTTTCAGCAGGAAGCCCACCGCGCTCGGCGAGGGCTTCGGGGGTTCCGCCCTCGGTGACGTATGCCTCCAGGAAGACGCGCAGGCGTACGGGGTCGGGGGCATCGAGGGTGCCGTGGTAGCTGGCCAGGTCGAGCAGGCCGGGGCCGGTGAAGGCGCGGGCGAAGTCCAGCAGCCGCCAGCCGCGCTGGCCGATGTGGAGGCTGGTGGGGTGGAACTCGGAGTGCACCCAGCCGAACGGGGCGAGTGTGGCTCCGGCTGCGCGGTCCTCGGCGGCCTGGGCGATCTGGTTGAGGGCGTGCTCGATGTCGTCGGTGTCCTGCCAGCGCTCTTCCTTGCGAAGCCGGTCGAGGTGGTCCAGGGCTCGGTTCGGCAGTGCCCGCAGAGCCTCCTCGCCGAGGACGGGGAGGGCGGGTGCGGTCGGAGTGCGGTGAAGGACTACCGCTGCGGCGGCTCCATCGAGGTCGTCGGCATCACGGATGGGATTGCCGAGGTCTTCCAGCAGCATCCCGAGCCAGTCGCCCGTGACCGCGGAGGCGTGCACGATGGGCACGGGAACACCGAGCGTGTGTGCCAGTCGGAGGACCTGGTCCTCACTGTCGAACGGCCTCTTGGCGTACTTGAAGATGCGCGTGGTGCCGTCAGGGAAGGAGAGCCGCTCGACGCCGGACATGGACCACACCCGGACCTCGGTCCGTTCGGGCTGTGGCTGGCCGGTGATGGTGAGCAGGTCGTCCAGGAGTGCGGCGTTGAGGTTCGTGTCCATAGGGGCTCCAGTGCTGTGGAGGCATCCGGGGCGGGTGCGAGAGCGGGCCCGCCCCAGAGCCTGGTCGTACGGGGGTTATGCGGGATCGGTCACGCGGTGGGCGTAGACCTGCTCGATCCATCCGGCCTTGAAGGCCGCGAGGTCGTCGCGGAAGGTGGCCATCGAGGCACCGTAGGGCGCCACGACGCCGCCGGACTGGTCCGGCACGGACTGGCAGCCGTGCACGAGCCGTCCACCGAGGGCGGTGTGGGCCTTGATGGACTCGATACGGCGGTGCTCGTTGAACCAGCCGCCGTGGTAGACCTCGTCGAGCAGCCCGCCCATCTCCTCGTCCAGGTCGAAGACGACCGAGGTGGCGGCGGGGAAGAACCAGCAGGGGCCGACGTTGGAGATGTGTCCGTCCAGCTCGACCTTGTTCAGTGCCATCAGCGTGGCCGCCTCACGCAGCATCCGCAGATGTTCGGCGGTGATCTGTGACAGGCCGAGGCCGGCGAGGTGCTCGTCGCGGAACAGGTACGCGTACACCTCGTACGCGGTGGCCAGAACCAGGGCCGCGTCGGAGGTGGACTCACCGTGGGCCTTGATGAAGTCCAGCGCGAGCTGTTCGACCGCGCTCTCAGCCGTCTCCTGCACTTCCATGAGCTGGGACTTGACCAGCTCCCAGTCGGCGACGAGCCAGGTGTGCGACTCGAAGCGGAAGAAGTACTCAGCCGGGTCGATGGTGATGCGCCGGCCGTCGACCTGGATGCCGGGCAGGCGGCTCCAGCGCGTGTCGAACGCCTCGGGGAGCTCGACCGTGATGGCCGTGGTTTCGATGGTGGTCACCGTGTCTCCGTCTCTGTTCGGCCGGATCAGGCATACGCATGCCCGAACTCGGTGTAGGCGTACGGAACTTCGGGAAACCGCCCGAACCAAGGGGGAAGCCTGGGTTACGGTCGCGCCGTTCCGGTCGGCTGGTGTTCAGTGAACCCCTCGTCACGCGCAGTGGGTACGGTGAGAGGCAGTTGGAGCGGTATACGCGGTTTACAGCCCCGGATCGGAGGCGGTCGTGGCAGCGCAGAGAGAACCCAACTCCCGTCTGCGCGAGACCATCGATGCGACCAGCTGCACGTATGAGGCGCTGGCGAAAGATGTCCGTCGAGTCGCCGCGGAGAACGGCGAGATCCTTCAGACCAACAAGTCGGCCGTCTCCCACTGGGTGAATGGCACCCGCCAGCCCACCGGCCGCACCGGCCAGTACCTCGCCGAGGCACTCTCCCGTCGAGCGGGCCGCACGATCACCCAGATCGAAATCGGCCTGCGGGCGCCGCAAACAGAGGCGACGGACGAGCCGGACCCCGTTCTCGCCGCCACCGACCTGGGCCGCGCCGACGTCGAACGCCGCCGCTTCCTCGCGGTGGCTGCTTTCACCACCGCCGGCGTTGCCATGCCGCTCGCATACGACCACGAGGCCACTGCTCGTATGCTCCGTACCCGCACTGGCATGGTCATGGCCGGCGTGGAAGACGTGGACGTCGTACGGCAGGTCACCGTAGCCTTCAGCGCCGCCGACGAACGCCTCGGCGGAGGCCATGGCCTGACTACCGTCACTGCCTACCTCGCCGACACCGCCGCACCCATGCTCCGCGGGCGATTCCCCAGCGAAGCCTTACGCCGCGCTGCCTTCGGCGCGGTCGCCGAACTTGCCTACCTGGCAGGCTGGAAGCACCACGACCTCGGCCAGGAAGGCGCTGCCCAGCGCTACTACCAGGTCGGATATCAGCTCGCCTACGAAGCTGACCCGCATGGCCACGCCGCTTGGATGATGCGAGCCCTCGCCCACCAGGCCCTCAGCCTCAAACAGCCCCACCACTGCGTCGACCTCGTCGAAGGCGCTCTCGCCCGTGGTCTCGGCCACATCGACGGCCAGACCGAAGCCCTCCTCCACATCACCCACGCCCGTGCCTACGCCTCCGTCGGCGAGAAGCCCGCCGCAGCCCGTGCCCTCCTCGCCGCTGAAGACGCCCTGCTCCGCGACGATGCACCCCAGCCCAGCTACTCCCGCGTCAGCGGCCCAGCAGCCGGGACCGTCGCAAGCCACACCGCCCGCACACTTACCGACCTCGCTGACCACGTCGGCACCGAACAGCAGCACCGCGACGCCCTCGTCCGCTGGGACCCCGAAAAGTACAAGCGGGTCCACGCCCTCACCTACGCCGACCTCGGCGACAGCCTTGCCGCCCAGGCCCGCGCCGACGAGGCGGTCGCCGCCTGGTCCCAGGCTCTGGCCCTCATGGAGGGCATGACCTCGGACCGCACCCGTAAGGCCATCACTTCACTGAGATCGACCCTTGCCATCTACCAGCGGCGAAAAGTACCCGGAGCCGCCGAACTCGCCCGCCGCGCACGCGAGGCGCTCGCCTAACATGCCCACCAACCCGGCCGACGAAGGGACCACTGTGGCTCAGCCGACAACCGACGACCAGCCCAAAGCCCTCAAGCCCGCGCTCGAATCCATGACGCTGCTGGTCGCCGCCGTCATCGTCCACGACAAGGCCACAAACCGCGTTGTCCTGCTCCAGCGCAGCGATCGGGCCAAGTTTGCCCAGGGCATGTGGGACCTTCCAGTCGGAAAGAGCGAACCCGGCGAACCCATCACCGAAACCGCCGTCCGTGAGCTCTACGAAGAGACCGGCCTCACGGTTAAGCCGGAGTCCCTGAAGGTCGCCCACATCATCCACGGTGCCTGGGGCGTCGAAGCTCCCAATGGCTTCCTCACCGTCGTCTTCGCCACCCAGGAATGGATCGGCGAACCCGAAAATCGTGAGCCACGCAAACACGCCCAGGTCCGATGGGTCAACACCGACGCCATCCCCGAAGAGTTCGTGGACACCACCGCCAGCGCGCTGCACCGGTACCTTATCGGAGGGCCCCAGGTGTCCCTCGACGGCTGGGGGTAACCAGTCCTCATCAGCCATCGACCACGCGTTTCAGCGTCCTTACTGGAATCAGCCCCGTTCAGTGGGCTGATTCCCACCAGCCTGGTTCGTCCGAGCGTGGCTGCCAGTGCGCCGCTCTGGGACGCAAGCGCTCAAGGCACGGGTGGACTTGGGGGCTGTGCCTGGGCAGCGGCGTTCGTGGCAGTCCGAGCGCTACGGGCCACAGCTTTCATGTCGGCGGTGTCGCTTCGCCGTAGCACGAAGATCTTCGCCAGCGCGATCAGGCTTGGCCCGCAGAGCAGCGTGGCCAGCCACCACACCTCTTTGGCGATGTATACACCGGCGCCAAGCATCGCCACACTGACGACTGCTCCTGCGTACAGGCTCGTCATTTGGAAGGCGTGTTGGCGCCGTTCGCGGATCTCGCGGTTTTTCCGCTCTGCGGCTCTTGTGGCAGCTGCCGCCGCCCGTTGGGTGGACTCCCGTTGTAACTCCAGTTGCCTGAGCCGGATTTGATGCTCCCTCTTGAGCTGGGGTTCCAGTGCTTCCAAGGCGACCTTGAGCTGCTCCGGTCCGCCCAGCGCCGCTCCCCATTTCATTGCGATTTCGATCCCTGCGGAAACGACCGGGTCGCTATTCGGGCCAGGAAGAGCGTTGCTGTCTTCCACGTTCACTGTTGCGCGCCTCCGTCGCCGGTTCCAGCTGGTGTGTAGTCAAGCTCGGTGGGCTCGGGAGGGGAGCCCAGTCGCACGAAGAGCCGCGCCAGAGTGTGCTCGAGTGTCTCCACTGCCGTCTCGGCCATGGCTGCCGTTTCATCATCCGGCATGGCGCTCGAGCCGGGGGAAGCCGATGCCGATGTCGTGTCCGTGCGGCCCGCGTCCGATCCCGAGGCGCTCCTGAGCGGACCGTCCGGCCCGTATCTGGCCGGCAGCGGACCGATGTGGTCGAAGACCTCGACGACCTCTTCCTCGATCGTCGCGTCCGGCAGCATCTCGACTGCCGCCAGGAGCAACTTTCGTGCCCCGGCAGCCGTCTTGAACCGGGATTCCGGGGTTGGGTGCACCAGGGAAGCTAACACCTGCCACAGCTGCTCCGGCACGCCCTCGGGCGCGTCGGGGATGCCGTTCTCGAAGTGCCCGATGAGCGCCTCGGGGTCCGGCTTGGTCCCTGTCAGCAGGTGGATCGCCACCAG
This sequence comes from Streptomyces chattanoogensis, assembly GCF_001294335.1. Taxonomy (GTDB): domain Bacteria; phylum Actinomycetota; class Actinomycetes; order Streptomycetales; family Streptomycetaceae; genus Streptomyces; species Streptomyces chattanoogensis. The sequence goes on from NZ_LGKG01000159.1 coordinate 35,541, forward strand.
GCCGACTGCGAAGAGGTCCGCGGGGAAGTCCGGTTCGGCGCCGAACATCTGCTCCGGAGCGAAGTAACCAGGCGTACCCACCACATAGTTGCCCTCGCTGAGCAGCCGCTCGCCCTTGCGAATCGCGATGCCGAAGTCCGACAGCCGCAGATGCGGTCGGCCGGTGCCGGTGGCCTCCAGAAGGAGGTTCGCCGGCTTGATGTCGCGGTGCACTACCCCCTCCGCGTGCACCGCGGTCAATCCCGCCAGCAGCTGGTCCAGCAGCGTACACACGAACCGCGGCGGAAGCGGGCCGTAGTCGGCGATCAGGTAGGCGAGCGAGCCGCCGGCGACGAGGTCCATGATGATTAGGACTCTGTCGTTGTCGACGGCCCAATTAATCGGCGCGAGCACATTGGGGTGATCGATTCGCAGCCCCTGCTCACGGACGAAACGCGGCAGGGTGCCTGCATCGCTCTGCTGAAGGATCTTGGCGGCCACGTAGCGGCGCTGTTGATGGTCCCAGGCTCGCCAGACGATACCGACGCCGCCGCGTCCGATCGGATCGACCAGCTCGTATCGGCCGGCGAAGACTCCACCCATGGTTCCGCGTCGCTCCCCCTTCGGCTGATTCCCCCTAGGGTCCCAGTTCCGAGACCCGCAACGCCACTCGCGCGATCAGTGAGCACTGACCACGAACTCATTATGTTCCACCATGCCCTGGACGCGGCCGACCTGTAGCCCCATACCGAGATCAGGTTGGGGCATGCTGTTGCGCTCCCTCAGGGGCAAGCTGCCGAATCAGCGAAGGTCGCTACCCACATACGGGGTAGCGACCTTCGCTGTCGTGGCTGACATCAAGTCAGAGAATTGGCCGGGCGGTGCACACCCGGTGCACAAGCCCCTGGAAACCAGCCGGGAACAATGGGAACCACTGAGCAGCGTTTTCCCAGCTCACAGCAGGTTTCCGGAGCCTAGGCCCAGGTCACCCGACCCCGCTTCTTAAATGTCGAAGTACAGCTCGAACTCGTGCGGGTGCGGCCGCAGCTGGATCGGGGCGATTTCGTTGGTGCGCTTGTAGTCGATCCAGGTCTCGATCAGGTCGGAGGTGAAGACACCGCCCTGCTGGAGGTACTCGTTGTCGGCCTCGAGGGCGTCGAGGACGGCAGGGAGGGAGGTGGGGACCTGGGGGACGCTCGCGTGCTCCTCGGGGGCGAGCTCGTAGAGGTCCTTGTCGATCGGCTCGGCGGGCTCGATCTTGTTCTTCACGCCGTCGAGGCCCGCGAGGAGGAGGGCGGAGAAGGCGAGGTAGGGGTTCGAGGACGGGTCCGGGGCGCGGAACTCGACGCGCTTGGCCTTCGGGTTCGAGCCGGTGATCGGGATGCGCATGGCTGCGGAGCGGTTGCGCTGGGAGTAGACCAGGTTGACCGGGGCCTCGAAGCCGGGGACCAGGCGGTGGTAGGAGTTCACCGTCGGGTTGGTGAAGGCCAGCAGCGACGGAGCGTGCTTGAGGATGCCGCCGATGTAGTAGCGGGCGGTGTCCGAGAGGCCCGCGTAGCCCTGCTCGTCGTAGAAGAGGGGCGCGCCGGCCTGCCACAGCGACTGGTGGACGTGCATGCCGGAGCCGTTGTCGCCGAAGATCGGCTTGGGCATGAAGGTGGCGGTCTTGCCGTTGCGCCAGGCGACGTTCTTCACGATGTACTTGAAGAGCATCAGGTCGTCGGCGGCGGCGAGGAGGGTGTTGAACTTGTAGTTGATCTCCGCCTGGCCGGCCGTGCCGACCTCGTGGTGCTGGCGCTCGACCTGGAGGCCGGACGCCTCCAGCTCCAGGGAGATCTCGGCGCGCAGGTCGGCGAAGTGGTCGACCGGCGGGGCCGGGAAGTAGCCGCCCTTGTAGCGGACCTTGTAGCCGCGGTTGTCCTCGACCGCGCCGGTGTTCCAGGCGCCGGCCTCGGAGTCGATGTGGTAGAAGCCCTCGTTCGACGTCGTGTTGAAGCGCACGGAGTCGAAGACGTAGAACTCGGCCTCGGGGCCGAAGTACGCGGTGTCCGCGATGCCGGTGGAGGCGAGGTAGGCCTCGGCCTTCTTGGCGATGTTGCGCGGGTCGCGGCTGTACTGCTCACCCGTGATCGGGTCGTGGATGAAGAAGTTGATGTTGACGGTCTTGTCGCGGCGGAACGGGTCCACCCGGGCGGTGGAGAGGTCGGCGCGCAGAGCCATGTCCGACTCGTGGATGGCCTGGAAGCCGCGGATCGAGGAGCCGTCGAAGGCGAGCTCCTCGGCCGGGTCGAAGGCCTTTGCCGGGATCGTGAAGTGCTGCATCACACCGGGCAGGTCGCAGAACCGGACGTCGATGAACTTGACGTCCTCGTCCGCGATGAACTTCTTGGCCTCGTCGGCGTTCTGGAACATCCAACTCCTCCTAGCCCGGTCACCGGTCGGCGGACACGGGGTTGCCGGGGTTGCTACTCGGAGCGCGTCCATGTGCGGTGGCGCGCTCGCCCGACCATAGGCAGGCGGGATTTCCCAAGCATGACCCATTTGTTTCGCCGAGGTTAACCGCCGCGCGGTCCCTTTTGTCCCCTAGTGTGCGCCAAAGAGAGGCAATGGCGGGTGGCCCCCGTGCGCCTGTTGCGAAGGCCGCCCGTCCGCCCTGTACCGGCCCTCCGGAAGGGAACGTATGCGCTCGCAGTACCGTGGACGGGTGGACAACAGGCAAGCAATCGGATCGTGGATCTCCGGGCCCCGCGCGACGGCCGAGGACATGGGCGTCGACTTCGGATACCGCGGCGAGCGGCTCGGGCTGCCGGAGCAGGGGCCGGGCTCGATCGCGCGGTTCGGGCGCCGGCTCGCCGCGATCTTCATCGACTGGGCGCTGTGCATGCTCATCGCGTACGGGCTGCTCAGCGGCGGCAAGGCACAGGCGACGAGCAACTGGGCGCTGGTGGTCTTCGGGGTGCTCAGCCTGCTGACGGTCGGCACGGTCGGCTTCACACCGGGCAAGCGGCTGCTGGGCCTGCGGGTGGTCGCGGAGGGCGGCGGGCGCATCTCGCTGCCGCGGGTGGTGCTGCGGACCCTGCTCCTCATGCTGGTCATCCCGGCCGTGATCTGGGACCGCGACGGGCGCGGGCTGCACGACCGGCTCGCCCGTTCGGTGCAGGTCCGGATCTGAGCGCCGGGCCGTACGGGCCGCCGCCGCGTACGCCCCGTACCCGCCCCTGACCGGCCTCGTATACAACGGCCCGCATCCGCTGACGCGGACCGGCACGGAACGCCCCCCGACCGACGAAGAACGCCCCGGAGCCGACGGCTCCGGGGCGTTCTGACGGATCGGGTCGGGTCGGGTTCAGCGCCCCTTGCCGTTGCCCTTCGGCATCCGCATGCCCTTCGGCATCGGGCCCTTGGGCACCGGCATGTTGCTCATCAGGTCGCCGAGTGCGCGCAGCCGGTCGTTGACGGCCGTCACCTGGGCGCCGGGCAGGACGCGGGGGAGCTTCAGGAGGGTGGTGCGCAGCTTCTTGAGGGGCACCTGGCCCTCGCCGTCGCCGACGATGATGTCGTGCACGGGGGCGTCCGCGACGGTGCGGGCCATCCGCTTCTTCTCGGCGGCCAGGAGCCCGCGCAGACGGTTCGGGTTGCCCTCGCCCACCAGGACGATGCCGGCCTTGCCGACGGCGCGGTGCACCACGTCCTGGCTGCGGTTCATGGCCACCGCGGGGGTGGTCGTCCAGCCGCGGCCGACGTTGTCCAGCACGGCCGCCGCAGCCCCCGGCTGGCCCTCCATCTGCCCGAAGGCAGCACGCTCGGCGCGCCGTCCGAAGACGATCGCCATCGCGAGGAAGGCCAGGACGAAGCCCAGAATGCCCGCGTAGACGGGATGGCCGATCATGAAGCCGATGGCAAGGAGAACGCCGAATACGACGATGCCCACGCCAGCGACGACCAGACCGACCTTGGAGTCGACCCGACGGGTCATCTTGTAGGTCAGGGCGATCTGCTTCAGCCGCCCGGGGTTCTCAGCGCCGGCAGCGCCGTCAGAGTTCCTCGCCATACAGCGAAGTTTACGTGGCCTGCGGATGGCCGGTCGCCGCGGCCTCCAGTACGTACTGGGCCTCGCGCCGGTCCTTGGCGCGGCGGCGGTCCTCCAGGACCGATGTCCACGCGTTGCGGCGGGCGGTGCGCTGGCCGCCGCGCAGCAGAACGGCTTCGACCGCGCGCAGCGCGCCGGTCACGGAGGGGAGAGGACGGGACGGGGCGCGAAGCGGCGCGGCCTGCATGGTGATGGACTCCCTCGGGGAGGTCGGAGGAGCGATGGCTGCGGGAGCAGTGTGTGCATCCATCGTCACGGAACGGTGTTACCAACGGATGACCTGCTGGTCAAACACCTATGAAACGTTGACGCGGCCCGCAGTCCCCAGCCTTGGGGAGTGCGGGCCGCGTCCTCACAGCATGTGCCACGATTCACATGTCGGCGCGCCGGGCGGCTCAAACCGCCTGACTGGACGCCTCGACCTCGCGCCGCTCTATGGCCTGCTGGTAAAGGCGGCCGGCGCGGTAGGAGGAGCGGACCAGCGGGCCGGACATGACACCCGCGTAGCCGATCTCCTCGGCCTCCTCCTTGAGCTCCACGAACTCCTGGGGCTTGACCCACCGCTCGATGGGGTGATGCCGCACGGAGGGGCGCAGGTACTGCGTGATCGTGATCAGCTCGCAGCCCGCGTCGTACAGGTCCTGCAGCGCCTGGCTGATCTCCTCGCGCTCCTCGCCCATGCCCAGGATCAGGTTGGACTTGGTGACCAGGCCGGCCTCGCGGGCCTTGGTGATGACCTCCAGCGACCGCTCGTAGCGGAAGGCGGGGCGGATGCGCTTGAAGATCCGCGGAACGGTCTCGACGTTGTGGGCCAGCACCTCCGGGCGGGAGGAGAAGACCTCGGCCAGCTGCTCGGGGACCGCGTTGAAGTCGGGGATCAGCAGCTCGACGCCGGTGTCCGGCATGGCGGCGTGGATCTGCCGCACCGTCTCGGCGTAGAGCCAGGCGCCGCCGTCCTCGAGGTCGTCGCGCGCGACGCCGGTGATCGTGGCGTACTTCAGGCCCATGGTCTGGACGGACTCGGCAACCCGGCGGGGCTCGTCGCGGTCCAGCTCCTTGGGCTTGCCGGTGTCGATCTGGCAGAAGTCGCAGCGGCGCGTGCACTGCTCACCGCCGATGAGGAACGTCGCCTCGCGGTCCTCCCAGCATTCGAAGATGTTGGGACAGCCCGCCTCCTGGCAGACCGTGTGCAGGCCCTCGCTCTTGACCAGGCCCTGCAGATGGTTGTACTCGGGACCCATTTTCGCCCGGGTCTTGATCCACTCGGGCTTGCGCTCGATGGGGGTCTGGCTGTTCCGGACCTCCAGGCGCAGCATCTTGCGTCCGTCGGGTGCGACAGCGGACACGTCCGGCTCCCTACGACTTCGTTGCTTTGGCGTCCACAAGGGTACGCCCGAAAATTCGCACGTATTTACGCGCATGTGCCAACCCCCTGGGACGGGGGTGCATTCCCGGCGGCGGACCGGCTGCCCGGGGCAGCCGTGCGGTCACACCGCGCGGGGCAGGAGCTCGGCGCCCTCCAGGACGTCGCGCAGATGCTTCTCCACGACGGGCACCACCTCGGCGATGGTGACGTCGCGGCCCAGCTCGCCCGCGAGCGAGGCGACACCGGCGTCACGGATGCCGCACGGCACGATCTTGTCGAACGAGGTGTTGTCCGGGTTCACGTTCAGCGCGAAACCGTGCATCGTGACGCCCTTGGCGACGCGGATGCCGATCGCGGCGAGCTTGCGGTCCTCGCGGCGCTGGCCGGCGTTGGAGGGGGCGTACTCGGGGCCGTTCAGCCGCGGGTCGAACAGCTCGTCCGCCACCCGCGGGTCGAAGTCCAGATCCAGGCCGCCCAGGGCCGCCCGCTGCTCCGCTGCGCCCATGGCGTCTCCCAGCACCCAGACGCCGCTGCGCCCCTCGACCCGGCTGCTCGCCACGCCGAACTCGGCACAGACCCGGATCAGCGCCTCCTCGAGGCGGCGGACATGGGCGACGACGTCGACCGGGCGCGGCAGCTTCTGGATGGGGTAGCCGACCAGCTGGCCGGGGCCGTGCCAGGTGATCTTGCCGCCGCGGTCCACATCGATGACCGGGGTGCCGTCCAGCGGACGCTCGTCGTCGGTCGTCCGGCGGCCCGCGGTGTACACGGGCGGATGCTCCAGCAGCAGACAGGTGTCCGGGGCCTCGTCGGCGAACCGGGCGGCGTGCACCCTGCGCTGCTCCTGCCACGCGGTCTCGTAGTCCACGGCGTCCGCACCGAAGCCCAGATGCACAAAGCGCAGCCCCTCGGGTGCGGGGGTCTCCCCCCGAGAGATCGCAGTCACGGCAGCTCCTCTTCGCACTTTCGTCTCCCGCTGCTCGGTGTCGCACCAGGAGAGCCACATCGCGCCCATGCCACTGTACGACCGCGCCGCCCGCCCGCCGCAGGCGGCCGGTTCCGGGCGCCCGGCACGGCCGCCGGTGCCCTGCTCACACGATCGGATGAACGCGGGGCACAGGCCGTCAGAACGGCGCCGAAGGCCGTTACATTCACGCCGTCCCACAAGGGCGAAGGAGCGCGTGCCGGTCAGGGTGAGCCGAGCCCGGCGGCCAGGCCCGGAAGGCAGGAGACCGGTAAAGCTGATGACGGAACGACCCCCGCACCACACGCCCAACCGCCAGCTCGCCGCGCTCATCGCGGAGGCGGGGTTCTCCAATGCAGGACTGGCCAGACGGGTGGATCAGCTCGGCATCGAGCACGGCCTCGACCTGCGCTACGACAAGACCTCGGTGACGCGCTGGCTGCGCGGCCAGCAGCCCAGGGGCACCACCCCCGCGCTGATCGCCGAGGTGTTCACCCGGCGGCTGGGGCGCCGGCTCTCGGCCCAGGACCTGGGCCTGGACGCCTGCGCGCCGGTGTACGCCGGGCTCGAATTCGCCGCCGGGCCCGCCGAGGCGGTGGACATCGTCAGCGGCCTGTGGCGCAAGGACTCCGGCAGCCATGCCGAGCTGCGCAAGATCGCCTTCACCCCGGCCGGGCTCGTGGTGCCCAGCCGGGACTGGCTGATCGGCCGCGCCGACGAACGCGTCGCCCGCGGCGACCCCTCCCAGGAGGGCGGCCGGGTGCCCGCCCAGGGCGGCCGCACCTCGGTGCCCCGCCAGCGCCGCACCGACCGCGTCGACCGCACCCCGGGCGCCCGGGTCACCTCCGGTGACATCGCGGCGCTGCGGTCGGTCGGCGAGCTGTTCCGGGCCCTGGACCACGCCTACGGCGGCGGCCACGCCCGCCAGGCCCTGGTGCGCTACCTGGAGCACGAGCTCGAGCCGATGCTGCGCGGCACCTACGGCGAGGCCACCGGCCGCCGCCTCTTCGCGGCCGCCGCCGATCTGACCCGGCTGGCCGGCTGGACCTCGTACGACATCGCCGCGCACGGTCTGGCGCAGCGGTACTTCGTGCAGGCGCTGCGGCTGGCCCAGGCGGCCGGCGACCGGGCGTACGGCTCCTACGTCCTGGTGACGATGAGCCGGCAGGCCGTCTACCTGGGGCACGGCAGGGAGGCCGTCCAGCTGGCGCGGGTCGCCCAGCAGGGGGTCGGCAGCGGTGCGCCGCCCGCCGTGCAGGCCCTGCTGCACTCCGCGGAGGCGCGCGGGCACGGCCTGATGGGCGAGGTCCGGGCGTGCACCTCGGCCCTGGCCCGCGCGGAGCGGGCGCTGGAGGCCGCCCGGCCCGGGGACGAGACCCCGTACTGGGCGCGGTTCTTCGACGAGGCCCAGCTGGCCGACGAGCTGGCGCACTGCCACCGCGACCTCCAGCAGTACCGCGCGGCCTCCCAGCACGCCGAGCGCTCGCTCCAGCTGCGGGCGGCCGGTTTCGCCCGCAGCCGGCTCTTCTGCCGGGTGGTGCTGGCGACTGCCCGGCTGGGCCTGGGCGAGCTCGAGCAGGCCTGCACGCTGGGCGCGGAGGCGGCGCTGCAGGCGTCCGAGATGCGGTCCGTACGCGCCCATGAGTACGTCCGGGACTTCGAGCGCCGCCTCGAGCCGTACCGGGACGCGGCGGCGGTGCGCGGATACCGGGACCGGGTCGCGGCCCTGGGGTGAGCGCCCGCGTCCCCGGAGGCGGTTCAGGCCACCGGGTACAGCGTGCGCGGTTCGACGAGGGCCGGCAGGCCGAAGTCCCGCAGGAGGGCGCGGGCGGCCCGGCGGCCCGAGTGCAGCGCCCCCTGGAGCGTGCCGGTGTCCCGGTGGTCGCCGCACACATACAGCCCCGCCAGCACCCGCACCGGCCGCTGCGGATCGTACGGCGCGGGCATGGCCGGTACCGCGTACGGGTCGTGATGGACGCTCAGCAGCCGCCAGTCGTCGGTCGCCGCGCCGTGGAGCTTCTCCAGCTGCGGCCGGACGGTCTTGTCCAGGACGGACGGGGGCAGCGCGGCGGCGGCGCCGAGCACGGTCGTGGTGATCAGCGAATGGCCGGGCGGTGTACGGGACGGGTCGATGGCCCCGGCGGCGTAGGTGTGCGCCACCGGGCCCTCGGTCGGCAGGATCAGCGCCGTGTCGCGGGACGGCGCGAGGCCGTTGCGCGGGCCGGGGGCGGTGCCCGTGGTGTGGTGCAGCACGGTCATCGGGTGGAAGGCGGGCACCCGCAGCCCCGGCAGCAGTCCGGCCGCCTCGCGCGCCCCGGTGGCCACCAGGACGGCGCGGCAGCGCAGCCGTTCGTGTCCGGCGGTCAGGACCGTGTTGGTCGAGACGGCGGTCGCGCGGACGGACGTTCGGACCGTGCCCCGGGGCAGCCCGGCGGCGAGGAGTGCGGGGACGGCGCTCGCGCCGCCGGCCGGCAGACACAGCCGGCCCTCGGCGAAGTCGCGCAGTACCCGGGCGGCTGCGCGGCTGGAGCCGCGCAGCCGGGGGTCGCAGGTCAGCGCGGCGAGCAGCGGGCGCAGGAAGGCGTCCTGGGGGCGGGGCGGGAAGCCGGGGCGGCCGGTGAGGGCCGCCAGGACGTCAACTGCCGGGCGGTCGGCGGGCGCCGGGCGGGCCGTGCGGTCCCCGTTGCGGTCCGAACGGCGGTCGGCGCGGCGGTCGGCGCGTGAGAGGGCGCGCGCCGCGCACAGTGCGCCCCTTGTGCTCCGGGGCGAGCTGATCCGCTGCGCCCGCTGGCCGTTGTGGAGACACAGACCGGGGGCGAACGGCCGCAGCGCCAGCGCGCCGAGGCCGGGGGTGCGGCGCAGCTCGGCGATGGAGACCGCCAGCGGGCGGCCGCTGCGGTCCAGCCGGAAGCCGTCGAGTTCGTCCGTGGCGGCCCGGCCGCCGATGTCCGGCGCGGCCTCCAGCACGGTGACCGACACTCCGGCGTCGGTGAGATGGCGGGCGGCGGCGAGTCCGGCCGGACCGGCTCCCACTATGACGACGTCCACGGTCGATGCCACGTGCCCTCCCGGGGGGTGTTATCCGGTGGTCTGTCCAAGGACCGTAGGGAGGGGGCGGGGGTGGGCGACAGGGGGCGTCCAGGGGCGCGTCGTTGCGCCCGTGGCGCCGCATCCCACGTTGCCGGGTGCGGCGCCGTTTTTCGTCGGTTGTTCCGGGCCCGCCTTCGGCGGGAGCGGGGTCGGTTTCGGGGTTGGCCGCGGGGTGTGTGGTGGTGGGTGCGGGGCCACCCCTGAGTGGGGAGTTGGGTGGGATGTGGTTACGCGGCTCGTACGGCGTCCATGATGCGGGGGTGGGCGAAGGTGAAGCCGGAGTCCAGGAGGCGTTGGGGGATGATGCGCTGACTGGACAGGACGTCGTCGGCGAACTCGCCCAGGGCGATGCGGAGAACGGGCGCGGGGACCGTGAAGAGGGTGGGGCGGCCGAGGTACTTGCCCATGACCGCGGTCGCCTCGCGGTTGGTGACGGGCTCCGGGGCGGTGAGGTTGACGGGGCCGGTGAGGTCGTCGGTGTCGATGAGATGGCGGAGTGCGGCGATGTGGTCGTGGAGGGAGATGAAGCTCCAGTACTGGCTGCCGTCGCCCAGCCGGCCGCCGAGCCCCAGGCGGAAGACCGGGAAGAGCCGGCCCCAGGCGCCGCCCGAGCGGGCCACCACCAGGCCGGTGCGCGCGAAGACCGTGCGGATACCCGCGTCCTGGGCGGGCCTGGCGGCGGCCTCCCAGTCGACGCAGACGTCCGGGAGGAAGCCCGTACCGGCCGATGCCGTCTCGTCCGTACGCCGGTCGCCGGTGTCGCCGTAGTAGCCGATCGCGCTGCCGCAGACGAAGACCCGGGGCGGGGTGTCCATCGCGGCGAGGGCGGTGGCGACGGCCCGGGTGCCCAGGACCCGGCTGTCGCGGATCTCGCGCTTGTACGACGCCGTCCAGCGGTGGTCGCCGACGCCCGCGCCCGCCAGGTGGACCACGGCCGTACAGCCCGCCAGGCCCGCCGTGTCGACCTCCTGGCTCCGGGGGTCCCAGCGCACTTCGTCGGGGGCCGAGGGCGGGCGCCGGACGAGCCGGACGACGTCGTGTCCGTCCGCCCGGAGGGAGCGCACGAGTGCGCTGCCGATGAGACCGGTCGAGCCGGTGATCGCGATCCGCATGGGGTCATACTGCCCGCCGGGGTGACGCACGGGCGGCACCCGGGGGTGGGGTGTGGCTCCCCGGGGCGTGGCACCTACGCCCGGAAACGGTCCCAGAGCCGGGGGAAGCGCCCGGCCAGGGTGTCGTCGTCGTCGAAGTCGAGGTAGGTGCCGAGCGGTTCGCGGGGCGGCGCGGGCAGGCCGAGGTCGGGCATCACCGTGCCGGTCATCCGCTCGTACGCCTCGTCGGCCGCGTAGCCCAGCTCCTCCGCGTCGCCGTCGACCTCCTCGTCGAAGTCCGCGACGAGCTCGGCGAGGTGGTCCGGGTCGTGCAGCGCGCCCTCGAAGACCTCCCGGCCCTGTCCGATCAGCCAGCAGCGGAAGTAGTCGAAGACGTCGTCGCTGGCGCCGTCCAGCATCACCGCGGCCGCGGCCCACAGGTCCCAGGTGTACGCCCGGTTGTACCGGGACTCGAAGTGGCGGGCGAAGTCCGTGACGGTGTCCGGGTCCAGGCCCATCAGCCGCTCGACCAGGGCGTCCGCCTGCTCCTCGGGGTCGCCCTCGGCGGCCTCGCGGGAGGCGTCGACCAGCTCCCAGAACTCCGTCTCTTCCATCACCGCTCCAGCATCGGCCCTGCCGCCGCGCCGCGCACGCGGAGTCCCCCGGATGCGGACACGGCGCGCGGTGCACTCATCCGGACCGGTGATCCGCGGTGGGCCGCCTGGTCCAGTGACCGTCCCAAGAATCACTCGTTGGAAGGCGTGCAACGAGTGATTCTGCGGCATTTCCCCCCATACGCGAAGGGCTGTTTCAGGCCATGCCCATGGACGAAAGAACTCGGGCCGAAGTCGAGCGGGCGGAGGCGGCCCTCGTCGAGCACTATCCGCGGCTGGTGCGCCTCGGCTACCTCGTCCTGCCGCCGTCGATGGGCCGGCACCGGCGGGTCCTCGCCGCGCACGGCCTGGTCCAGCGGGCGCTGCCCCGGGCCGTCGGGCGCGGCCGGGGCGGCGGCGCCCTGCCGGCCCAGCGCGGCCCGGAGACCGCATCCGGCTACGACCTGGTACGGCTGCGCACCCTGCGGCTGGCGCTGTCGTACGAGCGCCGGCCCGTCCGGCCGCTGCCCGCCGTGCCCTTCGTCTGGGGGCTGCGGCTCTTCCCCCGGGCCGGCGGCGTCGATGAACTCGCCCTGGACCGGGCGCTGTCCGCCGTGCCCGCCCCCGTACGGGCCGCCGTCGGGCTGTGGCATCTGGAGGGGCTCGACCGGGAGTCGGCGCGCGCCGTCCTGGCGGCGGCCGGGGCCGAGGACCCGGGCGCGGCGCAGCGGGCGGCCGGGCAGCTGGACCGGGCCGTCGGGGCGGGCGCCGCGGCGCTGCTGAACTCGGGGGAGTTCGACCCCTGCACGGTGCAGACCCGGCCGACCGACCTGCTGCGCCGCCGCCAGCGGAGGCGGGTGGCGGTGGCCCTCGCGGCCGTCGTGGCGGCCGGCGCCGCGGTGGCCGCACTGGCGGGCGGCGACGGCGCCCGGCCGCGGCACGAGACCGTCGCGCAGCAGGCGCTGGACCCGGCCCGGCTGCTGCGTACCCCCAACGACCAGTGGGCCGACACCTCCCGGGTGGACTTCACCGCCTGGCCGCCGCGCGGCCGGCAGGCCGGCGACCGGGAGCTGCTGGGCCGGGCGCTACGGGTCTGGGCGGCGCCGCCCGACGGCACACGGATCACCGCCTCCGCCGGGACCTCCACCAGGCCGCCGGACCAGCCGCCCCGGCTGCTCTACGCGGGCCTGATCGACAACGTCATGGTGGCCGTCTTCCACGACGGCGACCGCCTGGTGCGCTACGCCGAACCGGAGGACACCACCCCCACGCTGCACTTCGCACGGGTCGACGACGCGGACCTGACGACGGCGGGCGCGCTGGTGATCGGCCGCGGCAACGGCTGGATGCGCTATCTGATCGCGCCCTGGGTGTCGGCCGTCACCACCCGGGACCTGCTGGTACCGGACGCCCCCGAGCGCGGACTGCATCTCGCCCCGGACGGGGTCACCGACCGCATCCCGACGCCGCCCGGGGGCAGCGGCGGCTGCGGGAGCTGGCCGGTGGCCCGGCTGCACACCTCGGCGCGGATCGCCGACCACCCTGCCTTCCTGGTGACGGACCTCAACGATCTCGCCCCCGTCCATCTCACCCAGCTGCCCGCGGTGCCCGGCGCCGGCGGGCCCGGCGAGGTGACCGACGCCCCCGCGCTGCGGAGCTGGGCCCGCACCGCCTGCTCCCTGCGGTCGCTGCGCGGCGCCGGCGTACGGTCCGTCAACAACTGGGCGTACGCCGGGCAGCGCCTCCCGGAGAACGGCGGCAGCGCCACCTGGCTCTGCACCCGCGCCGACACCTGGAGCGGCCCCGGCCGGGTCACCGTGCAGTTCCAGCCACCCGCCGCACACCCGGCGGACCCCGGGCGGATCACCGGACGGGCCCTCAACACCGCCGCCTGCAGCCGTTTCGGGCGACCGGTGGTCGGCCGGATCCACTGGCAGGCGAAGTCGGGGAAGGGGTACGTGCTCGCGGCGGGCAGCCCGGGCGTCGGCGGGATCGACGTCACGGGCGGAGTACGGGCCGGGGGCACGGCGCCCACGCTCGCCGTACCGGCGCCGCCGGGTGCACCGGCCGAGGTGTCGGGGCGGCTGGCGGACGGGGCGAGGGTGCGGGCGGTGGGGTCGTGAGCGGTGCGCCCGCTACCAGAACAGCCACAGCATCATGGCGACGGGTGTCAGGACGCCCGCCGGCCCCGGCACCGGGAGCGCATGGCCGAGGATCTTGACGGCCCGGTTGCGCTGTGCCCGGCAGGCCGCGGAGCAGGTGAGGCAGACGATTCCGAAGGCCGGCAGCATCATGAAGGTCATCCCCAGCGCCCACATGGCCATCCCCTTTTCCCTGGTGGGCGGATTTTCCTGGTGGGCGGAAGGTGATGTGAGGCCGCCCGGGATTCCTGACAGAAGGTGTCGGGATTCGCTGTCAGGGTCGCGAGGTACGCAGCGGCACGGCGGCGTGGCACCGAGGGGTGCGACGGGCGCCCGAGGACGAGGAGTGGCGGATGACGGGACACACGGGACCGGGCGAACGGCCCGCGACGGGGGACCTGACCGGCAAGGTGGCGCTGGTCGCCGGGGCGACGCGGGGCGCCGGGCGGGCGATGGCCGTGGAGCTGGGCCGGGCCGGTGCGCTGGTCTATGTCACCGGGCGGACGACCAGGGACCGGGTCAGCGAGGTCGGCCGGCCCACGGAGACCATCGAGCAGACCGCGGAGCTGGTGACCGCAGCGGGAGGCACCGGGATCGCCGTACCGACGGACCATCTGGAGCCGGCACAGGTCAAAGCCCTGACCGAGCGCATCGACCGGGAACAGGGGCGGCTGGACATCCTGGTCAACAGCGTCTGGGGCGGCGACCATCTGATCCAGTTCGACACCAAGGTGTGGGACCTGGACCTGGCCGGCGGGCTGCGGATGTTCCGGCTCGGCATCGACACCCACATCATCACCAGCCACTTCGCGCTGCCGCTGCTGATCCGGCGGCCCGGCGGGCTGGTGGTCGAGATGACCGACGGCACCGTGGAGTTCAACCGCACCTACCGCGACAGCCTCTGCTTCGACATCACCAAGAACGTCCCGCACCGGATCGCCTTCGGACTGGCCGGCGAACTGAAGGAGTACGGCGGCACGGCGGTCTCGCTCACCCCGGGCTTCCTGCGGTCCGAGGAGATGCTGGACCACTTCGGGGTGACGGAGGAGAAGTGGCGCGACGCGGTGGCCAAGGAGCCGCACTTCGCCATCGCCGAGTCGCCCGCGCTGGTCGCCCGGGGCGTACGGGAGCTGGCCGCCGACCCGGACAAGGCGCGCTGGAGCGGGCAGTCGCTCTCCAGCGGCCGGCTGGCGAAGGAGTACGGCTTCACGGACGCGGACGGATCCCGGCCCGACGCTTTCGGCTACTTCGAAGAGGTGGTGTTCGGCGGGAAGGACGCCACGGCGGCGGACTACCGGTAGACCCGGCGGCCGGGGCTACCCGTACAGCGCGGCGGTCCGGCGGGCGGCCGCCGCGAACCGCTCGCGCAGCCCGGCGGGCGCCAGCACCTCGCCCTCCGGGCCGAGCGCGAGCAGCTGGGAGTAGGCGACGTCGGCGGACTCCACGGCCAGGGTGACGGTCAGCAGCCCGTCCTCATCGGGCCCGCCCGCCGCCTCGGCCCCGGCTATCGCCTCCCGGGCGGCCGCGCGCTCGGTGACGTACGGCAGCTGGAGCACACCGCGCGAGGAGAGCCGGAGCACCACCTCCTCGCGCAGGAGCGAGCGGGCGAACTCCGCCGCCCGCTCGGCCCAGAACGCGGGGAGGTCGAACTCCTCGTCCCGGCGGAAGCGTTCCGCACCGGCTTCGGCGGCGACGAAGCGGTCCACCCGGTAGACCCGGCAGCTTCCGTCCACGCGCGCCGCCAGATACCAGACCCCCGCCTTCAGCACGAGCCCGTACGGCTCCAGCTCCCGCCGCACCTCGGTGTCCTTGCGGGCGTAGCGGACGGTCAGCCGGCGGTCGTCCCAGACCGCGTCGGCGACGGCGGGCAGCAGGGCGGGGGTCTCGGGCTCCTGATACCAGCCGGGGGCGTCGAGATGGAAGCGCTGGGCGGCGCCCGACGCGGCGTCCCGCAGCTCGGGCAGCAGGGCGGCGGAGACCTTGAGGCGGGCGGCGGAGGCGGCGTCGGCGAGGCCCATCTCGCGCAGTGCGCAGGGCACTCCGGACAGGAAGAGCGCCTCCGCCTCGCTGCGGCCCAGGCCGGTGAGGCGGGTGCGGTAGCCGCCGACCAGGCGGTAGCCGCCGGCCCGCCCGCGGTCGGCGTAGACGGGCACACCGGCCTCGGAGAGCGAGAGGACGTCCCGGGCGACCGTGCGCTCGGAGACCTCCAGCTCGCGCGCCAGCTCGCCGGCCGTCATCGACGGCCGCGACTGGAGCAGCAACACCATCTTGATCAGCCGGGCAGCGCGCATGCCTTCATCAGGTCTCCTTCGTGGATACCCCCGGCTTCAGCCGGGGGAGGAAGCGAAGCTCCCGCGGAAGCGGGGCAGGGAAAGCCGATTCGACGACAGGGTGGATCGGCGTACACCAAAACCGCTGGTGAGGGACACCGTACAGAGCATTCGGTCTCAACTGTCAGTCCCCCCAGGTAGGTTCGGATGCATGACGACAGAAGCGACCACGGAGGTGACCGGTCATTGCCGGTACACCTACCGTCTGCGCGTGTCGTCCACGGCCCGCACGGCTCTTGAGGCGGAGTGGGACCGGTTGCGCTGGGTTTGGAATGAGTGCGTCGCCAAGTCCAAGGCTGTCCATGAGCACAACCGGGCGACCGGCGAGAAGGCCACGTGTGGGCCGGTGCAGCTTGCGGCGATGCTGACGGAGGCCCGCGCCCGTACCCCGTGGCTGCGGGAGGGCGCCTGTGTTCCTCAGCAGCAGTTGATACGCGACTTCGGCAAGTCCCGTGCGAAGGCGCTGGGGGACATCAAGGCCCGGTTGCCGATGCGGCAGCGTGCCGGGTTGCCGAAGTTCAAGAAGAAGCGCGAGGCGCTGCCCACCCTCGAATACACCCGGCGTGGCTTCCGCCTCAAAGACGGCCATCTGCACCTCGCGGGCGGGATCGTCATGCGCCCGGTGTGGTCGCGGGAACTGCCCAAGCCCCCGTCCAGCGTGCGCGTGTACCGCGATGCGGTCGGGCACTGGTGGGCGTCGTTCGTCGTGTCCACCGTGACCGAAGAGCTTCCCGCGACCGGCCGTGTGATCGGTATCGACTGGGGCGTGAAGGAGACCGCGACCACCACCAGCGACGCCCACGACCTTGCCCACCCCCGGCACGGCAAGGCGGCGGCGCAGAAACTCGCGAAGTACCAGCGGATGATGGCCCGGCGCCGTCCGGCGAAGGGCCAGGCCGGATCGAAGGGCTACCGCGAAGCGAAGCGCCAGACTGCGAAGCTGCACCGCAAGGTTGCGGCCCAGCGGACCGACGCCGGCCGAAAGTGGGCCAAGCGCGTGGTCCGTGACCACGACGCTTTGGCCGTGGAGGACTTCAAGCCGAAGTTCCTCGCGAAGTCGACCATGGCGAGGAAGGCCGCCGACGCCGCGATCGGCGCGACCAAGGCGGCGCTTGTCGAGATGGCCAGGAAGCACGGCCGGACCGTGCACCTGGTCCACCCCGCGCACACCACGATGGACTGTGCGCAGTGCGGAGCGAGAGCCAAGCACGCACTTCCCCTTTCCGAAAGGACGTATACCTGCACCGCGTGCGGGTTCGTGTCGCCCCGCGACAAGAACTCCGCCCGCGTGATGCTGGTCCGGGCTGGTCTTCAACCCGGCTAGTGCTGATCGTGTAAGACCTGCACCTCCGCTGGGGGCAGGCGACGTGAGCTAGGAATCCCCCTCGTTTACGAGGGGGAGGAGTCAAGATGCCGGGCCCCACTGACAGCGCCCGCGGCCGATGCCGGACGCCCCCACGGACCCGGCCGATGACCAGGCCGACGTCCCGACCGACGGACCAGCGTCCCGATCGACGACCAGGCCAAACGTCCAGACCAACGACTGCACCCGCCCACCCCCCGAAGGGGGGTGGGCGGCGGGGAAACAAGGAAGCGGTGGGCGGCGGGGAAACCAAAGAAGCGGTGGGCGGCGGGAAAAGCGGAACCGGCCCGGCCGAGTCAGGGCATGGCCGGCCGGGCCGGTGGGTTCCCGTGCGGAGGCTCCGGGCGCGGGAAGGTCGCCTCCGCACGGGAGTTGAGGGAGGACCCGGCGAAGGGGCCCTCAGGTGCGGGCGGCCCTCCCGGTGCCGCCCGCCCCGGGTCTCACAGCCCGTACCGCTGCCGGGCCTCCTTGACCGTCTCGGGCTTGACCTCGCCCCGGCGTGCCAGTGCGGCCAGCGTCTGGACGACCACCGACTGCGCGTCCACGCCGAAGTGCCGGCGGGCCGCCTCGCGGGTGTCGGAGAGGCCGAAGCCGTCCGTGCCGATGGAGACCCAGTCCTGCTCGACCCAGGGGGCGATCTGGTCCGGGACGGCCCGCATCCAGTCGCTGACCGCGACGACCGGGCCGGGGGCGCCGGCCAGCGCACGGGTCACGTACGGGATGCGGTCCTCGCCGTCGAGGCGGGCGGCGTCGCACGCGAGGGCGTCGCGGCGCAGCTCGCCCCAGGAGGTCGCGGACCAGACGTCGGCGGCCACGCCCCAGTCGGCGGCCAGCAACTCCTGCGCCTCCAGGGCCCAGTGGATCGCGGTGCCGGAGGCCAGCAGCTGGGTCCGCGGCGTCTCGGAGGTCGCGCCGGCGGCCTCCTTGAAGCGGTAGAGGCCCTTGAGGATGCCCTCCTCGACGCCCTCGGGCATGGCGGGCTGCACTTTGGGCTCGTTGTAGACCGTGAGGTAGTAGAAGACGTTCGAGTCCTCGCCGGGGGCGGTCTCGCCGTACATCCGGCGCAGACCGTCCTTGACGATCACCGCGATCTCGTAGGCGAAGGCCGGGTCGTAGTTGAGCGACGCCGGGTTCGTGGACGCGATCAGGTGCGAGTGGCCGTCGGCGTGCTGCAGGCCCTCACCGGTCAGGGTCGTACGGCCCGCGGTGGCGCCGACGATGAAGCCCTTGCCGAGCTGGTCGGCGAGCTGCCACATCTGGTCGGCGGTGCGCTGCCAGCCGAACATCGAGTAGAAGATGTAGAAGGGGATCATCGGCTCGCCGTGGGTCGCGTACGACGTGGCGGCGGCGATGAAGTCGGCCATGGCGCCGGCCTCGGTGATCCCCTCGTTGAGGATCTGGCCGTCGGTGGCCTCCTTGTAGTACATCAGCTGGTCGCGGTCGACCGGCTCGTACGTCTGGCCCTTCGGCGAGTAGATGCCGGCCGACGGGAACAGCGACTCCATACCGAAGGTACGGGCCTCGTCGGGGACGATCGGCACCCAGCGCCGGCCGGTCTCCTTGTCCCGCATCAGGTCCTTGGCGAGGCGGACGAAGGCCATGGTGGTGGCCATCTCCTGCTTGCCGGAGCCCTTGTGGAGGGCCTTGAAGGCGCGCTCCTCGGGCTGCGGCAGCGCGGCCGAGGCGTGCAGGCGGCGGGCCGGGGCCGGACCGCCGAGCGCGGCGCGGCGCTCCTGGAGGTAGCGGACCTCGGGGGAGTCGGCTCCCGGGTGGCCGTAGGGCACCAGGTCCTCGTCCAGCCTGGAGTCCGGGATGGGAAGGTCGAGCAGGTCGCGCATGGCGCGGAACTCCTTGCCCGAGAGCTTCTTCATCTGGTGGTTGGCGTTCTTGGACTCGAAGCCGGGGCCGAGGGTGTAGCCCTTGACGGTCTGGGCGAGGATCACGGTCGGCGCGCCCTTGAAGCCCACCGCCGCCTTGTACGCCGCGTACACCTTGCGGGCCTCGTGGCCGCCGCGGGAGGTGTGGAAGCACTCGGCGATCTTCGCGTCGGTCAGCACCTTCGCCATCTCGGCGAGGGCCGGCTCGGCGCCGAAGAAGTGCTCGCGGACGTAGGCGACATCGCGGGTGGCGTACGTCTGGAACTGGGCGTCCGGGACCTGGCGCAGCCGGCGGACCAGCGCGCCCGTGGTGTCGAGCTGGAACAGCTCGTCCCAGGCGGAGCCCCACAGCGACTTGACGACGTTCCAGCCGGCCGCGCGGAACTGCGACTCCAGCTCCTGAACGATCTTGAAGTTGGCGCGGACCGGACCGTCGAGGCGCTGCAGGTTGCAGTTGATGACGAAGGTCAGGTTGTCCAGGCCCTCCCGGCCGGCCAGCGCGAGGGCGGCGGTCGACTCGGGCTCGTCCATCTCGCCGTCGCCCAGGAACGCCCAGACGTGCGAGTTGGCGGTGTCCTTGATGCCGCGGCCCTGGAGGTAGCGGTTGAAGCGGGCCTGGTAGATCGCCGACAGCGGGCCGAGGCCCATGGAGACGGTCGGGAACTCCCACAGCCACGGCAGCCGCCGCGGGTGCGGGTAGGAGGGCAGGCCCTTGCCGCCGGACTCCTGGCGGAAGTGGTCGAGGTGGTCCTCGGTGAGGCGGCCGTCGAGGAAGGCGCGGGCGTAGATGCCGGGCGAGGCGTGGCCCTGGATGTAGAGCTGGTCGCCGCTGCCGTCGCCCTCCTTGCCGCGGAAGAAGTGGTTGAAGCCGGTCTCGTACAGCCAGGCCGCGGACGCGAACGTCGCGATATGGCCGCCGACGCCGAACCGCGAGCCGCGCGTCACCATGGCGGCGGCGTTCCAGCGGTTCCAGGCGGTGATCCGGGCCTCCATCGCCGGGTCGCCGGGGAAGGCGGGCTCGGCGGAGGTCGGGATGGTGTTGACGTAGTCCGTCTCCAGGGGCGCGAGCCCGGGGGCACCGTTGTGCTCCAGGGCGCGGCGCATCAGATACGTCGCGCGGTGCGGGCCCGCGGCCCTGGTGACGGCGTCAAGGGATGCGCGCCACTCGGCGGTCTCCTCGGGGTCCCGGTCCGGGAGCTGGTCGAGCTGGCTGTACGGCAGGCGTACGGGTTCGGGCATGGGTGGCCCCTTTCCGGACGGTGGGTGCGGGAGTGCGAGTGGTGCTTGGCAGGCAGGGGTGTCGCGCCCCGACGGAAGACGATACGCCCCTGATCGATGATCGATCAACGCTGCGCGAGGGAGAAACCGCAGGTCGGCACCGCGTGCCGCACAAATCGGCACGCGGTGCCATAGAAAAAACGGGGCCCGAAGGCCCCGTCGGCACGCCCCTCAGACCCTCGGCGCGCAGCTCAGCACATGTGCCTTCAGCAAACCGCCGATTTTGGGATCCCGTCGCCGGAATGCGTCCACGATCTCCTGGTGGTCCTGCGCATGTGACCGGGGCTCCGGGCTGAACCAGCGGATCGACAGCGTCGTCCAGACCTCGATGCCCAGCGACTCCCAGGTGTGCAGCAGCACCGAGTTCCCGGCTGCCCGCACGATCTCCCGGTGGAAGGCCACCGTGTGCCGCACCTGCGCCTCCCCGTCACCCGCCCGGTCCGCCTCCCGCAGCGCCGCCACCTCGCGCTCCAGCGCCGCCGTGTCGTCCGCCAGCCGGCCCGCCGCCAGCTCCGCCGCCACCTGCTCCAGCCCGGCCCGCACCGGGTAGCTCTCCTTGAGGTCGTCGGCGGTCAGGTTCCGCACCCGCACGCCCTTGTTCGGCGCCGACTCGATCAGCTGCAGCGACTCCAGCTCGCGCAGCGCCTCGCGCACCGGCGTCTGGCTGACCTCCAGCTCCACCGCGATCCGGCGCTCCACGATCCGCTCGCCCGGCTGCCAGCGGCCGCTGACGATCCCCTCGAGGATGTGCTCGCGGATCTGCTCGCGGAGCGAATGGACGACGGGCGGGGTCATGACGTGCTCCTTCAGAGCGGGTGGTGACAGGCGGGCGCTGCGGGGGGCTGCGGGGCCATTATCCGGGACGGTGACAGGCAAAGGGGCCGGCCCCGGTTCGTGCTACTCGCTCCCCCCCTCCGCCCCCGTGCCCCTCTCCCCTCCCCCCCCCCCCGCGCTTGACGGTGGCACCGATGCCCAGGATGCCGACCTGGTTCGGGGGCACGATGACCGTGTCGAACAGGGCGCCGCGCGAGCCGGTGTTGGAGATGGTGAAGGTCGCGCCGGACAGCTCGTCCGGGGTGATCTTGTTCGCGCGGACCTTGCCCGCCAGCTCCGCCGTCTTACGGGCGATACCGGCGATGTTGAGGTCGCCCGCGCCCTTGATGACCGGGGTCATCAGGCCCTTCTCCGCGTCCACCGCGATACCGACGTTCTCGGTGTCGAAGTAGGTGATGGTGCCCTCGTCCTCGTTGATCCGGGCGTTGACGACCGGGTGGGCCTTCAGCGCCTGGACGGCGGCCTTGACGAAGAACGGCATCGGGGAGAGCTTGACGCCCTCACGCTGCGCGAAGGCGTCCTTGGCGGCGTTGCGCATCCGCATGATCTTGGTGATGTCCACCTCGACCACGGAGGTCAGCTGCGCCTGGCCGTGCAGCGCCTTCATCATGTTGTCGCCGATGACCTTGCGCATCCGCGGCATCTTGACGGTCTGGCCGCGCAGCGGGGAGACCTCCAGGGCCGGAGCCTTGGACACCGCGGCGGGGGCGGCGGCAGCCGGGGCAGCGGCCTTGGCGGCCTCCGCGGCGGCGACGACGTCCTGCTTGCGGATGCGGCCACCGACACCGGTGCCCTTGACCGCGGCGAGGTTCACGCCGCTCTCCGCGGCGAGCTTGCGCACCAGCGGAGTGACGTACGCGGCCTCTTCACCCGCGGCCGGGGCCGGGGTGACGGGAGCCGGGGCGGCCACCGGAGCAGGCGCCGGCGCGGGGGCCGGAGCAGGTGCGGGGGCCGGGGCCGGAGCGGCGGGCGCCGGAGCCGGGGCGGCAGCGGCCGGAGCCGGGGCCGGTGCGGGGGCCGGGGCCGGGGCCGGAGCGGCGGGGGCCGGAGCCGGGGCGGCGGCCGGGGCCGCGCCCTTCGCACCGATGACGGCGAGCTTGGCGCCGACCTCGGCGGTCTCGTCCTCGGCGACCAGGATCTCCAGCAGGGTGCCGGAGGCCGGCGCCGGGATCTCGGTGTCGACCTTGTCGGTGGAGACCTCGAGCAGCGGCTCGTCCTCCGAGACCTCCTCGCCGACCTCCTTCAGCCAGCGGGTGACGGTGCCCTCGGTGACGCTCTCGCCGAGCGCGGGGAGGACAACGTCGGTGCCCTGGGCGCCACCCGCGGGGGCGGCGGCCGGGGCGGCGGCCGGGGCGGCGGCCGGAGCCGGGGCGGGCTCGGGCTGGGCGGCCGGGGCCTCGGCGGCGGCAGCGGCCGGAGCCGGAGCGGCAGCCGGCACACCGGTGCCGTCGTCGATGAGGGCCAGCTCGGCGCCGACCTCCACCGTCTCGTCCTCGGCCACCTTGATGGAGGCCAGGATGCCGGCGGCCGGTGCCGGGATCTCGGTGTCGACCTTGTCGGTCGACACCTCGAGCAGCGGCTCGTCGGCCTCTACGCGCTCACCCTCGGCCTTCAGCCAGCGGGTGACGGTGCCCTCGGTGACGCTCTCGCCGAGCGCCGGCAGGGTTACGGAAACCGCCATGGTTTCGGTTGCTCCTAACGAATTGCGGGATGTGGTCGCGCCCGGGACTGGGGTCAGTCGTGGGAGTGGAGAGGCTTCCCGGCCAGGGCCAGGTGGGCCTCGCCGAGAGCTTCGTTCTGCGTCGGATGCGCGTGGATGAGCTGCGCAACCTCGGCCGGCAGGGCCTCCCAGTTGTAGACCAGCTGGGCCTCGCCGACCTGCTCGCCCATACGGTCACCGACCATGTGGACGCCGACCACGGCACCGTCCTTGACCTGGACGAGCTTGATCTCGCCCGCGGTCTTGAGGATCTTGCTCTTGCCGTTGCCCGCGAGGTTGTACTTCAGAGCGACGACCTTGTCGGCGCCGTACAGCTCCTTGGCCTTGGCCTCGGTGATGCCCACCGAAGCGACCTCGGGGTGGCAGTACGTCACGCGCGGCACGCCGTCGTAGTCGACCGGGACGACCTTCTGGCCGGCCAGCCGCTCCGCCACCAGCATGCCCTCGGCGAAGCCGACGTGCGCGAGCTGGAGGGTGGGAACGAGGTCACCGACGGCCGAGATGGTCGGCACGTTGGTCTGCATGTACTCGTCGACCAGGACGTAGCCGCGGTCCATGGCGACGCCCTGCTCCTCGTAGCCCAGGCCCGCCGAGACCGGCCCGCGGCCGATCGCGACCAGCAGCACCTCGGCCTCGAAGGTCTTGCCGTCGGCCAGGGTGACCTTGACGCCGTCGGCGGTGTACTCGGCCTTGTCGAAGAAGGTGCCGAGGTTGAACTTGATGCCCCGCTTGCGGAAGGCCCGCTCCAGCAGCTTGGAGCTGTTCTCGTCCTCGACCGGGACGAGGTGCTTGAGGCCCTCGATGACCGTGACGTCGGTGCCGAAGGACTTCCACGCCGAGGCGAACTCGACGCCGATGACGCCGCCGCCCAGGATGATCGCGGACTCGGGGACGCGGTCCAGCGTCAGCGCGTGGTCCGAGGAGATGATGCGGTTGCCGTCGATGTCCAGGCCCGGCAGCGACTTCGGCACGGAGCCGGTCGCCAGCAGGATGTGGCGGCCCTGGATCTGCTGGCCGTTGACCGCGACGGAGGTCGGGGAGGACAGCCGGCCCTCGCCCTCGATGTAGGTCACCTTGCGGGAGGCGACCAGGCCCTGCAGGCCCTTGTACAGGCCGGAGATCACGTCGTCCTTGTACTTGTGGACGGCCGCGATGTCGATGCCCTCGAAGGTGGCCTTGACACCGAACTGGTCGGCCTCACGCGCCTGGTCGGCGATCTCGCCGGCGTGCAGCAGAGCCTTGGTGGGGATGCAGCCGTTGTGCAGGCAGGTGCCGCCGAGCTTGTTCTTCTCGATCAGTGCGACGTCCAGGCCCAGCTGCGCCCCGCGCAGGGCAGCGGCGTAACCACCGCTACCGCCTCCGAGGATCACTAGGTCGAAAACGGTGCTGGCGTCGTTCGCCACGTCACGTCCTCCATGCATGGGTACGCCGGAGCCGGTCTCCGATGACCGGGCGGCGGCTGTGGTTCGGCCGCTTGATGTCGGCCCTGGGTAAGGGGGGCCCTGTCCTGCCGAGAACCCATCTTCGCACTTGTTGAAAGGCGACGGGACGGCGGGCCGGGCTGCGGGGCGGCCGATCAGGGCGCCCCAGGGGGGTTACCGGCGCGTACTCGCGTACGAAGGGCAGGTACGGATTTCGTTGTGGGCGAACGCGTGGCGGATATCACGCCGACGGCCCCGGGCCGTGAGCTCGGGGCCGTGCGGACAAAACAGGCGAGACCGGAAGGGTGTCAGCCGAGGTCGCCGGCGGCGGTCCGCTCCGCCAGCCGCACCAGGGTGCGCACCCCGGAACCCGTACCGCCCTTGGGTGTGTAGCCCCAGGGCGAGCCCTCGTGGAAGGCCGGGCCCGCGATGTCCAGGTGGGCCCACGGGATGCCCTCGCCGATGAACTCCTTCAGGAAGAGCCCGGCGACCAGGCCGCCGCCCATCCGCTCGCCCATGTTGGCGAGGTCGGCGACCGGGGAGTCCATGCCCTTGCGCAGATGGCCGGGCAGCGGCATCGGCCAGGCCTGCTCGCCGGCCTCCTCCGCGATCTCGTGGACCGAGGCGCGGAAGGCGTCGTCGTTCGACATGATCCCGAAGTGCCGGTGGCCCAGCGCCAGCACCATCGCACCGGTGAGGGTGGCCACGTCCACGATCGCGTCCGGGTTCTCCTCCGAGGCGCGGGTCAGCGCATCGGCCAGCACGAGGCGGCCCTCGGCGTCGGTGTTGAGCACCTCGACGGTCTTGCCGCTGTACATGGTCAGCACGTCACCGGGGCGGGTGGCGGAGCCGGAGGGCATGTTCTCGGCGAGCGCCAGCCAGCCGGTGACATTCACCTCCAGGCCCAGCCTGGCGGCGGCCACGACCGCGGCGAACACGGCGGCCGCACCGCTCATGTCGCACTTCATGGTCTCGTTGTGGCCGGCCGGCTTGAGCGAGATGCCGCCCGAGTCGTACGTGATGCCCTTGCCGACCAGGGCGAGGGTCTTGGTGGCCTTGGCGTGCGTGTGCGCGATCCGGACCAGCCGCGGCGGAGCCTCGGAGCCCTGGCCGACGCCCATCAGGCCGCCGTAGCCGCCCTTCTTGAGCGCCTTCTCGTCGAGCACCTCGACCTTGAGGCCGAACTCCTTGGCCGCGGCCTGCGCCTCGGCGGCGAAGGACTTCGGGTCGAGGTCGTTGGAGGGGGTGTTGATCAGGTCGCGGGCGCGGTTGACCTCCGCGGCCAGCGTCTGGGCGCGCTCGGCGGCGGCCTTGAACTCCTTGTCCCGCGGCTTGCCGCCGAGGATCGCGGCCTCGCCGAGCGGCTGGGACTTGGTGTCGTTCTTCTTGCCCTTGCCGTTGCTGCTGCTGCGGTACGCGGTGAAGGAGTACGCGCCGAGCAGCGCACCCTCCGCGATCGCGGCGGCCGCCCCGGCGTCCTCGAGCGGCAGGGCGAAACCGGCCTTCTTGCTGCCGGACAGCGCGCGGGCGGCGCTGCCCGCGGCGCGCCGCAGCGCCTCGCTGTCGTACCCGTCGCCCTTGGCCGGGGCCTCGCCCAGGCCGACCGCCAGCACGACCGGCGCCTTGAGGCCGTCGGCGGCGGGCAGCTTCGTCACCTCGCCCTCGGCACCACTCGCGCCGAGGGTCTCCAGCACGGCGGCGAGCTTGCCGCCGAAGGCCTTGTCCACGGCCTCGGCGCCGGGGGCGACGACGACGCCCTTGGGGCCCTTGGCCACGCCGACGACGACGGCATCCGCACGCACCGTTGCGGCGGAGGAAGTACTGAGGGTCAGTGCAGTCACGGTGATGAGAGTCCTGTTCCGTCCGGGAATCCTTGTGCGCCCTGGGCGCTGCTGCGGCCGAGCCTACGCTCGGCGACGCCGCGAGGCCCGGCCTGTTGCCGCAACGGCCGGTAACGGTGCGTCGGCTGATGGCCCGTTCGGGGGGTGAATCCCGACCCGGCGCGGGGGAGTTGGGGCGGGGGCGGGGCGGCCGGCGGGGCGGACGTCCTGACGGGCTTTCAGCCCAGCGCGAGGGCCACCAGCGCCGCGAGTCCCGCGCTCTCCGCGAGGGCGCCGAACACATCGCCGGTCACCCCGCCGAACCGCCGCCGGCAGTGCCGCAGCAGCAGTTCGCCGGTGCCGAGCCCGAGCAGTGCGGCGAGTGAGGCGTGCAGCGCGCCGTACGGGCCGGACACGGCACCCGCCGCCGCGCACAGGGCGGCCGTCAGCGCGGCGCACCCCAGGGCCGCCCGCGCCGGAACGGTGCCCGCGACCGCCGCGCCCAGCCCCTCCGGCCGGGCCGCCGGCACACCCGTGCGGGAGGCCAGGGTCAGCGCGCACCGGGCGGTGATCCCGGCGACGGCGGCCCCGGCCGCCCCGTACACCCAGCCCGCGGCGTACAGCTCCGCCAGCACGGCCACCTGGGCCAGCAGGGTGAACAGCAGCGTGATGACGCCGAACGGGCCGATGTCGGACTGCTTCATGATGCGCAGCGCGTCCTCGGCGGGCCTGCCGCTGCCCAGGCCGTCGGCGGTGTCGGCGAGGCCGTCCAGGTGGAGGCCGCGGGTGAGCGCGGCGGGTACGGCGGCGGTGGCGACCGCGGCGAGCAGCGGGCCGCCGCCGAGCAGGAGGAGCGCCCCGCCGAGCGCGCCCGCGGCGAGCCCGACGGCCAGCCCGGCCAGCGGCGCGCAGAGCATTCCGCCGCGGGCGGTCTCCCGGTCCCAGCGGGTCACCCGCACCGGGAGCACGGTCAGTGTCCCGAAGGCGAAGCGCAGGGCGTCGGTGGCGGACGGCGGGCCGGGGGAGTCGCTCATCGCGGCAGGCTATCCCGCCCGCCGCACGCCGGGTGCGGCGCAGAATTCCCCGTCAAAGCCCGTAAATTGCCCTTATCCGGCAGCTGTGCGGCGGGTCGTACGGCGGGTCGTACGGCAGGCCTTCCGGCGGCAGGACCGGTGCGGCACGGGCGGGCGAGGAAGGGGAACGCGGGATGGGCCACTGGTGGTACCGCAACATCGTGGAGCCGGGGAAGTTCCCGCTGCTGCTCGCCCTCGCCTCCTTCGTCCTGACCTTCCTGGTCACCCGCGCCATCACCCGGCTCATCCGGGCCGGGAAGGGGCCGTTCCGCAACATCGCGCCCGGCGGGGTGCACGTCCATCACGTCGTGCCGGGTGTGGTCCTGATGGTCGCCGGCGGCTTCATCGCCCTGGCGGGCGGCCGGCGCGGCTTCGGCTCGGGCCTGGCCGCGGTGCTCTTCGGCACGGGAGCCGGCCTCGTCCTGGACGAGTTCGCGCTGATCCTCCACCTGGACGACGTCTACTGGACCGAGGAGGGCACCCAGAGCGTCGAGATCGTCATCCTCACCGCCGCCCTGGTCGCCCTGGTCCTCGCCGGTTTTCTGCCGTTCGGCGTCAACGAACTGAGCCCCGACGAGACCCGGGACCGCTTCCAGGTCGTACGGACCGTGGGCATCAACTTCCTCTTCGCGCTGATCGCCCTCGTCAAGGGCAAGGGCCGGCTCGCCGTCATCGGGGTCTTCGTCCCCTTCGTCGCCCTCTTCGGCGCCGTCCGCCTCGCCCGCCCCAACTCTCCCTGGGCCCGGCGCTTCTACCGCAACCGGCCCAGGGCGCGGGCCCGCGCCACGCTCCGCGCCTACCGCCACGACCGCCGCTGGTCGGCCCTGCGCCGCCGGACCGAGCATTTCATCGGGGGTGCCCCCAGCCGCTGACCCGCTGCGCATCGCGCGGTTTCCCGGGCCGCCACAGCTCCCACGCCCCGCACAGCACCAGCACCGCCAGCACCGCCGCGATGTGCTCCTTGCCCGCCAGGTTGTTCTTGATGAACACCACCTCGAAGACCATCGAGGCCACCACCAGCGCGCAGGTGAGCCAGGCCCGGTAACGCCAGCTCACGAAGATCGCCAGGCCCACCACCGCAGCCGACGGGCCGGTGTCGACGACGTACTTGTCCGCGTCCGGCAGCCCGATGGGCGAGTCCGGTCCGATCCACAGGCCGATCCGCGCGTACATCGTCCCGGCGAGCGTGGCCAGATACGCGACCGCGAACATCTGCCGCCAGCCCACACAGATCTCGGCGAGCCCGAAGACGACCAGGATCTGCACCAGCGCGCCCCACACCGGAAGGTCCAGCGCGGGCACGAACAGCGACAGGGGAGTGCGCAGCAGCGCCACCCAGAGGTGCTCATAGGCCTGGACGGACCCGATGTCCTGGACCGGCCGGTAGCCCCAGGGCTGGTTCTGGACGGTCTGGAGGACCAGGGTCAGACACACCGCGGTGAGCGTCACCGGGATCGCCCGCAGCTTCCTCGCCGCCAGCGCGGACCACCCCGTCCGCAGGAGCGGGCCCCACTCGGCACGCGCGGCGCGACGCAGGACGGACACCCCCCGCCGCCCCTCCCGGGCCTCGGTCATCTGTTGTTCTCCAGGTGCTTGCGGCCGCGTGGTCACGGCGGCCGGGGCGAGGCCGGTGCGCTGTGCACCGGCGCTCTTGTCGACGAGCATGTACCGCACATCCCCCATAGGGCGGTATTTCGCCTCAGCGTGAGCGAGCGATTCGATCGGGCACCACCGGGGGGAGACGGCCGAGCGGTGCGCGCGAGGAGTACGGCACCGGGCCCGCCCAGGTCAGCGCGCCGTCTGTACAGACGGCGCGGAAGGCCGCGGAGTTGAGCGACGCCGAAGTGATCTCGGCCTCTTCCGGGCCGGCCGCGGCCCCAAGGCCCGGCCGCCGCGGCCCCGGGACCGGGGAAAGGGCGCCGCTCAGTCGCGCACCGGAAGCTCCGCCGCCAGGGCCGCGGCCGCCTGCACCAGGGGCAGGGCCAGCAGCGCCCCGGTCCCCTCACCCGCGGTGACGCCGTGGTCGAGCAGCGGGGTGAGCGCGATCCGGTCCAGTGCCTTGGCCTGCGCCGGCTCCCCGGAGGCCTGCCCGGCGAGCCACCAGTCCGGCGCCCGGAACGCCACCCGCTGCGCCACCAGCGCACAGGCCGCCGAGACGACCCCGTCGAGAATCACCGGCGTCCGCCGTACCGCGCTCTGCAGCAGAAACCCGGTGATCGCGGTCAGATCCGCCCCGCCGACCGCCGCCAGCAGCTCCAGCTGGTCCCCGAGCACCGGCCGCGCCCGCCGCAGCGCGTCCCGGACCGCCGCACATTTGCGCATCCACGCCAGATCGTCGATACCGGCCCCGCCGCGTCCGGTGACCACCGAGGCGTCCGTCCCGCACAGCGCCGCGATCAGCGTGCTCGCGGCCGTCGTACCGCCGACGCTCAGATCGCCCAGCACCACCAGGTCGGTCCCGGCGTCCGCCTCCTCATCCGCGACCGCCATCCCGGCCCGGAACGCGGCCTGAGCCTCCTCGGCCGTCAGCGCGTCCTCGGTATCGATCCGCCCGGAGCCGCGCCGCACCCGGTGGCGGGTGACCTCCTCCGGCAGCTCCCCGGGGTCGCAGTCCACGGCCAGGTCGACGACCCGCAGCTGCGCCCCGGCGGCCCGCGCCAGTACGGCGGCCGGGCTCGACCCGTCCAGCACGGCCCGTACGAGGTCCCGGGTGCCGCCCGCCGGCCGGGCCGAAACACCCAGCTCCGCCACCCCGTGATCGCCCGCGAAGAGCACCGCGCGCGGCCGCTCGACGGGCCGCACCGGCACCTGCCGCTGCGCGGCCGCCAGCCACGCGCCCAGCTCGTCGAGCCGGCCGAGCGCCCCCGGCGGCACGGCCAGCCGCGCCCGCCGCTCCTCGGCGTCACGGCGCGCACCGCCGTCGGGGCGCTCGATCAGATGGGCGAAGTCGTCGAGGTTCAGGGCGCTCATTCGGCGCAGATTACCGTCAAGCCGGTGATGACGAGGCACGGTGCCGGGAACGGGCATCGGCGAACCGCACCTCGCACACCATCGGCGTCAGCCGGCCCCACCGGCGCGGCCGGAGCACCGGCACCTCCCGCACCGCCGCGATCGCCGGATGCACCCCCGCCACCCGGGGCAGCTGGGTCCGGTCCAGACCCCAGCGCGGCGGGCCGGGCGGCCGGGCGCCGGCGAGTGCGGCACCGCGCCGGACGAGCGCCGCCACCCCGCGCGGCAGGGCGTCGAAGACCAGCGCCCCGTCGGGGAACCGCTCCGCACAGGCCGCCAGCAGCGCCCGCACCACCGCCGGTGACAGCCGCATCAGGACGCCGGGCGCCGTGACGATGACCCCGAGATCCGGGTCCCGTACCGCGTCCAGCCACCCGTGATCGGCGGCCGCGCGGGCGACCGTACGCCGCCGGGGACCGTCCGGGAGCAGTATCCGGCGCACCGCCGCGGTGTCCGGGGGCTGCACCGTCAGCCAGGTCAGCCGTCCGTTGTCCAGCCGCCAGAAGTCGGTGCCCAGGCCCTC
The DNA here is from genome assembly GCF_001294335.1 of Streptomyces chattanoogensis. Lineage (GTDB taxonomy): Bacteria > Actinomycetota > Actinomycetes > Streptomycetales > Streptomycetaceae > Streptomyces > Streptomyces chattanoogensis. The sequence continues at coordinate 66,103 of NZ_LGKG01000159.1, forward strand.
GCCGAGCGCGACCACCGTCGCCTGCGGGTGCCGCGCCACATAGGCCCGTACGACGGCGTCGAAAACGCCCCGCGCGCGCCCGGATCCGTCCACGCCCCAAGAGGTCACGCCCCAAGAGCACCCGCCGCCGGGCCCGCTGGCAAGCGGACACGGGCCGGGCGGGACGGCGTCATCCGCGCAGCCGCCGGCTGTCAGCCGCGCAGCGCAAGCGCCTGCCCGGCCACCACCAGCAGCACCTGTTCGCACTCCGCCCCGAACGCGGCGTTCAGCCGCCCCAGTTCGTCCCGGAAACGACGGCCCGCGGCGGTCGCCGGCACGACCCCGGAACCCACCTCGTTGCTGACCGCCACCACCGGACGCCGCGTCGCCCGCACCGCCGCGACCAGCTCGTCGACCCGCTCCCGCAGCGCCCGGCGCCCGCTCGCCTCCCACGTCCCGTCGTCCCACGCCCCGGCCTCGTCCATCGCATGCGTCAGCCACAGCGCCAGACAGTCGATGAGCAGCGGCGCGGCCGCCTTGTCCGCCAGCAGCGGCAGCAGATCGCAGGTCTCCACGGTGCGCCAGCTCGCCGGCCGCCGCTCACGGTGCAGCGAGATCCGCTCCGCCCACTCCGTATCGCCCTCCCGGGTGCCCCCGGTGGCCACGTACAGCACGTCCGGGAAGGAGGCCAGCCGCCGCTCCGCCTCCGCCGACTTCCCGCTGCGCGCCCCGCCCAGCACCAGCGTGCGGCGCGGCAGATCCGGCACCGCGTGGTACTCGCCGACCACCAGCGTCCTGCCGTCCGGCACGGTCCGCGCCCCCGCCGCCGCCAGCCTGCGGTGCAGCTCGGGCCCGGGCGGCGCACCGTGGTCGATGTGCACGGCGATCACATCCGTCGCCGCGTCCACCGCGCCGGTCGCCCGCAGCCGCGCCAGTCCGTCCGGCCGCTCGAGGGCGTCCAGGAGCACCATGTCGTACGGGACGACGGCCCCGCTGTTCCCGTGTCCGTTGTCCAGCCCGGCCGGCGCCCCGCCCGGCGGCAGATACAGCAGCCGCTCGCCCTCGGTCCCGGTGATCTCGTACCCCGTACCGGGGATGTCCACGGCGAGGGCCTTCACCCGGTGCCCGTCCAGCAGCGCCAGCTCCCGCCCGTCCGCGACCCGGCCCGGCGTCGGCAGCCCGGCCGGCACCTCCAGCGCGGGCCCGTCGTGCGGATGGGAGAGCAGCACCTGCCGCACCCCGGCCAGCGAGGTGCCCGCGCGGGCCGCCGCGAAGGCCGGGCCCGGTGTCAGGTCGATGAGCAGCGCGCCGTCGATGAGCAGCGCGGTGGCCGCCCGCGCCTCGTCGCCCACGGCGGCCGCGCAGGCGGCACAGGGGCAGTCGGGGCGCGGCAGTCCCTGGGGGGCCCCGGTGCCGAGGAGAGTCAGTTCCACCCGGCGATTTTCTCCCGTCCGGGCGCGCGAAGCGCGCGGGGGGACTTCCCGACACGCGGCCGGGGCCTGTCCGGCGGATCATGGCCGGGCCCGCACCGGACGCCCGGCCCTTTCCGGCCCTGAACCGCCGGTCAGGCCCTAGGCTGCGGATCAGCACGGAAGCATGACCGGGCGGGGCGTGCGCAAGGGGCGTTCCGCCGTGGCAGCAGACAGGTACCCGGTGGCACCCAGGAGGCGCACATGGCGTGGACGTGGCGGTTCGAGAAGGCGGACGGTACGGAGACGGCGCCCGCCGTGGAACCGGAGGAGTTCCCCACGCAGGGCGACGCGGAGTCCTGGATCGGCGAGGTGTGGAAAGAGCTGAGCGAAGGCGGCGCGGACCGGGTCACGCTCTTCGAGGACGGCACCGAGATCTACGTCATGAGCCTGCACGCCGACGCCGAGAGCTGAACCGGGGCGGCTGCGGCACACGAACGCTGGGCCGGGTCCCAAGGACCCGGCCCAGCCGTCGTACAGAGCTCGTCCCCTACGGCCGCTGACCCCGCTTGACCTGCGGCTTCGGCAGCCGCAGCCGCCGCACCTGCAGGGTGCGCATCACCGCGTACGCCTTGGCGCCCTTGAGGTTCTCGTTCGGGAACCGCTCCGGCAGGAGCTTGCCCAGGCGGAACCAGATGACGACCGAGTCCAGCACGATCAGCACGATGATCACGAGCCAGGCCAGTAGCGCGATGGTCTGGATCTGCGGCACCCGGATCATGGTGAGCACCAGGATGAGCACCGCGGCGGGCAGGAAGAACTCCGCCACGCACCAGCGCGAGTCGATGTAGTCACGGGCGAACCGGCGCACCGGTCCCTTGTCGCGCACCGGCAGATAGCGCTCATCGCCGTTGGCCAGGGCCTCGCGCTGGCGGGCCAGGTCCGCACGCCGGGCCTCACGCTGCGCCTTCACCGCGTCCTTGCGGTTGGCGGGCGTCGTCGCACGGGTCCGGCGCTGCGACTGGGCGTCGCTGCGTTTCGGCGTCGGGCGGCCTTTGGGGGCCTGCGGGTCGCGGGGCTGCTGGGGCTGGTCCGCGGTCGACTTGGCGGTCGCGGCCTGCTGATCCTTCGAACGGCTTCGGAACACAGTGCCAGGGTACGTGCTGACCGCGTGTGGGCCAGAGGTGGACGGGGAACGATCCCGCAACGGCACGTCATGACGTTCCGTCCGGGGCCCTCCCTACTCCCTGGGCGGGAGACGCCGGACACCCTGATCGTCCTGCAGGAGGAGCGCATCCGGGCCCGAACAGTGCGGTAATGGAACCAGGGCCCGTACTGTGGGGTCTGTAGATGTGCTGGAGCCTAAGCCCGATGTAATTCGGTCAGAAGGGGGCGCGCGAGGCCCATGAGCGATGGTGTCATGAAGCGGATGGGGATGATCTTCCGCGCGAAGGCCAACAAGGCCCTGGACCGGGCCGAAGACCCGCGCGAAACCCTCGACTACTCGTACCAGAAGCAGCTGGAGCTGCTCCAGAAGGTGCGCCGCGGTGTCGCCGACGTGGCGACCTCCCGCAAGCGCCTGGAACTGCAGCTCAACCAGCTCCAGGGCCAGTCCGCCAAGCTGGAGGACCAGGGCCGCAAGGCGCTCGCGCTGGGCCGGGAGGACCTCGCCCGCGAGGCGCTCTCCCGCCGCGCCGCGCTCCAGCAGCAGGTCACCGACCTGGAGACGCAGCACCAGACGCTCCAGAGCGAGGAGGAGAAGCTCACCCTCGCCTCCCAGCGGCTGCAGGCCAAGGTCGACGCCTTCCGTACGAAGAAGGAGACCATCAAGGCCACGTACACCGCCGCCCAGGCCCAGACCCGGATCGGCGAGGCCTTCTCCGGTATCTCCGAGGAGATGGGCGACGTCGGCATGGCCATCCAGCGCGCGGAGGACAAGACCGCGCAGCTGCAGGCCAGGGCCGGTGCCATCGACGAGCTGATGGCCTCCGGCGCGCTGGACGACCCGTCCGGCATGGCCAAGGACGACATCGCGGCCGAGCTGGACCGGCTCTCCGGCGGCACCGATGTCGAGCTGGAGCTGCAGCGGATGAAGGCGGAGCTGGCGGGCGGCCCGTCGGCCGGGCAGCAGGCCATCGAGGGCGGGCAGGGCGGTCAGTCGGGGACCTCCCAGCAGCAGGACCGGCCGCGTTTCGACAAGCAGTGACGCACGGCGGCGGTTAGCCTCGCAGGGACCGCCGCCGGGACCGTCGGACGTACCAAGGGAGACCGTCGTGATCGTACGGATCATGGGGGAGGGCCAGGTGAAGCTGGACGATGCCCACTTCATCGAGCTCAACAAGCTGGACGACGAGCTGCTCGAAGAGATGGAGAGCGGCGACGAAGCAGGCTTCCGGCGCACTCTCGGCGCCCTCCTGGACGCGGTGCGCCGCATGGGCACCCCCCTCCCCGACGACGCCCTCGAGCCGTCCGAACTGATCCTGCCGGCCGAGGACTCGACGCTCGACGAGGTACGCGAGATGCTCAGCGACGACGGCCTCATCCCCGGCTGACCGGACCGACCACCGCTCCTTCGGCACCACTCCAGCGCATACGGCACACGGCGCCCCGGCCCCCTGGTGGGACCGGGGCGTTACCGTTTCCTCTTGTGACCGCCCTCGACCCCGCACCGGACGCCTCTCGGGAGGCCGCCCCGGACACCCCCCGCGCGGGCCGCTTCGCCTGGCCCCGGACGCATCCGCGCGCGTTCGACGCCGCCCTGGCCGCGGTCTTCTTCGCGGCGACGCTGTGCGGTGCGGTGGCCGATCCGCACGGCCCGCACGGCCCCCGGTTCGGCGTCCGCGAGCTGACCGTCGCCACCGTCGTGCTGGCCGGGCTCGCCTGCACCGCCCTGGTCGCGCGCCGCCGCTTCCCCCGCACGGTCCTCGCCGTCACCGGCGCGCTCACCGTCACCGAGCTGATCACCCGCTCCGGCGACCCCCGCGCGCCCGTCGCCTTCTCCGCCGTCCTCGCCCTCTACACCGTGGCCTCCCGTACGGACCGGCCCACCACCTGGCGCATCGGCGCGCTCACCGTGGTCGTGCTCACCGCCGCCGCGATGCTCTTCGGCGAAGGCCCCTGGTACGCCCAGCAGAACCTGGCGATCTTCGCCTGGACCGGCATGGCCGCGGCCGCGGGCGACGCCGTGCGCAGCCGCCGGGCCTATGTCGACGCCATCCGCGAGCGCGCCGAACGCGCCGAGCGCACCCGCGAGGAGGAGGCCCGCCGCCGGGTCGCCGAGGAGCGCATGCGGATCGCCCGCGAGCTGCACGATGTCGTCGCCCACCACATCGCGCTGGTCAACGTCCAGGCCGGGGTCGCCTCACACGTCATGGACAACCGCCCCGACCAGGCCAAACAGGCCCTCGCCCACGTCCGTGAGGCGTCCCGCTCCGCGCTCGACGAACTCCGCGCCACCGTCGGTCTGCTGCGCCAGTCCGACGACCCCAGGGCCCCCACCGAACCCGCCCCGGGCCTCGGCGTCCTCGACCATCTCGTCGACGGCTTCGTCCGCTCCGGCCTCCCCGTGGCGCTCGAGATGCCGCCCGCGCCCCAGAACCTGCCCGCCGCCATCGACCTCACCGCCTACCGGGTCGTCCAGGAGGCGCTGACCAACGTCCACAAGCACGCCGGGGACGGCGCCCGCGCCACCGTACGGATCATCCGTACCGAGGCCGCGCTGACCGTCACCGTCCAGGACGACGGAGGCCGGACGTCCGACGTCCCGCCACAGCGGGCGGACCGGCCGGCGGACAGCGGCGGCGGCCACGGCCTGATCGGGATGCGCGAGCGGGTCTTCGCGCTGCGCGGCACGGTCGTCACCGGCCCCCGCGCCTCCGGCGGCTTCCAGGTACGGGTCACCCTCCCGCTGGGCACCGCCCGTACGGGAGAGACGGCGGCAGGGTCCGGGACGGCAGACCGCGCAGCAGGCGTCACAGCAGGCAGGACGACGGGGGAGACATCATGACGATCAAGGTGCTGCTGGCCGACGACCAGATGCTGCTGCGCAGCGCGTTCCGCATCCTGGTCGACTCCGAGCCCGATATGCAGGTCGTGGGGGAGGCCTCCGACGGCGCCCAGGCGTACGAGCTGACCCGGGCCGAGCGGCCCGACGTCGTCCTGATGGACATCCGGATGCCCGGTGTGGACGGCCTCGCCGCCACCCGCATGATCAGCCAGGACCCGGAGCTCACCGACGTCAAGGTGGTCATCCTGACCACCTTCGAGGTCGACGACTACGTGGTGCAGTCGCTGCGGGCCGGGGCCAGCGGCTTCCTCGGCAAGGGCGCGGAGCCGGACGACATGCTGGGCGCGATCCGCATCGCCGCGGCCGGGGAGGCGCTGCTCTCGCCCGTCGCGACCAAGGGGCTGATCGCCAAGTTCCTTGCGCAGGGCGGCAGTTCGGAGGACGAGGACGGGCCGGGCAGCCGCGGCGCCGAACGGCTGGGGACGCTGACCGGCCGCGAGCGCGAGGTGCTGACCCTGGTGGCCGGCGGGCTGTCCAACGACGAGATCGCCGAGCGGCTCGAGGTCAGCCCGCTCACCGTCAAGACGCATGTCAACCGCGCCATGGCCAAGCTCGGCGCCCGCGACCGCGCCCAGCTGGTGGTCATCGCCTACGAATCGGGACTCGTCCGCCCGCGGGTGCAGTGAGGCGCCTACGCCCACGGGTGCAGTGAAGGCGGTTGTGCCCGTACTCCGAACGCGGTACGGGCGGGGCCCCGAAACCGACCTGCGAGCGAGGAAAACCGTCCTGGGCATGGCGGAAGGTTGACGTGGGCCCGCTCCGGTCCCGGCCACCCTCCCGACTTTTCTGCAGAAGAGAGACCCCACCCATGTCCTGGCTGTCCCGACTCAGCCTCGTACAACGGGGCCTGATAGCGCTGATGTCGATCGTCGCGATCGCCTTCGGCGCCATCGCGATCCCGCAGCTCAAACAGCAGCTCCTGCCCTCCATCGACCTCCCCATGGTGTCCGTGATGGCGCCGTACCAGGGCGCCTCGCCCGATGTCGTCGAGAAGCAGGTGATCGAGCCGCTCGAGGACGGCATCCAGGCGGTCGACGGCATCAAGAGCGTCACGTCGACGTCGAGCGAGGGCTCGGGCATCGTGATGGCGCAGTTCGACTACGGCAATGACACCAAGACCCTGGTCGCCGACGTCCAGCAGGCCGTCAACCGCGCCCGCGCGAAGCTGCCCAAGGACGTGGACCCGCAGGTGGTGGCCGGCGGTACCGACGACCTGCCCGCCGTCGTCCTCGCCGTGTCCTCCACCACGAAGGACCAGCAGACCCTCGCCGACCAGCTGGACCGCAGCGTCGTCCCGAAACTGAAGAACATCGACGGCGTCGGCCAGGCCAGCGTCAGCGGTGTCACGGACCGGATCGTGGCCGTCACCCCCGACGACAGGAAGCTGGCCGCCGCCGGACTGAACGCCTCCGCGCTCGGCCAGGCGCTGGACGCCGGCGGGGCGTCGGTGCCGGCCGGCTCCTTCTCCGAGGACGGCAGGAGCAAGACCGTCCAGGTCGGCGCGGGCTACACCTCCGTGAAGCAGATCCGGGACCTCAGGATCGCCCCGGCCGCGGCCCCGGGTGCGGGCGCGGCCCCGGGCGGACACGCCGCCGGGCCCGTCCGGCTCGGCGATGTGGCCACCGTCAAGGAGGAGGCGGCCACCCCCACCTCCCTCACCCGCACCAACGGCAAGCCCAGCCTCGCCATCACCCTGACGATGGACCAGGACGGCAGCGCGGTCGCCATCTCCGACGCGGTCAAGGACAAGCTGCCCACGATCCGTCAGGACCTGGGCAAGGGCGCCGAGGTCACGGTCGTCTCCGACCAGGGCCCGGCCGTCTCGAAGTCGATCGAGTCGCTGACGACGGAGGGCCTGCTCGGCCTGGTCATGGCCGTCGTCGTCATCCTGCTCTTCCTGCTGAGCCTGCGCTCGACCCTCGTCACCGCGGTCTCCATCCCCCTCTCGGTCGTCATCACCCTGATCGTTCTGTGGACCGGCGACCTCTCGCTCAACATGCTCACCCTCGGCGCGCTGACCATCGCGATCGGCCGCGTCGTCGACGACTCGATCGTCGTCCTGGAGAACATCAAACGACACCTGGGCTATGGCGAGGAGCGCCGCGAGGCCATCCTCGCGGCCGTCAAGGAGGTCTCCGGAGCGATCACCTCCTCCACCCTCACCACCGTCGCGGTCTTCCTCCCGATCGGTGTGGTCGGCGGCATGGTCGGCGCCCTCTTCGGCTCCTTCTCGATCACGGTGACGGTCGCCCTGCTCTCCTCGCTGATCGTCTCGCTCACGGTCGTCCCCGTCCTGTCGTACTGGTTCCTGCGCGCGCCCAGGATCCCCGAGGGCACCACCGCGGACGAACTCCGCCGCCGGGCCGAGGAGAAGGAGACCAGGAGCCCCCTCCAGCGCCTCTACGTCCCCGTCCTCCGCTTTGCCACCCGCCGGCGCTTCACCAGCCTGCTCATCGCCGTCGCCGTCCTCGTCGGCACCTTCGCCATGGGCCCGCTGCTGAAGACCAACTTCTTCGACCAGGGCGACCAGGACACCCTGACCGTCAAGCAGGAGCTCAAGCCCGGTACGAGCCTCGGCGCGTCCGACGCTCAGGCCAAGAAGGTCGAGAAGCTCCTCGCCGGCACCGACGGCGTCGCGGACTACCAGGTCACCGTCGGCCCCTCCGGCTTCATGGCGGCGTTCGGCGGCGCCAGCGGCGCCAACCAGGCCACGTACCAGGTCAGGCTCGAGAACTCCGAGGACTCCGACAAGGTCACCAAGGACCTGCGGGCCGGACTCGGCAAGCTCGGCACGTCCATCGGCGAGACCACCGTCACCGCGGGCGGCGGCGGCTTCGGCAACCAGAACCTGAGCGTGGTCGTCAAGGCCGGCGACGCCGACGTCCTCAAGAAGGCCAGCGAGCAAGTTCGTGAGGCGGTCGCCTCTTTGAACAATGTCACCGACGTCCAGAGCGACCTCGCCCAGAGCGTGCCGCGGATCTCCGTCACGCCCAACGCCAAGGCGGCGGCGGCCGGTTACAGCCAGACCACCCTCGGCGGCGTGGTCACCCAGGCCGTCCGCGGCGCCACGAGCCAGGGCAAGGCCGTCCTGGACGACACCGAGCGCGACATCGTCATCAAGTCCGCCCACCCGGCCACCACCGAGGCCGAGCTGAAGAACCTGCCCGTCCCCACCCCGGCCGGCACGGTCCGGCTCGGCACCATCGCCACCGTCAAGACGGTCCCCGGCCCGGTCCGGATGACCCGTATCGACGGCGCCCGCTCGGCGACCGTCACCGCCAAGCCCACCGGCGACAACACCGGAGCGGTCAGCACCAAGCTGCAGAGCAAGATCAAGGACCTGAAGCTCCCCGAGGGCGCCACGGCGACGGTCGGCGGCGTCTCCCAGGACCAGACCGACGCCTTCTCCTCCCTCGGCCTGGCCATGCTGGCGGCGATAGCCATCGTCTTCATGCTGCTGGTGGGCACCTTCCGGTCCCTCGTCCAGCCGCTGATCCTCCTGGTGTCCATACCCTTCGCGGCAACCGGCGCGATCGGCCTGCTGGTTGCCACCGGCACCCCGCTGGGCGTCCCGGCGATGATCGGCATGCTGATGCTGATCGGCATCGTGGTCACCAACGCCATCGTGCTGATCGACCTCATCAACCAGTACCGCGCACAGGGCCACTCCGTCGTCGAAGCCGTCATCGAGGGCGGCCGGCACCGCCTCCGCCCCATCCTGATGACGGCCCTGGCCACGATCATGGCCCTGCTCCCGATGGCGCTCTCCCTCACGGGCAACAGCGGCTTCATCTCGCAGCCCCTCGCGGTGGTCGTGATCGGCGGTCTGATCACCTCCACCCTCCTGACCCTCCTCCTCGTCCCGACGCTCTACGCGATGATCGAACTCCGCAAGGAACGCCGGGCGAAGAAGAAGGCGGCGAAGCGGGACGGGAAGGCCGGACCCGCCGCACCGGCCGAGGAGACGGACCGGACTCCGGAGCCGGCGGGGGTCTGACCGCCCCGGACCGCCGACCCCACGAACGAAGCCCCCGCGGCCGCCTCCTGCGGCCGCGGGGGCTTCCCCTCACCGCTCCCCTCACCGCTCCCCTCACCGCTCCCCTCACCGCTCCCCTCACCGCTCCCCTGTCGACGCTGCGGAGCGCGTCCAGTACGGTCAGGCCCGTCAAGGGCACCTTCGACGGGTCAAACACCTTGAGTCACAGGGGAGTTAGGGGAGTTGAGGAGCGGTATGGCCGGACGCGGAGACGGCAAGGTGTGGCCCCTCACCTGGGCGTCCGCGGCAATCGCCGTCTTCGGCGGCTCCCTGTACGCAAGCCGGTCCGGCCTCTACGGAGGGACGGCGAAGCCCTCCGTCCTGCACACCCCGGTCCTCGTCGCCGCCCTGCTCCTCGCCGTGGCGCTGACCGTCGCGCTCGCCCTTCCCCGCACCTCCTTCCGCATCCGCTGGTGCCTGGCGCTGGTGACGGCCGTGGCCTCGGGCCTCGTCCTGATGCTGGCGCTGACCGGTCCGGCGGCGGAGGTGATCCCGCTGCTGCTGGGGGCGGCGGCGATGGACGGCGCCGCCATTCACCTGATGCGGATCTGAGCCGGGATCCCCGTCGCACCCGTTCCCGGTCCCGGCGTGAGCAGCTCCACCGCCGGCCATGACAATGGACGCATGAAGAAGAAGGTGCTGCTCATCGTCGCTGTCTGCGTGGCCGTCTGTGTCGCCGCCGCGGCGCCGCTGCTGAAGAAGTACGACGACCACCTGCCGGACGCGGTCAACGACCACCTGTTCCACGAGCGCATCAAGACCTTTGCGACGGCGGGCGATGCGCCCGAGTCGGGTGACGGCGAGGGCCTGTTCGTGCTGCCGCCCTGGGTGCCGAAGGACGTCACGCACATCACGGAGAAGGTGCAGACGGACGGCAGCGCCAGGCTGATGCGCTTCACCCTCGACCGGGCACCGCTGAAACTCAGCGGCCCGAAGGGCTGCACCGGGGGCGCCTTCAACGCGGCACCGGCGCTGGACGCGAGCTGGTGGCCCGAGGACGTGGGCGAGGGGGCCGGGCGGGTGGACTGCTCCTACGAGTTCCAGTGGCGGGTGGCCGTCAAGGGCAAGCAGGTCTACGCCTGGACCAACGGCGACCGGCTGGACGACTGACCGGGACCGCGACGACAGCGGGGCGCCCCTCCGAAGAGGGGCGCCCCGCTGCGTCATGTCCGGAGGGCCCGCCTACGGCAGCGCGAGCATCCGCTCCAGCGCCAGCTTCGCGAAGCTCTCGGTCTCCTTGTCGACCTCGATGCGGTTGACGGTCTTGCCGGACGCCAGCGACTCCAGGGTCCACACCAGGTGCGGGAGGTCGATGCGGTTCATGGTCGAGCAGAAGCAGACCGTCTTGTCGAGGAAGACGATCTCCTTGTCCTCCGCGGCGAAGCGGTTGGCGAGGCGGCGGACCAGGTTCAGCTCCGTACCGATGGCCCACTTGGAGCCGCGCGGGGCGGCCTCGAGGGCCTTGATGATGTACTCCGTGGAGCCGACGTGGTCCGCCGCGGCCACGACCTCGTGCTTGCACTCGGGGTGGACGAGGACGTTCACGCCGGGGATGCGGGCGCGGACGTCGTTGACCGAGTCCAGGGAGAAGCGGCCGTGGACGGAGCAGTGGCCGCGCCACAGGATCATCTTCGCGGCGCGCAGCTCGTCCGCGGTCAGCCCGCCGTTCGGCTTGTGGGGGTTGTAGACCACGCAGTCGTCGAGCGACATGCCCATGTCGCGGACGGCGGTGTTGCGGCCCAGGTGCTGGTCGGGCAGGAAGAGGACCTTTGCCGAACCGGGCTCCCCCTGCTCGAAGGCCCAGTCCAGCGCGCGCTTGGCGTTGGAGGAGGTGCAGATCGTGCCGCCGTGCTTGCCGGTGAAGGCCTTGATGTCGGCGGAGGAGTTCATGTACGAGACGGGCACCACCTGGTCGGCTATGCCCGCCTCGGTCAGGACGTCCCAGCATTCGGCGACCTGCTCCGCCGTCGCCATATCGGCCATCGAACAGCCCGCGGCCAGGTCGGGGAGGATCACCTGCTGGTCGTCGGTGGTGAGGATGTCGGCCGACTCGGCCATGAAGTGCACACCGCAGAAGACGATGTACTCGGCGTCCGGGCGGGCCGCGGCCTGCTGCGCGAGCTTGAACGAGTCGCCGGTCACATCGGCGAACTCGATGACCTCGTCGCGCTGGTAGTGGTGCCCGAGGACGAAGACCCTGTCGCCGAGCTTCTCCTTGGCCGCGCGGGCGCGCTCGACGAGGTCGGGGTCGGACGGGGCCGGCAGGTCACCGGGGCACTCCACGCCGCGCTCGCTCTTCGGGTCGGCCTCCCGGCCGAGGAGGAGCAGCGCCAGCGGGGTCGGCTGGACGTCCAGGGGCTGGGCGGTGGTCACGACACGCACCCTCTCTTCTCTGCAGACAGCTCTGGGCAGGCGCCCCGGGCACCTGGGGGCCTTTTCGTCTATTTGACGCTATCTATCATATCCGCTTCACGTCAGTTTGACGATGGCCATCATGTCGATGTGACGCATCAGCCCCCGTTGCGGGCGTCAGGTGTGTGGTCGGCCACCAGTTCCCCGCCGCCGGTGTGCGAGCATGAGAAGAGAAGCGCCCAAGCCGGAATTAATCCGGGACGTCGCCGGTTCCAGTCTGTTGCAACCGATGACAAGCGGTCCGTACAACCCGGGAGAGATGTAGATGAGCGTTCAGGACGAGAAGACCACCGTCAGCGACGGCATCATCCTGTCCGACGCGGCCGCGTCGAAGGTCAAGAGCCTGCTGGAGCAGGAGGGCCGGGACGACCTCGCGCTGCGGGTGGCGGTCCAGCCCGGCGGCTGCTCCGGACTGCGCTACCAGCTCTTCTTCGACGAGCGCTCGCTCGACGGCGACGTGGTCAAGGACTTCGACGGTGTCAAGGTCGTCACCGACCGGATGAGCGCCCCCTACCTGGGCGGCGCCTCGATCGACTTCGTCGACACCATCGAGAAGCAGGGCTTCACGATCGACAACCCGAACGCCACCGGCTCCTGCGCCTGCGGCGACTCCTTCAGCTAAGACGGAGACGGCGAAGGGCGGCGCCCCCCGGAACGGGGGCGCCGCCCTTCGCCGCGCCGTGCGCGGGTGTCCGCCTACCGCTTCGGCACGGCCTTGCCGGTCGAGACGTCGATCACCTTCCGGCCGTCCAGCGGCTTGTCCAGCGTCACGGTCCTGGTGAACTCCTTGGCGATCTTCACGCAGATCTGGTGCGGCTTCTTGTCCCGGCCGACGACCTTGGTCCGCACCGTCGTGCCCGACTCCTCGGCGCTCACCGAGTAGACGCTGCACACCCCGCCCCAGAAGTGCACCGTCAGCTTCCGGCCGCCGCCGCCCACGTCGTACGACTCCAGCGCCATCACACCGGGCTTGCCGGACGGGATCCCCGGCGTGCGGTCCCGGTGCGCCAGATACTTCGGCTGCACGGCGGGGTGCGCGACGATCGAGGTTCCCTGGCCCGTGCCCGGCTGCCGCACCGTGTAGAGCCACGACGGGACCAGCGTCTGCCCGCCGCCCACGTACTGCACCGCGAGCCCGAAGACCGCGCCGGTCACCTCGGTCGGCCGCTGGCCCTTCGTGGGTGCGGGCTCACAGGGCGCGATCCGGTCGCCGCCCTCCTCGGACAGCGCGGAGGGGCAGCCGGCCGGCTTGCGGCCGTCCCGCGAGTTCAGCCGGTCGAGGGTCTTGCCGGCGCTCAGCACGGGATAGTCGGCGCCCTTGACCGGATGCGCCAACTGGCCGCTGCCGCCGACCACCTGACCGTCCGCGCCGACCTGGAGATCGCTCTGCCAGCCGTACGTCGGCAGCCCGCCGAGCACCGGGTCCGCGCTCACGATCCGTACCGCCCCGGACAGCCCGCCGGCATCCAGCTTCGCGTTCTCCTGGCCGAGCGCCGTGAGCACCGGCCGCACGGCCTGTTTCGCCTTCGCCACCGACACCGCACCCTTGCCACTGCCGTCGTCCTCGGTGGACGCGTCCCCGCCACCGCGGTACGAGGGACAGCCGGGGCGGCTGGACGAGGTGCCCGCGTCGGGCAGCGCGCAGTTCGTCCCGCCGGGCGTGCCGTACTGCGAGTACGTCCACGAACCCGAGCCGGTCTTGTTGACCTGGAGCACGGGGCTGCGGGCATCCCGCGTCAGCCCGCCGACCTTCCAGGTGGTGCCCTCCGACCGCACCTTTCCGGCCACATCCAGCGCCTTGGCCAGCCGTTCCACGGCCGCCTCGGTGATCTCGCCCTTCGGCCGGTACACCGGCGCCGACGCCGGGCCGCCGGGCAGCTTCACCACCGCCTTGTAGTGCGCACCCTGCGGATTGGGCTCACCCGCCGCGATCCCGCCGCCGGTGTAGCCGTCGAGGGCGAGCGGCGGCGGGTCGCCCTTGGCCGCGGATCCCGCCCCGGAGCCCCGGCCGCCGGACGCGGACGAGGCCCAGTACGCCGCGCCGCCCCCGGCGAGCAGCACCGCGGCGGCCATCGAGGCGATCACCAGGCGGCTGGGCCGCCTGGGGGCCGCGGTCTCCGGGGTCTCGGGGGTTCCCTCGGTGTCCTCGGTGTTCACCGCATCGCTCCTTCAGCTCCGCCGAACATCTGACGTTCATCCTCCGTGAGGCCGGGAGGCCATCCTGCGTGAGGTGTGGACGCCGATGGGACGGGGCCGGGGCGCGAGCGGTTCCCGGGGTGGCCGGTCCCGGCTCAGTCGCCGTACTCGGGCATTCCGTCGACGAGGGCGGCGGACTTCGCCGGGACCGTGATCCCGTGAAGGTCGGAGGGCTTGCCGGGATCCGGCGCCCCGGACCGTCCGGAGGCGAAGCGCTGCGCCATCCGTGCGCAGTCGCCGCGCAGCTGGTCGAGTGATTCCGGGTCCGCCGTGGCGGAGGCGGAATGTACCGCGGACGGTGTGACGGCTTTCACAGGCTTGGTCATAGGGGCACGGTACGCAGCCGCCTTCCGCGAAGAAAGGCCTACTATTGGGTAGTTTCGGTATGTCCAATCGTCCGGGATGACCGGGTGGCCCGGCGCTATGCCCGGTAGCGTTGTCCTACGTCCGCTTGTCCCTCCGCCTCCCGCAGGAGCAGACCCGCCGTGCGTATCGCAGTCTCCGGCTCCATCGCCACCGACCATCTGATGACCTTCCCCGGCCGCTTCGCCGACCAGTTGGTCGCCGATCAGCTGCATACGGTCTCCCTTTCCTTCCTGGTCGACCAGCTCGACGTCCGCCGCGGCGGCGTCGCGCCCAACATCTGCTTCGGCATGGGCCAGCTCGGCATCCAGCCGATCCTGGTCGGCGCCGCGGGCACCGACTTCGAGGAGTACCGCGCCTGGCTCGACCGCCACGGCGTCGACACCCGCTCCGTACGGATCTCCGAGGTCCTGCACACCGCGCGCTTCGTGTGCACCACCGACGCCGACCACAACCAGATCGGCTCCTTCTACACCGGCGCGATGAGCGAGGCCCGGCTGATCGAGCTGCAGCATGTGGCCGAACGGGTCGGCGGACTGGACCTCGTGCTGATCGGCGCCGACGACCCCGAGGCGATGATCCGGCACACCGAGGAGTGCCGCAGCCGCGGGATCCCCTTCGCCGCCGACTTCTCCCAGCAGATCGCCCGCATGGACGGCGAGGGCATCCGCACCCTGATGGAGGGCGCGGCCTACCTCTTCTCCAACGAGTACGAGAAGGGCCTGATCGAGTCCAAGACCGGCTGGACCGCCGAGGAGATCCTGGCCAAGGTCGGCACCCGCGTCACCACCCTCGGCTCCAACGGCGTCCGCATCGAGCGGGTCGGCGAGCCGGCCATCGAGGTCGGCGTCCCGGAGGAGAAGACCAAGGCCGACCCGACCGGCGTCGGCGACGCCTTCCGCGCCGGCTTCCTGTCCGGCCTGGCCTGGGGCGTCGGCCTGGAGCGCGCCGCGCAGGTCGGCTGCATGCTGGCGACCCTGGTCATCGAGACCGTCGGCACCCAGGAGTACGAGCTGCACCGCAGCCACTTCATGGACCGCTTCACCAAGGCGTACGGCCACGAGGCCGCCGCCGAGGTCCAGCAGTACCTGGTCTGAGACCCCGGCCCCCGGTGGGTCAGACGCGGCGCCGCACCACATAGGCGGCGCCGCGTTCTGCTGCCTCCTCACCCGCGTATTCCTGCCCCCGCATCGCACACCAGGCGGGAATGTCCTGCCGCGCGGCCTCGTCGTCGGACAGCACCGTCACCGTGCCGCCGACCGGGACACGGCCGATCACCTTCGCCAGCTCGATGACCGGGACCGGGCAGCGCTTGCCGAGGGCGTCCACCACCAGGCCGGACCCTTCCGCCGCCGCTTCCCCCTCGGCGGCGGGCGCCGGCTCCGCCGCCGGCACCCCGAACCGCTCCCGCACCGAGCGGACCGTCCCCGGCAGCACCTCCAGAAACCGCTCCACATCTGCCTCGGCCGTGCCGTACGGCAGCGATACCCGGACATTCCCCTCCGACAGCACACCCATCGCGCGCAGCACATGGCTCGGCGTCAGAGTGCTGGACGTACACGACGATCCGGACGAGACGGAGAAGCCGGCGCGGTCGAGTTCATGCAGGAGCGTCTCCCCGTCGACATAGAGACAGGAGAAGGTGACGAGATGGGGCAGACGGTGCTCCGGGTGGCCGACCACCTCCACATCGGGGACCAGTTCGGGCACCCGGTGCCGGATCCGGGCCACCAGCTCCCGCAGCCGGGCGGCTTCCCCGGGTTCCTCCCGTTGCGCCCCGGCCTCGGCGCGCAGGGCCCGCAGCGACGCGGCCGCCGCCACGATCGCCGGAAGGTTGCCGAAGCCGGGGGCGCGGCCCGACTCCCGTTCGTCCAGGGGGCCCTGGGGCGAGAAGCGGGTGCCCTTGCGGACGGCGAGCAGGCCGACGCCGGGCGGGCCGCCCCATTTGTGGGCGCTCGCCGCCAGCAGCGACCAGGCGCCGGGCACCGGCCCCCAGGCCAGCGACTGCGCCGCATCCACCAGGAGGGGCACCCCCGCCTCCCGGCAGAGCGCCGCCGCCTCCTCCACCGGCTGCTCGGTGCCCACCTCGTGATTGGCGGACTGGAGGCAGGCGAGCGCGGCGTCCGGCCCGAGCGCGGCGGCGAGATCCCCGGCCGCGACCCGGCCCGTACGGTCCGCGCCGACCTGTGTCACCGTGCCGCCGGCCGCCTCATGGACCTCGGCGGCGTGCAGTACGGAGGAGTGCTCGACGGCGGAGTGCACCAGGCGCCGGCCGACACGCCGACGGGCGGCCAGCGCCCCGAAAATGCCGGAATGCACCGCCTGCGTACCCGAAGGGGTGAAAACCAGCTCGTCGGGCCGGCACCCCACGGCCTCCGCGGCGGCCTCCCGGGCCGCGTCCAGCAGCAGCCGGGCGCGCCGCCCCTCCCGGTAGAGGCGGGCGGGGTCGGCCCAGCCCTCGTCCAGAGAGGCGAGCAGGGCCTCCCGGGCGACCGGATGCAGCGGGGCGGAGGATGCGGCGTCGAAGTAGGGCACGTACGAGACGGTAGTCCCCCGGCCGGCGCCGGGGGTGCCCGCGCCTTTGCCCATGCGGCTCGGCGTGCCGTCAGATGCCTGGTGGGAGCGGGTAATCGGGCGTCCCGGAGACGCCCGGCGAAGGGCTCGCCCACCCCATCGGGGTGGCTCGCGGCGCGTTGGGCACCCTCCCCGCGCGACCCCAAATAGCGTCCAGTAGGGTTTGGTCCGCATAAACATCCAAACCCCTGCCCGTCGCAGGGCGGCGACCGACCAGCGAGTAAGGCCGCAGCCGACCGCGCGGGCGAGACTCTCGGGAAGGCGCTACGTGAGTCCCAACGGCTCCGACCGCTCGTCGCGGCGCCCGATGCGGCGGAAGCTGCCGCAGGTGCTTGCTGCGGGCCTGGTCCTGGCGACCGCGACTGGTTGCACATATAAGGACTTCCCCCGCCTCGGCATGCCAACGCCCGTCACCGACGAGGCGCCGCGGATCCTCTCTCTTTGGCAGGGCTCCTGGGCCGCCGCCCTCGCAACGGGCGTGCTGGTCTGGGGCCTGATCATCTGGAGCGTGATCTTCCACCGCCGCAGCAGGTCCAAGGTGGAGGTCCCCACTCAGACGCGGTACAACATGCCCATCGAGGCGTTGTACACGATCGTCCCGTTCATCATCATCGCGGTGCTGTTCTACTTCACCGCGCGCGATGAGAGCGATCTCCTCAAGACTTCCAAGAAGCCGGACCACGTCATCAACGTGGTGGGCTTCCAGTGGAGCTGGGCGTTCAACTACCTGGAGAACGTGGACGGCAAGAAGTCGACCACCAACATCAACTCCAGCGAACTCTCCGCGATCCCGGACAAGTGGAAGAAGTCCGCGCCGGCCGGTGCGGAGGGCGTCTACGACGCGGGCATCCCGGGTACCAAGAACCCGCAGACCGGCAACCCGGGCCCGACCCTGTGGCTGCCGAAGGGCGAGACGGTCCAGTTCGTCCTCACGTCGCGTGATGTCATCCACTCCTTCTGGGTGGTGCCGTTCCTGATGAAGCAGGACGTCATCCCGGGCCACACCAACGTCTTCGAGGTGACCCCCAACAAGGAGGGCACCTTCATGGGCAAGTGCGCCGAGCTGTGCGGCGTCGACCACTCCCGGATGCTCTTCAACGTCAAGGTCGTCTCCCCCGAGCGGTACCGGGAGCACCTGAAGGAGCTGGCCAAGAAGGGCCAGAACGGATACCTGCCGTCCGGCATTGAGCAGACGGATCACGCCAGGAATGCGGAGACGAAGAACACGTGAGCATCCTCAACGAACCTCAGGGTGCCGCCGCCGATACGGCTCCGGCAGCACCACCCGTACGCAAGAAGCAACCGGGTATCGCCGCGGTGAAGTGGCTCACCACCACTGACCACAAGACCATCGGCACGATGTACCTGGTCACGTCGTTCGCGTTCTTCTGCGTCGGCGGCCTGATGGCGCTGCTCATGCGCGCCGAGCTGGCCCGCCCCGGCGAGCAGATCATGACGAACGAGCAGTTCAACCAGGCGTTCACGATGCACGGCACGATCATGCTGCTGATGTTCGCGACGCCGCTGTTCGCCGGATTCGCGAACTGGATCATGCCGCCGCTGTCGGACGCGGTCCGCTCGCCGGGCGTCGGCGCCGACATGTGGATCATGGGTCTGGCCTTCTCCGGCTTCGGCACCATCCTCGGTTCGGTCAACTTCATCACCACGATCATCTGCATGCGCGCGCCCGGCATGACGATGTTCCGGATGCCGATCTTCACCTGGAACGTGCTGCTGACCGGTGTGCGTTCTTCTCCTTCATGACGTTCCTGATCGCGGTCCCGAC
>NZ_LGKG01000160.1 GCF_001294335.1 Streptomyces chattanoogensis
CGATCTTCACACCAGACAGGTGCCGACAGCCAGCACGAGCACGACATCACCCGCCCACGCCACCCCCGCGACCAGCATGTTCAGGATGAACACAACTCAATGACCACTCCGGGTGCGCCATCAGCCGGGCCGCGGCGATCCGCAGCGCCAGCGGCAGCCGGTCGCAGCGCTCGACGAGCTCCCGGGCTGCCCCTGAGTCCGCCTCGACACGCTGCCGCCCCAGTGCGTTGCCCAGCAACTGCAGAGCTTCCTCCGAGGTGAGAGGCCCCACCCTCACCAGTGCGGCGCCGTCCCGCACCACCAGTCCGCTCAGCCGCCGTCGGCTGGTCACCACCGCCAGACAGCCCGGCGTCACGGGCAGGAGGGGGCGCACCTGGTCGGGGGTGCCGGCGTTGTCCAGCAGAACGAGCAGCCGCCGGCCGGCGAGCAGGGAACGGTAGAGCGCGGCCGCCTCCGTCACCGACTCGGGGATCTCCGCTTCCGGGACGTCCAGGGCCCGCAGAAACGCCGTCAGTACGGTGCCGGGCCGCATCGGGGGCCGCTCGAACCCGCGCAGGTCCGCGAAGAGCTGTCCGTCGGGGAACTCTGCCTTGCGGCGGTGCGCCCACTGCACCGCGAGGGTGGTCTTGCCGGTCCCGCCCGCGCCGGCGAGCACCACGCACGCCGGCTGCGGCACCCGCTCGAGATGCTGGTCCAGCAGCGTAAGTTCCCGGTCGCGGCCGCAGAAGTCCACTACCACAGGGGGAAGTTGGGCGATTCTGGGTGGGGGACCCAGCCGCTGGGAGCGTCCGTATGGAGCGACGTACGGAGCAATGTACGGTCCGGCACCCGGCCCCGGGGGCGTCGGCTCCCCATGGGGCCGTGGGGCCGGCGGTCCCGCATACGCCGGTGCGGCCGGTGCCGGCCGCCGCGCCGCGGACTTCGGGCGGCCGGAGGCGGTCGGCGCGGGGCTGTGGCTGCCGCCGAGGACCGCCAGGTAGGCCTCGCTGAGTGCCGGGCCGGGGTCGATGCCCAGCTGGTCCTTCAGGTGGCGGCGGACCCGGTGGTAGTGGTCAAGGGCCTCGGCCTGCCGACCGCTCGCCTGCAGGGCCCGCATCAGCAGCGCGGCAAGCTCCTCGTGCAGCGGATGCTCCACGATCCACCCGGTCAACTCCGTGACCACGTCTCCGTACCGGCCGAGCAGCATCAGCCGTCTGCCGAGCTCCTGCAGCGCGGCCAGCCGCCCCTGCGACAGGCCGAGGCCCAACGTCCGGCGCACCCGCTCACCGGGCACATCCGCAAGCGCCTCGCCCCGCCACAGCCCCAGGGCCTGACGCAGCATCGCAACGGCCGCCCAGGGCTCGGCGTCCCGGGCTCCTACGACCAGGCTCCGGAAGCGGTGCACGTCCACCGAGCCAGGATCGGCGAGCAGTACGTACCCCTGCCCCCGAGTGGCCAGTTCGGCCTGGCCCGCCAACAGCTGCCGCAGCCGGTGTACATGGTTGTGGACCACGCCCCGTGCCCGGGCCGGCGGATCCCCGTCCCACGCCAGGTCGATCAGCCGGTTCATCGGGACGGCCTGGTTGACCTCGCTGATCAACACCGCGGCCACGGTACGTATGCGGCCCACCCCCAGAGCCAGTGGCAGGCCCTGGTCAGTCTCGATCGCCACCGGCCCTAGGAGCCGCAACTGAACCATCGTGCCCTCTCGTGCATACCGCCGAACGGGGCGCGCTGTGAACGCCCTTGCCCAATAAAGACCATAAATCCAGACCGGAGGGTGACAGCCCCCGCTGTCGTATCGCTATGCGGACACGTCCGGTGTGTTCGCACGCAGCCGGAACGGGGCGGACGGGGGCAATGGCGGCCCAGCGGTCGGCAATGGGCCGCATGAGCGCGATGTGAGCCATTCATGAGCGGCACGGCCGAGTCTGGTGTCCGTGCCGGAGCTGCGGCTCTTCCGCAGCTCCGGGCCGCTCTCCGTTCCTGCGGAGAGGACGAAGCCCCCCATTGATCGAGGAGAAGCATGTCCACTTCGGGTGTCCTGAGGAAGAGTGTGGTAGCGGTGGCCCTGGGTGCCGCGCTCACCGTTGCGGGTGCCGCCTTCCCGGCAACCGCGATGGCCGCTCCCGCAGCTGCCACGGCGGCGGCGGGCGATTCGCCGGTCGACGTCGGTGCCAACGCCAACCTGAACTTCAACGTCGACGTGCTCGGCATCGCCAACAAGATAGAGGCGTCGATCAAGACGGCCCAGAACCGCGAAGGCTTCGTCAAGAACCTGGAGGAATCCGCGTTCTACGCCGCCGGCGGCCAGTACAACGTCATGGTCATGAACCTCAGCCAGGGTTACGAGGACCACTTCAACGGTGTGAAGGCCTACGGCTCCGCCACCTACGACGGCGTCATCTACGGGATCTGGGTCTTCGAGGACGGCGAGTTCACGAACCTCGGTGACGGCGGATACATCAACTGGGCCTTCCGCGGCTGGTTCGACCGCCCGAACAACGGCGGCTACGTGAAGTTCTCCCGCCCGTGACCCCTCAGCGGCCCCACTGACCGGCCACAGACGGCCGGGGACGGCCCCGCGGTACCCCTGGCGGACCGTCCCCGGTCCGGGGCGCCCTCGATCACTCCCCCCGGAGGGCGCCCCACCACGGCCACCTTCTGTCGCCTTCTGTCACCTTCTGTGGTGCGTTTTTGGTCGCGGCGGGGCGCCGACGTCCAGCAGGGCGCCGACGTCGGCCGGGGCGACGCGCCGGTCATGCGGGGACGGAGGGCGGAGAGGGCGGGTGGCGCGACAGCTGAGTGACGCAGCTCACCAGGAAACGGTGACAGGGTGTTGTCGCCGACAGCTGCGACCGTCGACGGCATGACGATCACCGATGAGGACTGCCTCGCCGAGACCCTGGCATTCAACGAGCACTTCGAAGCTACTGCCGCAAGCCGTCCAACCCGCGAGCAGGCGCCGGACGCCACCGCGCTGGCGCGTCTGCGGCGCAACCGCCTCGGTGGCCACACGCCACCAGTGAGACTGGCGCACGGCCAAGACCGCGTCGTTGCAGGTGGAGTGAGAGTCCGGGCGTTCGTGCCAGACCACGTCGACGGCGTGTACCTGCACATACACGGGGGTGGCTGGGCGTTCGGTTCTGCGGGCGGGCAGGACGAGAAGCTGTGGCAGCTTGCCGTGCAGGCACGGCTGGCCGTCGTGAGCGTGGACTACCGCCTGGCGCCGGAGCATCCGTTCCCCGCCGGGCCCGACGACTGCGAAGCAGCCGCCCGGTGGCTGGTGGACCATGCCGCAGCCGAGTTCGGCACCCAACGGCTGCTGATCGGCGGCGAATCAGCCGGCGCCCACCTGAGTGTCGTGACGCTGCTGCGCCTTCGCGACCGGCACGGCATCACCGGCGCCTTCCGGGCGGCTCACCTGCTCTTCGGCCCGTACGACCTGTCGATGACACCGAGCCAGCGGTCGTTCGGCTCCAAGCGTCTGCTGAGTAATACCGACTCGCTGCGGGGCAGCTACGAGCTGTTCACACCCGGGATGGGGGCGGAGCAGCGCCGTGACCCGCAGGTCTCGCCGCTCTTCGCGGAGTTGGCCGGCATGCCGCCCGCCCGGATCGTCGTCGGTACCGAGGATCCGCTGCTGGACGACTCACTGTTTCTGGCCCAACGGTGGCAGGCGGCGGGTGCGCCCGTGCAGCTCGGCGTCGTCGCCGGCGCGATGCACGGCTTCACCCTGTTCCCGCTGACCGTCACCGAGCGGGAACTGCGGCGTGAGCGGGAGTTCCTGGCCACCGTGGGGCGGTAGCGTCGGTCTCGGGAACCGCACTGCTGCCTCCTTCCGGAAGACGGCTGCGGCTGATGTGCCGGGCGGCACGCCACGCCGGTCATATGTGACGTAGGTCACCACCGCTGGGTGGCGGGCGGTGTTCCGACGGCCTGTGCGGAGACGTCCGCGCAGGCCGCGGGTTCGGCCGGGGTGGCTCGAGGCGCTTGTCGCCGCGGAAGGCCGGCGCAACTCCATCTCGGTGACTGAAGGGATTCATGCCGACATCACCCCCCGCCGCCAAGTCGCTGATAACGTCAACCACGTTGACGATCATCGGGGGATAGGAAGTCTTCAACATGCCTGATGGGCTTCTGCATCAGTGCGCGATCGACTCGCTGTCGGACGGCGTTCCTTCTTGTGCCGAGGTGGCCCGGTCCACCTGCGACCTGCCGTCGGGGGCGAGTGCACCGGCCCGTGACCCGGTGCGCACCTCTCGCGGCCCCTCCGACGCGCACCTGCGCCGCACACAGGGGGCGGCGGTCGAGGCCGGCGTGGGGCGGTCCGCATGACAGGCCGCCCAGGGGATGGCACCCGAACGGCGTGGGCGGTCGCGGATGTTGCGGACTGGATCGTTGCGCATCTCTGCGAGGAGCTGGACTTATCGGCGGCGGAGGTGGACCGGGACGCGACCTTTTCCTCGCTCGGTCTCAGTTCCCAGGCCGCTGCGGTCATGGTTGGCCGCCTGGGGACGCATCTCGACCGCGATCTCCCGGTGGCCGTGCTGTGGGCATTCCCCACGGTGAACGGGCTTGCCGCCGCGGCGGTGTCTGCGGACCACGACACCGTTGTGCCAGGTGGACGGCGCCCCGTCGGTGCGGCGCTGGGTGAGCCGTTGGCCATCGTGTCCATGGCGGCGCGGCTTCCGGGCGCCGACTGTGTCGCACAGCTGTGGGAGCTGGTCCTCGCCGGTGAGGAGGCGATCGGCCCGCCCCCGCCGGGACGGTACGCAGACAATCGGGGCATGATGCCCGACGCGGGCTATCTGCGGCAGGGGCTGGAGGAGTTCGATCACCGCTTCTTCCACCTCACCCCGCGCGAGACGGCAGCGCTCGACCCGGTGCAGCGGCTCTTCCTGGAGGTGTGCTGGGAGGCGATCGAGGCGTCGTCGCTGCCGCGTACGGGGCTGCAGGGCAGCGCGACCGGTGTCTACGTCGGCAGCATCTGGAACGAGCGCGGTGCGGCATCGCGACCGGGGCAGTACACGATGCACACGGCGACCGGTTCGAGTCTGTCGATGGTCGCGAACCGGATCTCCTATCTCTACGACCTGCACGGGCCGTCGGTCACGCTGGACTCAGCCTGCTCGTCATCCCTGGTGGCCGTGCACATGGCCGCCCAGGCACTGCGTCTCGGCGAGATCGACGCTGCCGTCGTGGGCGGCGTCAACCTCCTGCAGTCGGCGGAGACCATGGCCGACCTCACGGCCTTCGGCGGGCTCGCACCCGATGGGCGCAGCAAGGCGTTCGCGGCCCAGGCCGACGGCTTCGGCCGCGGCGAGGGTGCCGTCGCCCTGGTCCTCAAACGGCTCGCCGATGCCGAGCGGGACGGTGACCACATCTGGTGCCTGCTCCACGGGACCGCGGTCAACAACGACGGGCACACCAACGGGCTGACCGCTCCCAGCCCCAGCGCGCAGCAGGCCGTCATACGGAACGCGCACGCGCGCGGCGGAACCGATCCCGCGCGGGTACGGTTCGTCGAGACGCACGGCACCGGGACGCCCTTGGGCGACCCGATCGAGGCGACAGCCCTGGCCGGTGCGCTCCGGGGCGCCGCGACGCCGGTCCAGCTCGGCACGCTCAAGGCCAACATCGGTCATCTCGAAGGCGCCGCGGGTGTGGCGGGGCTCGTCAAGGCGGCCCTGGTCATGCACCACGGCATCGTCCCGCCGTGCGTCCTGTCCGGCGAGACCAACCCACACATCGACCTGGATGCACTGAACCTCGCCCTCGCCTCCGCACCCGTCGAGCTGCCGTGTGACGAGCCATTCCTCGGCGGAGTGAGCAGCTTCGGCTGGGGTGGCACCAATGCGCATGTGGTCGTCGGGCCGTATGCCGCGGAGCGTGCTGCCGCGGAGACGGTCACCGGTGAGGGCGATGCCGACCGTGGCCCGAACTCCGTCCGTTCCGCGTTCGTCTTCTCGCCCTTCGGCGGCCAGTGGACCGGCATGGGCCGCGACCTGCTGCGGTCCGACCCGGAGTTCCGCGCCGCGGTCACCGCATGCGACCGCGGCTCGGCGCCGGTGCTCGGCCTCTCGGTCCTGGAGCTGATCGCCTCCGGCGCCGACCTCGAACCGTATGGCGTTGCCGTGGCCCAGTCGGCGGTCTACGCGATCCAGGTCGGCCTGGCCCGGAGCCTGGCGGACCGCGGCGTACGGCCCGCAGTGGTCGTCGGGCACTCGCTCGGCGAGATCGCCGGGGCCGTCGCGGCCGATGCGCTCACCGCGTACGAGGGCGGCCGGATCGTGGCCCACTACGCGGCGGCGCAGCAGCGGCTGACCGGCCATGGCGGCGGCATGGCCGTCGTAGCGCTCCCGGCCGACGAGCTCGTGCCGTACCTCGAAACGCGGCCCGAAGTAGTCGTGGCCGGTATCAGTTCGGTGAGATCGACCAACCTGTCCGGCCCTGCCCACGAGCTGGATGAGCTCCTCTCGGTCCTGACCGGGGAGGGCCACAAGGCCAGTCGGATCAATGTCGGTCTGGCCGCGCACAGTCCGGCCATCGACGACATACACGATGAACTGGTCGCGGCGCTCGGGGAGATCGACCAGTATCCGCCCGCACTCCCGATGGTCTCGGCCCTCGACGGCCGGGTGATGGCCGACGGCGCTTTCACCGCCGCTTACTTCGCGACGGCCCTGCGCGAGCCGGTCGACTTCGCCGCCGCCCTGGCGCATCCGTCGATGAGCGCCCTGGATGCGGTGGTCGAGATCAACGCCCACCCCATCCTGGGCAGCGCGCTGTACGACGGGTACGGCGACCGCGTACGCATCCTGGCGGCATACTCCCGGTCCGGCGGACGTCTCTCCGAGGTCGCCGCCGTATGCGGGACGGACGCGCCACCGGCCAGGGAAACGCTGCTGACGCTGAGTGGCCACACTTCGGCAGCGCTGGCCCAGCGCTGCCGTGAGGTGGCGGAGTGGTGGCCCGAGGACCGGCCGCCCGCTGTCCTCGCCCCTGCGCTGGCGGGGCTGGCCACACTTCCGCACAAGGTGAGCGTCGTCGCAGCCGATCGGCAGGAGGCGGTGGAGCGGTTACGCGAACGCGCGGACGGTGGCGCCGCCGGTGCCGCGCCCGCAGTCGGCCCGGGCGGCCGTACGGTGTTCGTCTTCCCCGGCCAGGGCGGGCAGTGGCAGGGCATGGGCCGGGACCTGTACGGCCGCGAGCCCGTGTTCGCTCGGCACCTGCGCCGCTGTGACCTGGCGTTCCGTCAGGCATGCGGTATGCAGATCCTGCCCCTGCTGCTGGAGGCCGGCGACGACGATACGTTCACCAACGTCGCGACCGCCCAGCCGCTGCTGTTCTCGGTGCAGGTGGCGCTGGCACGGACGCTGGAGCATTACGGTGCCGCCCCGGACGCGGTCGTCGGCCACAGTATGGGGGAGGCGGCGGCCGCGCACCTCGCCGGCGCCCTGTCGCTGCGCGACGCCGCCGCGGTCATCGGACGCCGCTCCCGGCTGATGGCTGACCTGACCGGTGCCGGTGCGATGCTGGCCACCGAACTCACCCTCGAAGAAGCAGAGTGGGAGTGCTCGGGCAATCCTGCGGTGTCGGTTGCGGTCAGCAACTCGGCGCGCTCGACAGTGCTTTCCGGCGCCGCGACCGACATCGAACGGATCGCGCGGGAGCTGACCGAGCGCGGTGTGTTCAACCGGCCCGTACGCGTCCAAGTCGCCTCGCACAGCCCGCAGATGGACCCGGTCCTGCCGTCGCTGACCGCGGCCATCGCGGATATCGAGCCGGCCGCGGGCAGGCTGCCGTTCTACTCGACGGTACTGGGCCGGGTGGCCGACGGGCCCGAACTGGACGCCGGTTACTGGGCCAGGAACCTCCGCGACCCCGTGCTGTTCGCGGCCGCGACGGCCCGGCTGCTCGACGACGGATTCACCCGCTTCGTCGAGATCAGCCCGCACATCGTGCTCGGCCCGGCCATCGAGGAGACCGCCGCGAGGCGGGACGTCCTGGTGGTCCCGGTGCTGCGCAAGCAGCAGCCGGAGTGGCCGACGCTGCTGGCCGCGCTCGGCCGGCTCTGCGACGCCGGTGTCCCGGTCGACCACGCCGCCTTGAATCCGGCAGGTCGTGCCGGGCCGCTGCCGCTGCCGTACCCGTGGCAGCGGGTGTCTTCTCCGGTCCTGGCGGGCGCGGCGAGCCGTGCGGACACCGACCCGATCGGCGTACGGACGCAGCTGCCGCACGACCCCGCGCTGGCAGTGCATGCCGGCCGGCTGGACACGGCGACCTGGTCGCTCGGCGACCATGTGATCGATGGCCGGGTCGTGGTATCCGCTGCCGCATTCGCAGCCGCCGCCGCGCAGGTGGCAGGGCCTGTCCTGGGAGCCGGCCCGGTGACCGTACGGAACCTCGGGCTGCCGGCATCGCTCGAGGTGGTCGGCGAGGGCGTGGCACTGCAGACCACGGTGCGGGAAGCCGGGGCGACGGCCGTCGTCGAATTCTTCGGCAGGGACGGTGAGAGCTGGGTGCGGGTGGGGACCGCCACGGTCGAGCGGGCGGACCACGACGCACCGTCCCTCACGCGGGTCCGCGGGAACGGGATCCCCTCGGAGGAGCTGTACAAGAGCTTCGCCGAGCGGGGGCCGCTCTTCGGCCCGCAATACCGGCGCATCCGCCGACTCGATGTCGCAGAGACCGGCGCGACTGCGGAGATCGGCTGGGACCCGCGGCATGCCGATCCTCATCTCCCCTGCGATCCACGCCTGTTGGACGCCGCCCTGCAGGTCGCCGTGGCGCCCCTGCTGACCGGGCCGTGCCCCGTGGCCGCCGGGCGGACCGTGCTGACCACCGCCGTCCGTGAGGTGTCCGTGTTGTCCCGGCCGGGTCCTGATCCGCAGGTGGTGGCGACGGTCGCGCCCGGCCGGAGGGCCGACATCTTCCTCGCGGATGCCGACCTGCTGGGTGACGACGGCCAACCCGCCCTGCGCGTCCGGGGCGTCGAAATCCGCCAGTTCGCGAGGGCGGAACCGACGACGCCCGGTACGGCCGGCGGCGATGTCCAGGCCGGGTTGGCCGAGGAGCTGCAGACGCTTCCCGCCGCCGAGCGCACCGCCCGCATGGCAGAGGTGGTACGCACCGTCGTCGGGGAGGTTGCGGGCCTGCCGGCTGCTCAGGTGGACCCGGCCGAGCCCTTCCGCAGCATCGGACTCAACTCGATCATGGGGCTGGAGCTGCGCAACCGCCTGGAGCGCCTGATCGGCCTGACACTGTCCTCGACCGTGGTGTGGAACCACCCCACCGCGGAGGCCCTCGCCACCGAGCTCGCCGGCCGGCTGGCGCCCACCGGGACAGATGAGCCGGACGGGCCGGACCGGTCGCAGCGGCCCGTACGGCAGTCCCTACCTCTTTACACCACACATCTGGACGTCCCGGCCGCCGGTGCGAGCACGGGCGAGAGCGACCTCGACGTCCTGCAACGAGAACTGGCAGAACTGGAAGCGATAGCGGGGGAGCTATGACGCTGAACGGAGAGCAGAACGGGGAGTCCGACAGAGCGGTCCGTACCGCTCTGAAAGCTGTCAGGGGCCTGAGGGCCAAGGTCGAGGAGCTGACGCGGGCGCGGCGGGAACCCATCGCGCTCGTCGGCATCGGAGTGCGGCTGCCCGGCGGCATCACGACGCCCGCGGACCTGCACGGGGCGTTGGCCAAGGGCGTGGATGCGATCGGCGAGGTCGGTTCGGCTCGCTGGAACCACGAGGAGTTCTACGACCCGGACCCCGACGCCGTCGGGCGCACACACATGCGGCACGCCGGCCTGATCGACGGCGTGGACACCTTCGACGCCGCCTTCTTCGGGATCTCGCCCCGCGAGGCCGCCCATGTCGACCCCCAGCAGCGCCTCCTGCTGGAGGTTGCCTGGGAAGCCTTCGAGGACGCCGGAATACCCGCCGACCGGCTTGCCGGTTCGCGAGCCGGTGTCTATGTCGGTGCCAATGCCAGTGACTACCTCACCATGCAACTGGCACGGCCGGAGACCGTCGACCTGTACACCGTCGTCGGCGGGACCAACTGCATCATCGCCAACAGACTCAGTTACCAGCTCGACCTGCGCGGCCCCAGCCTGTCCGTCGACACGGCCTGCTCGTCCTCGCTCGTCGCGGTGCATCTGGCCGTACAGGCGCTGCGCTCCGGCGAATGCGACGCGGCGGTCGCGGCCGGAGTCAACCTCCTGCTGTCGCCGGCCAGTACGGTGGCCCACTCCAAGGGGCTGCCGCTGTCCCCCGACGGGCGGTGCAAGACCTTCGACGCCGCCGCGGACGGCTATGTGCGCGGCGAGGGCGTGCTCGCCGTCGTCCTCAAGCGGCTGTCCGACGCGATCGCCGGCCAGGACCGCATCTACGCGACCATCCGCGGCTCGGCGGTCAACCAGGACGGCCGGTCCAACGGGCTCACGGCTCCCAGCGGACGCGCGCAGCAGGACTGCATCACGGCGGCGCTGCAGAACGCCGGAGCCGGCGCGTCGCAGGTGAGTCTGGTGGAGGCACACGGCACCGGCACCAGCCTCGGCGACCCGATCGAGGTGGAAGCACTCGCACAGATCTACGGCGCGGAGCCCGGACCGATCTGCCACCTGGGCTCCCTCAAGACCAACATGGGCCACCTCGAGGCCGCGGCCGGTATCGCGGGACTGGTGAAGGCCGCGCTCGCTGTGCACCATCGTGCGGTCTACCCCTCGCTGCACCTGGAAACGGTCAACCCGCACCTGCAGACCGACGGCACCCGGCTGGGCTTCGCCCATGGCGAGGTGAAGCCCTGGGACGCCGAAGACGAGCAGCGGCTCGCGGCCGTCTCCGCGTTCGGCGCGGGCGGGACGAACGCACACGTCGTCATCGGACCCGCGCCTGAGCCCACGCCTCTGCCGGTCGAGGGGGCCGGTGCTCCGCACGATGCCAAGGAGGACGGTGAGGCACTCGACGAGGCACCGCTGACCCTTCGCATATCGGCCGCGACACCTACCGCCCTGGCGGAGCTCGCGGGCCGGTATGCGGACGTGCTCGACGGGACCGCCCCCGCACACGTCCGTGCCGTCGCCGCCGCGGCCGACCACCGCAGGACCGTGCTGACCAGCCGGCTGGCGGCCTCCGCCGCCTCACCGGCGGAGCTGGTCACGCTGCTGCGCGAGGCGGCCGCGGGTGCACCGGGACCGGCCGCCGCGGTCGGCTCCGCCAAGGCCACGGGGGGTACGGTCTTCGTCTTCCCGGGGCAGGGCCCGCACTGGGTCGGCATGACGGCCCGGCTTCGGGCGACGAGCCCCGCGTTCGCCGAGGCCGTCCGCGAGGTCGATCAGGCCATGCGTCCCGTGCTGGGACGGAGTGTGCTCGACCTGATCGAGCACGGTGACGAAGGACAACTCCCCACCCGGTACGTCCAGCCCGCACTGTTCACGATCTCCGTCGGACTGGTCGCGATGTGGCGCGCTGCCGGGGTGCGGCCCGATGCCGTCATCGGACACAGCATGGGCGAGGTGGCGGCGGCATACGTCGCAGGAGCCTTGTCGTTGCCGGACGCGGTGACGGTGATCTGCGAGCGCTCGCGACTGCTGGCACGTATCGCGGGACAGGGCCGGATGCTCGTCGTGGCAGTCGGACACGAGCAGGCACAGAAGCTGTGCGAGGGCTACGACGACATCTGCGTCGCCGTCATCAACTCGCCGCACTCCACCGTCCTTTCGGGAGCGCCGAGGTCATTGGAGCGTGTCGCCGCCGCGCTCATGAAGGACAAGGTGTTCAGCAGGTTCGTCGCCGTGGACGTCGCCTCGCACAGTCCACAGATCGACGCGCTGCGGACGGAGCTGCTGGACGCGCTCGACGGCATCCGGCCGGCCGCGCCGCAGCTGGAGCTGGTGTCCACGGTGACCGGGGCGAGCCTGACGGAGTCGGCCGCTCCCGACTACTGGTACGCCAACATGCGCGAACCCGTGCGCTTCGCCGAGGGCATCCGGACTCTGCTCGCCGCCGGTCACGACACCTTCGTCGAGATGTCGCCGCACCCGACGCTGGTCGACGCGCTCGACGGGCTGTGTACCGAGGCCGGGGGCTCGGCGGCCTCGGCCACTTGGTCTCTCCACCGTGACCTGCCGGACGATGTCGCGGTGGAGCGGGCCTTCGGATTCATGTACACCCACCGCCGCCGTGGCCCCTGGCCGCACCGCAGCAACGAAGAGCAGGATCGCGTGGTCCCCATGCTCGCCCTGCCGGCGTACCCCTTCGCGCGTGTGCGCCACTGGTTCACCAAGGATCAGTGGGCGAATCCGTGGACCGGCCGCGCGGCGGACACCGACACCGTGACGGTGGCAGCCTCGGACGGCCCGGACATCCCACAGCCCGAGTCCGCCACGAACTGGACGGCGACACAGGTCACCTCGACCGTCGTCGAGGCGGTGGCCGAGACCCTCCGGGTGGCCCCCGGCGCACTCGATCCCGACGCGGGTTTCTTCGCCCTCGGGATGGACTCCCTGCTCGCCACGCGGGCCAGGAACCGCCTGGCCAGGACCTTCGGGCTGACCCTGCCCACCCGCGTGATGTTCGAGCACCCCACTGCCACGGAGCTCGCCGCGTACCTCGTCTCCGTGGTGTGTCCCGACCGGCAGGCCCGCGAGCACGCGGTAAACGTCCCGGCGGGCCGCGCCCCGGACGGGCCGCTGTCCGCAGTGGCCTCTGAACTCACCGACGACGGCCTCATCGAAGCGCTCGAATCCGCGCTCGAGCGAACCCACCAGCCGACACCCGGGGGACGGTCATGACCACTCACCTTCCGGATGACGCCCGCAAGCTCATGCAGTCTGCGCTGGAGCGGATCAAGTCCCTGACCACGGAGAGGGACGCGCTGCGCGCCGAGACCACCGAACCGATCGCCGTCGTCGGCATGGGAGCTCGGATGCCCGGCGGAGCCGACGACACCGCGGCACTGTGGGAGCTGCTGTCCGACGGCCGGGACGCGGTGGCGCCGTACCCGTCCGCACGGCTGGCCGACGTCCCCGGCGGCTTCCCGGCCGGCGTGCCGTCGGGCGGTTTCCTGGAGTCGGTCGACGGCTTCGACGCCGGGTTCTTCGGAGTCTCCGCGCGCGAGGCGAGTTACCTCGACCCGCAGCAGCGGCTGCTGCTGGAAGTCTCCTGGGAGGCGCTGGAGAACGCCGGTGCCCGGCCCGCAAGCCTGAAGGGCAGCCGCGTCGGCGTGTACGTCGGGGTAACCAACAACGACTACATGCAGTCGCTGCTGACCGATGTGGCGCCGGAGGACCTGGAGGCCTACGCCCTGACGGGCAACGCGTCGACGTTCGCCGCGGGCCGGATCGCGTACTGGCTGGGGGTGCACGGCCCCGGCCTTTCCGTGGACACCGCGTGCTCCTCGTCCCTGGTCGCGGTCCATCTCGCCGCGCAGGCACTGCGCAGCCGGGACGCCGACCTGGCGCTGGCCGGCGGCGTCAACGTCCTGCTCTCGCCGGAGTGGTACACCGTGCTCGGCAAGGCGAACATGCTGTCGCCGGACGCCCACTGCAAGACCTTCGACGCCTCGGCCGACGGGTACGTCCGCTCCGAGGGGTGCGGCGTCGTCGTCCTCAAGCGCCTGTCGGACGCAAAGGTCGACGGGGACCGCATTCTCGGGGTCATCCGTGGCAGCGCCGTCAATCAGGACGGCCGTGCCAGTGGCGTCACCGTGCCCAACGCCACGGCGCAACGGGATGTCGTGCGTACCGCGCTGGCCGCGTCCGGACTGGCGGCCGAGGACATCGATTACGTGGAGGCACACGGCACCGGTACGGCACTCGGCGACCCGGTCGAGGTGCACGCGCTGGCCGATGTGCTGTGTCCGCAGAGCCGGGCCACTCCGTTGGTCGTCGGGTCGGTGAAGACCAACCTCGGCCACCTCGAACCGGCCGCGGGGATTGCCGGGCTCATCAAGGTCCTGCTCAGCCTCCACCACGACCTGATCCCGAGCCATCGTGGGCTGTCGGAGGTCAACCCCGAGATCGACCTGGACGCATGGAAGATCGCCGTACCGGTCGAGGGCCGGCCGTGGGCGCGAGGAGAGCGCATACGGCGCGCCGGCATCAGCTCGTTCGGAGCGAGCGGCACGAATGCGCATGTCATCGTCGAGGAGGCGCCGGAGCCGGTGGCGGACGAACTGCTGCGGCACGACACAGGACCGTGCGTTCTGCCACTGTCGGCCCGTACCGCCGAGGGCGTGGTCGAGCTGGCCCGGCAGTACCTGACGCGGCTCGGCGCCAAGGGGACTGTGCCCGATGCGGCCCTGGCGGACCTGGCATACACGGCCGGCGTGGCACGTGACCACTGGCCGGTCAGGTACGCCGCGGTCGCCTCGACCACGGCGACGATGCGGGCCGAGCTGCGGCGGGTGGCCGACGGGGAGGTCGCGCCGGTGACCGGAGCGGCGGGGCGGCCGCGCAGCCGTACTGCCTTTCTGTTCACGGGGCAGGGCTCGCAGTACGCCGGTATGGGCGCCGACCTGTTCGAGTCCTCGCCCACGTTCCGCGAGAGTCTGCAGCACTGCGCGTCGCTGGTCGACGGCCTTCTGGACCGGCCGTTGCTGGATGTCATGTTCGCCTCGGACGACCCTGCCCTCCATGACACCCGCTACACACAGCCCGCGCTGGTGGCGCTGGAATGGTCGCTGGCGCAGATGTGGCGTGGCCTGGGCGTCGAGCCCGATGTCGTCGTCGGGCACAGCGTGGGCGAGATCGCCGCGGCCGCGGTGGCCGGGGTCCTGGACATCGCCGACGCCCTCGCGGTGGCGGCCGCCCGCGGCCGGCTGATGCAGGAGCTGACCGAACCGGGCGCGATGGCCGCGGTGTTCGCGCCGGTCGAGGTGGTGCGCGGGCTGCTCGTGGGGCAGGACCGGGTCGGCCTGGCCGCCGTCAACGGGCCGGAGCACACGGTGATTTCGGGTCACCCCGACGACGTACACCGTGTCCTGGACCAGGCGACCGCACAGGGGGTGCGCAGCAAGCGACTGCCGGCCGGCCGGGCCTTCCACTCGCCGCTGATGCGGCCGATGCTCAGCGCATTCGAGCGGGAGCTGGCCGGGGTCACCTTCGCCGCGCCGTCCGTGCCGCTGGTGTCCGCACTGACGGCGGAGGAGGTGGGCCCGCAGACGTGGAACGCGGCGTACCTCCTGGAGCACGCGCTGCAGCCGGTCGACTTCTTCGGTGCCATGACAACCGTCCTGGACAACGGAGTCGACCACGTCCTGGAGCTGGGTCCGCAACCGACGCTGCTGGCGACGGCGCGCAGGTTCGTGCCCGAGGAACAGCGGTCCGGGCTCTGGGGCGCGTCGCTGCGGCCGGGACGTCCCGACCGCGAGGTCTTCGCGGCCACCGTGGCCGAGGCGTACACCGCAGGGCTGGACATCGACTGGATGGAGCTGTGGTCGGGGCGGGCCGCTGCGATCACGGACGCCCCGACGTATCCGTTCCAGCGGTCGCGGCATTGGTACGAGCCGAGCCGCCGCACCGGTACGGGCCACGGCACCGACCCGGGCCACGGCGCCGGCGGCGCGGTCGCTCAGCGGCCGGACGCCGGCGCGCCCCGGCTGAGTTCGGCCTCGCTCCTCGGTCTGCGCGTGCCCACGCCAGGCTCGGGCGCGGCCTTCCTGACGACGCTGGACAGCACCGCCGACCCGGCACTGGCCGACTGCGTGATCGGGGGCGAACCCCTCGTCAACGTGGGGTTCTTCCTCGAAGCCGCGGTACAGGCGGCCCAGGCCGTGAGCGAGTGGGACACCGTCGGCCTGACCGACGTCACGGTGCTCCAGCGGCTGGCTTACGACGCGGACCGCCGCCCGACGGTCATGCTCACCCTCGAACCGGCGCAGGACGGGACACTGGGCTTCGCGTATCAGTCCGACCCGGCCGATCCGGACCTCGCCTGGCCCCTGCACTGCCGTGGCAGGATCGTCGGATACGAGGCGGATCCGGCGGCGCCCTCCGAGCTGCCCACCGATCTCCCGCATCGCATGACCGGCAGTGAGTTCTACCGCCACATGTGGTCCCGCCGCCTGTATCTCGGCGACGGAGCGAGGTGGGTCGAGGAGGTCGCCTTCGACCGGGACCACGCCTGGGCGCGGGTCCGGGCGGCCGGTGCGGAGGAGGCACGCCGGTACGTCGTGCCCCCGGGGCTGATCGACGCGATGTTCCAGGTCCTCTTCGCGCCCCTGTCCGCGCGTGGCACGACCGACAGCGCCTTCATGGTCGTCGGCATCGATGCGTTCAGCGTACGGCCGGGACTGCCGGCCGGTCCGCTGCAGGTACGACTGCGGATGCGGCAGGGCGCGGCGGACGCGCACACGATCGTGGCCGATGTTTCTCTGCTCGACGAGTCCGGCACGTGCTGGGTGTCGGCATCCGGGGTCACGCTCGCGCGGGCCCAGGCGCACGCCCGGGTGAGCGGCCCACCGCGGAGCACACATCCCTGGCAACCGGTGGCGGCGATCGCACCGCCCGAGCGCCCGGCGGCAGTGGCCCTCGACATACCGGATCCCCTGACCGTGGTGACCGAGGCATGCGCGCGGTCGCTGCGCGCCGGGCCGGCCGGGCTCCCGCAGACCGAGCCGGTGCAGAACCTGGGCCTGGACTCGCTGATGGCGCTGGAGATCAAGGACGAGATCGCGGGCCGCTGCGGGGTGGCCGTACCGCTGGCGATGTTCCTCGACGGCGCGAACATCGCCGGGCTCGCGGCATACGTACAGGAGCAGTTGTCCGGCGACAACGCCGACGCCGACCGGTGCCCGGCGCCGCTCTCCGACGACGCGAACGTACCTGACGACGCGAGCACACAAGAAGAGGCACCCGACTGCGCACCTCCGGACCGCTCCACGCGGGGCCTGGACATCGACCTGGCCGACCGGCACGAGCCGTTCGAACTGACCGATCTGCAGCAGGCGTATCTCGTCGGCCGGTCGGAGGGCCTGGAACTGGGGGGCGTCTCGACGTTCTTCTTCATCGAGGTCGATCTGCGCGGGCTCGACTGCGAGCGGCTGGAGTCCGCCGTCAACGCGGCCATCGAACGGCACGGCATGCTGCGCGCGGTGATGACCGACGACGGCAGGCAGCGCGTACTGCCCAAGGTCGAGAGCTACCGGCTCGACCGCCTCGACCTCGGCGCGGTACCGGCCGGGCAGCTGGAGGCGCGCCTGGCCGAACGGTCCGCGGAGCTGTCCGGGCAGGTCTTCGACCCCACCGTGTGGCCGCTGTTCCACCTGGCCGTCACGCACCTGCCCGACGGGGTGACCCGGATGCACGTCGGCATCGACGCCCTCGTCATCGACGCCTGGAGCACGGCGCTGTTCTTCGCCGAACTGGCACAGACGTACCAGGGGCAGCGCGATCCCGCCCCGCTCGACCTGACCTTCCGCGATTACGTCCGGCACCTGCGCGCCCAGGAGTCCGGACCGGAGTACGCAGCGGCGAGGGCGTACTGGACGGACCGGATCGCCGCGCTGCCGCCGGCACCCGAACTGCCGCTGTGCGCAGATCCGGCGGCGATCGGACGGCCCGAGTTCGCGCATCTGAGGGAGACGATCGGCCCGGAGCGGTGGGAGCGTTTCAAGGCCCACGCCGGGGCGGCGGGCATCACGCCCTCGGCAGCCATCGCCGCGGCATACGCCGAGACCATCGCCTGCTGGTCGGTGAATCCGCACTTCACCCTGACCCTGCTGTTCTTCAACCGCACCCCGGTTCACCCTGAAGTCTCGGAAGTTCTCGGCAACTTCTCCACCACGACCCTGCTGGAGGTCGACACGCGCGGGTCGGACGACTTCGCCGCCCGTGGGCAGCGGCTGCAGCGGCAGCTGTGGAGCGACCTGGAGCACAGCGCATTCAGCGGTGTGCAGGTGCTGCGCGAACTGTCCACCCTGCATGGCTCGGCGCGGGCCGGCCGGGCGCCCGTGGTCTTCGCCAGCACGCTCAACTTCTCCTCCGGCGAGGGCCCTGCGTCCAGCGCACTGACCGACCACCTGATCGGACTGACCGGTGAAGGGCACGAAGTGTCCTCGATGATCCGCACGCCTCAGGTGTGGTTGGACCACCAGGTGATCGAGGACGCCGGCGGGCTGCGGCTGAACTGGGATTACGTGACGCAGCTGCTCCCCGAGGCGATGGTCGGGTCCATGTTCGCGAGCTATCGCGGGCTCATCGAGCGGCTCTGCGACGACGAGCACGCCTGGCATCGCGCACCGGAGATCACGCTGGGGGAGCGGGAACTCGCACCGCGCCGGCGGGCCAACGCCACGGCGACCAAGCCGCCGACCGGGCTGCTCCACCACGGTTTCGAGCGGGCCGTCGCACAGCGTCCCGATGCGGTCGCGCTGGTGTGTGGGGAAGCGACGCTCACCTACGCCGAACTCGACAAACGCGCGGGCGCACTGGCACGCCGGATCGCGGCCGGCACCGGCAGGGACCCCGAAGAGCTGATCGCCGTCATGCTGCCCAAGGGGATCGCGCAGGTCGTGGCCGTCCTGGCAGTACTGAAGGCCGGCAAGGCGTATGTGCCGATCGCCGCCGACCTGCCCGCCGAGCGCGCTCGCCGGACGCTGGAGCTGTCCGGAGCGACGCTGACCGTGGCGGACCAGGAGGTCCGCGCGCTGCATCCCTGGCTGAGCACCTGCTCTGTCGTTGACGTGGCGGAGGCGGAGGCGGAGGCGGAGGCGGACCCGGACGGCCCGGCTCCCGGCGCGCCCCTTGCTGCCGCGGCCGAGCCCGACAACATCGCCTATGTCATCTTCACCTCCGGCTCCACCGGGCAGCCCAAGGGCGTGGTGATCGAGCACCGCGCCGCCCTGGGAACTCTTCAGGACGTCGAAGAGCGGTTCGGGATCGGACCCGCGGACCGGGTACTGGGGCTCTCGGCGCTCAACTTCGACCTGTCGGTCTTCGACATCTTCGGCACCCTCGCGGCGGGCGGCACGCTGGTGCTGCCGCGACCGGACCAACTGCGCGATCCCCAGGCGTGGTCCGAGCTGGTACGGCGGCACGACGTCACGGTCTGGAACTCCGTCCCCGCGCTGCTGCAGATGATGGCCGATCATCTGGAGGGCCGGGAGGAGACGGTCCCGTCGCTGCGTACGATCATGCTCAGCGGCGACTGGATACCCACCGACCTGCCCGACCGGGCACGCCGGTGCGCACCCGGCGCACAGGTCCATTCACTCGGCGGCGCCACCGAGGCCGCCATCTGGTCCATCACGTACCCGGTCGGCACCGTGGCCCCCTCCTGGCCGTCGATCCCGTACGGAAAGCCGCTGGGGAACCAGGCCTTTCACGTGCTGGACGAGCGGCTGCGGCACCGGCCCACGCGAGTTCCCGGAGAGCTGTACATCGCCGGTGACGGCCTCGCACGGGGCTACCTGGGCGATCCCGGGAAGACCGCCGCGAGCTTCGTGGATACGGCGTACGGCCGGCTCTATCGCACCGGCGACCTGGGCCGGTATCTGCCGGACGGCACCATCGAGTTCCTGGGCCGCCAGGACGGCCAGGTCAAGATCCAGGGGTACCGGATCGAGCTGGGCGAGATCGAGAGCGTGCTGAGCCGGATGCCCGGCGTCCGCGGGGCGGTTGCCGCAGCGATCGGCGCAGCGATGGAGTCCAAGACGCTGGTGGCCGGTGTCGTACTCGATACGGCGGAGACGCCCCTCGATTCCGTCACCGAGGCCCTGCGAGGACAGCTTCCCGCGTACATGGTCCCGAGCCGGCTCGTCGAGCTGGATGCCGTTCCGATCACCGCCAACGGCAAGGTGGACCGGCGTGCCCTGGAGGACCAATGCCACCGGTACCCACGACAGTTGCCGACCGAACCACCGCGGGACGACACCGAGCGATGTCTGGCCGCCCTGTGGTCGCAGCTGCTCCCGGACGCCCCGGCCGGCAGAGATGACGACTTCTTCGCGCTCGGCGGGAACTCCCTGCTCGGTGTGCGACTGATCTCCCGCATCCGGACCGAACTGGGAACCACCCTCCCGCTCTCGGTGCTGTTCACGCACCCCACCGTCGCGGCCATGGCCGAAGCGGTGCGCGACGGCCGGGCGAGGCGCACGACGCTGGTACCGATGACCTCCGATGGGACCGGCCCCACGTCGTACTGGATCCATCCCGTCGGTGGCGACGTCGTGTGCTACCGCGATCTGGCGCAGGTACTCGGCGTGCCGGTGACCGGCGTCCAGGTGCCCGACGACCTGGCCGCCCCGATTGACCTCGGCCACCTCGCAGACCTGTACGCCGACGCGATCGCGGCCGACGCCACGGGCCGGCACGTGCGGATCGCCGGCTGGTCGATGGGCGGTGTGCTCGCGCTGGAAGTGGCCGAGCGGATGGCGGCGCGCGGGTTCACCGTGGCTCCTGTCGTCGCGATCGACCTGATGGAGCACCCCGACGAGGCTCGGGCCGAGCCGTCCCACGCCCAGCTGTTGGCGTGGTTCGCCCGGGATGTCGCCCACATCGCCGGGGCAGCCGATCCGCTGGCGGGGTACGACCTCGGCAAGGCCGATGCCCCGGAGGCCGTACTGGCCGAACGGCTCCGATCCAGCGGACTGTTGGGCTCCGACACCGACGACGAGACGACCACCGCGCTCCTGTCGCGCTTCGCCGCCAACGCCCGCGCGCTCTCCGCCCACCGGCCGGGCAGCTACGGGGCACCCGTCGTGCTGGTTCGAGCCGCCGACGGTGCCTCCGAGACCGTGACCGCGGCGTGGGCCGCCCATCTGACCGGTCCGGTGGCCGTCCACACCCTCGACGGCGACCACTACTCCGTTCTCCAGGCCGACCGGATCGAGGCGCTCGCCTCAACGGTGCGTGCGGCCTGGGAACTTCGGGCCACCGAGTCACCCAAGACCACCGAGTGACAACCCGTCGCTCGATTCCCACAGTTCGGAAAGCCCGAAAGTTCGAAAGTCCGAAAGTTCGAAATCCAGAAAGGAAACCATCATGACCACGGAGTTCACCCGCCACGACGTCTCCTCGGCCCCGGAGGCCGCACGGCCCATCATGGAGAACACGGTCAAGGGATTCGGCTTCCTCCCCGCACCGGTTGCGCTGATGGCCGAGTCGCCGGAGCTCCTCGAGGGCTTCATGACCGGCAATGGGCTGTTCAACAAGACCACCCTCACCCAGCTGGAGCGTGAGGTCTTCATCCTCACCATGGCGACGACGGTGGAGTGCCACTACTGCGTGGCGATGCACAGCTCCATCCTGACCCGCTCGAAGGCCGACGAGTCACTCATCGAGGCCCTGCGAGCCCGCAAGCCCCTGAACGACCCGAAGCTGGAGGCCATGCGGGTGTTCACCCTCGAAGTCATGGAAGGGCACGGTCACGTCGAGCCGGAGGTGAAGGAGGCGTTCTTCAACGCCGGTTACACCCAGCGGAATGCCCTTGAGGTCGTGCTCGGTCTGGGCGTCTACACCATCTCGACGTACGCGAACCGCATGACCGACGCTCCCGTGGACGAGCCCTTCAAGGCGTTTGAGTGGCACGCCGAGCACTGAACACCGACAGAACCACGGGGGAATGACGAACATGAAACGCGCCGCTCTTCGTTCTCGCTGGTCGCTGGGCCTCGCGTTCAGTGTGGCCACCCTGGTCGGGCTAGCGCCGATCGTCTCAGCGGTTGGCGCCACCTCCTCCGAGCCTTCGGAGGAGGTGGCCGCCGCGGCCGGCCTGCCGACGCTTACGCCGTTCAACAAGGTCGCGCTCGGCAACGGCTCCGTCGAGACTCTCTACGCCGCCGATGATGCCAAGCACCCGAAGGTCCTGGCCGTTCGGGTCAACGCGGCAGCGATGAACTCGCTGCCGACAACGCCGATGCACGACGGCCAGACGTGTTTCGACAAGGCCGGCGACGGCATCAGTCTCGACACGGACTGCGCGAGCGGCCACGAGCGTGACCTCTGGTTCCCCAAACTGAACGGATTGCCGTTCAAGTGGCTGATGTTCAATTGGCAGATCCACGGTCACGGCCCGACGCATGTTTTCGATCAGCCGCATTTCGACTTCCACTTCTTCCTGCAGGATTTCTCGGAGCGCAACAAGATACGGACCGGGTCGTGCAATCTCGTCATCAATTGCGACGACGAGGCGACGGCGAAGAAGACGGTCCCGGCGCCGTACGCACCCGAGGGCTGGGGAATGCCGGGAGCGGCCGGTCGTATGGGAAATCACATCATCGACCCCAATGCGGCCCCGGCCAACGGTGACCCGTTCACCCAGGCGTTCGCCTACGGCACCTGGGACGGTCACATCAGCTTCTGGGAGGCCGTGGTGAACAAGGACTGGGCGGCCCAGACGAAGCCTGCCGAGGCATGCCGGCCGATACCCCAGACGCCGGAGGTGGAGGTGTCCGGGTACTACCCGACGCAGATGTGCACCCGCTACGGCTCGAACGGTGATCTGACGTTCACCTTCGAGAAATTCCTGGCACGCACGGCGCCGGCCGGGGCCGAGGCCCCTGCCTGGCTCCAGCACTGAGGGTTGGGTTCAAGGCTGTGCCCCGTACGCCTCACCAACCGTGAGGCGTACGGGCACAGTGCCTTCGCGGCCGGAGCCCCATGGCGATCAGGCCCCCAACCATCCGACGATCCGCTCGAGCCCATCGGGTCGGCCGAGCTGTGCCAGCGCGTCCTCGACCAGGGTCATTTCGCGCTCGCCCACCCTCGCTGCCCACTCGTTGCGCAGCCGGTTCAAGATCTCGCCCGACACCGTGAGCGCCTCCACACCACGCGCCGTCAGGGCTACCTCGATCTGACGCTGGTCCGTGGCACTCGGGATCCGTTGCACGTAACCGAGGTGCTCCAGCCCCGTCACCGTCTTGCTGGCGGCCTGCTTGGACACTCCCAGTCTTCGCCCGAGGTCGGAAATACTTCCGCCCCGGTTGATCATTTGCATGGCGAAGCCGTGTGCCGGGCGCAGATCGGGATGTCCCACTTCGGCAAGGTGCACGTGGAGCTCATCGATCAGGACACGAAACGCCGTCAGGAGAAGAAAGGGAAGCGCGTTGCCGGGGCGTTGGGGCGGCATGGTGGGACCTAAGGATGATGTTGTTTGGCTCAAACCAAAACCGTACCAGCTCATGAGCAGAGATGATCGTGACGACGAAAGGCGCCGGCGGGGTGCACGGCCGGGTCTGCCTCCCGATGTGATGGGTGAGCCCAGGCCGCGCCCCATCAGGCTGCCACTCACCGTAACCGGGGTGATTCGTTGCCACGGCCTTCGTCGGTGGAAGTGGCCCCCGAGGCTCGCGGGGTGGGCAGGTTGGAGCCGTGTTCGCTACCAGCGGGAAGGCCCCTGCGCGTACCCTTGGCGGCGTTGTTGTGTAGTCGAAAGGGTGTAACAAATGGCTAGGGCTACCGCCCGTCACATCTTGGTCGCCAGTGAGGACCAAGCGTCGGACCTGAAGGCGCAGATCGAGGCCGGGGCGGATTTCGCTGAGCTCGCCAGGCAGCACTCCACGTGTCCTTCGGGGCGCCAAGGTGGTGACCTCGGAGCTTTCGGACCGGGCCAAATGGTCAAGGAATTCGACCAGGTCGTCTTCTCCGCCCCGGTCGGCACGGTCCAGGGACCGGTAAAGACTCAGTTCGGGTTCCACCTCCTCGAAGTGACCAGCCGGGAGGACTGACGCGGATGTGCCGGGCTGCGTCGTTGAGGCGCAGCCCGGTTCCGCTTGACGGAGCGACAACATCAGCGCTGCGCACGCCGGTTTCGGGGAGACGAGGCGTTGGGCGACGCCTCCAGAAGCTGTGCCGCCAGCCTGACGACCTGGGAACCCGTAGAGGGTGCACCCACCTCCCGGAGCCCCCGTATTACAGCTCCCTGATCCAACGATTCGCTCGCTCAGCGGTGGGCGCATGGACGAAGCCGTAACGGCGGCTGAGCGACTTCGCACCGGCCGAAGTTCCCATGTTCGTCTAGAGATCTTTAACCATGGGGGTTCCGGGCTGGTGACAGCTCATGTGGTGTTCGCTATGTCTTAGCCATGAGGTATCCCGACGGTGGCGGGCTGACTGCTGAGGGACGGGCCCGGCGCGAACAAGTCCGCTTAGCAGCAGCTGATTTGATCGAGGCTGGCGCCAGCGACCGTGAGGTGGCTCGGCGTTTCCGGGTGACGCGGATGTCGGCGAACCGCTGGCGCCGGGCCCTGGCTGCGGGCGGGAGGGAAGGTCTGGCTTCGAAGGGGCCCGGTGGTGCCCGCTGCCGTCTCACCGCCGGCCAGTTAAGGGAACTGGAGGGCCTGCTGGACGCCGGCCCGGCCACGCACGGCTGGGCCGAGGACCAGTGCTGGACCTTGGCCCGGATCGCCGAGGTGATCCGCACAAGGTTCGGTTTCAGCTACACCCTGGCCGGGATCGACCTGCTGCTGCACCGGATCGGATGGAGCGTGCAGATGCCCGCCCGACGGGCCACCGAGCGCGACGAGGCGAAGATCGCCCAGTGGAAGGATGAGCAGTGGCCCGCCATAAAAAGACTGCGGCGGACCTGGGCGCCTGGCTCTGCTTCGAGGACGAGGCAGGTCAGGGGCTGAGGCCGCCCAAAGGCCGGACCTGGGGACGCAGGGGCCGCACCCCCGTGGTGCGGGTGACCTCGGTCGGCACCCGGCGCGTGTCCATGGCCGCGCTCGTCTGCACGAAGCCCGGACGCCAGCCCCGGCTGATCTACCGCACCCTGGTTGACCGAGGCCCGCGCAAGGGCCGCCGGAAGGGGTTCGCCGAGACCGACTACGCCCGGCTCCTGGACGCCGCCCACCAGCAGCTCGACGGTCCGGTCGTGCTCGTCTGGGACAATCTGAACACTCATGTCAGCGCCCGGATGCGTCAGCTGGTCGCGCAACGACCCTGGCTCACCGTCTACCAGCTGCCGCCCTACGCACCGGAGTTCAACCCGGTCGAAGCGGTCTGGTCACACCTGAAACGGTCCCTGGCCAACCTGGCCAGACACGGCATCGACGAACTGGCCGCGCTCGTGAAGACCCGGCTCAAACGGATACAGTACCGGCCCGGCCTCATCGACGGCTTCATCGCCAAGACCCAGCTGGACTTCAGCCTGCCGTAGCCCCAGCTATCGAAGATCTCTGGGTGCCAGTCGAAGATCATTAATGGTTTGACTGGCTATGCTCGCTGCGTGGAGTCGGTCGTAGCGACGGGTGTATGGCTGTATGGCGACGCTGCGCCCGCGACGGTGCGCGTAGTCATGCTGGACTATGACTTTTGGTTCGCCATCGCAGCCGCAGACGGAGACGTTGAGCCAGGAGAGACCCCGGACTTGAACGAGGAGAGTCGTCTCTACTACGTGCGGCATCGGCCGGGATGGCCTGCCCCCGGGTGTTCATTCTGGCCGGACTCGCAAGGATTTCACACACTTGCGGAGGCGGCCGCCGCTGCAGAAGCCGCCGTTCCAGGGCCGATTAAGTGGCGGTAGGCACGCCAAGGCGGCAATGGGCTCGAATTAACCGTCGTAACCCTAGCCGTTAAGGATCTTTAGATGCGTTTGAATCCGGCTGTACGCAGCGTTCGGAACGCCCGCTCGAAGAACGTGTCAACCATCTCCCGCCGAGGCTCCCGATCGAGCTCCGGAACGGCGAAGATCCAACCAGCATCGGTCGCCTCCTGGCCTTCCTTCCGTACCGTATGGATACAAAAGAAGCCACCGATCACTTT
Source organism: Streptomyces chattanoogensis (assembly GCF_001294335.1). Classification (GTDB taxonomy): domain Bacteria; phylum Actinomycetota; class Actinomycetes; order Streptomycetales; family Streptomycetaceae; genus Streptomyces; species Streptomyces chattanoogensis. The sequence continues at coordinate 25,691 of NZ_LGKG01000160.1, forward strand.
GCCCGTTTCGTCAACGGCCACCAAGTGCTTGACGCCGGAACCCATCTTGCCTTCGACCGCGGAACGCGTGAACTCCACCGGATTGTCCGCCGTATAGCCCTCGTCGTTGGACTGCGAGTCTTCAAAGGACCGGCGAAGCGCCGACTCGATGTCGTCCCATCGATCCTTCATGAACGACGCGTCCACCAGCATGATCTCCACGAAACACCTCTGTTCGGTCGAACCGTTCGCGCGGGCCGTCGAAACTCGATAGCCAACCTGTCTCTGCAGCCCACACACCACAAGCGGATCTACGCCGAACGGACGGCCCATCGACCTGGTCCGACCCTGGCGACTGATCCGGACGAAAAGGTGCATGACTGCGTGCGGCATTCAGGACAGCTCACCCGGATGCCGCTCCGTCGGCTTGCGTCGGCTGGGGCACCGGGGGCAGAGCAAGGGGGCGGGGTCTGCGGGGCATGGGGCGCGACCTCCCGAAGGGGGGAAACCGTTTCGGCCGTCACGTTCGGGTGAAGCGCGCTCGCAGTCCCGGCCGAGGGCCTGCTGACCTTGCGGTCGGACACTGGACGGTCCCTCTGAAACCGTCGATGAAGCGGAAGGGGAGGCTGCCGCTGAGACATTCCGCTCCGCACTGCTGAATCCGCGATGAGGCCGGCCCAGGACCTCGACCAATTCCCGGAGCCGAGAATGGAGCCCCAGGACAACGGTGCCGTTTCGCCGGGCTACTCACCCGGACTTTGAGTAGCTGCGCTCAGGAGCAGTTCGACTTCCCTCCATAGCGTGATCACCATGGCTGGTTCGGAAGAAAGAGAAGGGGTCGCCTCTTGCGGCGACGGTGCAGCGGGGCCGGGATCATCGGGCTGTGCGATCGCGGGCATCGTGCTCACCAGTCTGGTGCTCCTGGGAATTGCGGCCCTTGCCTGGGTGGTGGAGAGCGTGAAGGATCCCCGGCGGCTGGAGAACGGCTCTTCCCTGGGGCCCGGCGGAACCGCTGAGTACGCGGATGGACTGAGCGTAACCGTCAGCGCGCCGAGCCGGGAGCCGGACGGCAGTTACCGCTTCACCATCACCTACGACAACGACGCTGACGAACCGATCAGCCCCATCGGCGGCTCGGAGGACGGCGTCTCCCAGTACGAGATCTCCCACGATCCCCTCATCGTGAGGGCCGGAAAGCGGTACGGCGCTGACGCAGCGGCTCCCGGCGACCTCAATTGGGCGAACGATGAGCAAGTGGCCCGCAAACTGCTGCCGTCTCTGGAGGAGGGCGAGAGCGTCACCGTGCCCATTCACATAACCGACGCCAAGAGAGGGACGCCGGTCACTGTCGAGGTAGAGCCGCAGAGCGCCGGGTATCGAGAGGGAGCGAATTGGGAATTCACCCTCGACTGACCCTCACACCCGTCTGAGGGCTGGGGCCGTCGTGGGGCCGGTCCATCGCGACACGCCGACCGCACTGCCCGCGATATCCGGCCGGGGACCGAAGGGCCAGTTGGTACCCCTTCGCCGGCGGTCTGCTTTCTGCGCGTTGTGCGCGGCACATAGCCTGCGCCTTCCTGCCGGCACGAGCTGCCTTTGCTCGATCATGGCTCGATCATGGCCGGAAGCTGTGGCCTCGTTGTCATGGGTTGCTGGACCAGACCGGGAGTTGAAGCCTGCGACAGCCGCAACTCGCCACCCATCACCGGCGTGTACGCCAGCCGCGGCAACGCTGAATCGGGTGCCAGGGTGACGCCCTCCGCGCACGGGCGCACCGGCCTGCTGGGGCATCCGTCCCGGCGGGGGTCTGGTATGCGACTTCCGGCGGCGGCCTGCGCCAGCCCTTACGGGGTGAGGTGGAGTGGCCAATTGGCCGGGCCATACAACCGGGTGTCGTGGCTGTGCTGCGTCGGGGGTGTGGGAGTGAGGGCCTGGGCCCCACCCCGGGCCGGCGGCGGTCATGGCCGGGGCCCGGCTCCGAAGCCCAGGGCAGGAGCCCTGGGGAGGGCGAACGCAGGGTAGGGCTAGGCACCTGACTCCACACGAACAAGAGCGCCTGATGATTCATGTGGCGGCGGATGTCGCCGAGAAGCGTCGGGCCCGGGGGATTCGGCTCAACTACCCCGAGACTGTCGCTCTGTTGACCGTCCATGTCCTTGAGGGTGCCCGCGAGGGAAGAACCGTCGCCGATCTGATGTCTTCCGGGCGGAAGCTGCTGGCTCGTGAAGAGGTCATGGCGGGCGTCCCGGAGATGATCAAGAACGTGCAGGTGGAGGCCACGTTCCCGGACGGCACGAAGCTGGTCACCGTCCACGATCCCTTCCCGGAGGCGGACGAGGAAGGGGCGGGGCCTGTCTCTCCGGGGAAGGTGGTTTTCTCCTCGGAAAAGGACGACGAGTTCGTGCGCTTCAACGAGGGGCGTGACGTCACCCGCCTGAAGGTCAAGAATCCGACGGACCGTCCCGTACAGGTCGGGTCCCACTACCACTTCGCCGAGGCGAACGCCGGGCTGAAGTTCAACCGCAGGGAAGCCTGGGGCAAGCGTCTCAATGTCCCTGCCGGCAGCTCCGTACGCTTCGAGCCCAATATCGAGGAATGGGTGGACCTCGTGCCCATCGAGGGCAGGCGGGTGGTCCACGGGCTGCGCGGCAAGACCGACGGTCTGCCGGAAAAGATCGACGGCTCGCTGGACAACACCGATGGCGAATTCGACGAGGACTGGGAGGAGCTCGATGACTGAATGCACGGAGGACCCTCTGACGCCCAAGCCTCCCCACGCCCTGACCCGCGCCGAGTACGCGGACCGGTTCGGCCCGACCACCCGCGATCGCATCCGCCTCGCCGATACGGAGCTGCGGATCGAGATCGAGGACGACTGGTCGGGCGGCCCGGGGCGCAGCGGGAACGAGATGGTCTTCGGCGGCGGCAAGGTGATCCGCGAGTCGATGGGCCAGTCCGCCGTGCCGCGCGGGGAGGACGCGGCAGACGGGCCGGGGAGTCCCGGCGCGAGCCGTAGCCCTGACGGTTCGGCTGCTTCCGACGGCCCCGGAGACGGCGACCGCGGCGAGGTCGTGGAGCCGCCCGACACGGTCATCACCGGCGCCGTCATCCTCGACCACTGGGGCATCGTCAAGGCGGACGTCGCCATCCGCAACGGCTGCATCACCGCGCTCGGCAAGGCGTACAACGACGAGACCATGGACCGTCTCCACGACGGTCCCAGGATCACCCTCTACGACGGTCGCCCGGTCCCCACGGATTTCGTCGTCGGCCCCGAGACGGAGGTCATCGCGGGCAACGGCAGGATCCTGACCGCCGGCGGGGTCGACACACATGTCCACTTCATCTGCCCCGACCAGGTCGGCGAGGCGCTGGCCGCAGGTGTCACGACGCTCATCGGCGGCGGCACCGGGCCGGCGGAGGGCAGCACCGCGACCACCGTCACGCCCGGTTCCTGGCACCTCGCCCGCACCTTCGAGGCGCTGGACGCCTTCCCGGTCAACGTCGGACTGCTCGGCAAGGGCGCCACCATGTCCGAGCAGTCCATGTACGACCAGGTGGACGCGGGTGTCATCGGCTTCAAGATCCACGAGGACTGGGGCGCCACCCCGGCTGTCCTCAAAAAGTGCCTGGAGGTCTGCGAGGAGACGGACGTCCAACTGGCTCTGCACGCCGACTCGTTGAACGAGGCGGGCTTCGTCGACGACACCATCGCGGCCATCGGCGGCCGCTCGATCCACGTTTTCCACGTCGAAGGTGCCGGTGGCGGCCATGCCCCTGACATGATCAAGATGGTGTCCGAGCCGAACGTCCTGCCCGCTTCCACCAATCCGACCCGGCCGCTGACCGTCAACACGGTCAAGGAGTACTTCGACATGGTGATGGTCTGCCATCACCTCAACCCGGAAATCCCGGAGGACCTGGCCTTCGCGGACTCCCGGATCCGCCCCTCCACGATGGCCGCCGAGGACATCCTGCACGACCTCGGCGCCATCTCGATCATGTCGTCGGACGCCCAGGCCATGGGCCGCATCGGCGAGATGATCACCCGCACCTGGCAGACCGCGCACGTCATGAAGGTGCGCCGGGGCTTCCTGGAGGAGGACAGGCTGCCGGAGGGCGAGCGGCCGACGCGCGACAAGGGGGCCGACAACCGGCGCGCCCGGCGGTACGTGGCGAAGTACACCATCAACCCCGCGATCGCCCAGGGCATCGATGCGGTGGTCGGGTCCGTGGAGCCCGGGAAACTGGCTGACCTGGTGCTGTGGGAGCCGAAGTTCTTCGGGGTCAAGCCGCATCTGGTCATCAAGGGCGGGCAGATCGCGTACGCGCAGGTGGGCGACGCCAACGCGTCCATCCCGACGCCGCAACCGGTTCTGCCCCGTCCCATGTGGGCCGCCGCACGCATCCCCGATGAGGGGCTCGACGCACTGCCCGCCGCCTCGGCGCCACTGCTGGACATCACCGCACAGCAGCACGCCGCCTGGCCGACACGCCTCTTCGCCTCCTGACCACCCCAGCAGCGCCCCACTCCCAACAGCACCCCAAGAACGTCACACACCACGCAGGACTGGAGTCCGTATGCACCGCGACCACGGCGAGACGTTCCCCGAGCGCCACACCTACAGTGCCGCCGACCCGTTACGCCTCGACGGCACCCGGCGTGCCCTGCGTATCGGCCTGGGCGGCCCGGTCGGCTCGGGCAAGACCGCCACCGTCGCCGCGCTGTGCCATGCGCTGCGCGACGAACTGTCCATCGCCGTCGTCACCAACGACATCTACACCCGCGAGGACGCCGAATTCCTGCGCCGCGAGGCCGTCCTGCCCGCCGAGCGCATCGCCGCCGTCGAGACCGGCGCCTGCCCGCACACCGCCATCCGCGACGATATCTCCGCCAACCTGGAGGCCGTCGAGGACCTCGAGGACGCGGTCGGCCCGCTCGACCTGGTCCTGGTGGAGTCGGGCGGCGACAACCTCACCGCGACCTTCTCCAAGGGCCTGGTCGACGCCCAGATCTTCGTCATCGACGTCGCCGGCGGCGACGACATCCCCCGCAAGGGCGGCCCCGGCGTCACCACCGCCGACCTCCTCGTGATCAACAAAACCGACCTCGCCCCCTACGTCGGCTCCGACCTGGACGGCATGGCCCGCGACGCCAAGGCCCAGCGCGGCGACCTTCCCGTCGCCTTCACCTCCCTCAAGACCGACGAGGGCGTCAAGCCGGTTGCCGACTGGGTCCGTGAACGCATCAGCGACTGGAGCGCGGGCCCCGCATGACCCTCACCCACCCGCAGACCACCGCACCGGCACCTGACCGGACTGCCCTCGGCGGAGTGCGCGCCACCGCCCGTATCCTGGCCGCCGCCAGGGGCAGTACCACCACCCTCCCCGTCCTTGACGGCGACGGCCCCTTCGAACTCCGCCGCCTGCGCTCACATGGCACCCAGGCCCGGGTGTGCATCGTCGGCGCCATGACCGCCCCCCTCGGCGGCGACCGCCTACGGATCGAAGCCACCGCCCAACAGGGCGCGGCGCTCCACATCACCTCCGCCGCCGCGACCCTCGCGCTACGGGGCCCGACTCCCGAACCCGCCACCTACGACGTGCACCTGACCGTAGGCGACCACGCACAGCTCCACTGGCTCCCCAAACCGCTGATCTGCGCGGCAGGCAGCGACCTGCGCCAGACCTGGACCATCGACCTCGCCCCCACCGCACGACTCGTCCTCCGCGAGGAACAGATCCTCGGACGCACCGGCGAACCCCCCGGCCACGTGACCACTCGCCTCACCGTCCGACGCGGCGGGCGCACCTTGCTGGATCAACAAGCCGCCTACGGTCCGGGCGCAACCGGCTGGGACGGCCCAGCCGTCCTCGCCGACAACCGTGCAACCGGACAACTCCTCGTCGTCGACCCGGTCTTCGAGGAAAACGTGCCAGAAATCCACCTACTCGGCGATGCCGCGCAACACGGCCAGGCCGTACTGACGCCGCTCGCCGGCCCCGCCACCCTGGTCACCGCCATCGCCCCGGACGGCCTCCGCCTGCGCCACCTTCTCAACGCGGCACAGCCCCCGCATTGAGCAGGGACGACCAGGCGGCGTTGCGCACCGCTGTCGGGGGTTCCCGGAGCGGTAGAACGACCGCCAAGGCGCGCAGGCGCAAGGGACGGCCGCGGCGTCGAGAGGAACGTCGAACAAGGCTTCAAGGCCGAGTGGTCGGGCGCCGACGGAGGTTGTTGGCCCGCCCGCCGGCCGTGAATACCGGACGTGGCGCTTGGCCGAGTAACGCGTCGGCGCGCCGCGGCGCAGAACTGGGTGTTGGGCATCCATAGGGCGCCCCGCATCTGATCACGGCCAGGGCGACTCCTGTGGGGGGTGGCCGCCCTGGCCGTCATCACTCCCTGCCGTCGAGGCGCTGCCTGTGCCGGGTTGCGACTCCAGTGAGCCACGTCCCCGAATCCAGGCCCGTAGGAACGTACGGCCCGTGGGAGCGTCTTGCCGGCGGCGAGGCGGCGCCGCAGTGGAAGCAGGGCCAGCCGTTCGCGGCACGCTCACCGTCGCCGCGATCCGGCTCTGGCCCAGGTCGGGTGCGGGAGCCTGGTCAGCGGAGGACGTCGAAGACGTTCTTCTGCAGGCCGTTGGCGTAGACCTCGTGCTCGACCAGCTTCAGCTTTTGGGTGTCCTTGTCCGTGGCGCTGAACAGGCGCTTGCCCGCGCCGAGCAGGAGCGGGAAGACGAGAAGGTGATAGCGGTCGATCAAGCCGGCGTCCGAAAGTGCCTGGTTCAGGGAGGCGCTGCCGTGGACGATGATCGGGCCGCCCTCGGTCCCCTTCAATGCGGCGACGTCGTCGAGCGTGCGCAGGATCGTGGTGTCGCCCCAGTTCGACACCAGGTCGTCCTTGGTGAGAGTGGTGGAGACGACGTACTTCGGCATGAGCTTGTAGTCGGCGAAGTCCTCCATGTCCGGCCACACGGGGCTGAATGCCTGGTAGCTGGTCCGGCCCATCAGCATCGCCGTGGCTTCCTTCTGCTCCCGGCCCTTGATGTCGAACGCTTCGGGGAGGAACTCGACGTCCTTGAAGGTCCATCCGGAGTTCCGGTAGCCGGGCTCACCGCCGGGGGCCTCCACGACGCCGTCGAGCGAGATGAAGGCGGTGCTGATCAGGGTACGCATCGTGAGGTTCCTCGGTATCTCGTGGCTGGGTTTAGGAAGGTTCGGTCGGCGCACGCTTCGCTCACACTCGCTGCTGCAGTGCACCCACCGTGATCTCTGACTGCTGATCACGGAGAAACTCATCGGTTCTCGCCCGCCCTTCGGGGTGGGCTTGAACGAAACGGCCTAGTTGGCCCGTTCGTGACGGAGGAGAACGACCTGGGAGTCGAAGGTCCTGGTCTCGGTCAGGGTCAGGTCGAACCGCTGCTGCGGGATGGTGAAGACGGGCTTGCCGCCGCCGAGCACGACGGGGTGGACCAAGATCTGGTACTCGTCGATCAGCTGGTGTTCGGTGAGGAAGCCGGCCAGCGTGGAGCCGCCGAACAGCAGCAGATGGGCGCCGCTGTCCTTGAGTGCGGTGAGCTCCTCGATGACCTGGGTGTTGATGACGCGGGTGTTCCAGTCGGCCTCGGTCAGCGTCGAGGAGACGACCACCTTCGACGCCTTGCGCCAGACGGGCGCGAACGCGAGGTCGTGCTCGTGGGTGGAGAACTCCTCGGCGCGGGGCCAGTAGCCGGACATCATGTCCCACACCACGCGGCCGTACAGGAAGACGTCGGCGCTGTCGGTGAGGGCCTGTGAATAGGCGGACAGCTCGCCGTCCAAACAGGGCCAGTCGAACTCACCGTTCGGGCCTTCGATGAAACCGTCCAGCGACTGGTGCACGAAATGCGTGATCTTGCCCATGAGAAGCGGATCCCCCTGATGAACGAGCGCCCGGGCGGTCGACGACCACCCATTGTGTACGATGTCCACATTCGGAGGGTGTGGCGATCCGCGCCCCCCGAGTGATCACGCAGGAGCCTAGACGACCTAAGTGGATGCTGTCCACATTGGAGGCGGCGGTCATGACAGCAGCCGAGAACAACAAGCCGAAGCGGGACACCTACCGCCACGGCGACCTCCGCAACGCACTGATCGAAGCCGGTCTCGAACTCGCCCGCCAGGGCGGGCCGGCCGCCGTCGTGCTACGCGCCGCCACCCGGCAGGCCGGAGTCGCCCCCAACGCCGCCTACCGCCACTTCACCGACCGCAATGCACTGCTCCACGCCGTCTCCCAGGCCGCCATGGCCCACCTCGCCCGCACCATGGAGGCCGAGCAAGCCGCCTTGCCGCCGGCCACGGACGCGACGGCCGCCGCCCGTGACCGCTTCCGTGCCGTAGGCACCGGCTACCTGCGCTTCGCCCAGGAAGAACCAGGCCTGTTCCGCACGGCCTTCCACGTCCCCGACGACATGGCCCACGCCGCCGCCGACACCGCCGCGGGCACCACCGGCAAGACCCCCTTCGAACTCCTCGGCGCAGCCCTCGACGGCCTCGTGGAGGCTGGAATCCTGCCCGAAGACCGCCGCCCCGGTGCCGAGTTCCTTGCCTGGTCAGCCGTTCACGGCCTCGCCGCCCTCCTCATCGACGGCCCCCTCCGCGGCCTCCACCCCACCCAGGCCCACGACGCCGGCCGGCATGTCATCGACATGATCGAACGCGGTATCTGACACTGCCAAGACGCCCTGAACGCTCTCGACCCGCCAGAGAGGCCCTGGCCCTGATCGGTGCTGACACGCAAGAGCCACCCGCGGGAGCTCTCTGGCAGCACTTGGCGCAGGACCGGTGCCTGGACGGGAGGGCGTTGGCGAACCGGCGACGAGGTCGTCGTTCGGTACGACGGGGGTGGCGCGGGGGCGCCTGGACCTGGATCTGGACCTGGCCTCAAAGCCCTCGCTCCCAACGGCTCCCCGCTGCCGGCGACATCACACCGTCACCACGAGAGCCGAGCCAAGTCGCGCCAGGAAAGGGTCCGCTTCACGCCGTTTCCCTGGATGAGGCGAGCCACCCGCCGCGACAGGCCCAGGCGCCACCGTCATGCCCGAGTTTCGACGGCGCCGCCCGTCCCCCCCCCCGCATCGTTCCGAACGCAGCCGCATACCCAACGTCAGCCCGGCCACACCGCTTTCCTCAGAACTTCGCAGGGCGGTTTTACCCGTTGCCGCTGAGGGGCTTAGGGTGCCTCAAATGTTCAGCGCGGCCATACCCTTCGTACGTAATGTGGACCCGGCGCCCGAAGGGCAGCAGGCTCCCGTCCCACGCGCCCTCGCCCCACGCGTCAAGCCCCCATCCGGTGGGAGAGACCCGTTCTTCGACAATGCGAAGTACCTGGCGGTCGTCCTCGTCGCCCTCGGGCACACGTGGGAGCCGCTCACACACGGCGGCCGGGCGGCGATGGCGCTCTACATGACCGTCTACACCTTCCACATGCCGGTGTTCATCCTCATCTCCGGCTATTTATCCCGCGGGTTCGACCTCAGCCCGGCCAAGCTCAAGCGGCTCATCACCAGTGTCGCCGTGCCGTACGTGGTGTTCGAGGTCCTCTACACCTTCTTCCAGCGCTGGCTGCAGAACGACCCGAACGAGCCGATCAGCCTCACCAGCCCGTACTACCTGGACTGGTTCCTGGCAGCCCTCTTCGTCTGGCGGCTGAGCACCCCGATCTGGAAGCTGGTGCGTTGGCCCGTTCCGCTGGCCCTGGTGATCGCCGTGCTCGCGGCGGCCTCGCCCGAGGTCGGCAACGACTTCGCCATGATGCGCGTTTTGCAGTTCCTGCCGTTCTTCGTCCTCGGACTGCACCTGACGCCGGCCCACTTCGACCTGCTGCGGCGGCGCGCGCTCCGCATCGCGGCAGTGCCGGTCATGCTGGGCGCCGTTGTCTTCGCGTACTGGGCCGCGCCGCGCATCAACGCCGCATGGTTCCGGCACAACGACGCCGTACAGGACCTGGGTGTGCCGGCGTGGGTCTCCCCGGTCATGGAACTCGCGCTGTTCGGCTGCTCCATGGTGCTCACCGTGTGCTTCCTGGCCCTGGTGCCACGGCGGCAGGCATGGTTCACGAAGCTGGGCGCGGGCACGCTGTACGGCTATCTGCTGCACGGTTTCGTGATCAAGATGTCGCGCTGGTTCGGCTGGTACGACGACTTCTCCTGGGTGCGTACGCCGGTCGGCGAGATCGTGGTGACGGTGCTGGCTGCCGCGCTGATCACGCTGCTGTGTACGAGGCCGGTGCGGCGGGTGTTCCGATATGTGGTGGAGCCGAAACTGTCCTGGGCGTTCAAGGAGAACGCGGCCGCGTTGGCGAGGGCGCGGGCGGGCACCGCCGACGCCGCGCCCTCAAGCTCCCCCGGCTACTGACTTTTTCGAAGGTTGTCGGGGGAGACGTCGAGAGGCCGCGAGGTCGAGACGTGTTCGCGGTATGACGGGGCCGTGCGGGATGCGCGAGGGAGAGGGCTCAGACCCCATGAAGCCGGGCCCGCCCGGGCCCGTCCGCGGAGCTGTCGGCCAGCCGGCGCCGGCCGGGCCTGGGGCGCCGCGGGCGGCGTGACACGTCTGGCACCGCCCTCCGGTGACCAGGTCGCATTGCCTGGTCGGACGTACGGTGGCGAGCCGTTCGACGCGATGGCATCTCAGGTATGCCGAGACCAGAAGGCGACACCCGCGATGTAGGTGACGGCGGCGGTGGCCACCAACCAGAAGTAAGGATCGCCGCTTCTTCCGGATGCCAGGTCACCGATGAAGGCGCAGAGATTCCCCACGGTAAGCACCACGCCCGTGCCGACCCAGGCCCGCCCTCCGATCCGGGCGAAGCGCTCGTCGGGTTCCTTCTCGGTGAGGCCCTGATAGGTCTCGCTCCGCCGTCCCAGCAGCACTAAGGCGAGACTGCAGGCCGCCAGGATCCCGAACGTCACCAGGCCGAGAGCGAGGCGGCCGCCGAAAGTCGCGGCCACGAGGCAGGCGACTCCGAGGACGAGGAAGAAGCCGGGGACGGACCGCCTGGCTGTGTTACTGGTCATGGACATCTGCCGGGCTCTCATCGACATGAAACATCTCCTCAACGCTGACCTCGAAGAACTTGGCCATGGACAAGGCGAGCGGCAGGGAAGGTGTGTACCGCTCGGTCTCGATGGCGTTGATCGTTTGCCGTGAGACCCCGAGGGCTGTGCCCAGCTGGCCCTGGGAGAGCCCTCGTGACGACCGCAGTTTCCTGACGCTGTTTCGCACGTGTAAAGCTTACTTGTCACCCCTCGATGGGTGTCAAGCTTGCTTTACAGGGAGGGCGGGTTCGCACGGCGCCTCAGGCACCGTGTTCACTGTGCTGGTGACCGGCCCGGCATAGGGGGCGAGCGCATCCTCGACCGCCCTCTGGAAGGCCGCAACCCCGACGCTCCGTCAAGTAGTTGTAGATCTCCACCGTTCGGGGCCGCGGCCGGAGGCGGTGCAGGGCGCGGGCCGGCGGTGTCCGCCAGGTCCGCAATACCACTCGCCGTAACAGCTCCCCAAGATCTGTGCCAGAGCCTCTTGGCTGCGGACAACTCGACCGCAGTAAAGGTGACTTCGGTATTTCCGGCGAGTTCGGTGCGACCTGCCCACGACGTCGGCCATGCCGCCTTGTCCGGCACCCCGCGGTTCTCGCGGCCGATCTGCTGCGATGATGATCAGGTGAGTGAGGACCCAGCCGCGCCAACGCCTGTCATCCTCGGCATTGACGACCTCCGGCCGCTCCCCAGAGCCACCCGGATCGCCCGTACCAGCCGTGAAGGTATCCATCTCCTGCAAGAGCACCGCGACGTCTTCATCGACGAACTCTGGCTCGACCACGATCTCGGCGGCGACGACAGCATCATGCCTGTGGTGACCCTGATGGAAGAGGCCGCCTTCAGCGGACGGCCCTTCCACATCGGAACGGTCTTCGTTCACAGTGCCAACCCCATCGGCGCCGAAACCGTCGTCCGGGCGCTCACACGCTGGAACTACCAAGTCCGGAGGACAGCGGCGCCTCCTGTGCCGAAGAACCACCCGCAGGCAGGGGCCGGGGGGCAAGAGCCCGGATCGCATCATCCGGGCCTGCGCGACCAGACAGAACCTGCGCCTCAGCGCCCGGTTGGAGTGCGCGGCGGCTGCCGAACGTCTCACGGCACGGCTGCGAGCGCGGAAGACGGATGACACGGCAGCCGCCCACCGTTCAGTCGTCGCACGCGGCCCGCTCCCGCGACCACCACACCGTCCCGACGCCTCAGGAGGCTTCCCCATGACCAGTCCGGCTGCGCATCCCAGTCCCTACGATCCGCAGGACGCCGGCCGGCCCGCGCGCCACACGCCTGCCTACCCCGGGGGCGCACCCCTGTGGCAGGCCATCAAGCCGTGTTGTCGTATTTGTGGCGGTATGCCCGCTGCCGTGGTGTCCGTCTCCGCGCACCAGGGGCTGCTGCTGGCGATGCGCTTCCACAAAGTGCCTGGCCCCTTCTGCCGGTCGTGCGGCATCGCCATAGTCCGCGACCTGAGCACGAAAACAATGTGGCAGGGCTGGTGGTCACCCTTCTCCCTGATCTTCAGCCTGATCACCTTGCTGACCAACTTCCGCACCGGCCGCAAGCTCGCTGCGCTGGCACCGCCGGGGCCGACGGCGCCCGGATACGCACGTCTTCCGGAAGGAGCCCCGATCCACCGGCGGCCCTTGGCATACGTCGCGACAGTGCCGTTCGTATGGGCCATCTGGTTCATCGTCGGCGTGATCACTCACCTCTGAACGGGTTCGTCCGAACCGGCTCGGAACCAGGCGTGCGCCAGTCGGTTGGGGTACATCAGTCAGCGGATGGCCATGCCTCGCCGCATCCTTCACTCTTCTTCTTTCACTCGTCCACGCGAAGGAGCCGGTTGGCCTGTTTGCCCTCTGTGGCCGCAGCGATGAGTACGTTGAGGTGGTGCCTGAACTGCACCGGCACCACAGGGCGAGGAGAGATACGCATGCCGTACGACAGCGCATCGAATTCTGAGGAAGCGACCCGCAGTTACTACGACACCGCCGATGTCGACGCCTTTTACGATGCCGTGTGGGGCGGCGAGGACATCCACACGGGGGTCTACACCCATGACGACGAGTCGATCGCGACGGCATCCCGCCGCACCATCGAGCAGGCCGCAGACAAGGTGAGCGACCTTCTCTCCGCGGGGGGCACGGTGCTGGACCTCGGGTCCGGCTATGGGGGCGCCGCCCGCTGTCTGGCCGAACGCTTCGGGTGCCATGTCTTCGCCCTCAACCTCAGTGAGAGCCAGAACGAGCGCCATCGCGCCACGAATGCCAAGCGCGGCCTCGACGGTCTGATCGAGGTCGTCACCGGGTCCTTCCACGACATCCCCTTCCCGGACGGCCGCTTCGACGTCGTCTGGTCCCAGGAAGCCTTCTGCCACAGCGGCGACCGCACACGCCTGCTCAGCGAAGCCGTACGCGTCCTCGACCGAGAAGGGGCCATGGTCTTCACCGATCTGATGGCCGCCGAGGAGACCCCCGTCGAGACCCTCTACCCCGCCGTGTCCCGCCTGGGCGTGGACGCCCTGGCCACCCCGGACTTCTACCGAAGGGCGCTCGCCGGACTCGGCCTGTCCCGCGTCGACTTCGACGACCGCAGCGGCCAGCTGATCCCTCACTACGAGCGCATCACCGCGGAGACCCGCCGCCGAGAGCAGGAACTGCGCGGGATCATCAGCCCCGCCTACGTCGACGGCCTGGTCGCCAACCTGCCCCTCTGGGTGGATGCGGCCCACCGCGGGCACCTGCGCTGGGGCATCTTCCACTGCCGCCGCGCCTGAGCCTCCGGTGGGGCGTGCCCACCGGATTCGCGGACGGCAGGGTCACAGAGCGTCCGGCTCGTCGACCAGATGTATCGCGAGGGCTGGTGCCTGGAGGCAGCGGAGGTGATCGGGCGTCATTTCGGCGTGCGCGCGCCCATCACCGTGGGATGCGGCCGAGCAGCGCGGCTGCCAGGGAGGGGGAGGCAGCAGCTCCGTAGGAGGTGCAGGACGGTCACGAGGCGGGGCGGCCGATGACGTGCAGGGCCAGGACGCCCCCGGCAGTTGCGGCTCGGTCGTGTCGGCCGGCCTGGACGCCCCCGTCGCAGCCGTCGCCCGACGAGTGTGCACGGTGGCTACAGGTGGAACTGCGGGTGCCACACCTCGCGCACGTCTCCGTCGCCGTCGGTGACGGCGATGTCGGGCCAGCGGTCGAAGGCGGAGCAGGGGTGGGAGATGCCGAGGTCGACGATGTCGCCCACGTCCAGGCCCTGCGCGTCGGTGAGGACCAGGTGGTGGTCGTAGATCTGGGCTGCGGTGGCCCGTGCCACGGGGCGCGGGGTGCCGGTCGCCGTGTACGCGGCGAGGGGGACGGGCAGGCCGGCGTCGTAGGGAAGTTCCCGTTTTCCGGCGCCGACGACGGCGGTGCCGGGCTCAGGCGTGGAGAGTACGGCGGCGCGGACGGTGAGGGCCGGGCGCAGGCCGGGCAGGGGTGAGACCTGTGCGTAGGTGCCGTGGTCGTGGGTGACGTAGCAACCCGAGCGCAGCACCGGCGCCAGGGGCAGGTCGCCGCACCGGCGTGCGAGGTCCGCCGCGGTGTCGGCGACGCGGTCGGGGAAGGCGGAGCCGCCCATGCTGAAGACCGGTCGCGGGGTCTGGTACAGCGGGGCGAGGGAGGCGAAGGCGTCGGCCGTCGTGCGGCAGTGGGTGTCGACCGCGGCGAGCGTGGCGGCGTCCCGGTGGTTGGGGCGGACCCCCTCATACCCGGCGACACCGGCCAGCAGCAGTCCGTCCCCCGCCTTCGCCACGGCCGCCCCCAGCTCGTACGCCTCCAAGGCGGTGCGCACTCCGGTACGGCCGCCCGGCACCCCGACGTCGACCAGTATCCGGAGGGGGGTGGCGGCGCCCGTCAAGGCCGCGCGGGCGTATCGGAGCCCGGCCGCCGAGTCGACGAGGCAGTAGAGCTGCAGGTCCGGCGTGGCGTCGAGGCGTTGTCGCAGGAGCGCCAGGTCGGTGGGGTGGACGACCTGGTTGGCGATGAGGATGCGGCGTACTCCCCAGCTCAGCGCGATGTCGGCCTGGCGGGCGGTGGCCACCGTCACGCCCCATGCCCCGGCAGACAGCTGCCGCTCGACCACGGGGCGGGTCATCGTCGTCTTGATGTGGGGGCACAGCTCGAGGCGGTGTGCGTGGCACCAGTCCGCCATGAGCTCCACGTTGTGTTCCAACGCGCCCAGATCGAGGCAGAGTTCGGGAAGCGCGCGGGCTCGGCGGGAGGCAGGGGAAGCGGGAGGGGAGTCCATCTGTCCTCAAGGGGTTCTCGGCAGTGCGTCCGGCAGGCGGATGTCCGCCTGCCGGTGTCTTCTATAGAAGACGGACAGTAGAGGATATGAGACGTGCGGGCAAACGGTATAGTGGATGGGACGTCTTGTTTACTCGACGTGCGAGAGAGAGGGGTGAGGGTGCGTGGCGAAGGACGGTGTTCCTGGCGCGGCCGCCGACGCAGACGAGGGAATCGGCCGGCACCTGCGCCGCGAACGTCAGGCGCGGGGGCTGACGCTGGAACAGCTGGCCGAGAAGACCGGCCTGTCCCGGAGCTACCTCAGCAACGTCGAGCGGGACGTGAACAGCCCGACGATCAACACGCTCCGCACCATCGTCAACGCCCTCGGCACCACCCTCAGCCGGCTGCTGCAGGCCGTCGACCGCGAGCAGCGCGTCCTGACCCGCCCCGACCAGCGCGTCGAGCTGACCCGGGCCGGTGTGGAGGGGGTCACCTACACCCTCCTCAACCCCGAACACGGCGGCAGGCTGGAGATGATGATGCTGGAGGTGGCCCCGGGAGCCTCCTCCGGTGACCGGCCGCACACCCACACCGGCGAGGAGGTCGGCGTCCTGCTCAGCGGCGAACTGGACTACTGGGTCGACGGCGTCCACTACCGCCTGGGGCCCGGCGACTGCGTCAGCTTCCCCTCGGCCACCCCGCACCGCTACAGCAACCCCGGTGATGTGCCGGCCGTCTGCGTCTGGGCCGAAACCCCTCCGAGTTTCTGACGCTCTCCGGCGCACTCGGCCGCGGCGCGTTCCTCCTGCTACGACAGCCTGTCGGCGACCACGGATGCCGCTTCCGCGATCAGTTTGTTGTCGTAGTGGGCGCCTGCCTTGCTGCGGTTCGACAGGATCGCTACGACGATGGGGGCGGCGTGGGGGCGCCACACCACGGCGATGTCGTTGCGGGTGCCGTAGGTGCTGCCGGCTCCGGTCTTGTCGCCGACCTTCCAGTCCTTGGGCATCCCCGCCCTGATGAGCTCGCCTCCGGTGGTGTTGGTCCGCAGCCACTTGGTGAGCTGGGCGCGTTCGCCCTTGCCGAGGAGGTTTCCGAGGACGAATGCGCGCAGGTCCTTGGCCAGCGCCCGCGGCGTGCTGGTATCCCGCTGCTCGCCAGGGGCCCAGCGGTTCAGCTCGGGCTCGCGGCGCTCCATCCGGGTGGTGTCGTCGCCGATCCTTGCGAGTGCGGCGTCCAGGCCCTTGGGCCCGCCGAGCGCGTCGAACAGCAGGTTGCCCGCGGTGTTGTCGCTGAAGCGGACGGCGGCGTCGCACAGCTCGCGCAGGGTCATCCCGGTCTCGACGTGCTTTTCGGTGATGGGGGAGTTCTCGACCAGATCGCTCTTGGAGTACTTGATCACCTTGCCCATCCCGCTCGGTGCGTACTTGCTCAGCACGGCACCGGCGGCCAGCGCCTTGAACGTGGAGGCATGGGCAAACCGCTCGCCGTCGTTGTAGGCCACCTCGCGCCCGGTGCCGGTGTCGACGGCGTAGACACCGAGCCGTGCGTCGAATTTACGTTCAAGCTTCTTGAACTCACCGGCGAACGGCTGACCGGCCACTGTCGGCCTCGCCGCTGCTGCGGACGGAGACGACGAGGCCGCGGAACCGCCTTGGCCGCAGGCGGCGAGCGGGACGATGGTGAGTGTGGCAAGCGCACCGAGAACGGCGCGCCGGGTACGAGAGTGCTGCATGGTCCAAACCTCCTAGGTGCCCCGCACGCAGGGCACGACAGGGGAGGGAGCGACAGGCTCCATCCGGCGTGTTGTGTGTGGTGGTGAGTGCCGGGAACACCCTCACCGTCGGCAGCCATGCAGTCCAATACGCTCATGCGCTGTTCCATGCCGATCTGGCATGGAGTCCGGATGGAGGCCGGATAGAGTCCGGACTGTGGATCTGGTCGGAGCCTGTCGCGCGTTCATCAATGTCAGCAAGCACGGCAGTTTCACCGTCGGAGCGGCCGCTGCCCGGATGTCCCAGTCGGTGGCCAGCCGTCGCGTAGCCGCTCTGGAGGACCACTTCGGTGAGCAGTTGTTCGAGCGCAGGTCGCGGCGAGCCGTCCTCACCCCCTTCGGCCGGGACATGCTGCCGGTGGCCAGGCAGCTCGTGCAGGCGGCCGATGTGCTGCTGGACGAGGCGGAAGCCGCCAAACGCAAGCCGTGGCGGCTCGCGGTACCCGGCATCTGCTCCACGGTCGATCTGGCGCGCCTGGTCGCCGATGCACGAGGACACGGTGTCGTCCTCGATCTTCGCGTCGCGGCGCCGGCGCAGCGCATGGAGCTCATCCACGCGCAGCAGGTGCGCGCTGCCCTGCGCGCCGTGCCGCCCGACGAGGCGCGGTGGTCCGTCCCGCTCGGCCTTGCCGGGGCCCAGGATCCCGGCGTGAAGCGCGTCTACCTCGACACGCTACGGATGGGCCGCGCCTCCGCCGGCCCGGCCCGCCGTATCTGGATCCAGCCGGAGGACGATGTGCCCCACATCCGCGACCCGCTGACGCGACTGCGCGACGCCGTCGGCCTGCGGCCCGCACAGGTCGTCGCCGGGGCCGATCTGACGACCGCCGCGGCAGAAGTCCTCTGCACCCACGACCTGTTGCTGTGCTCTCCCGCGCAGGCCGACGAACTCGCCCTGACCTGGCGGCCCATCGGCGAGACCACGCTCAGCCGGGGCTTCGCCCTGGCCGCCGCGGACGGCAACCCCCAGCACATCGAAGCACGCCTGGGCGACGCCATCGCCCGCTGCCTCGGCGCAGACACCCGGGCGGGCACCGCGGGAGGGGCGGCAGCGTGAACACCGAGGCACTCCTTCGCGACCTGCGCCGGCAGCTGCACGACGGCGGCCTGCGCGGCTGCCTGCTCGTGCGGGACCTCCACACCGGGGACGAGCTGGGGATCGACCCGGACACCCAGCTCCCCGCCGCGTCCCTGGTCAAGGTCCCGCTCGCGCTGGCAACAGCAGAGCGCATCCGGCGGGGCGAGCTCGACGGAGCCACGACGCTCGATGTGCAGCCCGGGCGCATCACCACGCCCGGCCCCACCGGCCTGAGCCGATTCCGCCACCCCGCCCGCATCGCGATCGACGACCTCCTGTACCTCAGTACCTGCATCAGCGACGGAACGGCTGCCGACGCGCTCTTCGGCCTCACCCCGCCCTCCCAAGTCGCCGACACCCTCCACGAGTTCGGCCTCCACGGCATCACCGTGCGGCACACCACGCGCGAGCTGTCCGACACCCCTGCGGAACGCTTCGACGCCGCCCAGGCTCATCTCGCCCTCGCCCTGGCCATCGACTCCGGTACCAGCGGCCGCGGACACCGGGTGCCGCAGCTCGACGCCACCCGGGCCAGCACCGGCAGTGCACGTGCCTGGGTCGACCTGCTTCAAGCCCTGTGGATACCCTCGGCGATCCACCCCGACGTGGCCGAGCGGGTACGCGGCCTCATGGCCCACAACCTGCTACGACACCGACTCGCCCCGGACTTCAGCTCCGACGCCACGACCTGGTCCTCCAAGACCGGCACCCTCCTCAACCTCCGCCACGAAATCGGCGTCGTCGAGCACTCCGACGGTCAGGCTTTCGCCATCGCCGTCCTCACCGAGTCACTCGTCCCGGCCACCACACAGCCCGGTGCCGAAGCCCTCATGTCCCAGGCCGCCCGCAGACTCCGAGATCACCTTCGGCAGCTCTACTGAGGCTCGAGGTTGGGGTTGACGACCGGTCCGGCGGTGCCGGATCGAGGTGGTTGCCCAGGGCCCTACCGACGACCGGCTGATCGTCACTGACGACTGCGGCGTGCGGTGATTCTCCACCAACTCAACGGCGGCCGCGAGGTTCAAGGCGAGCCGCCGCATTCGATGGGCTGCGTGTCGTGGGTAGCGGCGAGGGCTTCGGCCGCGGTGCCGGTCCTGTGACGGAAGCCGGTTGTCGGTCCTCTTGGGTAGCGTTGCGGGCATGGTGCCTAAGAGCTTCTACGATGTGAGGTTTGGCGTGTCCCCCGGCGGGGCCAGGAAGGACGCGCACCACATCTGCGGCAGTCTCGACGAAGCCATGGCCGCTCTGGACTCCGAACTCGAAGAGTCCCTCAACGTATGGCTGCTCTTCGAGTACGGCGCGGATTTGGCGTTGGACGTGTATCAGCGGGGTGAACGAGTGCGGTCGATCGATCTTCACCCCTTCGTCACGATCCGAGTCGACGGCTACCCGGACATCACCTTCCGCGGACCGGGCAAGCCGACCGGCTACGCCGTCGGTGCGGATGATCCCTACAAGGTGAAGTCAGTGCTTGAGGACGGGATATTTTCCGGTGACTTCGACGACGCGATCGAAGTCACCGTGGACTGGGGCGGTGTCGTCGTCCCTCCGCTCGTGGGTGAGATCGCGAAGGAGGGCGACTACGTGATGCTTGGCGACGGCCCTCTCGACGACCTCGATGACCTTGATGACCTCGACGAGGACGAGTTGGAGGATGAACTGATCGAACGAGGCTATGTCGAGTATGGATCTCACGATTTCGATGCGTGAGCCGCGGGTGGGAAACCGCCTCGTACTCCAGTCAGGGAAGCTGAGCTTCATGGCTGGTGCGTTGCATGCCGTCGGTGATGGCCACCGCGGGCTCGGGCCTGGTGAAGCCGTCGTCAGTCGGACCAGCGGAGCCGGTGGACTGCATTGTGGACGGGCCGGACGGCGAGGTGGGTGAACGGGTGCTGGATCTCGCTGCACGTCAGCGGGATCAGTCCGTCCGGGGGCGGTTGGCGGGCGTGTTCGCATACGGTCGGCGAAACTGTTCATCGCCCTGGTAGCACAGACGCGTCAAGATCATTGCTGACCGCGTGGACTACCCCCTCAACAACCCTACGGCCTGGGCCAGCTCCATATGCCGACTGTCGGCAGCTCGGCGAACAGGTGGTGAGGATCCGGGCGTGGAAGCGGACATGTCCGATGAGGGGGTGCGCGGGGTCGGCGCCTGACCTGTGGCGGCCGGTGTGGCTGCGGTGGCGACTCTTGGCGCAAGGCGCAGAGCATGGGCGAATCCAGTGCGTCGAACCTGTCGCGTCCATTCAACTAGTGAATGACTGAGCCCTTTTCATTTTTACCTTGGTTTACATCTTGACCCCTGGATGGACCGTGGAGAAAGATCTCGGCCGAACCGTCAAGGTCCCTGCCCCATAGGGATTCTGACGGTATGTCAGCGGGCGCGCGACTGCCCTGACCGGTCGGCGTGGTTCGTTCTGCCGCGGCGGCTTCTTGAAAGCCGGCTCCCCTGTGGAAGCCGCTTCCCACCAAGGAGTCCAACTTGATAGCTCACCCATCGCCACATGGGCGTCCCTCCAGATCCCGCCTCATTGGCGCGCTGCTCGCCGCGTCGGCGCTGGCCGTCAGCGCGGTGCCCGCAGCATCGGCGCAAACGTTCCCGGAGTCCGGGACGTCCCCGACGTCTTCCAGCAGCCAGAAGGCGCCGTACCTGAACCCCAAGCTCCCGGTGGAGCGGCGGGTCGGCGACCTCCTCGGGCGCATGACGCTCCAGGAGAAGGCCGGCCAGATGACGCAGGCCGAGCGCGCCGCTGTCGATGAGGACCAGAGCAAGATCACCAGTCTCGGCCTCGGCTCACTGCTCTCCGGCGGCGGCTCGGCGCCGACCCCCAACGCGCCCGAGGCCTGGGCGGATATGTTCGACGGCTATCAGAAGCACGCGCTCGCCACGCGGCTGCACATCCCGCTGCTGTACGGCACCGACTCGGTGCACGGCCACGGCAACCTCGTCGGCGCCACCGTATTCCCGCACAACATCGCACTGGGCGCGGCCCGCGACCCGGCGCTGGTACGGGAGACGGCCCACATCACGGCCACCGAAACCCGGGCGACCGGCCCCCAGTGGGCTTTCGCCCCCTGCCTGTGCGTCGCGCGCGACGACCGGTGGGGCCGGACCTACGAGAGCTTCGGTGAGGACCCCAAGCTGGTCACCGAGATGGAGACCGCGATCGACGGCCTCCAAGGCACGGACCCGAAGGACCTCGCCCGTCGCGACCGCGTCCTGGCGTCCGCCAAGCACTACGCCGGTGACGGCGACACGACGTACGGCACGTCGACGACCGGCACGTACAAGATCGACCAGGGTGTGACGATCACCGGTCGCGAGCACTTCTGGAAGACCGACCTGGCGCCGTACATCCCGGCCGTCCGACAGCACCGCGTCGGCAGCATCATGCCCTCCTACTCCAGCGTCGACTGGACCGAGGACGGCGTCGGCAACCCGGTCAAGATGCATGCAAACAAGGAGCTGCTGACGGACGTCCTGAAGCAGAAGATCGGCTTCCAGGGCTTTCTCATCAGCGACTGGGAGGCGATCCACCAGATACCCGGCGACTACGCCACGCAGGTGCGCACGGCCGTCAACGCCGGGGTCGACATGTTCATGGAGCCCTACAGCGCCCCGAAGTTCGTGCAGACCCTGATCGCGGAGGTCCAGGCCGGACGGGTCCCGATGTCCCGCATCGACGACGCGGTGCGCCGTATCCTGCACGCCAAGTTCCAGCTGGGACTGTTCGAGCACCCGTACTCCGACCGCACGAACATCGACACGATCGGCTCGCCCGTCCACCGCGCGGTGGCGCGCCGCGCCGTCGCACAGTCGCAGGTGTTGCTGAAGAACGCCCACCACGCGCTGCCGCTCAGGCCCTCCCAGCGGATCTACGTCGCCGGCACCAACGCTCACGACCTGGGCAACCAGGCCGGTGGCTGGACGGTGACCTGGCAGGGCCAGTCCGGCAACACCGCGTTCCCCGGGACCACGATCCTGCAGGGCATCAAGCAGAACGCCTCGAACGTGACGTACAGCAAGGACGCGTCGGCGCCGACCGGAGGACATGACGTGGGCATCGTGGTGGTCGGCGAGACGCCCTACGCCGAAGGCATCGGCGATGTCGGCAACAACGGCCGCACCCTGAACCTTTCGGACGCCGATCGCGCGAACGTCGCCCGCGTGTGCGGGGCGATCAAGACGTGCGTCGTTCTCGACGTTGCGGGACGACCGCAGATCGTCACCGACGAGCTGCCGAAGACGGACGCCTTCGTCATGTCGTGGCTTCCCGGCAGTGAGGGCGAAGGCGTGGCCGACGTGCTGTTCGGCAAGCGTCCGTTCACCGGCAAGCTCCCCGTGACCTGGCCGCGCAGCGAGGCGCAGGAGCCCATCAACGTCGGGGACAAGAACTACGACCCGCTGTTCCCGTACGGCTACGGCCTTACGACGCGAGCCGGTGGCGCACTGCGCTGACCGCCGGCCCAGGCACTCCCATGGGGCGCCGGCAGTGGCGGGGCTCGAAGATGCGAGGCGTTCCCTCGCTGGCGCCCTGCCACTGTCGCGGTCTTTGTACTGCCGCGCTGCGCTCCGGCCAGGTTTCTCTTGGCGGAGGCGGCGGAGGCGGAGGCGGAGGTCGGCTTCACAGGTGGGGGGCATGTGGGGGGCTATTTCCCCTTGGTGTGGACTGAGTTGGTGCCCTGGTGCCCTGGTCCCTTGGCGCCTTGGGGCCCGCACCGGCCGTGGCTCGTGTTCGGGCCGCGGCGCGGCGACATCCGGATATCGCGTCGCGTGCTGGCTCCGCGCATGGCTCGTAAACCCTTGGTAAATGGTTCCTCAAGTCGGTAAATGCGCTTTGCGTGGTACTGGGCATAGATGTTGATCTTGGTGTGCGTACACCGGACAGAG
Organism: Streptomyces chattanoogensis; assembly: GCF_001294335.1. Taxonomy (GTDB): domain Bacteria; phylum Actinomycetota; class Actinomycetes; order Streptomycetales; family Streptomycetaceae; genus Streptomyces; species Streptomyces chattanoogensis. Next base: position 48,744 of record NZ_LGKG01000160.1, read on the forward strand.
GCGCATGTGTCCTCTTTCCTTGGATTTGAACAGGAAGGCAATGACTTTATGCGTATGACGGCACGTCAGCGGACTGGCATAGCAACGGGGTTGGCTGCCACGGCCGCCCTCATCGCTGCTGCGCCGAGCGCCACCGCTGCGGCGCCCTCAGGGCAGACGCTGGACCAGGTGCTGGCCGATTCCGGCAAGACCACCACCTTCGCTCGCGACACCGCGTGGACGTTCTCTCAGTTGAAGGGGGACCACCACCTTGCCGCCGACAAGGACGGCGGCGTGTCGATCGAGGACGGCAAGGGCGAGAAGCTCCTCACCATGTCGCCAAAGCCCATCAAGGACACGGCCGGTCACCTGCACAAGGTGACGTGGACGGTTAAGGGCAACACCCTCTACCAGCACGTCGACACCCCGAACGCCACCCTCAAGGGGGCCGTGGTTCCCACCGTGACGGCCTACGGATTCTGGGACTGGGCCAAGTGTGTCGGCAAGAAGAGCCTGGACACGGCGGAGCTTGGCGGCGTTGCCGGCTGTGTCGCAGACCTGGAGACCGGCTGTGCCCCGGGTGCCGCCGTGGGTGGCTTCGGTGGGGCCGTGGCCGGTGCTGTCCAGGGCGCACACAAGTGCTGACCGGCGCAGCGGAAGTTAGGGTGTGGGGATGCTTCAAGGTGATGTTGCGATGAAGCGGAAGGATCCGCGTCCACCGAACGGCAGTCTGTTCTTCGCGGGCGGAGTCGCCGGGGCCATCTGCGCGGGAACGGTCATCAGGGCGTCCTTGTCGGGTTGGGTTTCGACCGTGGCAGGGCTCGCGGGTGCCGTCGTCGTCGCGTTGGTGGCTCGCCTGTGGCATCGGCAGGCTGATCTGAGATATCGGCGGGCCTGCAGCCTTGCGGAGGAGCACAACGGCAACGGCAACGGCGACGCAACTTCATAGTCGTCTTCGCGAATTCGTCCGGTCTGCCCTTTCGGGTCTGGCCCCTTCCGGTGGTGCATGCGGCGCGCAGCAGGCATCGTCGGAAGGGGCGAGGGCGGGCGAGGTCACCGCGGGCGATGTGGGCCTTGAGAACCCGCCGGGACGTGGCGGGGCAGGCCAGTCAGGCCGGCCCCGCCTGGAGGTGTCAGATGTTCACCGCCGCCGTCTCGCCGACGTGGGCGTCGCGCATGGCCAGCTGCACATCGGTGATCCGGGCCTTGACCTGGTTGTCCGCGGTCGTCAGTGGGGCGGCGGCGCCGCTGGCGCGCAACTCGGTACCGGTGGCCTCCAGGTCGCGCAGCTTGCCCGCCAGGTGTACCGGGTTGTCGGCGTAGAGCGTCCCGTGCGGCGTGCACAGCTCGAAGTTGGCGTCGAAGTGCAACGCGCCCGGGTAGGAGACGCGGCTCAGGCTGTCCTCGGTATCGTCGTCCAGCGTGCCGTTCGACGGACGCGGCCAGCTGACCCGCAGCATGACGCGGCCGCCCAGCTCCGCGCAGTGGCCGCGGACCGCCAGGCGTGCCAACCGGGCTTGCACGCCGGCGCCGTCGGTGTGCTTTTCGGGGCCGAACAGCAGGATCTCCACGCCGGCGGCTTTTCGGTAGTCGCCCGCCATCTCGACCCGCACGGTCTTGCCGGCCACTTCCAGCTCCAGCGTGCCCTCGAGTGAGACCTGCATGATCATCGAGGGGTCGACCATCATGGTCAGGAAGGGACTGGCGCTCGGGGCGAAGAACGCCAACGGTGCGCTGCCGACGGGCTCGTTCTCGTCGTTGGCCGGGTACCAGGCTTCGGGCAGGTTCGTGGCGCGGAGGACGCCGGGTGCCTGGGCGATGTCGAACGGGCCGTCTCCTCGTGGCTGCCCCAGGTACGGCCCGGAAAGCGGCCGAGCGAAAGGAGGAATGCTGTCCACGACTGCGTGCGTGTCGATGACATCGCGGTGCGCCAGCCGCAGCGTGCTGGTCTCCAGGATGCCGAACCGGCGCAGGTGGAGGTGCGCGGGGCTGGTTCCCGAGGACGATGACGGCATGTGCGTACGCGATCTCGTGGGGCCGCTGTTGACCCTGACCGTCCTGCTCCTCGCCTTCACCCTGGTCACGGCATCGAGCTCCTACAAGAACGCCGAGGAAGCCGCACGAGCCGAGGCCCACGCCGTGGACAACTTGGCCGAGGTGGCCGAGTATGCGCCCAAGGCTCAGCGTGATCGTCTGCACGCCGACGCTGGCGGACGTCGAGGACCAGGCCTCTCGCCCCTTCCTGGCCGGCCGGGGCGCACATCACGTGCCCTGCGATGCGCAGGGCCGAAAGGCGGTCTCCTCCTGAACCCTCTGCACGCTCCTTTCGGGGCGTGGCGGTAATGCTGCGGATCGCCGCTGAGATCTCCCCATTTCTCAGCAGCAGAGACAACGAGACCCCTGGCCGGAGCCAGGGGTCGGCTCAAGATGAAGGATCCGGCGCGGGCATCACTGGTTGCGCGACCGTCGAGACGACCGTCTATGCGCGATCCGAACGTGGCGTGGCGGTGCCGTCCGGGGTCGTTTCGGTTCTGGCGTAGAGGACCTCGCGACCCTGCTCCGCGGCGCGAATGAGTCCTTCGCTGACGAAGTCGAGGAAGCGGGCGG
>NZ_LGKG01000161.1 GCF_001294335.1 Streptomyces chattanoogensis
CGGTGGGGGCGGGGGAGGGTATGTGGGTGGGGTGGGGGAGGGGCAAATCGGCCGAATTCGGCGCGGTTCAGCATCGACGGAGGCACAGCCGAACGGCCGCCCCGGCATCGTTACGCATCGACTGGAGCGCCGCCGAACGGCCGCCCTGGCATGGGTCACGCGTCGACCAGAGCGCCGCCGAGCGGCCACCCAGGCGCAGGCCGACCCGCCACCCCGAGCCCGCGCGCATCCCCGTCCCGAGCCCGCGCACATCCCCGTCCCGAGCCCGCGCGCATCCCCGTCCCGAGCCCGGCCGAATCCCCACCCCGACCGCACGTGAACCGCAGCGGGCCGGGACGCTACGTACTGTCCGAACCGCCTGCTCTCCGCGGGATCACATGGGAGGAAGTGGCAATGACCGCTGCGACTTGGTGGCCCCACGAGGTCCGCCGCTGCGGACGGCAGGCCTATGTCCTGCCGGTCCTGGCGGCCCTCCTGGCGTACGGGGCGATGGCCGCACAGACCGGCGACGGCAGGCTGCTCGGCCGCGCCCTGCTGACCTGCGCGCCGCCCACCGCCGCGGCCATGGCCTGTGCGGCCGTGGTCGCGCGGGAGCCGATGGCCGAGCTCCATCTCTCGCTGCCCACCGCCTACGCCCGCACCGTCGCGCGCCGTCTGGCCTGGCCCGCCGCCGTCACCGCCGCCGCCTGCCTCGCCATGACGGCCGCGCTGACCGCCACCGGCCACCGCCTCGACCTCGCCGTCACCCTCGCCGAACTGGCCGGGCTGACCGTCCTGCTCGGCGGCTGCGCAGTCTGGGCGACGGTACGGTTCGGCTCGGCCGCGCCCGCCACCGGCCTGGTCGTCGCCACCGTCCTGGCCAAACTGCTGCTGATCGACCGGGTGGTGCCCGAAGGCGCGGCGCAGGCGGTGCCCGCCCTCCTGGCCGGCGGCTGGCTGACGGTGCTGGCGCTGCGCGCCCTGCAGCCCGGCGGCCGCCAGGGCGCCCGCCTCGGCCGCGGCACCGGCCCCGGCTTCGGCCCCGGGGAGGCCTGATGACCGCCCTGATCGTGACCCTGCGCTACGAAGCCCTGATGGCCGCCCGCCGCAAGGCCGTATGGGCCGCCGTCCTCCCCCTCGCCCTGCTGAGCCTGCTGCTCGCCGCCACCTCACCCGTCGTCACCGAATACAGCGACCCGGCGGCCAGAAGCGGCGCCGCCGCGGTGCTGGTCAACACCCTGTGCACCCTGGGCGTGGGCCTCGCCCTCACCGACCGGCTGCGCCGCTCCCTCGAGGCGCGCGGTATGCCCGAGCTGCTCACCGCCACCCCCTCCGGGCAGCTGTCGCGTACGACCGGGACGCTGATCGGCCCCCTGCTGACCGCGCTGGCACCGGTCGTCGTGCTGTATCTCGCCCACGGTGCGGTGATCTCGGCAACGGCCGGCACCCCCGCACCACTGGCCTCGGCCGTGGTCGCCCTGGTGGTGGCCGTACTGCCCGCCGCGCTCCTGGTGACCGCCTTCGCGGGACTGCTCGGCGTGCTGATGCCGGTCGCCGCGGCCCGCGCCGTCACCGTCGTGGTCTGGCTGTGGGCCCTGCACTTCCCGCCGAAGTTCTCCCCGCTGCCCACCGCCACCGGCACGGTCCTCTCCCCGCTCGGCGGCTATCCGCTGGTCGCCTGGGCACACGCCCCGGAGGTCTGGGCCCGCCGGCAGGGCACCGGCCCGCTGCGTCCCGACGTCACCGACTCCGCCGCCCTGTTGAACCTCCTCCTCGTCCTGGCCATGGCCGCGGCCTGCTACGCCCTCGGTCATCTCGTCGTCCGACTACGCCGACACGGAGCATCATGAACATCACCACTGAGCGACTGACGAAGGTCCACCCCGGCGGCCGCCGCGCGCTGGACGCCGTCGATCTGCACATCGAGCGTGGCACCGTCGGACTCCTGGGTGCCAACGGCGCGGGCAAGACCACACTGCTGCGCATCCTCACCGGCGTCCTGCGGCCCACCTCCGGGCGGGTCACCGTCGCCGGTCACGACCTGTCCACCAGCCACGGCCTCACCGCCGTCAAACGCACCCTCGGCTACCTCCCGCAGGAGCTCTCCCTCTACCCGGACCTGACGACCCGTGAATTCCTCGACTACATCGGCGTCCTCAAGGGCATCCGCGACAAGCGCACCCGCCGCGCCCAGGTCGACGCCAAGATCGCCGAGGTCGGCCTGGAGGACCGCGCGGACGAGCGGCTGGCCGGATTCTCCGGCGGGATGAAGCGCCGGGTCGGTATCGCACAGGCCCTGATGGGCGACCCGTCCGTACTGATCGTCGACGAGCCCACCACCGGACTCGACCCGCATGAACGCATGCGCTTCCGCGCCCTGCTGGCCGGGCTCGGCGGCGGCCGTACGGTGCTGCTGTCCACCCACATCCTCGACGACGTCGCCCAGACCTGCCCCGAGGTGGCCGTCCTCACCACCGGCCGGCTGGTCTTCCACGACACCACCGCCGCACTGGTCAGCCAGGCCGCGGGATGTACATACCTGCTCAAGGCGGCCGGACCGCCGCCCGGCGCCGAGGTGGTGAGCGCGGTGACCACCGCCGAGGGGCCCGAGTACCGCATCGTCACCACCGACCCGCCCGCGGGAGCGCGCCCGGTGGAGCCGTCGCTCGAGGACGGATATGCCGCGCTCCTGTGCGCCGACGGAGCGCCCCGTGCATCCGGACGCAGAAATTCCAGCAGTGCCGAGAGTTCCGACAGCTCCGGCAATTCCGACAGTGAGGTGGTCAACAAGTGAGCGCATGCACCCGATACATCCGGCATGCCCGGTTCGCCGCCGCATCGGCCCTGGCCGGGCTGGCCTTGCTGGGCCTGGCCGCCTGCGGGGGCGGCGGCCGCACCGCACCGCACACCACGGATCCCGTGGCGCTGCCCAGCCCGACCGGCACCAAGCAGAAGATGAGCGAAAGGAACCTCGGCTACACCTGGCCGCTCAAGGTCGACCACGGTACTGCCGAATGCCGTAAGGACAACCAGGCGGTCTTCACCGCCCCCGACGGCAAGACCTACGCTCTCAACGACCGTGCCCGTAATGCCGGATACCGGGACATCGACCCGCTGCGCTCCTCCGGCGACGACGGCGACAAAGTCAGCCTCGGCTCCCTGCTCAGCAAGACCCTCAAACTCTGCCGAGCCGCTCACTGACCCCGAGCCGGCCGGTCACCCACCACCGAAGGAACACCGAACGAACGCACCAAACGGGGGACAACACCATGCAGCACCAGCACGCCTCGTCGGCCACCGGGCTCCATCTGCTGGCCCTGACCGGTCTGCGGGCCCAGTTCGAGTCGCCACACTCGCCGCTCAGCGGCCTCCGCCCCGGCCTGGACCGCGTCGATTTCGTCGAGGACGGGGATCTGACCGCCCCCGGCATCGCCCTCGATCTCCCGGTGCTGATGCCCGTCACCAGCGAATTCCAGGCCGAGGGGCTGCGCGTCGTACGGGTGCGGCATCCCCTCGCGCTGCTGGTCGCCGTCACCAACGACGTCTCAGGGCATCAGACGTACTACGCCATCCGCTCCGGCGCGAACTTCGTGCTCAATCTCGCCATCCCCGGGGAGCGTCAGCTCGACATGCTGTACGCGCAGTGCCGGGCGCACCGGGTGGCAAGCTCCGTCGACGGCTCGGCCGCCTGGCTCCGGTCCGTCCCGGGCGACCACAGCGACCCCCACGACGCGGACGACGGCGGCCATACCCGCTGGGATTCCCCGCTTGCGCCGGGAAGCCGCACGCACGGGTTACGGCTTCCGGTTCCCGCCGTGGCCGACACGGTGACGAGGGACCGGACGGAGCTCGCCACTCCCTCCCCGCCGGCCCGGGAAGCGCCCCCCGATCCGGATTCCGTACCCGGACGGCGACGCACACCCCCGGCATCCCCCGGCACGTCGCCGGCGGACGAGTCCCCGCCCGCCCTGCCGGACTGCGACCGGGAACTCCTGCGCTCGCTCTGTACCTCGGCGACCGTGTCGGAGATCGCACGGCGCCACTACTGTTCCGAGCGGTCCATGTACCGCCGCATCCGACGTCTCTACGACGACCTGGGCGTCACCGGCCGGGCCGAGCTGCTCTCGCTGGCCGCCGGGTGGGGCCTGGCGCATCCGGTTCCGGCACGCGCCGGCTGACGTCCTGCCCGAGGTCTGCTCCGATGACCGTCCGGGTGGCCCCGGTGGCATCTGCCACCGGGGCCACGGGCCGTTCGCCGCTGCCGCGGGTTCGCGCATCAGCGGATTCCCGCATCCGCGGTCTCCAGCAGCCGGAAGAACCCGGCCTCCACATCCCCGTCGAGGGCCAGCCCCGACAGCGGCCCCTCGAAGCGGGTGCGTCCGGCCACCAGCACCTGGACCCGGTCGCAGACCTGAGCGACCTCCGCCAGCTGATGACTGGCGATCAGCACCGCCACACCCTCCCCGGCCAGCGAGCGGATGATGCCGCGCATCTCCCGGATACCCACCGGGTCCAGGCCGTTGGTGGGCTCGTCCAGCACGATCAGCCGCGGTTTGGCCAGCAGCGCCACGGCGATCCCCAGCCGCCAGCGCATCCCGAGGGAGTACGCCCCCACCTTCCGGCCGCGGGCCTCGGTCATCTTCACCAGCTGCAGCGCCGGTTCGATCCACGACTGCGGCACCCCGCGCAGCCTGGCATGCACCCGCAGTGTCTCGTCGCCCGTCAACGTCGGCCACAGTCCCGGGACTTCGATGAGCGCGCCGACATCCGCCAGCGACTCCCGCCCCACCGGCCGGTCGAAGATCTCGATGCTCCCGGAGGTCGGCCGCTGCAGTCCCAGCAGTGCCTTCATCAGGGTCGTCTTGCCGGCGCCGTTCGGCCCGAGCAGGCCGTAGACCTCGCCGACCTGGACCGTCAGATCCACACCGTCCAGGGCGCGGTGGGCGCCGTAATGCTTGTGCAGCTGACGGATCCTGAGCGCCGTCGGCATCCGGCCGGCCGGCATGCCGGAGCAGTCCGGTGTCATCGCGGTCATGGTCAGATCTCCTTACGGCTCATGTGCAGGCTGCCGATGGCCAGCAGGACCACCGTCAGAACGGCGGCGAGACCAACGGCCAGGGGAATGGCGGACGGATCGGTGACCGGGCTGTCCTTCGGCAGCGGTACGCCGTTGGGACCGATCCCGGCCAGCGGCAGCACCACCCGCATCGGCCAGGCGAACGGCACGGCGTACCAGAACACCTTGTCCGAGATCAGCGCCCCGGACAGCAGGCCCGCGACGCCCACCCCGACGCTGGGCCCCATGCCCCACATCACGGCGACCAGCACCGCCAGCGCCGTCATGGACAGCCCCACCAGCCACGGCAGATAGACCGCGGCGACGACCGTGCCCAGGGCACCGGGGAACTTGCCGCTGAGCACCGCGCCGAGCGACAGCATCACCAGCAGCACCGTGGACGAGACGAAGCCGAGCACGCCCAGCGCGGCGACCTTGCCGACGAAGTAGCGCCCGCGCGGCACGCCGTACGAGAGCAGCAGCCGCCAGGCGTCCTGGTCGGCGCGCACCGACAGCGCCGCGGCCAGGCCCGCCGTCATCGGCACCAGCACGCCCCAGAACTCCAGCGTCACATTGCGGAACACCTCGAAGGTCTGGCCCGCCTTGGCCTCGGAGGAGCCGAGCGCCCCCAGGAAGAGCGGGACGGTGATGATGACCGGCGCGAGAAGGTGGTACCAGGGCACGAAACCCCGGCGGTTGCGGGCGAGTTCGGTGCCGAGCACCGTGGCCAGCGAGGGGTTGTCGCGCTTTCCCGCGAGAGGCGGGGCAAGAGTGTGGTGTGTCATGCGTTCTCCCACAGGTGGCATCCGGTTACGCCCTGTACGTAGCGGCGGCCGGCGATGCGGTTCACCGGGAGTTGCGGCCGCGGAAGCGGGGGGCGGGAGCCGCCTACGTGCAGTGGCCCGCTCCGGCAAGGCGGGGCGGGCCACTTGGGTGACACCTGGGCGGGGGCGCGGGGGCGGCTCAGATCTCCTCGCCGGAGAGCAGCGGCTCGAACCTCTCGTAGGACGCGTAGTCCCGGAAATGCCGGGTGTAGAGGTCGGCGTCCCGGGTCAGATCGGTGTCCTCGGCCTCCTTGACGTCGACGATCGTCCGCAGCCGCCAGGTGATGGTTTCGCCCTCGTCGTTGCGGTAGCTCGTCGCGGCCCGCCGGGCCCAGCCTGCCACTCGCTCCCGCGCGGCCTTCTCGTCCGGCGCGTGCACCAGCAGGAAATTCTCCTGGAACAGCGGCGGCCGCTCCGCGGCGTCGGAGTGTGCCTCCATCAGCACAATCGCCACATGGGGAATGGTCATGCCGTCGGTCATGGCGGACTCCTTGCCCGGTCGGTGCCGGCTCGTGCGGTCGCGGTCGCGGTTCCGGTTGCAGTCGCGGTCGAATCAACCGTTCCCCGCCGCCCGCCGGTCTCTCACCTGCCGAAGCTCATCTGCCGATGCTCATTTGTCGAACCGGCGGTCGTTCAGCAGCTTCCACGCCTTGACGTCGTCGCGGTCGCCCCGCAGCTTGCCGTCGTAGATCTGGCCGAGTGAACGGGAGAGCCGGTCGGTGGGGAACTCCCGGCGGATGGAGCCCTTCTTGCAGCGGGAGATGAACTTCGCGGCGATCTCGCCATGGTTGTCGGCGGCCCGGCAGCTCAGCGCGGCGGACACCGGCGTGGCCCGGACGTCCGCGGCGCCGGACGGGGCCGCGGAGGCGGCGGGGGCCATCAGGCCGCCGAGGGCAAGGGTCAGTACTGAGGCGACGAACGCACGGCGCAGCGTCTTCATGATCTTCCTCCCAGAGCGTGGTGGAGCCTGATGCGCCGGGCCGTCCGGGTCACGGGGGAGACCCGGCGGTCCGGCGCTGGCAAAGACCCTTGCACCGCATACGGCCAGCTAATCGTGGTGGCAGAGAGGTTGGCAGTCACCGGTCACCAGACGGCAGTCAGACGGCAGTAGTCAGGCGGCAGCGGCCGGACGGCGGCAGTCAGGTGTCAGCGGTCACGCCAGGCGCTGGATACGGCGGGCAACCCGTGCGTGTTCCCGCAGCTTCTCCTCCAGAGCGGGGAGTTGGGGCTCGCCCTGGTCCACCAGGACGCGTCCGCCGACGATCGTGGTCCAGGCGCGGGACGGCCCGCAGCGCAGCCACGCCTCCACCGGATCGGTGAACGAGCCCGCGAGTGCCACCTCGTGGGTGTTCCAGACGACGAGATCGCCGCAGGCGCCGGGGCGCAGATGGCCCAGCTCGTCGTCGCGGCCGAGGCAGCGGGCCGAGCCCCGGGTCGCCATGTCGAGGGCGTCGCGGGCGGCCATGGCGGCGGGACCGCCGCGGTAGCGGGCCAGCAGCAGGGCGCCGCGGGCCTCCATCCACAGCGAGGCATGGTCCGTCGAGGCGGATCCGTCGCACCCGATCCCCACCGGCATGCCGAGCGCGCGCATCTCCCGGACGGCGGCGGTGCCCCCGCCGATCAGCATGTTGGAGCTGGGACAGTGCGCCACGCCGACCCCGGCCGCGGCGAGCCGGGCGCGCTCCTCGTCGTCCGGGTAGATGCAGTGCGCGACCCAGGTCCGGCCGGTCATCCAGCCGACGGATGCGAAGTACTCGACGGGGCGGCAGCCGTGGGTCTCCAGGCAGAAGTCGTCCTCGTCCCGGTCCTCGGCGAGATGGGTGTGCAGCCGTACGTCGAGCCGCTCGGCCAGCTCCGCCGTCTGCACCATCAGCTCCCTGGTGACCGAGAACGGCGAACAGGGCGCCAGGGCGACGCGGATCAGTGCGCCGGGGGACGGGTCGTGATAAGCCGTCACCACCCGTTCGCTGTCCGCGAGTACCTCGTCATCGGTCTGGGTGACGGAGCGGGGCGGCAGTCCGCCGTCCTCGGCCGAGCGGGTCATGGAGCCGCGGGTGGCGTGGAAGCGGAAGCCGATTTCCTGGGCGGTGCGGATCTCCGCGTCGACCAGGCGGGGGCGCGGATGGACGTAGAGGTGGTCCATCGAGGTCGTACAGCCGCCCATCAGCAGCTCGGCGATGCCGATGTAGGTGGAGAGATGGACGGCTTCCGCGTCGAGGCCGGACCACAGGGGGTAGAGCGTGGTGAGCCAGTCGAAGAGGGTGCCGTTGACCGCGGGGGCGAAGGAGCGGGTGAGGTTCTGGTAGAGGTGGTGATGGGTGTTGATCAGGCCGGGGGTGACCAGGCGGCCGGTGGCGGAGACCGTACGGGCCGCGCTCTGCGGCTCGGTGCCGGGCCCGCCGACCGCCGCGACCCGGCCGTCGCGGAGGGCGACCCAGCCACCGGGGATCTCGGTGGCGTCGTCCACGACGAGCAGCTGGGAATCCTTGACGAGCAGGTCGTAGGCGGGGGCCTGGTCGCGGCCCTGGGCCGGCTTGCGCATGCCTGAATCTCCCGTGGTCGGTGTGCCGGCGTGGCACAAGGGCTGCAGCGAGCGCGCAGTTGCCCTGTACCGGTGTCGTGCGCCGACCCCGGATCGTCACCACTCGCAGACGCGGGCGGACGGGCGTTGTCGTTCCCCTGGGCATTCCCCTGGTCGTTCTCGGTCGTGGGGTGTCTGCCCGCTCTTCGCTCTCATATGCGGCCGGCGCCGTCCGGCAGCGCCTCGAGGAATCGCTGAAGCACCGTGTTGAAGGCGTCGGGCCGTTCCAGATTGGGCATATGGGCCGTGCGCGCGATGACCTCGAGCGTGGCGTCGGGTACGTGCTCGGCAATGATCCGGGCGTCGCTCACGGGCGTGAACTCGTCCTCCTCGCCCACCACGACCAGCGTCGGCACCGCAATGCCCGGCAGCAGGTCCGTGTAATCGCGCCGCTCGGCCCGCCCGCGCAGCGCGGCGGCGGCACCCTCCGGGGAGGTGCCCGCCATCATGTCCCGCACCTGGCGGGCGAGGGCGGGCCGGGTCTCGATGGTGCGGGGCGCGATCATCTTGGGCAGCACTTCCCGCGCGTAGTCGGCCATACCCTCGCGCAGCAGGCGCTCCGCCATGGTGCGGCGGGCGGCCTTGCCCTCGTCCGTGTCGGCGGCGGCGAAGGTGTCGGCGAGCAGCATCGCCCTTATGCGGTGCGGGAATTGACGGTGGCATTCCATGACGATCTGTCCGCCCATGGACAGTCCGCCCAGTACGAAGCGCTCGATGCCGAGGCCGTCGAGCAATCCGGCGATATCCGCGGCGAAGGTCTCCAGGCGGGTCTTTCCAGGGGTGGCGGGACTTTCGCCGTAGCCGCGCAGATCCGGGGCGACGACCCGCCATCCGGCCCGGCGGAAATGGTCGATCTGGGGGCGCCACATCGAGCGGTTGAACGGATGTCCGTGGATGAGGACGAGTGCCTCGCCGTTCCTGTCGCCCTCGTCCTCGTATGCGAGACGGGTCATGGAATTCCCCCTTCTGCGGCGGTTGCCCCCGTGTTGACACCTCGATGCTATAGAGGGCAATCTCTCGGTGCAATGAAACAATGCGCTCGGTGCAATGTGCCCGTGCTCGCGTTGCATCAAGGGGAACGGGGGACCGGTGGACGACTACCGCGTGATCGCCGACGAGTTGGCGGCCGATATCGCCTCGGGGCAACTCCCGCCCGGCAGCAGGCTGTTGCCGCTGCGCCGGTACGCCCGTCAGCGGGGCATCGCGAGTTCGACCGCGGCGCGGGTCTACCGGGAGCTGACCCGGCGGGGCCTGACGGTGGGTGAGGTCGGGCGGGGGACCTTTGTACGGACCTCGGCACCGGCCGCCGAGCCTGCACTGGCCGAGCCGGGCGGGGCGCGGGTCGATCTGGAACTGAACTTCCCGGTGCTGCCCGGTCAGCCGGCCGCACTCGCCGCGAGCCTGGCGCCTCTGCTGCGCGCCGATGCGCTGGGCGCGGCCCTGCACCCGGCCGTCGCCGCCGGCACCGGACCCGCGCGTCGGACCGCCGCCGCCCATCTCGCCCGCGGCGGCTGGACACCCGACCCGCGGCAGCTGCTCTTCGCGGGCAACGGCAGACAGGCCATCGCCGCGGCCATCGCCACCCTCGTCCCCGCGGGCGAACGCCTCGGCGTCGAATCCCTCACCTACCCGGTGGTGAAGGGCATTGCCGCCCGCCTCGGCGTCACCCTCGTCCCCCTGGCGATGGACGACCACGGCCTCGTCCCCGAAGCGATCGACGCCGCCCCGCCGCTGCGCGCCGTCTACTGCCAGCCCGCCCTGCACAACCCGCTCGGCATCACCATGCCGTCCGCACGCCGCGAGCACCTGGCCGAAACCCTGCGCCGGCACGACATCTTCGCGATCGAGGACGCCATCTACGGCTTCCTCCGCACCGATCTCCCGCCCCTCGCCGCGCTCGCCCCCGAGCGCACCGTCGTCGCCGACAGCCTGTCGAAACGCCTTGCCCCCGGGCTGACCCTGGGGTTTCTGATGACTCCCGAGGGCCGTACGCAGGACTTCGCGGCGGCCCTGAGATCGGGGGCCTGGACGGCCGCCCGTTTCGCCCTCGACGCGGCGAACCGCTGGATGGCCGACGGCACCGCCGCCGCCATCGAGGCGGACAAGCGCCGCGACGCCGCGGCCCGCCAGCGGCTCGCCGCCGCACACCTCGCCCCCCACACCCTCCAGGCCGATCCGCACGCCTACCACCTCTGGTGGCGCCTCCCGGAACCCTGGCGGGCCGACACCTTCGTCGCCGCCGCGGCCCGCCGCGGCATCGCGGTCACCCCCTCCGGTGCCTTCGCCGTCGGCCAGGGCCACGCCCCCAACGCCGTACGCCTCGCCCTGGCCTCCCCGCCGCTCGACGCCCTGGCCGAGGCGCTCGACGTCCTGGCCGCGCTGGGCCGTGGCACACCGGAGGACGCCGGGGCGGAATAGCGGTGCGCCGTCAGCCGTCGTGCGGCTCCTGACCGAGGACGTACAGCCCGGGCAGGTTGACCACGATGGCTTCCTGGGTGCTGCGGGCGATCACCACGACGGCCTCTTCGCCGGCGCTCGGGTTCTCCTCCCGATGCGGGACGTACGGCGGGACGAAGAGGTAGTCGCCGGGAGAGGTACGGAGCCGGACTTCCTCCGGGGCGCCGCCGGAGTCGTCGAGGAAGACGAATTCCGGGTGTCCCCTGACGACATGGATGGCCGTCTCCGAGGCACCGTGGTGCTGGTTGGCGGAGACGGTTCCCGGGGCCACATGGGTCTGCCCCATCCAGATGCGCTCCGAGCCGACGGTCCGTCCGCTGATGGCGGCGAAGCGCCGCATGCCGCCGCTCTGCGCGGTGTCGGCGTCGAGGGCGTCGGCGCGGATGTGGTGCAGCCGGGTCCGCAGCGGCGGCGGGTCGTCCCCGCCGTCCGGGAGGTCGGGGTGGAAGGCGTCGGGCGAGGCCATGGCACTCCTGCTCGTCGGGGTCATCCTGGAGCGCGTCCATTGTCCGCCTCGCCTGCCGCCCGCCTTCCCCCGGCCGGCCGTAAGGCCCGCTGTTTCACCGAGGCTGTTTCACCGAGGCTGTTTCGCCGAGGCTATTTCACCGAACCGGCCATGATCCCCTGGACGAACTGCCGTTGGAACGCGAAGAACACGACCAGCGGCACGATCAGCGACAGGAACGCGCCCGGCGCCAGCACCCCGATGTTGCTGCCGAACTGCCGCATCTGCGACTGGAGCGCCACCGTCAGCGGCTGGGACTCGTTGTCCGCGAAGAGCAGCGCGACGAGCATGTCGTTCCAGACCCACAGGAACTGGAAGATGGCCAGGCTGGCGATGGCGGGCTTGCCCAGTGGCAGCACCAGCTGGGAGAAGATCCGCCACTCCCCGCCGCCGTCCATCCGGGCCGCCTCCAGCATCTCCTTGGGGATCTCCGCGAAGAAGTTGCGGAGCAGGAAGATGGCGAAGGGGAGGCCGTACGCGGTGTGGAAGAGGACCACGCCGGGGATCGAGCCGAACAGGCCGAGCGCGCCGAACATCTTGGCCACCGGCAGCAGCCCGATCTGCACCGGGACCACGAGCATGGCGACGACCAGCAGGAAGATCCAGTCCCGGCCGGGGAAGTCCAGCCAGGCGAAGGCGTATCCGGCGAGCGCGGCGATCACCACGACGGCGATGGTGGTGGGCACCGAGATCAGCACGGTGTTCCAGAAGGCCTGGACGATGCCCGAGTCCTTCAGCAGCGCCGAGTAGTTCTCGAACGACAGCTGTCCGGGGGACGTCAGCGCCTGCCACCAGCCGCTGCTCGCATTCGCCTCCTCCGAGCGGAGGGAGGAGAGAAAGAGTCCGGCGGCGGGGGTGAGCCAGACCAGGCCGATGATGATCAGCAGCGCCTGGATCAGGCTGCTGCTCAGCCGCTTGGCCGGCCGTTTGGCCGCCCGCTTGGCCGGGGCCGGGGCCGTCGTACGCCTGCTCGGCGCGGCGGCTTGCTGAACGGTGGTCATGACTGGCTCCTGCGGAAACGACGGATGTTGAGGGCCATGGCCGGGACCACCAGGAGCAGCAACAGAACACCGAGCGCGCTGCCGAGGCCCTGGTTGTTGCCGCCGCCGAAGGAGACCAGCCACATCTGCAGCGCCAGCACATTGGCGTCCTGCTGCACGGGGCCGGGGGCGATGATGTAGACGAGGTCGAAGACCTTCATCACATTGATCACCATGGTCACGAACACCACGCCCAGCGCGGGCGCGAGCAGCGGAACGGTGATCCGGCGGAACACCTGCCACTCGTTGGCGCCGTCCATCCGGGCCGCCTCCAGGACGTCCCGCGGCATCGCGGAGAGCCCCGCGCCGATCAGGACGAGCGAGAAGCCGGTCCAGATCCACATGTACGCGCCGATGATGGCGGGCGTGATCAGCGCCGGGCCGAGCCAGGAGACGCCCTGGTACGGCGGGGCGAAGTCGGCGGCGGGGAGGCGGACCGTATACGAACCCTTTGCGAGACCGGTCAGACGGTAGGAGCCGTCCGGTCCGGTGGTGCCGTGGGCCGCCACCTTGCCGTGCGGGCCGACGGCCTCGACGGCGAGCCGCGGCAGGCCGCGTTCGGTGCGGTCCACGACGCCGGGCTTGCCGCCGCCACCGGGCGTGAAGTCGAGGAAGACCACACCGCGCAGTTCGCCGTCGGCGGCCGGGGTCCTGGCGGCCTTGGCGGCGGGCTTCGCCTCCTTGGGCATGTCCGTCGGCGCCACGCCCACCAGGCCGAGGTTGACGGTGTCGCCCGGTCCCACCCGGCGGGCCGTGGCGTAGGAACCGTCCTTCCCCTGCACCAACTGCTTGTCGCCGATACGGGTCTTGGCGGTCGGGAAGGAGGCGGCCTCGCCCTGGAAGCTGTCGTGGATGCCGACGGTGACGGCGTTGAGGACGCCGCGCTGCGGATCCTGCTCGTAGGCGAGCCGGAAGATGATGCCGGCGGCGAGGAACGAGATCGCCATCGGCATGAACATCAGCAGCTTGAACGCGGTCTTCCAGCGGATCTTCTCGGTCAGCACGGCGAGGACCAGGCCGAGCCCGGTCAGCAGCGCGGGCGCGAAGACGACCCAGATGGCGCTGTTCCGGATGGCGCGCAGGGTGGCCGGGTCCTGAAACATCTGGGAGTAGTTGTCGACGCCGACGAAGGTGTTGCCGGAGGCGTCGTACAGGCTGCGGAAGACCGAGAAGACGATGGGGTACGCGACGAGCGCACCGAGCAGCAGCAGCGCGGGCAGCAGGAAGACGGCCGCGATCAGCCGGCGGCGGCGTACGGCGCGCCGCCCGGGGGCGCCGGCCCGGCCGGACACGGGGTCCGGCGGGCCGGGCCGGGTGCCGCCCGTCGTGACGGGCGGCACCGCGGGAGTGGTGACTGACATTGCAGGGTTCCCTTAGTTGCGGTAGGCCTTGGCCGCGGCGGCCTCGAGCTTTTCGGCCGTGCCCTTGGGGTCCGAGGGGTCGCGCAGGAAGTCCTGCAGCAGCTTCCATTCGCCGGCGCCCTGGGTGCCGCCGAAGGCCGCGGGGGCCTGGTCGGACATGTCGAACCGGACGGAGTCCCCGGCGCCCGTCAGCGACGTGGCGGCCTTTCGGGTGACCTGGTCCTGGTAGTCGCCCGCGGGCACCTTCTTGTTGGGCGAGATGTAGCCGCCCGCCTTGGCCCAGACGGACGCCGCCTCCGGGGAGGCCAGGAACTTCACCAGCTCCATCGCGGCCTTGGTGTTCTTCCCGGCCTTGAGCACCACGGCGGCGTCACCGCCGCTGACCACCGGCGCCTTGCCGCCGTCGACCGAGGGGAAGGGGAAGAACTTGGCGTCCGTGCCGACCTCCTTGTTCAGCTCGTCCTTCACCAGCGCGCCGACGAAGTCGCCCTCGTAGACCATGGCCGCCTCGGGCTTCGGGCCGAAGACCTGCTGGACGGACTCGGGGAAGTCGGTGCGCAGCGCGCCCGAACCGCCGCCGGCCACCAGGTTCTTGTCGCCGAAGAGCTTGCCGAGGGTGGTCAGCGCCTTGACCACGCTGGGGTCCGTCCACGGAATCTTGTGGGCGGCGAGCTTGTCGTACTTCTCGCCCCCGGCCTGGGAGAGATAGATGTTCTCGAACCAGTCGGTGAGCGGCCAGCCCGCCTCACCCGCGACGGCGAAGGCCGGCACGCCCGCATCGGAGAGCGTACGGCCGGACTTGAGCAGGTCCTGGTACGTCTTCGCGGGCTTGACCCCGGCCTGGTCGAACGCCTCCGGGCTGTACCAGACCGTCGACTTGTGGGAGGCCTTGAAGTACAGGCCGTAGTAGGTCTTGTCGACCGTGCCGTAGTCCTTCCACACCTGCGCGAAGTTCTTCGTGGCCTCGTCGCCGACCTCCTTGGAGAGGGGCACCAGCCAGCCCTTCTTGGCGAACTGCTGGAGCACGCCGACCTGCGGGACCATCACCACGTCGGGGGCGTTGCCGCCCTCGATCTGGCTGCCGACGACGGTGGAGACGTTGTCGCCGGTGGAGGCGAACGTGACGTTGGCGCCGGTCTTCTCGGTGAAGGCGTTCAGCACCTGCTTGAAGTTCTTCTGCTCCACACCGGTCCAGACACCGGCGACGGTGAGCGTCTGGCCGCTGAGCGCCTTGTCCCCGCCGCCGGGGGAGGCGTTGCCGCCGCATGCGGTCGCGGTGAGGGCGAGGCCGAGCACGGCGGCGCCGGCTATGGCGGTGCGGGCGGTGCGCGGTTGACGTACGGGGATGTGTCTCATCGTGGGATTCCCATCGGTCGGAGAAGGCGGGGGGTCGGAGAAGCCGGGGGGGGAGCCGGGGAAGTCGGAGAGAGCGGATGGGGGGCTGTGGGGGCTTGAATTGCCGGGACTCGCGGATCCGTCAGGGTTCGCGGGACCCGGAAGCGTCGGGTGTGTGCATCCACCAGGCGGCGGTGGAGCCGGGGAGCGTTCCCTCGGGGCAGTCGCCGCTGGCCAGGAGGGGGGTTCCGGGTACGGGGGCGGGCACCGGCTCGGTGCCGAAGTTGACGGCGCACACCAGGCCGTCCCCGCGGACGAAGGCCAGCACCTGCGGCGGGGAGTCCAGCCAGCGCAGTGTGCCCTCGCCGAGCTGGGGGAGCGTGCGGCGCAGCTGCAGACCTTCGCGGTAGAGATGCCAGAACGAACCGGTGTCGGCCACCGCGCGGTCCGCGGTGTGCCCGGCGAAGGACGCGGGCTGCGGCAGCCAGGTCCGTGCGCCCCCGTCCGCCGTGCCGTCCGCCGCCGTGCCGAAACCGAACGGGGCGGCCTGGCCGGACCAGGGCAGCGGCACCCGGCACCCGTCCCGGACGTGCTGACGGCTGCCCGTACGGTGGAAGATCGGGTCGGTGAGCACCTCGTCCGGCAGATCGTCCACCTCGGGCAGGCCCAACTCCTCGCCCTGGTAAACATAGGCGGCCCCGGGCAGCGCCAGCATCAGCAGTGCGGCCGCCCGCGCCCGCGCCGGGCCCACTCCGGCGGCCGTCCCGCCCGGCCCGGTCGCGTACCGGGTGACGGTCCGGACCTGGTCGTGGTTGTTGAGCACCCAGGTGACGGTGGAACCGGTGCTCGCGATGTCGGTCAGCGCCTCGGAGATGACCTTGCGGAAGACGCCGACGTCCCACGGTGCGGTCAGCAGGTGGAAGAAGAACGCCTGGTGCAGCTCGTCGGGCCGGACGTAGGCGGCCTGTTCGCCCGGCGTCCGCACCGAGACCTCGCCGACCAGCAGCCGGTCGTGGCCGTCCCGCGCGGTGTACTCCTCGCACAGCGCCCGCCAGCTGCGCCAGACGCCGTGGACCTCGGGCTGGTTCCAGGCCAGCGGGTTGACCGAGTCGCGGGTGCGCTCGTCGGCCGCCGGGTCGGGGGAGTCGGGGAGTTCGGGGTGCTTGAACAGGCCCGCGGCCACATCGATACGGAACCCGTCGACTCCGCGGTCCAGCCAGAACCGCAGCACCTTCTCGAAGTCCGCGCTCACTTCGGGGTTGCGCCAGTTCAGATCGGGCTGCTCGGGCGTGAACATGTGGAGGTACCACTGGCCCGGCCTGCCGTCCTTGTCCTTGACCCGGGACCAGGCGGGGCCGCCGAACATCGCGTGCCAGTTGTTGGGCGGCAGCTCACCGTCGGTGCCGCGCCCGTCCGCGAAGTGGAACAGCGACCGGGACGGGCCGCCGGGCTCGTCCTCCAGGGCGGCGCGGAACCACGGGTGCTCGCTGGAGCAGTGGTTGGGCACGATGTCGAGCAGCACCTTGAGGCCCAGCCGGTGGGCCTCGGCCACCAGGAGGTCGAATGCGGCGAGGTCGCCGTAGGCGGGGTCCACATCGCGGTAGTCGGCGACGTCGTAGCCGTGGTCGTGCTGCGGGGAGGGGAAGAACGGGCTGAGCCAGATGCCGTCGACCCCGAGCTTCTTGAGGTACGGCAGCCCGGCCCGTACGCCCGCCAGATCACCGATGCCGTCACCGGTGGTGTCGCGGAAGCTGCGTACGTAGACCTGGTAGATGACCGCGTCGCGCCACCAGCGCCGCGCGGTTGCCTGCGCGGTGTCAGGTGCCAGGGAGGGAGAGGGTGCGAGTCCGACCGAGGGGCCGTTCCCTGCCGAGGTGGTGAGCATCTGGCGTGGTTCCGTTCTTACCTGGGCATGCCGAGGGGGCGTGCAGTTCGCCGTTCAGTTCGTGGTGTGCATGCATGTTAAGTAGGCGTGTCGATTGGGTGTCAACGAAACTGTCGAAAGTGGCAGAGAGATGCCCGAGTTTGGCGTGATATGCGAAGAGCCCGAAAGACCTCGGGTTACTTAACATGTAACTAGAAGATAGAAGTTGATCAACGAGAGGTGATCAACCGCGGGCGACGATGGCCCTCAGCTCCCGGCTCAGTCGCGCCACCGTCGCATCGGTGCTCCGGCCGTGCACCAGCGCGTCGTGCACCACGGCCTGGACCGCCAGGCTCACCTGGTCGTACCGCGGGCTCTTCAGCCGCGGCCGGGCCGTCAGCACACTGCGCTTGAGCGTCGGCAGATACGGGAAGCGCCGCACCAGCCCCGGCTCCTCGTACAGACCGGCCCACACCGGGGGCAGCGCCCCCTCGGTGAGCACCCGGCGCTGCACCGGCTCGGACGTCAGATACGAGATCAGGTCGGCGGCCGACTTCTGGTGCCGTGAGTGGCTGTTGACCGCCAGGTTGGAGCCGCCCAGCACGCTGGAGCCGGGCCCGCCGGGGCCCGGCAGCGGTACCGCGCCGACCTTGCCCGACACCTTCGACGCCCCCGGGTGGGCAAGTGCGTACGCATACGGCCAGTTCCGCAGGAACAGCAGCTTGCCGTCCTGGAAGGCCTGCCGGGACTCCTCCTCCTTGAACGCCAGCGCCCGCCGCGGGATCCACCCCTCGCGCACCCCGTCCAGCAGGAACGACAGTCCCCGGCGCGCCGCCGCGGAGTCCACCGTGACCCGTGCGCCCTCGCCCGCCAGCACCGTGCCGCCCGCCGACTGCACGGCCTCGGTGACATTGGCGGTCAGCCCCTCGTACGGCAGGAACTGGCCCGCGTAGCCGTCCAGCCCGTACTTCGGCGCGACCGTCTTCGCCAGTCGCGTCAACTCGGCCCAGGTGCGCGGCGGCCGGACGCCCTCCCGGTCGAGCACGTCCTTGCGGTAGTAGAGCAGTCCGGCATTCGTCACATAAGGGACGGCATACAGCCGGCCCCGGAAGGTGGCGGTGTCCACCACCGGAGGCAGGAAGTGGCGCAGCGGGAACCGCCGTCCGTCCACCGGGGCGATCCAGCCCGCGGCCGCGAACTCCGACGTCCACGCCACATCGATGTTCAGCACATCGAAGCGGTCGCTGCCGGACCGCAGCTCGGTGGCCATCTGGGCGCGGACCTCGTCGGCGGCGTCCGGCAGCTCGACCAGGGTGACCTTCTCCCGGGGATGCCGGGCGTTCCAGCCGACGAGGACCCCGCGCAGATAGCCGGTGAGGTCGCCGCCGGTCACCAGGGTGAGCGGGCCGCGGCCGTCCGCGTCCGGGCGCGGCTCGCCGGCCTGCGCCCCCGTCATTCCTGCGAACAGCAGCGAGCACACGAGCAGGGCCCGGCCCGCGGCACGCTTCCACCGCATGGGCTCCTCCTCGCGCCGACCCGGCGGTGTCACTGGCCCGCCGGTAGGCCCCCTGTATACCTGTTAGCCATGCGGGGATACTAGGTCCCGCAGAATGAGCTGCGGGAATGCAGGAAGAGCTGCAGAATTCCGGGCTCGGCAGGACGACAGGAAAGCACGACGGCGGACCGGCCCCGGGCCGGACGAGTTCAGCCGACCGCAGGTACGGACCGGCAACCACGGGCGGAGAGGGAGAGGGAACGCGTGCGGCTGCCACTCCTCGCGCTGCTGGTCGACGCACCCGCACACGGCTATGAACTCAAGCAGGCTCTTGAGAACCTCCTGGGCTCGGCATACCCTCAGCCGAACGTCGGCCAGATCTACGTCACCCTCAGCAGGCTCGAGAAAGCGGGCCTGATCGAAGGGGAGGACGTCGAGCAGTCGGATCGACCGAACAAGCGCATCTACCGGATCACCGCGGCGGGACGCGAGGCGGTGGACGCCTGGTTCGAGGAATCCACGGCCGAACCGCGGGTGCGGGACGAATTCTTCATGAAGCTCGCCCTGGCCCCGTACACCGGGACCGTCGACCAGATCGCCCTGATCAACAAGCAGCGCCGCCACTACCTCAACACCATGCGCAATCTGTCGAAGCTCGCCGCGGCCGAGGACCGCGGCAACCGCGTGGCGCAGCTGCTGATCGAGGGCGCGATGCTGCATCTGCAGGCGGATCTCGACTGGCTGGAGCGCTGCCAAGAGGAGTTGGAATGAACCGGGACGAGCCGTCTGGTTCGCCATCGGGCCCGATATTGCGGGCCGAGAGCCTGGTGAAGACCCACCGTCCGGAGGGCGCCGCCCCGGTGCACGCCGTACGGGGCGTCGACCTGACCGTCGAACGCGGCGAATTCGTCGCCGTCACCGGGCCCTCCGGAGCCGGCAAATCCACCCTTCTCCATCTCCTCGGCGGCCTCGACCGCCCCGACAGCGGCACCATCCGGATCGACGGCCGCCGCGTGGACTCCCTCAGCGAGGCGCGCTGGGCCGTGCTCCGCCGCCGGCACATCGGCATCGTCTTCCAGTTCTTCAACCTTGTGTCGAATCTCACCGTCGCCGACAACGTCGAGCTCCCCGCCCTGCTGGCCGGCCGCTCCCCCCGGCAGGCCCGTGCCGACCGTGCCGAGCTGCTGGAGGAGCTGGGCCTCGCGGGCAAGGAGAACTCCACTCCGGGCGAGCTGTCCGGCGGCGAACAGCAGCGCGTGGCGCTGGCCCGCGCCCTGGTGAACAGCCCCGCCCTGCTGCTCGCCGACGAACCCGCGGGCAGCCTGGACAGCAAGGGCACCAGGGAGGTGCTGCGGCTGCTCAGCCGCTTCCACCAGAGGGGCCAGACCATCCTTCTGGTCACCCATGACGCCCGGATGGCGAGCGCCGCGGACCGGGTGATCAGCTTCTTCGACGGCCAGGTCGCCGACGATGTGCACCTGGGCGACGGCCGCCCCGGGGCCGATGTGACCGACGTCCTGCGCCTGAAGGGCTGACGCGTGCGAGCGGCGGCACGCTGGACCCGTGCCCACCTCAGAGCGCACCGCGCCGCGGCCGTGCTCATCGTGCTGGCGACCGCCGGGATCACCGTCTCCCTCCTGCTGTCCACGGCACTGTTCGCCTACGCCACCGACCCCTGGCAGCGGGTCTTCACCCGCTCCGCCGGGGCCCACGTATGGATCCACACCCGGGCCGATGCCCCCGCCGCCTCGCTGGCCCGCCTGGACGAGGTACGGGCCGCCTCCGGGCCCTTCCGTACGGTCCGCACCACGGCGAGCCTCGAGCTCGGCGGGTCCAAGGCGACGCTCGAGCTGCGCGGCGCACCGGAGCGCCCGGCCGTCGCCGCACCGCAGGTGGTCGCGGGGCGCTGGCTCGATGCGGCCCGCGATGCGGGGACCGGCAAGGGCATCAGCCAGGGCATCGTCCTGGACGGTGCGGTGGCCCGTGCCATGTGGGCCAAACCGGGCGATTCCATAGCGCTGAGCGGGTTCGCCGCGCCGCTGCGGGTGGTGGGCGTCGCGGAGACCGCCGAGCCCGGCTTCCGCGCGGGCGAGACCCCGGGCGCGGCCTGGGTCCTCCCCGGGACGCTCGCCGCGGCGCACGCGGGCGGCGATCTGCGCGGCCGGACCATCGGCCTGCGCCTCGCCGACCCGGACGACACCGACTACGTCGTCCAGCGCGCCGTCACCCGGCTCGGCGCCGACCAGATCACCGATGTCTCCACCTGGCGCCAGGCCAAGGCCGAGGCCGCCGGCGACAACCAGCTCCTGGGCCGGCTGCTCGTGCTGTTCGGGCTGGGCGCGCTGGGCGCCGCGGCCCTGGCGGTGGGCGGCGCCATCACCACCCGGGTCCGCGGCCATCTGCGGGACATCGCCGTCCTCAAGGCCGTCGGCTTCACCCCCGGCCAGGTGGTCCGCATGTTCCTCGCGCTGCACCTGGGCTTCGCGCTGCTCGGCGGCACGCTCGGCGCGCTGTTCACCGAGGCGCTCGGCCCCCTCGCCCCGGGCCGTATCGGGGAGGCGCTGGGGCTCTGGCAGGACCTCCCCGAACACGCCTGGCTCCCCTGGGTCATCCCCGCCGGCGTGGTGATCTTCATCGGCTCGGCGACCTGGCTGGCCGCCTGGCGGGCCGGGCGGGTGCCGCCGGTGCCCGTCGCCCGCGCCGCCGCGCACCCCGGCCGCCGCTCCCTGGGCACGACCCGGCGCGCGCTCGGCCTCCGTATCCCGCCGGCCCTGGTGCTCGGGTGGCGCGCCGCCTTCCACCGCCCGCTGCGTGCCGCGGCGGCCGTGGCCCGGCTGGCCGTCCCGCTTCTGCTCATCACCGTCGCCCTCGGCACCTGGGCCACCCTGGACCGCTTCACCGCCCACCCCGAGAACGTCGGCCTGCCCGCCGCCCTCACCGCCCGCTCCGACAGCCTCGGCGAGCGTGAGCTCCGCCACCTCCTCACCGCACAGCCCGGTGTGACCGCCTACCCGGGCGCCGAGGTCCAGGCGCTCGTCCCCGGCCAGACCGGCACCATCACCCTGCGCGGCCTGGGAACCGACGCGCACCCCTACCCGTTCACCCTCGTGGAGGGCCGCGCCGCGCACGGCCCCGACGAGGCGATCGCGGGACAGGGCCTGCTGGATCTCCTCGACGCCCGTGTCGGCGACTGGGTGCGGATGACCGTCGCCGGACAGCCGCACGTCCTGCACATCGTCGGCCGCAGCATCGAACCGGCCGACGGCGGACGCGTGATCTCCACCGCCCTGGACACCCTCGGCGACGGCGCCACGCAGCTGCACCCCGACTTCTACAACCTGGTCCTGCGCCACGGCACCGACCCGGCCGCGGTCCGCGACGCCCTGACCGACGCCTCCGCCGGCCGCCTCGAGGTGCGCGAGATCCCCAACCCCGCCGACCAGCTCCCGGCGGTGCGCGCCGTCGTCATCGGCCTGATCGCGGTCCTGGTGCTGATCGGGCTGGCGGAGCTGTCGACGACCGTCGCCGCCGGGGTACGTGACCGGGGCCGCGACCTGCTCGCCCTGAGAGCGGTCGGCCTGACGCCACGCCAGATAGCCGCCGTGATCGTCACCGCCACCGTCTTCATCACCCTGGCCGCCGTCCTGCCCGCCACCGCACTCGGCGTCTCCGCCGCCGAATGGCTCATCAACCTCCAGGGCTCCACCAGCGGCTGGGGAACCGGCCTCGCCCAGCGTCCGGCCCTGTCCACCCTGGCGCTGGTCGGCGCCGCGGCGGTGGCGGTCGCGGGGGCGGTCTCCCTGCTTCCGGCCGTCCGTGCGGTGCGCCGCAAGCTGGTGGATTCGGCGAGCGGGGTGGGGTAGAGGGCGGGTCCCCGGCGAAGGGGCATGGCGCATGCCGTGCTGCGGGCCGTTGTGCCGGCGCGCCCGGCGACCCGTGCGCAGCTGTCGCGGCTGAGCCACCCGGGTACACCTTCACTGGTCTGGACCTCCGGAGTTATCCACAGGCCTGGCCGGGGTGTTCGGGGCCGCGTAACGTGACGAGGCATGAAGATCCTGATCAGCGCGGACATGGAAGGCGCAACGGGCGTGACCTGGCCCGCGGATGTGCTGCCGGGTACACCGCAGTGGGAGCGCTGCCGGCATATGTTCACCTCCGATGTGAATGCGGCGATCGCCGGGTTCTTCGACGGCGGGGCCGATGAGGTGCTCGTCAATGAGGCGCACTGGACGATGCGCAATCTGCTGCTGGAGCAGCTCGACGAGCGGGCGCAGATGCTCACGGGCCGGCACAAGTCGCTGAGCATGGTCGAGGGCGTCCAGCACGGCGATGTGGACGGGATCGCCTTCGTCGGCTATCACACCGGCGCGGGCACCGAGGGGGTCCTGGCCCACACCTATCTGGCGAACACCCTCACCGGGGTCTGGGTCGACGGCACCCGGGCCAGCGAGGGATATCTCAACTCCCTTGTGGTGGCCGAGTACGGCGTGCCGGTGGTGCTGGTCACCGGCGACGACCGCACCTGTCAGGACGCGCTGGGTTATGCGCCGCAGGCGCCCGGCGTCGCGGTCAAGGACTATGTGTCGCGCTATGCCGCGGTGTGCCGGCCCCCGACCCGTACGGCGGCCGACATCCGGGCCGCGGCGAAGGTGGGGGCGGCGCTGGCGGTGCGGCATGAGGCGGTGCGGCGCGGGCCGCACCACTTCGAGCTGGAATTCGACGCCGAGCATCTGGTGGGCGCGGCGACGTGCGTGCCCGGCGTGGAGCGCAGCGGAGAGCGCCGCGTCGCGTATACCAGTCAGGACATGTACGAAGCCATCCGGTGCTTCAAGGCGGTCACCACCGTCGTCTCGTCCGCCGTGGAGGAACAATATGGCTGACCGTCAGGCAGGTCGCGCAGGTCCCTCGGGACCCGTCGGCCCCACCATGTCCGTCGACGCCGCGGATCCCGTCGCCCCCGTGGACCGGCAGGCACTGGACGAGGTGGTCCGGTTCACCTCCGAGCTGATCCGTATCGACACGAGCAATGCCGGTGACGGTGCCTGCCGCGAGCGCCCGGCCGCCGAGTACGTCGCCGAGCGGCTGGCGGAGGCCGGGCTCGAACCGGCGCTGCTGGAGCGCAGCAAGGGGCGCACGAACGTCGTCGCCAGGATCGCCGGCACGGACCCGGGGGCCGACGCCCTTCTGGTGCACGGCCATCTGGACGTGGTGCCCGCGGAGCCCGCCGACTGGAGCGTGCACCCGTTCTCCGGGGAGGTGCGGGAGGGGGTGGTCTGGGGCCGCGGCGCGATCGACATGAAGAACATGGACGCCATGGTGCTGGCCGTCGCCCGCGCATGGGCGCGGGCGGGGGTCCGGCCGCGCCGCGACCTCGTGCTGGCCTTCACCGCCGACGAGGAGGCCAGCGCCCACGACGGCTCGGGATTTCTCGCCGACCATCACGCCGACCTTTTCGAGGGCTGCACCGAAGGCATCTCCGAGTCAGGGGCGTTCACCTTCCACGCGGGCGGCGGTATGCGGCTGTACCCGATCGCGGCGGGGGAGCGGGGCACGGCCTGGCTGAAGCTGACCGCGCGGGGGCAGGCCGGTCATGGCTCCAAGGTCAATCACGCCAATGCCGTCAGCCGGCTGGCCGCCGCCGTGGCCCGGATCGGTGAGTACCGATGGCCGGTCCGGCTCACCCCGACGGTCCGCGCCGCGCTGTGCAGGCTGGCCGCGCTGCATGACCTCGATGTGGATGCCGGGTCGCCCGACTTCGATGTCGATGCGCTGCTCGGCAAGCTCGGCCCCTGCGCCAAGCTGGTCGAGCCGACGGTCCGCAACAGCGCCAACCCGACGATGCTGGACGCCGGATACAAGATCAATGTGATTCCGGGCAGCGCCGTCGCCTATGTCGACGGCCGGGTCGTCCCCGGTGGCGAGGCGGAGTTCCGCACGGCCATGGACGCCCTCACCGGCCCGGACGTGACCTGGGACTACCACCACGGCGAGGTCGCGCTCGAGGCGCCGCTCGACTCCCCGACGTATGCCGCCATGCGGGCCGCGATCGAGCGGTTCGACCCGCAGGGCCATGTCGTGCCGTACTGCATGTCCGGTGGCACGGACGCCAAGCAGTTCTCCCGGCTGGGCATCGCCGGCTATGGCTTCTCGCCGCTGAAACTTCCCGAGGGCTTCGACTATCAGGCGCTGTTCCACGGGGTGGACGAGCGGGTGCCGGTGGAGGCCCTGCACTTCGGCGTTCGCGTACTCGACGATTTCCTGAGACGGGCCTAGGACAGGATCGGCGCAAGCAGAAGCAGGCCGGGCACCAGGGCGGTGCCGGGTGAAGGAGGATCAACAGCATGGTGACCACCGCTCCCTACGGCGCCTGGCCGTCCCCGGTCGACGCCCGGACGGTTGCCGCCCATGACGGCCGGCCGGCCTTTGTCGGCGTGGTCGGCGACGAGGTCTGGTGGACGGAGCCGCGGCCCGCCGAGGGCGGCCGCCGGGCGCTGGTGCGCAGGCGTGCCGACGGGGCGACGGAGCCGGTGCTGCCCGGACCGTGGAATGTCCGCAGCCGGGTGCTGGAGTACGGCGGCCAGCCCTGGGCCGGTACGGTCACCGAGCGCGGCCCGCTCGTCGTCTTCAGCAACTTCGCCGACCAGCGGCTGTACGCCTACGAGCCGGACTCCGGCGCCGCCCCGCGCCCCCTGACCCCGCTGTCCGGGGTCGGCGACGGCCTGCGCTGGGTGGACCCCGTACTGCGCCCGGAGCTCGGCGAGGTGTGGTGTGTCCTCGAGGAGTTCACCGGCGACCGGCCGACGGATGTCCGCCGGGTGATCGCCGCCGTGCCACTGGACGGATCGGCGGCCGAACACCGCGCCGCGACAAGGGAGTTGAGCGACGACCGGCACCGGTTCGTCACCGGCCCGCGGATCTCACCGGACGGACGGCGGGCGGCCTGGATCGCCTGGGACCATCCCCAGATGCCCTGGGACGGCACCTTGGTGATGGTGGCGGACATTACCCCCAAGGGGGAGTTCGACGGCATCCGTCCGCTGGTCGGGGATCCCGGGCCCACCGCACCGGACGGCGGTGAGGCCGGGGAGTCCGTCGCGCAGATCGAATGGGCCGCCGACGGCTCGCTGCTCTTCGTGTCGGACCTCAGCGGATGGTGGGAGCTGCAGCGCATCGACCCGGACGCCGCGGATGACGGCGTGGTGGCGAGCCGGGGGCTGTGCCCGGCCCGGCAGGAGGAGTTCGGCGGTCCGCTGTGGAATGTGGGGCAGCGCTGGTTCCTGCCGCTGGAGAACGGCACCCTCGCCGTCATCCACGGCCACGGCACCACCGCCCTCGGCATTCTCGACCCGGTCTCCGGCGAGCTGGTCGACGCGGCGGGCCCCTGGACGGAATGGGCTCCCACCCTTGCCGTACACGGCAGCCGCGTCATCGGCATCGCCGCCGGTCCGCACAGCGCCTACGAGATCGTCGAGCTGGACGCCTGTACCGGCCGCGCCCGGGCGATCGCCGCCCGGCATGCCGACGTCGTGGACCCGGCCTACTACCCCCGGCCGGGGATCCGCACCTTCACCGGCCCCGGCGGCCGGGACATCCACGCCCATATCTATCCGCCGCACCATCCCGAATACGCCGCCCCCGAAGGCGAGTTGCCGCCGTATGTGGTGTGGGCGCACGGCGGCCCGACGGGGCACGCCCCGCTGGTGCTCGACCTGGAGCTCGCCTATTTCACCTCCCGGGGCATCGGTGTCGCGGTGGTCAACTACGGCGGTTCGACGGGCTACGGCAGGGAGTACCGCGAGCGGCTGCGCGGCCAGTGGGGTGTGGTGGACGTCGAGGACTGCGCGGCCGTCGCCCGCGCGCTGGCCGACGAGGGCAGCGCCGACCGCGCCCGGCTGGCGATCCGCGGCGGCAGCGCCGGCGGCTGGACCAGCGCCGCCTCCCTCACCGCCACCGACCTCTACGCCTGCGGCACGGTCAGCTACCCCATCCTGGATCTGGCCGGCTGGGCCAACGGCGAGACCCATGACTTTGAATCGCGGTATCTGGAGTCGCTGGTCGGCCCGTTCGCCGAGGTGCCCGAGCGTTACCGCGAGCGCTCACCGCTGTACCGCGCGGACCGGATCACCGCACCGTTCCTGCTGCTCCAGGGCATGGACGATGTGATCTGCCCGCCCGTGCAGTGCGACCGGTTCCTCACCGAGGTGGCCGGGCGCGGCATACCGCACGCCTATCTGGCCTTCGCCGGCGAGGGTCACGGCTTCCGCCGCGCGGAGACCATCGTCCGCGCCGTCGAGGCCGAACTCTCCCTCTACGCCCAGACCTTCGGCTTCGCCCGCGACGACGTCCCCGCCCTGGAGCTGCGCACATGAGGGCCGCCCCGCTGATCCGCCCGCCGCGGCTGCGGCCCGGCGACCGGGTGGCGGTCGTCGCGCCCAGCGGCCCGCTGGTGCCGGAGCGGCTGGACGGCGGACTGGACCTGCTGCGCGGCTGGGACCTCGACCCGGTGGCCGGGCCGCATGTCCGGGGCAGCCATGACACGTTGCGCTATCTCGCGGCCTGTGACGAGGACCGCGCCCGCGACCTCCAGGAGGCGTGGTGCGATCCGTCCGTCAAGGCGGTGTTCGCGGCGCGCGGCGGTTACGGCGCCCAGCGGATGGTGGACCTGCTGGACTGGTCCGCCATCCGGGCCGCCGCCCCCAAACCGCTCGTCGGCTTCAGCGATGTGACGGTGCTGCACGAGGCGTTCGCGGTGCGCGCCGGGGTGGCCACCCTGCACGGACCGGCGATCGCGGGCGAGGCGTTCCTCAAGGACGATGCGACGCGGGAGGGGCTGCGGCGCACGCTGTTCGCGCCGGAGAGCGTCCGCAGGGTGGTGTCGGCGTCGTCCCGGCCGCTGGTGCCGGGGCGGGCCCGCGGGGTCACCCTGGGCGGCTGTCTGACGATGCTCGCCACCGAGCTGGGCACCCCGCACGCCAGGTCCGGTGCGGCGGGCGGACTGCTGCTGCTGGAGGACGTGGGGGAGCCGCCCTACCGCATCGACCGCGCGCTGACCCAACTGCTGCGCGCCGGGCTGCTGGCGGGTGTCGCCGGGATCGTTCTCGGCTCCTGGGACCGGTGCGGTCCGTACGAGCGGGTGCGGGAGGTGCTGCGGGACCGGCTGGGCGGCCTCGGGGTTCCGGTGGCCGAGGAGTTCGGGTTCGGGCACGGTGACTCGGCGCTGACGCTGCCGCTCGGCGTACGGGCCGAGCTGGACGCGACGGCCGGCACGCTGACGTTCGACGCGCCGCCGCTGACCTGACCGGCCACCGGACGGCGCCCTGCCGTGCGCCGGGCCCACCTTCTCGAGCCGGTTGCCCGTCCCGAACGCCCCGCGCACCACGCTGAACTGACGTCCTGCCGGTAAATCCTGTCACCGGCGTTGACGCGCTCGTGACGCGTGTCACACCATGAGGCACCGCTACCGACTGGTTGGTACGGCTGTTCTTGTGGAGGTCATGCGTGCCCACCGTGTCCCGAGCCGTCTCCCGCCCCGTACTCCGCAACTCCCTCTCCGTGCTGGCCGCCACCGCCCTCGCCGCGCCCCTCGTCCTGGCCGCACCCGCGAGCGCCGCCGCCGGTCCGTACACCGTCACCCCGCTGAAGGTGACGGTCCGGGCCGGTGACCGTGACTGCACCGTGGACGCCGACCTCTACCGCCCCGCCGACACCGACGAAGGGCACCCGGCGCCCGCCGTACTGACCACCAACGGCTTCGGCGGCAGCAAGACGGACGGCTCCACCGACGCCATCGCCAGGGCCTTCGCCTCCCGCGGCTATGTCGCGCTGGCCTACTCCGGCCTCGGCTTCGGCGCGTCCGGCTGCCCGATCTCCCTCGACGACCCCCAGGCCGACGGCCGCGCGGCACGTCAGCTCGTCGACGTCCTGGCCGGAACGCGAACCGCCGATGACGGAACCCGGGTCGACTACGTGACCAAGGACGGCGCGAACGACCCGCGGGTCGGCATGATCGGGGGCTCGTACGGCGGGGCCATCCAGATGGCGACCGCCTCCGTCGACCACCGCATCGACGCGCTCGTCCCGCTCATCACCTGGAACGACCTCTCCTTCTCCCTCGACCCCAACGGCGCGGGCCGCACGCGGGGCGTCAGCGGTCCGGTGCCCGGCGCCTACAAGTACCAGTGGACGAACGGGTTCTTCCTGATGGGCGAGGCGCAGGGGCTGCTCCATCCGAGCCTGGACCCCTCGCGGCTGGGCGGCGCGGGCTGTCTGCACTTCGTCGCGCCGGCCTGCGAGACCAAGCGGCTGCTGGACTCCGGCAGCTATCCGGCGGACCGGACCGCCCGCATGGTCGCGTATGCGCGCAGCGTCTCCCCGGTCTCGTATCTGAAGTCCGTCAAGGCGCCGACCCTGCTGGTGCAGGGCCAGGCCGACACCCTCTTCACCCTCAACGAGGCCACCGCCACCTACCGCACCCTCACCGCCCAGGGCACCCCGGCCAAGATGATCTGGCAGGCCTGGGGCCACAGCGGCGGGATGCGGAACCCGGCCAGGGGCGAACTCGACCTGGTGAAGGGGAACCTGGAGACCAGCTATGTCGGGAAGCGGATCCTGGGGTGGTTCGACCGCTATCTGCACCACCGGAAGGGGGCGGACACCGGGCCGGCCTTCGCGTACTACCGGGACTGGGTGACCGAGGGCCCCACCTACGCGACCTCGTCCGCCGTCCCCGGTGGCGGTCAGAAGCTGTACCTCTCCGGTGACGGCAAGCTCGTCGACAACCGCAGGAAGGTGGCGCGCGGCAGCCGGGAGTACCGCAACCGGCTGCTGCCCACCAGCCATTCGGAGTTCTCGCCCGGCGGGCTGCTCGGGCTGCCGGACCTCGCCCCGTACGACCTCGACGGCACGTACCTGGGCTGGACGTCCGCCCCGGTGGCGGGCGGGCCGGCGGAGGTGGTGGGCGCGCCCAGGGTGACGCTGAGGGTGATCTCGCCGGCGGCCGAGCGGGTGCAGAACTCCGGGGACGCGGCCGACCGGCTGGTGCTCTTCGCCAAGCTGTACGACGTGGCACCGGACGGGACGACGACACTGGTGCACCGGCTGGTGGCCCCGGCCCGGGTGCCCGATGTGACCCGGAAGTTCACCGTGGAACTCCCGGGCATCGTGCACCGTTACGAGCCGGGGCACCGCCTGC
The DNA here is from genome assembly GCF_001294335.1 of Streptomyces chattanoogensis. Taxonomy (GTDB): domain Bacteria; phylum Actinomycetota; class Actinomycetes; order Streptomycetales; family Streptomycetaceae; genus Streptomyces; species Streptomyces chattanoogensis. The sequence goes on from NZ_LGKG01000161.1 coordinate 29,689, forward strand.
GCTTCGTGATCGCCGCGAGTGACACCGCCTATGTGGGCAATCACGGGGTGAAGCCGGTGACGGTCACCAGCACGCCCGAGGACACCGGGGTGCTCGAACTGCCCGTCACCCAGGGCACCTTGAGGTAGGGCCCCGGGTCGGGTGGTGCGGTGGCGGATGGGGTGGAAGCCGTAGGAACAAGAGGAGCGGGGAGCCGGGGTCCAGAGGTCAGGGACCGGGAGTCCTGAGGGAGGCCCGGGCGTCCGTGAGGTCAGGGCCCGTAAGGGTCAGTCGTCCTCGATGGTGATGGCCTGCACCGGGCAGGCGCGGACGGCTTCCCGTACGAGCGGGTCGCCGGCGCCGTCCTCGCGGCCGGGGAGCACCTGGCTGAAGCCGTCGTCGTCCTGGGTGAACACCCCCGGCGCGGTCAGGACGCACTGGCCGCTGCCGATACACATGTCCTCGTCAATGATGATCCGCATCCCGGACCCCTTTCGCTCGTTCCGCTGTCACCGGTGACACCTACCAGGCCACCGGCAGCTCGATCATGCCTTGCAGGGTGTCACCCGGTTTGAACGGAATCGCGGCGGCGGGCACGGCGAGTCGCAGATCCGGGATCCTGGCGAACAGCGACCGCAGCGCGATCTCCATCTCCGCACGGGCGAGGTTCTGGCCCAGGCACTGGTGAATGCCGAAGCCGAACGCCACGTGATGGCGCGCGGAGCGGCTCCAGTCCAGTTCGTCCGGCGCCGGGTAGGCCGCACCGTCCCGGTTGATCAGGGACGTGGCGAAGACCACGCCGTCATCGGCCCGGATGGTGTGGCCGGCGATCTCGATGTCCTCCGTCGCCACCCGCAGCAGCCCGTCGGCTATCGACAGGAAGCGCAGCAGCTCCTCTACCGCGTCCGGGATCAGGTCGTCCCGGGTGCGCAACCGGTCGAGCTGCTCGGGGTGTTCCAGCAGGGTGAAGGTGCCCAGCGAGATCATGTTGGCCGTGGTCTCATGGCCCGCGACCAGCAGGATCATGGCCATGCGGGCCAGTTCCCCGCGTTCGAGGGAGCCGGTCCGCAGCCGGTCGGCGATCAGCTCGTCCAGCAGCCCGTCGCCCGGCTCCTGCTCCTTACGGGTGATCAGCGCGGCGAGGTACTCCTCCAGCGCGTCGCCCGCCTCCTCCGACTCCTCGGAGGTACGGCCGCTCAGCAGCCGGCGCGACTGCTCCTCGAAGAACTCGTGGTCGGCGTACGGGACGCCGAGCAGCGAGCAGATCACCATCGAGGGGACCGGCAGCGCGAACGCGGAGACCAGCTCGGCGGGCGGGCCCTGGGCCAGCATCCGGTCCAGCAGACCGTCGACGATGCGCTGGATCTCCGGGCGCATGGCGGCGATCTTCTTGACGCCGAAGGCGGGGATCAGCATCCGGCGCTGGATGTTGTGCTCCGGGTCGTCCACGCCGATCAGCGGTGCCTTGGTCTCCGCGATCGCCTCGAAGCGCTCCAGGGGTACCGGAAAGGCCGGATTCTGGCGGTCGGACGAGAGCCGTGGGTCGGTGAGCAGCGCCCGCGCCTCGGCGTGGCCGGTCACCGCCCATACCCGGCGGCCGTCGTAGAAGGCGACGTGGGCGAGCGGGCCCCGGTCGCGCAGTGGCTGATAGTTGGTGGGCGGGTGATAGGGACAGGTGCGGTCCTGAAAGAAGGCGATCGCCGCGGGCGGGGGTGTCCCGCGTGCCGGCGTCGTCCCCGTCGGTGCCTCGGTCATCGAACTGCCTCCGTACGAGGGGCTCGAGGTGCTCGTGTTGCGGGACGGGCGGTCGGCCCGTCGACTCCCACTTCATGCCTCTGTACGCTGTATGGCTAGGTGCAGTTCGGCCAAGGTCGGTCAACTTCCCGCATTTCCGGCCGAGTTGGGCGCCGGCGTCTCCGCGGCGGCCGGGGCTGCGTCACGCCCGGCGCAGCAGCGTGTCGATCACCGAGTCCAGGTAGCGGGTGCGTGCGGCGCCGGCGGGCAGCGCCTGCGGGACCGCATGCCCCAGCTGGCTGTGCCCGAGATAGGCGCTGTACGCGAGCAGACCGCGGCGCCGCGCCTCGGTCTCCGAGCAGCCCAACTCGGCGAAGAGCGCGGCGACATACCCGATCCGCCGCTCGGTGACCCGAGCCAGTGCGGCCGCCACCCGGGGGTCCGCGGCGGTGGCCAGCAGGGACATCTCCAAGGGGTCCGCCCCGGCCGCTCCGGTGGTCCGGTCGAGCAGTCCCCGCAGCTTCCGCTCGGGGTCGGTTTCCGCCTCCATCTTGGTGATCACGGCCTCCGTGGCGACCTCCTCCCAGCGCGCCAGGGCGGCCTCGATCAGCGCGTCCCGGTTCGCGAAGTGCCAGTAGAAGCTGCCCTTCGTGGTGCCGAGCCGGGCTGCCAGCGGCTCGACGGCCACCGCCGCGAGCCCGCCCTCGCCCATGGCCGCCAGCGCGGCATCGGCCCAGTCCTGTGCGGTGAGCCGCCGCCGTGTGCCGGTGGTCCGGGGGGTCCTCGCCTGCTCTTGTGCCATGTCCATACGCTACCGTACAGTCAAACATACGCCACCGTATGGAGGTGCCGGATGCGTCCGCTCCGTCTGCCCCGTCCGCTCCGCCCGTCGCGAACCCTCCGCGATGTGCACACGCGCACCATCGCCGCCCCGGCCGACACCGTCGGCGCGCTGATCGACCGGCTCGGCGGCGACCCCGACCCGGTCTTCCCGACGCCCGCCTGGCCGGCGATGCGCTTCGACCGGCCGCTGGGCGTCGGCGCCGACGGCGGGCACGGCTTCGTCCGCTACCGCGTCACCGCTCACGAGCCGGGCCGCCGCATCCGCTTCGACTTCACCTCCGGCCCGACCGGGTATCACGAGGCCGTCGTGCGGCCCCTGGGCCCGGACAGCTGCCGCGTCGAGCACGTTCTGGAGAGCGAACACGGGCTGAGGCAACGGCTGTTGTGGTGGACCGCCATGCGGGTCCTGCACGGCACCGTCGTCGAGGAGCTCCTCGACAACATCGAGCAGGCCGCCACCGGACGGGTCCGTACACCCGTCCGACGGTCGCCCCGCGTACGGCTCTTCCACCGCCTGCTGTGGGACCGCCCGAAGGCCGTCGGCCTCCCCGCCGAGGCCCGCCTGGCCCGCAGTGCCTTCCCGCATACGGACTTCCAGGACGCCTGGCAGATGGCGCTGCTGCCGGGCATGCCCACGGAGCCGGAGGCCTGGGAGGGGGTGCTGCGCGGCGCCGCCTTCCCGGTCCAGGGCCGGGAGGGCGGCGAGCTCCTGCTCGGCCACGACGCCCGCCACCTGGACTTCCGTGCCTCGATCCTCATCGCGAACGGGCAGGTCACCCTGGGTACGGTCGTCCGCACCCAGCACGCCGGCGGCCGGCTCTACTGGGCCGTCGTGCGCCGCGTGCACCCCTTCATGGCCCGTCTGATGCTGCGTCGCACGCACCGCCGGCTGGCACTGGCCGTGCCGAGTGCGGGGGAGCGGGAGTGGGCGCGGGCGACGGTGGAATGACCGTTTCACTGGCCGGCAAGTGGCACTGAGTGCCACACTGCGGGTATGGGGCAACAACAGCCCGGCACCGGGCAACGGCAGCACATCGGTACGGATCTGGCCTGGGCGGTGCTCGGCGGCGACCCGGCCCTCACGGAGCGCATCGCGTACGGCGGGCCGCCCGGTCTGCTGCCGGCCCGGCTGCCGGTCATGGCGCTCGCCCGTTCCACCGTCGCCGTCTGCGCCCTCGCCGCGGCGGAGCTGGCGGCCGAGCGCGACGGCGGCCCGGTGCGTGCCGTACGGGTCGACGACGGCGCGGTGGCCACCGCGTTCGTCAGCGAACGGCAGCTGCGGATCGACGGCCGGGCACCCTCGTCGTTCGCACCGCTCTCCCGCTTCTGGCGCACCGCCGACGGCCGGCTGCGCACCCACGCCAACTACCCGCACCACCGCGCCCGGTTGCTGGGTGCGCTGGACCTTCCGGAGAACGCCGGTGCGGCGGAGGCCGAGGCCGTCCTCGCCGGGCGCCGGGCCGAGGAGATCCAGGAGACGGTCTACGCGGCGGGCGGGCTGGCGGTCGCCGCCCGCACCCCCGAGGAGTGGGACGCCCACCCCCAGGGCGCCGCGGTGGCCGCGCACCCCCTGCTGACCCTGGACACCCTCGCCACCGGCGCGCCGCCCCGCCCGCTGCCGCCGCTCGCCGGCAACCCCACGCTCCCCGCCGCCGGGCTGCGGGTACTGGACCTCACCCGGGTGCTCGCCGGGCCGGTCGCCACCCGTACCCTCGCCCTGCTCGGCGCGGACGTGCTGCGGATCGACGCCCCGCAGCTGCCGGAGAGTCAGGACGCCCACAGCGACACCGGGTTCGGCAAGCGCTCCGCCTCCCTCGACCTGGGGTCCCGCTCCGGACGGGCGGCCTTCGAGGAGCTGCTGACCGGCGCCGACGTCGTGGTGACCGGCTACCGCCCCGGCGCCCTGGACCGCTTCGGTCTCACCCCCGAGGCCCTGGTGGCCCGCCGCCCGGGACTGGTCGTCGCCCGTGTCTCCGCCTGGGGCGACGACGGCCCCTGGGGCGGCCGCCGGGGATTCGACAGCCTGGTACAGGTGGCCACCGGGATCGCCGCCGCCGAGGCGGACCGGGAGGGCAACCCGGGCGTGCTGCCCGCACAGGCGCTGGACCACGGCACGGGGTACCTGCTGGCGGCGGCGGTGCTGCGGGCGCTGACCGAGCGGGCGCGGACGGGCGGCGCGGGCGTGGCGACGCTGGCACTGGCCCGTACGGCCCGGTGGCTGGTGCACGGCCTGGGCGGAGAGACGAGGGGCGAGGCGGACACGGACGGCGAGGGCTACGACGCCGGGCGGTATCTGCGCGACACCGACAGCCCCGTGGGGCGGCTGCGGTACGCCCTGCCGCCGGTCTCGTTCGACGGCGGTCCGGCCACCTGGACGACGCCGCCGGGGCGCTGCGGAACGGATGCACCGGTGTGGCGGTGAACGGGAAGGGGGGAAGTGGCCCGCCCCGGTGCCCCTCCGTACGATCTCCCGATGACGTCGAACGATCACTACCTCGCCCGCGGCCCCCGGGTCGGCATCCGCCCCTTCGCCGCCGCCGACCGCGACGCCTTCACCGCACTGGCGCGGGAGAGCACCGAGCTGCACCGCCCCTGGCTGTTCCCGCCCGCCACCGACGCCGACTACGACGGATACCTGGCGAAGCTTCAGGAGCCGCTGCGCGAGGGCTTCTTGATCTGCGAGCACGGCGCCGGCGAGCACGGCGGCGAACGGATCGCGGGCTATGTGACGATCAACAACATCGTGCACGGCGCCTTCCGCTGCGGCGCCATCGGCTACGGCGCCTTCGCGCACGCCGCCGGGCGCGGGCTGATGAGCGAGGGCCTGCGGCTCGTCCTGGACCATGCCTTCGGGGTGCTGGGCCTGCACCGGCTGGAGGTCAACATCCAGCCCGCCAACGCCGCCTCCCTCGCCCTGGTCCGGCGCGCCGGCTTCCGGTACGAGGGCTACTCCCCGGACTTCCTCTTCATCGACGGCGCCTGGCGCGACCACGAACGCTGGGCGATCACCCACGACGCGGCCGAGAAGCCCGTCCTCGGCCGTACGGTGCCCGTCTTCCGGATCTTCGACACCGCCAAGGCCCATGAGTTCTACGTCGGCTACCTCGGCTGCACCGTCGACTGGGAGCACCGCTTCGAGCCCGGGATGCCGCTGTACACCCAGGTGTCGCGCGGTGCCCTCGTACTGCATCTGTCGGAGCACCACGGCGATGCGACGCCCGGCTCCACCGTCTACACGGAGCTGACCGGAGTGCGCGAGCTGCACGCCGAGCTGGCCGCCAAGGACTATCCGTATCTGCGGCCCGGCCTGGAAGAGGACGAGATCGGCACCTCGCTCACGCTCACCGACCCGTTCGGCAACCGGCTGCGCTTCAACGAGCCGCCAGGTGCGGGGGCAAAGGACACGAAGGGCACAGCGGTGGACGGCGGCGCTACCGCGCCTTGCGGTTGATCTTCATCGTGTCCATGTCGGTGGCCGCGGACCGCAGCTCCCGGTAGCCGAGCCCCGCCTCCCTGAGCGCGGTCTCCGCCTTGTCCTCGGCGAGCGCCGCCGCCATCTCCTCGCCGTCCGCCGCGTCCGAGACGATGACATAGCGGTAGGTGAAGGAGTGCAGCGCGGTGTCGTACGCCAGCGAGCCCTCGCGGGTGAACTGCAGCTGCGCCAGCCCGTGGTCGTCCACCTCGGCGAGCAGTTTCGCCCGGGCCTCGGCCGTCAGGCCGTCCCATCTGCCGCGGACGATCACTCGGTAGGTGTGCTGGGCCGTCGTGGACATCAGTGCCGTCTTCCGTTCTGCGAGGTGTGGAGGCATGCGCTCACTGCGCCAGTGCGTCATGCGTCATGCGTCATGCGTCATGCGTCAACGCCCAGGGTATTTCGACAGATCTTCCGAGACCTCGCCTTTTTCCCGCACACCTGTGTGACGATCACCGTATGCGCCGCACCGTACTCATCGATGCCCCCTCGAATCTGGGACTGCGCCCGCCCGCGCCCGGCACGGTCCCCGGCTGCTACAAACTCCCCGGCGCGCTGCGGGAACAGGGGCTGCTGCGGCGGCTCGGCGCGCTGGAGGGCGGTGTGGTGGTGCCGCCGCGCTACGACCTGGGGGAGTGGCAGGAGGGCGACGGCGACTTCAACGCCGGGGCGATCGCCGCGTACACCCGGAAACTGGCCGCCCGCGTCGGGGACCACGTCCGCAGCGGCGACTTCCCGGTGGTGCTCGGCGGGGACTGCAGCATTCTGCTCGGCACGGTCCTCGGGCTGCGGCGGCTGGGGCGGTACGGTGTCGCCTACCTCGACGGCCACGGCGACTTCCGGCACCCGGGCAATGTGGCGGTGTCCGGCCCCGTCGGGGCCGCGGCCGGGGAGGGCGTGGCGCAGATCACCGGGCGGGGACAGCCGGATCTCACGGACATCGACGGGCTGCGGCCGTATGTCCGGGACCAGGACGTGTGCGTGCTGGGCATCCGGGACGAGGACGAGGACCAGGTGGAGCTGACGGGGCTCGGCATCCGCCACACCACGGTCGGCGACATCCGGCGGCACGGCCCGGACACGGTGGCCCGCGAGGCCCTCACCCACTTCCAGAAGTCCCCGCTCGACGGCTTCTGGATCCACCTCGACGCGGATGTCCTCGACCCGTCCGTCATGCCGGCCGTCGACAGCCCCGACCCCGGCGGCCTGCTCATCGACGAACTCCACGCCCTTCTGGCCCCCTTGGCGGCCTCACCGCGCTGCGCGGGCATCGACGTCACCATCTACGACCCGGACCGCGACCCCGAGGGCGACGGCGCCGCGCTGCTCACCGATCTCCTCGCGGGTGTCTTTGCGCAACCCTGACCCCACCCACCGCAAGAAGCCCTGTTCAGAAGGGCGCTGACGAGGTTCCATGGTCAACAGGAGGCCGCCGGAGCCGAGGTGGCCGGTCCAACCCTGCGAGGCAGCCGTGGCCACGAGTGTGCGACGCACCACCCTGTCCCTTCCCGCCGCCCCCGTCGGCCCGGACAACCCGCTCCCGGCCCTGCGCGGCGGCCGCGATCCGCACCGTGTCGAGACCCCCCAGGACACCGCGCTGCCCGGCGACATGGCGCGCCAGATCGGCTATGAGCCGCTGCGCTCGATCCTGCCCGCCCCGCTGCGCGACGGTTACGGCCGTACCCGCCGCACCGCCGACGTCGACGCACTGGTCCTCGAGAACGACCGGCTGCGCGCCACCGTTCTGCCCGGTCTCGGCGGCCGGGTGCACTCCCTGCACCACAAGCCCACCGGCCGCGAACTCCTCTACCGCAACCCGGTGTTGCAACCCGCCGCATTCGCCCTCAACGGTGCCTGGTTCTCCGGCGGCATCGAATGGAACATCGGCGCCACGGGCCACACCACCCTGTCCTGCGCCCCGCTGCACGCCGCCCGTGTCCCGGCGCCCGACGGCGGAGAGATGCTCCGGCTGTGGGAATGGGAGCGGCTGCGGGACCTGCCCTTCCAGGTGGACCTGTGGCTGCCCGAGGGCTCCGATTTCCTCTACGTGGGCGTACGGATCCGCAACCCCCACCACCGCACCGTGCCGGTCTACTGGTGGTCCAACATCGCGGTCCCGGAAGGCGAACGCACCCGCGTGCTGGCCCCCGCCGACGAGGCCTGGCACTTCGGCTACGAGCGGACCCTGCGCCGGGTCCCGGTCCCGGTCGTGCACGGCGTCGACCGGACCTACCCCCTCCGCAGCGAGTTCCCCGCCGACTATTTCTACGAGGTCCCCGACGGCGCCCGCCGCTGGATCGCCTCCCTGGACGGCGAAGGCCGCGGCCTCGTGCAGACCTCCACCGATACGCTGCGCGGCCGCAAGCTGTTCCTCTGGGGCGCAGGGCGGGCCGGACGGCGCTGGCAGGAGTGGCTCACCGAGCCGGGGACCGGCGGCTATGCGGAGATCCAGGCGGGTCTGGCCCGTACGCAGCTGGAGCATGTCCCGCTCGACGCGGGCGGCGAGTTCGCGTGGCTTGAGGCGTACGGGCCGCTGGCCGCGGACGCCGCGACGGTGCACGGCGACGACTGGGGCGCGGCCCGGGGCGAGGTCGGTGACCGGCTGGAGGCGGCGCTGCCGCGGGCCGCCGTCGATGCCGCGTACGCCGCCTGGCGGCCGTACGCCGACCAGGAACCGAAGGAGACGCTGGCCACCGGCTCCGGCTGGGGTGCGCTCGAAGTCGCCCGCGCGGGGCTCGATCTGCCGGGCACACCGTTCGACGCGGCGACCCTCGGCGCCGCCCAGCGTCCCTGGCTGACCCTGCTCGAGACCGGCGACCTGCCGCCCGACGGGCCCCTCCCCGGCCCGGCGCTGGTCTCCCCGGCCTGGCGCGATCTGCTGGAGTCGGCGCTGCCGGGCCCGGCCACCGACTACCACCTGGGCCTCGCCCAGTGGCATGCCGGGGACCGTGCCCAGGCCGTCCGCAGTTGGGAGCGGGCGCTGGCGACCGGCGGCGGCCGGCTGTCGCTGGACGCCCTGCCGCTGTACTGCCTGGCCGTCGCCGAGGCGGAGGCGGGCGATGCGGTACGGGCCGCCGACCGGTATGCGGAGGCGTTCGGCTGCGCGGCCCGGTTCGCCGGGACGCTGGCGCCCGAGGGGGCGTCCGCGCGCACCTGGTGGGCGGTGCTGCCCGCGCTGGCCCGGGAGGCGGTCCCCGCGCTGCTCGCCGTCGGCCGGGCCGACGAGGCGTGCGATCTGCTGGCACATCTGCGCCAGGACGACCTGGCCGACGGCCGGTTCCGGCTGCTGCTCGCCCAGGTCCTGCTCGCCCAGGACCAACCGGCCGCGGCCCGCGCGGTCTTCGACGCCGGCTTCGAGATCGCCGATCTGCGCGAGGGCGACGAGACCCTCAGCGACACCTGGTACACCATCGCCGAACGCCTGGTCGCGGGCCCCGGCCCGGTCACGGAAGCGGTCCGCGCCAGGGCCCGCGCCGAGCACCCGCTGCCCCAGCGGTACGAGTTCCGGATGCGGCCGGTGTGAGGCCACCATGCGGCCGGATTGGGCTCCCCTCACCCCTGGCCCCCCACCCCCGCAACCATTCCGGGGTGCTCCCGGGCCGGCGAACGGCCACCCTCGGCGTTGGCCGGAGGTGGCCGTTGGGGGTACGTCATAAGCGCCAAGCGCTACGTCCTCACGGTCGCGGCCTTGGCCCACGGTCGAGTAGCCCCGCCCTGGTCCGGGTCGGCGGGAGTGTCGTTCACCGATGGGTGGTCAGTGAGGATGGCATCGAAGAACTCGAACGCCGACAACCGGAAGCCGGTGTGACCGGTGGCGCCCAGGTGCTTCAGGCACCAGTCCCGGGCCTTGTCGACGGAGGGGGTATCGACACAGGATTCCCAGCAGATGAGGCACTTTCCCACGTGCCTGAGTCCCACCTTCGGATCGACCCGAAGCGTCCATTCCAGGAACCTGCCCTGCGCCCTCATGACGTGCTCTCCGGACGGTCGGGGGCATCACTGCCTGCTTCCCGCACGGCCTCGATACACACGCTGAGACCACGGAGCATCTCGGCCGCCTCGTTCCCGGTCAGCTCATCCACCCACGCCGTGCGAGCCTTGAGGTCTTCCCGCACACGATCAAGCTGACGGTACAACTCCCGATACCTGACGTGCCGGTTCCACTCTTCCTCTACGCGGTCGCACCACCGCAACCACGCGCCCCTCATTTGCGGGCCTCCTTCGGGTGGGAGTGCTGCCCGAGCTCCACCGTGCACATCGCAGCGCGACCGTGTTCCCCGAGCCGCCGAGCTTCGGCCCGCTGCTTCACCAACTCCCGGCAGATGTCGCATCCCGGTACGGGTTCAGGGTCCAGGTCCGGGTATGGGTCTGACAGGTGAACGGGCGGGGTCATGCCGGTCATCAGCTCACCACCTCCACACCGTGAATCCAACGCGGCCCGGCGTCGATGCCGTGCACCGCGAGCCACAGAGCCCGCCGCCGCCCACGCTGCAGCCGCCGCTCCTGGCGCTCCTCCGGCGTCAGGACGTACGGACGGATCAGGGGTGAGTCCTCACCCCGTAGCGGCAACCCCGGTCGTTGGAGGGGCACTCGGGGGAGTGTGAGCGCCGGAGCGTCCTCACGCCCGACTGCGGGCGGTGCGGCACGGTGGGAGCCCCGGGCCGGTAGTAACAGCCGCAGCAGCGATTCGAAGATCGTTCGGATAGTGTGGAACACGCTTCAACCTCCGAGCGGTTGGGGCCACGCCCCCGGACCGTCGCCTCGGTCGCGGGGGTCTTTACGTGGCACGTGGTCTTCGGCGGTCGGCGCCTGGCTGCGTCTACCGGCCGCCGTTCTCCCGCCCCATGTAGGGCAGTTGAGCGGGGCGGGGGTGCCAGAATGCTCCGGCCGCATGCTCCCGTGCAACCTTTCATGCAGTGCTTTTTCAGCTAGTTGACGTGCATTGCAGTCGGCATCGGGTGATGCTTTCATTCAGGACGCGGGAGTCTTTCACTTCGGTCGTAGGGGGTAGGTGTGACGGAGCCGGACGGTCCGACTGGATCAACGGTGCCAAGGCGACAACTAGGGCGCATCTTGGGCGAGTTGCGCGAACGCGCGGGACTCAAGGTGAACGCGGCAGCCAAGCTGTTGGAGCGCTCACCAACAACCATGTGGCGCGTGGAGCAGGGGAAGGTCTCTTCTCGTGCCGTCGAGGTAAAGGCGATGTGTGATCTTTACGGCGCATCGCCTGCACTCACAGAGGCGCTCGTAGGGCTCGCACACGAAACGAAGGCAAAAGGGTGGTGGCATGCGTACGGGGATGCGATCCCCGAGGGTTTTGATCTCTACATCGGGCTGGAGGAGGCAGCAACGCACCTTGACTGGTACGAACCGGAGTCGATCCCCGGACTCCTCCAAACCGACGAGTACGCCCACGCGGTCATTCAAGAAGACAACCCCGACGAAGAACCCGGCGAGATCGCTCGGCGGGTTCAAGTGCGCATCAAGCGACAGACGCTTCTGACCCGAGTGACACAGCCGCCTACGCTCAACGTGGCGCTCAACGAAGCAGTGTTGAGGCGTCCTGTCGGCGGGAACAACGTGATGGCGGGACAACTTCGTCACTTGGGGAAGGTGAGCCACCTACCCACAGTGACCATCAAGGTAGTCCCGTTCAGCGCCGGTTTGCACCGAGGCGTCATGTCGGGTCAGTTCCAGATTCTCCGATTTCCGCTTACCGGCAATGGGAGAGAAACGGAACCCCCGACCGTCTACGCAGACGGCTACACGGGGGACCTCTACTTGGACAAGCCCCGAGAGGTTGAACGCTATGACAACGCGTTCCGCGACATCTGGGCCAAGGCAATGCCCGAAGAGGCGTCACAACGCCTGATTCTCGAAATGGCAGGAAACTATGAACAGGGCTGACCTGAACCGCGTGACGTGGCGAAAGTCCAGCTACAGCAATGGGCAATCTAGCTGCGTCGAAGTCGCCGACGACTTCCCCGGAATCATCCCCGTCCGTGACAGTAAGGACCCGCATGGACCGGCGCTGATGTTCTCGGCCGACGGCTGGCTGTCGTTCGTGACCGCTGTCAAGGGTGGAGAGTTCCACCGCTGAGACCACAAGCCAAACGGCCACCCTCAACCATCACTGAGGGTGGCCGTTCGCATGCCCCGGAGCGGCGGAGTGGTTGCGAACCTCAACCATCGGGCAGAACCTGGGGTCTCTCTACTCCCGCCCTCCCCGCAGGGGGCGGGGGCGGGCCGGGGGCACCGTGGAGGTCCAAGCAGGGCCGCAAACCGGCACGGCTGACGCTCCGGCTCACCGGCTGACCAAGCCACCGGCGGCCATGCCGCGAGGATTCGCGGGGAGTCATGACACCCCGTCCGTACGCCATTCGGCGAAAGTTTCCGCGACCGTGGAATGATCCCCGGCCGTCACGCGTTGTGACGACCATGAAGGCAATCACCGTGAACAGCTACGGCGGCCCCTCGGTCCTCGAATACACCGACCAGCCCGACCCGAAGGTGGGTCCCGACTCGGTGCTGATCAGGGTCAGGGCGGCCGGCGTCAATCCCGTGGACTGGAAGATCGTCGGCGGCTATCTGGATGCGCTGATGCACGCCCACTATCCGCTGATCCCCGGGTGGGACGTGGCGGGTGTGGTCGAGGCGGTCGGCGTCGACGCCCCCGAGTACGCGGTCGGCGACGAGGTCATCGGCTATGTCCGCAAGGACGAGGTCCAGCACGGCACTTACGCCGAGCTGGTCGCCGCGCCCGTACGGACCCTGGCACCCAAGCCCGCCGCGCTCAGCTGGCAGCAGGCGGCCGGGCTGCCGCTGGCCGGACTGACGGCCTATCAGGCGCTCAAGCGGGTCGGTACGCAGCGGGGCGAGACGGTCCTGGTGCATGCCGCCGCGGGCGGTGTCGGCTCGCTCGCCGTACAGATCGCGGTGGCCTGGGGCGTCCGCGTCATCGGCACGGCCAGCGAACGCAACCACGACTTCCTGCGGTCCCTGGGCGCCGAGCCGGTGACCTACGGTGACGGTCTGGCGGACCGGGTCCGGGCGCTGGCGCCCGAAGGCGTGGACGTGGCGCTGGACTTCGTCGGCAACGGCGTTCTGGACGTCTCGCAGCAGCTGCTCAAGGACCGCAGCCGGCTGGTGTCCATCGCCGACGGCGAGGTCGGCGCGAAGGGCGGCCAGATGGTGTGGGTGCGCCCGGACACCGCCGATCTGACGGCGCTCGCCGATCTCGCGGACGCGGGGAAGCTCACCGTCCCGATCGATGCGGTGTTCCCGCTGGCCGAGGCGGCCGAGGCGGTCAAGCGCAGCATGTCGGGGCGGTCCCGCGGCAAGATCGTGCTGGAGGTGTCCTCCTGACGGCGGTCATACCGCAGCCGCGAGGCGGACGGAGCGGCGCGCCGGACGGGCTCTGTCCGGCGCGCCGTCCGCCGTGCTGTCAGGCATCCTGTTTCCGGTCGACGTACTCGAAGACCGAGCCGTCCGGATGCCGGGCGACGAGGTTCCGCCCGATCGGGGTCGGCAGGGGACCCGCGATGATCTCCGCGCCGACCGCCGTCAGATCGGCGACCGCATCGTCCACGTCCTTCACGGCGAGGGTCGCCGTGATCTTCCGCAGCACCGACAACTCCGCCTCGGGGCCGCTCATCAGGAAGAAGCACCCGACGGCCGCCACGGCCACACCGCCGCGCTGAAAACGTATGGCCTCGGCGCCGGTCAGCCGTTCGTAGACGCCGATCGCCGCATCGAGGTCGCCGACACATACCCGCAGTGAGGTCCCCAGAATGTCCATACGGGCCACCCTAGTTGGGTGCCCCGTCGGCGCGCAGCGTGATCACACCCGGCACAGGATCTCGCCGTGCAGGACCGCGAACCAGCCGTCCTCCTGCGCGCCCCACTCCCGCCACGCCCGCGCGATCCGCGCCAGCTCCCCGGCCGTGGCGTGTCCGCCGTCCACCGCGATCCGGGCGTATGACGACGAGACCGTGCGGTCCGCCCACAGCTCGCTCCACCAGGACCGCTCCTCCGGGCTGTGGTAGCACCAGGTGGCGGCGGTGGCGGTGACGGCGGACCGGTCGAAACCGGCCTGGCGGGCCCAGGCGTGCAGCCGTCGTCCGGCATCCGGCTCTCCGCCGTTGGCGCGGGCCACCCGCAGATACAGCTGCTGCCAGTCGGTCATCCCCTCGACCTCCGGGTACCAGGTCATGGCCGAGTAGTCCGCATCGCGGACGGCGACGATCCCGCCGGGCCTGGTGACCCGGCGCATCTCGCGCAGCGCCTGCACGGGATCGCCCACGTGCTGCAGGACCTGATGGGCGTGCACCACGCAGAACGTGTCGTCCGGGTAGTCCAGTGCGTGGACGTCCCCGACCGCGAACCGGACGTTCGTCAGCCCGCGCCCAGCGGCCGTGGCGCGCGCCTGATCCAGCACCTCGGGGGCGTGTTCCAGCCCGGTGACCTGCCCGTCCGGCACCAGCGCGGCCAGGTCGGCGGTGATGGTGCCGGGGCCGCAGCCGATGTCCAGGATCTGCATGTGCGGCAGCAGCGAATCCAGCAGATATCCGGCCGAGTTGGCGGCGGTGCGCCAGGTGTGGGAGCGCAGTACGGACTCGTGGTGGCCGTGCGTGTAGACGGCGGACTCGTGCGGCATGGTCGGCTCCTTCGCGTGACCGGGGCATGACGTTCACACCGTACGCCGCGGTCTCGCATCATGAGAGTGCCGTCTCGCTATTTGAGCGGGAGGCGATAGACCGTCAGGGCCTCGTTCTCCTTCTCCAGCGTCAACTCCCCGGTGAATGCGGTGACTTCGCCGTCGAACGCCAGGGGCGTGCCCTCCCGGAGCCCGCCCACCCGAAGGCTGCGCAACCGGGCCTCGCCGAGGACCGGGGAGGTGCGCGGGCTGCCCGTCAGCGCCGCGGCGAGCAGCCGGGTGCGGGCCAGCCGGCCGCCGTGCACCACCCGGACATCGAGCACCCCGTCCGCCAGGTCGTGCCGCCGTACCGGCGCCAGCCCCAGCCCCCGGTAGTGGCAGTTGCCGGCGAACAGCAGCCACACCGCGCGCCGTCTGCCGTTGATCTCGACGGTCAACGGCTCGGCGGTACGCAGCACTTCGCACGCCGCCAGCACCCCGGCCGGCCACGCCCCGATCCGGCCCGCCCACTGCTCGCGGATCCGCACCAGCTCCGGATAGGCCCCGACGGAGAAGGTGTTGAGGAAATACCGGTCCGTCCGGCCCTCCCTGTCCGTCCGGCCCTCCCGGTCCGCCCGCTCCGGCCCGGACCGGAAGCGCGCCAGGTCGACGGCGACCGCCTCACCGCTCTCCACGGCGCGGGCCGCCGCCGCGTAGGTCTCGATGCCCAGGTCGTACGCGAAGTGGTTGTGGGTGCCGCCGGGCAGCACCGCCAGCGGCAGCCCGTGCCGGACCGCGACCGTCGCCGCGGCGTTGACGGTGCCGTCCCCGCCCAGCACACCGAGCGCCCCACCGCGCCGCCCGGCCAGCTCCGCCGCCTCCTCCAGCACCTCCTCCAGAGGCCGCGCCCACGGTCCGCCGCACCGTACGACCTCGGCAAACGGCAGCAGCCCGCGCAGCTCCTGGGTCCGGTCCGGGGCCGTCCCGGCCCGCTGCCCCGAGCCGTGGTGCGCGACCACCACCAGACCGCGCCCGCCGGGCAGCGCGGGCGCGTCCGCGCGCGGCCGGGCCGGCGGGGCCAGCTGGGTGCGGGTCGGGGCAATGCCGCGTACGGCGAATGCGGCACCGGCGCCCAGCGCCGCCCCCGCCAGGACATCGCCCGGATAGTGCACCCCCGTATAGACACGGGAGAACGCCACCGACACGGCGAGCGGCGCCAGTGCCAGTCCCCACCATTTGTTCTCGAACGCGACCCCGGTGGCGAAGGCCGCCGCCGAGGCCGCGTGCCCGGACGGGAAGGACGAGGTGAACGGCTGGTGGTGCAGCTGCCGGATCACCGGGACCGCGTCCAGCAGCGGCCGTGCACGCCGTACGGAGCGCTTGCCCAGCGTGTTCACTGTCGCCGACGCGGCCGCCAGCGAGGCCACTCCGCGCAGCGCGGCCCGGCGGCCGGGTCTGCCGCCCAGCGCGGCGGCACCGGCCGCGACACCGAACCACAGCAGCCCGTGATTGGCGCTCCGGGACAGCCGCGGCAGCACACGCTGGGCGCCCGGCCACTCGCGCGAGGCGATCCGGACGAAGGCCAGCCGGTCGAGATGGGACAGCTTCTTCCGCATGCGGCACCTTGTACCCCGGCCGGGCACCGGTTCCACCCCGGCGGGGCACCGGCGCAGCGGGCCGCCGAGGCCGATGCCACCCGTTCGGCGCAATGCCCCCGCTGTCCGCTCGGCGCCGTACGCCGCTGCGGACGGGGGCCGCAACCGTCCCCGTCCGGGCCGTACGGCCAGGCCGCCGCGCAGCAGCCTGGCTACCATGCTTGCGAGCGATGAACGGGCGCTTTTCGTGCGCCCGCGCCCCTGTGCGCCGCGCCCCGGCCTGCCGTCGCGGCCGGCGCATCCGCTCGTCATCCCCTCACTTCGGGAGCTCAGCATGGAACCCGGCCCGAACGTCTGGAACTGCCCATTCGACTACGCCGAGGCTCTTGAGTTCGATCCGACGCTCAAGCGCCTGCTGACCGAGGAACCGGTCGCCCGTATCCGGCTGCCGTACGGGGAGGGCGAGGCATGGCTCGTCACCCGGTACGAGGACGTGCGCACGGTGACCACCGACCGGCGCTTCAGCCGGCATGCCGTCATCGGCCGCGACTTCCCCCGTATGACACCCGAACCGATCGTCCAGGACGAGGCGATCAACGTGATGGACCCGCCCGCGAGCAGCCGCCTGCGGAGCCTGGTCTCCAAGGCCTTCGCACCGCGTCATGTGGAGCGGATGCGGACCCGTACCCAGCGTGTCGTCGACGAACTGCTGGACCGGATGGCCGAGCAGGGCCCGCCCGGCGACCTGATGGAGAACCTGGCGAACCCGCTGCCGCTGACCACGATCTGCGAGGTCCTCGACATCCCCGAGGCCGACCGCGCGCAGCTGCGCGGCCACGCCCGCACCATGATGAACATCAGCCCCGACAACCGGGACAACGCCGTCCGGGCCAAGGCCGATATGCGGGCGTACTTCGCGGAGCTGACCGCACACCGGCGTGCGCACCCGGGCGACGACCTGATCAGCGCCCTGGCCACGGCGCGGGACGGCGACGAGATCCTGGACGAGCGGGAACTGACGGTCATGGCCATGGTGCTGCTCATCACCGGCCAGGACACCACCACCTACGAGATCGGCAACCTCTCCTACACCCTGCTGACCCGGCCCGAGGATCTCGCCATGCTGCGCTCCCGGCCGGAGCGACTCCCGCAGGCGCTCGAGGAGATGCTGCGGTTCATCCCGTTCCGCAAGGGCGTCGGCATTCCCCGGGTCGCGCTCGAGGACGTGGAGCTGAGCGGGGTGAGGATCCGGGAAGGGGACATCGTGCATGTCTCCTATCTGACGGCCAACCGGGACCCCCGGAAGTTCGACCGGCCCGACGAGCTGGATCTCAGCCGCGAGAAGCCGCCCCATATGACCTTCGGCTGGGGCGGGCACCACTGCCTGGGTGCCCCGCTCGCCTTCGTCGAGATGGAGGTGGCGCTCGGCACCCTCCTGGACCGCTTCCCCGAACTCAAACCGGCGAAGCCGGCCGAGGAGGTGCGCTGGAACGAGACCTCCATCTGGCGCTATCCGCAGGCGCTGCCGGTCCTGTGGTGACGGTCGGTGAAGCCCGCAGCGGCATGCGGACTTCACCCGACTGCCGTACCGTGGCTCGTAAAGCTGATCCACCCCCAGGGGTGTGATCCAGCTGCACAGGGAGAGTTCATTCTTCGACGGCTGGCCCGCTTGCGTCCCTCCCAGGGGCACCGACTTGGGCCGCCGGAACCGCCGGCACCCTTCGTGCCGGCGGCTCCCGTCGGCCCCGACACACCAGTAAGTCAGAGCTTCCAGGGACTGCACCGAGCGGACCACAGTCTGCTAGGAGCGCATCCCATGGCGGTTCTGTGCAAACCGGCAATCGCGGTACCGGAATACATCATCACCAGGGACGACACCCTCGAACTCGCGCGACAGCTGCACTACGACCACCTGCAGCTCAAAAAGGTGCTCCGGCTCATCGAGCACACCGGCGTGGTCAGACGGCATCTGATCCAGCCCATCGACAAGGTACTGGAACACCCGGGATTCGACGCCCGTAGCGCGGTCTACGAGGAGGAGTCCAAGGCCCGGGTCCCCGACGTGGTGCGCCGAGCACTCGACCAGGCCGAACTGGAGTCGCGGGACATCGACTTGATCGTGTACGTGTCCTGCACCGGCTTCATGATGCCGGCCCTGACCGCATGGCTCATCAACACCATGGGCTTCAGATCGGAGACTCGGCAGATACCGATCGCCCAGCTCGGCTGTGCGGCAGGAGGCGCCGCGATCAACCGCGCGCACGACTTCTGCCGGGCCTACCCCGACGCCAATGTGCTCCTGGTCGCCTGCGAGTTCTGCTCGCTGTGCTATCAGCCCACCGATCTGGAGGTGGGATCGCTGCTGTCCAACGGCCTGTTCGGGGACGCGGTCGCGGCCGCGGTCGTCCGGGGCAAGGGCGGCACCGGCGTCCGTTTGGAACGCAACGGCTCCTACCTCATCCCGAACACCGAGGACTGGATCTCCTACGCGATCCGCTCCACCGGCTTCCACTTCCAGCTGGACAAGCGCGTCCCCGGCACCATGGAGCCCCTCGCCCCCGCCCTGCGCGCCGTCGCCGAACAGCAGCACTGGGACGCGGGCGACCTGGACTTCTACATCGTCCACGCCGGCGGTCCGCGCATCCTCGACGACCTGTGCCGCTTCCTCGAGGTGCCTCCCGAGGCGTTCCGCTTCAGCCGTGCGACGCTCACCGAGTACGGCAACATCGCCAGCGCGGTGGTGCTCGACGCCCTTGCCCGGATGTTCGACGAGGCATCGGCGCGCGACGGGCAGCGGGGGCTGCTGGCCGGATTCGGACCCGGTATCACCGCCGAGATGGCGCTGGGCACTTGGTCGTCCGGTCCGGCGGGCGAGGGCTGAGGCGGTGCGCCGCCCGCACCCCTGGCTCGTACGGATGAGCGAACGGATGACCCATACGGCCCCACCCCACCCCGTCGGCCGCGCCCTCCCCCTTGCCGCTGACGTGTCGCCCCGGTCGCCGCCTACCCCGTCTGCCAAGGTGGTCGAAGTCATCATTCATGTGATGGGCCCACGATCGCCTGTCGTCGCGGAGGGTGGAGGTACGGATGCAGCGGACCGCCCCGGATCCGGCCCCGGACCCGCCGGTGGGCCTTCCGGTGCTCCCGGACCTCGCCGCGCACCTGGCCGCGGCCGCCGACCGCGGCGAACCGGAACCCCCCGGCGGCTCCCTCCCGCTGCGCACCGCCGCCTGCGGTTACTGGGAGCGGCGCGGCCTGGTCACCGACCCCGGCCATACGCTCGCCGCCCCGGGCGCGCCCGCCCTCCTCCTCGCGCTGTACGCGGCGGCCGACGGGGCCGTGGTGCTGCCGCGGCCCTGCTCCGAGTGGTACGCACCGCCCGCCCGGCTGCTCGGACGGCCGGTGCACCGCGCGCCCGTACCGGCCGAATCGGGCGGGATGCCCGACCCTTTTGCCCTGCTGGAGACCGTCCGCCGGGCCCGGATGCACGGTACCGAGCCGCGCGTCCTCGTGCTGTCCGTCGCCGACGACCCGACCGGCACCTGTCCGGCGCCCGAGCAGCTGCACGAGGTGTGCGAGGCGGCGGCGGGGGAGGGGTTGTGGGTCATCAGCGACGAGTCGCACCGCGATCTGCTGCACGATCCGCATGACACCGTGCTCCTCAGCCCCGCCGAGATGCTGCCCGACGAGGTGGTGGTGCTGACCGACCTGCGGGCCGCCCTCGTCCCCGCCTCCTGGCCCGCGGCCGTCGCCCGCTTCCCGGACACCGAACGGGGCGCCGCGCTGCGCGCCGGGACGCTCGATGCGCTGGCCGCGCTGCGGATGCCGCTGCCCGGCCCGCTCGCCTGCGCCGTCGGCCATGCGCTCGGCGAGCCCGTCCCCGTACGCACCGCCACCACCGCCGCCGCCCGGCTGCACGGTGCGCTCACCGCCGCGCTCCACCGCGCCCTCACCGAGGCCGGCGCCGTCTGCCGCCCGCCGCATTCCGGCAGCCATGTGTATGCCGACCTCGAGCCGCTGCGCCGGGCCCTCGAAGCCCGTGGGATCGGTGAATCCGCCGCGCTGGAACGGGAGTTGGCGCCATGGGCGGCGCGCGGCGGGCACCGCTTCGGGGACGATCCCGGGGCGTTGCGGGTGCGGCTGGGGTCCGAGGCGCTGCTCCGTGGCGACACGGCGCAGCGCGGGCAAGCCCTGGACGTGGCCGATCCTCTTCAACTTCCCTCCGTAGCCGAATCGTTGACTGCCTTGTCGCGGGCGCTGGCGGCGCTCACGGCTCAGGGGGACGGCTGATCCGCCCCG
Organism: Streptomyces chattanoogensis; assembly: GCF_001294335.1. Lineage (GTDB taxonomy): Bacteria > Actinomycetota > Actinomycetes > Streptomycetales > Streptomycetaceae > Streptomyces > Streptomyces chattanoogensis. The sequence continues at coordinate 50,246 of NZ_LGKG01000161.1, forward strand.
GTCCCGTAGCCTCCCGCCGCGTCCCCCGAATGGAGCCCCTCGATGACCGAACAGACCGAGCGCTCGGTCGCCGAAGCCCGCACCGCCGCCACGCCGCCCGCCTCGTCCGCCCCGCCTGCCGCCCCCGAGCCGCCCGGTGCCGCCCCGCCCGTCCCCCCGTCCGCCGCCCCCGCCCTGCCGCACAC
>NZ_LGKG01000162.1 GCF_001294335.1 Streptomyces chattanoogensis
GCCCTACCCCACCCACGGCACCCACTGGCCAGACCTCCAAGGGGCCACCCACAGCCAGACACCCCAAGCTCAGATCCCCAGACACCGACGGACAGATCTCCCAGACGCCCAAGGTCAGATGCCCAAGGTCAGATACCCAAGAACAGATTTCCAAGGTCAGACGCCCCCGGCCGGGCAGCCCGGACCCCGCTTCCGCCCGCCCTCCCGCCCGCCCTCCAGCCCCGCCCGGCACAATGGGACGGTGGACCAGCACATCGCGCCGGCGGACGAAGTCACCGGGAAGACGTACGCACACCCGGGAACGCCTGACGCACCGACCAGGCCGCCGATACCCGACACCACTCCCGACCCGATACCCGTCACCCGCCCCGTGGACCACGGCACCGCCAAACTGATGCCGGACATCGACCGCCCCCGCGCATGGCTGCTGACGGTCGACGGCGCCCCGCAGTCGTACGTCGACCTCGACGCCCCCACCCACCTGGAATTCGAGTACGTCCGCAGACTGGCCCACGTCCTGGACGAGGCCACCACCCCGGGACAGCCCCTCGACGCGCTCCACCTGGGCGGCGGTGCACTGACCCTGCCCCGCTATCTGGCCGCCACCCGCCCGCGCTCCCGGCAACGCGTCATCGAAGCCGACCGCGGCCTTCTCGCCCTGGTGGCACAGCACCTGCCGCTCCCCGACGGCTCCGGCATCGAGGTGCGCGCCCAGGACGCCCGTACGGCGCTGGAGGAGGCGCCCGAGGGCAGCGCGGACATCATCGTGGCCGATGTCTTCGGCGGTTCCCGGGTGCCGGCCCATCTCACTTCGGTCGAGTACGCGCAGGCCGCCGCCCGTGTGCTGCGGTCGCACGGCCTCTACGCCGCCAACCTCGCCGACGGCGCACCCTTCGACTTCCTGCGCGGCCAACTCGCCAATTTCGCCACGGTCTTCACGCAGCTGGCGCTGATCGCCGAGCCTTCCGTGCTGCGCGGCCGCCGCTTCGGCAATGCCGTGCTCCTCGCCTCGCGCACGGAGCTGCCGCTCGCCGCGCTGGCCAGGCGGGTGGCCGGTGACGCGTTCCCGGCCCGGGTCGAACACGGCGCGGCGCTGCGCCGGATGATCGCGGGCGCGCTGCCCGTACGCGACGCCGATGCGGTTCCTTCACCGGAACCGCCCTCGGGAGCGTTCAGCGTCGGCTGAGCGCCTGGGGCGGTGATGAGCGCTTGGGGTGGTTGGGCCTTGGGCCTTGGCCTGGGCCGCGGAGTGGCCCGCCGTCCCCCGACCCGACGGGTGGCCCCTGGTCGTCGGCTTTGGCCTGCGGTTGGTTGGTCTTGGGGTCTGTGGTGGCTTGGGTGGGTGCTGGGTTGTGCGGGTGTTGGCTTGGGTGGGTCTCCGTGTGCCTTCTCTGCCGCCTTGGCCTCCTTGCTGCCTCCTCCTTGTTCTCGGCAACGAATTACGGAGAGCTATAAGTTCCCCTCGGTGCATTACTCACCGTATTGGGTGATGTTGTTGTGTGGTGCCGGGAGGGAGTTTGGAAGGCGACGCCGCTGTCAGGGTCCGCTGTCGTGCGCGGGGTGTGCGTCGCTTCCTGGGCAGACCGGTGTCAGCGAGTGTCCGTGAGTGTCGGTGAAGTGCGGGGGCGGGAGGGTCGGGCGGGCCTTTTCATCCAAGCTACCCGTAGGTAACATGCTGCCATGTCCTCCGAGACCCTGCCGTCGATCGGCGAGATGATGTCGGCGTCCGTGCCGATGGTGCGCACCCTGAACCTCGAGTTCACCGAGACCACCGCCGAGCGCGCCGTGGTCCGTATGCCCGACCAGTCCGACTTCCACAATCACGTCGGCGGACCGCACGCCGGAGCGATGTTCACCCTCGCCGAGTCGGCCAGCGGTGCGATCGTGATGACGGCCTTCGGCGATCAGCTCGGGCGGGCGGTGCCGCTGGCCGTGCGCGCCGAGATCGGCTACAAGAAGCTCGCCATGGGCCCGGTCACCGCGACCGCGGAGCTCGGCCGGCCGGTGGCCGAGGTGGTTGCCGATCTGGATGCCGGCGAGCGCCCGGAGTTCCCGGTCAAGGTCAGCATCACCCGTGAGGACGGCGCGGTCACCGGCGAGATGACCATTGTGTGGACGTTGCGTCCCAATAAGTGAGACGAGTGCAGCGTAAGCGACTGTGGTGAGTTCTGCGTGAGCCATCAGGTCCAGTAGGTGAAGACCGTTTCCCGGCCCGTCGTGCAGTGCGCGGCGGGCCGTCGCTCATCCGCGTCCGATGCGGGCTATCGAGTACGCTTCCCGGGCGCGTTGTTACGGCGCGCCAGGGTATCGACCGGCCCGGTGGCACAGGCGGCCGGGCAGCGGCCCACGGGGGCCCTACATCAAGTGGAGGAAGCGGCTTTGCACATCCAGGAGTGGCTCGAGACGGTACCGGCCGTGAGCGTCTACCTCCTGGTGGGGGTGGTCATCGGGGTGGAAAGCCTGGGCATTCCGCTGCCCGGTGAGATCGTCCTCGTCAGTGCGGCGATCCTCGCCGCGACCCAGGACCACATCAACCCGGTCGTGCTGGGCGCCTGCGCGTCCGCCGGCGCGATCATCGGTGACTCCATCGGGTACATGATCGGGCGCAAGGGGGGCCAGCCGCTCCTCAACTGGGCCGGCCGGAAGTTCCCCAAGCACTTCGGTCCCGACCATGTCGCCATGGCGGAGGAGAAGTTCGAGAAGTGGGGCATGTGGGCGGTGTTCTTCGGCCGCTTCATCGCTCTGCTGCGGATCTTCGCGGGTCCGCTGGCTGGCGTGCTGAAGATGCCGTACTGGAAGTTCCTGATCGCCAACGTCCTCGGCGGCATCATCTGGGCCGGCGGCACCACCGCGCTCATCTACACCTTGGGCATGGTGGCAGAGTCGTGGCTGCGGCGGTTCCAGTGGCTCGGCCTGGTGGCGGCCCTCTGCTTCGGCCTCGGCTCGTTCCTGATCATGAAGCGCCGCGCGAAGAAGGCGGCGGCGGAGCGTGAGGCGAAGGCTCAGGATCAGGTTCCGGCGGCGATCGACTGACCTTCCGTCGGGAGCAGTTGCTCACGCGGCTACGGAGATTGCGGTCACCGGCCCGGTAGCGCTTGCCACCGGGCCGGTGTCGTGTTTTGCGGGTTGCGGGTTGCGGGTTGCGGGTTGCGGGTTGCGGCGCCTGTCGGGCATTGCCGAGGGTGAGGTGGGGCCAGGTATGCCTGGGGAACGGCGGGGCGCCTGGCGGGCGTTGTTCGCTGCCGGGGTGCTGGGGCCGCGTACCGTGCCCACCGGTTTCGCTGGTTGCACCGGTTCGAGCGGAAGGCGGCTGCTTCGAGCGGAAGACGGCTGCCGCGTCGCGGTCTGTCAGGGGCTCGACCAGACATCGGGGCCGCCGTCGCGCCATTCGATGAGGCCGGTGTCGTCCCAGGCGAACTGTGCCGTCGGGAATCCGGCCCGGCGCAGATACGCGGCCACATCGCCGCGGCGCAGGGCGCGGCCGAGGTCCTGTCCGTGGAGCGTGACGCGGCGCCCGCCGGTGCAGGGCGGGTGCACGATCACGGGGGCACGCTTCATGCCCTTCAGGATGCGGGCGGCCCGGCGCGTCCGCATCCCGAACGCGGCTGAACGGTCACGCTGTGTGAGTGGCGTGGGTGGCCGGGCGCCCACCTGAGCGCCCTCAGGACCCCGTCCGCAGCCGCGAGAAGAACGGGGCCGTCCGTACCCCGCCGCCGCGCTGCCACCACCGGGTACCCGCGCCGGCCTCCGGCACCGCGGCCCCCTCGCGTACCTCGCGGCGCAGCGCGGCCAGCATGTTGCGGGCCCCCGCGATGAACAGCGGATCCCCGACGAGCTTCTTGGCCGCCAGTGCCTTGCGGCACGCCCGCAGTGCCGCCTCCGGCCGACCATGGGCACGTTCGGTGAGGGCGCGGGCGTACAGGACGGTGGAGTACAGCCAGAAGTCGCCGTCGGAGTGCCGGGATTCCCAGGCGCGGTGGGCGGCGTTCGCCGCCTCCTCGGCGTCCACGGCCGACAGTGCGATGGCGAGCAGGGCGCAGCTGTGGGCGGGACCGGGCCCGAACCACGGGTCCTTGGACCGGTGCCCGGCCGCCTCCTCCAGGCACGCCACCGCCGCCCCGCTGTCCTCCCGGTACAGCGCCAGCACGCCGTGCGCATGCGCGATACGGGCCAGCCCGTCGTCGTCGGCGTGCATCACCGCCGCCGTCCACGCCTGGTCGAGGAGCGCTTCCGCGGTGGCGAGCGCATGCTCCTGCGCCGCGAGCCAGCCGGCCAGCCACAGCGCCCGCGCACGCAGCGGGGTGTCGCCCCGGGAGAGCAGCAGCAGCCGGTCCAGATGCGCCCGCCCCTCCCGGCGGAAGCCGCAGGCCCCCCACTGGAACCACAGCGAGACCGCGATCTCCAGGGCGCTGAGCGCGTCGTCCGCGTCCTGCGGCGGCCGGGTCAGCGCCGCGTCGAGGTTGTGCTGCTCGTCCTCCACCAGCCGGACGGCGATCTGCTGGTCGGGTCCCTGCCAGGCGATCTGCGCCTCCGCCGCGAGCGCCGCGCACGCCTGCCGGAACCGGCGCAGCGCCGCGGACTCCTCGCCCGCCTCGCGCAGCTGGGTCCGCCCGAAGTCCCGGGCGCCGCGCGGGAGGCGGTAGCGCGGCGACAGCGCGGCCCGGGTGTCCTGCGGGCCGCCGCTCTCCCGTACGCGTTCCAGTACGGAGGCCAGCCGCAGCCGCTCCAGCGCCGCGTCGATCTCCGGCGCAGGAACGTCACTGCTGGCACAGACGCATCCCGCCAGCCAGGGATCGAAGTCCCCGGGAAGCACCGAGAGCCGCGCCCACACCCGCCGGTCCGTGGGCGAGCAGAGGGCGTAGCCGGCGGCGTGGGCCGCGTAGAGAGAGGTGTGCCGCGCGGTCGGCGCCGGGCCCGAATAGAACAGCGGGCCGTCCGCGCTCACCTGCGCCACGAGCTGCGGCAGCGACATCCGGTCCAGCTGCCGCGCGGCCAGCTCGATCGCCAGCGGCGAGCCCTCGAGCGCCTCGCAGACGGCGACCAGCAGCTCCGGCGCTGCTTCCGACTCGGCCCGCGCGGCCAGCAGCTCGACGGCCGGACCCGCGATCCCCTCGCCCAGCGTCACGGGCAGCGGCGCGATGTCCACCACCCGCTCCAGGGGCAGCCCCAGCGAACGCCGGGACGTCACCACGATCTGCAGCGTCGGCTCGGCCCGCAGCAGCCGCCGCACCAGCTGCGCGCAGGCGTCGAGCACCGGATCGCAGTCGTCCAGCAGGAGGGTCGCGCCCTGCCGGACGCAGTGCGCGGCGAGCGCCGCGAGAGTGGCGCCGTCGGCCGGGCGCGCCTGCCGGGGACCGCCGCGCGGCGGTTCGTACGGGAGCGGGGCGCCCCGGCGCACGGTCTGCGCGCCGGTGAAGGGGGTACCTCCCTGCTCCTTGAGAGCTTGGGGGAGGGTGGTGGCCGGCAGCCCCGCGGCCTCGAGCAGAGCATCCGTCAGACCGCCGTCGGACAGGCCGTCCCAGCAGCCGACCCGGATGACCGTGCCGCCGTGCCGTGCGATGCGTTCGTCCAGGACGGCGCGGGCCAGGACGCTCTTGCCCGCCCCGGCGCCGCCGGTGAGCGTCACCAGGGGCGAGCCGTCCAGCAGCCCGGACACCCGCTCGTGCTCAACGGCCCGGCCCACCACCTCGGGCAGTGGCCGGTGATCGGCCCACGCGCTCATCCGCCATCCCGTCCACGGCACAGCGCCGCGCCGTCCCTATGGACGACCAACGATGCCAGAACCGACCGCCCGGTAAACAGGCGAGTGTCCTTATCTATCGGGGGAAACGCGACAGGGGCGTTTGACGGCGCCCCAGGGGCACCGGGCTGGAGGGGACGGCTCAGCCGTGCCCGGCGTGGGCCGGCAGGTCAGCCCTCGTCCTCCCCGGCCTCCGGGACTGCGTCGGCCTCCTGGACCGAATCCCGGTGCCGGGCCGCCAGTTCCAGATACATCGCGGCGTTCAGCTTTATCGTCTCGCGTTCCTCGTCGGTCAGCTCCCGCTTGACCTTCGCCGGCACCCCGGCGACGAGTGAGCCGGGCGGCACCTGCATGCCCTGCGGGACCAGCGCCTGTGCAGCGACCAGCGAACCGGCGCCGATGTGCGCACCGTTGAGGACCGTGGCGCCCATACCGACCAGGACGTCGTCCTCGACGGTGCAGCCGTGCAGGACCGCGTTGTGGCCCACGGAGACCCGCTCGCCGACGGTCACCGGGAAGCCGGGGTCCACATGCACCGTGCAGTTGTCCTGGATGTTGCTGTCGGCGCCGAGCACGATCGGGCCGCAGTCGGCGCGCAGCACCGCGTGGTACCAGACGCTCGCCCCCGGAGCCAGGGTGACGTCGCCGACCACGACGGACGTGGGCGCGGTGAAGGCCGCCGGATCGATCGTCGGCTCCGCGCCGGCCACCCCTGAAATCAACGCCCGTCCTGCCATTTTGCTTCTCCTCGCCAGTGGTGTGCCGCGCCAACGGCACCGTAGACGACGGTCGCAGCGGCGGGCGGGGGCGGCCGCCGGTGGGGCGAAGATCACAGCGCGGGGTGCGACCGGCCGCCCGGCGCGCTGAGTACGGTGTGCGGGTGCCGTCGAACCAGAACGTGTTCTCATCCCTTGCGGCCTGGCGGCGCCGGGCCGTGTCGCGTGCCGTCCACCGGGGCGTGCGCTGGGTGAGGCAGGCCGCGGCCGTTACGGCCGAGCGCCCGGGCCCGTACCGCTTCCGCCGGCTCGGCGCCGGTGCCCGGCTGGCCTTTCCGCAGGGCACGGTCTTCGGCGACCCCTGGATCGAGATCGGCGAGCACTGCATCATCGCCCAGGACGTCACTCTGACGGCGGGCATGATGCCGGACCTGGATCTCGGCCCGGACCCCATCCTCACCCTGGGCAACGGCGTCGTCCTGGGCCGCGGCAGCCATGTGATCGCGGATGTCCGGCTGACGATCGGTGATGACTGCTTCTTCGGCCCCGGGGTCTATGTCACCACCACCAACCACAGCTACGACGATCCCGAGGTGCCGGTCGGCAAGCAGTGGCCGCGCACCGACCCGGTCAGCATCGGCTCCGGCAGCTGGATCGGCACCGGGGCGGTCATCCTGCCCGGCGCGCGGCTGGGCAGGAATGTGGTGGTCGCGGCCGGTGCGGTGGTGCGCGGCGAGGTGCCCGACCACGCGGTGGTGGCGGGTGCGCCCGCCAGGGTCGTCCGCAGCTGGGACCCCGAGGCGGGCTGGCAGCCGCCGCTGCGTACGCCGGCGCCGGTGCCGATCCCCGAGGGCGTCACCCCGGAGCAGCTGCTCGCGTTGGAGGGGTGGGAGCCGGAGGAGGCCGCGGCGACCGATGGGGCGTACGAGGCGTCATGAGGCGTACGGGCGGGCCTGCGGGGCCGATGACCGCGCCGCCGCCTACCTGAGCCCCCGTCAGCCGTCAGCCGCCCGAAGCGAGCAGAACCGTTCCCACCAGGGCGAGCGAGGCGCCCGCCGTCTGGACGGCACGCATCCGCTCCTTCAGGATGCCGAGCGCGGCGAGGGCGGTGACGACGGGGTAGAGCGAGGCGAGGACGGCCGCGACGGTGACCGGGCCGTGCTGGGCGGCCAGGGAGTAGGTGCCGTTGGCGGCGACGTCGGCGAGGCCGATGAAGGCGAGCGCGGGCAGCGAACCGCGCAGCGCCGTGAACCCGCCCTCGGGCAGCGCGGGGGTGCCGCGCCGGACCGTCGCGTACAGCGCCGCGCCGCCCACCGCGACATTGCACACCCGCTGGACGAACAGGGCGAGGAACAGGCCGGTCAGGGTCGTGGACGCCTCCGCGATCAGGGACATCACCGCGCCGAAGCCGAGTGCCGATATCAGGGTGAGAACGATGGTCTGGCGCGCCACGGAAGCGCCGCCGAGCTGCGGCCCGCCCGCCAGGAGGACGCCGACCACGGCCACGGCCATGCCCGCGACCTGGACCAGGCCCGGCCGTTCGCCCGCCAGGATGCCGACGCCGAGCGGGACCATGACGGTGCCCAGGGAGCCGAGCGGGGAGACCACGCCCATCGGGCCGAGCGCCAGCGCGCGGTAGAAGCAGAGCATCGCGGCGGGGCCCACGACGCCGGCCGCGACCGCGAACCACAGCTGGGGACCGGCCTCCCGCCAGCCGCCGGTGGCCAGCACGATGGCACCCAGGGCGAGCGCGGCCAGGGTCTGCGAGACGACCACGACGGTCAGCGCGTGCAGGCGTCGGGTGAGCAGTCCGCCGCCGAAGTCGGCGAGCCCCCACAGGAGGCTGGTGGCCAGGGCGAAGACCGCAGTCATGGGGAAACCTCGCAGTACAGTGTCGTGGACGCGGAAGTGCACCACACAGTAGTTCATTAAATTGGACTGACGTAGTGAATATATTGCACCACCAGGGTGCTCATGGCTGCTCATGGATCCCTGGACCCCGATGGACCTCGACTTGGACGGACCGTGACGGATCTCGATCAGCTCACGCAGTCGCTTGCCCGTAACCTCAAGCACTGGCGCACCGAACGCGGCTACACCCTCGACGCGCTGGCGGCGCGGGCCGGGGTCAGCCGCGGCATGATCATCCAGATCGAGCAGGCCCGTACGAACCCGAGCGTGGGCACCACCGTCAAGATCGCCGACGCGCTGGGGGTCAGCATCACCACGCTGCTCGATTACGAACAGGGCCCGCAGGTGCGGATCGTGGCGCCGGACGAGGCCGTGCAGCTGTGGTCCACCGAGGCCGGCAGCCACACCACGCTCCTGGTGGGCGCCGAGGCGCCCGGCCCCTTCGAGCTGTGGGACTGGCGGCTGATGCCCGGCGACCGCAGCGCCTCGGATCCGCATCCCCCGGGCACCGTCGAGCTGATCCATGTCCGGTCGGGCACCCTGACGCTCGTCGTGGACGGCGAGGAGTACGAGGTCCCGGCCGGGGCCTCGGCGACCTTCGAGGCCAAGGTGGCGCACGGTTACCGCAACGACGGGGACGAGCCGGTCGCGATGACGATGTCGGTGATCATCCCGCTCGGGCGGTGAGCCCGGTGCCGCCCGCGCGGTGATCCAGACGGTGAGACGGGCGGCCGCGGATCGGGCCGCGGCTGTTAGCTTGGCGGACATGCCCGTTCCGATGGATGCCTTCGACGATGTCCGCCCCGCCGCCGAGTGCCTGGACCTGCTGGCCGAGCCCGTGGCCGCGGCGATCCGCGACTGGCGTGGATCCGTGCCGGTGCAGGAACTCCGTTACGTGGACACCGATCCGGCCATCGCAGACACCGAGCTCCTCGTCACGCACCACGGTGCCTGGCTGCTGGAGCAGTCGGCGAACTGCGTCGTGGTGGCGGGCAAGCGCGGCGGCGAGGTCACCCTGGCCGCGTGCCTGGTCCTCTCGCACACCCGGGTCGACGTCAACGGCACGGTCCGCCGCCACCTGGGCGCCCGCAAGGCATCGTTCGCCCCGGTGGACACCGCGGTCGGCGACAGCGGGATGGAATACGGGGGCATCACCCCGATCGGCCTGCCCGGCGGCTGGCCGGTGCTGGTGGACGCCGCCGTGGCCGACGTCCCGTACGCGCTGATCGGCAGCGGCAGCCGGCGCGGCAAGCTCATCGTGCCGGGCAAGGCACTGGCCGAACTGCCCGGCGCCACGGTCCTGGACGGGCTCGGCGTCCGGTAACTCCCGCCCCGGAAGGCGCTATTCGGCCCGAGAGGTCCGATCGGTCCGATCCGCCTGCGCGGTCCCCGCTTGCCCGGCGCCCGCGCGGGAGCGCAGATCCAGTGACAGCGGCGTCGCATGCTCGGTGAAGCCCAGGCTGCGGTACAGGGCCTCGGCCTCGTCCGTGGCATGCAGATCGACGCGGGTGACGCCCCGCTCGGCGAAGCGGTCCAGCAGCGCCTCCGTCGTGGCACGCGCATAGCCCCGGCCGCGATAGCGCGGGTCCGTACAGACATTGAAGACGAAGGCGAAGCGCCCCGACGGGTGTCCGGGTGCGGGCAGCCGCTCCTCTATCCGGCCGACCGCGCACGCCGCCAGATGCGGCGCACCGTCCCCCTCGCCGTCCACCACGAACCCGGCCAGCGGTGCATCCGGCCCGGCCAGCTGCCGGCGCGCCACCGCCTCCGCGTCCCGCTCCCAGCTCCCGGGCTCATCACGTCCGTTCATGGCGAGGAACATCAGGCGACGCAGCCGGACGAGTTCGGCGGCGTCCTCGGGGAGGGCGGCACGCGGCGTGATCATGCAGGGACGCTAACGCACCCCGTGCTCAGCCCAAACGGGGTATCTCAATGGCCGGACAGCGGTCCATGACCATGGTGAGGCCGGCGGCGCGGGTGCGGTGAAAAGCGGCGTCGTCGGTGACGCCGAGCTGGAACCAGACTGCCTGGGCGCCGATGGTGACGGCTTCGTCGGCGACGGCTCCGGCGAGGTCGCTGCGGACGAAGACATCGACGACGTCGACCGCGAAGGGGATGGCTTCCAGGGAGGGATAGCCCGCTTCCCCGTGCACGGTCTCGGCCTTCGGGTGTACGGGGACGATCCGCTTGCCGTAACGCTGCAGCACCCCGGCGACGCCGTATGCGGCGCGCTGCCGGTTCGAGGACAGTCCCACGACCGCCCAGGTGTCTCCGAGCTCGGTGAGGATCCTGCGGATGGTCGCGTGGTCGTCGTGCATGGGGTGGTGTCTCCTGTCGTCCGTGGTTCCGCCACAGCACAACGCGCGGCCCGCGCAGCTGATTCCCCCTTGCCGGTTCCGGTGATCAGGCCGCCCTGTTCCGGCGACGGTAGGCGCCCGGAGCCAGGCCGTACTCCCGCTTGAAGGCCTTGGCGAAGGCGAACTCCGAGCCGTATCCGGTGCGGGCGGCGACCGTCGTCAGCGGGGCGTCGGACTCGCGCAGCAGACGGGCGGCGGTCGTCATGCGCCAGCGGGTCAGATAGGCCATCGGCGGTTCGCCCACCAGCGACGTGAACCGCCGGGCGAACGCCGCGCGGGACAGCCCGGCCCGCTCGGCCAGCGATTCGACCGTCCACTGGGCCGAGGGGGTGTCGTGGATGGCCGACAGGGCGGGCGCCACCGCCGAGTCGCTCAGGGCCGCGGCCCAGCCCCGGGCGGTGGCCGGCGGCTGATCGTCCAGCCAGGCCCGCAGGATGTAGAGGAGCAGCGAGTCGATCAGTGCGGGCACGATGCCGTCCGAGCCGATACGCGGGTTCTCCAGTTCGGAGCCGAGGAGCTGGACGGCGGCGCTCAGCTCCGGATGGCGGCCGTGCCGCGTCGGCAGATGGATCACCTCGGGCAGCTGGCGCACCAGGGGATGCGGACGGCCCTGGTCCAGGTGGTAGTTGCCGCACAGGAGGCTGGTCTCGGGGCCCTCGCCGCCGATCGTGACCGTGCCGATCGGGGAATCCTGCCGGTACTGCTCCGCCTTCTCTTCCTCGGCCGGTGTGGAGGGCTGGTCGGCGAGGATGTGGCCCCGGCCGTCGCGCAGGAAGATCACATCGCCGGGGCTCAGCGGGATCGGCTTCAGATGCGGTGGTGCGTCCTCGAGGGGGACCAGCCAGCAGGTCCCGTACAGCACCACATGGAACCCGGCGCCCGCGACCGGTGGCAGCCGCAGGCCCCAGGGAGCGCGGCCGTTGGTCCGTACGGACGCCGGGCTTCCGGTACGCATCGAGGCCAGCGCCTCGGTGAGGATGTCCATCGGCCTCGCCTTCCCTGGTGCGGCCCGTCGCGGTCAGACCGTCAGGACAATCTTGCCCTGTACGTGCTTCGCCTCGACCAGCTCATGGGCCTTGCCGGCCTCCTCCAGCGGGAAGGTCGCCTCGACGTACGGCCGGATCCGGCCCGCGTCGACCAGCTCGGCGATCGCCTCGAGCGCGGCCCGGTCCGGCTGGACGAAGATGCCGGCGAAGCGCCGTCCGGCCGCCTCGACGCGCGCGGCGAGCTCCTGGTCCTCGTGTTCCAGGATGCTGATCAGCACGCCGCCGGGCCGCACGGCGCGGAGCGAGAGATCGCCCTGGGCCATGGAGTCGAGGACCACGTCGGCGTCCTTGACGGCCTCGGTGAAGTCGGTGGTCCGGTAGTCGATGATCTCGTCGGCGCCGAGGCCACGGACGAAGTCGTGCCGGGCCGCACTGGCGATGGCGGTCACATGGGCGCCGCGTGCCTTCGCGATCTGCACCGCGAAGTGGCCGACGCCGCCGGCCGCCCGCTGGATCACCACCCGGTCGCCCTCCTTGACGTCCGCCGCCTGCACCAGGCCCTGCCAGGCGGTGAGCGCCGCGAGGGGGAGGGCGGCGGCCTGCACATGGCCGACGGAGACGGGCTTGCGGGCGAGCTGGCCGGACGGTGCGACGACGTACTCGGCATAGCCGGTGGCGGCGCGGGGGAAGAACGGCATCCCGTACACCTCGTCGCCCACCTCGAAGCCGGCGCCGGGGCCCACCTCCTCGACCACCCCGGAGATGTCCCAGCCCACACCGAACGGCGGCTCGCCGAGCAGGGGGAAGAGGCCGGCCCTGACGGCCACGTCCACCGGGTTGACCGCACTGGCATGGACCTTGACCAGCACCTCGCCGGACTGCGGCACCGGCCGCTCGGTCTCCACGACCTCGAGGACCTCGGGGCCGCCGACGGACTTCTGGATCACTGCGCGCACGATAACTCTCCCTGGGTTCGGGCAAGGTTGATGCCCGGATCGGTTTGCGGACCGGCGTCCGGATCGTTGTCCGGACCGGTGTCCTGCGTGATGTCCTCAACCCTAGGAAGATCGAACGAGCCGCAGAATAGCCTTCCGTCTCGCTTACATGTCCCAGCGTCTCGCGGTGAGCCTGTTACGCGTCGTTCACCCCAGGCGGCCGAACCTCGCGTAAAGATCACGGTCGCGCCAGGCGTCGGAGAACGCGTCCAGCATCGCCTCGTGGAGCCGACGGTCGCTGACGTTCCGCCCGGGAGCGGAGATCCGGCTGCGGATCGCCGCCTCGACCGCCGGCCAGCGCAGCTCATGCATGGCGAAGGACACCAATTCCACGACGCCCTCCCCGGGGGAATCGATCAGGGAGATGAGCTCGGTCTCGAACTGCGGCCGCAGGGCGGGACTCCGCTGCAGCGCCGTGAGCGCGCGCTCCAGATCCCGCTCGAGTGCCTCCGCTCCGCACGAGGCCTCCGCGGCGTCCAGGATGTCGTGAACGATGCTTCTGAAGCCCGTCAGGGGATCAGCAGTCGGGCCTTCCCCATGCATCGATGTACTTTCCATCAGCCCTGAGTCCGTTTCTGTTGAACGCGTCGACGGCTGCCTGCCGTGCATGGGCTCCGTAGGGCCTGTAGTGCCCGGACTTGTTGTCGAGATGGACAACCTCGCCGCCCTTGGTCTTGAATTCGCCGGCGGCCAGCACCCGGCCGCCCTGGGCCAGGCTGACATGACCCGCGGTGCGCTTCCCGATGACGAGTTCACCGTTTTCCAGCACCACGTACGCGTAGTTTCCCGATCGAGCCAGGGCCTGTCCGGGTGAAATCGACTTGAACCACTGGGGCTTGTCTTCGGGTATCTGGTTCGGGAAGTCACGGGGATCGTCATCGGTGTGGCGGATGAGGACCGGTACGTCGTCCGCGCGCACAGAGGAGGCGCGGTCGCTGTCTGTGCGGTGGCTCCGGCCGCCAGGGTTGGCGAGCGAGGACGCCCGAGTGGACGTGTTGCCGGTCGAGCACCTCCCGTCCCGGTCACGGCGCTCCTGCTGCACCCGTTTGACGAGCTTGTCGACCTCGCCGGTGGCCAGGGCGGCGGCGGAGACCACGGGGTGGGCCGCGTACGGGAAGCGGTAGGGGACGGGCCGCCCGCCGGACGCCTGGGATTCCGCCTCGGCCTGGGCCCGGTATCTCGCGTCGACGGCGGCGTAGACCGCGCCGGCGCCGGGAACCGAGCAGGACAGCGTGCCTGACACCGTGTTACCGGTGAGGGGGAAGGCGCTGCGCGGGCTGGTGCATCCGCCGGCGCCCTGGCCGTCGATGGTCACGGTCGCGCGCATGACCGCGGTGACCGTACCGCCGGTGAGATGGACCTTGGCGTCAGAGGTCACTGCACCGGTGAAATTCTGGCTGACGGTGCAACCGCCGGTGCCACAGCTGACATTGCCGCCGTTGGTGCTCAGAGTGAAGTCGATGCCGTTGTCCACCGCATGCGCGAGCTGCCTGGTGGCCGCCTCCAGGCTGTCGTACAGCGCGTCCGCCCGGCCGCCGGAAACCGGGGACAGGTCCATCCCCCGGGAGCCGCCGTGCTCCAGGGCGCTCGTGGCCACCCGCTGCATCGCGGACGGCGTTGCGCCCTTGTGCCGCTGCCCGGGCCGACTGAGCTGCTTGAGCCGGCCGGACGGGCCGTAGGGTTCCAGGCGCAGCACGCGGTACGGCTTGTTCCTGGTGATGAAGAGACGTCCCGCCGGGGTGTCGGCGCGCAGTGCGGGCACCCCGTGGACCCGCAGCGGGGGCAGGTCCGGGTCGTCCGGGCCGGGCAGGTCCTTCACCTGGTCCACCGCGTCCGAGAGTTTGAGTGCCAGCTCGGCCGGGGGCAGGAACCGCGCCAGAACGGGGCCGATGCCGGATTCGCCGCGGTCGACGGTCCACTTGCCCGGGGTGTCCGGATCCGTCTGCTGCCCGTCCGGTGTCTCGTCGTCCGGGGCCTTCTTCGGCCGGGTGAAGGTCTTGCCGCCGATTCTGAGGACGTCCTGGTCCGGATCCGTCCCGCCGTCGCCGGTGGATCCCAGGAGCGTGCCGGACGGGGTGACGGTGATGTCCCGCTGGGTGATGCCGTTGGCCGTGTCCTTGTAGTGCAGCCCCCGGGCTGTCGCCAGGCGGGCCAAAGCCTGGTCGAAGGGGGCCTGATTCCGGGTCTGCTGCGGGGCTGCCCGGTGCGCATCGCGGGAATCGCGGGGAGCATCCGATCCGTTGGGCATGGCCAGCAGGCCCGCGACGACGGCGGCCAGGCCGAGGGCCACGAGTGCCGCGGTGCGCCGTCCCCTGCGGTGGGGCCACCCGGGCGGCTGCTGAACCCCGTTGGCGGGCGGCGTGGTTGAGGGCGGTGGCGGCACTGCCGGGGGCTGCGGCGGCACCTGCGCGGTCCGCGGCGGTGAGGCGTGGGTGTGCGTCGTTCCCGCGCCCCATGTGCCTGTTCCGGGCCGGGCGGGCCGGGCGGGCGGCGGCTGCGTGGTGGGCGGCGGCTGCGTGGTGGGCGAGGCGGGCTGTCCCAGGGGCGGTGGCACGGCCCGGGGTGTCTGCTGCCAGGTCGGCAGCTTCGGCTCGTCGGATCCGTCCTGCCAATAGTGGTCTCCCACAGTGACTCCCCCAAGTCGCTTCCGCCAGTACCCGCCCTTTGGGAAGATACGGCACCAGGGGGCGCACTCCCAGAGAGCAGCGTCCGGCAAGTTCAGTTCTTGCAAGTACGGGGCGGAAACGGGGAGTTGAGAACAAATGGCGGACACCAAGGGTGTGTTGCTTCCGGCGTATGTACTGGCCGATGAGTCGGGTTCGATGGGGCCGTACCAGGGGGAACTGTCGGACGGCCTGGTGTCGTTGTGCGAGGGGCTCCGGGCCGAGCCGATGATCGCGGCCAAACTGCGGCTGGCCGTGCTGGGCTTCTCCGACGACGTGCAGGTGCGGCTCGCGGTGGCGGACATGCGCACCGAGACCAGCCTGCCGCAGGTGGCCATCCGGGGGCTCACCAACTACGGGGCGGTGTTCGACGATCTGCTGGACCGGATTCCGTCCGACGTGCAGTGGCTGCGCGGCGAGGGGTACAAGGTGCACCGCCCGGTGGTGTTCTTCCTCAGCGACGGGCAGCCCACCGACGGCAAGGGCTGGCGGCGGCCGCACGCCAAGCTGATCGACAAGTCCCAGACACCGACCGCGCCGAACATCATCGCCTGCGGGATCGGCGACGCCCAGGCCGCCACCATGGTCGAGGTGGCGACGCGCCCTGAGTTCGCCTTCGTCGCCAAGCCCGGGACCGACATCGGCCAGGCGATCTCCGAGTTCTTCCATGCGCTCACCGCGAGCCTGGTGGCCTCGGGGCAGGCGCTGGGCTCGGCCAGCCCGCAGCTTGTGGTCAACCGGCCGGAGCAGTTCACCATGGCGATCGACGAGGTCGGGCAGTGAGTCCGCACGGCGGGGACGGCTCCGCTGCGCCGCCGCTCGCACCGTCCCTGTCCGGGCCCGAGCCCTGGCACCCGGTCACGGTGGGCGTGCCCGGACCCGAGTTCGAGGCGAGGCCGCCGGGCCAGTACGCCTTCGACTTCCCGGACAGCGTATGTGACGGCTGGTCAACCGACCTGCTCACCCTGCGTTTTGCCTCGGTGCGTGGCGCCAAGCACCGCTACTACCGGCAGCCCCGCCAGGACGCCGCACGCGCCGCGGTCCACGAGGCCACCGGCAGCATCGTGTTCGCCGTTGCCGACGGCGTCTCGAGCGCCTCGAGCTCCGAACACGGCGCCGTCGAATCCTGCCGGGCCGCCCTGGAACGGATGCTCCACCTGCTGTCCGGCAGTCAGGGACCGCTGGACTTCCAGGACGTCGCCCACCACGCCGCCGAACGGCTGCGGCAGCTCGCACAGTGGCGTCTGGGCGGGAAGGCCCCCGAGCCGGCCGAGGTGGCGCGCCTGTACGCCACGACGCTCGTGGCCGGTGTCGTCCGTCCTGACCGTACGGGAGGCAGCGTCGAGCTCTGCCGGATCGGGGACTCGGGGGCCTGGATGCTGGAGCCGTCCAGCGGCCGGTACCATCCGCTGTTCGACTCCAAGACCGGTTCGGACACCGTGCTGGTCTCGAACGAGGTGGCGCCGCTGCCCCAGGTACCCGATCGGCTCGAGGGGACCACCGCCCGCCTGTCTCCCGGTCAGGTCCTGCTGGTCGGCACCGACGGTTTCGGAGACCCGCTCGGCGACGGCGACGGCCACGTCGGCTCGCTCTTCGCCCGGCACCTCGCCGTACCGCCGCCTCCGCTGTGGCTCGCGCACGTCCTGGACTTCTCCCGGGAGACCTTCGACGACGACCGGACCCTGCTGGCGGTCTGGCCCCGCGCCACGGCAGAGCCGCGATGACGGCACCACGCGTACGCCCCGTCGATCACAGCACGCTCACCCTGGGACGCCAGCTCGGCCAAGGCGGCCAGGGCACGGTGTACCAGGTGGCCAACAAGAAGATCAACGAGGCCTTGGGCGGCGGCGGTTGGGATGTGGTCTACAAGGAGTACGCCGCCGCCGTGCTGCCCGATCTCGATGCCGACGCACTGGCGTCGAGAGTGGACCTGATCGGCAAGCTGAGCGCTGCCGAAGGCCGGTGGCTGTGCGAGAAGACCGCCTGGCCCGCGGCCGTGGTCGAACGCCAGGGCCAGACCTGCGGGTTCCTCATGCGCGCGGTACCCGATCGCTTCCAGTTCGCCTTCCAGAGCCTGACCGGCACGGCCGCGGGAACGAAGCGACTCGCGAACCTGGAGTATCTGCTCAACGACGACTCCTACGTCGCCGGGATCGGCCTGACCATCAGCGACCGGGACCGGCTCGCCATCCTGGCCGACCTGGCGGCCACGCTCACCCGGCTCCACCGTACCGGCATCACGGTCGGAGACCTCTCCCCGAAGAACCTGCTGTTCACCACGACCCCGCAGGCCGAGTGCTTCCTCATCGACTGCGACGCCATGCGGTGGCAGGGCAGCACCGTGCTGCCCCAGGCCGAGACACCCGACTGGCAGGTCCCTGCGGGCGAGGAGAAGGCGACCCGCGCCAGCGACATCTACAAGCTCGCACTGCTCGCCATCCGGCTCCTGGCCCGCGATCAGACCGCCACCGATCCCGCCGCGCTGGCCGCGCTCAGCCCGGAACTCGGCGATCTGGCCCGCAGCAGCCTCACCTCCGACCCCGCCCGAAGGCCCACGCCGGCCCTGTGGGCCGAGCAACTCACCGCGGCGAGCGCCACGGCATCCACCGCCCCCGCCGCACCGTCCGCTCCCCGGCCAGGGCCCCGACGGCCCCGCGTCTCGTCGGCCCACCGCCCCGGCCCGGGGCGCCCGCCCGGCACCACGTCCCCGGCGGGAACGGGCCCGGCCGGGAAGAACCCGGCGGGTGCGGTCGGGCTCGTCGCTACCGTCGCGGTGGTGCTGATCGCGCTGATCGTGATCGGCAACTCGTCCGACGACAACTCCGATGCCTCCGCCCAACCCACCGTGTCCACCAGCGCGTACGTGCCCAGCTACGAACCGACGACGGAGGCGCCCACCGAGCCCGAGACATCGCCGAGCGACGAGGACACCTGGGACCCGTCGACCTATTCCCCCGAACCCGACCCGACGACCTACTCTCCCGAACCCGACCCCACGACACCCCCGGCTCCGCCCCCG
Organism: Streptomyces chattanoogensis; assembly: GCF_001294335.1. Lineage (GTDB taxonomy): Bacteria > Actinomycetota > Actinomycetes > Streptomycetales > Streptomycetaceae > Streptomyces > Streptomyces chattanoogensis. The sequence goes on from NZ_LGKG01000162.1 coordinate 18,388, forward strand.
CCACCGCCACGACCCGACTACTACGGGGCCATCGCCGTGGCAAGCAACGGCGGCTATGGCAGGGCCTGGGACTACCGCTCGCGAAGCGGCGCCGAGTCGGGAGCGATGAGCAGGTGTTCCGGTTCCGGCTGCAAGGTGCTCACCAGCTTCGTCAACGGCTGCGGAGCCATCGCGTACAACTCCAGCACCCGCCAGTACTGGGGCGGTCACGGCGACACCCCGGTCGAGGCCACGAACAACGCGATGTCCAATGCAGGCGGCGGGCGCTGGATCACCTATGCCTGCACCACGCGGTACCAGAACTGAGTCCTCGCCTCTGACCTGCGTGGTTGCAGGTCGCGGACGGTGGGCCGGGGTACGCCCCGGGGCGCCCCGGCGGGGACCGCGAGGACGGTTCCTGACCATCCCGGTTGCGTACCCGCCCCAGCTGTGACGACCGTGGACTGAGGATCCGCGCGGAGCAGCGAAGGAGCACTCGATGCATGCGTCGTCCGCCACGCCCGGCGCCGACGGCCCCCAGGGGCCGTTGAGCGCCGGTGAGCGGGCGGACTACGAGCGGCTTCGCCGGGCAGCCGGAATGCGGCACCGCCGGCTGCGGTACGCCGCCACGTCGTTCCTGCTGGTCCTGGCCTTCCTCCTCGCACCCCTCGGCGTCGTCGCCGCCTGGCTGGACTCCCAGGTCTCGGACACCGGCCGGTACGTCCAGACCGTGGCGCCCCTCGCCAGGAACCCGGCGGTCCAGAACGCGCTGACCAACCGGCTGACCGGCAAAGTGGTCGGCTACATCGACACGGAACGGCTCACCGCGGCACTCGCCCACGCCCTGCAGGAGACCGGCGCGCCGCCGGTCGTGGTCGACCGGGCCGGCACCCTGGCCGGCGCATTGAAGAGCGGTGCCACCAGTGCGGTCCGCGCAGTGGTGAACAAGGTGGTGACCAGCGACCAGTTCGCGGATGTCTGGGACGGCGCCAACCGCAGGGCGCACGCCGCCGTGGTGAACGTCCTCACCGGTCAGGGCGGCAGCGCCGTCGAGGCCAAGGGGAACACCATCACGCTCGACATCGGCACGGTGGTCAAACAGGTCGAGAAAAAGCTGGTCGACGCGGGGTTCAAGAACGCCGACAAAATCCCCGACATCGACAGGTCCGTCGTGCTGGTGAAGACCGACAAGCTCAACAAGGCCCAGGACGCCATGCGGCTGCTCAACATCGTCGGTGTCTGGCTGCCCGTGCTGGTCGTGGTGCTGGCGGCACTGGCCGTGTGGTCGGGGCCCTCGCACCGGGTGGCCATGATGAGTGCGGCCGTCGGCTTCGGCGTGATGATGGCCGCCCTGCTCATCGCGCTGGCCTTCTTCCGCCAGAAGTACCTGGAATCCGTATCCCCGAAGGTGCAGTCCCCGGACGCCGCCTCCGCCGTCTACGACGACCTGGTGCGGTTCCTTCAGCAGACCACCCGCACGGTGCTGGTCATCGCCGTGATCGTGCTGGTCGCCGGCTATCTCTACGGGCCCGGGCGCGGCGCCCGGTGGACACGTGGGATCACCGGCCGTGGCACGACGGCCGCGGGCCGGGGCCTGGCCCGGGCGGGGGTGCGGACCGGCGGTGCGGGCCGCTGGCTCGACACGCACCGCGCGTGGACGACGGGAGTCGTCATCGGCGCGGGAGTGCTCGCGCTGTTCCTGTGGAACTACCCCACCCCGGGCGCCGTGGCCCTGGTCCTGGGACTCGTCGTCCTCGTCATGGCGGTCCTCGGCGTCCTCGCCGCCGCGGGAACCCCACCCCCACCGGCAGCGCCCGGCCCCGGTCCCGCCGGTGACGACGGCCGAACGAAAGGAATGCCTGGATGACCGAGAAGACGACGACAGCGCAGGACTCCCGGTGCTGACCTGAGCCGATATCACCGGCCGTTGCTACGGCGCACCGCGAACTACGAGTGGCAGGAGAAAAGCCATGGGCAACGTATACCTGGCGTACGACTATCCGGTGCTGGGCGCCTTCTGGACCGTCATGTGGATCTTCCTGTGGGTCCTGTGGCTGTTGGTGCTCTTCCGCGTCATCGCCGACATCTTCCGCGACCACGCACTGAACGGATGGGCGAAGGCGGGCTGGCTGTTCTTCGTCATCATCCTGCCCTTCCTGGGCGTCCTGATCTATGTGATGGTCCGCGGCAAGGAGATGAGCAAGCGCGAGCTGCGTGAGGCCAAGCGGCAGCAGGACGCGGTCGATGCATACATCCGCGAGACGGCGGGCGGCCCGGGCGCGAGCAGCGCCGATGAGCTGGCCAAACTCGCCGACCTCAAGGCGAAGGGCACGATCTCGGAGGCGGAGTTCCAGCGGGCCAAGGAAAAGATCCTCCACTGACCACGGAATTCCGGCCGCGACCTCCAGGCGGGGAACGCCCATGAACGGTCTTCAGATTCTTCCGCTCGCCCTCACCATGATGCTGGGTCCGCAGATCATGTCGGCGATCATCTTCGTGACGACGCCGCGGGCGGTCCGGGTATCGCTCGGCTTCCTCGCCGGCGTCGCCATCGCCACCACCGCAGGCGTGGCGGTCATGAAGGGAATCACCGGCGCCTTCGACCTGGGGGACCCCTCCGACAAGGGATCGGCGGGACAGATCGTCCAGTACGTGCTCGTCGGTCTCCTGGCGTTCGGCGCCGTGTGGAACTGGGTGAAGCGGGAAACCATCGAACCGCCGAAGTGGCTGGGCACGCTCATGTCGGCGGACGCGAAACGGGCCTTCAAGGTCGGGCTGCTTCTCATCAGCCTGATGCCGTCGGACCTCGTGATCATGTTCACCGTCGGCATCAACCTGTCGCAGAACAACGCGGCCTTCTACGAGGCGCTGCCGTTCATCGCGCTCACCGTGCTGGTCGCGGCCCTGCCGCTGCTCGTACGGCTCCTGCTCGGAAAACGGGCCGAGGCCGCCATGCCTCGGATCCGGGACTGGACCAACACCCACAGCTGGCTGGTCAACATCATCGTCTACGTGGTCTTCATCGTCCTCATCCTCGCCTAGCAGGTCCGGCCCACGCTTCCGCTTCCTTGCGTGCGGCGTCATAGGCCTCACGGGCGGCGGAGACCTGCGGAAGGTGCGCCTCGGACCAGTCGGTGAGGGCAGGCCTGCCTCTCCCGGGGGAGGCGGTGGCCCCGGCCCCCCGGGCATGCAGACGCCCCGCCCGAAGGGGAAGACGGGCGGGGCGGGTCTCTGCGGGGCGGGGTCTCAGGTGGTGCCGCCGACCGCTCCGGCGGTGACGACGCTGCTGTCGGCGGCGGTACGGGCCGGTTTGCCGATGGCCGCGCCGCCGGTGACCGGCTCGATCCCGACGGTCGCCGTACCCGGGCGCAGGGCAGCCGTGGCGGACGGCTCGGGTGTTCCGCCGGTCTCGAGCCCGGTCCCGGCCCCGGTCCCCGCCTCGGAGATCGCCGCCCGCAGCGGCTCGGTCTCCACCAGCATGCTCACCGGCCCGGTCGGGTTCAGGTACAGGGCGTGCCCCGGCGGCAGCTGCTCGACGAGCTCGGCCACCGGACGCCGGTCGTACAGCAGCCGTCCCACCGATTCGAGATAGCCGGGCGAGGTGTAGACGGGGATCACCGGGGTGCCCTCCGGCGAGGCCGCGGCCAGTGGCGTGCCGGTCGCGGTGACCAGGACCGACACCTCCGCACGGGCCAGCGTCGCATGGACGTCCTGCATCGGCCCGTACCCCGTGGCGGCCAGCTGCACCGCGCGGTCGACGGCGTCGGCCGGCTCCGCCCAGTCCAGCGCCTGCGGGGACGGCCGGTACTCGGGGTTGTCGCGCCACTCCTCGATCTCACCGGCCGGGCCCGACCGCCACTGGCCGATCAGCGCCCACAGCGGCGGTGCACCCTCGCCCTGCCACGTCAGATCCACCATGGCCAGCCAGTGATCGGGGGCGTTGCGCGCCGCCTCGACGACCTCCGGGGGCGGCTCGGGCATGTCCTCGCCCGTCACGGGCTCGCCCGCCGTCATCGCCGACTGTGTGATGTTGTCCATGAAGCCCTCCGCCAACCCGCCGTCCGGTTCCTGAGTGCACGGGCGGACCCCGCAAACACAAGGCCTTCGCCCGGGGCTCACCCTGCCCACGGGCGGCGCGGACGTCGTCCCGACGCACCGTACGGACCCCTGCGGGTACGCCGCCTGGCCGTGCGCCCTGCGCCCGTACGGCGGACCCCGCAGCGCGGCGAGGGGCACCGGCGCCGGGCGGTGTCCGTTGTCCGTGTGTCACCGGCAGGTCATAGGCTGGCCGGATGCAGGAGCAGTACCGCACGCTCGCGCGCGAGGGTGTCCACGAGATCGAGATCAACAAGTCCCGCTTCATCTGCGCGCTCGCCCCCGTGGCGAGCGAGGCCGAGGCCCAGGACTTCCTCGCGCGTATCCGCAAGGAGCACCCCGCGGCCCGCCACCACTGCTGGGCGTACGTCCTCGGCGCCGACGGCGGCATCCAGAAGGCCAGCGACGACGGCGAGCCGGGCGGCACCGCAGGCGTCCCGATGCTGCAGATGCTGGTGCGGCGCGAGGTGCGCTATGCGATCGCCGTGGTCACGCGCTACTTCGGCGGCGTCAAGCTCGGAGCGGGCGGGCTGATCCGCGCCTACGGGGGCGTGGTCGGCGAGGCGCTGGACGCGCTGGGCACGGTCACCCGGAAGCGCTTCCGGCTGGTCACCATCGGCGTCGACCACCAGCGGGCCGGCCGGGTGGAGAACGACCTGCGGACGACGGGGCGCGCGGTGCGCGAGGTGACGTACGGCGCCGATGTGCGCATCGAGGTCGGACTGCCGGAGGCCGATCTGGACGCCTTCCGCGGATGGCTGGCCGACGCGACGGCCGGTACGGCGGTGCTGGAGATCGGCGGCGAGGCGTACGGGGAGTGGTGATGCCCGGAAGCTGTACGCGATTTCGCAGGTCGGGCCCCGTACACCGGTGACCGGGTGCGAGACTGGGGCGGACACGGACGACGAGCGTCGAGAGGGACACCACACCATGCGGGTCGGAGTGCACCTGTGAGACTCCTGCACACCTCCGACTGGCACTTGGGACGGTCGTTTCACCGCGTGAGCCTGCTCACCGCCCAGCGCGCATTCCTCGACCACCTCGTCGGGACCGTCCGGGACCGGGGGATCGAGGCGGTGCTCGTCGCGGGCGACATCTACGACCGCGCGGTGCCGCCGCTCTCCGCCGTACAGCTCTTCGACGAGGCCCTGCACCGCCTCGCCGACCTCGGCGTCCCGGCCGTCATGATCTCCGGCAACCACGACTCCGCCCGCCGGCTCGGCGTCGGCTCCGGGCTGATCCGGCAGGCCGGCATCCATCTGCACACCGACCCCGCCGCCTGCGGCACGCCCGTGCTCCTCGAGGACGGGCACGGTCCAGTGGCGCTGTACGGACTGCCGTACCTCGAACCGGCCATGGTCCGCGACGCGCTCGGTGCCCGGCGGGCCGGCCACACCGAGGTGCTGGGTGCGGCGATGGACCGGGTCCGCGCCGACCTGGCCGCACGGCCCGCGGGGACCCGCTCCGTGGTGCTCGCGCACGCCTTCGTCACCGGCGGCGCCGTGAGCGACAGCGAGCGCGACATCACCGTCGGCGGGGTGGCCTCCGTCCCCGCGGCCGTGTTCGACGGCGTGGACTACGCCGCGCTCGGCCATCTGCACGGCTGTCAGACGCTCACCGAACGGGTCCGCTACTCCGGCTCGCCGCTCGCCTATTCCTTCTCCGAGGCCGGTCACCGCAAGTCGATGTGGATCGTCGACCTCGACGGGGACGGCGCGGTCACCGCCGAGCGGGTCGACTGCCCGGTGCCCCGGCCGCTGGCCCGTATCCGCGGACCGCTGGAGCGGCTGCTCGACGACCCCGGACTCGCCCGCCACCAGGACGCCTGGGTGGAGGCGACGCTCACCGACCCCTCCCGCCCGCACGAGCCGATGGCCCGGCTCGCCGAGCGCTTCCCGCATATCGTCAGCCTCGTCTTCGACCCCGACGAGGGCCCCGCCCGCACGCTCGCCTCCTACGCCCAGCGGCTGCGCGGCCGCAGCGACCAGGAGATCGCCGAGGACTTCGTGGAACACGTACGGGCCGGACGCGCTGCCGACGCCGACGAGCGGGCCGAACTGCGCTCGGCCATCGACGAGGTACGCCTGGACGACACCCTGCACGAGGTGGCGCGATGAGGCTGCACCGGCTGTCCGTCACCGCCTTCGGGCCCTTCGCACGCACCCAGGTCGTCGACTTCGACCGGCTGTCGCGGGACGGCCTCTTCCTGCTGCACGGCCCCACCGGCGCGGGCAAGACGTCCGTCCTGGACGCCGTGTGCTTCGCGCTGTACGGATCGGTCCCCGGGGCGCGGCAGAGCGGCCAGGCGCTGCGCAGCGATCTGGCGGACCCGCTGACCCTCACCGAGGTCGTCCTCGAACTGACCGTTGCCGAGCGCCGTTTGGAGATCACCCGGCTGCCCGAGCAGCCGCGCCCCAAGAAGCGGGGGAGCGGGACGACCCGGGAGAAGGCGCAGAGCCGGATGCGGGAGTTCGACGCGGCCGGTGGCGAGTGGACGGCGCTGAGCCGGTCCCACCAGGAGATCGGCGAGGAGATCGGGCAGCTGCTCGGGATGAGCAAGGAGCAGTTCTGCCAGGTGGCGCTGCTGCCGCAGGGCGACTTCGCACGCTTCCTGCGGGCCGATGCGGAGGCCCGCGCCCGGCTCCTGGGGCGGCTCTTCGACACGCGGCGGTTCGCCGCCCTGGAGGACCGCCTCAACGCCCGGCGGAAGGCCGCCGGGGACCGGGTCGCGGCGGGTGACGAGCGGCTGCTGGCGCTCGCACACCGGATGGCGCAGGCGGCGGGGGACGACACCGATCTCGACGACCCGTCCCTTCCCATGCCGGAGAGGCCGGTTGAGGCCCCCCAGGGCAGGCGGAGCCGGACGGCAACCGTACCGGCGCAGGGCCGGGGCGAGGGGCGGCCCGCCGCCGTCCCCGGCCCGGGGGAGCCCGGATTCGCCGGCGCGGTGCTGGTGCGGGCCGCCGTGGCCCGGGCCGGCGCCCGCGAGCGGCTGGAGATCGCCCAGGCCGCGGTACGCGCCGCCGAAGCGGCGGAACGCGTCGCCGCCGGGCGCCTGGAGGAAGCCCATGAACGGGACCGGCTCCAGCGGCGCCACGAGGACGCCCGCCGCCGCGCCGCCCAGCTCGAGGCCCGCGCCGAGGAGCGGGAGCGGATGCGCCGCCGGCTGGAGCGGGCCCGTGCGGCCGCCGACGTCGCCCCCGCTCTCGCGCTGCGCGACGCCGCCGGACGCGAACTGGACGCCGCACAGGACGCCGAGCGGCGGGCCAGGGCCGCGCTGCCGCCCGATCTCGCGGAGGCCGAGGGCGACCGGCTCGCCGCACTGGAACGGCAACTGCAGGCCGACCTCGGATCGCTGACGGCGGCGCGCCGCGCCGAGCGCCGGGCCGCCGACATCGGCCTGGAGCGCGCCGGACTCGACCGGGAGGCGCGCGCCGACGACCAGACGCTGCTGGACACCGCCGAGTGGCTGGCCGGCTGGGACGCCGTCCGCGAAGCCCATCAGCGGCGCATCGAGACGGCTCAGGAGGCCGCGACCCGCGCCGAACAGCTCGGCGCGCAGCTCCGGCCCGCCGCCGAACGCCTCGAGGCGGCCCGCCGCCGCGACGCCCTCGGTGCGGAAGTGCAGGCCGCAGAGCGGGAGTTGCTGGCCGCCAGGGAGCGTGCCGCGGCGGCACACGAGAACTGGCTCGACCTCAAGGACCGGCGGCTGCGCGGAATCGCCGCCGAGCTCGCGGAAGGGCTGCGGGACGGCGAGGCGTGCGCGGTGTGCGGGGCGACCGACCACCCCGACCCGGCCCGTGCGGGCGAGGGGCATGTCGACCGGGCGGCCGAGGAGGCCGCGCTGGCCGCTCACCGCCGGGCCGAGGACGCCCGCCGGCAGACCGAGAGCCGCTGCCAGTCCGCCCGGGAGGCGCTGGCCGGCGCCGCCGCCGCGGCCGGAGACGCACCGGCCGGCGAACTCGCCGAACAGGTCGAGGAGTTGCGTAGGGAGCATGCGCGCGACCATGCGGCCGGGGCCGATCTGCATGCCGCCCGCGAGGCCCTGGGACGCGCCGAGCGCGAGTACGAGCACCGCCGCGCCGAGCAGCAGCAGGCCGAGCGCCGCGTCGCCGCCCGCACCTCGCACCGGGAAGCGCTGCACCGCGAACAGGCCGCGCTGGAGGAGGAGCTGACCCGGGCACGCGGCGACTGCGCCAGCGTCGCCGAGCGCGCCGGACGGCTGGAACGGCAAGTGACGCTGCTCGCCGCAGCCGCCGAGGCCTCCCGTACGGCGGGCGGCTGCGCCGAGCGCCTCAAGGACGCCGACGCCGGGCTCTCCGACGCCGCCTACCGCGCCGGATTCGACACTCCGCAGTCCGCCGTCGAGGCGCTGCTGCAGGACGGCGAATGGCGCGCGCTCCAGCAGCGCCTCGACGCCTGGCAGGCCGAATCCGCCGCCGTGCAGGCGGAGCTGGACAGCCCCGAGGGTGTTGCCGCGGCGGCCCTGCCGCCCGCCGACCCGGACGCCGCACGCACCGCGCACGAGGCCGCGGGACAGCGGCTGCGGACCGCCGCCGCGGCCCAGGCGGCCGCCCGCGACCGCTGCGGCGAACTCGACCGGCTGTCCGCCCGCGCCGAGGCCGACGCCCGCGAACTGGCCCCGCTGCGCACCGCCTACGACCGCATCGCCCGCCTCGCCGGGCTCGCCTCGGGCACCTCCGGCGAGAACGAACGGCGGATGCGCCTGGAGTCGTACGTCCTCGCCGCCCGCCTCGAACAGGTCGCGGCCGCCGCCAGCGAACGGCTGCACAGGATGTCGTCCGGCCGCTACACCCTCGTCCACTCCGACGAACGCGCCGGCGGCACCCGGCGCTCCGGACTCGGGCTGCATGTCATCGACGCCTGGACCGGCCAGGAGCGCGACACCTCCAGCCTCTCCGGCGGGGAGACCTTCTTCGCCTCGCTCGCCCTCGCCCTCGGGCTCGCCGACGTCGTCACCGACGAGGCCGGCGGCACCCGGCTCGACACCCTCTTCATCGACGAGGGCTTCGGCAGCCTCGACGAACAGACCCTGGACGAGGTCCTGGACGTGCTGGACGGGCTGCGCGAACGCGACCGCAGCGTCGGCATCGTCAGCCATGTCGCCGACCTGCGCACGCGGATCCCGGCGCAGCTGGAGGTCGTCAAGGACCGGTCGGGCTCGGCGGTCCGGCACCGGGTCCCTGGCTGATCACGGGGCGGCGGGGGAGCGGCGAGGAGTACACGACGCTGGTGGTCACCGAGCCGAGCGCCCCGATCCGGCCCGAGACCTCCTCCAGATGCCGCATCGACCGGGCGGCGACCTTGATGACGAAGCAGTCGTCGCCCGTGACGTGGTGGGCCTCCAGGATCTCCGGTGTGCTCTCCAGCAGATCGTGGAACGGCTTGTAGTTGCCGTTCGGGTAGCGCAGCCGGACGAAGGCGAGCACCGGCAGACCGAGCCGCTCCGGGTCGATCACCGCCGCATAACCCGAAATCACCCCGGACTCCTCCAGACGGCGCACCCTTTCGGTCACGGCGCTCGCGGACATGTTCACGGCCCGCGCCAGCTCCGCGTAACCCACGCGGCCGTTGCGCTGCAGAACATCGAGGATGCGCCAGTCGGTGGCGTCGGGGGAATAGCCGGTCATAGCCGCTGTCTAGCAGGGGAATCCCCGGCTGATCAAGGGTTTTGCCGGTGATCACCGCTTCAAGGGCCGACCGACGGACCGTAAATTATCGGCCATGATCACACAAGGCATACGCACCCCGGGCCCGACCACCGCCACCAGCGCCGTCCTGGCCACCCCGCCCGCCGCACCCGCCGACGCCGCCGCCTACTTCGCCGCCCGCCTCGCCTTCCACACCGATGTCGCCGATGTGCACGCCGCGCTCGCCGCCGGTGCCGCCGACTTCGTCGTCGTCGACTCCCGGAGCACCGGGGCCTGGGACCAGGGCCATGTCCCCGGAGCCGTCCACCTGCCCACCGCCCGTATCCCCCAGGACGCGGCAGGGGTGCTCGACCCCGCGGTCCCGGTCGTCGTGTACTGCTGGGGCCCCGGCTGCGACGGTGCCACCCGCGCCGCCCTCGCGCTGGCCCGGCTCGGCTACCGGGTCAAGGAGATGCTCGGCGGCATCGAGTACTGGATCCGCGAGGGATACGAGGTGGCCACCTGGCAGGGCACGGAACGGCGCCCCGCCGACCCGCTGACCGCGCCCGTCGGGGCGGAGGACTGCGGCTGCTGAGCCGGGGAACGGGGCCGGCGCACCGCCGCGGCCGTCAACTCCCCGTGCTGCTCCCGGCATGGGCCCCGGCCGGAGCGCTCACCAGGGCCTCGAACAACGGTCCGGCGTCCGCCCCCGCAGGCAGCCCGCTCACCTGCCCGTCGCCGACCTCGACGACCCGCCAGACGCCGTCCATCCGCAGCGCCAGGTCCGTGGTGACGAAGCGGGCGTCCAACTCCCGTACCCGCGGGGCCACATGAGTGAGATCGGGGGCCGGGCACAGCCCCGGCGTGTCGGGGTGCGGGCCGGTCAGCACCGGCTCGCCGTCCAGCCACCAGACCCTCGCCTCGCCCACCGCCCGGTCGAAGTCCTCGAAGGCGCGCAGCACCACACCGCCGGTCAGAAACTCCTCCTGGAGGGCGACGAAGCGGTGGACGACCGAGGCCAGACGGCCGGTGTCGGCCGCGTCCGGGACGTACGCGGCCTCCTCCCATTCGTGTTTACGGGACTTGACCCAGTCCTTGACCACGACGGGGCGGTCTCCGAAGGGCCCGGCGAGCCTGGCCAGTGCCGCGCGCTCCGGGGCACGGCCGGGCGCGCAGGGGAGAAGCGTGCTGCGCGGGGTGAGTGAGCGGAAGGTGTCGTACCAGCCGGGGAGTTCATGGGCCGTGCGGTACGCGGCGGGGGAGCTCAGCAGCCGGCAGCCGCGGGCGGCCAGCGCCGCGGCCAGCTCGGCGTAACGGCCGGCGGGCAGCATCCAGCCGCGGTACCAGACCGCGCCCGCCCCGCGCGGCACCCGGGACACCGCCGCCCCGGCGTCCCCCGCCGACAGCGCCTCGTGGTCGAGGACCGCGGCCGACGCACCGGCCGACCGGGCCGCGGCGGCCTCGGCCGCGAAGTGCGGGTCGGGGCGCCGAGGACGCAGCGGGTCGCCGGGGAGGAGAAAGAGCGGCGGGGCGGCGGGGTGGTCCGGGGTCATGCCATCGGACCCTACGGGCGGGCATGTCCGGCCACAACGGGATATGCAGTGGCCGGACAGCGCGCCGCCTCAGGTCACAGCGCCGGACAGCGCGCCGCCTCAGGTCACAGCGCCGGACAGCGCGCCGCCTCAGGTCACAGCGCCGACAGCTCGCTCAGCAGATCGTCCAGCCCCAGCGAACCCTGCGAGAGCGCCGCCATGTGCCAGGCCTTGAGGTCGAAGTCCGCGCCGTGCCGGGCGCGGGCCGCCTCCCGGCCCTGGAGCCAGACCCGTTCACCGAGCTTGTAGCCGATCGCCTGGCCTGCGATGCCCTGATAGCGGATCACCTCGCTCTCGACATAGTCCGCCGGGCGGCTGCAGTGCAGCCCCAGGAACTCCTGCGCCAGCTGTGGAGTCCAGCGCTCACCCGGGTGGAAGGGCGAGTCCGCCGGGATCTCCAGCTCCAGATGCATACCGATGTCGATGATGACGCGGATCGCCCGCATCATCTGCGCATCCAGATAACCCAGGCGCCGTTCGGGACTGGTCAGGAAGCCCAGCTCGTCCATCAGACGCTCGGCGTACAGCGCCCAGCCCTCGGCGTTCGCCGAGACGATGCCCACCGTGGTCTGGTAGCGGGAGAGCTGATCGGCGACATGGGTCCACTGCGCCAGCTGGAGGTGATGGCCCGGCACCCCCTCGTGGTACCAGGTGGAAACCAGGTCGTACGCCGGGAAGCGGGTCTCGCCCATCGTCGGCAGCCAGGTGCGGCCGGGGCGGGAGAAGTCCAGCGAGGGCTGGGTGTAGTACGGGGCCGCGGCGCTGCCCGGCGGGGCGATCCGCGACTCCACCTTCCGCACCCGCTCGGCGAGCTCGAAGTGCGTGCCGTCCAGCGCGTCGATCGCCTCGTCCATCAGCGACTGGAGCCACTGCCGGGTCTCCTCGACGCCCTCGACCGTCTCACCGTGCTCATCGCACCAGGCCAGCGCCTCCCACGGAGTCTTCGCACCGGGCAGGACCTTCTCCGCCTCGGTCTCCATCTCGGCCAGCAGCCGGTGGAACTCGGACCAGCCGTACGCATACGCCTCGTCCGCGTCGAGGTCGGCGCCGTTGTAGTAACGGGCGAGCCGGGCGTAGCGTTCCCGGCCCACCACGTCCGGCGCGCCCGCGACGGCCGGGGCGTAGCTGTCCCGGAGCCAGTCGCGCAGCTCCACCAGGGCGCCGGTCGCGACCTCGGCCGCCGCGGTCAGTTCGGTGCGCAGCGCGTCCGGGCCCGGGTCGGTGAATTCGGCGAACCAGCTGCGGTCCGTGCCGATCCATTCCGCCAACTGGCCGATGACCGTGGCGACCTGGCGCGGTCCGGCGGGCAGTTCCCGCCGCAGGCCGGCGTCGAGGGAGGCGCGGTAGCCCTCCAGCGCGGCCGGTACCGCCCGCAGCCGCCGGGCGATCGCCGCCCAGTCCGCCTCGGTCTCGGCGGGGGTGATCGTGAAGACCTCGCGGACGCCGTGCAGCGGCGAGCCGAGGTTGCTGACCGCGCGCAGGCCCTCGCCCGCGTCGTGCACCGCCAGCTCCGCGGTCAGCCGCTCACGCAGCAGCCGGGCGCAGATCCGCTCGGCGGCGCTGTCCGCGCCCGGCCGGGCCTCGGCCTCGGTGAGCTTCTCCAGCGTCGTACGGGCCAGTTGGGCCACCGCCTCCTGGCCCGTGGGCGAGAGGTCGGGAAGCCTGCCGGAGCTCTCGGCGACACCGAGGTAGGTGCCGCTGATGGGGTCCAGCTCGACGAGGGCGTCGACATAGGCATCGGCGATCTGGCGGGGCAGCGGGCCGCCGCCGGAAGAAGTGGTGTGGGACATGACGGCATCCTCGTACGGATCACCCCGCCGCGTCACCAACAATAGGCCGGACGTTCCTGTCGCTTTGCCGCCGCATTGCCATTCGTGGTGCCCGCACCGCCGTCCGGCGCGCCGCGGATGCCGCGGACCGGCCGGGTGCCGCCACACCCGGCCGGTCCTGCGGATCCGCGCGCACCCCGCGGCATGGCGGGCCGGGAGCCGTTGACGGTCGCCCGCCGTGGTCCGGCTACTTCGGACGTCCCGCCGGCACCCCGAGCCGTGGCGGGCCGGCCACTTCGGTCACCCCCGCCGGGCGCGTGGTGATCACCAGCGTGCCCTCCTCTATCTGGTAGTCCAGCGGCAGCCCCAGACCGCGCATCGCCGCCACCATCCCGGTGTTGGAGGCCTGGGTGATGGCGTACACGGTTTCGCAGCCCGTCTCGGCGGCCATCGTCACCAGCCGGCGCAGCAGCTCCGCGCCGATCCCGCGCTGCTGCCAGGCGTCCTCGACCAGCAGCGCGACCTCGGTCTCGTCGCCGTCCCAGAGGAGATGGCCCAGGGCCACCAGGCGCCCGGAAGCCGTCTCCACCGCCAGCGTACGGCCGAACCGGGGGCTGAGCAGATGCGCCAGATAGCGGTCCGCGTCGGTGACCGGCCCGTGATAGCGCAGCCCGAGCGTGGCCGCGGAGCAGCGGTCGTGCATCTCGCGGGCGGCGGCCAGGTCGGTGGTGTCGGCACGGCGGATGGTGATCTCGTTGCCCTCGGGCAGCGTCAGCACATCCCGCCGCGGCGGCACCCGCTGGCCGAGCCTGGCATCCAGATCGACCAGGGCGCGCACTCGGGCGAACTCGGTGGGCGTGAACGGCAACTGCGGCCTTTCGATGGTGAGCGACCCCCCGGAGGGGTCGCGGAATTTCATGGTGTGCTCGGCCAGCACGCCCTCGGCGGGCACCTGCTCGGCCAGCGGGTGCCCGCGCAGCGAACGTGCGGGCACCGAACGGATCCTGCAGCGCCCCAGCAGCTGACGCAGCGCCAGCGGCAGTTCGGAGGAGTCCAGGGCCGTACGGGTCGCCAGCCCCAGCATCCGGGTCGGCGCATCGACCAGGTCGTGGGCGTCCGCCCGCTCCAGCCAGCTGTGTGCGCCGCCCGCGCCGGCCACCGTACGGGTCAGCTCCCCGGGCGCGACCGCGGCCGGCGCGCGGAGCAGGAACTCGTCGACCGTGCCGTCGGACAGCGGATGGGTCTGCAGGCTGAGGATGTCCACCCGGCGCCCGGCCAGCGCCGTGCACAGCGCGGCCAGGCTGCCCGGCTCGTCCTGGACCGTGGTCCGCATCCGCCACAGCACCGTCTCCTGCCCGCCGGCCTCGGTGGCCCCGGCGGGGGAGGGCAGCGCCATGGCGCCGGTATCGGTCGGGGGCGGGGCGTGGCCGTGCCGTCGTGACCACCACACGTGGAAGCCGGCCGTGGCGAGCAGGGCCACCGCCCCCGCGCACAGCAGCACCGGGCCGGACGGCCCGTGCGCCACGGTGTTGGCCACCAGGTCGGCCACGGCCACCGCCGTGAACAGGGCGGCGAGCTCGACGACCTCCCGGCGCCAGTGATGGCGGCGGGAGGAATGGGCAGAGGTTGCTTCAGTCATGCAGACAGCCTCGCGGACCGGTGTTGCCTGATCGCCAACACTTTGTGTCCGACGGGTAAAAGACGCAATCGGAGCATTGGTCCCTACTGCCCAACCTGTCCTGGTTGCAGCACCTTGCTGAACAACACCTCGCCCCCTTCCTGACGCAGCCGCACGGTCAGCTCCCCGCTTCCCCCGTCGATGTCGATCTCCCCGAAGTTCTGCGGACTCTCCGCGGGGGAGGTGTTCGCACGATCCGGTGCCTTGAGGAACGGCTGCGCGGGCCCGAACGTTCCATCCAGCTTCAGCGCCTGGAATCCGCCCGCGTTCAGCGGCCCGGACACGAACTCCCAGAACGGCTCGAAGTCCTTGAACGCCGCCCGCTCCGGTGCGTAGTGCTGCGCCGACGTGTAGTGCACATCCGTCGTCAGCCACACGGTGCCGGTGATCCGCCGGTGCTTGATGTGCCGCAGCAGCTCGGCCAGCTGCAGCTCACGCCCCAGAGGCGCGCCCGGATCGCCCTGCGCCACCGCCTCGAAGTCCGTCTTGCCGTCCGGCACGACCAGCCCCAGCGGCATGTCGGAGGCGATCACCTTCCACACCGCACGTGACCGCGACAGCTCCCGCTTGAGCCAGCGCAGCTGCTCCGCACCGAGAATGCCCTGCGGGTCATCGGTCTGACGGCCCGGCGAATTGGCATTGCGGTACCGGCGCATGTCCAGCACGAACACATCCAGCAGCGGGCCGTGCCGCACCACCCGGTAGACCCGGCCTCCCCCGTCGGCCCGCAGCGTACGGACCGGGAAGTACTCGCTGAACGCCCGCAGCGACCGCGCCGAGAGCACATCCGCGTCCTTGACGGTGTACCGGTCGTCGTCGAGCAGCTGCCCCGGATACCAGTTGTTGTGCACCTCGTGGTCGTCCCACTGGGTGATCGTGGGCACCTGGGCGTTGAACCGCCGCAGATTCTCATCCAGCAGGTTGTAGCGGAACGCGCCCCGGAACTCCGCCAGCGTCTCGGCGACCTTCGCCTTCTCCTCGGTCGTCACATTCCGCCAGATCCGCCCGTCCGGCAGCGTCACCCGCTCCGGGATCGGGTTGTCGGCGTAGATGTTGTCGCCGCTGCACAGAAAGAAGTCCGGGTCACGGCGCCGCATGTCCTCGTAGATGCGATAGCCGCCCCGGTCCGGGTTGATGCCCCAGCCCTGCCCGGCCAGATCCCCCGACCAGTGGAAGCGGACGCCGTCGCGGACGCGCTCGGGAGCCGTACGGAACGTCCCCGTGACCGGCTCGCCACTGCGCCGCGGGTCGTCGGGATCGGCCAGCACCACCCGGTAGTGGATCTGCTCCCCGGACGGCAGCCCGTGCAGCGGGGTGACCCCGGTGAAGTCCGTACCCGCCCCGATCACCGGGCCGTGCCACGTCCGCGCATTGCGGAACGACTCCGTCGCCGCGGTCTGCACCAGCATCCGGGCCGGGCGGTCGGACCGTACCCACACCAGACCCGACGACGTCGTCACATCCCCGACCTGCACACCCCAGTCGGCGCCGGGCCGCCCGCTGCGCGCCTGCGCCGGTGCACCACAGGTGAGCGCGGGCAGCGCCAGCACGCCGGAACCGGCCGCCGCACCCCGCAACAACGACCGCCGCCCGAAGCCGCCGCCGGATCCCTGCACCATCTGAAACCTCCATGTCGGACTTCGCCGGACTGACCTCGGCCGATGTGCCGTTCGTACCGGGAGCCGGTGCCGGTGGCCCGAACTCCCGGTGTCCGGCGGCCGAACGGCGGATGCGCCGCCGGACCCGGAGCGTACCCACCGCCCGGCTCACACCGCCGCGACCGTGTCGAGGACGACGCGGGCCACCAGCGCGGGATCGTCGTTCATCGGGACATGACCGCAGCCCGGCAGCCGCACCAGACGGGCACCCGGGATCGTCTGCTTGGCGCGCACGCCCTGACGGGGCAGCAGCAGCCGGTCCCGGCTTCCCCAGCCGATGGTCACCGGGACGTCCGGCACATCGGCCGTGAACCGCACCCCGCGCCCGGCCGCCAGCGTCGGCGCGAACCCGGGCGCCTCACGCAGCGCACGCGTCTCCGCCATCACCGCCTCGGCCGAACGGCGCCCGGGATGGGCATAGATGGTCCCGGTCAGCGAGGCCCGCCCGACGACGGACCGGGCCAGCGACGCCACCACCGGCTCCGGCAGCGCCTGCGCCCCCGCATACATGCCGCGCAGCACCCCGAAGGCGTACCGGCGCTCGGCCGGCGTCCAAAAGCCCGCGGGAGAAAAGGCGGTGACCGACCGTACGGCCTTCACCCGGCCCAGCTCGAGGGCCAGCAGCCCGCCCAGCGAGTTCCCCACGACATGCGGACGCTCCAGCCCCAGCTCCGCGAAGGCCGCGGCGAGCAGCGGGACCACGGTCGGCAGGTCGTACGCGGTATCGCCGGGCAGCGCCGGCGAGGCACCGAAGCCGGGCAGGTCCACGGCGATCACCTCATGGGAGGCGGCGAGGATGTCGCAGACCGGGCGCCAGGCCTGGAGATGGTGTCCGATGCCGTGCAGCAGGACGACGGGCTCGCCCGCGCCCTTGCGCTCGTAGGCGACCGTGAACGGCGGCCGGCCGGCGGGACGGACACGGGCGAAGGAGACCGGGGCGGCCATGAGGGGGCTCCTCTGGGGGGTGGGAAGTGCGGTGGTGGTGCGGCGTATCCGGACACGATGCCAGGCGCGCCGCCGCAGGGGACCCGCTCGCCCGGCACTGTGCCGCACACCACGTCAGCGAACGCCCGCGTCCCCTTCGTTTCCGCTGGACAACGCCGCGATCGCCGGGTGGGATGGCAGGGTGCTGACCGATTCCGCGACCGATGTCTTCGAAGAACACCGCCCCGTGCTCCACGGTGTGGCCTACCGCATGCTCGGCCGGGTGGCCGACGCCGAGGACGTCGTCCAGGACGCCTGGCTGCGCTGGTCGTCCGCCGACCGCAGCGAGGTGCGCGAGCCACGCGCCTATCTGGTCCGCATCACCACCAGACTGGCCATCGACCGCCTCCGCCAGGTGCAGTCCCGCCGCGAGTCCTATGTCGGCCCCTGGCTGCCGGAACCCCTCGCCACCGACTTCGGCGGCACCGCACCCGACACCGCGGAGCGGGCGGTGTTCGCCGAGTCGGTCACCCTCGCCGTCCTCGTCGTCATGGAGTCGCTCTCCCCTCTGGAGCGCGCCGTGTTCGTCCTGCGCGAGGCCTTCGGCTATCCGTACGCGGAGATCGCCGCCGCCCTCGACCGCAGCGAGGCCGCCGTGCGCCAACTGGCGGGGCGGGCCCGCCGCCATGTCGAGGAGGGCAGGCCGCGCTTCGACGTCGATCCGGACCGGCGGCGCGATCTGACCGAGCGGTTCCTGGCCGCCGCGGCCGGTGACGACCTCGACGGCCTGATGCAGCTGCTGGCGGCGGACGCACGGCTGGTCGGTGACAGCGGCGGCAAGGCCAAGGCCCCGCTGCGCATCATCGAATCCGCCGACAAGGTCGCCCGGTTCCTGCTCGGCGTGGCCGGGAAGCAGCCGGCCGGTTTGGAGTTCACCCTCCTCGAACTCAACGGCGGCATCGCGCTGCTGACGCACGTCGGCGGCATTCCGGACACCGTCCTCCAGCTCGATGTCGTGGACGGCCGGATCCAGACCGTCTACGTCGTCCGCAATCCCGACAAGCTGCGGTCGCTGGCGGCCAGTTGAGCGGCGGCCCGCAGGCCGGTCCGCGGGCTTGACAGCACGGGGACGCCGCCGGTGAGACGGTCGGCGGCGGACGCCATCGACGCCTGCGCCAGCACGATCGCATCGGCGGCCGGCACCTCCCGCGCCGCGGCGGCCACCGCCTCCAGATAGCCCTCCGTATCACCCGCCTCGAACCGCTCCCACGCGCCCGGGACGAGCACCGTCCGCACCCGCACCGCCCGCCCTGCCCGGTCCGCCTCCTCGGCGATCAGATCCTCCGTGGGCGCGAGCGTGCTCGCCAGCGCGGCGAGCACCACGATCCGCGTCCCCGCGGCGACCGCGGCCGCGGCCATCGGCCGGTCCGCCCGCAGCACCGCCGGCCCGAGCCCGGCGCCGGCCGCCTCCGCCACCGCACCGATCGTCGAGCAGGTGCACAGCACCGCCCGGGCGCCCTCGCGAGCCGCCCCGGCAAGCGCCGCCGCGACCTCCTCCGCCACCGCGTCGGGCCCCAGCTCCCTTGCGCGGTCGAGGAGTTCGGGGCGCACGAGATGCCGGAGCGCGAGTCCGGGCGCCTCCTCGTCGCGCAGCGCGTCGAAGACCGGGACATGGACGGGCGAGGTGTGCAACAGGGTGAGCATGACCGCAGGGTAGCCAGCGCCGGAGCGGGCCGGCGACCGGGGAGGCCGCGCCGCCGGTGGCGGCGGAAACGGCCCGCGGATCGGACGTGGGCCCGCGGATTGGTCTTGACCAAGGTTTCCACCGGCCATATCGTCGGGATACTGCAACAACCTTTAATAAAGAAGCGCTCGAAATCGGGTCCGGCGGACCGACGGGGCCCCGGCCCCGCGGGGCAACGGCCAGTGCGGAGGACAGGGTGGGGACCACGCAGCTCGAAACGGCGCCGGAGCCGAAGTACTGGCACCTCAGGACCGTGCTCAGCGAGGCGCTGGACTCGGAGTTCGCGGTCGGCGAGATTCTGCCCAACGAGCGGGAACTGGCGGCGCGGTTCGGCGTCGCACGGGCCACGCTCCGGCAGGCGCTCGAACAGCTCGAGCTGGAGGGCAGACTGCAGCGCCGCCGCGGCGTGGGCACCACCGTCGCACCGCCCCGGGTCGGCGTCGCCGTCGACCCCGCCCGCCACACCTGGCCCGGTGCCCCCGGCGACGACTGGCAGCCCCAGGACGCCACCGCGACCGAAACGGTCCCCGCCGCCGTCGCCCGCATCCTGGAAACCGCCCCCGGCGACCGCGTGCACATCGTCCGCCGCAGCCGCGTCACAGGCGGTCAGCCCGTCGCCGCCGAGCTGCTGTACGTGCCGTCCGTCCTCGTCCCCGGCTCCACCGCCGTGGCCTCGCTCAGCGCCCCGGCCCGCGCCCGCGCCGTCCTCAACGCCCTGCAGGAACGGGAACTGGACGGCCAGGACCGCACCGTGGAACTCGGCTCGGCCCGCGCGGAGGACGCCAGGCAGCTGGACCGCCTGCCCGGCGCCCCGGTGCTCGTCGTCACCACCCGCTATGTCTCCGCCGGCCGCCCGGCCGCCGTCGCGGTCGCCACCTACCGCGCCGACACCTGCCGGCTCACCTTCGGCGAGAGCGACGCGGTGGCGGTGCTTGCGGGCTGAGGCCCTGGCATCCCCTAGGGGACGGTCGAACAGATCCCCTAGGGGATGCCAGGGCCCCTTGCAGTCCACAACGCGGGGGCGCCCGGAGGGGTTCCCGCAGGTGTCTACCGGCGGCCCGTCACCGTGCTCTCCACCGCGAACAGTTCGCCCTCCACATGGTCGAGCGCGAGCCGCAGCGCCCCGGTGGCGACCGCCGCCTCGCCCAGCTCCGACAGGGCGACCTCCGGCGGGCGCAGACAGTAGCGCGCCAACTCCCCGCGCAGCGGCTCCAGCACACCGGCCAGACCCGCCGCCCAGCCGCCGACCACCACCAGCTCCGGGTCCAGCGCCAGCACCAGCGCCGCCACATCGTGCACCAGCCGCCGGATGAACCGCTCCACCGCCTCCCGCGCCCGCGCATCCCCGTCCCGCGCCAGCGCGAACACCGCCGCGACCTGCGCCTCGTCCAGTGGTTGCAGCGGCTCACCGGTCGTCGACAGCAGCGTCTCCGGCGTCGCCTCCCGCCCCAGCAGATGCAGCGCGCCGATCTCCCCGGCCGCCCCGCCGAACCCCCGGTGCAGCCGCCCGCCGATCAGCGAACCGGCCCCCGGGCTCAGCCCCGCAAGAACGAACACCACATCGCCGGACCCGGTTGCCGCACCCTTCCAGTGCTCGGCCACCGCCGCCGCGTTCGCATCGTTCTCGACCAGCACCGGGCAGCGGAACGACCGCCGCAGCCGTTCCCCCAGGGGGAGACCGGTCCAGCCGGGCAGCGCCGTACCCAGCCGCACGGTGCCGTCCGCCTCCACGATTCCCGGGCTGCCCACGCCCACCGCCCGCAGCGAACTGCGCGGCACCCCCGCCCGGCGCAGCAGATCGGCCACCACACCGCGCACCTGCTCCAGCCGCTCATCGGCCGGCGCGGTCTGGGCCACCGGGCGCTGCGCCGCATCCAGCACCTGCCCGCCCAGGTCGGCGAGCTGGG
This sequence comes from Streptomyces chattanoogensis, assembly GCF_001294335.1. Lineage (GTDB taxonomy): Bacteria > Actinomycetota > Actinomycetes > Streptomycetales > Streptomycetaceae > Streptomyces > Streptomyces chattanoogensis. The sequence continues at coordinate 39,385 of NZ_LGKG01000162.1, forward strand.
CCGCGACACGGTGCGGGCCGATCTCGATGCCCAGCAGATGGCCCGCCTCCGTACGGAACCGGAACCGGCGGGCCGGCCGTCCCTGGCGGCGCGCCTCGCCCTCCCCGGCGGCCGCCTCGGCCACCAGCCCGGTCTCGATGAGCCCCTCGACCACGCCCTCGACCGTCGGCCGGGACAGACCCGTCACCTGGACGAGATGGGTGAGCGTGGGGGAGTCCGCGGCGCGCAGTGCATGCAGCACCACCGCGGAGTTGATCCGTCGCAGCAGGGAGGGATCCCCACCCGTGAGCCGCCCCACCGTCACTCTCCTCGCGTCGCGTGTCTGGCGGATCGTAGCCGGTCAGCGGGTGTGCGGCGAGACCCGGCAGCGGCCGCGCACGGCACCGGCACCGGCACGACGGCACCCGCGCGCAGACCGGCTCGCCCCCTCCGCGCGCCCGGCGGACAAGCGGTGGACGGCCAATTGTCAGACCCCGGCGGTTTACTGACGGTATGACGAGTGCGGAGCGGCTGAGGGTGATCGACGACCTGCGGGGCCGGACGTTCCCGGCCCGCAGGGAGCGGACCGCGGCGGGGGAGAGCGGCCCAGGGTTCCATGTGGTGCGGCTGTGGGAGAGCTCCCCGCTGTGGGACGCGGACCCGGCGGACGCCCGGGAGATACGCGAGGACTGCGCGGCCGAGCTGACGGCGCTGACCGCGGTGCTGTCCTTACGGTGGGGCGAGCCCGCCGTCCTCGAACTCTCCGGGGCCCTGGAACGGGCCGCGATGGGGCTGCCGGTCCGGCCGCCGCTGGACATCCTGTGCGGCCTGGTGCCCCGGCTGCACACCTGGCAGGAGGCGGGCCGCCGGGTCGCGGTCGGCGCGGGGCAGGGCGGACCGGAGCAGCCGTATCAGCTGCTGGCGGCGATTACCGACCCGGGCGCGCTACGGAGCCTGGACTGACGCATCGGCGAAGGCCGCCGCGCGCAGCCGGCCGTACTCCTCCGCCATGGTGGCGAGCGTCCAGTGGGCGTTCAGGCCGCTGGGGTTGGGCAGTGCCCAGATGCGGGTGTCGCCGAGGGTGCGTTCCTGGGGGCCGATCGCGGCGTGCTTGTCGCCGAAGGCGACGCGGTAGGCCGTGACGCCCGCGACCGCAAGCCAGCGCGGCCGCAGCTGCGCCACCTTCTCGGCGAGCAGCCGCCCGCCCTCGCGGTACTCCTCGGCCGATAGTTCGTCGGCCCTGGCGGTCGGCCGGGCCACGACATTGGTGATGCCGAGGCCGTGTGCGAGGAGTTCCTGCTGCTCGGCAGGCGCGAACTGCCGCGGGGTGAAACCGGAGGCGTGCAGAACGGGCCAGAAGCGGTTGCCGGGGCGGGCGAAGTGATGGCCGGTGACGGCCGTCATCAGCCCCGGGTTGATGCCGCAGAAAAGCACCCGCAGACCGCTCGCGGCCACGTCAGGGACGAGGCGGTCGCGAGCGGCCTGGAGTTCTTCGGAGGTGAAACGCATATCACCAGCGTGTCAGAAGCCCGGGGCGGGATGCGGCCCGGGTTACAGGATCGCGCCGGGGGTGTACGCCGCGGCCTCCGGGTGCTGCTTGGCGATCTCCTCGATCCGGGCGACGACGGACGCCACCTGGTCGGCCGCCGCACCCGTGAAGGAGAGCTTGTCCGCCATCAGGGCGTCCAACTCGGCCCGGTCCAGCGGGATCCGCGCGTCCGCCGCCAGCTTGTCGAGCAGTTCGTTGCGCTCCGCGCCCTGCTCACGCATCGCCAGCGCCGACGCGACCGCGTTCTCCTTGATCGCCTCGTGCGCCTCCTCGCGGCCCACCCCGGCCCGTACGGCGCCCATCAGCACCTTCGTCGTCGCCAGGAAGGGGAGGTAACGGTCCAGCTCGCGGGCGACGACGGCGGGGAAGGCGCCGAACTCGTCCAGCACGGTCAGGAACGTCTCCAGCAGCCCGTCCAGCGCGAAGAAGGAGTCCGGCAGAGCGACCCGGCGCACCACGGAGCAGGACACATCGCCCTCGTTCCACTGGTCGCCCGACAGCTCGCCCGCCATCGAGGCATAGCCGCGCAGAATCACCATCAGGCCGTTGACGCGCTCGCAGGAGCGGGTGTTCATCTTGTGCGGCATGGCGGAGGAACCGACCTGGCCGGGCTTGAAACCCTCGGTGACCAGCTCGTGGCCGGCCATCAGCCGGATCGTCTTGGCGATCGACGAGGGGGCGGCGGCCAGCTGCACCAGCGCGGTGACCACGTCGTAGTCCAGCGAGCGCGGGTAGACCTGGCCGACGGAGGTGAACGCCTGCCCGAAGCCGAGGTGCGCGGCGATCCGCTGCTCCAGTTCGGCGAGCTTGGACGCATCGCCGCCCAGCAGGTCCAGCATGTCCTGGGCGGTGCCCACGGGGCCCTTGATGCCGCGGAGCGGGTAGCGGGACAGCAGGTCCTCCAGGCGCGCGTACGCCACCAGCAGCTCGTCCGCCGCCGTCGCGAAACGCTTGCCCAGCGTCGTGGCCTGCGCGGCCACGTTGTGCGAGCGGCCCGCCATGACCAGCTCGGCGTTCTGCGCGGCCAGCGACCCCAGGCGCGCCAGCACGGCGACCGTACGGTCCCGCATCAGCTCCAGCGACAGCCGCACCTGCAGCTGCTCGACGTTCTCCGTCAGGTCACGCGAGGTCATGCCCTTGTGGACCTGCTCATGGCCGGCGAGCGCGTTGAACTCCTCGATCCGGGCCTTGACGTCGTGCCGGGTGACCTTCTCGCGCTCGGCGATCGAGGCCAGGTCGACGTTCTCCAGGACCCGCTCGTAGTCGGCCGGCGCTTCCTCGGGGACCGCCACCCCCAGGTCCTTCTGGGCACGCAGCACGGCAAGCCACAGCTTCCGCTCCAGCTTCACCTTGTACTCGGGGGACCAGAGCACGGCCAGCTCCGCGGAGGCGTAGCGGCCGGCCAGAACATTGGGGATGCGAGGCTTCGCAGACACAGCAGTCACATGGCCAGAGTCTACTGGCGGTTTACGCAGGCCAGCGCCCCGCCCCGGGCTGTGCGTTCCTACAGGCCGCCCTGCAGGCCGCGCACCCGGCCGTCACCCCTCGTACGGCAGCAGCTCGGGCCGCTTGGCCGGACGGCCGTCCCCCGAGGACCGGCCGGTGAGCCGGCGGCCTATCCACGGGACGAGATGTTCGCGCGCGAACCGCAGATCGGCGACCCGCCGGGCGCCCCAGCCCGGTGCCGCCGCGGCCGGCAGCGGGGCGTCCCAGTCCGACTCGGCGGGCAGCCCGAGCGCCTGCCAGACGGCCTCCGCCACCCGCCGGTGCCCCTCGGCGTTCAGATGCAGCCGGTCGTCCGCCCACAGCCGGGGGTCGGCCAGCGCCCGCGACGCATACAGGTCCACGACCACCGCACCGTGCCGGGCCGCCAGAGTGTCGATCTCCGCGAACAGCCGCTCCATCCGCGGCCGGAACGGCTCCAGCACCGGCCCCTCACGCCCCGGACTGCGCATCAGCACCAGCCGCCCGCCGCCCTGGGCCAGCTGCCCGGCGGCGTCCGCCAGCTGCGCGCACACCCGCTCCACATCGCACTTGGGCCGCAGTACGTCATTGAGCCCGCCGACCAGCGTCACCAGATCGGCCCGCATCGCGGCCGCGGGACCGCACTGTTCCCCGGCGATCTGGCCGATGAGCTTGCCGCGCACGGCGAGATTGGCGTAGCGGAAGCCGGGCGCGAGGGCCGTCAGCCGGGCGGCGAGCAGATCGGCCCAGCCGCGGTAGGAGCCGTCGGGCAGCCCGTCCGACATCCCCTCGGTGAAGCTGTCGCCGACCGCGACGAAACTGGTGTAATGGGCATTCATCTCCATGGCGCGGTGATCCTATCCCGCGGTGTACGGTCGGATGCCGTCCGGTCGGAATGCCGTCCGATACGCGAGAACACGCAAGGCGCCAGAAAACCTGAGGCGCGAGGAAACGTAAGGGTGGTGGCACGATGACTCCCCGCCGCCGGGCTGCCCCCGACGCGCCGACGTTCACCGAGCGTGCCCGCAGACAGCAGCTCATCGACTGCACCATCGACCTGATCTCCACCCGCGGATATCCGGCCACCTCCCTGTCGGCCATCGCCGAACGGGCCGGTCTGTCCAAGGCCGCCGTGCTCTACCACTTCTCCTCGAAGGACAACCTCACCGCGGCGGCCCTGACGCAGGTGCTGGAGGAGTTCAGCGCCCACGTCGGCGAGCGGGTGGCGCGCGAGACGAACCCACGGGACGCCGTCGTCGCCTACGTACGGGCGATGATCGGCTATCAGCAGGCCCACCGCCGCCAGGTCCGCGTGATCACCGAGATGCTCCTCGACGATCACGGCGGCACCCGGCTGAAGACACCCGGATCGCACGACACCCACGGCCGCCTGCAGGCTCTCACCGACCTGCTGATGGAGGGTCAGAAGGCGGGAGCGCTACGGGAGTTCCATCCGCAGACGGTGGCCCTGGCGATCGGCGGCGCGATCGACGGAGTGATCGCGCACTGGCTCGTCCACCCCGATCTCGACCTGGACGCCGCGGCCGCCGAGCTGGTGACCTTCACTCTCAACGCGATCGAACTCCGGGACTGACCCGGGCGAACGCGGGGGCGCGCTCGGGCCACACGCCGAACCCGCCCAGCGTGCCCGCCACGGTCCGCAGCGCCGGAACCCGCCGCATCAGCCGCATCGGCACCGGCAGCCGCTTCTCGTCGAGCGTGCCGTCCAGAGCGGCCCGGATCATGCCGTGCTCGGCCTCCTGCGCCTTCTGCACCAGAACCATCGGCAGCTGCCGCCGCCTCTGCACCCGGGCCAGATCGGCGACGCCCACGGTGCCGCGGCGCAGCGGCCCCGCCAGGATCCGGGCGGCCGCCACCGCGTCCTGCAGCGCCAGATTGACGCCCACCCCGCCGACCGGCGACATGGTGTGCGCCGCATCCCCGATGCACAGCAGCCCGTCCCGGTACCAGCGCCGCAGCCGCCCGAACGTCACCTCCAGCAGCTTCACCTCGTCCCAGCCGATCCGGCCGGTCACCTCGCCGTCCCAGCCGAACAGCGCCCCCAGCCGGTCCCGGAGCCGCTGGATGCCATGGGCGCGCAGCTCCGCGTCCCGGCCCTTCCCGATCAGATACGCCGTCTGGTAGTACGAGCCCCGGTCCATGGTGACCGCCGCCTGGCCACCGCCGAACCGCGCGAAGACCCGGCCGTTGAGGGCGCCGGCAAGGGGGTCCCCCCTGCTCGAACGCAGTTGAGAGCTTGGGGGAGCGTCCACCCGTATCTGCCACACATCCATCGGCACCTCGATCAGCTTCTGCCGCAGTCCGGCCGCGCCGCGGACCATCGAGTCCCGGCCGTCGCAGGCCACGGTCAGATCCGCGGCGAGCTCACCCGGCGTGCCGTGCTCGTCGACGTACCGCACCCCCGTCACCCGCCCGCCTTCGGTACGCAGCCCGGTGACCTCGGTGCGCATCCGCAGGGTGAAGGACGGCCGCTCCGCGGCGGCGCTCGCGATCAGGTTGAGGAAGTCCCACTGCGGGACCATCGCGAAGTACTTGTGGCGGCCCGGGATCCGCCGCATATCGGTCATCACGACCGTGGTGCTGCCGATCTGCGCCCGCATCTCCTCCAGCTTGGGGAACTCCAGCCGCGCGAACGCCTCGCCCAGGCCCAGTTCGTCCAGCAGGCGCAGCGTCGACGGATGAACGGTGTCCCCGCGGAAATCGCGCAGGAAGTCGCCGTGCTTCTCCAGGACGGTCACCTGCACGCCGGCCCTGGCGAGCAGCAGCCCCAGCATCATCCCCGCCGGCCCGCCGCCCACGATGCAACACGTTGTGCGGTCCATGCTCTTGCCCCCTCGACACGTCACTAACCGATCGGTCAGCAATCTAACCGATCGGTCAGGCGAAGGGTTTTCCGGGGTCCGGGGAAGGCCCGGGGGGGCCGGGGTCCGGGGTTCTCACACCGCGGGCGGCCGCTGCAGCACCAGCTCCCGCAGCACGTCCTCCATCGTCACCAGTCCGGTCAGCGTCCCGTCGTCGCCGATCACCGCGGCCAGGTGGGTACGGGACGCACGCATCGCCGTCAGCACGTCGTCCATCAGTGTCGTGGCCTTGACCCGGGCGATCGGACGCAGCGCGCCGACCGCGAACGGCAGATCGCGCGGATGGGCGTCCAGTGCGTCCTTGACATGCAGATAGCCCAGAATGCGGCTGTTGTCGTCGACCACGGGGAAGCGCGAGAAGCCCGACCGGGCGGTCAGCCGCTCCAGGTCCTCCGGGGTCACCCCCATGCGCGCCACGACGACCCGCTCCGCCGGCAGCACCACATCCCGGACCGGGCGGCGCCCCAGCTCCAGAGCGTCCCGCAGCCGCTCCTTGGCCCGCTCGTCCAGGAGCCCGGCGGCCCGCGAATCCTCGACCATCTTGGCGAGCTGATCGTCCGAGAACGTCGCGGCCACCTCGTCCCTGGTCTCCACCCGCAGCAGCTTCAGCAGACCGTTGGCGAGCGCATTGACCGCAAAGATCACCGGACGCAGCGCACGCGTCAGCGCGACCAGCGGCGGGCCCAGCACCAGAGCACTGCGCACCGGCTCCGCCAGCGCCACGTTCTTCGGCACCATCTCGCCGAAGAGCATGTGCAGATACGTGGCCAGCGACAGCGCGATCACGAACGAGATCGGATGGACCAGGGTCTCCGAGATGCCCACGGCATGGAACACCGGCTCGAGAATATGGGCGATGGCCGGCTCGGCGACCGCACCCAGCACCAGCGTGCACAGCGTGATGCCCAGCTGCGCGGCGGCCAGCAGCGCCGACACATGCTGCAGCCCCCACATCACACTGTTCGCCCGCCGGTCACCACGCTCCGCATACGGCTCGATCTGACTGCGGCGCACCGAGATCAGCGCGAACTCGGCACCCACGAAGAAGGCGTTGACGACCAGCGTCAGCAGACCCACGAACAGCTGGAGGGCAATCATCGGCCCGCCTCCGCCTCGTCACCGGCCTCGCCGGCCTCGCCGTCCAGGGGGGCGTGCAGCAGCACCCGCGCGGCGCGGTGCCCCGCCGCGTCGAGGACGTCCATCGTCCAGCCGGCCACATCGAGGCTGTCGCCGCGCACCGGGATCCGGCCCAGCTCGGCGGCGATCAGCCCGGCCAGCGTCTCGTACGGGCCGTCCGGCAGCCGCAGGCCGATCCGGCGCAGCCGGTCCGTACGGGCCGAGCCGTCGGCCTGATAGACGGCACGGCCGTCCGCGTTCGTCCCCGCCGGCGCCAGATCCGGCGTCTCCAGCGGATCATGCTCGTCGCGGACCTCGCCCACCACCTCCTCGACGATGTCCTCCAGCGTCGCGACCCCGGCCGTACCGCCGTACTCGTCGATGACCACGGCCATCGTCCGCCTGCCGGACAGCCGGTCCAGCAGCCGGTCCACGGGCAGGGTCTCCGGCACCAGCAGCGGTTCCCGCAGCAGCTCGGAGACGGGATGACGGGGACGGCGCTCCGCCGGGATCGTCAGCACGTCCTTGATGTGCGCGACCCCGACGACCGCGTCGAGGCTGCCGCGGTAGACAGGGAAACGCGACAGACCGGTCGCTCGGGTCGCATTGGCGACATCCTCGGCCGTCGACTGCACCTCCAGGGCCATCACCTGCACCCGCGGTGTCATCACATTCTCCGCGGTCAGATCCGCGAGATTGAGGGTGCGGACGAACAGCTCGGCGGTGTCCGCCTCCAGCGCGCCCTCCTTCGCGGAGTGCCGGGCGAGCGCCACCAGCTCCTGCGGCCCCCGCGCAGAGGCCAGCTCCTCGGCCGGCTCCAGGCCCATCCGGCGGACCATGTGATTCGCCGTGCTGTTGAGATGCCGGATGAACGGCTTGAACGTGGCACTGAAACCGCGCTGCGCGGTGGCGACGTTCTTGGCGATGGCCAGCGGACTGGAAATGGCCCAGTTCTTCGGGACCAGCTCGCCGATCACCATCAGGGCGACGGTCGAGATCACTGTCCCGAGGACCAGCGCCACCGATTCGGCGGCGGAACGCGGCAGGCCCAGCGCGGCCAGCGGGCCGTACAGCAAGGTGGCAATGGCCGGCTTGGACAGCATGCCGATGACCAGGCCCGTCACCGTGATGCCGAGCTGCGCACCGGAGAGCTGGAAGGTGAGACCGCGGACCGCCTTGAGGGCACTGTCCGCGCCGCGCTCACCGCGCTCGGCGGCGCGTTCGAGATCGCTGCGCTCGACGGTCGTCAGCGAGAACTCCGCCGCGACGAAGACACCACAGGCCAGGGTCAGGAGGAGCGCCACGCCCAGCAGGAGCAGGTCGGTCATCGGGTCACCTCCGCTCCGTTCCATGATCGAACAGGATCGGGCGGTTCGCGCCCTGGAGAGCGGAAGCCCGCCCTTTCCCGTACGAGGGCGGGGAAACGCTCGACGCCCCGGGGAGTGCTGACCATGCTCAGACCAGCGGCTTTGTCCATCGCCGCCACTGCTCCTCACGCCGGTACCCCGCCGCCGCCCAGGCGTGGTGAGCAAGCTCGTTCTCTTCCAGCACCATGGCGTCGCCGCGTCGCCCGCCGAGCTTCACGAAACGCTCTTCGGCCGCTTCGAGGAGGGCCTTCGAGATGCCCTGTCTGCGGTGGGACGGGTGCACGGCGAGGCGATACAAGGACGCTCGCCAGCCGTCGAAACCCGCGATCACCGTGCCCACCAGCTCACCGTCCCGCTCGGCCAGCAGCAGCGACTCCGGATCCCGGGCCAGCAGCCGCGCCACCCCGTCCGTGTCATCGCTGATGCTGGTGCCCTCGGCGGCAGTCTTCCAGAAGGCCAGTACGGCATCGAGATCGGCCGGCGCGGCGGCCCGGACATGAAGATCACTCATACCGCGATCCCACCACCGGCCCGCCGCAGCCGTCGACTCGTTTCCGCACACCGTGACGCAGATCGCGATCGGCCCCGCCGGCCCCCCTTCCACCCCCTCGGCCACCCTCGGTGGGCAGCACCTGCTGGACGAGGATGTTCAGCTCGGCCGGCTCCGGACGCCCGGCGGCGAACTCCCGGTACCGGGCCACCGAGACCGCCAGCTCATCGGGCGGCAGCAGCTCCAGCACACCCTCCGGCTTGCCGGGTGCCTGACGTCCGCCGGTGAACGCCGCGATCTCGGCATGCCGCGCCGCCAGCCGCAGCATCCGGGGACCGTTGCCACCGATCAGCAGCGGCGGACGGGGCCGCTGCGCGGGCTGCGGTACGTGCCCGGAGTCGGCCAGCAGACGGTCCAACTCCTCGACGGTACGGGTCAGATGGTCCACCCGCTGCCCCGGCGAACCCCAGGGCAGCCCGGCCGACTCGTGTTCGGCGCGCACATATCCCGTACCGAGGCCGAGCTCCAGCCGCCCGCCGGTGAGCGCATCGACGGAGGCCACCTCGCGGGCCAGCAGCGCCGGATTCCAGAAGCCCGCGTTGAGGACGAACGTCCCCACCCGCGGCCGTTCGGTCGCCTCCGCCGCGGCGATCAGTGCCGGAAACGGCGCCGGCATGCCCAGATGGTCCGGGACCAGCAGGACGTCATAGCCCAACTCCTCGGCCCGGCGGCATTTCTGACGCCAGGACCTCCCCTCGTCGAGAGTGACCATATTGATGCCGAAGCGGAACGGGCGTGGCATGAAACCCCCTCGCAAAGCGTGCGGACGACGCGGCCGTACCCCCATCGGTCACGACCCGATGCACGACCATGATCGCCCGAACGCCGCGACCACCGCCGTCATTCCTGCCCTGCACCGCCCTTCACGCGCCGACGCTTGCCGGTGCTAGCGCCACCGCGCTAGCGTGAATCCGTGGCGAAGACACAGCTGAACGTCCGGGTGGACGAGGCCACCGCCGACGCGGCGCGGGAGCGCGCCCTGCAGCGGGGAGTGAGCATGAACCGCTATATCGAGGAACTCGTCCTCAAGGACGCCGGCGAGGTCGGCCAGACCTTCGTGGAGGCCGCCGCCGACTTCATGAAGCAGTACGAACGGGTCTTCGCCGAGGAGTTCGGTCTGGAGGGCGGCGGGGCCGGCGGTCGCGCGGCGTCCACCACCCGGGACGGACAGCCGGGCACCTGAGGAACATCTCGACGAGCACGCCCGCCGCATGACCGGCAGGACCGGCATCACTGCCACGCCTGCCACGCCTGGCAGGACTGGCACGCCTGGCACGACTGCTATGACTGCCACGGCCGTCATGACTGCCAAAACTGTCAGCGCTGCGTGGCCGGTGCTGCGATGATTCCTCACCGATGACTGAACTGATCAGGGACTGCATCGAGTGCGGGGGAACGGTCGCCCCCGACGGTCACTGCTGGGAATGCGGAGCGGCCCAGCCGGCCTTCCGCGCCCATGAGGAGAGCGCGACCGACGACGGCGCGGCGGCGATCAGCGACCGCGGCAAACGGCGCGGCATCAACGCGGACGCCATGGCGCTGGCCACGGCCGGACGGTGGACGATCGGCATCGTCTGCGACGGTGTGTCCATGTCGCCCCGATCGGACCGCGCCGCTCAGATCGCCGCCGAGGTCGGTATGGCCACGCTGGCGGCACGGCTGAGCGCCGGCGCGGTGCCGGAATCCGCACTCGAGGAAGCGGCCGTCCGGGCGGGTCGCGCGGTCGCCGCCCTGGCCGCGTCGGTGGACGCCGCCCCCGCCTGCACGTATGTCGCCGGAATCGCCGGGCCCGAGGGCATCTGGAGCGCCTCGATCGGCGACAGCCGCGCGTACTGGCTGCCGGACGAAGGGCCCGGGATGGCGCTGACCGAGGACGACTCGGGCGCGCTCGAGGCTCTCACCGCATGGCTCGGCGCCGACGCCGACCAACCCGCCCCGCACATCCGCAGTTACCGCCCACCGGTACCTGGCCGGCTGCTGCTGTGCACCGACGGCCTCTGGCGCTACCTGCCCGACGCCGAGGAACTGCGCGCCGTACTGACCCGCCGTCAGGCCGCACCGACCCACCCTCGGAACGCACCGAGGGGCCACGGCAGCCAGCTCGAGGATGTGCGGAAACTGGTCGGTTACGCCCTCGACGCCGGCGGGCACGACAACATCACCGCACTGCTCATCCCCATCATCCCCACGGGTTCCGCTTGAGCGGTCACCGGAAAGCGAGCGGTCCCCGGAGGGCCGCCTGAGACACCTGGACGCCTGCCCGACAGGGACAACCAAAGCCACGGGGGCAACCAAAGCCACGGGGACCACCACAAGTCCCCCGAATCATCACCGGGAGCCGACATCACCCTGCACATCGACCTCGCCTGGCTCCTCCTGATCGCCGAACAGCACACTCCCGGGGACCCCCAGGTCACCGACTGGGGATCCCTGGTGGCCGCGGTCAGCCGGCACGAGGCGGAGATATTCGGCGTACCCGTCTACCCCGACCCCCAGGACCGCGCCGCGGCCCTGCTTCAACTCCTTCTCCAGGTACCGGCGTTGGAGCGCTCGAACGCCATGTTCGCGACCGCCGTCGCCTACGGCTACCTCGTCGCCAGCGGTCTGAAGATCGCCACCTCCCCCGAGCGGGTCCGCGATCTCGCCCGCCTCGTCAAGGACGGCACGGCGGACGTCCGCACCATCGCGGACGTCCTGCGCACCTGGACGGTGTAACCGCCCGGCCCGCCCCGCGAAGGTCCGCCCGGCCCCGCTCCGGCCCCCCCGAGCACGGAGGGGCGCCCGGGCATGACGGAACGCACGAGGGCGTGAAGAGCCGTCAGGACGGCGGCTGCAGCGGCTCCGAGCCCCCGAGCTCCGGTGCCAGCCATGCGCGTGCCGCGGCCCGGAAGGCGCTCGGCGGCAGGGTGCCGGAGCCCTCCGGGATCACGCCCAGCAGCGGTGCGCCGGCCGCCTCGGGGAGGTCGGCGAGGTTGCAGCGGGAGGCGAGGTCGGGGGCGGCGGGCCAGCTGCCGATGACGACGCCGGGGCAGTAGAGGCCGTACGCGCGCAGGGCGAGCGCGGTCAGGGCGGTGGTGTTGAGGGTGCCGAGGCCTGCCTGGGCGACCACCAGGACGGGGGCCTTGGCCAGCCGGGCCGCGTCGGCGAGGGTGTTGCCGTCGTCGTCGAAGCGAACGAGGAGGCCGCCGGCACCCTCGACGAGCACCAGATCGTGCGAGGCGCTCAGTTTGGCGGCGGCCTCGGCGATCTCGGCCGGGCCCACCGGGGGCAGACCGGCCCGGGACGCGGCCGTGGCGGGCGCCAACGGGTCCGGGAAGCGGGCGAGTTCGGCCGTGGTGACCGGGCCGGCCAGCCGCTCGACCTCCGCCGCGTCGCCCGGCTCATCGGCCGCGACCCCCGTCTGGGCCGGTTTGAGGACGGCCACCGAGCGGCCCTCGGCGAGCGCTGCCGCGGCGAGCGCGGCCGTGGTCACGGTCTTGCCGATCTCCGTGCCTGTGCCCGTCACAAACAGCACCGACATATCGGACAGTCCTTTCAGCGTTCCCAACCGATTGGCCTTCCTCGACCGCTTCAGCCTTCGCGCGCCGCGGCGCACACCGCGGCGCAGATCCGCGCCACATCGTCGTCACCGGTGATGTACGGCGGCATGGTGTAGATCAGATCCCGGAACGGCCGCACCCAGACACCCGCGCGGACCGCCGCCCGGGTCGCGGCCGTCATGTCCACGGCATGATCGAGCTGGACGACACCGATCGCGCCGAGGACCCGGACGTCCCGTACGCCGGCGATGTCCGAGGCCGCCGCCAGCCCGTCCCGCAGCCCGGCCTCGATCCGTTTGACCTCCTGCGCCCAGTCCTGGGAGAGGAGGAGGCCGATGGAGGCGTCGGCCACGGCGGCGGCGAGGGGATTGCCCATGAAGGTGGGGCCGTGGGCCAGGACGGGCAGCTCCCCCCGGGAGATGCCGTCGGCGACGCCGGACGTGCACAAGGTCGCCGCGAGGGTCAGATAACCGCCGGTCAGGGCCTTGCCCACACACATGACGTCCGGTGAGACGCCGGCGTGTCCGGCGGCGAACAGGCTGCCCGTACGGCCGAAGCCGGTGGCGATCTCGTCGAAGACGAGCAGCACGTCGTGCGCGTCGCAGGCCTCGCGCAGGACCCGGAGGTAGGCGGGGGAGTGGAAGGACATCCCGCCCGCGCCCTGGACGACCGGCTCCACGATCACCGCGGCCAGTTCCTCGGCGTGACGGGCAATCAGTTCGCGCAGATGCGCCGCGTAGGCCTCGTCGGGCGCGGCGTCGAAGCCGGCCGGGGGTGCCTGAGCGAAGATCTGCCGCGGCAGCACCCCCTGCCACAGCTCGTGCATCCCGCCGTCCGGATCGCAGACGGACATCGGCTGCCAGGTGTCGCCGTGGTAGCCGCCCCGCCAGGTCAGCAGCCGCTGTTTGCGCGGCCTGCCGAGCGAGCGCCAGTACTGCAGGCACATCTTGACGGCGACCTCGACCGACACCGAACCGGAGTCGGCGAGGAAGACATGCTCGAGCGGCTCCGGGGTGATGTCGACCAGACGCTTCGCCAGGCGGACGGCGGGCTCATGGGTGAGCCCGCCGAACATCACATGACTCATCCGCTCCAGCTGCCCGCGCGCCGCCTCGTTGAGCACCGGGTGGTTGTAGCCGTGCACCGCCGACCACCACGACGACATGCCGTCCACCAGCTCGGTCCGGCCCTCGGCGGGCCGGCCCAGCCGCAGCCGGACGCCGGACGCCGACTCCACCAGCAGCGGCTCGGCGCGGCCGGGCATCGGCCCGTACGGATGCCAGACGTGCTGCCGGTCGAGCGCGAGGAGCTCGCCGGGCGTCAGGGACGGCTCAGGCATTGGGCGGCAGCTCGGTGCCGGCGCCGCGGCGGCGCACCGAGACCAGGTCCCGGCGGGTCTCCTCGGAAGGAGGCGCGGGCACCGCGGCGTCGGCGGCCGGCTCCGGGGCGGGCTGCACCGAGGCGTCCGTACGGTGCTCCGGCAGCGTCGTGGTGTCCGTGCCCTCGACCTCGAACCCGGCGTCCGCGATCATCGCCAGGTCCTCCTTGCCGGCCTGGCCCTCGCTGGTCAGATAGTCGCCGAGGAAGATGGAGTTGACCAGGTGCAGGGCGAGCGGCTGCAGGCTGCGCAGATGCACCTCGCGGCCACCGGCCAGCCGTACCTCCACGTCCGGGCAGACGAACCGGACCATCGCCAGGATGCGCAGCGCGCGCTGCGGGGTGAGGTTCCATTCCTTGGCGAGGGGGGTGCCCTCGAAGGGGATCAGGAAGTTCACCGGAACGGAGTCGGGGTCCAGTTCGCGCAGTGCGAAGACCACGTCCACGAGATCGGCGTCGCTCTCGCCCATGCCCGCGATCAGGCCGGAGCAGGCGGACATGCCCGCCGCCTGGGCCTGCTGCACGGTGGAGACCCGGTCGGAGAAGTCGTGTGTGGTGCAGATGTCGCCGTAAGTGGCTTCCGAGGTGTTGAGGTTGTGGTTGTACGCATCGGCGCCCGCCGCGCGCAGCCGGTCCGCCTGGCCGTCGGAGAGCAGCCCGAGACAGGCGCACACCTCCACGCCCTCGTTCTGCTCCTTGATGGCGGAGATGGTCTCCGAGACCCGGTCCACGTCCTTGTCCGTCGGGCCCCGGCCGCTGGCCACCAGGCACACCCGCTTGGCGCCGCCCGCCACTCCGGCGGCGGCAGCCTTCGAGGCGTCATCGGGCTTGAGCCAGGTGTACTTGAGGATCTCGGCCTTCGACCCCAGCCGCTGGGAGCAGTACGAGCAGTCCTCGGGACACAGGCCGGACTTGAGGTTGACCAGATAGTTGAGCTTGACCCGCCGCCCGAACCACTGGCGGCGCACCTTTCCGGCCGCGGCCACGACATCGAGCAGTTCGTCATCGGAGGTCGCCAGCACGGCGAGTGCCTCCTCGCGGGTCGGCAACTCGCGCCGCAGTCCCTTGTCCACCAATGTGTTCAGCAGGTCCATGGCGTTGATCCTGACGTACGGCACCGCCCCCGGCAAAGGAGGATTCCCACAACACGTCGCGATCGGGGTGTGTGTATCGCCACACCGTGGCCGTGCGGAACGACCGCTAACGTCTATCGACAGCCCACAATCGAGCCCCGCGAGCGGGCCCGCCATCGAGGCCACCAGACGAGGCCGGGAAGACAAGGACGCCGATGCTTCAGGACTCCGCCCCCGCGCCGGCTCGTGCTGCCGCCGCCGAACCCTCCCGGCGGGCCCACGGCGCGGCGTTCGACTGGATCGACGAGGCGCGGGCCGCCCGCCGGCGCGCCGGGCTGGTCCGTGCGCTGCGGCCCCGCGCCGCCGACTCCCCGCTGCTCGATCTTGCCAGCAACGACTACCTGGGGCTGGCCCGGCACCCCGAGGTCACCGGCGGCGCGGCCCGGGCCGCCCAGGAGTGGGGCGCGGGGGCGACCGGGTCGCGGCTGGTCACCGGCAGCACCGAACTGCATGCCCGGCTGGAGGCCGAACTCGCCGCGTTCTGCGGCGCCGAGGCGGCCCTCGTGCTGTCCTCCGGCTATGCCGCCAATCTCGCCGCCGTCACCGCGCTCACCGACACAACAACCCTCATCGTCTCCGACGCGGGCAACCACGCCTCCCTGATCGACGGGTGCCGCTTGTCCCGGGCCCGTACGGAAGTGACTCCGCACGCCGACCCCCAGGCCGTACGCGCCGCGCTGACGGGTCATGACGGCCGGGCTCTGGCCGTCACCGACTCGGTGTTCTCGGTCGACGGCGACGCGGCGCCGCTGCGCGCCCTCGCCGAGGCTTGCCGGGCGCACGGTGCCGCCCTGCTCGTCGATGACGCGCACGGTCTGGGCGTCCTGGGCGACGGCGGGCGGGGCGCGGTGGCGGCCGCCGGACTCGCCGGTGACGCCGACGTGGTGACCACCGTGACGCTCTCCAAATCGCTCGGCGCCCAGGGCGGCGCGGTGCTCGGCCCGGCACGGGTCATCGAGCATCTGGTCAACACCGCCCGGTCGTTCATCTTCGACACCGGGCTGGCACCGGCGGCGGCCGGCGGCGCGCTGGCCGCGCTGCGGCTGCTGCGCCGCGAGCCGGAGCGCGCCGCCCGGGCCGGGGACGTCGCGCGGGAGCTGCACGAGCGGCTCACCGCGGCCGGTCTGACGGCGGTCCGGCCGGACGCCGCGGTGGTCTCCGTACGGGCGCCCTCCCCGGAACAGGCGCTCCGCTGGGCGGCCGACTGCCGGGAGGCCGGGCTCGCGGTCGGCTGCTTCCGGCCGCCGTCCGTACCGGACGGGATCTCCCGGCTGCGGCTCACCGCCCGCGCCGACCTGACGAGCGATCAGGTCGATACGGCGGTACATGTGATCACCGCCACCGCGCCGGTCTGCTGAGAGGACCGGCGCGCACCGCGTCCGCCCGGCCCCCTGGCCGCCCAAATACGCTCTTCCGTCGCAGACTTCACCGCTTTGAGCGACAGATATCCGTACATCTCGGTGGATCGGCCGCCAGACCGGCGGCGGGGGTGGCACCCTGGCGCGCACAGCACCAGGCCGCGGCGTACCGCACCTCCGGTACGGCCCCGGCGGGAAAGGGACGACGCCGCGATGGCAGACCACGCAGACCATCAGGAATCCTCACTCACCCTGCCGACCGACCCTGCCTCGGTGGCCCTCGCCCGCAGCCATGTGCTGAAGGTGCTGGCCGACTGGGGCCTGCCCGCCGACACGGAGACCGCCGACGCCATCCGGCTGATCGTCTCGGAGCTGGCCACCAACGCCGTTCTGCACACCTTCGGGCAGTCCCCGACCTTCACCGTCGGGCTCCGTCTCGACCGCCGGGAACTGCTGCGGATCGGTGTCACCGACAGCCATCCGCGCCGGCCGCAACGGCTGCCCGCCGCGGTCCAGCAGGACAACGGGCGGGGCATGGTCATCATCCGCTCGCTCGCCGCGGAATCCGGCGGCCGGCTGTCGGTGGTGCCCACCGAGTCCGGCGGGAAGACCGTCAGCATCGCGATGCCGTGGGCGGCCGGGGTTCCAGGGGTGCGGGTTCCCTGAGCCGTCGGGCCGTCGCCTTCCGGGCGAACGCGCCGTGCAGCAGGGGCCGCAGTTCGTCCCGGCCGGGCAGCGCGCACCGCGCCGTCCGCGGGTGGCCCGTGCCCTGGAGGCCGCCACCGGAGCGCTGCTGACGGCCCTGGGCGGCATCCGGCCGGCCCGATGCTCGCCTGAGCCGTGGCGGCGGGCGGTTCCTGTGTGCGGGCCGCAGATCAGCCCACCCGCCCGTACCAGACGGCGGAGCTCCAGATCCGCTCCAGACGCACCACCGCGCCGGTCTTGGGCGCGTGCCAGATCCGGCCGCTGCCGGCGTAGATGCCGACGTGGTAGATGCCGCCGGCCGCGTGGAAGAAGACCAGGTCGCCGCTTCTGCGTGCCGCGCGGGAGACATGACTGGTGTCGTTGTACTGGGCCGCGGCGGTGCGGGGCAGCACCTTGCCCGCGTGCTTGAACGAGTACCGCGTCAGCCCCGAACAGTCGAAGCGGTGCGGGCCCTGGGCGCCCCACTCGTAGGGGGAGCCCCGCTTGGAGGCCGCGATCTGCAGGGCCTTCGCGGAGATGGCGGCGGCCTCGGCGTCCTGGGACGCTCCGGGGGCCACGGTGGTGCCCGTAACGGTGACCATGGTGAGAGCGGAGACGGTGCCGGCGCGTGCCAGCAGATGCGGCAGATGCCTGCGCATACTCATGCGCAACCCTTCGTCAGCCGCCTGCGAAGGGAGACCTGTCGGGTTCGGGCAGGCGAAGATGCCCGGCCGTGTGGACGGCTTCACCCCAAGGAGTCCGTCGGCCGCGAGGGCCGGGACCCCGTCATGCTCGGGTCCTCCGCTCCTGCCGATCCAACCGCGTCGACCTGACATCCGGGACGGCGGCAGGATTCGGCGTCCGTCCGGACCGCCCCGCCGAGGTGGCGGGGTCTTGTCGTGGAGGGATCTTCACGCCGAAAGTGCCCGAAATCCGGTAGAAAATGCTCTTCTGGGAATTGGTGTGATATTGGCCACATTTGCACCGAATGGTGAGTAATACTCGATTCGGTGGGGGTGGCGCGGTGCCGGGCGAGGCCGGGACCAGGGGCGACGCGTCGAGTGCCGCATGACGTGCGGGCGCGCTCTGCAAGTTGTCGCCTCCTTGCGGCGAGCGTGCCTGCTACGCCGTACGGGTGCCACCCGCGGCGCTCGTGTCGGATTCAGGGCCCGGGAGGCGGCGGCACCGTGACGAGGCGGGCCCGTCGTTCGCCGTCCAGGACCCGTAGCGCCTGGGCCAGGGTCCCGGAATGCAGCTCGTTCTCTCCGCGGCTGTGCATCAGTGCCAGCGCGTCGCGGAGGGCGGCCGCCTTGCCGACCAGCGCCTGGGCCGCGCGCAGACCGCCGTAAGTGCCGCTGGTGCGCGCCGGGTTGATCCGGCCCAGCAGATCCAGGACCTCCAGATAACGGTCGATCATCTCACCCTCCGCCCGCGTCAGGGCGGGCAGCGGCGGCAGCTCCGGTGGCAGCACTCCCGCTCACCGCGCCCCGGGCCGGCCGGACGACTGCTTGCGGCCGCGGGTGAGCTCGTCGATCAGGCCGTACTCCTGGGCGCCGCGGGCGTCGAAGATCTTGTCCCGCTCGATGTCCGCGGCGATCACCTCACGCGGCTGACCGGTGTGCAGGGCGAGCAGCTCCTCCAGCTTGTCGCGGGTGCGCAGCAGTTCCGTCGCCTGGATCTGCAGATCGGTGGCCTGGCCCTGGACCGGCTCGCTGAACGACGGCTGGTGGATCAGGATCCGGGCGCCGGGCAGGGCCAGCCGCTTCCCCGGCGTCCCGGCGGCCAGCAGCACCGCGGCCGAGGAGGCGGCCTGCCCCAGGCACACCGTCTGGATGTCGCAGGAGATGAACCGCATCGTGTCGTAGATCGCGGTCATCGCCGTGAAGGAGCCGCCGGGGGAGTTGATGTAGAGCTGGATGTCCTGCTCCGGAGCGGCGTGTTCGAGGTGGATGAGCTGCGCCATCACGTCGTTGGCCGAGGTGTCGTCGACCGGGGTGCCCAGGAAGATGATGCGCTCGCTCAGCAGCTTGGAGTACGGGTCCAGGGTGCGCGTTCCATTGGTGGTGCGCTCGGTGAACTCCGGCAGGACGTAGCGGGCCGTCGGTCGCGGCATGACTGCTCCTTCCCCTCAGGGAATCCCCTCGGGGACTCTCTGTAAAAAATGTACAGGATGTACATCCAGTTAGAATGGGAGCATGGCCTACGAAATTCCGGTGACGCAAGCCCGTGCGGAGCTCGCGGATCTGATCAACCGCGTCGTCTACGGCAGCGAGCGGGTGGTCGTCACGCGCCACGGAAAGCCTCTGGTGGCGCTGGTATCCGCCGCTGACCTGCAGCTTCTCGAAGAGCTGGGGCGGCGCGAGGAGGGTGCGCAGGAGGAGCAGGTGATCAGCACGGTCTCCTCCGTGCGGCAGCTGTCGTCCGCTCCGGGCGAACGGCGGCGGTTCGGTATCGCGGCAGAACACCGCGACCCGGCCGCCGGGGACCGGCGACCGGGTCGGGAGAGCTGACGGTGCAGAGCTGACAGCCGTCAGGAGGGGTAGGTATCGGCCTGGGGTGCTGCGGACCCTTAGGGGAAAACCCTAGGACCGCCCCCAGGGCCGCCCCTGCGGCCGCTCAGGAGCTCAGCTTCCACAGCGCGTTGGCGATGGCGTCGCTGTTGTTGTCCAGCGCCTTCTCGTCGATGTTCTTCGACGTGTCGCAGGACTGGTGGTAGCAGGCGTCGAACGCCTTGCCCGCCTCGCCGCCCCAGTTCTTCGCCTGCTCCTTGGTCTTGATGTAGTCGGCGCCCGAGAAGAGACCGCCGACCGGGATGCCCGCGTCCTTGAAGGAGGCGTGGTCCGAGCGGCCGTCGCCCTCGGTCTCCTTCTCGGTGGCGATGTTCTTCGTCGCGAACCAGTCCTTGAAGACCTTCTCCAGGCGCGGGTCGTCGTCGTAGACGAAGTACCCGGGGTTCGGGGAGCCGATCATGTCGAAGTTCAGATAGGCGTCGATCTTCGACTTGTCGGCGCCGAGCTTGTCGACGTAGGCCTGCGAACCGACCATGCCGTCCTCTTCGTCGCCGAACCAGGCGAACCGCAGGTGCTTGGCGGGCTTGAGGCCCGACTTGGCGACGGTCAGGGCGACCTCGAGGATGCCGGCCGAGCCGGAGCCGTTGTCGTTGATACCCGGGCCCGCGTCGACCGAGTCCAGGTGGGCGCCGGTCATCACGGTCTTGCCCTCGTCGCCGCCCGGCCAGTCGGCGATGAGGTTGTAGCCGGTGGAGCCGTTGTTGTCGAACTCCTGGACCTGGGTGGTGAATCCGGCCTGGTCCAGCTTGCCCTTGACGTAGTCGATGGACGCCTTGTAGCCGGGCTGTCCGTGGGCGCGGTTTCCGCCGTTGGCGTCGGCGATCGACTGCAGCTGGCCCAGGTGTGCCTGGACGGCCTTGACGTCGACGTCCGGGGCGTCGGCCGGCGCGGAGCCGGCGTAGGCGCCGGCCGCGGTGAAGAGGGTGGCGGCGACGGCGGCGACGGTGCCGGTGGCCAGCGCGGCCCGGCGTATTCGTACAGAACGGGACACAGTAAGGCTCCGATACTGGTGTGGGGGGTTGGTGCGGAGCGTTTTGACGCGCACATGAGGATCGCGATCACGTTGAAGATCGTCAAGAGCGGATACCGGACAGCTGTGTTCGGAGAGCGGGACGTGTCTGATTCATGGCGATCGTGGTGATATGCGTGCGGTGTTGAATGTCCGTTTCCGTGCCTGTTCGGCGCCCGTTCGGCGTCCGCTCTGCGCCCGTTCTGTGGGGCGGGAGTGACTTGGGGATACGGATTGCGCCGCATGTCTCCGTGTACGGACAAAGGGCTGCGGCCCCGTACGGCGCTTCCGGAGCCGGGTTGCCGTCGTGTAACGCGCGTGGTGCCGCGACGTTACGGCGAGCCTCATCACGGGTGTCGAGTTGTCTCTGACCGTAACGTCGTCGAAATCCCGCCGAACTAGCCTCCAGGTGTGGGGCGCTTGATGGCCAAGTGCTGGAAGTCGGTTTGCTCCTCCTTTAATTACTGCGTGGTACACCTATCGTCGCGGGTGTATCCACGCCCGTGACCTGGGTAAATGCGTCCCGGGCGGGAAGACTGTGAGGTGGGAACGTATGCAACTGACCCCGCATGAACAAGAACGCTTGATGATTCATGTGGCGGCAGACGTGGCCGAAAAGCGTCGGTCCAGAGGGCTGAAGCTCAACCACCCGGAATCCCTCGCGCTGCTCACCGTGCACATCCTCGAAGGCGCCCGCGACGGCCGTACCGTCGCCGAGCTGATGTCCTCCGGGCGCAAGGTGCTCAGCCGCGACGACGTCATGGAAGGCGTCGCGGAGATGATCCACGACGTGCAGGTCGAGGCCACCTTCCCCGACGGCACCAAGCTCGTCACCGTTCACGAACCCATCAACTGACCACGGGAGAGCCGAAGATGATCCCGGGACAGATCCTCTGTGCCGACGAGCCGGTGCGCCTCAACGAAGGCCTCCCCCTCACGCGCATGACCGTCCTCAACGCCGCCGACCGCCCCGTCCAGGTCGGCTCCCACTACCACTTCGCCGAGGCCAATCCCGGCCTGGACTTCGACCGCGCGGCCGCGCACGGCATGCGGCTCAATGTCGCGGCCGGCTCCGCCGTGCGCTTCGAGCCCGGCATCCCCACCGAGGTCGAACTCGTCCCCCTCGGGGGCAAGCGGATCGTCGCGGGCCTGCGCGGCGAGACCGGAGGAACCCTCGATGGCTGAGCTGACCCGCCAGGCCTACGCCGATCTCTTCGGCCCGACCGCCGGCGACCGGATCCGGCTCGCCGACACCGACCTGGTCATCGAGATCACCGAGGACCGCTCCGGCGGCCCCGGCCGGGCCGGCGACGAGGCCGTCTTCGGCGGCGGCAAGGTGATCCGCGAGTCCATGGGGCAGTCCCGCGCCACCCGCGCCGAGGGCACCCCCGACACCGTGATCACCGGCGTCGTCGTCCTCGACCACTGGGGCATCGTCAAGGCCGACGTCGGCATCCGGGACGGCCGGATCGTCGCGCTCGGCAAGGCCGGCAACCCCGACACCATGGACGGCGTCCACCCCGACCTCGTCATCGGCCCGGAGACCGAGATCATCGCGGGCAACGGCAAGATCCTCACCGCCGGCGCCATCGACACCCACGTCCACTTCATCTGCCCCCAGCAGGCGGACGAGGCGCTGGCCTCCGGCGTCACCACGATGATCGGCGGCGGCACCGGACCGGCCGAGGGCAGCAAGGCCACCACCATCACCCCCGGTGCCTGGCACGTGGCCCGGATGTTCGAGGCGATGGACGCGCTGCCGGTCAACGTCGGGCTGCTCGGCAAGGGCAACACCACCTCCCTCGCCTCCATGCGCGACCAGCTGCGGGCCGGCATCCTCGGCTTCAAGATCCACGAGGACTGGGGCGCCACCCCGGCCGTCCTCGACGCCTGTCTGCGCGTCTGCGAGGAGAGCGGCGCGCAGCTCGCGATTCACACGGACACGCTGAACGAGGCGGGCTTCCTCGGCGACACCCTCGCCGCCATCGCCGGCCGCTCGATCCACGCCTTCCACGTCGAGGGCGCCGGCGGCGGCCACGCCCCCGACATGATCGCGATGGTCTCCGAGCCGAATGTGCTGCCCGCGTCCACCAACCCCACGCGGCCGCACACCGTCAACACCGTCGAGGAACACCTCGACATGCTGATGGTCTGTCACCACCTCAACCCCGCCGTCCCCGAGGACCTCGCCTTCGCCGAGTCCCGGATCCGCCCCGCCACGATCGCCGCCGAGGACATCCTGCACGACCTCGGCGCCATCTCGATCATGTCCTCCGACGCCCAGGCCATGGGCCGCATCGGCGAGGTCGTGCTGCGTACGTGGCAGACCGCGCACGTCATGAAGCGGCGCCGGGGAGCGCTGGCGGGCGACGGCAGGGCCGACAACAACCGGGCCCGCCGCTACGTCGCGAAGTACACCGTCAACGCTGCCCTCGCCCAGGGCATCGACCACATTGTCGGCTCGGTCGAGGAGGGCAAGCTCGCCGACCTCGTCCTGTGGGACCCGGCCTTCTTCGGCGTCAAACCGCAGCTGGTCATCAAGGGCGGCCAGATCGCCTATGCCCAGATGGGCGACGCCAATGCGTCCATCCCCACGCCGCAGCCGGTCCTGCCCCGCCCCATGTTCGGCGCGACGGGCAAGGCCCCGGGCAGCAACTCCGTCAACTTCGTCTCCGCACAGGCCCTCGAGGACGGTCTCCCCGAGCGTCTGCCGCTGGCCAAGCGGTACGAGGCGATCCGCTCCACCCGCGGCGTCACCAAGGCGGATATGCGCAACAACGACGCGCTGCCCCGTGTCCAGGTCGACCCCGACACCTTCACGGTGGCCATCGACGGCGAGGTGGTCGAACCCGCACCGGCCGCCGAACTTCCCATGGCCCAGCGGTACTTCCTCTTCTGACGCGGCATCATGAGCAACCATCCGGAGCACCACCGATGAGCGAGCGTAGCGAGCGAATCATTCAAAGGTGCGCGCTGAGCGAATGCGAAGCCGAGCGAAGCGAGGTGTCGGCATGAGCCGCGCAGCGCTGCTCGTCCTCGCCGACGGCCGGTTCCCCGCCGGAGGGCACGCCCACTCGGGCGGCGCCGAACCGGCCGTCGCCGCGGGACACATCAAGGACGCCGTCACCCTGGAGCGCTTCTGCCGGGGCCGGCTGCACACCGCCGGCCTGGTCGCCGCGGGGCTCGCCGCGGCGGCCGCGGCCGGCCACGACCCGCTCCTCCTGGACGACGCCGCCGATGCCCGTACGCCCGTACCGGCGCTGCGCACCACAGCCCGCAAGCTCGGCCGGCAGATGATGCGGGCCGCCCGCGCCACCTGGCCCGGGCCGGACCTCGACGCGCTCGCCGCGGCGCGCCCGCGCGGCGCCCACCAGCCCGTGGTGCTGGGCGTGGCCGCCCGGTCCGCGGGACTGGAGCCGCTCGACGCCGCCTACGCCGTCGCGTACGAGAACATCAGCGGCCCGGCCACCGCGGCCGTCCGCCTGCTGAGCCTGGACCCCTTCGACGCCACCGCCGTCCTCGCCCGT
Source organism: Streptomyces chattanoogensis (assembly GCF_001294335.1). GTDB lineage: Bacteria > Actinomycetota > Actinomycetes > Streptomycetales > Streptomycetaceae > Streptomyces > Streptomyces chattanoogensis. Next base: position 63,489 of record NZ_LGKG01000162.1, read on the forward strand.
CTCGCCGCCGACCTCGACCGGGTCGCGCAGCAGGGCGCCGACGCCGCGGCGCGCGTCGCCCTCGAAGGAACCGACGCCCTGCCCGCCGCCTCCGCGCCGCTGCTCGACATCACCGCCGAAGCGCACGCCGCCTGGCCGGTACGGCTCTTCGCGTCCTGACGCCCGTACTACCCAGCACCACCAGGAGCCCGCATGCATCTCGACCACCAGGACACCTTCCCCGAACGCCACACCTACAGCGCCGCCGACCCGGTACGGGCGGACGGCAGGCGGCGCGCCCTGCGCATCGGCCTGGGCGGCCCGGTCGGCACCGGCAAGACCGCCACCGTCGCCGCCCTGTGCCGCGCTCTGCGCGACGAGCTGTCCATCGCCGTGGTCACCAACGACATCTACACCCGCGAGGACGCCGAATTCCTGCTCCGTGAGGCGGTACTGCCCGCGGAGCGCATCGCGGCCGTCGAGACCGGTGCCTGTCCGCACACCGCGATCCGTGACGACATCTCGGCCAACCTGGAGGCGGTGGAGGACCTGGAGGCTGCGTTTTCTGCCGAGGGGGTCGGGCCGCTGGATCTGGTGCTGGTGGAGTCCGGTGGCGACAACCTCACGGCCACCTTCTCCAAGGGGCTGGTCGACGCCCAGATCTTCGTCATCGATGTCGCGGGCGGCGACGACATCCCCCGTAAGGGCGGCCCCGGCGTCACCACCGCCGACCTGCTGGTCATCAACAAGACCGACCTCGCCCCGTACGTCGGCGTCGACCTCGAGGGCATGGCCCGCGACGCCAGGGCGCAGCGCGGCGAACTGCCCGTCGCCTTCACCGCGCTGAAGGCCGAGAACGGCGTCAAGCCGGTCGCGGACTGGGTCCGCCACCAGCTCGCGCACTGGACCGCGGACGCCGCATGACCCTCGCCGTACCCGCACCCGCCCGGCCGGGGACCGCCGCCCTTCCGACGGCCGGTCTGCGGGCCACCGCCCGGATCACCGCACGTGCCGACGGGGTGGGAGGCGCCACCCGCCTCCCGGTGCTCGACGGCGACGGGCCGCTCGCGCTGCGCCGTGTCCGCGGATACGGCCACCAGGCGCGGGTCTGCGTCGTCGGCGCCATGAGCGCCCCGCTCGGCGGCGACCGGCTGGCCATCGAGGCGGTGGCCGAGGAGGGGGCGGCGCTGCACATCACGGCCGCCGCGGCCACCGTCGCGCTGCCCGGCCGCAACGCCGGACACGCCACCTACGACGTACGGCTGACGGTGGCCGACGGCGCCCGGCTGGAGTGGCTCCCGGAACCGCTGATCTCCGCCGCGGGCAGCGATCTGCGGATGACCACCACCGTCGAACTGGCCCCCACCGCACGCCTCGTCCTGCGCGAGGAGCAGGTCCTGGGACGCACCGGCGAGCCGACCGGCGCCCTGCGCAGCCGGCTGACGGTCCGCCGCGCCGGCCGCACCCTCCTGGACCAGGAGACGGCCTACGGGCCCGGCGCCCCCGGGTGGGACACCGCGGCCGTACTGGACGGCCACCGCGCCACCGGCCAGCTCCTCGTGGTGGAACCGGAGCGGTATGCCGAGCCGGTCGGCGTACGGCTCCTGGGGGAGGCGGCCGACGGCGCCGGGCAGGGCGTTCTCGCCCCGCTCGCCGGCCCCGCCGCCCTGGTCACGGCCGTTGCCCCGGACGCGCTGCGGCTGCGGCACCTGCTGGACGAGGCCGCCCGCTCACACCTCCAGATCGGCCTCTAGCCGGGCCAGCCGGTGGCGTGCCAGCGCGAGGTTGGCACGCTTGCGGTCCAGCACCAGATAGAGGAAAAGCCCCGAGCCGTTCTTTCCCGTCACGGGGCGGATCAGGTGGTACTGCGCGGTCAGCGTGATGAGCATGTCCTCGATGGCGCCCTGGAGTTCCAGCATTTCCATGGTGCGCAGCTTTGCCCGTACGACATCGGTGTTGCCGGCCGCGGCGACATTGAGATCCAGCGCGTTGTTGTCGCCGAGCGTGGCGAGGGCCATTCCGCTGGTGTAGTCGACCAGGGCGACGCCTATGGCGCCTTCGATGGACGACATCGCGTCGGTGAGGGCGGCTTCCATTTGTGCCATGGGAATTACAGACCTTTCAGTGTTTCTCTTGGTGCGTCCGGGGTGTCCGGCGGTATCTGGGGGTGCCCGGGGGGATCCGGGCGGGTCAGGGGCGGGTCAGGGGCGGGCCGGGCTGTCCATCAGGGCGCCGATCCGGGCCGCGGTCCGCCGTGCCTGCCAGTGCAGCCGGCCCACATTGGTGTCCGGGCCGGCCACTGCCGTCAGGACGGCGCGGCTGCCCGCCGAATAGGCCGCGATATAGCCCTCGGTGCCGCGCGTGAGGGATTCCTCGAACCCGCCCTGACCGGTTGCTTCGGTAAGGCGTTTGGCGACCCCGATGGCCGCGGCGGTGAGCGCGGCGAGACCGTCCGGTTCGATGTCCCGCAGATCGTGGGCAATGACCATGCCGTCCGCGCTGGCCACCATTCCGCCCTGCAGATGCCGTACCTGATCGCGGAGGGCGACCAATTCCTCCCGCACATCGGGCTCGATCGTCATAAGGCTCCCGGCTCTCCTGTTTCTTCGGGTTCTTTCGTTGTTCCGCTTGATGGCACGCCTTCCGAATACGTGCCTCATGGCCGGATTTCGCGTGGGTAGGGGGTCATAGGTTTTCCTCCAGTGCCGTACGGAGTCGGACAAGGAGGGCAATATCCGGATCGGCGGTCTCGAGGATGTCCGGTACCGGTAGTTGCCAGGTCGGCGAAGGGCCTTCTGTTACGGGGTTACAGGCGCCGGGGCGCCGCCGCGGCAGGGCTGTCGGCGCCGTGGGCACCTGTATGAGCCCGGCCGCGGCGAGGCGGCGGGCGTCGAGCAGCGTCACAAAGGCGGACTGACCCAGCGCATGGGCGAGTTCGTACGGGGTGTGCCGGCCGTCGGCGCGGTCGAGCAGCCGGCGCTGTCTGCAGGTGGTGGGGGAGTGGTCCGAGCGGGCCGGGGGGAGGGGGACGAGGGGCGAGGCGTCGACCGCCGCCCAGGGCCGCAGCCGGTCGAGCAGCGCCCGGCGGCGGTCCGTCGCCCGCTGGAGGGCGGCGGCGCTGATCCCGCGGACGGTGCCCAGCCAGTGCCTGCTGCCCGGCGTGAACGAGCTGGTCTCCGACGCCAGCGGCAGCGCGAAGAACGCGGCGTCGAGGAGCGCGCCCAGATGGCAGATCTCCAGCTCGCTCTGCGTCAGCCACCCTTCGGCGACCAGGAACCGGCCGCCGCAGTGGTCCGGCCCCGCGGTCTCGAGGGCCCGCCGCCAGCGGTCCCCGGTCAGCCGTCCGGCCGCGCCGAGCCGGGCCTCGATCCCGGGCGCCGGGGTGCCCTCGACGCAGTACACGGCGCCGTCCCGGAGGTAGAAGCAGCCGTTCGGACCGCGCAGGGCGCCGGTGACGCGTTCCGCGGCGCACCGGTCGAGCGGCCCGCCGGACGCGGCGGGGCCGGGCGATTCGGAGGCCGCCGGACCGGGGGGTATGGGTAAGGGCATGGCGGGCGCTCAGGCCGCCACCAGCTCCGCCGCCAGATCGCGCAGCCGTAACCGGGCGATGGCCAGATTGGCCTGCCCGCGGTCGAGCCAGAGGTGGAGATAGGTCTGGCTGTCGAAGGCGGTGTGCACGAACCGGATGAGGTGGTAGGTGCCCGCGGCCGTGATGATGAGGTCCTCCAGGTCCGGGCCGTCGGCGCCCTTGGTGTCGAACGTGGCGCTGCGCACCACGGCCTGGACCACCTCCGCGGTGTCCGCGGCGGTCGCCTCGTGATCGGCGTGCGGCGCCCGCCCGGCCGTACCGAGTGTCAGCCCGCTGGTCCAGTCGATCAGTCCGGCACCCAGCACGCCGGGGATCCCCATCGCCTGGGCCAACACCTGATCGATACCGGGCACTTCTGAACTCCTCGTGGCAGTCTGTGGGGGAACCCGCACGGAAGGTTACTGAAGGCGGTGTGCCCGGCACATGCCTGGAGGGCATGTGCGCGGCAATTGACGTGTTATCGACGCTCGGCGGCCCATTGTCGGCGCTTGTGTGCCGCCCAAGCCGCATGCCGTGGTAGGGCGTCGACGGGTGTGCCGGATCCGCGCCGTATCGCAGCGCACCGTCGGCCGGCCTCAACTGCGGTAATCCTACGGATTGGTAAAGAAACCGTGGTCAAACCTGTTCAGGAGGGGACAGGAGACGACAGGATCCCCCTGTAACCAGCTCTGTGATCATCGTCGCCACAAGCGGCGCACCAAGCAGGGGGAACCACCACGTGAGAAGAACAGCAGCGCTGGGCGCTGCCGGCACCTTGGTGACCGGCACGCTCATAGCAGGCGCGATAGCCGCCACGCCCGCCAGCGCGGGCGAGCACCACCGCAAGCCCGGATCGGCCGAAGCCCGCGGCGTCAAGACCGCCGCCGCGCGCGCCGCCAAGAAGGGCATCGACTGGAAGGACTGTCCCGCGGACTGGGGCCTCAAGGCCCCCGTCCAGTGCGGCTATGTCACCGTCCCGGTCGACTACGCCAAGCCCAACGGCCGCACCATCAAGATCGCCGTCGACCGGGCCGTCAGCACCGGCGGCAAGGACGAGCGACAGGGCTCGCTCGTCTACAACCCCGGCGGCCCCGGCGGTTCGGGAATGAAGTTCCCGAACCGCATCACCACCAAGAACCCGCTGTGGGCCAAGACCGCGAAGGCCTATGACTTCGTGGGCTTCGACCCGCGCGGCGTCGGCCACTCCGCGGCGATCTCCTGCATGGACCCGCAGGAATTCGTCAAGGCCCCCAAGGCCGACCCGGTGCCCGACACCGAGGCCGACAAGCTCGCCCAGCGCAAGCTCGCCAAGGAGTACGCCGACGGCTGTGCCGAGCGCAGCGGCGACCTCCTGCCGTACATGACCACGCCCAACACCGCCCGCGACCTGGACGTGATCCGCGCCGCGCTCGGTGACAAGAAGCTCAACTACCTGGGCGTCTCCTACGGCACCTATCTGGGCGCCGTCTACGGCACGCTCTTCCCGGGCCACGTCCGCCGGATGCTCGTCGACAGCGTCGTCAACCCGTCCCGCGAGAAGGTCTGGTACCAGGCCAACCTCGACCAGGACATCGCCTTCGAGACCCGCTGGGGCGACTGGAAGAAGTGGGTCGCGAAGAACGACGCGGCCTACCACCTCGGCGACACCCCGGAGAAGGTCCAGGCGGCCTGGGAGAAGCTGCGCGCCACCGCCAAGAAGAACCCGATCGGCGGCGTCGTCGGCCCCGCCGAGCTCACCGGCTTCTTCCAGAACGCGCCGTACTACGACTCCATGTGGGCCACCGTCGCCCAGGTCTGGAGCGCGTATGCCGCAGGTGACGAGAAGCCGCTGATCGAGAACGCCGGGCCCGACCTCAAGGACACCGCCGGCAACATCGCGGCCGAGAACGGCAACGCCGTCTACACGGCCGTCGAGTGCACCGACACCAAGTGGCCCACCAGCTGGAAGAAGTGGGACCGGGACAACACCCGGGTCCACCAGCAGGCACCGTTCATGACCTGGTCCAACGCCTGGATGAACCTGCCCTGCGCCACCTGGTCGGCCAAGCAGCAGAAGCCGGTCGAGGTCGAGACCGGCAAGGGCCTGCCCAGCGTGCTCATCGTGCAGAGCACCCGGGACGCGGCGACCCCGTACGAGGGCGCCGTCGAGCTGCACAAGCGGTTCGCGGGCTCCCGGCTGATCACCGAGCGGGACGCCGGATCGCACGGTGTCACCGGCCAGGTGAACCCCTGCATCAACGAGCGGGTGGACGCCTACTTCGTCGACGGGAAGGTCGACGCGGACGATGTGACGTGCGCCCCGCACGCCACGCCGCAGCCGGGCAAGCAGACGGCGAAGGCCACCGCGAAGGGTGCCTCCGGCCTGCCTGTTGCTCCCTGACCTCACGTCAGTGCCAACGCCGCGGGCGGCCGGGAAGTTCCCGGCCGCCCGTTCGCCTCTCACTCTGCGTAGCGATCCCCTTGAGTGCCCGGCCTGTTGTGCCCGGCCTACCGCCCCGCGAACACCTCATGGAACGCCGCCCTGGTGGGGGAGTCCGCCTGCCGGTCCAGCACGGCGAACACCACCCGGTCGAACCATCCGGCGAACCGGCCGTCGCCCAGCAGCAGGGCCGCGAACGCCCCCGCCACCTGCGCCGGTTCGTTGCGGAAGACCCCGCACCCCCAGGCCCCGAGCACCAGTTGGCGGTGACCGGACACCGCCGCGACCTCCAGCACCCGTTCCGCACGGGCCGCCAGCGCCCCCGCCACCCGGCCCGTCTCGGCCGGCCGCTGCCGGGCGATGACCCCCGCGTTCGGCGCCGCGGCCGTCAGGAACCCGGCCTCGTACGGCACTTCGAGCAGCGTGCCCCGGTCGTCACGGAACACCGGCACACCGGGGGAGAGGATCACCCGGTCGCTGTAGAACGGGCTCGGCGCGGCCCGGTGGGCGGCGTAGAAGTCCGGTGCCTCGCGCACACACGTGTAGAGCGCCGACCCCCGGCACAGGGCCTCCTCCTGGGCCTGCGCACCATTGAGGTAACCGCCGCCGGGATTGCGCGCCGAGGCGAAGTTCAGCACCGCGACCGGCCCGCCGCCCGCCTCGGCGAGCCGCCGGCCCGCCGTGAGACTGCCTTCCCCCGTCACCTCGAAAACCGTCCGTACGCCCGCACCCGGGCCCTCGACGGCGACCGCCTCCGGCCCGTACAGCCGGGTCCCGGCCCGTGCCCGTCCGACCGCCGCCCCGATCTCCACCAGCCGTCCGCCGGGCGCGCGGTACGCACCTGCGGCGACGATCCGCTCCGTCTCCTGCGCCATACCGCGCAGCCGGGCGCTCATCGTCGGCACCCCCGTATCCGATCCATCATGACGATCAAGGTACGGGAGGGCGGCACACCCCGCGACGGATTATCCGCCCGCCCCGGATGCGCGGCCCGGGGCGGGCCAGTTCAGTTCCGGTCGCCGTTGCCCCTGCGTCCGTGCGCCCGCGCTTTCGCCTCCGTCTGCGCCGCGGCCTTCGCCTCACCGGCGTAGACATCGACGTACTCCTGCCCGGACAGCTGCAGGATCGCGTACATGATCTCGTCCGTGACCGCCCGCAGCGCGGTCCGCTCGTCCACCAGCCCGGCGTACCGCGAGAAGTCCAGCGGCGCCCCGAACCGGATGGTGATCCGCATCGCCCGCGGCAGCCGCCGCCCCGTCGGCTGCGCCTCGAAGGTGCCGATCATCGCGCAGGGCACCACCGGCACCCCCGCCCTGAGCGCCATCGCGGCCACCCCGGTACGCCCCTTGTAGAGCCGCCCGTCGTGCGACCGCGTGCCCTCCGGATAGATTCCCAGCAGCCGGCCCTTGCGCAGCACCGCAAGCCCCGACGAGATCGCCGCCTGCGACGCCTGGCCGCCCGACCGGTCGATCGGAATCTGCCCCACACCCCGGAAGAACGCCGCGGTCAGCCGCCCCTTCAGGCCCGGCCCCGTGAAGTACTCGGCCTTGGCCAGAAACGTCACCCGCCGTGGCACGATCGCGGGCATCACGAAGTGGTCGGCGAACGACAGATGATTACCCGCGATGATCGCCGCCCCCTCCTCCGGCACATGCTCCAGCCCCTCGACCCGCGGCCGGAACACCAGCCGCAGCAACGGCCCGAGAACGATGTACTTGAGCAGCTGGTAGAACACCCGCAGACCTCCCCGTGGTCACTGTGCCGACGCAGAGTAGCCGCCACCCGGACAGGGCGCGAGGGTTCCGGATCAGCGGGCGTGGCCCGCCGTCCGGTAGCGGAGCAGGACAACGCCGTTGCCGAAGGTCCGGGTCTCGGCCGGCTGCAGACCCACCCTGGAGTCCGAGGCCCGGAACAGCGGTGTGCCCCGCCCGATGAGGACCGGATGGACGTAGATGCGGTACTCGTCGATCAGACCGTGCTCCCTGAACGCCGCGGCGAGACCGGCGCCGCCGAGCGCCAGATCGCCGCCCGGCTGCGCCTTGAGCGCCCTGATCTCCTCGGGGTCGACTCCCCGCAGGACGGTCGTGTTCCAGCCGGCCCGCTCCAGGGGCCGGGAGAACACGATCTTGGGCATGTCCCGCCAGATACCCGCGAACTCGCAGCTCGTCATCGACCAGGTGCCGGCCGATGTCGCGCCCCGGCCCTTCGGAAAACCCCTCCAGGGACACCGACATCATCAAGACGGTCTTCCGCATGTCCCGCCTCCGAGCCGCTGCAGCCCCCGCCGGAGCCTCTCGCTACCGACGGCCGCACTGATACCAGTCGTCCCCGCCCTCCGCGAGCGACCGGCCCAGGTAGTCCCGCAGATCCCGCGCGACCCACCGCCGGCTGTCGTCCTCGTGCTCCCATACGAAGACGTCGGCACGCGGCGGCGTCCGGACGAAGGCGAACTGGTCACCGCCCCCGTTGTCCCCGAAGAAGAGCAGGGCGTCGAAGGGCATGTAGAGACCGGCGAACGAGCGGTCCTTCCAGAAGTGCAGATTCTGCTCGACGATCCGCTCCAGCGGCCAGACGGTGTCCACGCCGTACGGACCCGCCACGCCGTCGGTTTCCCGCAGCAGACCGGCGAGTTCGGCCGGCAGCGGGCACCCCAGGCGCCGCTCCGCCGCGGACAGCCCAGCCGGGCCGGCGGGCGTACGGAACCCGGCCCCGGCATACGCCCGGCCGACGAGGTCTCTCCACATAGGGGCAGCGTATGCGGGCGGCGCGGCCGGCCGGCACGCGCGTCGTGTTCCGGCCGCCGTGCCCGCACCGGCACGGCACGGAAGTGCCGGGCCCGAGAGCGCCGTTGACGAGCCCGTACGGGCGACCTCACGGCGTGGCCGCTTGCCCGTCGGCGCGTGCCGGGGTGCGCTTTCCCGCGTGCACCCGTGCTCGAACCCACCGAGCCGCCCTCAGGAGGCCCGCATGCCCAAGGCCCGCCGCGCACTCCGCGCCGCCGCGCTCACCGCCGCCGTTCTCGGTGCTCTGGCCGTCGCTCCGGGCGGCCCCGCAGCCGCGGTCGAGCCGCCTCGCCGCGGCCTCTTCCTGACGGTGTCCGGCGCGGGCAACACCTGGATCCGTGGCGTACTGCTCGTCTGCCCCGACTCCCGCGGCACCCATCCGCACGGCGCGGCCGCCTGCGCGGCGCTGACCGAGGCCGACGGCGACCTGGACGAGCTGCCGGCGACTCCGCGCCCGTGCACCAAGCAGTACGACCCCATCACCGTCGAGGCGACCGGCGAATGGCGCGGCCGTCCGGTGGCCTGGCGCAAGTCGTTCCCGAACGCCTGCGTCCTGGACTCCGACACCGGGGCGGTCTTCCGCTTCTGAGGCCCGGAGGGGCCCGGGGCGCTCAGACCCGCCGTGTCGCCACCACCCCGGCCGTCACCAGCGCCAGCACGATCCACAGGAACCACAGCCAGCCGTTGCCGCCCAGGGCCACGGTGTAGGCGGTCGCGATCACCAGCCCGCTCACCGTGCACACGGCCATCGTCTTGGCAGATCCGGGCATACCCGCAACCTCCTCACGGCAGCCCGGAACACGCATGCCACGGGCCGCGGCCATGGGACCATCGTCCCCGGCCGCGGCCCGTACCGCCAGATGACCTGGCTCCGCGTCACTGCCCCCGCGCGTTGAGCGAGGCGAGATAGGCGTTGTAGGCGGCCAGGTCCTGGTCGCCGTTGCGGTCGGCGGCGCGGTCGGCGCGCTGCGACTGGCGCTCCTCGGACTTGTACCACTGGTAGACCAGGGCGATCAGCACCACGACGGACGGGATCTCACTGAACGCCCACGCGATGCCGCCCGCGGCCGTCTGGTCGGACAGCGCCTCGATGCCCAGTGAGGCCGGCGGGTGCAGGAAGGTGCCGACCATCGGCTGCGTGGCCATCATCAGCGCGATCCCGAAGAACGCGTGGAACGGCATGCCCGCGAACAGCTCCAGCATCCGCATCACATAGCCCGGCCGGTGCGGGCCCGGATCGACGCCCATGATCGGCCAGAAGAAGACCAGGCCGACGGCGAGGAAGTGCACCATCATTCCGATGTGCCCGGCCCGCGACTCCATCAGGAAGTCGAAGAGCGGGGTGAAGTACAGGGCGTAGAGGCTCGCGATGAAGAGGGGGATGGTGAACGCCGGGTGCGTGATGATCCGCATGTAGCGGCTGTGCAGCAGCGCCACCAGGATTTCGCGCGGGCCCTTGCGGCCGCGCCCGGCGGTCGGCAGGGCGCGCAGCGCCAGCGTGACCGGCGCCCCGAGCAGCAGCAGGATCGGCGACAGCATGCTGATGACCATGTGCTGCACCATGTGCACGCTGAACATCGCCATGCCGTAGTCGTTCAGCTTGGTGCACATCACCAGAGCCACCGACAGCACACCGATGACCCAGGCGATCACCCGGCCCACCGGCCATTCGTCCCCCCGCCGTCGCAGCCGGAGCACCGCCCAGCCGTACAGCAGCAGTCCCAGCAGGCAGCCGACGAGAAAGAACGGATCACCACCGAACTCCAGCCCCCGCCCCAGCGTGAACGGCGGCAGATCCATGTTCATGCCGTCCATGCCGTGCCCGCCGTGATGCATCCGCTCGCTCCTGATTCGTACCAATGCTCCGGCGACAAGACTAGAACCGCCCCCGGCCGGAACAGCGGCCGGGGGCGGTCCGTACAACAAGGAACGACAGGTACCACAGGAACTACAGCACGCACTCCGCCTCGCCGTACCGCTCCGCGGGCACCGTCTTCAGGCTCTCCACGGCCTCGGCGAGCGGCACCAGCGTGATGTCCGTGCCGCGCAGCGCGGTCATCATCCCGAACTCGCCGCGGTGCGCGGCCTCGACGGCGTGCCAGCCGAAGCGGGTGGCCAGGACGCGGTCGTACGCGGTCGGGGTACCGCCGCGCTGGACATGGCCGAGGATGACCGGGCGGGCCTCCTTGCCGAGCCGCTGCTCCAGCTCGACGGACAGCTGGCGGGCGACACCGGCGAACCGCTCATGGCCGTAGATGTCCTTGCCGCCGACGTCGAAGGACATGGTGCCCTCGCGCGGCTTGGCGCCCTCGGCGACGACCACGATCGCGAACTTCTTGCCGGCCTCGAAGCGCGCGGAGACCCGCGCGGTGAGCTCGTCGATGTCGAAGGGCCGCTCCGGCACGACGATCGCGTGCGCACCGGCCGCCATGCCCGAGTGCAGCGCGATCCAGCCCGTGTGGCGGCCCATCACCTCGACGATCATCACCCGCTGGTGCGATTCGGCGGTGGTCTTGAGGCGGTCCAGCGCCTCGGTGGCGACGCCCACCGCCGTGTCGAAGCCGAAGGTCACGTCCGTGACCGCGATGTCGTTGTCGATGGTCTTGGGTACGCCGACGATCGGCAGCCCGGCGTCCGACAGCAGCCGCGCCGCCTTCAGCGTGCCCTCGCCGCCGATCGGGATGATCGCGTCCAGGCCCAGCTCGGCGACATGGCCGCGGGCCCGCTCGACGCCGTCCCGCAGATGGGCGGGCTGCACCCGCGACGACCCGAGGATGGTGCCGCCGCGCGCCAGGATGCCGCCGACGGCATCCAGGTCGAGCTTGCGGTAATCGCACTCCAGCAGGCCCTTCCAGCCATCGCGGAAGCCGATCACCTCATCGCCGTGATCGGCGGTGGCGCGGTGGACGACGGACCGGATGACGGCGTTCAGACCGGGGCAGTCGCCGCCGGAGGTGAGGACACCAATACGCATTGCTCGAAAAACCCTTTGCAATTCAACCGGGGGCCCGGACCCCGTCGTCCGGTTGGATCCCGCTCACCCTACAAGCGCGGGGCCATGGGATACACGTACGCCCGCAGTGCGGACTGCCGGTGCGACTGCGGGCGTACGAAAAGGGGTTGAAAGGGTGTTGAAAGGGGCGAAAGGGGTTAGGCGGGTGCGGTTGCCGCGGCGATCCGCTCCTGGCGCAGCGCCTCGTACCAGCGGTCGTCCACCGGGGGCAGCGCGTTGACATCCAGCGCCAGCTTGATCAGCAGGTCGGCGATGTGCGGGTTGCGGGCCATCACCGGACCGTGCATGTACGTACCGAAGACGGTGTCGTTGTACGCGCCCTCGTAGCCGTCGCCGACGCCGTTGCCCTTGCCGAAGCGCACCCTGGCGAACGGCTTGGCGGTCTGGCCCAGATGCGTCACGCCCTGGTGGTTCTCGAAACCGGTCAGCGGGGGCAGACCCAGCTTCGGGTCGATATCGGCCAGCACGTCGCCGACGCAGCGCTCACCCTCGCCGCGGGTGCTCACCACGTCCAGCAGCCCCAGGCCTTCCTGCTGCTTGCCGAGGTCGTTGATGAACTCATGGCCCAGGATCTGGTAGCCGGCGCACACCGAGAAGACGATCGCGCCGTTGGAGACCGCGCGGTGCAGACCGCCGTCGCGGATCAGCCGCTCGGCGGCCAGCCGCTGCGGCCGGTCCTCGCCGCCGCCGATCAGATAGATGTCGCCGGAGGTGGGAATGGCCTGGTCGGAGCGTACGTCCAGGCGCTGTACGTCCAGACCGCGCTGCCGCGCCCGCCGCTCCACCACCAGCGCATTGCCCTGGTCGCCGTACGTGCTCAGCAGGTCCGGGTAGATCCACACCAGGCGCAGACTGTTGTCACTCATGCTTGCTCGTCCTTGTCCCGAGTCCGTGGATTCCACTCAGTTGCCCACGCGGCGGCGCAGGTCCTGGAAGGCCGTGTAGTTGGCGATGACCTCGATCCGGCCGGGCGGGGCCATCTGCACCGCCTCGTCGATGTTGTCGCACACCTGGAAGTCGAGTCCGGCGACCTCGAGGCGGACCGCCAGGTCCAGCTTGCGGTCCCCGAGGACGAAGATCGGGTGCCCGGCGAGCCGGGTGTAGTCGACGTCCCACAGCCAGGAGGTGTCGGTGCCGTCCGCGCCGCGGGCGTTCACCGACATGATCACCGGGGTCGGCGGCGGGTCGATCAGCGAGAATGTCTCCAGCCAGCCGGCCGGGTTCTTCGCCAGCAGCAGCCGCAGCTCCCGTTCCAGGAACGAGACCACGTCATAGCGTCCGGCCACGGCCTGCACGCTGAACATCCGCTCCAGGGCGACCTGCGGCGGCACCCCGAAGGCGGCGGCGACCGCGGCCGACGTCGTTGCGTTCGCCTTGTTGGCACGGCCCGGCAGCTGGAGCTTGATCGGCCAGGCGCTGCCGTGCGGGTCCAGTACGTGATCACCGGAGAGCGCCCAGCTGGGCGTCGGCCGGCGGAAACCGCACTCGCCGCAGAACCAGTCGTCGCCCGGCCGCTGCATCACGCCACCGCAGGACGGGCAGGACCAGGCGTCGTCCTTCCACTCCTGGCCCGCTGCGACCCACACCACATTCGCGGACGACGAGGCCGCCCAGACGATCAGCGGGTCGTCCGCATTGGCGATGATCAGCGCCTTGGAGCCGGCCAGGCCCTCGCGCCACTTCTCCGCCAGCATCCGGGTCTCCGCGGCGCGGTCGAGCTGGTCGCGCGAGAGGTTCAGCAGCGCTATGGCCTTCGGCGTGACATCCCGGGCCACCCCCGCCAGGTACTTCTCGTCGACCTCGATGACGCCGTACTTGGCGTCCGAGCCGCCGGCCAGCGCGGAGGTGATACCCGCCGGCATATTGGCGCCGAGCGCGTTGGAGACCACCGGTCCGCTGGCCCGCAGTGCCTCGGCGATCAGCCGCGTGGTGGTCGTCTTGCCGTTGGTGGCGGACACCAGAACCACGTCCAGGTGCCGGGCCAGCCGGGCCAGCAGGTCGGGGTCGAGCTTCAGCGCCACCCGGCCACCGATCACCGATCCGCTGCCGCGGCCCGCCGCGCGCGATACCGCCGCCGCGGCCTTGCCTGCCGTCACGGCCAGCTTGGCCCGCGGCGACAGCGGCTCCGTGTTGCCTGCCATCGTCCTTGATCCTCCTTGCATCCGGCGCCCGCCTGCCGCGTGGCCGCCGGGGGAACGCCTCCTCCGCAACCGACGACCGGCCGGAGGCTTCGGTCGGGGATCAGCCTATCGAGATCCGGCCGTGGGCCCGAACCCCGCCACCCGTGCGACGACATCCGGTGTGACCGGGGAGGCTTCCCGATCACCGTACGCTGGACGCCATGCGCACCCGTACGATCCCCGGCAGCACCGGCCGCCCGCGCCCGATGCGCCTCCTCGGCGACCCGGCCCTGACCATGCCCTGTCAGGAGGTCACCGCCTTCGACGGTGAGCTCGCCCGGCTGATCGAGGACATGTACGCGACAATGTACGCGGCCCACGGCGTCGGCCTCGCCGCGAACCAGATCGGCGTCCCGCTCCGGGTGTTCGTCTACGACTGCCCCGACGACGAGGACCGCCGCCACCTCGGTCATCTCGTCAACCCCCGGCTCGTCGAGGCCGACGGCCCGGTCGTCCGCGGACCCGAGGGCTGTCTGTCGCTGCCTGGTATCGAGGCCGGTACGCCGCGCCACGACCACGCCGTCGTGGAAGGGTTCAGCGCGACCGGCGAGCCGCGGACCGTCACCGGCACCGGCTTCTTCGCCCGCTGCCTCCAGCACGAGTGCGACCACCTCGACGGCGGCCTGTACGTCGACCACCTCACCGGACTGAGGCGACGACGGGCCCTGCGCGCGGCCGCCCGCGCGCCATGGGCCGACCACGGCGAAGTCCGGCCGCCGCATTCCTGACCTGACGGCCGCCGGATTCCCGGGCCGGTTGCGGGGCGGGCGATCGGCTTGCCGCGGGCGCCCGGCCGACACCGGCGAGCGGCGGGAATGCCCGGCCCGCCCCACCGTGTTGTGGACCCGCAGGGGGCCCACGCATCCCCTAGGGGATCTGTTCGAACGCCCCCCAGGGGCCGGTGACCGCCAGGGCGCCGCTCAGAATCCGGGGCCGCCCGCGAGGTCCTTGACGGTGGCGAGCTGTCCCCACAGCAGATCCGTCAGATGCTGCACCAACTTCTCGCGGGAGCAGGGGCGTTCCCGCAGCCACCAGTCGCCGGCCGCGTGCATCATGCCGACGATGCCGTGCCCCCACACCCGCGCCCGTTCCTCGCCGTCGGGTCCCAGCTCCAGCCGGTCGGCGATCACCTTGGCGAGCTCCTCGCCGAGCCGGCGCAGCAGCGGGGCGGAGTGCCGTCCCACATCGAAGCCCGCCTCACTCTGGCTCTGCTCGTCGGAGGGGTGCATCAGGAAACGGTAGACCTGCGGCCGGGTCTCGATCGCGACCAGATAGGCGTCGAGGGTGGCCTCGACCCGGTCGCGGCGCAGGACCGGGGCGTCCAGCGCGGTGCGCAGATTGTCCAGCAGAGCGTCGGTGTGCCGGACGGCCAGCGCGCGGTAGAGCCCGCCCTTGTCGCCGAAGTGCCGGTAGAGGATCGGCTTGGTGATGCCGGCCTCGGCGGCGATGGCGTTCATCGACGCGTCCGGGCCGTCGCGCAGCACAATCCGCTCCGCGGCCTCCAGCAGCTCCCGCCGTCTGCGTTCGGTCGCCGTCTGCCGACGGCCGCTGTCCTGTGTGTTTTCCATGGTCGTGCTCCCACCCTCGTGACTCCGTGGCGCTCGCGCAACGTAACACCCGAACTCCACGGCGAATTCGAACCCCGGGGAGTTGACATCCCTTACTGATGAGTAACAGACTCGGCGTTACCGCAAGTAACATGCGAGAGATCGCAGCACAGACCGCAGTGCAGGAGGGGTCATGGCCGAGTTCACCATGGAGCTCAACGACGAACAGCGGGAAGTCCGCGACTGGATTCACGGTTTCGCCGCGGACGTCATGCGCCCCGCCGCCGCCGAGTGGGACGAGCGCGAGGAGACCCCCTGGCCGGTCATCCAGGAGGCCGCCAAGATCGGCCTGTATTCTCTGGACTTCTACGCGCAGCAGTTCTTCGACCCCACGGGCCTGGGCATCCCGATGGCGATGGAAGAGCTGTTCTGGGGCGACGCCGGTATCGCCCTGTCGATCGTGGGCACTGGCCTCGCCGCCGTCGGCGTGCTCGCCAACGGCACCGAGGAGCAGATCGGCACCTGGGTCCCGCAGATGTACGGCGACGCCGATGACGTCAAGGTCGCCGCCTTCTGCTCCTCCGAGCCGGACGCCGGATCGGACGTCGCCTCGATGCGCACCCGCGCGGTCTACGACGAGGCCAAGGACGAGTGGGTGCTCAACGGCACCAAGACCTGGGCCACCAACGGCGGCATCGCCAACGTCCACGTCGTCGTCGCGGTCGTCGACCCCGAGCTGGGCTCCAAGGGGCATGCCTCCTTCATCGTTCCCCCGAACACCCCCGGTCTGTCCCAGGGCCAGAAGTTCAAAAAGCACGGCATCCGCGCCTCGCACACCGCCGAGGTCGTCCTCGAGAACGTCCGGGTCCCCGGCCATTGCCTGCTCGGCGGCAAGGAGAAGCTCGACGAGCGCCTGGCCCGCGCCCGGGAGAAGGCCAAGGCCGGTGGCGAGCGGGTGAAGAATGCCGCGATGGCCACGTTCGAGGCGTCCCGCCCGGCGGTCGGCGCGATGGCGGTCGGTACGGCACGCGCCGCGTACGAAGAGGCCCTGGAGTACGCCAGGACCCGCGAGCAGTTCGGCCGCCCGATCATCGACAACCAGGGCGTCGCCTTCCAGCTGGCCGATATGCGCACCCAGATCGACGCCGCCCGTCTCCTGGTCTGGCGCGCCTCCTGGATGGCGGTGGCCGGCAAGCCCTTCACCTCTGCCGAGGGCTCCATGTCCAAGCTCTTCGCCAGCGAGGTCGCCAAGAAGGTCACCGCCCAGGCCGTACAGATCCTCGGCGGCAACGGTTTCACCCGCGAATACCCGGTGGAGCGGATGCACCGCGACGCCGCGATCTACACCATTTTCGAAGGCACGAGCGAGATCCAGCGGCTGGTGATCGCCCGGACGCTGTCGGGGATGCCGATCCGATAGGGCCTTGTCCCGGTAGAACGCGCTGAGGTCCGCAGTGTGGAGAGAAGGCCCCACCCGTGGCCGGGTGGGGCTTCGGCGCTGTGCGGCGGCGCGGCTTTGGACGCGCGGGTTCGCTCGGGCTGCCGGGGCTGCCGGCCTGGTGGGGCCGGTTCCTCACTTGAGGGCGACCCCTACGGGAGCGTCCTCGACGGGGATGGTGGCCGTGATCGTATTGGTGTCGGTGTCGATCACCGACACGGCGTCCCAGTTCTCGTCGGTGACGTAGGCGCGGCGTCCGGCGGGGTCCACGGCCACCCCGCCAGGGCCGTCGCCGGCCGGGATGGTGGCGGTGACCGTGGTGGTGTCGGTGTCGATCACCGAGAGGGTGTCCGCGTCGAAGTTGGTGACGTAGGCGCGGGCCCGGGTCGTGTCCACCGCCACGAACACCGGGAAGTCGCCGGCGGGCACGGTGCCGATGACCGTGTTGGTGTCGGTGTTGAACACCGACACGGCCTCCGAGCCGACGAGGGGGACATAGGCGCGGGCCCGGGGCCCGTCCACCGCCACCCCGCTCGGCCGGTTGCCGACGGGGACGGTGGCGATCACGGCATTGGTGTTGGTGCTGAGTACGGACACGGTCGCCGAGTCGCCGTTGGTGACGTAGGCGCGGGCCTGTGTCGGATGGACTGCCACGCAGACAGGTCTGTCGCCGACGGGGATCGTGGCGATGACCGTGTTGCTGCTGGTGTCGATGACCGACACCGTGTCCGAGTCGGTGTTGGTGACGTAGGCGCGGGCCCCGGTCGGGCCCACCGCCACCGCGATCGGACTGTCGCCGACGGGGACGGTGGCGGTGACCGTGTTGCTGTTTGTGCTGATCACCGACACGGTGTCCGAGAAGACATTGGCAACGTAGACGCGAGCCAGGCTCGGATTCGCCGCCACCCCGAAGGGGAAGCTGCCGACGGGGATCGTGGTGATGACGGTGTTGCTGCTGGTGTCGATGACCGATACGACGTTCGACATCGCGTTGGTCACGTACGCCCTCACGGCGCGGCCTGGAGGCCTGCCGGCCCTACGCGGCGTCGATGCCGCCTGGTCCGGAGGCTTTTGTCCGTACGGCCCTCCGGCGGCCGGAGGCGTTCGCGGGCGCAGGGGACGGTGTGCGTCACCCTTCCATTCTTCGGTCCGTCGCCGGGTGCTGCCAGGGCGGTTCGGCCGGAAGGTTGATTCGACCGGGCGGCTGATCGGCCCGCCTTGTCGGTGTCGGGCCGGACGTTGGAGGCCGGGCGTCGGGCGTCGGAGGTCGGGCGTCGGGCCTCTGCGGGCCCCGGCCGAGGCTGTCGGAGGAAATGTCGTCCGCAGGCGTTGAGCCCCGCACACCGCCCGGCCCCGCCGAGCGGCGGGATCAGGGTGTCGTGAAGAAGGCGCTCATGCCGTCGACGTCGGAGAGGTAACTGTCGATGGCGGTGATACGTCCGTCGCGGGTGGTCAGCACGGTCGCGAGGTATTCGTCCAGCTGACGGCCGTCAGCGGCGGTCGCCCTGTTGCGGAGCGAGAGCGCGGCGCCACGCGCGCCGACAAGTATGTGCAGCAGCTCGGTGTGCAAGCCCTGGCCCGCGATGTGCCGGGCCCGGTGCACGACCGCGTCCGCCCCGTGGGCGGTGCCGGAGATGGTGCCGGTTCCCGGCATGGTCCAGGTGATCTCGTCCGCCAGCAGACCGCGCAGCGTCTCCCAGTCGCGGGCCTGGAATGCGGCGAGGAACCGTTCGGGGATGGTGGGGTCCGCGCTGTCCGGGGACATGGGTCTCCTGTTCCTTTGTTCCTTGCCGACGGCTGTCGGGGCTGCCGTCGGGTTGATCAAACCCACCTCGCCGACTTTAGGCGGTTCACCCTGGCGGCACGCACCGGCAGCCTGGTGCTCTCGCCACCCGGCAGCGCGGCGCCGGGCGGGCCGGGCCGACGTTTCGCTGATTCGGCCTCACTGACGCTTCGTCAGTTGTCCGGGATGTCAACGGAGTCGAGGCCCGGTTCCCCGGACCTTCGCGGCGGTGCGAGCGACGTCACCCTGGCGGCCGTCTCCCTCCCGGCCGTCGCATACGGCCCCTGAGCAGGCGCTCGTCAATCCTCCAGCCCTGCCCCGGATGGGTCGCCCGGGGCGCGGCTGTTCGTTCGCCGGCGAGTCATCCCGCGCCCGTATCCCCTTGACGAGCGGATCGACTCGCTCTACGTTCCTTCCATAAAGCAAAACATTGATTCCATGATGCGGAATTAAACAGCTTTCCGGTTCCTTCTGGTTCCCTCCGGCCCCTTCGCCGGAACATGCCCCTGACAGGTCGACGCAGGAGTACTCGATGCCTCGAATGACAGCCGCCCGCGCCGCAGTGGAGATCCTCAAGCGCGAGGGTGTGACCAACGCTTTCGGAGTGCCGGGAGCGGCGATCAACCCCTTCTACAAGGCGCTGAAGGAGGGCGGCGGCATCGCCCACACCCTCGCCCGCCATGTCGAGGGCGCCTCGCACATGGCCGAGGGCTACACCCGTGCCAAGGCGGGCAACATCGGTGTCTGCATCGGTACCTCCGGCCCGGCCGGCACCGACATGATCACCGGTCTGTACTCCGCGATCGCGGACTCGATCCCGATCCTGTGCATCACCGGCCAGGCCCCGACCTCCAAGCTCCACAAGGAGGACTTCCAGGCCGTCGACATCGCCGCGATCGCCAAGCCGGTCACCAAGGCGGCGACCACGGTGCTCGAGGCCGCGCAGGTCCCGGGCGTCTTCCAGCAGGCCTTCCATCTGATGCGCTCCGGCCGTCCCGGCCCGGTCCTCATCGACCTGCCGATGGACGTCCAGCTGGCCGAGATCGACTTCGACCCGGAGACGTACGAGCCGCTGCCGGTCTACAAGCCGCAGGCCACCCGCGCCCAGGCCGCGAAGGCCCTCACGTTCCTGCTGGAGTCCGAGCGCCCGCTGATCGTCGCCGGTGGCGGCATCATCAACGCCGACGCCTCCGACCTGCTGGTCGAGTTCGCCGAGCTGACCAACATCCCGGTCATCTCCACCCTGATGGGCTGGGGCACCATCCCGGACGACCACGAGCTGAGCGCCGGCATGGTCGGTGTGCAGACCGCGCACCGCTACGGCAACGCGACCTTCCTCGAGTCGGACTTCGTCCTCGGTGTCGGCAACCGCTGGGCCAACCGCCACACCGGTTACAACATGGAGGCCTACACCAAGGGCCGGAAGTTCGTCCACGTCGACATCGAGCCCACCCAGATCGGCAAGATCTTCGCCCCGGACTACGGCATCGCCTCCGACGCCAAGGCCGCGCTGGAGCTCTTCATCGAGGTGGCGAAGGAGCTCAAGGCCGAGGGCAAGCTGCCCGACTTCAGCGACTGGGCCGCCTCCACCCAGGAGCGCAAGGCCGCCCTGCAGCGCCGCACGCACTTCGACAACATCCCGATCAAGCCGCAGCGCGTGTACGAGGAGATGAACAAGGCCTTCGGCCCGGAGACGCGCTACGTCACCACCATCGGCCTCTCCCAGATCGCCGCCGCGCAGTTCCTGCACGTCTACCGGCCGCGCAACTGGATCAACTGCGGCCAGGCCGGCCCGCTCGGCTGGACCATCCCGGCCGCCATCGGTGCCGCCACCGCCGACCGGGAGACCCCGATCGTCGCACTGTCCGGCGACTACGACTTCCAGTTCATGATCGAGGAGCTGGCGGTCGCCGCCCAGCACAAGGTCCCCTACGTCCACGTTCTCGTGAACAACGCCTACCTGGGTCTGATCCGTCAGGCGCAGGGCAACCTGGGCATCAACTTCGAGGTCAACCTCGAGTTCGAGAACATCAACACTCCGGAGATCGGCGTCTACGGCGTGGACCATGTCAAGGTCGCCGAGGGTCTGGGCGTCAAGGCGATCCGCGTCACCGACCCGAGCGAGCTGGGTGCCGCCTTCGAGGAGGCCAAGAAGCTCTCCGTCGAGCACCAGGTCCCGGTCGTCGTCGAGGCGATCCTGGAGCGGATCACCAACATCTCGATGAGCCCCAACGTCGACATGAGCAACGTCAAGGAATTCGAGGAGATCGCGACCGAGCCGGGCCACGCGCCCACCGCGATCAAGCCCCTCAAGGTCTGAGGCCGGAAGACCGGCCCGTGTGGTGTGCCGGGCGCGGCTTGACCCCCGCGCCCGGCCTCGCCACCATCTCGTAAAAACAGAAACAAAAATCCGCTATCCGGAAGGGGCGCCTGACTCTCATGGGTTTCACGGACACGCGCTTCAACGTCAATCTGTCGATTCTGTTCACCGAGCTTCCGTTGCTGGAGCGGCCGGCGGCCGCACGGGCGGCGGGCT
>NZ_LGKG01000163.1 GCF_001294335.1 Streptomyces chattanoogensis
TCACTCTGCCCCGCCGACTCATGACCCACATAGGTCCCCTCGGTGACGATCAGCCCCACACCCGCAGCCGCCCGACGCGCGTAATACGACCGCACATCCCCACCAGGCACACCACCCGGCGAGAACATCCGCGTCATCGGCGCCATCACAATCCGGTTCGGGACGGTCAGGCCGTTCAACGCAACGGGCCGGGACAACAGCTCGGCCGCACGGGAGGCGGGAGAAGTGGTGACGGTCATGGGAGCGCTCCTCGCAGTACCGGACGGTATGTGCACATGCATTGATACATGCCACTCAACCATCCGGTCGGCCGTCGCATTCCTCCCGTCCGGCGGACCGCGCCGTGACGCCCGACACACACCCAGAGGCCGTCAGACGGAGACAGCCGGAAGTACCTGACCCAGCAAGCGCTGGAAGGAGCGCCGATCCTCTTCCCCGAGGCCTTCCAGTCCCGTGAGGTTGGACATCAGCTCGGAGCGGATCTGCCGAACCGTCTCCTCACCCTCCTCGGTCAGGATCACCCGCTTGACCCGCCGGTCAGAGGGGTCGGCCTCACGGCGCACCAGACCGCGCGCGGCCAAGCGGTCGACGATGCCGGTGACGTTCGAGGCGTCGCAGGCCAGCAGGTCGGCGAGGCTCCTCATCGGCATCGGCCGCCGCAGCAGGCCGAGCATTTTCCCCTGCATCAAGGTGAGATCACGTTCCGCGGCCACGGCCGCGAAATTCCGGTAGTAGAGCGCCGCGGCCTGCGCGAGCTGATCCATCAGCTGCATGGGCGTGGGCGTGGGATCCGATGGCGGTGGATCCGATGGCGATGCGGGCGGCTTGGAGCGGGTCATGGCCTCAGCCTAGGCGAGACTGCTTGACGTACTCAAATATTGAGGTCTACCGTCATCTCATTACTTGAAGAGTTCCACCATGCAGGCACTCAATCATGCAGGGATCGAAACATGTAGGGGTTCACGCATGTAGAGGTTCACGCATGTAGGGGTTCACGCATCCAGGGGTTCGAGCTCTGGCGGCCACGGCTGTCCGCGCCGAGGCCCGACCGGCCCCGGATCCGCCCCGTACCACGCCACCACACATCGCAACACGTCGTTCAGGAGCACCACCATGCCTTCCGCGCTCTTCGTCGTCACCGGCGCCGACCACTGGACCCTCGCCGACGGCACCCCGCACCCGACCGGCTACTGGGCCGAGGAACTCGCCGAGCCGCACCGGATCTTCCGCGAGGCGGGCTACGAGATCACCATCGCCACCCCCGGCGGTGTCCCCGCCCCCGTCGACCAGGGCAGCCTGAGCGCGGCGGCCAACGGCGGTGCGGAGCCCGCCGCCGCCATCGGCGCGTACCTCGACAGGATCCGCGAGGGACTCGATGCCCCGGCCAAGCTGGAGGACGTCGACCCGGACGTCTACGACCTGGTCTTCTACCCCGGCGGCCACGGGCCGATGGAGGACCTCGCGGTCAGCGAGGCCTCCGGCCGGATCCTCACCCGTACGCTCGACTCGGGCAAGCCGCTCGGTGTGGTCTGCCACGCCCCCGCCGCGCTCCTCGCCGCCCGCCGCGAGGACGGCAGCTGGCCGTTCGCCGGCTACCGGATGACCTCCTTCACCAACGCGGAGGAAGCCGCGGTCGGTCTCGCCGACAAGGCCCCGTGGCTGGTCCAGGACCGCCTGGTCGAGCTCGGCGCCGACTTCGTCGAGGCCGCCCCCTTCACTCCGCACACCGTGACCGACCGCAACCTGTACACCGGCCAGAACCCGGGCTCCTCCGCGGCCCTGGCCCACACCCTCGTCGACGCCCTCTCCACCGACCCCGCCACGGTGGTCTCCCGGCTGCGCAGCGCCTTCGACACCGGCCGCACCAAGCCGCTCGCCTGGCGCCTCGACCGGCTCGGCGCCCTGCGCGCGCTGCTCACCGAGCAGGCCGACGACCTCCTGGCCGCCCTGCACGCCGACCTCGGCAAGGGGCCCACCGAGGCCTACCGGACCGAAATCGGCTTCACACTCCACGAGCTCGACCACACCGTGCAGCATCTGGAGGAATGGCTGCGGCCGAAGCCGGCCGCGGTTCCCCAGGCCTTCCTCCCCGCCGATGCCCGGGTGGTCCGTGACCCGCTCGGCGTCGTACTGATCATCGCTCCGTGGAACTACCCGCTCCAGCTGGCCCTCGCCCCGCTGGTGGGTGCCCTGGCGGCCGGCAACACGGCCGTGGTCAAGCCCAGCGAACTGGCCCCGGCCACCTCGGCCGCGCTGGCCCGCCTGCTGCCCCGCTACCTCGGCCGGGACGCCGTGGCCGTCGTCGAGGGTGCCGTCGCCGAGACCACGGCATTGTTGGAGCAGCGTTTCGACCACATCTTCTACACGGGCAACGGCACGGTCGGCCGGATCGTCATGGCGGCCGCGGCCAAGCACCTCACCCCCGTCACCCTCGAACTCGGCGGCAAGAGCCCGGTCGTGGTCGAGCCGGGTGCCGATCTGACCGCCACCGCGCAGCGGATCGTCCGTGGCAAGTTCCAAAACGCCGGCCAGACCTGCGTCGCCCCCGACTACATCCTCGCCATCGGCGACACCGCCGCGGAGCTCGAGGCGCAGCTGGCCGTCGCGGTCCGCGAGGCGTACGGCGACGATCCGGCGGCCGACCCCGAGTACGGACGGATCGTCAACGAGCGCCACTTCGACCGGCTCACCGCCCTGCTCGGCGCCGGACGCGTCGTCACCGGCGGCGACCACGACCGCGCCAGTCACTACCTCTCCCCCACCGTCCTCGCCGATGTCTCCCCGGACGCCCCGGTGATGCAGGCGGAGATCTTCGGCCCGATCCTGCCGATCATCACCGTGCCCGACCTCGATGACGCGATCGCCTTCATCAACAACCGCGACAAGCCGCTCGCGCTGTATGCCTTCACCGACTCGGAGCGGACCAAGCAGCGTCTGACGGAGGAAACCTCCTCCGGTGCCCTCGTCTTCGGCCTCTCCGTCTCCCACCTGGCCGTGCCCGACCTCCCGTTCGGCGGCGTCGGGGAGAGCGGCATGGGCCGCTACCACGGTGAGTACTCCATCGACACGTTCAGCCACACCAAGGCCGTCCTCGACAAGCCGCTGAACTGACCACCCGCCTGCCGGCCCACCCGCCGAACCCGCCGAACCCGCCGAACCCGCCGAAGGAACGATGCCATGACCACCTGGCACCCCGTCGACCACCGCGCAGCCGTGGCGACCGAGACCGCCAAGTTCACCTCCGTGCTCAACGGGGCCGACCTGGCAACCCCTGTGCCCACCTGCCCCGACTGGACGCTGGCCGACCTGGTCAAGCACACCGGCAGCGTCCAGCGCTGGTTCTCGACCCTGTTGCACGCACGCATCCAAAGCCCCCCGCAGAGCCGCGAAGTCGACCTTCGGCTCCCGACGCGGACCGACGCCTACCCCGGCTGGCTGGACGAGAGCGCGGCCGTGGCCGCGGACGCGTTCGCAACCACCGACCCGGACCTGCCGATGTGGGCGTGGGGCGCCGACCACCATGCCCGCTTCTGGGCGCGCCGCATGCTTTTCGAGACCCTGGTGCACCGCGCCGACGCCGAGCTGACCCTCGGGCTCCGGCCCGCGATCGACCGCACACTCGCCGTCGACGGGATCGACGAGTTCCTCGTCAACCTGCCTTTCGCCACCTTCTTCGCGCCCAAGGTGGCCAACCTGCGCGGGACCGGCCAAACCATCCTCTTCCGCACCACCGATGCCAACGCCGCCTGGCTCGTCACCCTGCGCCCCGACGGCTTCGGGATCACCCCGGCCCACGCAACAGCAGACACCACCGCGAACACCACTGGGAACATCACCACAGATATCACCACAGACGCTACTGTCCAGGCACCCGCAGCCGACCTCCTGCTGCTCCTCTACGGCCGCCGGCAGCACACCAGCGACACCGTCGAGCACGAGGGCGACCAGGATCTGCTGTTGCGCTGGTTCGCCAACTCCGCCTTCTGACAAGCCCTTGCCCCGCACTGGTGATTGCCGGTGTCCTGGTGGGGACGGGCGGCATCTTCAGGATGCGGTGTCGCCGATGAAGTCGAGCAGATCCTGGTTGACTGCATCGGCGTGGGTCATGAAGATGCCGTGCCCCGCTCCGGGGTACTCCTTGTAGGTGTTGTCCGGCACCAGCTTTTCCAGCCGACGCCCGGTGAGATCGATGAGGGCTGAGGCATCGGCGTCGCCGTGGATGATCAAAGTCGGAACCTGGAGCGCGGCGACCTCCTCGCGCAGATCGGTGCAGCACCCCGTCTTGATCACCTCGACGGCCGCCTTGGCCGAGCAGTCGAGGCACCTCTGCACGGTCCACTCCATGAGCTCGGTGGAAATCTTGTTGCCCAGGTGCGTCGCGAAGAACGCCTGTGCATTCTGGGCCATCCACCTCGGGCGGTCTCGGGTCCGCTCCGCCAGCAGGGCGTCGAAGACGTTCCGGTCGATCCCCTCCGGGTTGTCCGGCGCCCAGACCATCAGTGGTGCGGTGACCGAGATCAGCACCACCCGGCTCACCCGGTCGTAGCCGTGGCGGGACAGGTAACGGATCACCTCCCCACCACCCATCGAGTGCGCCACCAGGGTCACCTCGCGGAGGTCGAGGTGACCGAGCAGCGCCGCGAGATCGTCGGCGAGGGTGTCGTAGTCGAAGCCGTGGCCGACCCAGTCCGAGCGGCCGTGCCCTCGCTTGTCGAAGGCGATGCAGCGCAGGCCCCGTTCGGACAGCGGCAGCATCTGGAACTCCCATGAGCTGCTGCTGAGCCAGGCCCCGGCCACGAACACCACTGGCTTGCCCTGTCCCCAGTCGGTGTAGAACAGGCTTGTCCTGTCGGAACCTTCGAAGTACGGCATGAGCGAGTCCTTCCTGGACGAGAGGTGTTACGGCAACGTGGCAACTCTCGTCCACCGGAGATCACGCCGTCGATTACTCCCGACGTAATGAGCAGCGCGGGCACCCCAGGCAAGATCCGCCGGACCGCTCTCCCTCGTGGGCCTGGGCTCGCTCTCAGGGCGAGCCCAGGGGCCACGGCAGCATCGCTCGTCGCTCGTCGCTCAGGGGTCGGGCGGTCAGGCGGTCAGGCGGTCAGGCGGTCAGGCGGTCAGGCCGAGGCTCTTCTTGGCCAGCTCGAACGCCGGCAGCATCGCCTTGTGCTCGTCTGCGTCGAACCCTCCAAGATGGATGACCACGCCACCGTGCTTGGTCATCACGGCCAACGCGCGTTCCGGCCTGACTACACCGGCGGCCAGGTCGGTGACGGTGTAGCTGGCCTCAGTAACGGGCAGGCCACCGGCCTTGGCCTCGCGGAACTTGACGTTGCTCTCGAAGTTCTCGGCGGCGACGAACTTCTTCATCAGGGCGCGGGATGTGCCGCCGGGCGCGGCCGCGCCCTTGGTACCGGACCACACGGTGAGGAAGCCGATGTGCCCGGCGGGCTTGGCGTCGAGCTCGCAGGCGGGCGTGAGCGGCCCCTGATGTCCGAGCGGGCCCATCTGGTCCACCGTCGCCTGCGTGATGGCCTCCGCCTTCCAGGACGTCGCGAGGATGAAGTGCACGGGCAGTTCGCACGCCGTGCCCTTGTCGCCGAGCTTCTTCTCGGGCGCCTTGTGCTTCTTGCCCCCGCCCCCGCCGTCGCCCCCACCGAACGAACAGCCACTGAGCACGCTCACCGCGACGACCGCAGCCACCGCGGCCTGCGACACCTTGCGCATTCCGGAAATCCCCCACTGTTGAGTATTGAAGTTCAGAAAATTCGCCGCAGCTTATACGACAAGTTCGATCTCGAACCACATCTCTCTTCCGGTCTCTTCCGATATCGCAGGGACGGGAGTGCCCGTCCCACCCCGACCGACAGCCCGGAAACCGTCGCCCGCTCGCGTCCTGGTTCTTTGGTGATGGCAGCGTCGGGCTGCTGCTTGGTGTCGTCTTCGCCAGGAGCCACCGGGCCTCTGCCACGGCGAGGCACGTACGAGGGCCCTGCAATGGCCTGGTCAGCTACCCAACCTCGGGGGTAGTCGTCATGCACGCCTTGGGACCACCCGAGGGAAGGCCCGCCACGCGATCGTCTCGGCGTCATCGGCCCTACTCGTATGCCCATGTCGAGCGTGCAAGCCGCTTCCCGAGCCTATGATTCAGCTGACATTGAGCCATCGAGGAGCGGGGGCCTGCCTGATGACTGGTCAGTGGGAGATACTCGGCGAAGCGGGCGGCATCGAGGCGTATGTGCACCGCCCGGAGGGTGAGGTGCGGGGCGCGGTGGTGGTCTGCTCCGAGCTGTACGGAGTGAACGCCTACGTCCGCGACACCTGCGCAGAGTTGGCGACGGCCGGGTACGTTGCACTGGCCCCCGACTACTACTGGCGCAACGCTCGTCGCACCGAGCTCGGGTACTCGGCCGAAGAGCGCGAGGACGGCCTGGTACTGATGCGCGCGCTGGACCGGGACGAGTTGGTGGCTGATGCGTCGGCGGCACTGTCGGAGGCGCGCGCGGAAGCCGGGGAGCGGGGCGTGGCCTTCCTCGGGCTGAGCATGGGCGGACACATCGCGGTGCGGGCGGCGACCGCGCTGCGCTTCGAGTTGGCGGCCGTCTTCTACCCGGGGTGGCTGCTGAACAGCGGCTTCCCGCTGGTTGGCCCGGTGCCCCCGTTGGAGACCAGCGAGCGGATCGCCGCGGGCGGCGCCTTCCTGCTGGGGTTCCGCGGCGAGCTGGACCACATCATCCTGGCCGAGGAGTGGGAGCAGGCCGAGCAGCAGCTCACCGAGGCCAAAGTGCCGCACGAGCTGGTGACGTACCCGGGAGCCCGGCACGGTTTCGCCTGCGCAGACCGCCCCGAGGACTACGATCCGCAGGCCGGCGCGGATGCCTGGCGGAAAGTCTACGCCGCCTTGGAATCGCACCTCTAGCCTCGCGCCTTTTCTAGGAGCGGTTGTCCGACCGGTGATCACGTACGCAGAAAGCTCCTCTGACCAGCGAGAATGAGGATTAATGAGGAGTACTGAGGATTCTTGAGGTACTTGTTCCCGCCACCGTCGGGGGCGTTCGCCGGAGCGAGCAAAGGCGGGCGGCCGGCCAGCCCGAACACCCAGCGATCACGCACTCGGACGTTCCCGTGACGAGCTGAGCACGAAGGTGCACCCGGCCAGGGAGGGACAACCAAGCACGCCCCCTCTCCCTCTCCCTCGTCCTCACCACGGACCTGCCGGTGACGCGCCGACCTGCGATCCGCCATGACACGAATCATCGAAATGGCTGCCTGAGCTGGTCGGTTTCGTTTAGGGCATGGCGGTGGCGGATGCGGGATTGCGTTCGTGGTCTGCTCAACCCTGTCTGTTGGATCACTGGATCAACCCGCGCCGACTGGTTGTAGCCTCGGCTCCTATGAGTTGGCTGCCTGACGACTTCGTCCACCCCGTCAATGTGCCCGTGCCCAACACCACGCTTCACCTACGGCCGATCCGGGAGGCGGACACCGCGCTCGACTACCCCGCCGTGATGGGCTCTCGGGAGCGCTTGTGGGAGATCTTCGGCCCGGCCTGGGCTTGGCCCAAGGAGACGATGACCTATGAAGAGGACCGCATCGACTTGCTGCGGCACGAGAAGGAGATAGCCGCGCACCAGTCGTTCAACTACGCACTGCTGGACGAGGAGGAGACGGCGATCCTCGGCTGCGTCTACATCGACCCGCCCGAACGCACCGGCTCCGACGGAGAGGTCTCCTGGTGGGTGGTGGACGACCTCGTCGGAGGCGAGGCAGAACGGGCGCTCGACGCGCTGGTGCCGCAGTGGATCGCCGCCGACTGGCCCTTCCAGCAGCCCCGTTATCTGGGCCGCGGCATTACCTGGCAGGACTGGCTCGCGCTGCCGCGCGCCTCGTGACACGCCCGAGTCGATGCCTGAATCGTGCCGTTAAGGATTGTCTGATCGTTGTGTGGATGTGCCGTTGACGGATGCCCAGTGGGCGTGGATCGAGCCGTTCCTCCCTGACCGGACGCCGCGCCGCAGCAGCCGTGGCGCGATCGCATGGACGTACCAAACCGGCGCGCAGCGGCGGCGCCCTCCTCCGGAGTACGGGTCCTCGAACGGCGTCTACGCCCGGCTGCACAACTGGGCTGTCCACGGGACTTGGCAGAGGAGGGCGTTCACCGCGTCGGTGTCCCGAGCGGATGCCGAGGATGAGCTCGAGCCGATCCACGCCGTCGGCGCCTGGTCCTGCTCGTCTCCCCGGGTCAGTCAGGCGACGCCCCGCACCTCCCGCTGTTGATGGACGCCCTGCGGGTGCCGCGCCCGGTCGGACGCCCGCGCACCAGCGGCGGTGCTCGCGGGTAGGCATATTGACCTGAGTCAGAGATGTCTGGCAGTTCTCGTGAGCCGTCCAGGACTTGCGGAAGGACCGATTTCGTCGGGCCAGGGTCCTGACCTCGGAAGCGCTGAGCAGCTCGCCGAAAACCGACGAGCTGTCAGAGAACTTCTGACTCAGGTCACCAGCTCCGGCGGAGCGGAAGAACAGCTGACAGCCCGCCGCGTACGCAGGCCACCGTTGACCTGCCGATTTCCGCACGGAGAACTGCCCGATCGGCCTGTTCGCCGCTTACGTCTCATCCAGAGGTCGTGCTCTAGTGGACCTGTGCCCGCCCGAAGTCCAGGACGGGCGAGGCGGGCCGCTGCCGGGCTGGTGGCGCGAGCGCAAGAAGCTCTCGTCCGCATCGTCCACCAGCCGACTCCGGAGAACCGCCGGCACCGCCGGCAGCGCGCGGCTCCCCCCTCCCCCGGTCATTCGTATCAGGCCGCCAAGCCTCAGTCGCTCGCCCGTCTCCCCCTACACCGTCACAGCACACGATCCGCGCGAGGAAGGGAACGAACGGCATAGGCCACGGCCCAGCACAGCGGCAAGGCGAGGGCTGCGACAAGTGCGAACTTGGCGGCTGCCGGGGCATGCAGCCAGCGGAATGCGAAACCGAGCCCAACCAGCACGGGCGCGTGGATGACGTAGACGGCGAAGGCGTGGCGGGACAGGAATCCGGCGGTGGTTCCCTGCCGGTTGAGGCGTTCGCGGAAGAAGACGGTCAGGCCAAGGACCATGCCCACGGCGAACGTCGACTCCCACGCGGACGAAACCAGCGACTGCCAGGTGCCGTGCCCGTCGAGCGCTCCCGTCTTCACAGTGGCGACGAAGGGGAGGTACGCGAGCGTCGCAGCGGTGGCGACGGCGAAGCCCACACGGCCCGCGGCGCGGGAAAGGGTCTGCGGCCAGCCACGACGGTAGGCGAGCACTCCGAGGACGAAGAAACTCGCGTACTGCGGCATATAGCTGGGGGTGGGCAGGCCGAGGAAGGGGACGTAGGTGTCGTTCGGCACGACGAAGCGCCAGAGGTAGGTGGCCAGGGCAAGCGCGACGGTGAAGACGACGACGGCGAGCGGGCGCAACGGCCGCGGGGCCCGTACCGTCTCGCGGCCGGGCTCCCCGGCGGAACCGAGCAGGCGGCGTGCGCCACGGCGGCGGACGAGGGCGTAGAGCACGGCGAACACGAGCAGCACTTCGACGAACCACAGCGGGCCCGCATCCCAACTCAGCACGTAGTAGAGCCAGTAGGGCAGCGCTTTACCGCGCTCGGCGAAGGCGTCCCGCAGGTCGGCGTACCCGCCGAAGCCCGTCAGAGGACGTATCAGCAGGAGGAAGGCGAGCAGGGGAATGCCAAGCCGCTTGAGACGGTCCCGGAAGAACGGACGTGCGCCCTTGCGGTCGTAGGAGGCCGGCGTGAAATACCCGGCGATCATGAAGAAGAATCCCATGAAGAACGCCTGGTTGAACATGACGAAGACATCCAGGAGCAGCCCGGAGCCGTCCTTGGCCGGCTCGGTGTAGTACCAGGCCGGGATGTTGCCGTAGGTGACCGCGGTGTGGTGCAGCACCACGAGCGCCGTCAGCGCGATACGCAGATTGTCGATGTAGAGCAGCCGGGGGCGCTTCGGCCTGTCGGCGGACGGCTCGGGCCCGGCCATCACGGCCGTGCGTTCCAGATCGTCTGTCATGGAATGGTCTCCCCGTTCAATGAGTTGAGTTGAGTTGAGCTGAGTTGAGTTGAGCTGAGTTGAGTTGAGCTGAGTTGAGTTCAAGCAGGTCAAGTCAGGTCAGTGCGGTTCAGCACAGGTCAGCGCGTTCAGGGGGCAGTGCCGTTCAGTCACGGGCGCGGCTGTCCGCGCGCGTGGCGTGCTCGAAGATGCCGGCGAGCTCGCGGGCGTACGCAGTCAGGTCGTGCTCGGGATGAGCGCTCCAGTACGCGAACATGTTGTCGATCCCGGCCTGGAGGCTGACGGCCATGACGCGGACATCGAACGCACGGAACTCGCCGCTCTGCTGGCCCTCCAGGAAGACCTTCTCCAGCGCGACGTAGATCGGCTCGCTCGACGCGATGCCATAGCGCGGCGCTCCGTCAGCAGTACGGAAGTGACTGAAGATCTCGCCGAGCGCGGCGAGTTGGGTCTGGTGGCCGAGCATGTACTCGGCGACCGACTCGATATAGACGCGCAGCCACACGGCCCCACCGGACTGCCCGTCCAGCCGGGCGCCGACAAAGGCGCCGATCCCCTCGTAGACCTGCTCGACGAGCCGCTCGATCAACTCACTCTTACCTGCGAAGTGGTACGAGATCACCCCCTTGCTGATCCCCGCCCGTTCGGCGATCTGTGCCAATGAGGCCTTCGCAAACCCCCGTGCTGCGATGGTCTCGACGGCGGCGTCGATGATCTGGGCGCGGCGCGCCTTCTCGATGAACGAGCGTTCCGGCTCCTGCGACTCCGACTTGCCCTTCCCGGCGTCGGACTGGCCGCCGGGATCAATTTTTGACCGCATGGCCAAAATTTTAGGCGCTCGGCCAACTGCTGTCCAGGCGAGTCCGATTGAGTCGATCGTCGAGGCGTCAACATGGGCGTCATCACCGGCAGGACCGGGCCTACCGTTCCAGGCGCATCACTGGTGCCACCGGCTTGGCCTGGAGACCTGGCGACCTGGCGACCTGGCGACCTGGAAGCACGGACGTCAGCCGTCACCTGAGAAGCGGCCACCGCACACCACACAGACCCAACAAAGCGTCAGCCAGGACTTGACGGGGCAGACACCTCCGCGCGTCGCAGTCGCCACCAGACGGGGCGACCTCGCTGCACTCCGCAATCGCCGACTTCGCCGACCTCGCCGACCTCGCCGACACGGCTTGCGCCTTCCGCAACGGAAGGTTCTACCGTCCCGACTCATGAAGATTGTTGTTCATGACACGGCGTCCGCCATGCTCGATCTCCTGCAGCGACCGCTGGACGAGCGGCCCGACGCCCTACGAGAAATGCTCAGCCCGCTCCAGAACGTGATGGCCACCGTGGGGGATATCGACCTGGTCCACATGCACCACCGCCTGGGCAGTGGCTTCCGAATCGACCGTGAGGACTCGCGATACCTGCCCGCCCTGCGTCAGATGCGCGACGCAGGCGTGTGGAACCAGATCGAGGACTCCCTCGCCGCAGCGTGGGAGCGGATCAGCGCTGCGGTGCCCGGCATCAAGCACGCCGAGACCGTGCACGTCGTCGTGGTGCTCGGTAACCCCGACGACGACCACCTGACCGTCCGCAGTGCCGGCTACTTCGGCATGGGCGGCTTCCCGGGCGCGATCCACCTGACGATCTGGCCCACCGAAACGAGCCTGAAGAAGATCGCGTACGGCGCCGCGCACGAGCTCCACCACAACGTGCGCTACGCGAATGTGGTCTGGGATCCGATGGCCGTCACGGTGGGCGAACACGTCGTCGCCGAGGGACTGGCCGAGGCGTTCGTTCGGGAGGTGGCCGGCGAGCAGGCCATGGGCCCGTGGTCGAAGGCGCTGACCGACGCCCAACTGGACAGTGCCTACGAGAAGATCAGTGCCGACATCGACGTGGCCGGGATGCAGAACCTGACCGCGTATGTGCTGGGCGATGCCACCGCGCAGCGCATGGGGCAACAGCCCGTGGGACTGCCGGACTTCGCCGGATACGGGGTGGGGCTGCGCATCGTGGACGCCCACCTGGCGGCGTCCGGCCTGACTGCCGCCCAGAGCACCGCCCTGTCGGCGCGCGAGATCCTCGTCAACGCGGGCGTGCCGACCAACGCGTGACCGCTCCGGGCACGGCACCGCGCCCAGCAGGGGGTGGTGCCTGGCGCCTGCCGAGAGCACGAGCAAGGTCGATCCGTCGTCTGCTGCTGGCAGTCACGGCGCCGGGCCGGCTGGGGCGAGTCGTGACGTTCCGCCTGGCCCTCCCGGGCGGGGCAGCCGCCCGGATGCGCGACGCCGGCCCGGTCCTACGACCGGCGACGCGGCTTGCCGCGACGGCCGCCCTTGGCACCGCCGGAACCGCCGGAACCGCCGGAACCGCTCCGTGGGCTCTTGCCGACCGACTTGCCTGCCGACTTGCCCGCTGTGCTGCTGGACTTCCGCCGCGTGTCGCCCGTATCGGAGCGCTTGGGCTTCGACTGTGCCGGGGCTGGGGCCGGGCGGCGTCCTCGGGAGCTGTTGACGGTGCGCCCGCGGACGATCCCGATGAAGTCCTCCACCAGATCCGTCGTGGCGTCCTGCGGCCACGACAGCGCGACGCGCGACTCCGGGGCGTCCGCAACCGTCCGGTAGGTGAGGTCCTTGCGGTGGTACAGGCGGGCGAGCGACTGCGGGACGACGAGCAGTCCCACTCCCGCCGCGACCAGCTCGATGGCGTCTTCGGTCGTGGCAGGGCGCTCGAGCGCGGGCAGTCCCGGCCGACGTTCCCATTCGAGGGTGTCGTCGAGCGGGTGCAGCACGATGTCGTCGGCGAGATCCGCGGCGGACACCTCGTCGACCGCCGTCACGACGTGGTCCTTCGGGATCACGACCACGGTGGTCTCGGTGTAGAGAGGGATCGCGCTGAGGTCCGTACCGTCGACCGGCAGCCGCAGGAATCCCGCATCGGCGCCGCCGCTCCGCAGCACGTCGCATGCTTCGGCGGCGGACACCTGGACCAGGGTCAGCGGGACGTCGGGCAGCCGCTCGTTCCAGATCCGCACCCACTTCGTGGGTGTCACTCCCGGGACATACGCGAGCCGGAACGAGGGGGATACTTCCGAGCCAGTCACGCCGCCAGGCTACCGGTCGTGGTCGGATCCGGTGCACACGCTCGGTACCCTTGACACCATGACGTCGCACCAGACCACCCAGACCATGAAGCCCGCGACCGCGGCGAAGAAGCTGGGTGTGTACCTTCAGGCCACCCCCGCCGAGTTCCAAGAGGGTGTCGTCTCGCGCGCCGAGCTCAATGCGCTGCAGACAAATCCGCCCGAGTGGCTTCAGGAACTGCGACGCAACGGCCCGCACCCCCGGCCGGTGGTCGCAGCGAAGCTGGGCATCTCCATCTCCGGCCTCGCCCGTGGTGGCATCACAGACCCGCTCACCACGGAGCAGATCGATGCGCTGAAGAAGGACTCTCCCGAGTGGCTGCAGCGGGAGCGCGCCACCCAGGCCGAGGTCCGGAAGGAAGCGGTGCGCGTCAAGGAGAAGCACAAGGAGAAGAACGCGGCGCGAGACGATCAGTCCGGCTGACCGCGTTCCTGATCTCCGTCCTTCGGCACTGCCTGGTACGCCCGGGAGACGCCGGAGGCAGCCTGAATCGCCTCGCCCGCGCCGTAGACGTCCTGCCGTCCCGCCATCCCGATCGGGGCGCGCAGCGGCGGCGCGGTGTCGCCCTTACCGCTGGCTGTCACGGTTGCTGGTGAAACGCCTCCGCACCATAGGCGGCGACCGAGCGTTTACAGCTCCTGACGCTCTGCGTTCTCTCTTACAGTTGGTGCTCAACAACCGGCCGGTCGATGATCACCAACAGCAACGTTGCGGGGTGGCCCAGGCGAAGCGTGTGAATGTCATGCGCATGCTTCTCCCATGTGATCCGTCCTCGCCCCAGCCATCAACGAGCGGCTGCGACCAGCGCACGGGATACACGCCCAAAGGCACCCCGCAAGCGTGGACCTGCAGTCACTCCCCGGCTGCGTCGAGGAAGATCTGCGCCAGTTCACGTGGCTGGGAGAACATCGGCCAGTGGCCCGTGCCCATCTCACCCAGCCGCCAGTGCTTGCTGGTCAGCAGCTTGGCCACGTCATCTCCGGGCTCGCCGCCGGCGAGCAGGCACAGGAGATACGTCGCCGGAAGTTCGCCAAGCGACCGTGACAACACGGCGGGCTCGGTGAGCGTGGCGCCTGGGTGCGGCGTCGAGCCACCCACGATCCGTGCGACCTGCTCATCGGTGAGACCCTGGCCGTCGTAGTGGGCTGCGGGTACAAGCGGCCAAAAACCTCCGTTCTCGGCGATCGATGCCTTCACCATCGCCCCGCCGTCCGGCCAGGCGGAGACGAACGACTCACCATCGGCCGGAACACTGGCGTCGACGAAGACGATGCGGGCCAGCCGGTCGCCGATCCGCTCCGCAGCCTGACCGACCGGGATGCCTGAGTAGCTGTGACCTACCAGGACGACATCGCGCAAATCCAGGCGTTCGACCTCGTCCACGATGTCCTGGACGTGGGTCTGCTGCCCAGCCGGCACACCGCGCTTCTCGGCAAGACCGGACAACGTCAACGGGTGAGCGCCGTGGCCAGCCGCACGGAGATACGGCACCACCTCGTCCCACGCCCACGCCCCGAGCCGCGCACCTGCAACCAGTACGAAATTCGCCATGACTGCACAGTAGCGGGGCAGTCCGACCCAACGGCCCTGAAAACTCGTTCGATACACGTCCTCGGACTTGTCGCGTAACTGCTGGTCACCGGTGAGATGATCTTGCGGTGTCTGGTGTGCCCACGGCATTGGAGCCGTACTGGACAGGCACCTTTCGGGGCTGAGCATGCGTCAGTTCGGCAAGGCGCTCCCCGTGCTGCGGCGTGAGAGTGCGGACCCGGTGCGCAAGGGCTGGCCGTGGAGTCTGCCGCCGGAGGACCGGGTCCTCCGCGAGCGCGGCGCCAAGCCGAACTCCCGCCCTGGAGCGAGGAACCCAACACCTCCCACCGCAAGCCCGGGCTGGCGTCGAACACGCCCCTGGGAAAGGAGCATCGTCATGAGCAAGGAGCATCGTCATGAGCTTGGAAACAGGGCCGTTCGCAGCGGAACGCGCGTCGGCGGATGAACTCCGCGCCTGGTACGACCTTTCCGTCACGTCAACCGCCGCGGACTACCCGAGCAACCCGGTGCCGCCGTACGACTCCTACGTGCACCAGCTGTGCAGGCCCACCTCGTACCTCGGGTTTCAGCGGTTGTGGGTCGCGCGCGACAACGGGCGGCTGATCGGCACGGCGAGCGCCGTTTTCCCGCCGGACGAGAACAGCGCGCGGGCCATCATCGCGGTGCGTGTGTCAACCCGAAACCGCAGACGCGGCGTCGGGACGCGACTGCTCCAGGCGATGCTGCCGGAGATCCACGCGCGTGGCTGCCGGGTGATCGCCGGTCAGGCCAAGGCAGGCGCGGACGGTGAGAAGTGGACGCATGCCCTGGGCTTCCGCACGGTCGTGCAGCGCGCCTCGCACCACCTGGACATCAAGAGCGCGGACCCGGCGCGGTGGCAGGTGCCGCCGGCGCCCGGGTTCCGGATCGAGCAGTGGGTGGACTCAGCCCCGGACAACCTCGTGCAGAGTTTCGCCCGAGCGCGCAACGCCATCGCCGACTCACCCACGGGTGAGGCAAGCTATCAACACCCCGACTGGACCGCGGAACGGGTACGGCAGTACGAGGCCAGGATGCGCGAGACCGGCGAAACACATCGGTACGTCGCAGCCGTTGAGGAGCGCAGCGAGGCGGTGGCGGCCTTCACCGAGATCGCCCTCGTCCCGCGGCAGCAAAGCCACTGCTACCAGGAGGACACCGCTGTGCTGCCCGAGTTCCGCGGACTCGGACTCGGCCGGGCGGTCAAGGCCTCGATGATGCGCTGGCTCACCACCGATCTTCCGTCCGAGGTCAGCGCGCTCGAAGCACGCCTCCCGGCGAGCGAGAGGCCGAGGGCCGGTGCACCGGAGCGGGTCGTGAGTGAGGGGAGCATGGATCGATGAACTCGGACCGACCGCTGCCTCGTGAACTCAAGGCCGTTGCTACGACATCGCTGCTGGAACTGGAGGAGCGAGCACTTGACCTCGGCCTCGGCCAGCGCCTGCCGATGCCTTGGACAGCGGCGAATGCAGCCGCCGACGAGCCCCACTACCTGTGGCCGGCTCTGTGGCACTGCCTGCCCCACCGCCCGGCTGTCCCCCGTCACCTGCGGTGCGAGTTGCTGATCGCACTCCGTACGGGAGAACGTGTCAGGAGTCTGCTGGACGTGCTCCCGGATGACTATGCTCGCCTGCCTGGCGTGACGTCGCTTGACGAGAAGGTGCGAGTCGGAAGGCTTGTGGAGGGTGCGCCCAGTGTCTGGGAATGGCAAGTGCATGAGGGTGAGACCTTTCCCTGAGCAGTTCTGACGGGCGGGGCAGCGGATCAGCGCGCAACTCAGGGTGAGGACGCCTTCGGCTGTCGCGCTGGAGCGCGGTGGTCTGCTCGAACGTCCCCGAGTGATGCCCAGGCCGGTGCCGTGAAGATCTGTGCCGCGGCCTGCGCGCCTGTCAGCACCTCACCACCGCTGGACCACGGGAATCGCCGCAACGGTCACCATGCCGTCAGGAAGGCACTCGCCCAGTACGCCCTCGCAGCTGTTCCGTGCCGGGAACCTGTTCAGGCTCTCCGCCTCCAGCTGCCGGCTGTCTGCGTAGTCGAACCTCGGAATGTGCTGCTCCGACTCCCCTCGGCTGCCCTCGTCCCCCTACGCGTTCCTCATCGCGTTCACCAGTCCAGCAAC
Organism: Streptomyces chattanoogensis; assembly: GCF_001294335.1. Lineage (GTDB taxonomy): Bacteria > Actinomycetota > Actinomycetes > Streptomycetales > Streptomycetaceae > Streptomyces > Streptomyces chattanoogensis. The sequence goes on from NZ_LGKG01000163.1 coordinate 16,878, forward strand.
GAGGTTCGCCCGCTCGACCATGGCTCCGATCACCAGGTACTCGTGGTCGGCGTGGGCACCGCCCCCGACCGCTCCAAGGCCGTCGAGCGTCGGCACCCCCAGAGCCGCCGTGAAGTTGCCGTCGCTTCCGCCGCCGACTGCCTTGCCTTCGAGGTCAGGAAGCAGCTGCTGGGCCACCGCAAAGAGTTCAGCCGACGCCGACTCAGGCATCGGGGGCCGGCCGACGGCTCCCTGAACCGCGATCTCCGCCTCAGCGAGATGTGGAGCCAGCGCCGCGAACGCAGACTCGATGCGCTCCTTCTCGTCGGCCGACTCGACGCGGACGTCGACGATGACGGTCGCCTCTGCGGGAACGACGTTGTCCAGGGTTCCTGCGGACGCGACGGTCGGGGTGACCGTCGTGCCGAGGTCGGGTCGGCCAAGCGCCGCGATGTCCAGTACCTGGTGGGATGCTTCGATCAGGGCATTGACCCCGGCTGCAGGCTCAAGGCCGGCGTGCGACGCCCGGCCCGTTACGGAGACTTGGAACGTGCCGCAGCCCTTACGGCCGGTCTTCAGGCCTCCGCCGTCAGCGGCGCCCTCGAGCACGAGGACAGCGCCGCAGGCAAGGGCTCGTTCTTCGATGAGAGCTCGAGAGGAGCGGGAGCCGACCTCTTCGTCGGCGGTGACCAGGATCTCGACTCCCGACCGGTCATCGAGCGTCGCCAGGCCATGAATGGCCTGCACCAAACCGCCAAGCATGTCAAAGACCCCTGGGCCGGTTGCCTGCCCGTCCTTGACCGTGAACGGGCGGCGTTCAAGGGTGCCGAGCGGAAACACCGTGTCATGGTGACCGAGGATCAGTACCGTGGGGTCGCCGCCTGCTGACCAGTGGACATGCGGCCCGGCTTCACTCTCCACGAGGACGGCCTGCCCGCCAAGGCGGCTCTCGATGACAGCGGCGACAGCTTTGGCCGATGCCAGCAAGGCGTCGAGATCGCGCGATGGAGACTCGACTTCGACGAGTGTCCTGAGGTCCTCAAGCATCGCGTCGACGCTCGCATCGACGGTCTTGTGCATCGTCGTCACGTGACAAGGTTACTTCAAGGTCACTTGGGTTCGCTGTGAGAAATGGGGTGTGCCTGTCTGCAGGGGCATCGTCGGTTGCTCAGGGTCCAAGTCGGTTGCCCAGGGTCCAGGAGGTCGCGCGGACAGGCACGGCGGGCCGGTCACACAGGAATGCAGGCAGTACAGACACAGGCCTGGTACATCCAGCCTTCGAGGCTCAGGTCTCCCCGCCCACCCCACACGACCCGCCGTCCCAGTCGCCCCCCCCAAGCCCTGTCGGATGCGCCCGGCACTTCGTAGGCTGGGCGCATGATCACCCCGCTCGTCCGCCAACGACCGGCCCCACAGGCGTCTTCGAGCTGCCGGGGACGCTGACATGGCGACCTTCGTATACCGGATCACCTCGTACGCCCCCACCCGGCGCGACGTCGCGCGCTGCGGTGGCACGGCTGTCCCGTACGGCACCCGGGAGCAGGTGTCCGCGGCATGTGTCGCTGCGGCGGCCGGATTCGCGCTGGACGACGGCGCCGACCATCTGGTGATCGACAATCCGATGCCGGAGGGGTTCTTCTCCTTCTCCAACCGCCTGGCATGGAGGCGGCACGGACTGGCCGGACTCTTCCCACCCGATCTCTCCGGCTACCACGACGGCGCACACGTCCCGCTCGGCACCGGTCTGGGGCTGCTGCGGGCCATGCTGCTGCGCGAGGGCGCTTGGTGCCGGCTGCACGCCGAGAGCGGGTTCTTCCTTCACGTCGGGGAACGGGACGACATCTACGTCGGCGGCACCCGCCCGTTCGCCGAGGCCGCGGCGCGGGCCCGTCGCCTGGGGCTGTTCGTCGAATCGGTCGAGCGCTCCCCGTACGACACCGGCCTCGACGAAACCGACGACCAGCCAGCCGCCGACGGCGCCTTCTGGACCCAACTCCACTGCCTGGTCGCCGAGCGCGGCGGGGCGCTGCTGGAGGAGCGGTACGTCGCCAACGCCTACCGCTGGCACCGTCTGACCTCCTCCTCCCAGATCTCCGCCGCCCGCAGAGCGCTTGCCCCGCGGGCCCGGCTGACGGTGTGGCCGGACCTCACCGAAGACATCGAGGCGGTCCGCGATGCCGTCCTCCGCTCAGAACGCCTCGCACTGCTCGTCGAGCAGGCTCCGGACGGCAACTTCCGTCAGGTGCGCGTCGCGGAGCCGTGGATGGGCCGGACCGACGCCGCCCACCCCCAGATCAAGGCCGGACCGGGGTGTCGGGCGGCACTGGTCCCCATGGAACCGGCTGAACGCCGCCCCCTGCTCGCCGGCGTTCTGCCGGACGCCGATGGTGTTGTACGGGCGCGCTGGCGCACCAACCGCACCCCGGCCGACGAGCGACGGACGTTTCTCGGCTCGCTGCGGGACGGGGACGTTGTCACCGGCACCGTCGCCAGCGGGCTGGACGACGTCGGGGTGCATGTGAACCTGGACCACGAGTGGGGGCACGGCCTCGGATTCCTGCGCGTACCCGAGATGTCCTGGGAACACTTCGAGTCCGTGGACGACGTCGCCCCGATCGGTCGGCGGATCCGCGCCGAGGTCCTCCACGTCGACTGGCAGCGGGAGTGCGTAAGCCTGTCCGTAAAGGCTCTCCAACCCGACCCCTGGCGGCGCTTTGTCGACACTCACCGGGCCGGCGATGTCGTCACCGGCACCGTCGCCAATTCGGTTCCGTTCGGCGTGTTCGTCCGCCTGGCACCGGGCGTCGAGGGCCTGGTCCACATCGAGAACCCAGTCCACGTCGAGAACCGTGTCCACATCGAGAATCCCGTCCACCTCACCGAATCCGCCGACCTCGGACCGGCGGGTTCCGAGAGGACGGTCGTGGCCGGGGACGAAGTACTCGTCACCCTCCTCGACGTGGATCTGGAGAGCCGGCGCATCAGGCTCTCCCTCGGCGGTCGCACCAACGAAGCAGGTCCCGAACCGACCTGATGTGGTGGGAGTGGCCTCAACGCTCTGGGTGACTGTCAGGTGATCCAAGCGCCCCGACCTGGCTGGCCTGACCCCGACCTGGCCTGACTTTCGAAATTCGCTGGCGGATGTCTGTACGGGTCCGGCAGGATTCCCCGCATGACCTACGGAATCGAGTCCCAGTCCGCCCGGTGAGCGCCCTGGTAGCGGGCCGCGCGCCCGCCCCTCGGACCTCCCTGTACGAACACGTCCTGCGCCTGCATCGCGCGGAGCCCGACGGCCGTCTGCCCAAGGGCGGCTATCCCATGCCCGACCTGCCACAGCGGCGTCGCAACCCCGGCTGGGCCGAGGCCCGGGCTGCCGTGAGAGAAATTCTCCTCCCCCTGTTGAGCGAGCCGGACACCGTTCGCGCCGCCGACGAAATCCATCTGCGTCTCGACGAACTGGGCGCATACGACCGTCACATTCATCCCGTGATCGCAGAAGTACCCCTGGAGGACGAAGCGGCGGCCCGTGCGCTCGGCCGTTGCCTGGCGCGCACAGGCACCAGTACAGGGGCAGTGAGCGTCGGCATCGGTCTCCTCGGCCGCCTCGGCGAGCCGGAGGATGTGCCCTGTCTCACCGTCCTCGCCCTGCTGCGCGGCTTCGCCCGCCCGGCCATCCGAGCGCTCACCGCCCTCGATTGCCCCAGCGCTGCCCTGGCGTGGCTGAGCCATCACGCCGAAGCCCCAGAACTTCACCACCTGGTCGACGCCCTCACCGCGCACGACGACGAGGCCATTCGCACATGGCTGGCAGCAGTTCCCGTCGAGCCCCGTACGGTGGGGACCGAGACCGCCCGCAGGATCTCCGAAGCCGCCCGGCTCGCCGACATCCTCCGCGGGGATCCGGTCGACACCCGCGTCCTGGCCCAGGCGGGACGTCTGTTGTCCCGGATGACGAGTCTGCGCGACTACCAGGCCGAAATCGTCGACTATCAGCAGGCCGTCACCGCGTATGAAGCCCTGGTCGCCCGGGCCTCCCAACTGCCTCCGACGCTCGACCACTACGCCACCTTGCTCTCCCTCGCCCTTGACCTCCACAGCGGCCCCAGCGTCCTCCTTGACTGGCGGGCCGGTCAGCGTGAGGCGTTGCTGGACGCTCTGGAGTCCCTGCTGACTGCACCTGCCTGGGCTGCGGTGGCGGCCGCCGCCCACACTGATCCCACCGATCCCGCTGATCCCACCGACTCCACCGACTCCACCGACCGCATCGAACGCCGCCGGGTCCGCTGGATCCGGGGCGCGGCACGTCAGGCCTTCGCCCCCCGAACTACGCCTCCACGACTCCGCGTAGAGGTCACCGTCCGCGATCCGGCAGACCCGGACACCGTCGAGACCCGGCTTCTGATCGATGGCCGCCCCCTGGTGCCCGAAGCATTCGGCCGGGGCCCGGCCAACTCCCCCGAGTATCTGCTCGACGGCGGCCGTTTGCGGGCCACGGCCGAACCTCGGGAAGTGCAGCTCGCCGAGGCCTACTGCACCGAGGGCTGCTGCGGCGCGCTCCGCGTCACCATCTGCCGCGAAGGCCGGTACGTCGTGTGGCGCAATTGGAACCGTCCGGCAACCCTGCCGTCCCGGCAGCCGCCGCCCGCCCTTCCCGAGTACCGCTTCGACGCTGCCGCATACGACGCCGAGATCGCACGGGCCGAGAACGACCACTCCTGGGCGTGGCCGGCCCGGATCACCGCGCGACTGATCGCCGCAGGTCTTCGCGACCGGCCGGACCTCCTGACCCAGTGGGACGCCCGCCTGGGCTGGGTCGGCACGGACTTCAATGACCCGGACACGACCGTACTGTCCTTCACCTTCTGGCCCGGGCTCGCCGCCGGGCAGAGATACGAGAACGGCCCCTGGCTGCAATTCATCTGGAGCCTCCCGGACAACGGCACGCCGCCCGAGGACCAGGCAGCCACCGCGCTGCAGCGCCTCGCCACCGCAGACCCGAAGGGCTACGCGGAGGTCAGAGGCGGCAGCCGCGAGTACGCCGAGGCCCTCGGCTTCCCCTGGCCCGGACGTCCCCCGCCCCCCGCCCCCCGGCCCCCGACTGGAGGGTTGCCGCGCTGCCCACGTGCAGCCTGAGCAAGTTCGCCGAGCACCTGGTCAAGCGGAAGGCAACCACAGCCACGAGCCGGGAGATCCTGCGGCGGATACTGCGCGAGGGCAAGGTCTCCTGGAAGGCCACCACGACGTGAAAGGCGTCCACTGCACCGGAGTTCACCACCGCGATGCGTCACCACCTGACCCTGTACGACACTGCGCCCGCCCACGGGCGGGTGAGTTACGTCGATGAATTCGCGCCGCCGAACCTGTTGCCTGACGAGCCACCCACAGCCGATCGCTTTCCCGTTGTGGCAACCACCCTGATCAAGTAAAATCAGCCAACGTGAACACCGGACCGGCGCTACGCCACACACAGATTGGCCTCCCGGTGGAGGGCTGATCGCACGGCGGGTGCAAAGAACGCACCCCCTCAGTTCGGCACGCGGACCTCCCGGCACTCGCGCACCGCGAGTCCGTTTTCCGTGTCGAACAACAAAAACGAGGTCAGCCGCATGCCAGCCACCTTCAACCACACCATCATCGCCGCCAAGGACCGCATCGAGTCGGCCCGGTTCTTCCAAGAGTTGCTGGAACTCTCAGAAGCACCGTCCTGGGGCCCGTTCACCAACATCCAGCTCACCGACGGCGTGCTACTGCAGTTCGCCGAACCGCCGGTGGAGATCCAGATGCAGCACTACGCCTTCCTGCTCGACGACGAGCTGTTCGATCGCGCGTATCGGCGGCTGTGTGATCGCGACATCGAGCACTGGGCCGATCCGCAGATGCGCCGTCCAGGCGAGATCAACAACGAGCACGGCGGTCGAGGCGTGTACTTCAAAGACCCCGCCGGTCACGCAATTGAGCTGATCACCCGCCCCTATCTGTAACTGAGGCAGGACCTGGTCGGGTGCCCGAATCACGGCGCCCGACCAGGCGGTCAACCGGCCGAACTCCACTTTCCCCAGGGCACCGTGCTGCATGCCCACAAGAGGTACGGCTACAACCATCCGCGATGGCGCCTGCGTTCGCGGCACATTACGCCACGCATCGTCCGCATGGGCATCGAGTCCTCCCGCCGCCTCACACGCTGAACCGCACCCCCAGCCCGGCCTCCAACGCTGAGAGAATCGATCGTGTGATCCGATGGATACCTCGGGCCCCACGGTGGGTGGTGGCGCTGGTGACCGTGTACATCGTCGTGCTGGTCTTCGTGGGCGCCGCTTCACACCTCGCCGACCTCATCCGCAGCGGCCTGCATCCGTACAGCTGGGCTCCGGACTGGCTGAACCTGTACTGGTCCTCACTGGCGGTATTCGATTCGCTGGCTGCTCTGCTCCTGGTCAGCGGGAGGAGAGCGGGCGTGGACCTCACGGCCGCCGTCATGGCGACTGACCTGATGGCCAACTGGTATGCGGCCTACGGCATCCAGCACAGCGACTTCTTCGCACAGCCGGGCCTCCAACGGCTCACTGCCTTCACCCTGCTCGTGCTCGCAACAGGGCCCTTCGTCCGGTCCCGTCTCAGCCCCGGCGCCATCTGGAACGGCGTCTGAGCTCCTGCCTCATGCCGAAACGGCCGTTTGTCGTCGGCGCTGCGGTGTCATCCTGCCCATTAGGACGACGCCACGTTCTACCCGCCGTGACACTGCGATTACGGAAGTGCGAGACTGGCCCCGTCGACGGCCCGCAGGCAGTGGGCGGCAAAGAGGTGAGGAGCCAGAGTGGTCACACCACACCCTGCGCTGCCGACTGTTCCGGCACCCGCGGATGTATGGATGCTGGTGCGGCAACGGCCGACTGTGCTACGCCGGTCCACTCGCGAACTGGCAGCAGTCCTTACCGAGACGTACGGCTCCCGCTTCGCGGTCTGGCACACCGACGAGCTGCTCTTCGGCGTCCAGGACGGCCGGTTGGTGTTGCGCACCCTGGGGGGCGCGGACCTGCCCGCGCCTGAGGTGGTGTGCGTGCGCCAGGTGGCCGGACCCATGCACAACGACCGCGAGGTGACGTTGTTACGGCACCTCGAGCACATGGGCAGCACCCTCATCAACACCGTCGACGCCCAGCTCAAGTCCCGTAACAAGGTCTGGCAGCTGCAAGAACTCGCCCTGGCCGGGCTGCCGGTGCCCGACACCATCTCCTACGCCACCGCCCCCTTGGAAGGCGTCGTGCGCAGCCCCCAACTGGGCACGCCGTGCGTGGTGAAGTCCGTCAGCGGCGCCAAGGGCGGGCAGGTCTTCCTGGCCCCCGACCCGCACCTGCTCAGCGAGGTGGCCGGCAGCCTCGCACAGGAGACGCCGTTTCTCTTCCAGGAACACGTGGCTCCTTCGCACGGCCGTACCCTGCGCGTGGTCGTGGTCGACGACGAACCGGTGGACGCCGTACTGCACACCTCCCACAACGGCGCCCTCGCCGCCAACATCGCCAAGGGCGGCTCCGCCACGCTCTGCGCGGGCCGCTTTCCGCAGGCAGAAGAACTCGCGGTGCGCGCGGCCCGCTCCCTGGGCCTGGACATCGCCGGGGTGGACCTGTTGTTCGCCTCCGGGGATGCCTTCACCCTCTGCGAGGTGAATGCCGTCCCGGGCTGGCGCCCGGAGATGACCGCGATCGCCCCCGCCATCACAGCCTGCATCGCCCGCACCCTCTCGGCCCGCCGCCGCGAGGGACCACCGCCAACCACAGGGCCGCACCGAGGCCGCTTCGCAGAAGGGCAAGCCCTCAGCTGACAGCACCTGCCCCGCCTTGTGGGTGAGTTCCGCAATCCCCAGCGAACCATCTGTCTCGACCCCGATCCACTCAATCCAGGCAGGCCCAGGCACGTCCAGTTCCTGCTGACCAAGGCCACTGTCGAAGCGCTGCGTACAGCCGAGCTCGACCACGACTACGGCCGGCTCCACGCGCTCGCCGACCGGCTGGCGTTGCCCCCATCGATGACTGGCCCGTGAGCGGTTGAGTGGGCTCGCATGAGCGACAGAGGCGGCCCCGTTCAGGGTGCGGGCCCTCTCGCCACCGGGACGTGCTGGACAAAGGGGACCAAGGACACGCCCGTTGGGGAATATCGCCACGCAGATCAGCGGTAGCGGGGCGGTCTTGAAGGAGCCGCACACTCCTCTGACCTGCGGCTGCCCTGCAGCGCACCCGTCACTCGGCGTTCAGCGAGAACGCTCAGGCGTCGCTGCGAGAGCTCACCTTGGCGGCGGGGCCCGGGGTGTTGTGTCGGGTGAACGCCCAAAGTACGAGCCCGAGGCAGCTGAACGCGGCACCCAGTGCGCATACGGCGCCCCAGCCGGCCACCGTGTAGAGGGAGGTCGCGGCGATGGCGCCGGTGGCGCTGCCGAGCGAGTAGAAGACCATGTATCCGCCGATCAGCCGGCTGCCCGCGTCCGGGTGCAGCGCGTAGATCAGGGTCTGGTTGGTGACATGGACCGCCTGCACCGCGAAGTCGAGAAGGATCACCCCGACGGCCAGGGCCCAGAGCGAACTGCGGGTGAAGGCCAGGGGCAGCCACGAGGCGGCGAGCAGCGCCAGGGCGATGCCGGTGGTCCGCCGGGAGAGTCCGCGGTCGTTCAGGCGGCCCGCCACGGTCGCGGCCAGCGCGCCGGCGACGCCGATCAGCCCCAGCGCCCCGATTGCACTGTGGGGCAGGAAGTACGGGGCCTCGCTGAGCGGCAGCGCGACGCTGCTCCACAGGGTGCTGAAGGCGGCGAAGATCAGCAGACCGAACAGGGCCCGGAGCCGCAGCAGTCGTTCCCGTGCGAACAGGGTGATCGTGGAGCGCAGGAGCTGTCCGTAGCGCAGGGTTGGCGGCGGAGCGTCACTGTGGCGCGGCAGCACTCGGTGCAGGACCAGGGCGAGCAGAGCGGTGAGCGACGCCGAGGCGAGGTAGACGGAGCGCCAGCCCGCGAGATCGGCGATAAGGCCGGATGCGGTGCGGGCGAGCAGGATTCCGATGACCACGCCGCTGGTGACCAGACCGACGACCCGTCCGCGCGCGGCGGGAGGGGCCAGTGAGGCCGCGAAGGCCACCAGCGTCTGTGTGACGACCGCGAGAAGCCCCGTCGCGGCCATGCCCGCGAGCAGGATCGCCGTCGTGTGGGCGGCGGCCACCACGGCCAGCGCCACCACCAGGAGCAGTAACTGGGCCACGATGAGCCGTCTGCGGTCGGCCACGTCGCCCAGCGGCACGAGGAAGAACAGTCCCAGCCCGTATCCGACATGCGTGAGGGTGACCACGCTGCCGACAAGCGCCGGGCTCATGGCGAGGTCGTGGCCGATGGTCACCAGGAGCGGCTGGGAGAAGTAGACGTTGGCCACCGCCGCCCCGCAGGCGACGGCGAACAGCATGACGACGCCACGGGACAGGACGAACGCGGAACGTTCCCCGCTTCGGGCCTGCGTGCTTGGGTCCTCGGTCCGTGGTGTCACGGCCTCACCGTTGCCGGGCATAGACGCTCCTCCGCAATCTGGTTTCATTTTGCTACCAATAGCGACGGCGGCGACGGTAGCCCTTTTGGTAGCATGTTGCAACCGTCGTGAGAGTGAGGGACTCCATGGTGACCAGGACGCGCTTCGACGACAGCGAATGCCCCGTCGCCCGGTCGGTGGACGCGATCGGCGACTGGTGGTCCCTGCTGATCGTGCGGGACGCCTTCGACGGAAGCCGGCGCTTCGGAGAGTTCCAGCGCAGCCTCGGCGTGGCGAAGAACATCCTCACCGCACGACTGCGCACCCTGGTCGCCGGCGGTATCCTCGAATCCGTCCCCGCGTCGGACGGCAGCGCCTACCGCGAGTACGTCCTGACTCCGAAGGGCAAGGCGCTCTTCCCCGTCATCGTGGCACTGCGGCAGTGGGGCGAAGAGCACTTCTTCGCCCCCGGCGAACCACACTCACAGTTGGTCGACCGCCGACAGGGACATCGCCTCCGCGCACTGGAAGTGCGGTCCGCGGACGGGCGACGGCTGAACCCCGACGACACCACCGTCCACAAGATCTCCACCCAGTGAACTGAGCCGGAGACCCGGCGCCGACACACCGCTGCGCCGACGATCTGCCCGGCGAACTCACCGTTGAAGTGCGCGATGGCGACCAGCTCTTCCACTGTGCCGGTGTGAAAGTCCGCTACGTCACTCCCCGTTGCAGGGGCGGCTTTGCCTGGTTCGCGATCGGCTTCGAACCTCTCGGGCAGGGCAAGCCGCCGCTACCACCACCCACTCCCCCAAGTGACCGCCATCCGGATCCCGCACAGCGGCCACCGCAGGCACCGTGCCAACGCTGTCAACGCTGTCAACGCTGTCAACAGACCGTATCGGCAGGCTGGGCAGCGTCGTGGTCCGGGAAGAGGGTGGCTGCCACGTGGCGGGTGTCGGCGTATTCGATGACGGAGGCGATCTTGCCGTCGCGGACGGTGTAGATGCCGATGCAGCGGTTGTCGTATGCGGCGCCGTGAACCGTCTTGGCCTTGGAGGTCCATTCGGCGACCACGCGGTCGCCCTCGGCGGTCGTGCTGACGAGTTCGATCTCCAGAGTGCCGGGGACGAGGATCGGTCCCATGCTGCCGAGGAAGTCGTTGATGATCGTGTCGCGGCCGTGCCACACCTTGGAGATGGGCAGATCGCCCGGGTAGTGCCAGGTGGCGTCCTCGGCGAAGCTGTCGTGGATGGCGTCGGCGTCGCCGTCGCGGACGGCCTCGATGTAGCGGATGACGACGGCCCTGGGGTCGCTGGTGGTCACGATGGTGGTCATGGTCGTACTCCTTCGGGTGTGTTCCGGTTCTCCGGTGTTCGGCGGTCGTTCGGTGTGGTTCAGGACAGGGTGAGGACGGCCTCGCCTCGGATGCGGTGCTCGCGCAGGTCGGTGAGGGTGGTTGCGGTGTCGGCTCGGGGACGTCGGCGAGCGCGACGGGCTCGGCGGGCTCTCCCCGTAGGAAGGAAGGCTTTCATCGTGGTCATCTCCCTGGTCGTCTGCGGGTTGCCCCTCGGTGCGGCGTCGGGACCATCAGACCGGGTGGGGTGGTCGAGCGGCCAACAACGAAGCCGCCCGTCCGACAACGCGGGGTTGTCGCACAAGGTCAGCGGCATGGATCTCGTCCTGGCTCTGGTCCGCGCGTTCGCCATGACCGCCAGAACACTGCACTTCGGGCGGGCCGCCGAGGAGCTGAAGGCCAGTCAGCAGGCGCTGTCCAAGCGCATCACGCGACTGGAGGGAGTGGTTGGCGGTCGCGGCGGTGTCCGGCGCCGGGCGGGTCGTGCAGATCGATGCCTGGGGCCATCAGTACGCGCCGATGCGCGTGGTTGGCCAGGTGGTGCAGAAGCTCGGTGCCGGACTACCCACCACAGCATGACTGGCTCCCCGACACCGACCACGCGAAACTCGCGGTCCCCGAGACGCCTTGAGGCTTCACCCGCTGCTTCGGTGCCCTGACTTCCTCGCCCTGGCGTCGAGGCACATCCCCCCGACCGCCACAGCTACCACCCGTCCGGCCTTTGGACGTTGACCGAGAGCAGTCCATGCCCCTGCCACGCAGCCCGGCCCCAGATAGTCGCCGCCCGAAGCACCCGCTCGGTACTGGCGCCCATACAGAGCAGACAAGAACGCTGAGGTCGTACCTGCTCTGGGCTCCCTTGGGGCTGGTCCGGCCTTCCACCCGAACGGTCAGAGTCTGCCGACGGGTGACTGCGTCGGTGGAAGCTCCCACCTGATCTCGCCTTCATGCCAGTGACCGGTGGGAGCCAGGCCGGCAGCGGCGGCAACGGCAGCGGATGCGTGATGATCCGGATGGATGTGGGCACAGATCGCTTGCACGTCTTGCTCCTGCAGCCAGGCAACCAGTCCTCGTGCCGCCTCGGCGGCGATCCCACGCCTTTGCCACGCCGTCCCGACCACCCAGGCAACCTCGGCCGCACGCCCTCGCTCAGCAGCGGTGAGCGTTGCCTGCACCGTACCGGCCAGGCAGTTCTCCTCACGGAGCCGGATCACCCAGTTCCACCACATCTGGGAAGGGTCGGGTGAGCCGGCCACCAGGCGTTCGTACCGTGACCGCAAAGCCTGTGCGGAGTACGGTGCACCGCCGATGAAGACATGCAGAGCCGGGTCGCAGAGCACCTCGGCCATCTCGTCTGCGTGCTCGACAGCGAGCGGCACAAGGCTCAGCCTGTCGGTCTCGACAACCCCGATCTCCATGGCGTCCACGCTGCCTCCTGTCCGACCGCTCCCGCTACCGGGGCCCAACCGACACTACGGTGCCGGCGAAACCCATGAACATTCAGGGCCTCGTTGATCACCACGTGCTGTCCAAACGGACTGACGGAACGCTGTTGGCCCCGGGGCGGAGGGCGCTTTCGCTCACGTACGAGTGCGCGAGAACGGCGGCACACCGCCGTATGCCGAACTCGCCGCCGCCACGGGCGCGTCGGACTCCACCGCCAAACGCCGCCTGGACACCCTGCGCCAAGCCGGGGCTGTCACCTACACCCTCGATATCTCTCCGGCCACTGGGCTTACCCACCGAGGCACGCCTGTGGATGTCCGTCCAGCCCTCAGAACTCGCCCACGTGGCCCGAGAGATGGCCGCCCATGCCGAGGTCTCCTTCGCCGCCATCACCACGGGCCCCAGCAATCTCGTCACTGCCGTCAACTGCCGTAATCCCGAGGACCTTTGCCGGTACCTCACCGAACGCGTGGCCGCGCTCGACGCCGTCAGGCCCCTGGAGACCGCACCGGTGATCCGCACCCTAAAACGCACCGCAACCAGCCTCCCCCCCACTGACAGCAGCCGGACCACACGCATCCTCCCGTCGCAGATCGGGCGCATCGGCCTGCTGCCCAGGCACGTTGACCGACAGCCGTCCGGTCGACCAGGAGGCACCGGATAAAGAGGCGGCGCGCAAAAGGGGGGTTCGAGGCGGGCCGGTCAGCACGGATCGATCCACAACCCTCTTGCCATTCAAGGTAATTGGCCAAGGGGATCGGCCGCAGGAATTCCGCGGCTGTCTCAGGGCCGTCACCAATGTCGGCATCTCCCTCGGCGCCCTGCTGGCGGGCTGGATCGTGCAGGTCGGCACCCTCACCGCCTACCAGCTTCTGATCATCGGCAATGCCCTCGCCTTCGCTGCCTCCGCAGCCATCCTCGTACTGCTTCCCCCGGTCGAACCCGGGCCGACTGTCGGCGGCCCCCGCTGGATCGCCCTGCGGGATCGGCCCTACCTCGTCCTCACCGTGCTGGACGGCATCATGGCCATCCAGTTCAAAGTGCTCACCGTGGCCATACCGCTCTGGATCGTGGAGGCCACCACTGCCCCACCATGGCTCATCTCGGGCACCATGCTCCTCAACACCGTCCTCGTGATCGCGCTTCAGGTACGGGCCGGCCGCAACGTCAACTCCCCCGTAGCCGGCGCCGGTGCCTACCGCCGCTCGGGCATGGCCTTCCTTCTGTCCTGCGCACTGGTCTCACTGTCCGCAGGAATACCGGCATGGGCCGCCGGCGCGCTGCTACTGACTGCAGTGCTCATCCATACGATCGGCGAACTGTGGCACTCGGCTGCGGGGTTCGAGGTCTCCTTCGGTCTCGCTCCGAAGCACGCCACCGGCCAGTACCTCGGCGTTTTCGGCCTGGGTGCCGGGCTTGCCGAAGCCTTGGGGCCGGCCCTGCTGATCTCTGCATGCATCACCTGGGGCCGCCCTGGCTGGTACGTCGTGGGGGCGCTGTTCGCGGTGACCGGCCTGGCTGCCCCACTCGCCGTACGTTGGGCGCAACGTCAGACATCCCCCGTGATCCCACCCAGGGCCCGGGGCCGGTCAGATGACGACCGCGCGTCGGCGGCCGATCAGGCAGCCTCCGACGCCCAGGCCCAAGGCCCCCGCGAGCATGACGGATCCGGCGATCGTGGCCGGTCCCGGAGGAGTGTCACGCTCCGCCTCAGATGCATAGGTGACGTACTGCACAAGACCCTGCTGCCGGGCCAGGCCGGACAGAGGCTTGTACGAGGCAGGGGCAGGGGCCGCGTCCCACAGCAGCAGGGTCACCCCGCCCGCGACGAGGGCAAGGACAGCGCAAGCCACCATCAACCTGGCGCGCCACGGGTGCCGTAACCGGATCAGCATGCGCCGACGCTATCGCCCTGCGGACGGTGGAACATACACCCGCCCGGAAGAAACCGGGAATGTCGGGGGCGCGGCGCCCGGGCGGTCCAGGCAGTGGCCGGGCGCCGCTGCTGAAGCCGGAGACGGTCACCGAGTTCGCGCGGGTCCACAACCGCGGTACGGACCAGGTCACGGGCAACGAAGACGTCCTGGGCTTCGAGGAGCTGAGCGGCCGCTACCCCTACCTCGCCCGGACGTCTTCGGGCACGGCGGCGCGACGGGCTCGCTCCGCTCCGCGGACCCGGGCAGCGGCGTGGCCGATGCGTACACGCGCCGCCGCTTCGGCTTCCCGTCGGGTTTCGGAGCGGGCCCGGAGAACCACCGCCCGGCCGAGGCCGTGGTGCGGGCGGTCACCGGGCGGTAGGCGCCGGGCACCCCAGCCGGCCCATCAGCAGGCACCAGGCGGATCCCGCCGGTCCGGACTCCGATCGAGGGGCCAACGGCACCTCATACGCGGCGCACCGTATCCTCCCACCACCACCTTCGGGAGGGCACGATGGACCAGGTGTCATCGCCGCCGACGCGGGTTCCAGCGACCCCGGCCCGTACTACCTCGGTGCGGGGGAATCCTTCACGGACCGGACGGCCGTCAAGCGCGACCTGGAACGGATGATCGCCGCCGGGCGGAGGCTCGGGATCCCTGTGGTCATCGGGTCCGCGGGCGGCGCCGGCGCGGCGCCGCATCTGACGTGGTTGCGCGACATCGTCGACGAGATCGCCACCGAACGCGCCCTCCGCCTGCGCGTCGCGGTGATCCCCGCCGACATCGACCACGACACCGTCCTGCGGGCCTTGCAGGCCGGCCGGATCAGCGCGGTGCCGCGCGGCCCGGAGCTCACCGCCGAGGATGTCCGGGCCAGCGTGCATCTGGTCGCACAGATGGGCACGGCGCCCCTCGTCGCCGCTCTGCGCAACGGCGCCGATGTGGTCCTCGCCGGGCGTGCCTACGACCCGGCGGTCTTCGCCGCGCTGCCGCTGCTGCACGGCTTCGACGAGGGACTGGCGCTGCACATGAGCAAGATCCTGGAGTGCGCCGCCATCGCCGCGTTGCCCGGCAGCGGGAGCGACTGCATGCTCGGCACGCTGCGCCGGGACCACTTCGTCCTCGAACCCCTGGATCCGGCTCGCCGATGCACCCCTACGTCCGTGGCCGCGCACACCCTCTACGAGAAGAGCGACCCCTCCCGCCTGCCTGGTCCCGGCGGATACCTGGACCTCAGCGGCTGCGTCTTCACACCGGAGGACGACGGGCGCAGCGTCCGAGTCTCCGGCTCCCGCCACGTCGCTCAGCCCTTCGCCGTCAAGCTCGAAGGCGCCCGGCTGCGCGGATACCGCACCGTGTCGGTGGCCGGTGCACGGGACCCGGTCTTCATCCGTGAGATCGGCTCCATCGTCCAGGGCGTACGGGACCGAGTGGCGGACAACTTCCCCGACATCCCGGCCGACAGCTATGAGCTGCTCGTCCGCGTCTATGGTGCCGACGGCTGCATGGGCGCCCTCGAGCCCGCACCCCAGGCGGCCGGCCACGAGGTCGGCATCGTCATCGAGGCGGTCGCCGACAGCCAGGACCTCGCCGACACGCTCTGCGGCTTCGCCCGCTCCACGATGCTGCACTTCGGCTACCCCGGGCGCCTGTCCACCGCCGGCAACCTGGCCTTCCCCTACTCGCCGTCCGACTTCCACGCCGGTGCGGTCTACGAGTGGAGCGTCTACCACCTGATGGAGAACGACGACCCGCTCGCCTTGTTCCCGATCAGCTATCTCGACTACCCGGAGCAGCCCGGGTACGCCGATCGCCGCGCCCGCACGGGAGACCTGTCGTGACCGCCCCGTTGACCGAACTCGCCGACGTCATCCGCAGCAAGAACGCCGGACCGTACGAGATCACCATCGACATCATCTTCACCGCCCAGGACCAGTACGACCTGGTCAAGCGGCAGCGGGCCATCAACCGGGACATGGTGGCCGAGCTCTACCGGATGCCCGTCGACGACGTCAGCGAGCCGATCTTCTACGATCCGGCGAGGGCCGTGAAGATCAATCTCCGCCGCCCCCTGGTCTCCGGGAACGTCGGCGAACGCGACGTCTACGGGGCGCAGCAGCACGGGCCGTTGCTGACGGTGCGCCTGCCCACCCCGTAGAGGGCGGACCGCAGCCGCAGGCCCTCAGCCCTCAACACCCCACCTGTACAGGGGAAATGCGCACCCCACAGCCACCTCCCCCCTGGGCCCCCTCAGTCGCGGCCGCGGGCTCGTCGGAAGCGGGCGAGGCCGTCGGACAGGTCCACGATGGGGTCCGGGTAGTCGTACCCGGCGCGTGTGGGGGGTTTGAGCTTCCACGGTTCGTGAACGGCGCGGCCTTCGAGGCCGGCGAGTTCCGGCACCCAGCGGCGGACGTAGATCCCGTCCGGGTCGTACCGCTTGGCCTGTGTCACCGGGTTGAGGACGCGGTGGGGACGCGTGTCCGTGCCCGTTCCGGCCACCCACTGCCAGTTGAGCTGGTTGTTGACGATGTCCCCGTCGACCAGCAGCTGCAGGAAGTGGCGGGCTCCGACACGCCAGTCGACGTAGAGCGTCTTGGTGAGGAAGCTCGCGGTCAGCAGGCGCCCGCGGTTGTGCATCCAGCCCTCCGTCAGCAGCTGACGCATCGCGGCGTCGACGACGGGGTAGCCGGTGCGTCCCTCCTTCCACGCCGCGATCTCGTCCGCGGCCGACTCCTCGGACCGCCAGTGGTCGTGCCGGGTGCGGTAGTCGGCGGTGGCGGCGTCGGGCCGGGCGGCGGCCACCTGGTGGTGGAAGTCCCGCCAGGCAAGTTGCCGCACGAATGCCTGGCTTCCCGGGCCGCCGGCCCGGCGTGCCCGGTGGACGACTTCGAGCGGCGAGAGGGAGCCGAAGTGCAGGTGCGCCGAGAGGCGGGAGGTGGCGTCACCGGCCAGGTCGTCGTGGCGGTCCTCGTAGTCCGCGAGCCCACTGCGCAGCCACGCCGTGAGCCGCTTGCGGCCCGCTTTCTCCCCGCCGGTGGCCAGTTTCTGTGACACACCGGACACCGTGCGGCGGCTGGGGAGTTCGTCCGATGCCATGCCTTGGGGGACACGTACCGCCCGGGGCGCGCCGAGCACATCGCGCAGCCGTTGCCGGGCCCAGTGGCGGAAGTACGGCGTGAAGACGGCGAAGTGGTCCGAGGCCTGTGGGGTGACGGCGCCCGGGGCGACCACGGTGATCACGGTGTCGTGGACGCGCAGGCGACGTCCCTGCGATTCCAGGGCCTTCCGCAGCCGCTCCTCGCGCCGGCAGGCATAGCCCGTGACGCCGGCGGCCATGTGCACCTCCCCCGCGTCCGCCTCGGCGACCACCGCGCACACCTGGTCGACGACATCACCGTGCCGGACGACGAGGTGCCCACCGCGTTCGCGCAGGCCCGCGTCGAGGTCCGCCAGGCAGTCCACCAGAAACGCCAGCCGGTTGGGCACGGCGAAGCCCGTGGCGTCGATGCGGTCGTCGCGTACGAACAGCGGGACCAACGCATCCGAGGTGCGGAGTGCCGCGCGCAGCGGCGGATGGTCGTGCAGCCGCAGGTCGGAGGTGAACAGGACGACCGAGACGTTCATTGCGCCACTCCTGGACGGGGACGGGCTGAGGTGGTGCGCCGTGTGGTGCCGCCGTCCTGTCCGGCGGCCGGGGTGGTCAACTCGGCCCCGTGGGCGGTCTCTTGCCGGTCGGACCGCCCTTGGCGGCGGCCCGTGCCACATTGCGTGCCATGCCGCCGAAGACCACCGCGTGAAACGGTGAGACACTCCACCAGTAGGCGTGTCCCAGCAGTCCGCGCGGATGGAACAGCGCCCGCTGACGGTAGCGGCTGCGGTTGCTCCCGTCCGACTCCGCAGACATCTCCAGCCAGGCCACTCCAGGCAGCCGCATCTCGGCGCGCAGCCGCAGCAGACGGCCCGGCTCGATCTCCTCCACACGCCAGAAGTCGAGTGAGTCGCCCACCCTGAGCCGATCGGGGACGCGGCGGCCGCGGCGCAGTCCCACCCCGCCCGCCAGGCGGTCGAGCCAGCCGCGCACCGCCCAGGCGAGCGGGAAGGAGTACCACCCGTTCTCACCGCCGATGCTCTCGATCACCCGCCACAACGCCTCCCGGGATGCCTCGACGGGCAGTTCCCGCCGGTCGGTGTAGAGGCTGCCGCCGGCCCAGTCCGGGTCGGTGGGCAGCGGGTCGCTGGGGGCACCGGGCACCGACGCCGAGGACCACCTGGTGGCGACCTGGGCTTCCCGGATCCGCTCCAGTGCCAAGGAGACCGCGGTGGAGAAATCCAGCGGGGCTCCCGGCGGGGAGGGCACCCAGGTCGTGATGTCGTCTTCGCGGCAGACCACTTCGTACCGCAGCGACTCGACCAGCGGGCGGGCGATGGCCCACGGTACGGGGGTGACCAGCCCCACCCAGTAGCTGGAGAGCCGGGGCGTCAGCACCGGCACCGGAATGATCGCCCGGGGCGGGAGCCCGGCGATCGCCGCGTACCGGCGCATCATCTCCCGGTACGTCAGGACGTCCGGACCGCCGATGTCGAAGGCACGGTTCACCTCAGGCGGCATGTGCGCGCTCCCCACGAGAGTCCGCAGCACGTCGCGTACGGCGATCGGCTGGATGCGGGTGTGCACCCAGCTGGGGGTCACCATCACCGGAAGGCGCTCGGTCAGGTACCGGAGCATCTCGAAGGAGGCCGAACCGGAACCGATGATGACCGCGGCGCGCAGCACCGTCGTGGGCACCCCCGAGGCCAGCAGAAGCCGGGCGACCTCGGCGCGCGACCGCAGGTGCGGTGAGAGCCGTTCCTCGGGCACCCCCGCCGGCGTGAGCGCGCCCAGGAACACGATGCGCCGGACGCCCGCGGCGCGCGCCTGCTCACCAAAAATCCGGGCGGCCCGCCGGTCCCTCTCCTCGAAGCCGCGCCCGGTGCCCATCGCGTGCACCAGGTAGTAGGCGACGTCGATCCCGCGCATGGCCGCGCGGACCGACCCGGCATCGCCGACATCGCCCCGGACAACCTCGGCGCTTCCCGCCCAGGGGTGGTCGCGCAGTGTGCCGGGGGAACGGGCCAGGCAGCGCACCCGGTGCCCCTCGGCCAGCAGCTCCGGGACCAGGCGCCCGCCGATGTAGCCCGTGGCGCCGGTCACCAGGCAGCTCAGGCCTCGCGCAGCGTTCCCGTCCATAGCCGCCTCCGTCTGTCACCGGACCGGACCCTCGCCCCGGGGATCCGCTCTTGAAGACCCGGGGGGATCCGCTCTTGATGATCGGATGGATATGCGGCGACGGCGCCCATTTCGCACGGCACGTCGCCCAGGCCGTTCGCTGTGGGCCTTCTGGGCAAGCCCTGGTACTCCCCGTGGAGCACACCGGCCTCGCCCTCAGCCGGATCAGCTCGTCGGACGGTGGAAGTGAGGGGAAGTGAGTGGAAGTGAATCGGTGAGTTCGGCGGGAAGCCGATGCGCGGGTACACAGGCACCCGGCGGCGGTCGCGTGCAGGGTGGCGCCGGTCACCCGATGCCCACTTCCACACTGGCGATCACCACGCACGATAGGGGGACGCACGCCCCCGAGACGCTCTCGACCAGCCCGGCGTTGATCGCCCGGTAAGCGTTTGTTGATTGCCTTCACGGACTCTTCGGCAGTCGATAAACGGGGACGAGAAGAGGAACACGGTGACGGTGCACGCCTCCGACCCGCTCAGTCGGGCCGGAGTCGTCAGTCACTTACAGCACCAGCCCACCGTCGAGATCGTCCAGGACCTGAGCGGGGCGGCGGCCAGGGAACGGGCGGAACAAGCGGAGCGCGGGAGAGAGAAGGAAGGCGGTGGGGAGGCGGTCGGCGCCGTGGCGGTCATGCTCATCGACCGGTTCGACGAGATCGCCACGGCCGAGCTGAGACGGCTCGTACGGGGTGGTGAGCAGCGCGTGGTGCTGATCGCCCGAGATCTGCGCGAGCCGGAGTTGATGGCGGTCGTCGAGTACGGCGTACGGGCCATACTCTGGCGTCATCAGGCCACCCCGCAGCGCCTGTTGCGGGCAGTGCAGAGCGCGGCGCGCGACGAGGGCGACCTGCCGCCGGACCTGATCAGCAGGCTGCTCACACAGGTGGGGCGGCTGCGGCGGTCGGCAGTGACCTCCGCCTCCGTCGCCTTCGTACCGACGCTCGGAATGGCGCCGCGCGAGGTCGATGTGCTGCGGCTGGTCGCCGAGGGGCTGGACACCCGGCAGATCTCCGAGAAGCTCGCCTACTCCGAACGCACTGTCAAGAACGTCCTGCACGCCCTGATGACGCGGCTGCAACTGCACAACCGCGCGCACGCCGTCGCGTACGCGCTGCGAGAGGGATACCTCTGATGGGGACGGAAGCAGGCACGGACGCGGGAGCGACAGCGGTCATGGATACGGGTGCGGGAGCAGTCCGGGATACGAGTGCGGGAGCAGTCCCGGAGACGGGTGCGACGGCAGATGGGGAAGCAGTGACGGAGTCGGCGGAGGCGCTGCGGGCGGCGGGTCAGCGGGCGGGGGAACGGGCGTGATTCACGAGGTCGATGAGGCGATGCGGTGTGTGCTGCGCGGCGGGGTTCTGCCGGACGGCACCGGGGACGTCGCGTTCGAGGCGCCGACCCGCGACTGGGCTGCGCGGCACACCGCACCCGCGCTCAATGCGTATCTCTACGACATACGCGAGGAGGTCGCCCGCCGCGAGCGCGGGGCGATCGCGGAGCGGGACGCCGGTGGTGTGGTCGTGCGCAGACATCAGCCGCCGCGTTGGTTCCGGCTGTCCTACCTGGTCACGGCGTGGACGACACGCCCGGAGGACGAACACCGACTGCTGTCGGCCGCGCTGGGTTGCCTGCTCTCGCACGAGATCCTGCCGGCCGCCGCGTTGCCGGACGCGCTCCGCGCGCTGGAGGTGAGCATCCCGCTCACGGTTGCGGTGCCGCCCGCCGAGTCTCGCTCGATCGCCGACATCTGGTCAGCGCTCGGCGGCGAACTCAAACCGTCCCTGGACGTGGTCATCACCGTGCCGTTCCCGGTCTCGCCCTCCTACGAGGTGGCACCTCCGGTCACGGAGGGTGCGGTCACGGTCGTCCGCGAACTCGACGGCATCCCCGGCGACTCCCGACCGCGGATGCACCGGTCCGTTCCGGGTGGCTCGCCGTCCGCAACGGCCGGCGAGGCGGAACGGTGACTGGCACGGCGGTGAACGAGAGCGCGAGCGGCGCACTGCTCAACCGACTGGCGGGGCTGCGCGAGCGGGTGGCCGGGCTCGTCGAGCGGCGCAGCGCCGACGATCCGACGGCTTCGGACCCGCTGCGCGGGCTGTATGTGACTCCGGAGACAGCCAGACGGCTGGCCGCGCAATCGCCGGCCCAGGGCGTGGGCGAGGCGTATACGGGCGAGGCGGATGACGAGGCATCGGACCCATCGGACAGATCAGATCCATCGGACAGATGGGATAGACCAGCCGCGCTCGCCGGGCGGTTCGGGCTGTCGGCCTTGGACATGCATATCCTCCTGGCCGCGCTCGCGCCCGATGTGGACCGGGGCTTCGAGCCGCTGTACGGCTACCTCAACGACGATGTCGGGCGGCGCCGTGCCACGGTCGCGCTGGCTCTGGACCTCGCGGGTACCGGCCCCTACTCCCCCGCTGCCCGCGCCCGATTCCACCCCGCCGCGCCGCTGCTGTCCGGTGGGCTGCTCGTCCTCGAGGACGAGGACCGGCCGCTGCCGGGACGTGCGCTGCGGGTGCCGGAGCGGGTGGTGGCCCATCTGCTGGGGGACGATGGCCTGGATCCCGGACTCAGCGGGAGTGAGGTGGAGTTGCTTTCGGCGGGAGAGCGGGCCGCCGACCGTACGGGGAGCGATGCCGGTGCCGAGGTCCGGGCGTTTGCCGGGCGGCTCGCCGTGCTCGCGAGTGAGCGGCCGATAGCCGTACATCTGCGGGAGCGCCGGCCCGGTACCGTCGCCGAAGCGGTGACCGACGGGCTGCGGAGCGCCGGCCTGTCCGTGCTGCGGTATCGGCCGGACGGCCACGGTGGTGACGCCGCGGGGCTCACGGGTGCGCTGCTGCGGGAGGCACGGCTGCGGCGGGCCGCGGTCGTCGTGGGGCCGCTGCCGGAGCGGCCCGACGGCCTCGTCAGGTCGCTGGCGGGCGGGGACGTGCCGGTGGTCTTCTTCGGAAGCGAGCCGTACGACCCTGGCTGGGCCCCGGATTCGCGGCTGTTCGCGCTGGATGCGCCGGACGTCGGGACGGCGGCGGTTGAGGTCTGGAGCGCCGAACTCGGCGCCTTGGCCGACGGCTTCGACCTCGGCGCAGCCGTGGCGCCGTACCGGCTGGGAGCCGCTCAGATCCGACGGGCGGCCCGTGCGGCCGCCGCCCTCGCCGCCTTCGACGGGACGCCGCTGACCGCCGCCCATGTCCAGCACAGCGCGCGCCGGCAGTCCGCGCCGCTGCTGGACCGGCACGCCCGGCGCGTACGGCCCGCCGTCGGCTTCGACGGGCTCGTCCTGCCGCCCGGACCACTGGCGCTGCTGCACGAACTGGTGCAGCGGGCTCGGCATCGGGAGAAGGTGCTGGGCGAGTGGCGGCTGCGTACCGGCGGTGGGCGCGGCAGGGGCGTGGTGGCCCTGTTCGCCGGGGAATCCGGTACCGGAAAGACCCTCTCGGCCGAGGTCGTGGCCGGGGAACTGGGTCTGGATCTCTATGTGGTGGAGCTGTCGGCGGTGGTGGACAAATACATCGGGGAGACGGAGAAGAATCTGGAGCGGATCTTCTCCGAGGCCGACCGCACGGACGCCGTGCTGCTCTTCGACGAGGCCGACGCCGTCTTCGGCAGACGCTCGGAGGTCAAGAGCTCGCACGACCGGTACGCGAACCTGGAGAGCGCGTATCTGCTGCAGCGGCTGGAGGCGTTCGACGGGATCGCCGTACTGACCACCAATCTGCGGGCCAACATCGATGATGCGTTCACCCGGCGGCTGGATCTGGTGGTCGACTTCCCCTTCCCGAACGCCGGGCAGCGGACCGCACTGTGGCATTCCTGCCTTGCGGACACGCCCTGCACGGATGACCTGGAACTCGACGTCTGCGCGAAGGAGTTCGAGCTGTCCGGCGGGGCGATCCGGTCGGCCGCGGTGACCGCGGGGTATCTCGCGGCGGGGCGTGGCGGGCCGGTGACGGCGGCGGATGTACGGGCCGGGGCGCGCCGCGAGTACCGCAAGATGGGGCGGCTGGTGCCGGACGCGTCACCGTTGTGGGAGTGAACCTCCTGGTGTGGCCCGGGGCCGGTCGGCTTTCGTCGACCGGCCCCGGTCGGCTTCACGGCCCTTCGGCGATCTTCCAGTCCTGCACGTCGTTGGGCCCGTCGGAGCACTTCCAGGACAGCGCGCCCTTGTCGTTCTGTGTGTCGGTCAGGCATTCCTGGTTGCGCATGTTGACGATGCGAGTGCGGCCGTCGCCCGCGTCCACCAGCCGCCACTTCTGCTGAGGCGGCAGCTGACCCGACTTGAGTTGTTCGGGGTCGGCCTTCCAGAGCTCGACCTCGTTGGTGTTCTCCTTCAGCTGGACAACGCTGCCCGGGGCGCTGCCCGACTCCAGGGCAACCGTGTTGTCCTCGGGGTAGTGGTGGATGGTCCACCACTGGTTGCGGCCGAACTGGTCATCCGTCCACTGGGCGCTCTGGCCGATCTGCGTACCGTCCGCCTGACTGCCCCCGTTGGCCTGGAGGTACCAGCCACCATTGGCGTGGGACCGGATGGTCTGCGCCTTCGGGCCCTCCTCCTTGTCGCCACCTCCGTCGGGCTCCTCCGAGGGCTTCTCCGAGGGCTTCTCCGAGGGCTTCTCCTCCGGAGGCTTGGACGGCGGCGGCGGTGCGGGCGGCTTCTCGCCCTTGTCCGGGAGCTTGTGGGCCTGGCCGGCCTTCTCCCGCGCGCTCGTCGACACCTTGGGCGCGGCTGTGAACCACAGCGCCACGAAGGCCAGCGCCGCCGCGACCAGCAGCGAGCACACCACCATCGCCCAGCGCGGCAGCACGGACGGCTGGATGTAGGTGCCGCGCAGTTCGTTCGGCTCCGCAACTCCGGCGCGCAGCACGGAGACGGTGAAGGGGTGTTTGTTGGTGCCGCCGATCCAGCTGACCGCTCCGGGGCGGACGGTGAGCTGTACGAAGGCGGCGCGGCCCGGCGCGACCTGGACCGAGGTCGGCTCGGGCTCGACGGTGAGGGCGTCGCCGTTCTCGCGGCCGGAGAGGGAGACCGTCAGTGGCTGGTTGCCGAGGTTGTCGACGGCGACCGCCGCTTTGGCGCGCCATCGGCCGCGTACGGCTAAAGGAACGAGTTCACAGCGGAGTTCGGCGAACGGCCCTACCGAGACCTGCCCCTCGACGACATCGCGGATCTCGGGATGCTCGGCCGGCTCGACGCGTATCCCGAAGGGAGTCGGACCGGCCACGGCGTCCGGCGTACGCGGGGGCGCGAAAACAACCTGCGCCGTGCCCTCGGCCCCGGGATACAGCCGCAGCACCGCCGGCTCCACCCGTGTCCAGTCCGCTGCGTCGCCGACCGGCCGCAGCCGGTACTCCTCGACGGTGTCACCCGTGTTGCGTACCCGCAGCCTTACGCTCGCTACGGAACCGGGGTCGACGGTGATCGCGGCCGGTTCCAGTGAAGTCCACATGCTCACCCGGGCAGTCAACCGGTGGTGCCGGGCCCGGGTCAGCGTCCGTAAGGGCAAAGCCGGGGGCAGAACCAGATGTCCGTACGGCTCCCTACGCCCCGTCCCTTACGGCTCCGTGCGCACCCTTGAGGCTCCTTACGGCTCCCCGAGACTACCGCGGCTGACGTCCCGGCCGCCCCGGCTCCTTCACGCTCCCGCCGACCAGCGCGAGCAGCGGCCCCTCTGACCACCTCTGGGGTGGTTCCCCGAGAGAGGGTGTCGTCCACCTTCCGTTCGGTGGCGGGGGCCTGCTCAGCGCGTCCCAGCACGGGCGCCGCGCAAGGCGGAACCGCCGCTGCGTCTGCCGCCGGTGTCCGTCCCGCAGCAGCGCACAGCCGGCCTGGTGCCGGACCGGCGAGGGCGGGCCCTTGCGTCCCACCTCACGCGTCTCAGGCAGCACTTCGGTGATGACCTTCCGGGCTGCCTCCGCCACCCGCACGCTCTTCCGTAGCGCGCGCTCTACCCGTCCTTGCGTCTCGGTGCCGTGGTGCGGGGCCCCGAGCAGGCGCAGGGCGCGCGCCGCGGTCATGTCGTCGCCGTGCCCCCGGGCGCTGTCCGCGGCGCGGCGAACGAGTGGTTCGAGGTCGTGGTGGCGCGCGGTGCCGCTGAGCGCATGCGACCACGCGGTGAGGAGGTCCACGGCCGGGCCCAGCAGACCGGGCGCCGTGTCCAGGACCCGCTCCACGGTCGCGTACAGCCGCGTGTGCGCGAGGTGCAGCCACTCGTGCGCGGCGTCGGCATCGGCGAGCGTACTGCCTGGGGAGTCCGGGCGGCGCATCAGCCGGGGCAGGACGCGTTGCGGCCTGACCAGTCGCACCGCGGTCAGGACGGTGGCCAGCACATGGTCGAGGAAGCGGTGCTGCGCCGCCGCCCGCTCCCATGGGCTGTCGTGCCGCTCGCCCAGCCGACGCGCGAAGAGCCCGACCAGATCGTGGTAGCGGTAGCGGCCGTCGCCGTGCAGTTCCACGAGCCCGGCATCGACCAGTGTCTCGACCGCCGCCTCCGCCTCGTCGTCGGTGGTGTCCAGCAGCGCGGCCGCGGCGCCCCGGCAGAACGTCGGCATGCCGCACAGGGCGAAGGCCCGGAAGGCGTGGGCGAGGCCGGGACCGAGCGCCTCGTATGCGGTCCGGAAGGTCGCCTCCACTCCCAGGTCGCCCACCCGCAGCTCGTCCAGCCGCTGCCCCTCGTCGCTCAGCCGGGCCACGAGGTCGGCCATGGCCCGGCCCGGCCGGGACGCCAGGCGGGCGGCGGCGATACGCACGGCGAGCGGCAGCCCGCCGCAGGCGGCGACCAGTACGCGCGCGGCATCGGGCTCGGCGGCCACCCGCTCCGCTCCCACGATCGCGCCGAGCATCCCCAGCGCCTCTGCTTCGTCCATCACCTCCACCTCGACACGGTGGGCACCGGGTAGCGCGAGCGTCCGCGCGCGGCTGGTGACCAGCACTGCGCACCCCGGTGCCCCGGGCAGCAGGGGCCGCACCTGTGCACTGTCGCGGGCATTGTCGAGGACTACCAGCACCCTTCGGCCGGCGAGCAGCGAGCGGTACAGGGCGGCCTGCTGCTCCAGCCCCTCCGGAACGGCGGTCTCCGCGACGCCGAGGGAGCGCAGGAAGCGCGTCAGAACGGCGCTGGTGTCGGCGGGGGTCAGGTCGGTGCCCTGCAGATCCACAGACAGCTGCCCGTCGGGGAAGTGGGTCCGTACGGTGTGCGCGACATGCACGGCCAGCGCCGTCTTGCCGACCCCGCCCAGCCCGCTGAGCGTGGCCACCACCGGTGCCCGTCCGCTCGCCGCCCCGCTCAGCGCCTCCGCCAGATGTGCGACGGCCTGCGCACGCCCCGCGAAATCGGCCATGTCGGGCGGGAGCTGAGCCGGTACGGGCACTGGTGGGCCGGTACGCGAGGCGCCCCCAGTGGGGCGGGGCAGGCCGCTACGGCTGTCATCCGTGCGGCCATGGCCGGGACGGGCCCGGTCACCGGCCGGGCCGGAACCGGGCCGCCCAGGCCTACGGCCTGGCCCAGACCCATGGCTCAGCGCCCCCTCGCGCAACTCTTGGTACAGCGCGCGGAGTTCGTCGCCCGGCTCGGCGCCGAGCTCGGCGGCGAGGGTGCGGCGGGTGGCCGCGTAGACCGCGAGGGCCTCCGCCCGGCGGCCCTCGCGGTGCAGCGCGAGCATCAGCAGGGCCTGGGCTCGTTCGCGCAACGGATGCTCGGCGGCGAAGGCGCGCAGTGCGGCGATCGAGTGGGCCGCCGAATCGGCATGCCGTCCCAACTGCGCCACACAGTCGAAGAGCTCCTCCTGAGCGGTGACCCACAGTTCGGTGAGGCGGTCACGCTGCCGCTGTGCGTAGGGTCCGGGAAGCCCGGCCAGCGCGACTCCCTCCGGCAGCGCCAGCGCAGTCCTCAGCTGCTCGTACGCGCCCGCGGTGTCGCCCTCCTCCCGTAACCGGCGCGCAGTGACCAGCCGCTCCTCGAACCGGGCCGCATCCAGCGCCTCGACGGGCGCCCGCAGTGCGTAGCCGCCTCCCGACGACACCAGCAGGCGCGCGGGCCGCCGGGGCTTTCGGTCCGGCTCCAACAGGCCGCGCAGTCGCGAGACATACGTCCGCAGGGTGCCCACCGCCCGCCGCGGCGGCCGCTCGCCCCACAGCGCGTCCACCAACTGCGGTACGGATACGGGCCGGCCCGCGTGCAGAAGCAGCACCGCCAGCATGGCGCGCTGCTGCGGCGGGCCGAGATGCAGCGGGCGGTCTCCTGTCCAGGCCCGCACCGGGCCGAGCACCTGGAACCGCAGCCGGTCCTCCCGGTCCGGGCTGCTCGCCTCCGCCGCGCTCTCCGTATCGTCCACGTCGCCGCGCACTGTCCGCTCGCTCCCCGCTCCCGTGCCTGTCTCGTCCTGCGACCCCACCCCTTTGGACCAGCACGAATGTGCCGCTTGTACCAAACGTAACTCAGCGCACGGACACCGATTCCCCCGGACCTATCCGAGAACGTCCGATATCGGCCCACTATGTGCTCCCCCGCCTTCTCCGGCCACCAGGGCCTCTCTCCAGTGCTCGCCGGTGTCGCCGGTGTTCGGCAGGGCAACCGCCCTGCCCCTTCGGCCCCCCTTCCGCCTCTGGATGTGCCCCCCGTTGCGGCCGAAAATCGGCAGCGGGGCCCCCGGCAGAGCAGAGACCAACGAGCCCCTCCGCCCCCGTCAGCCCTGCCCGACGCACCAGTCCCTCGACGCGGTCATCCACGCCCAGAACCCGACCTACGCGGCGCGCGCGGCACCCCCAGGTGACCTAACGGGCAGCGCTCTCTGCCCCCGACGGCGCCCGTTCGTCTCTACAGCCGAGCCCGTCCACGGGGCAGGGTCGAGAGCGTAGGGCGCAGTAACAGCGGCAGTGGTCAGCAGTGGCAACGGGGGAGGAACGGCATGCGGGCAGAGGATCGGCAGCCCGGCTCGGGGAGTGATCGCTTGAGGGCGGCGCGCGCCGTCCGTACGGCGTCCGCCCCCGCTTCCGACGCGATCCGCCAGGCAGCGTCCGGCGAGGCGGAGCACCTCACCCCGGAGGCAGCCGCGGCTCTCCAACGGGCCGTGGGCAACGCAGCGTTTTCGGCGGCCATGGCCGCCCAGGAGCAGCACCGGCACGGCCCGGCCTGCGGCCACACCGCGCCTGCGTCCGTACAGCGCTCGGCCGTCCAGGACGTACTGCGCACCCCCGGCCGGCCCCTGGACGAGCCGGTCCGCGCGGACATGGAGTCCCGGCTCGGCGCCGACTTCTCCGACGTGCGCGTCCACACGGACGCCGCCGCCCACGAGTCGGCCACCTCGGTCAACGCCCATGCGTATACGTCCGGTTCGCACATCGTCTTCCAGCGCGGCCGATACGACGCCTCCTCCGCCGCGGGCCGCCACATGCTGGCCCATGAGCTCACCCACGTCATCCAGCAGCGGAGCGGCCCGGTCGCGGGGACGGACCTCGGCGACGGGACGAAGGTGAGCGATCCGTCCGACCGCTTCGAGCGGGAGGCGGAGGCGCATGCGAGCCGGGCACTGTCCGGTCCCGCCTCCCACGGCGAGCCCGCGCCGCGCAGCGCCGCCGCCGCGAGCCCCGGCACCGGCCACACCGTGCAGCGGAGCTCCGGGCCCGCCCCGATGGACGTGGACGAGGAACCCGGCGCCGCGCACATGGACATGGACTCGCACATGGACATGGACGTGGACATGGACGTGGACATGGACACGAGCGCGCCGGCCACGGTGGACAAGGCCCAGGTTGCCACGCTCAAGAAGGCGCTGCTGGAAAAGTTCCGGCGCGGCCAGCCGAATGCGCTCGGCGACCTCCGGCAGTACCTCAAGGCGACCCTCACCAGCGCCCGGCGGGACGGACTCCGAGGGCGCAAGCTGTCGGAGACCGACTGGAGCACCATCCGCGATCTCTATTACGACGACCCGCAGCCGCAGGACAGCGGCGAGTACACCTGGGCGGTCGCGGACTGGGCACAGGTACGGGCCGAGGTGGAGGCCGTCTACGAATTCCTGAGCAGCAAGCCCGGATTCGCCGACGGCGGCGGCCTGATGGTCAAGCGGAGCGACAAGCAGTGGCTGCTGCACAAACCCGCCCTGGGCGACGCCCAACAGACCGGCGTCTCCGAGGAACTGCGCACCTCTCGCCATTACGCGTCCCCGGAAATCAAACCGGCTTCCGGCGACGCCACGCCCGGCGGTGTGTTCCTGGCCGACGGCACGGAACTCAAGAAGGGAACCACCTACGCCTTCGACTCGCCCGGCGGCACCCACCACCGCGTCATTACGTACGCGAAGGACATGCCGGAGATGGAAGAACTGGTGCTTCCTCCCTCGGTGCTGGATCTCGAGAGCAAACCCGCGCGCGGATCGCTGGAACGGTTCACGACCGCCACGAAGAGCACCGGGCCCATTACGGTCGACAAGGCACTGCTCGAAAAGTGGGGCGGCGGCGAGCGAAGCGGCTGGAAGCCCGATCAGAACGCGGCGATGAGCGGAACTTCCGCCAGGAACGCGGCTGTTGCCAGCGGTATGCGCGACGGCGAATGGCAGTGGTTGCATCTCCTGGCCTTCACCTTCGGTGGACACGACGGCAAACAGCCCAATCACCCGGACAATCTCGCCGCCGGGCTGGCCGCCGCGAACGGCCATCACCTCGTGCTGGAGAACCTGGTCAAGAAGATGGTCCTGGACGCCGGAATCCCCCAGGTGCGGCTCACGGCGACGGCCCACATGCTCACGAACACCTATCACGTCTGCTCCTCCCTCGACTATGTCCTGCAATGGGAGAAAGACGGCCAAAGCCATCAGGACACCTTCCACATCAACGCTCTCAACCCGCAGAAATCCATGGGCGGGCAGCTGGAACTGCTCTACAAGCTGTATGTGCTCCATCACCCGTGAGCGGCGCCACAGCATGCACCTGCCAGGCGCATCCGACGCCTTGGAAAAGAACCGATCCTCCTGAGGAGTAATGACCGTGCCCACCTATCTGTCCCCCGGCGTCTACGTCGAGGAAGTCGCCAGCGGATCGCGGCCCATTGAAGGGGTCGGGACGTCGGTGGCAGCCTTCGTCGGCCTGGCGCCCACCGGCCCGCTCAATGAGCCGACGCTGGTGACGAACTGGTCCCAGTACGTGGCCGCCTTCGGCGAATTCACGGACGGGTATTACCTCGCGCACTCTGTTTACGGGTTTTTCAACAACGGCGGAACGGCCGCGTATGTCGTGCGGGTCGGCGGATCCGGCGACGGAGAAACGCAGGCCGCCGTGGCCGCGGAGGCGCCCAGGGCGCTGACGGCCGGGGAGCCGACCACGCTCGGGGCCTTCAAGGTCTCGGCGATCGCGGCTGCTTCCGACCAGGGCGGGGCGCTCACCGTCGAGGTGCAGGACGTCGAGGGCGAGGGCAGCGCCGACCGGTTCAAGCTGCTCGTCAAGGACGGCGACAGGGTCGTCGAGACGTTCGACGTCAGCGCGAAGAAGAGCTCGCGGAATTATGTCGTCGCACAGGTGAAGCAGCGGTCGAAGGCGATTGCCGTCGAAGAGGCCGCCCCGGCCGGGCAGGTGGCCAAGCCGGACGCACAGAGCGTCACATTGGCCCCGCCCACCCCGGCGCCCGCGCCCCCCGCGGGGAACGGCGCGGGCCGGCGGCTCGCCTCCGGCCAGTTCATCGGCGACTCCGCCGACCGCACCGGCTTCGGCGGCCTGGAAGCGCTCGACGAGGTCAATATGGTCGCGGTGCCCGACCTGATGGCCGCCTACCAGCAGGGTCTGGTCGACCTGGAGCAGGTCAAGGCCGTCCAGCTGGGCCTGGTCGCGCACTGCGAGCTGATGGGCGACCGGATGGCGGTCCTGGACCCGCCACCGGGCCTCAACGCGCGCGACATCCGCAAGTGGCGCCAGGAGGTTGCGGGCTACGACTCCCGCTACGCCGCGCTCTACTACCCGTGGATCAAGGCGTTCGACCCGGCCACGGGCCAGACCCGCACCATCCCGCCGTCCGGCCACATGGCCGGCGTGTGGGCCCGCAACGACTCCGAGCGTGGCGTCCACAAGGCCCCGGCCAATGAAATCGTCCGCGGCGCGGTCGACCTGGAGCTGCAGATCACCCGCGGTGAGCAGGATCTGCTCAACCCCATCGGTGTGAACTGCATCCGGGCCTTCCCCGGACGCGGAATCCGGGTGTGGGGCGCGCGGACCATGGCTTCCGATCCGGCCTGGCGCTACCTGAACGTACGGCGCTATTTCAACTACCTGGAGGAGTCGATTCTCATCGGCACCCAGTGGGTGGTGTTCGAGCCGAACGACGAGGCGCTGTGGGCCCGTATCCGGCGCAATATCTCGGCGTTCCTGGTGAACGAGTGGCGCTCGGGCGCCTTGTTCGGGCAGCGGCCCGAGGACGCGTTCTATGTGAAATGTGACGCGGAGACCAACCCGGTCGAGTCGGTCGACCTGGGGCGGGTCGTGTGCGAGATCGGCATCGCTCCCGTCAAGCCCGCCGAGTTCGTGGTCTTCCGGCTGGCCCAGTTCTCCGGCGGCGGTGGGGAGTTGGAGGAGTAGCAGTCGTAGCCGGGCGCTATCGCGCCCCTTATCCGCCCGCTCACCCATCACGAAATCCCTTTCCCCAACAGGAGTGAACCACCTTGTCCCTTCAGCCCGGTGATGCCCTCACCTCACACAATTTCGGCCTGCAGATCGACGGCGTGATGGTCGAGTATCTGCAGGAGGTCAGTGGTCTGACCATGGAGCAGGACGTCATCGAGTACCAGCAGGTCTCGGCGGACGGAAAGCCCGTCGTGAAGAAGATGCCCGGCACGAAGAAGGCCGGCGAATGTACGGTGACGCGTGGTATGACGCAGAGCGGTGCGTTCAGCGAGTGGATCAACAAGTCCATTGCGGGCGATATGGGTTCGGCCCGTAAGAACGCCACGATCATGATGATGGACTACCAGAACAACCCCGTGAAGCGTTACAACATGCGCAATGCCTGGTGCAGCAAGGTGGAGACCAGCGGGGTCAAGGCGGGCGACGCCGCCGCGCTTACCGAGCAGGTCACCATCGTCTTCGAAGAGCTGGTCATCGAGTAATGCGGCGCGACGGCCCGGCGGGGGCACAACAGCAACGCGAGGCCTTGCGTACGGAATTCGAGTTCGAGTTGCCCCGCGGATTCGTGGACGAGTCCGGGACCGTCCACCGCAACGGCGCGATGCGGCTCGCGACGGCACGGGACGAACTGATCCCGCTGCGCGATGTGCGCGTGCGCGAGAACCCGGCGTATCTGTCGGTCGTGCTGCTGGGCCGGGTCATCACCCGGCTCGGGACGCTCGCCTCCGTGCACGACGGGACGGTGGAGAACATGTTCGCCTCCGACCTGGCCTTTCTGCAGGACTTCTACCGGCAGATCAATGCGGAGGGGCATACGCGGGCCGCGGTGTCCTGTCCACATTGCGAGGAGTCCTTCGAAGTGGAGCTGGCCGGGAGCCGCCTGGGGGAATCGTGACGTACGCGACCGGGCGCATCGAGGAGGAAGTCGCCTATCTCGCCTACCACTTCCACTGGGGCATCGACGACATCCTCGACCTCGAACATGCCGACCGGCGCGCGTACGTGTCACAGATCGCCGCCCTGGTGGAGCGGGCTGAAGGGAAGCAGTGACGGAGGATGGGGTTGTTCAGGTGGCGGCGGGGGTCGCGGGGTGCGCAGCGTGCGCCGGGTACTCAGGGTGCGCAGGGGCCTGAGGCCGGGACGGCTGCGGATGCTTCTGCCGGGCGCACGGATGGCGGTGACGGTGGCGGTTGGTCCGCCGTGCCCCCCATCCAGCGGGTCCTGGGGGCGCCCCGCACGGTCGCGGAGGCCGGCTTCGCCGCGTCGCTGAGCGCTCATCGCAACCCCTCCTTCGGAGGGGAGTTGGGGCATGACGTACGCGCCTCGGCACCCGCTGGTGTGCTGCGCGATGCGCTGGTGCCCGTCGCGGGCCACCCCTCCGACCTCGCCCTACCGGCTCTGCGGCTTCCGGTCGCGGGGCGGGCGGATGAGGCGGCGGCCGGGAGCGCGGGGACGGCTCCCGGGTTCGCCGGCATGCCGGGCGTGGGTGCGGGACGAGGCGCGGGCGCGGGACAAGGCGCGGTGCAGGGCGTCGGGGTGCGTTCCGGACCTCAGGCCGTGCCCGGGGGTGGGGCACGTACGAGGGCCCGGGATGGGGCACGTATGAGGACCCGGGATGAGGCACGTACGGAGACCCAGGGTGCGGCACGTACCGAGGCCCGGGGTGGCGCACGTGCAGCGACCCAAGGTGCGGCACGTCCAGGGACCCAGGGTGGGGCCGCCGTACAGCGGGTGGCATCGGCCGGGGCGCCACGGACCCCGACGACTGCCACGCGTGCTCCTCGTCAACCGGCTTCCGGTGGCGAGATGTCGTCCGCGACCCCGCGGAACGACGCGCTGAGCGCAGCGTCGGACATGCCGCCGAGCACGCCTCCGGTCGCCTCCGGCCCCCCCGGGCCCGTACTCGAGGGTGCCGGAGGGGCGGATGGGGGTGGCGCCGCCGTGCCCGGTACCCAGGGCGTGCCCAGCGCCACGGCGCTGCCCAGTGGCGAGACCGCTCCCGGTGGCGAGACCGCTCCCGGTGGCGAGACCGCTCCCGGTGGCAAAGGTGAGGCCGCTCGCTCCGCGTCGAGTGGGGCGAGGTCTGCCGTCCTCCCCTCAGCCATGCCAGTAACCGTGGCCGTACCCATGCCCGTACGGAAGGCCGTCGGCGCGCGGTCCCCGCTCACCTCGGCGGGCAACGTCGCGATGCCGCCGCGCCGACTGCGGACCACCACCTCGTCGCGTACGGGGAGCAGCGGTACCGCCCCCGCCCCTCCCTCCGCCAGCACACCCCTGCAACGCACCACAGCACCAGCGCCCACCACGGAGCCGGAAGCGGCATCCCCTGCCTCTCCCCCCTCACCCCACACCCCTGCCGCCGAACCGGCGGGCGAGGTGGCGGGTGAGGTGGCGGCACCGGACCACGCCGCCGTACGACCAGGCATTACCCAACATCCCCTACAGCGGCGGGCCGTTGACCCACACCAGCCCCTCCCTCCGCACCGGAGCAACGCGCCGGAAGCCGCCCTGAGCGCGGACGCGGCACACGGTGTCGGCCCGGCGCCGAGCAGTGACTCGCCCCACTCGCCCCCGCCGACTCCAGGCACAGCGCCAAGCGCAGGCCCTGCCCCGAACCCACGACCGGTCTCGCAGACGTCCTCGCGCGAGAGCACGCCCCCACACGCGGACGCCGAAGCCGACGCCGGCGATCACGCGGCCCCGAGCCCGGTCGTGAGCAACGGCGACCGGACGCGCCCGCCGGTCCAGCGAGCAGTGGGACAACAAGCCGCCCGTCGGCCCGCACGGCGGGCCGCAGGAACAAGAGGCCAGCGCCTGGGACTTGGCGCTCCGCTGCTCCCGAGTGCGGAGACCGGTGAACGGGTCAAGGACGTTGCGGCCGACGTTCCGCCGGTCCGGCCTCCGGCCGACGACGGCCGTACGCCGGGCCGTGGAGAGCCCTCGCACCCCGCGGTCCAGCGGAAACCACTGATCGGCGCCCCCGTCGAGCCCACCGCGATCCGTCGCCAGCCCGCTGCCCCGGCGCCTACACCTACACCTACACCTACACCGGCCCCATCACCGGCCCCGACCCCGATCCCGACCTCGCCCCTGGCGCCAACCGCGGCCCCGGCCGAGCCCACGGCTCCAGTCCCAGACTCGGCCCCGACGCCGGCCCCGGTGCAGCGTTCCGCGATGCCGACCAAACGCCCCGCCTCCATAGGGCCGTCGACGACAACACGCCCATCGGCGAGCCCTACATCAGAGAGCCATACGCCGGAACCCCGTACACCGGAGCCCCCTGCCCCGGAACCCGTTACACCGGAATCCCACCCCCGGGAAGCCCACCCACGGGAAGCCCATGCGCCGTCCAGCCGAATGCTGACGACCAGCACCCCCGCTCCGCCCGCCGCCCGCCGAACGCCGCTCGCGTCGGCGCGGGCGCTGGACCCCGCTGCCCGGCGACGGCCCACCGGGCAGCGGGCGGCGGAGTCCGTCGGCCCCGAAGCGGTGCAGCGATCGAACGGCCAGACCGCACGCGCCGTCCCCCTGCGCTCCGTGGTGGGCACGGCTCGCACATCGGGACCGGCACCCCAACCAGGGGGTGTCCCAGCCGTACCCCTGCAGAAACCGGCACCGGCACGGACACCGAGCCACTCGCTCACCCCGTCTCGTACGGTCCGGACCGCACCGGCCGTCCGCAGCATGCCCATGGTGCAGCGTGCACCCACCACTCCCAGGACTCCAGCCCTGGCCCCTCCCCCGCCCCCGGCTCCGACCTCTCAGCGCCTCGCGCCAACCGCCCTTCCCGGACCGTCACCGTCGGCCACACCACCCGGCCCCCCTCGGGCAGGAACGCCCCGGCCGATCCAGCGCACCCCCAGCCCCTCCACAGCCGCCACCACACCACCAACCCCCGCAAAGGCCACCCCGACCACCCCAGCCACCCCCACCGACCGCACCGATCCCACCAACACCACTGACCCCACCGACCCCGCCGCCCTGGACGCCCTCGCCCGTCGGCTGGTAGCCCCCCTGTCCCGGCTGCTCCGTGCCGAGCTGCGGGGCGACCGCGAGCGCATCGGCCGACTACGCGATCACGGCCGCTGACCCGCACCCGCCCCGGCCCACACCCTCCGCACCCGCCCGACCACCACCGCACCCGAAAGACCAGCCACCATGCCCCAGGCCCAGGACCCCGGCTCCACCGTCTTCTTCAAGCTGACCATCGACGGCCAGGACCTCGGCCTGTTCAACGGCTGCGACGGCCTGGCCTCCGAGGTGGAGGTGGAACAGCGGCACGAGGGCGGCAACAACGGCTTTGTCTGGCAGTTGCCCACCCGCGTGACGTTCTCCACGATCCGTCTCACCCGCCCGCTCACCACCGACACCGCCCGCGTGGCCGCCTGGATCTCGTCCCTGGCCACCGGCATCAGCAGGCCCACCGCCCAGATCGCCGCTCTCCGTGCCGACGGCTCGGTCGTCGCGCAGTGGGGGCTGGTGGAGGTGCTGCCCGTGCGCTGGCAGGGGCCCAGTCTGGACCCGTCCAGTCCAGGCGTGGCGACCGAGACGCTGGAGATCGCGCACCACGGGTTCACCGACGCGGGAGGTGCCTGAGGTGGCCGCGCCGACCGGCGGGAAGGCGGGCGCGAGCCTCGTACGGGCCGCGCTCGCGATCCACCAGCCGCCCACCGATCTCGGCGGCTCCATCGGTGGCCGCATCGGCGAGGTGGAGTTCCAGTTCAACCCGACCCAATTGCAACTCGGGCGGGAGGCGGAGTGGCACACCCAGGCCGCGGTCGCCTATATGCGGGGCGCACCGCCCAAGTTCACCGGCACCCGGCCCGCCACGCTCCAGCTGGAGGTGTTCCTGGACGCCTCCGGCACCCCGAATTCCGGCAAGGTGCAGAAGCAGATCGAACTGCTGCTGTCCTGCTGCGAGGTGACGGCACAGAGCGCCCATTCCAAGCGTCCGTCGCCGCCTTGGGTGCGGTTTTCCTGGGGGTCGTTCAACACGGTGCAGTTCGTGGCGTACGTGACGAGCGTCAGCGCCACATACACCCTCTTCAACCCCACCGGCGAGCCGATCCGCGCCACCTGCACGCTGTCCCTCACCGAGGTGGCCATGCCCACCAAGGGGCAGAACCCCACCTCCGGCGCGCTCTCCGCGCGCCGTATCCACCGCACGGTCGCGGGTGATTCGCTCGCCTCGCTGGCCTGGCGGGAGTACGGGGACGCGACCCGCTGGCGTCTGATCGCCGAGGCGAACGAGATCGACGATCCGATGCGGCTTCGGCCCGGCACGGAGCTGCTGCTGCCCGCCGCAGACGAAGACCCTCCCGAAGGCCATCCCCCGAGCCTTCCCCCGCACCGTCCCACAACCCCCGAGGCCGCCCGATGACCAGCGAGAACATCCGATGAGTGACAAGACGTACACCAGCGTCCTGCACGCCGAGATCGGCGGTGCGCCGCTGCCCGACAAGCTCGCCGCCCTCCTCGTCGAAGGCTGGGTGGACGCGAGCGTCAATGTGCCGTCCGCCTTCCAGCTCACCTTCAGCGACACGGGTTCGGACATCGTCAGGACCTTCCCGCAGATCAAGGTCGGCGCGAAGGCGGTGCTGTCGCCCTTCACGGACGGGCAGCGCGGCACGCCCATGCTGACCGGCGAGGTCACCGCTCTCGAAGTGGACGCGGACGCGAGCGGCAAATCGCTGGTCGTCCGGGGATACGACTCGGGGCACCGGCTGCTGCGCAACCGCCGCGTCGCGGGCTACCCCCACATGACCGCGAGCGACATCGTGCGCCGTCTCGCCGGTCTCAACAAGCTCTCCCTCGGCAAGGTGGAGGCCACCCGCACCGTCTACGAGCTGGCCACCCAGCCCAACATCACCGACTGGGACTTCCTGACCCGCCTCGCCCAGGAGAACGACGTCCACCTCTCCTTCGACCCGCAGGGCAAGCTGCAGTTCGGCAGGCTCGCCCCGGCCGCGTCCGCGCCCGCCGACACCACACCGTCCGCGCAGAGCCCGTACGTCCTGGAGTTCGGCCACAACGCGCTGCACAGCCGGATCGCGGTCACCGCCGCCGGGCAGGTCGACAAGGCGGGCGCGCGCGGCTGGGACATGCGGGCCAAGCGTGCGCTGTCCGCGCAGTCCCCTGCCACGACGAGCAAGGACATCGTCGCCGACCTTTCGCCCGCGGCGCTCAGCAAGCCCTTCGGGAGGGCCGAACTGTCCGCTACGGACACCCCGTTCACCACCCAGGCCCAGGTCACTCATGCCGCTCGCGCACTCGCCGACGACGTGGCGGGCTCCTTCGCGGAGCTCGAGGTGGCGGTCACCGGCAATCCGCAGCTGAAGCCGGGCCAACCCGTCGCGCTCAAGGGCGCCGGATTCCCCTTCGAGGGGAAGTACACCGCGACGGGCGTCCGCCATGTCTTCGAGTCCGGGCGGCAGTTCACCACCTGGCTGACCGTCTCGGGACGGCAGTTCCGGTCGCTGTACGGGCTCGCGTCCGGCGGCGCGGACCCGGCGCCGCCGATGCCGGGCGTGGTCATGGCGCTGGTCAGCAATGCCAAGGACCCGCTGAAGCTGGGCCGGGTCAGGCTGCGCTTCCCCTGGCTGTCGGACACGTACGAAAGCGACTGGTGCCGGGTCGCGCAACTGGGCGGGGTGCGGGGCGGCGGGCTGATCCTGCCCGAGGTCGGCGACGAGGTGCTGTGCGCCTTCGACCGGGGCTCGCTGGAGCATCCGTACGTACTCGCCGGGCTGTACAACGGCATCGACAAGCCGACGCCCAGCACGGAGGGGCTGCAGCCGGTGGACCCGACCAGCGGCCGGGTCAACTGGCGCTCCCTCGCCTCGCGCAGCGGTCACACCGTCGAGCTCGTCGACGCCAAGTCCCGGATGAAGAGCGGCATCAGGCTGCAGACCGGCAACGGCAAGCTCACCGTCCACATGGACGAGACACGCACCCAGGTCACCATCCGCAGCGACGGCTCCGTCTCCATCACAGGCACCCGGAACGTAAGCATCAAGGCGGGCGGCAATCTGTCGCTCACCGCGGGGGGTTCGCTGACGATGAGCGCCGGCGGGGCGGTCGACATCAAGGCAGGCGCGAAGTTCGGCGTCGCGGCGGGTGCCGTGGCGGATATCAACGCGACCGGCGCCATCAGCCTCAAGTCGGCCGGTGCGGTCGCCGTCAACTCGGTCGGCGCGGTCTCCGTCAGCGCGGTCGGCGCGGTAGCCGTCAACGCGGGCGCCGCGGCGGCCATCAACTCGCCGGCCACGGTCACCCTGAACGCACCGGCCGTCCTGCGCAACGGCATCCCCTTCTAGGGGCTGAGGAAGGTGAGGGACATGCATCTCAAGGGGGTCACCGGACATGAGTGAACAGTTCGTCGGCGCGGGCTGGACCTTCCCGCTGCGCACGGACGCGGGCGGCGGTATCGCGCTGGCCCGCCGCGAGCGCGAGGTCGAGGAGTCGATCCGGCTCGTCCTGGCCACCGCGCCCGGGGAGCGCCCGATGCGGCCGGAGTTCGGCTGTGCCGTCCACGACATGGTCTTCGCTCCGGTCAACGAGGCGACGGCCGGCCGCATCCGCTACGAGGTGCGGACCTCGCTGGACCGTTGGGAGCCGCGTATCGAGGTCCAGGACGTCGAGGTCACCCCGGCGCCCGACGATCCATCCGTGCTGTTCATCGACGTGCGCTACAGCGTCCGCGGCACCAACAACCCGCGCAGCCTGGTCTTCCCCTTCTACGTCATCCCGTCCACGGAGAGCCCGGAGAGCGAAACCTGATGGCCCTGCCCGCACCCCATCTCGACGACCGTCGCTTTCAGCAGTTCGTCGACGACGCCAAGCGCTATATCCAGCAGCGCTGCCCCGAGTGGACCGACCACAATGTCTCGGACCCGGGAGTGACCCTCATCGAGGCCGTCGCGCACATGGCCGACCAGATCGTCTACCGGCTCAACCGGGTGCCGGAGAAGAACCATCTGGCCTTCCTCGACCTGCTCGGGGTCACCCTCTTCCCGCCCTCCGCCGCCCGTGCCGACGTCACCTTCTGGCTCTCCGCCCCGCAGGCCGAGCCGGTCGTGCTGCCCGCCGGGACGGAGGTGGCCACCGGCCGGACCGAGACCGAGGAGGCGGTCGCCTTCGCCACCGAGGACGATCTGACCGTCGTGCCCTGCGAACTGGCCGCCGTACTGCGGCAGGAGGCGGGGACCACCCCCGAGGACTGCGGCCAGGATGTCTTCGGCGGCCGCGATGTGGCCGTCTTCGCGGCCGCACCGCAGCCGGGCGACACCCTTCTGTTCGGCCTGTCGGCGGCGGTGCCGCGCTGCGCGGCCGTGTTGCGGCTGGACAGCCGGGTGGACGGGGTCGGCGTCGACCCGCGCCAGCCGCCGCTGCGCTGGGAGGCGTGGACCTCCGACGGCTGGACGGAGTGCGAGGTCGAGGAGGACTCCACCGGCGGCCTCAACCGGCCCGGCGAGGTCGTGCTGCACATCCCGGCCGGGCACATCGTCTCCCGCGTCGGCAGGACGGATGCGGCGTGGCTGCGCTGCCGGGTCGTCGAGGCCGCGCCCGGCCAGCCGTTCTACAGCGCCTCACCGACCGTACGGTCCGCTTCCGCGTTCACCATCGGGGGCACGACGACGGTGGCGCACGCCGAGGTGGTGCGGGACGAGCCGCTCGGCGAGTCCGCGGGAGTGCCCGGCCAGCGGCTGCGCCTGGCGCACGCACCCGTCGTCGCCGACCGCCCGCCGCTGCAGCTGGAGGTCTCGGACGGGGACGGCTGGCAGAAGTGGCAGGTCGTCGCCGACTTCGCGGCCTCCGGACCGCAGGACCGGCACCTCACGCTGGAGGAGGCGACCGGCGAGATCGCCTTCGGCCCTTCGGTACGCCAACCGGACGGTTCGGTACGGCAGTTCGGTGCCGTACCGGTCAAGGGATCGGTGATCCGGGCCGCGCAGTACCGCACCGGCGGGGGGCGGTCGGGCAATGTGGCGCGCGGGGCGATCCAGGTGCTGCGCAGCTCGATCCCGTACGTGGCGCGCGTGGAGAACCGGGAGGCGGCGCGTGGCGGGGTCGACGGCGAGACGGTGCACGAGGCGAAGGTCCGTGCGCCGATCGCGCTGCGCGCGCAGGAACGGGCCGTGACCGCCCGCGACTACGAGGAACTGGCGCGGCGCGCGGCCCCCGAGGCCGCCCGGATCGCCTGCCTCGCGGTCGATCCCGCCGAGCGCTCGACGGGCGCCGCGGGCGCCGACCCCACCAAGGTCGGTGAGAACGCCGTCCGGGTCCTGGTCGTCCCCCAGGCCGTCCCCGACCGCGGTGGCCGGCTCCGCTTCGAACAGCTGGTGCCGGGTGACGAACTCCTGGGCCGCGTCACCCAGTTCCTCGACGAGCGCCGTCCCCTGGGCACCCGTCTCGCGGTCGGCCCGCCCTTCTACCAAGGCGTCACGGTCGTCGCGACGCTGCACTCCTTCCGGGCCGCGCGGGCAGACCGCGTACGGGCCGAGGCCCTGGACGCGCTCTACGCCTACCTCGACCCGCTGACCGGCGGAGCCCATGGCGACGGATGGCCCTTCGGCCGCCCGCTGCGCTCCGGCGAGATCTTCGCGGCCCTGCAGCGCGTGCCCGGTGTGGAGCTCGTCGACGAGGTGCTGCTGCATCCCGCCGACCCGCTCACCGGCCGCCGCGGCGACGCCACCGACCGCATCGAACTCGCCCCGTCCGCGCTCCTGTTCCCCTTCGACCACCGCGTCCGTGTGATCGAGGCACGATGAGGGGCACACCGGCGGGGATGGCCTCCCCGCACCCACTGGGCGGGCAGCTCCCCGCCGTCTACGCCGACGACGACTTCGCCCAGCGTTTCGTCGAGGGCCTCGACGTCGTCCTCGCCCCTCTCTTCCACGTCCTGGACTGCCTGGAGAGCTACTTCACGCCCGCCCTCGCGCCCGAGGACTTCGTCGACTGGCTGACCACCTGGGTCGGCACCGAACTCGACGGGACGGAACCGCTGGCCACCCGCCGCCGCGCCGTGGCCACGGCCGTCTCGCTGCACCGCGTACGCGGCACCCGGCGCGGCCTGTCGGAAGCCGTCCACCTGGCGTTCGGGGTACGTCCGGAGATCACCGAGAGCGGCGGTGCGACCTGGTCCGCGCGCCCCCTCGGGCCCTTCCCGGGATCGCCGCGCCCCGGCCTGCGGGTGACCCTGCGGGTCCGCGACCCCTCCGCCACCGACCCGCACCGTCTGCACGCCGTCGTTGCGGCGGCCCGCCCCGCACACCTCCCTTTCACGGCCGAGGTGACCCAC
Source organism: Streptomyces chattanoogensis (assembly GCF_001294335.1). Lineage (GTDB taxonomy): Bacteria > Actinomycetota > Actinomycetes > Streptomycetales > Streptomycetaceae > Streptomyces > Streptomyces chattanoogensis. Next base: position 59,249 of record NZ_LGKG01000163.1, read on the forward strand.
CTGCTCACCCCTGAAGGAACCTGACGCATGCCCACCCACCACACCACCTGCCCCGACTGCGGCGCTCCGGCCCCCCAGACGGACCAGTCCTTCTGCGACTCCTGCGGAGCCTTCCTGCGCTGGGACCGGCCGGCGCCGCCGGCGCCCACGGCGGGTCCGGACCGTACGGCCGGCCCGGCGCATCCGGCTCCCGCGGTCCCCGCCGCGAACCGCCCGGAAGCCACCCCCGGTCCCGGCGCCCCGCACCGCCCTGCACAGTCCGACGCCGCCACCACGCCCACCACACCCACCACGCCCCCGGCCTCTCCCCCACCTACTGCTCCCCCAGCCCCCGCCACCGGCGACGGCACGCGATCGGCCGCCGTCCCGCAGCAGGGCGCCGCCCCGGACGGCCCGGCCGGCCCGCACCGCCAGGAAGCCCCGGACGCCGTCCCCCCGGCCGGGCAAAGGGGCGTCTCCGACACCGGCATCCGTGCCCTCCTGGTCCCGGTACCGGGCTCCTCCCCCACCCCGCCTCCCGAGGCGCCCGGCGGTGTGCTGCCGGGCCGTCCCGAGGCGGCCCGGCCCCGGGTCCGTACCCCACAGGCGGCCCCACAGCCGGACGACGGCGCACCGTGCCGGAGCTGCGGGTCGCTCAACGCACCGCGCCGGCACTTCTGCCGGAGCTGCGCCAACCCCCTCACCGACACCGCTCCCGAGTCCGCCGAAGGCCCGTACGCCGGGCAGCGGCCGCGGCTGCACCGCGACCGCACCCGGTGGATCACCCGGGCAGTGGTGGCGGCGGTGATCGCGGCCGCCGTGGTCGGGGGAATCTTCGGCGGGCCGCCGGCCGCGCGAGCCATACAGGACCACTTCGCGAAGCGCGTCCCCGTACCCGCCACCAGCTGGAAGGCCTCGCACTCCGACGCCAAGCACCACGAGAAGCTCGCGTTCGACAGCTACTCCAACACCTGGTGGGGCACGGGCTATTCGGGCAACTCGGACGGCCAGTACCTGGAGGCCCGATTCGGCCAACCCACCGACCTGCTCAACATCCTCATCACGCCCGGAGCCACCGCACGCACCCCACAGGCCGCCGACCCGGCCCGTCCGCGCGATGTCGATCTGATCGTGACCGACTCCGCGGGCAAGCAGCACCTCTCGCACCCCCGGCTCAATGACGGCGGGGTACAGCGAATCGATGTGGCCGTACGGGATGCGATGGCCGTACGGCTGGTACTGCACACCGCGTACGGCGCCGCGGACAGCAAGCAAGTGGCCGTCGCCGAGCTGGAGTTCTTCGGCCGGTCGGCATGATGCCCCTTCTCCCGGTGCGTGGCTCACCGCACGCACCGGGAGAACCGCGCCGGAGGTCCGCCGGGACAGGCCAACGTCAAACGGTGGGGCGACGGCCAAGGCCGCACTCAAGCCCTGAAGCCGGTTCGCCGAGAGGTCACCGCGCCACGATCACGGCATAGGCGATAAGGAACACTGCGCAGAGCACGGCGATGATGCCGCGGATGATGACCGGGCCCGCGGCCCGGCCTCTGGTCTGTTCGTCACGGGGTCCGGTTTCGCTCCACCACTGCCACTGGACGGCGCCCCTCTACTCGACGACAGTAGCGTTTTCCGCCAATGGACCTGTCGCGCGCCGGCCCACAGCCGTGGAGCGGGTCCGCCGCCGGGGGCGACCACACCCGTATCATGTAAGAGCGCCTTGTCGGAGAGGGAACACGCCCGCAGGCGCAGAGAATGGCACAGGGCAAGACCGGAGTCCGTCCCGCACGAAGTCAGCCAGGACAGCTGCCAGGAAAACCAGCGCTGGGCGGTCAAGCAACCGCACCATGAGGCCAAAGCGCAGCGCGCGGCCCGCCGTGCTGCGGTGCCGCGTGCCTTGCGGCAGGCGGCCGAACAGCTCCAGGAATTTATGGGGACGCGCCCCCGCCTCCGCATCCGGCTCCGCGGTGACCTCGACGCAGGACGCCCGGCAGGTGGGCGAGGCAGATCGACCGGCGCACCCAGGACCCCGGGAAGCCACCACAGGCGTCGTTCACCAAGTGAACAAGCGGCCGCCTTGCGACGACAGGGGCGAGCCGACGAGAGGAGGCACCGTGACTGTGGTGCCGCAAGGCGGAGGAACCCTTTCCAGAGGCGTCGGAGGAGGCAGCACCGGAAGCCTCTACGACATCCTCGATCTGATCCTGGACCGTGGTCTGGTCATCGATGTCTTCGCGCGGGTGTCGTTGGTGGGCATCGAGATCCTGAAGATCGACGCCCGCATCGTTGTCGCCAGCGTCGACACCTATCTGCGCTTCGCCGAAGCCTGTAACCGCCTCGATCTGGAGGCCGGACGCAAGAAGCCCCAGGAGCTGACCGACCTGGTCGGCGAGGTGACCGAGGGCGGCTCCCACGGCAAGGCCAAGGGCGCCCTCAGCGGAGCCGCGGAGGCGGTGGCCGACGCTCTCAAGGGAGGACAAGAGGACGACGAAGAGTCCGAGGAGAGGACGGAAGAACCTGTGGAGAAGCGAGAACGGCCGGCCCGCCGGCCGGTCCGGCGCCGGAAGGACTGAGCCATGGCCGTGTATGTCTACTCCATCGTTGCCAGCAAGCATCCACAGCGCCTGGACGACCTCGACGGGGTGGGTGATCCACCGACCGCCCTCCGCGCGGTGACCAGCGAGAAGCTGACCGCAGTCGTCAGCGACGCCCCCGAAGAGCTCCGGCCCAAACGCCGTGATCTCGGCGCTCATCAGGCCGTTCAGGAACGACTGATGGCGGACGGCACGGTTCTCCCGCTTCAGTTCGGCTTCACGGCTCAGGATGACGACGAAGTACGGAGTGTGCTGGCGGAGCGCTCGGAGGAGTTCACCGAAAGGCTGCAGGCACTGGAGGACTGCGTCGAGTACCACCTGAAGGCCGCCCAGGACGAGGACGCGCTGCTGCGCCAGATCCTGCTGGACTCCGACGAGGCGCGAGGGTTCAACGAGCAGATCAAGAGCGGCGCCCACAGCCCTGACTTGCCGCTCGCCCTCGGTGAACTCGTCGCCAAGGAAGTACAGGCACGCCAGGACCAGCTCGCCCTCTCGGCCCTTGAGGCGCTGCGCGGCTTTGCCCGGGACGAACGCGTGGCGGAACCGACCGGGAACGACTTCCTGAGCGTGTCCTTCCTGATACAGCGGGACAACGAAGACGGCTTCCGTACCGCGGAGAAACAACTCGCCGATGAGCTGGGCAGCGACTTTGACCTGCGGTTGCGCGGACCTCTGCCCGCCTACAGCTTCGTATGACCGGGCGGGGCGGTATCCCCACCCCACACCCAAGGAAGCCACACAGTCATCTCGTCCCACACAGTCATCTGGCCCCACTTACCGCGACGGGTCGGCGGATCCCGGCTCCCAGGCAAAGGCCAATGAGCGCCCAGGCAGACGGTCTGCCCGGCGTGGTCCCTGACTCGCCCTCGCAGCTCCCCTGCCTCGCGCACGTGTGTCATGGGAGGTGGAATGGAGAGGGTCGGGCGGTCATCCAAGGCCGGCCCGACGACCGATAGCGCACCACAAGGAGTCGGCATGCCTGCAGGGTCGAGCAAGAAGCGTGAGCGCCAGTACGAGCACATCAAGGAGAGCGCCGAGGAACGGGGCGAGTCCACCAAGCGGGCAAAGGAGATCGCCGCCCGCACCGTGAACAAGGAACGCGCCCGCGCCGGCGAGTCGAAGACCGCGAGCAAGGTCTCCACGCAGGACCCGAAGTCCGCCTCGCAACGCGGCGGCGAACGCTCCCACAGCGGAGCACAGGGCCCCACCAAGGACCAGCTCTACGAGGAGGCCAAGAAGAAGAACATCGAAGGGCGTTCCCACATGAGTAAGCAGCAGCTCCGCAACGCCCTCGGCCGCTGACCACCGCGTCACTGCGAGCCCGAGAAAAAGCGGCATCATTCGACATCCAACGGCATGTGCAGGATCTGCCGGGCCCGACGTCCTCACTGCACGGGACCCAGTTCCCAGCCCGTCGCCTCCTCTGGTTGGCATCGCCGCCAGATATCACGTCGGGGACCCGGTCCGGGCTGGTGACCGTCCCCTCGGCGATCTTCGCCACGGGCGTGCCTGCGCGGACAGCAACACCGCCTGAGCCCCTCTCCAGGCGCCCTCGTAGTCATCGATCTCCCGCACCCGCACCCGCACCCGCTCGGCCACGTGGAACAGTCTGGGCCACACGCGCCGGCCGGGGACGAACTCCGGCCGGCGCGCCGAGGACCGCGAGTCGTGTCAGCTCAGATGCCTGGCGAAGAACCGCAGCGAGCTGTCCACTTCGAACGACGGCACGTCTCCGTGCTTGCCGGGGTTGGCGTGCAGCGTCTTCTCATCCGAGGCCAGGGCGTCGAACAACGCCAGGCTCTGGTCCCGCGGGACCATCTGGTCGTCCCACTGGACCAGGAACTGCACCGGCACGGTGATCCGCGCGGCACCCTCGGCCAGCCCGTACACACCGAGCAAGCCCAGCACCGCGGCGCGTATCCGGGGTTCTGCGGCGATGAGCGGGATGCCGAGCCCGCAGCCCATCGACATGCCGCAATATCCCACCGGGCCGACGCCGACCTGGTCGAGGCGCTGGACCTCGGTCAGGACCGCCTGCCAGTCCGCGACGGCCTGACCCGCCAGATGGCTGTGCATACCGGCGACCAGCGCGCCCGGATTCTCACCGGCAGCCATGCCGGCCCGCATCTCGCCCGCGATCCGGCCGAACTCCTCGTCCTCGGGTCGGTCGCCGTGGTTGGGCGCGTCGATCGCGACGACCGCGAACCCCTCGGCGGCGTAGCGGCGCGCGCGGGACACGGTACCGGGGGCCGTCTTGTGCTGTCTGCCGCCGTGGCCCAGCAGGATCAGGGGACGAGTGCCACAGGCGCCTTCGGGCGTCCACAGCACGCCGGGGATCTCGTCGAGGGTGAAGAACTGTTCGGTGACGCCATCCGATGACGTCCGGGAGGTGAAGCGCATCAGCGTTTCAAGCCTTTCGGGAATGCCTTGTCCGGGCGCTCCCTAGCTAGGCCATGCAAAGGAGGGAGCCCCGACGTGTCACAGTGTTGATCGGTCTCACCTCCTCGAATGCGCAATGGTGCACGGCGCCGCCGAAGGTATCACGAAGATCATCACCGGACGGCGCCCACTGTGGGGCTCCGTTGCCGCCGACTCACCCAACGCTGACGCAAACTCCCACACATCACACTCAGCCCGAGCCGGATCGTCGACCTTGTCCGCACCACCCTCGTCACTCAACGGGCGCTGGGGTGTTCTCCATTGAGAAAACCTCGGTTGGCGTCGCGCCGTCGCCGCACTGCCGCCTGCCCGGTCACGCAGGGTGACCCGGGGCGGGGCAGGACGTATCGAGGACGGGGCGACACCGGGGCGCACGCCACCACGCTTCACGTGACCTGCGCCATTTCGCCTGATAGATCCCGCACCTAGGCTTCCGCACGCCCGGCATCGCGGGCCGGGCCCCCAGCTCCCGTGACATCCGCCCTGCGCCGCCGGAGAAAGGACACCGTGCGTTGTCCGCCGATATATCGCCGGTCATAGCCTCCACCGCGCACTGGCTGCTGCGCTCCTACCCCGTGACCGGCGGCGCCCTCGACACTGCCCTTGCGCAGGCCCAGGCACAGCAGGCAGCCACGGTCGCCGCATGGCTGCGCTATCCCACGGCGGCGGACGCGGCGCTGGTCGCCCTCGTCGGCCCTGGCGGCTCGGCCCGCCTGGACTGGCTCACCGGGGCCGACGCGTCCGGGCCCGACGCAGCCGGGGAACCCTGGCGGAGCTGGGTCGACGAGGTGGTGGCCAGCTGGGCGGCCTGCCTTCTCACCACACCCACGCTCGCCGACAGGGCGGTGACCGCCCTCGCGGGATGTGAGCACGCCAGCGGCGTCCCGATCGACTTCCGCCGGCTGACCCGCCCTGACGAGGGCGATCGCCGGGCGGCTTCACTGCTGCGCCACCCGGACCTCCTCGGCCCCGTCGCCGATCTGCACCGCGCCACGCTCGTCCAGCTCCTGCAAGGCGAGCAGTCCGACGCGGACTGCGCTTAGCGGTCGGGCGGGCCTTGCACCGGGCGCCCCGTGGGCCCGACTCCCAGCGTGACGCACAGCCCCTTCAGCTTCGCTTGCTGCTGCCGGTATGGCTGACCGACATTGCTGACACGCCGTCACAGGCCACGTGGGTTCCGTCGACATCCGCAGCAGTGTCCGGTGGCTACCAGCACGGAAGCGGACAAACCCCTCCCCCGAGCCACCAGGCGCCGACCGGGGCCCAGGTTGCAGGCACCTCGATACCGCCCCACGGTGGACTGATGGTGCACATCGGATACACGATGTTGACTGAGCAAGCCGGGCCACGGGATCTCGTCGAGCACGTGGTGGGGGCCGAGCGAGCCGGCTTCGATTTCTCGGTGACCTCCGACCACTACTCTCCGTGGCTGGCTGCCCAGGGCCACTCGCCCTACGCCTGGAGCCTGCTGGGGGCCGCCGCGCAGGCAACCACCCGTATCCCGCTGATGAGCTGTGTGACCTGCCCGACCACGCGCTACCACCCCGCCGTCATCGCCCAGAAGGCGGCCACCGTGCAGCTGCTGTCGGAGGGCAGGTTCCGGCTGGGCCTGGGCTCCGGTGAGAACCTCAACGAGCACGTCGTGGGGCAAGGCTGGCCGCCGACGCCGGTACGCCTGGAAAAACTGGCCGAGGCGATCGAGATCATCCGGGCACTGTTCGGCGGCGGCGCGGTCACCCACCACGGCACCCATTTCGACGTCGTGAACGCCAGGCTGTGGGACGTACCGGAGGTGCTGCCGCCCATCGGGGTAGCCGTGTCGGGCGACCACTCCTCCGAAATCGCCGGACGCCTGGCCGACCTGGTGATCGCCACCGAACCCAGGGCGGATCTGATGGACGCCTTCGACCGGTACGGCGGCCGGGGCAAGCCCCGGGTCGGCCAGCTGCCGGTCTGTTACGGCCCCGACACGGACGCGGCGATCGCCCGGGCCCACGACCAGTTCCGTTGGCTGGTGGGCGGCTGGAGGGTCAACGCCGAGCTGCCGGGGCCGGCCGCGTTCGAGGGTGCCACCCGGTATGTACGTCCGGACGACGTCGCCGAGGCGGTGCCGTGCGGTGACGATATCGGTCGGTTCGTCGAGGCCGTACGGCCCTACGTGGACGCGGGTTTCACCGAGGTCGCACTGCTGCAGATCGGCGGCGACCATCAGGAGCCGTTCCTGCACTGGGCCGAGACCGCACTGCTGCCTGCGCTCCGCAAGCTGTGACGGCGCCGTGCCTGAGCGCCCCTCCGGCCCCGCGGCGACTGGCGGCTCTTGCGCGCGTGCGCCAAGGAGCCGAACGCAGGGGCCGAACGCTGCTGTGCTTCCGCAAGGGCGGCCCGCCGAATGGGCGTGCTCAGCAGCGAGATGATCGGGCGGGCATGCGCTCAGGAGAAGATCGCATGCACCTGATCGACCGCTTCAGGCCCGTAGCCAACCGTACCCACGGGGACCGCACCGTCGATCGCCTCGATGATGCGACCGGCCCACACCGGCCCGAACCCCCCGCACAGCTCAATCAGCTGCACGCCTTCGCCCACCAGACGGCGAGCGGCCTCGATCGCTTCCTCAGGCTTCTCCACCCCCACAAGGACCGTGCGGCACTTACCGGTGTTCACGACACTGACCTCGCCGCCAACGGCACTGCCAGCCGCCGTGTAGATGAATCCCCAGTGCGAAAGCGCCATGTGCACGGTCCCCCTGTGGTAGTCGAAGCCACCAGCCAAGCAGAAGCGGCGCGGGGCGTCCTGGGAACGGTGGTGACACCGCGAGTGATCCCCGCCTCACTCCGGCATCCCCGACTGGTAGGAACTGGTCCGGTAGCGGCTGCGGAATTCGGCCAGCAGCTCATCGGTGACTTCGGCCCCTGCGCTCACCGCGGCGTGGACATCGCGGAAGTAGTCTTCGTAGCCGGCAGGAGTGTAAAGGCACAGGGCGCGCGCCGGCACCGAGCCGGCGTTGCGGAAGCCGTGCGGGGTACCGCGCGTCGCAGCGAGCAGATGCCCGGCGCCAACCGTTACCTCACCGTCCCCCGTGTGGAGGGTCAACTCGCCCTCGAGGACGTAGAAGTACTCGTCGTGCCCATCGTGAACGTGCGGCCTGGCGCCGATGACTCCGGGGGCCAGACTGAACTCCTCGAAGGCAAAGTGTCCGCCCGTGTGCTTGCCGGTGAGCCGGAAGAAGTGCGCAACACCGGCGACGTCTATGAGCTCACCGTCCTGGGGACGACGCAGCAGCGGACGGGCGGGAATCTGGGACTGATCATCGGTCATGGAGGCATTGTGGCGCAGGCATCGCCGGATGGGCAGGAAAGCCGCCGAGGGGTGAGCAATGACATTCAGCGGTCCCCCGGCCGCTCCGCAGGCAGTCCGAGATTCACCAACGCCCCATCCTGGCGGCTCAGTTAGCTCCAGTCTCAGCTGCAGAAGGGGCGCAACAGGACCTCGGGGCATGCAGCGCGGCCCCCTGCCAGGGCCGCGAGGGCCGGCCGTAGGCACCGGCTCCGATCACCAGGTCCGATCACCAGTTCCTTACCGCCCCACCTGGGTCTTGCCGGATGCAGCACGCCACCACCACAGACACCTGGCGACGCGGTCAGCCGCGGCGGGAAGGGACGCCACACAGCGCGTGGTCGATGAGCGCGCCGGTCGCCTGGTTGAGCGTCGGAAGATCGGCCGGGGCGGCCGTCGCGATGATCGAGACAGTCACGGCTCGCCGGCCATCGACGGCGACCGCCGGGCGGGTGTAGACGCCAAGACCGTCGCCCTCGTGCATGAAGTAGGAGCCACCGCACGCCAGCGGGATCTTCCGGAGGCCGAGGCCGTACGTCCCCCTGGTTCAGGTCGGCGGTGGTGCTGACGACGCCGGAGTCAGCGGTGTGCTGGAGGCTGTGGCCGGTCACGTCCGTGCGAGCGTCGTCAGGGGTAGTCAGGTTCACCGTGACATGCGGTCCGGTGAGGAACGGGTCGAGCCCGGGGAGGCCGGTATATCCCGCAGGCCCAGCTTTGCGATCACGTGCCGGGCCAGCTTGAACCGGCGGCCTGACCCCAGCTGAACCAACGGACACAATCAGCCTGAGCTACCTACTCCACCGCATACAGCAGGTTGTACTCAGCGCCTTCCGCCCTGAAGCGCAGACTGCGCTCGCCAGGCGTATCCGTGATCCACTGCTCCCCGAGCCTGCCATCCCCGCCTGATTCGCCGACCTCCCCGAGAGAGACGGCAATCGTTCCCGTGAAGTCGCAGTCGTACTTGACGGTGTACATCCGGTCTCCCAGCACCGTCCCATTCCACACAGTGCCACGATTCTGGACAACAAGCCTCGGCTCGTCGAAACCGCTCCAGCCCTCAGTCGTGACGCACTTGAGCTTCTCCAGATAGAGCTTGGCCATACCGTCCCCTGTGCAGGATCCTTCGCGACACTTCACATCCTGCCGAGCCGCAATAAACGATCACTAAACGGTCTGGTGCGGTATTCGCCGCCAAGGCAACACCCTCGCCCGGGGAGGGCGACGCATCGCTGTAGCCCTCGTCAGAGCAGCCGGTGCGCCCCGGCACCGCCAGCCCCTAGGCTGACCAGCCACACGCCGCCCGCCGGTGGCGGACGCCGGATGTACGACGATCGGTGCGTGGTCCCGCATCCTCCCACCGTGCGACGGGGCCCCGCGGCCCGCCGGTCATAGGATGCCGAGCTGTGTGTCCGGCCCCGCAGCCCCCGACGGTGAGAGCGATGGGTTCGCGTCTTTGCCGATGCTGAGCTGCACGACCCGGTCCGGGGTGGGGGATGGACGGCCCGCTGTTACGCCTCGCGCTGCTGAGCGATGACGATGGCCTCGCGGGGCTGAGCGCTCTCGTTGGCGAGCTGAACATTGTGGCTGGTGAGCGAGTTGATCTCTGTTTGGCGACGACACCGGTGGATGCCGTAGCGGAGTGCGTAGGGTCGTCGGCATGGCACTTCGACCTGTGAATGTGAACATCAAGGCGCTCGACGACACGGCGGTAGGCCGGTTCTGGGCGGAGGCGCTCGGCTGGGGCATCTCCAGCGAGGCACCTGGCGTGACCAACGTCGAGCCCGGCGACGGTTTCGTCTGGCCGGACGCGGCCGCCGTCTGCATCGACATCGTCACCGTCCCGGAACCCAAGTCGGCGGCGAAGAACCGTGTGCACCTCGATCTCGCCACCACCTCCGCGGCCCACCAGGCGGAGCTGGTCGCGCGCCTCCAGGCGCTCGGTGCCAAGCCGGTCGACGTGGGCCAGGGCGACGTACCGTGGACGGTCCTCGCCGATCCGGAGGGCAACGAGTTCTGCGTCCTCGACCCCCGGGAGATCTATCAGGACACCGGGCCGGTCGCCGCGGTGGTGGTCGACTGCCTGGATCCGCGGGCCATGGCCCGGTTCTGGGGCGAGGCGACGGACTGGACCCTGCACGAAGTGACCGACGATCATGCGGTGTTGCGCTCTGCCAAGGGTGTCGGCCCGTACCTGGAGTTCCTTCGCAAGCCCGATGCGAAGACCGTGCCGGACCGCGTTCACGTCGACCTGCTGCCGTACCCCGGTGACGACAAAGCGACAGAGGTGGCCCGGCTGCGGACCCTCGGCGCCACCGACCTCGACCTCGGTCAGGGCGACGTCCCGTGGACGTGCCTGGCCGACCCGGAGGGCCACGAGTTCTGCGTCCTCGCCCAGTCCTGACATAGAGCCTTGACGACACCCGACACGTGAGCCCGGTCTGCTCGTGCGCCATGACTCGGGTGGGTTGGGTTGCGGTGTCTCGGTCGATTCGGGCGCCGAGAGCTTGCGTGCAGGGGGACGAGATCAGCCCGCTCGCCAACCGCAACACTCAACTCGCCAACGGAAGTGCCCAGTCACATCTCCACGGGTATCTACGCGGCAGGCAGCCACCTCGGCGTACTACACCAGGTCGCTCGGCCCGGAGGCCCGAAGATGCCACGGTCCGTAGCCCTGCGTGCGCCCCACGTGGCGTCGAAGGGTTGCCGCGGCCGCATAGAGGGCCGCATAGAGAATCGAATAAATATTCACCCGCACGGGTGGACTCGTATCGATCGAGGACGGACTTCAACCGGGTGGGTATCGCGGCCATCGGCCCGCGACAAACTGTCGCTCCTGCACGACCGGGCCCCAGTGTCGACCGGGAGGGAGCTATGCCTCGCGCTGACGACATCCTCGCCGTCTACGACTGGACGGCCGGCGGCTGATGCAGATGCGCGAGGCGCGACGTACCCACGACCCGCCTCGGTGAGATCGACACCCCCGATTGGCGATCGCTACGTGATCCAAGCATGCGAGGCATGCGTCCTCGAGATGGAGAAAGAGCGCAGGCGATGGGCCGAGCGGCGAGGCGTGGGGCATCACCCTGGTGCCCTGGGTGATGCGTAGACAACTGCGAGCCCATCAGCGCGGGCCTGCTGCGGCCGAGCGACAACACAGGGAGCCACCGTAGGGCGACCCGGCCTTGCCACGACCTGAATTCAGAAGAGTGGCCGGAGGCGTGAGGTTGGGCGAATGGCTGAGTCGCCGCACATAAGGTAGCCGAGCGGGCCAGGTGTACGAGCGATGACGTGGACGCCTCTCCAACCCTGCGGCCTGCGTGGCAAGCCTTTCCCCTCAGCATCAACTGCGGGCGGTCGACATCGAGAAGCGAAATCCTTCGGTCTCGGGGGGGACGAATAGCCGCCACAGATGAGTTTCCCTTCCGTTTCTCGGTCTGACCCGGCCCGTCGTGGTGTCACCTTCGCTGGCTGGCTTGTAACTACCTTGGCGAACAAGGGCTGCGGGCACAACGGAGAGCCACGGAGGAATGATGCCCGAACTACCGGATGTCGAAGGATTTCGCCAGGTGCTGATGACCTGTGGACGGCGCACTATCACGGACATCGAGGTGCGTGACGCGGGGATTCTGCGAGGTGTCACCGAGAAACGACTGCGGAAGGAATGCAAGGAAAGGCGGCTCGGGAAGGCATGGCGGCACGGCAAATGGTTGTTCGCGCCCACGGATGGCGGCCCCACACTCGTGTTTCATTTTGGCATGACGGGATCATTGTGGTGCTGTTCTCCCGATGAGCCGTTCGCGGCGCATGACCGCCTTGTGCTGACCCTCGACAATGCCCGTAGCCTGCGCTATCGCGATCAACGCAAGTTGAAGGGAGTGCAGTTGGCCGACGATGCAGCCGTGGATCGGATCCTGGACCGGCTGGGGCCCGACGCCCTCGCCGTGGACCGAGCGGAGTTGGCGGATCTGCTGTCCAGGCGGCGGGGTGCCATCAAGAGTGCGCTGATGGACCAGTCCGTCATCGCGGGTCTCGGGAATCTGCTGTGCGACGAGATCCTCTGGCGGGCCCGCATCGCCCCCCGGACTCCGGCGCGGGACTTGACTGGGACGGCGTACCGGCGCCTCCACGCGGCGATGGGCCGCGTGCTCCACACCTCCGTACGTGCCGGGCGCGTCCCGCCGCGACGCTCCTGGATCACGGGACGCAGGGACGACAGCGAGCCACTGTGCCCTCGCTGCGGCGAATCCCTGAGCTCCGGCCGTACCGCCGGACGCCGCACCGTCTGGTGCCCGCACTGCCAGCCCTGACGGTCTTCCCGGGCCCCTGGTCGTTGCGCACCGCCTGCGTGGACAGGTCGTGCTCGTGCGCCAGCTCGAGGCCAAGGAGCCGTAACCGCACGTTGGAAGGTTCGTCCTCGTCGACAAGCGGAAACACAGCAAAAGTTTCCACCGAAGGTTCAACGATACGGTTGAAGTCGAAGCGACTTCGCCCCCTATGCAGAAGGATGACGCTGTGTCAGCTGACTCCACGACGATCGAACTCAGCCGGTCCGAACTCCGCGAGGTCACCGGCTACGCGGTGGCATGCGCGCGGCCTGCATTGGCGATCTTCGAACGTGAACACCCTGACGATCGGCGACCACGAGCCGCGATCGACGCTGCGCAGGCGTTCGCGGAGGGAGCCGAGCGAACCAAGGCGCTACGTGACAGTGCCTGGGCGGCACACCGGGCGGCCCAGGAGACCCGCGATGCAGGGCAGGCTGCGGCGAGCGACGCCGCGCGCGCGGCCGCCCACGCGTGCGGTGCGGCGTTCCTCCATCCCCTGGCAAAAGCCACTCAGGTCAAGCACATCCTCGGATCGGCCGCTCACGCCGCACGAGCGTGGGAACTCGCCGCCGGAGACGATCCCGCCGTCGGAGCCGCCCACATCGCGCAGTCGCGGATCCTTGCGCATCCCGCTGTGGTGGATGTCCTGCGGCGCTACCCAGTCGCACCGCCTGGCGGTGCGCGGGTCGGAGAGCTGATCCGTCAGTTGGACGCGTCGCTCCGATGCCCCCCGACGACTTTCGCTCCAGGTGAGACGGGAGCGGAATCGCCCGCACGATCAGACGGAACGACTCGCCAGGGTTGCGCGGCCGGCCCGCTGCCACCGCCGCGCTCACTCGGCGAGCAGGCGGTTGAAGAAGGACCGGTAGTGGCGCAGTGCCAGACGCAGGCCCTCGGTATCCACTTGCTCGCCGCGATTCCACTGTTCTTCCAGTCCCTTCTTGTGGTCGGCGAACGTCGTGGCAAGCGTCTGCATCACCTCGGCCACCAGCGAGTCGGCATCGTGCACAGCACCCTGCGGGTCATCCACGAACCTGTTTTGAATCTCCTGCCAGCGGCTGCGGAACTCGTCGGTGTCCTCCCCCGGAAGGAGCTGCGGAGTCTCCTCCTCGGCGGCAGCGGTATCCGTATCCATATCCGCATCCGCGCCCTCAGCGCCGGATGGTGAGGATTCTGCCTTTACGGAGGTGGATTCGCCGGGGAGAGTGGGCGCTTCGGTGGTTGGTGGTGGCGCCTTATCCGGCGGGCGATCGGCGGGCTGGGCCAGGTCTTCGGTGGACAGGCCTCTCGGCTCGGGGGCGGAGTCCGGTGCTCGGTCGTGTGGCATATCTCCATCCTTCGGATTCCGTGGATGGGTGGTGTGTGTTCGGGTGTGTTCAGGCACGGGCCTGTCGTGCCTGGCCTCCGTTGGAAAGCAGTTCGTCGAACAGGGCTCGGTAGTGCACCATGGCGCCACGCAGCTGCTCGGTGGTGGCCTTGTGCTGCGTTCCGAGGGCATCGACCTCGTGGGCATCGCGGTAGTGCTCCAATGTGCGGCCGTGCTCGACGGAGAGGTCCTTGAGCTGCTGCTCAAAGCCTTCGGTCGGATAGCCCCGCTCGTGCATCAGCGACGTCACCAGACGGTCCGCGTCATGCACAGCCTCTTCCGGGCGGTCGACGAACTCGTCCTGCACACCGGCCCAGTCACGGCTGTACCGCTCGCGGCTGCTGCTGGGCAGGGGCTTGATGTCCAGCGCATCATGGCGCTTCTCCCGTGCTCGCAGCTCACGCTCGCCGGCCAGTCGGCTGTCGGCACTCTCGACGGTGCGTTCGTACTCCGGCCCGAAGCGTTCCCGTAGATGACGGCGTCTGCCGACGAAAAGGGTGATCGCGACGGATAGCAGAGCAACCACCACTACGACGGGAATGATGATCGCCAGAAGGGTCCCTGTTGACATCGGGCAAACCTCCTCAAAAAGGATCTGCTCTCAGTCTAGAACCCCGCTGTGCGGGCGATCGGACCGCGGAGCTGCGAGAACGGCCAGGAGGCGGCTTCGCACCGGCGTGTGGGGCGATGGCCGCAGCGCCACAGCGCTCGACAGCTGACGGCTTCCATCGCGCGGTAGACGTTGCGCGAGTCCCTGACCTCGAAGTTTGCGGCTCCCCTCATGAGGCTGCCGCAACGCCTTGGACATAGCGCACTGTCGCCAATCGCTCGCTCTACGTCTCCCGGTGGCCGGTCGGCGCGTTCGCCCGGCATCCGACGCCGATCTGCCCTGGACGGGCCGATCTGCCCTGGACGGGTGGTGGAGCCGACCCCAAGAGCACGCGAAGCGGCTGACGGCCGGGGTGGTGCCTCGCAGGGCCCGGTGCTCGTACGCCCAGCCGCTCTCGACCACGAAAATGCGGAAGCTCCCTCTCGGTGCAGGCTGCGACGCTCCCCGTTTCGCGCCCCCTGAGAATTTGCTGGTCGGCCGGGATGCGCACAAGTCCGTCGTCTTCAGTGTGACTCTCGCGGGCATCCATCCCGTGCGGGTGGACCCCAGGTGGGGACGCCGACCGGCATCTGGCTCACCAGCCCTCCGCGGATGACTTCGAGGCGGATGGCTTCGAGGCGGATGGCTTCGAGGCGGATGACTTCGAGAGGGCCTTACCGCCCACCCGGACGCGAAAGGCGCCCTGGCAACCAGCCCGCGGCGGACCGGAACAGGGTTCCGTCTTCCCTCCACAGGGTGACCTGATCGACCCAGCCCCGCTCAAGACCCGCGCCGACCTGCTCGGTACGTCCAGCCCCTACGTGCTGATCCACGCCGGACTCGACGGCTGGCCGCGCCGCCAAATGGCCGAGTGCGGCCGTGACCTGATGGCCCGTGCGCTGGAACAGGGCCACTCGCTCCGTCTCAGCCTCGCTCTTTCGGCGCTCCGGCCGATCACCGACGATTGTCGATTGCCGAGGGGGCTTTCCGGCCGCCGTATTACGTCACGGACACGGACTTGCTCTGTCTCGTCCCGACCTGGTCGACTGGAGCCATGCCTATGCAGTATTCAGCGGGGGAATACCTGAAAGTCTGTGTCCAGCCGGTGGTGTCGGCGGCAATGCACCCGCGTGCCTACGGCGTCGGTGAGCTCCTGAACAGCGTCCGTAGTTGTCCAATGGTGGAATCAGCACGGGCGTGAACCAAGCGGCGCGCCCGGAGGAATTACTCCCGATAGCCAGGACAGCGAAATGACATCCGAGAGTTCTCAGGGCGGGCAGCCCGCCGGTAGGAAATGGAGACGCACGGGGCGACGCCGTGGCAGCCTGCGGTCCTGGTTCGCCGCGGGGTTCAGCGCCACTCTCGGTGGCGCGCTCGCCTATTGGCTGGCAAGAGAGGCTCTGCGGCTCAGCGAGCTGATGGTCCTTCTGCTCTTGTCCTTCTTCGTCGCCGTCAGCCTGGATCCGCTGGTGCGGTGGCTGGTGCGGCACCGGCTGCCCCGGGGATGGGCGGTCACAGTGGTGCTGCTGGCATTCGTCGTCCTGCTGGCGGGATTTCTGGCGCTGGTGATCCCACCGGTCACCGATGAGGTCACCGCATTCGCCCACGCCATGACCCGATGGCTTCGACAGCTCCACGACAACCACACCGCTCTGGGAAGGTTTGAGGCCCGCTTCCACCTGATCGGCCAGCTGCGCAAGCAATTCGGTTCCGGTGTCTCCCCTCGTGTGCTGGGAGGTCTTCTCGGAGCGGGACAACTGGTCGTGAGTGCCGTCACCGCGAGCCTGGTGGTCGTGGTGGTGGCCCTGTACTGCATGGCCGGTCTGCCGCAGATCAAGACATTCTGCTTTCAGTTCGTCCCGGGCAGCCGCCGGAAGCAGATGGAAGCCCTCACGGAGGAAATCCTCACGCGGACCGGCTGGTACATGCTGGGGAATATCGTCACCTCCGGCATCGCAGGCCTGGCCACATTCATCTGGTGCGCCGCTACCGGCGTCCCCTATTCGGCGGCGCTCGGCGTTCTCGTCGCTTTGCTGGACTTGGTGCCGATGGTGGGCTCCACCATCGGAGGAATCATCGTCAGCCTCGTCGCGCTGGCGGTCTCCCTTCCCATTGCCATCGGCACGGCCGCCTTCTATATCGCCTTCCGCCTTGCGGAGGACTACTTCATCGTGCCCCGCGTCATGAAGTACGCAGTACGGGTTCCCCCCATCGTGACCGTGGTCGCAGTGCTGGTCGGCGCGGCCCTGCTGGGCATTATCGGCGCTCTGCTCGCCATCCCCGCAGCCATGGCCGTGGAGCTCGTCCTCGACAAATTCGTCTTCCCGAAAATCAAGGCTGCCTGAGGGTCGTAGCTGGTCGGCTGTCGGATGTCGGCTCACCACCTCAGTCGGCTCACTACCTCAGCTCGAGTCGGCCCGGTCGAGAGAACTGGCCGTGTGAGCCGGAATCAGGCCAACAGCAGCCTCGAAGTGCGGAGCGGACATGACCCGGCCGGACCGGCGGGTCCGCCGGCTCGGATAGCCACCAGCTGCTCCGCAGCAGCCGGCCGAGGACCACCGTGCGGTCCGGTGCGACACGCCGGAGCAGCACCAGTGCTGGATGCCTCCGGCTGGCCCGGCCGTTCCGCCGGTGGTGGCCATCCACCTGCCGACGCGCTAAAAGCTCCTGGCGTCCGGGAACACGTGGTGTGGGCGCCGGGCCCGCCGGTCGCCCCACCACCACAAGAAGGCGGCACGGCATGGGCCACGGCGGGGACGTCATCGCAGAGCTGACGACCGATCACAAGGAAGTCCACGACCTCTTCGTGCAGTTCGAAAGCACGCCACCCGGCAGTGCGCACCGCAAACGGCTCGTGGACGAGATCACGATCGAGTTGGTGCGGCACTCGGTCGCCGAGGAACAGCATCTCTACCCGGCGGTACGCGAACATCTGGAGGGGGGCGACGCCTTGGCCGACCGGGAGATCGCCGACCACAGTCGTATCGAACAGTTGCTCAAGGATCTGGAAGGCCGCGAGCCCGACGACCTCGACTTCGACCGACTGATGGTGAAGCTGAGGACCGAGGTGACCGCCCATGCCGACGACGAGGAGAAAAACCTGTTCATCCAGCTCCGGAACGGGGTTCATCCCTTCGTCCTGGAAAGCCTGGGGAACAAGGTCCGCGAGGCGAAGAAGACCGCCCCCACCCGCCCGCACCCCTCGGCACCGAGCGCCCCGCCGGCCAACAAGCTGCTGGCTCCAGGACTGGGCCTGGTGGACCGAGCCCGGGACTACCTCACCGGCCGCGGACGGTAACACCCATGGCCGGACGCGGTGGCGACTCCGACGCGCAGCAGTACGACGCCACCCCGTACCTGCCCCGGCGCGGAGGACTCGCGGCTCACCGGCGTGCCGCAACAGACTGCCAGGGCTGCCCGCTGTACCAGGACGCGACCGGGACCGTTTTCGGAGCGGGCAATCCGTCGGCACGCCTCATGCTCGTCGGTGAGCAGCCGGGCGACCAGGAGGACCGCCAGGGAAAGCCGTTCGTCGGGCCGGCCGGCGGCCTGCTCAGGAAGGCGTTGCGGGAGGCCGGTCTCGATGAGGATCAGGCCTATTTCACCAACGCGGTCAAGCACTTCAAGTTCACCGTTGCGGCACGAGGCAAGCGCCGCATCCACAAGCCCCCCAGCCTGCGGGAGATGACGGCCTGCCGCCCCTGGCTGGCGGCCGAACTGCGCCTGGTCGATCCGGAAGTGGTGGTGGCTCTCGGGGCGACGGCGGGCAAGGCGCTGCTGGGACCGTCGTTCCGCGTGACGAAGGACCGGGGCGCCCTCATCCCACTGGCCGAGGGCAGGGCCCAGGGAGACGGAACGCGAGGCGCAGCCTACGACGGAGCGGGATTCGTCGTCGCAACCCTCCACCCGGCAGCGATTCTGCGTGCCGAAGACCGTGAGACACCGTACGCCGGACTCGTTTCAGACCTGCGAGTGGCGGCCGGAGCGTTGGCGTGAGGAGGCGGCTCCGCGGCATGGCCAAGAAGGGCCAACCAGCCCTTCGCCCTGTCCGCCATCGCGCCGACCGGCTACGACTGGAACCGACTCAGCGCCATGCTGCGGGCTTGGTCGCCGCCTGCCGAGCCGGTCCCCTTTCTCCGCCATCGACAGCACATAGTCTCCTCGCTGGCACTCGGCGAGCTGCTGCACCGGTTTCGCATCGGGCACCTTTCCACCGCCAAGCTGACAGTCAAGCTCGACTCGCATTTCCTTCACGAGATGGCACGCGAGCACTGGCAGCGCAAGGGGGCAGGTTGGCTGCGGACCATGCAGGGAGGAGATCGGCGGGACCTGGCCTTCGTCCGCCTGACACAGGAGCGCTACGAGGCCGCCGTATCCGCAGGCCCGCCTGCTCCGGATGTCTTCCTCCCACCACCGGCCGCGCGACGGAACGACGCAGATCCCCGTGACGTGGCCAGGACGCGGCCCCGTCCCCGTACGCTGCCGTCGCCCCGCACACCGCATGCGCTCCTCAGACGACGACTGTCTCGCCCTCACACCTGGACATCGTGAAGCCGCAGGTGTTCCTGTGGTATCGCCGGTTCCCGCGGTACGACGCCAGGCAGGGCGAGCGCGCCGAGCCCCGCTCGCCCGGACTCGAGTACGGCGCTACGGGACCCTGACGCCGTCCGCCAGTCGCCGCAGCGCGTCGGCCGAGGGTGAGCCGGGGGCGGCATGGAAGACCACCACCCGTTGCCCGGCGTCGTCCGGCAGAAGCATGTTCTCGTCGGTGAGGGTGATCGGGCCGACGGCCGGATGGCGGTAGGTGAGGGTGTGTGTGGCGCATGTACGGACCGGGTGCGCGGCCCACAGCGCGGTGAACTCGGCGCTTTCGCGGCGCAGTTCGGTGATCAGCTCGCGCAGCCGCGGCTCGTCCGGCCACTGCCCCGCGATCCCCCGCAGGCCGCCCACGGAGTCCCGGAGCTTGGCGTCCAGGTCCGTGTACAGCGCCCGGTAGCGCGGGTCGAGGAACACCATCCGTACGACATTGGGCCGGCGGCCATCGGTGCCGTCGTACGGGGCGGCGAACGGCAGATGGCCGGCGAGGAGGGCGTGCCCGCTGCGGTTCCAGGCCAGGACGTCCAGGGACCGGCCCAGCACCAGCGCCGGCACCTCGCCCAGCGCCCCGATCATGGTCCGTACGGACGGCCGCACCCGCTCCGTGGCGGGCACCGCTGTGCGGGCCGGACGGGCCAGCCCGTACAGATGGCTCCGCTCGGCCTCGTCCAGCCGCAGTACGCGCGCAAGCGCATCCAGGACCGCGTCCGAGGCATTGGCGCCACTCCCCTGCTCCAGGCGGGTGTAGTACCCCGGGCTGATGCCCGCCAGTTGCGCCAGCTCCTCACGGCGCAGGCCAGGCACCCGCCGTCTGCCGCCGTAGTCCGGCAGCCCCACCTCGCCGGGCGACAGCCGGGCGCGCCGGGTCCGCAGGAATGTCCCCAGTTCGGATATCCGCTCCATGCCGCCATTCTGACTGCATCTCGCAGGGGTAGGCACGGCGTTCCTACCCTCCGCAGGGGGCTGGGTAGCGGTCCGCCGGTCCGTGAGGATCCTTCCCATGAAGGTGATCGTGATCGGAGCGACGGGCACCATCGGTAGCGCCGTCGCCAGGCAACTGGCGGAGCGCGGCCATGAGGTCGTACGGGTCGCACGCCGCGGCCCGGTGAAGGCGGACCTGGAGGACAGGGCGTCGCTGGACGCGCTGTTCGTCGCCGTGCCGGATGCGGACGCCGTCGTCTGCTGCGCGGCGAGCGGCCGGCTGACCCCGCTGGACTCCCCCTCGGACGACGACTTCACCGTGGGGCTGGAGGGCAAGCTGCTGGGTCAGGTGCATCTGGCCCGGCGGGCGCTGCGTCATCTGCCGGACGGCGGGACCATCGTCTTGACCAGCGGAGTCTTCGAACGTCCCACTCCGGGCGGGGCGTTCGGCGCCCTCGTCAACGCCGGACTCGACGCCTTTGTCGAGGCCGCCGCCCTCGAACTCCCCCGCGGTCCCCGGCTGACCGCGGTCCGCCCGGGCTGGGTCGCCGAGACCCTCGCCGCCATGGGCCTCGACCCCGCCGACGGCACCCCGGCCGACGAAGTGGCCCGCCAGTACCTCGACGCCCTCGAAGGAGCACCCTCTTGAGCACCCTGATCGTCCTCGCCCACCCCGACCTCGCCGCCTCCCGCATCAACGCGGCGCTCGCGGACGTCGTCCGCGACGAACCCGGCGTCACCGTCCACGATCTGTACGCCGCCTACCCGGACTTCCGCATCGACACCGCCCGCGAGCAGCGCCTCCTCCTTGCCCACGACCGCATCGTGCTGCAGTTCCCCTTCTACTGGTACTCCGCTCCGCCGCTGCTCAAGGCATGGCTGGACGAGGTCCTCGCGTACGGCTTCGCCTACGGCTCACAGGGCACCGCGCTGCGCGGCAAGGTGCTCCGGGTGGCCACCACGGCCGGCGGCGGCGAGGAGCTCTACCGCCCTGGCGGCCTCAACCGCTTCCCCGTGCGAGACCTGTTGCTTCCCTTCGACGCCACCGCGCATCTGACCGGGATGCACTATGCGGAGCCGTTCGTCGTGCACGGGGTGCGGATGCTGACCGACGACGAGCTGGCGGAGGCGGCCGCGCGCTACCGGGTGCTGGTGCGGGAGGGCGAGGCAGAGGCCGACGACATCCCGCGCCGGTCGCCCGGACCGGCAATGGCGCGGACGTGATCGAGGCGAGCGCTGGTCATTCCGCGCAGTACGCGTCCCGCTCCGGGCGCTTGCCCGCCAGGAGGAATGCGGTGACTGTACGGTCGCCACAGGCATTGCCATTGCCTAGGTAGACCCCGTGTCCGCCGCGGTCGACGGTGACGAGGCGGGCCCGGTCGCCGAGAGCCTTGCGCATTTTCAGGGCGCCGAAGTACGGCGTGGAGGGGTCCCGGAGGTTCTGGATCATCAGGATGTTGGACGGGCCATCGGTGGTGATCCGGGTGGGCTTCTCCGCCGGGGCGTCCTTCCAGAACGCACAGGGCGTGACGTTCACCGGCATTCCGGCCGTGAGCGGATGCCGGGCGCGGTCGGCAGTCACGGCGCGCCGGTACGAGGCGATCGAGCCCCGCCAGCGCACATCGTTGCAGATGACTCCGACGGTGACCGCCGCGTCCTCGTCCCGCAGGGGCTGGGCCAGTTGAGGCGGCAGGACCGGCGTCACGGCCGGGTTCCGGGCTGCCTGGATGAGCCGGGCCAGCGGGACGAAGGAAGCATCGTTGTAGAGGGCGTTCTGAAGCGCCTGCCGCAGCCGGTTACCGGTCAGCGGTACCCCCACGGTGGTCGACTCCTTCGGCTGACGGTCGAGTTGCGCCGCCAGCGCGAGGAACAACGGCCGTATGCCGTCGGCCCGTTCAGCCAGCCGCAGCCCTTCCGCCTCCCTGGCCGGGTCCGATGCCCAGGCCGCGAAGTCGGGGAACCGGTCGTCCGCTCCCGCTGACATGTTCGCCAGCCAGCCCCGTTCGACGCGGGACGGGTCGGGGTCACCGCTGCTGTCCAGTACCCAACGGTCAGTGTGCTGCGGGTACTTCTGGGCGTATACGGCGCCCACATATGTCCCGTACGAGACGCCCCAGGCCGACAGTTTCTCCTCGCCCAGCGCCTGGCGGAAGCGGTCGATATCGCGTACCTCGTTGCCGGTGGAGAAACTTCGCAGCACGGCACCACCGTGCCGGGCACAGGCATCGGCGATACGCCGGGACCGCGCCACGTTCTCGGCGATCTCGCCGTCCGGTCCCGGCCAGGACCGCAGGTGTACCAGGTGCCGGTCGTCCGCGCTGAGCTCACAGCTCGCCGTCGTGCTGTCCCCCACCCCCCGCGGATCAAAGCTGACGATGTCGTAGGCGCCCGCCGTCTCCTTCCGCAGCGCATCCGCCTTCTGCCGCAGCCATTGCACCCCGGAGCTGCCCGGCCCTCCGGGGATCAACAGCAGCGTCCCGCGCCGCGCTCCGGGCCGCTCGCTGCGGAGGCGCGACACGGCGAGGGTGAGCTGCGGGCCGTCCGGATCACGGTAGTCGAGCGGTACGGGCAGCGCGGCACACTCCTGTCCGGCGGGACCGGCGGAACCGGCGGAACCGGCGGGTTGGGCGCAGGGCCGCCACGTCAGGGCGGGTAGGGCGGCAGCGGCTTCGGCTTGCGCCTTCGGAGTGCCTGCCGCGGTCAGGGCCGTCGCAACGGCTGTGATGGAGAGAGCGAGGAGAAGAGGTCGGCGTGCGTAAGTCTTCATGGCGTAAGGATTGTTGAGCGGAGCTCTCCCACCCATCCGGCAGGCATGAAGTCAGTGGTGGGGTTAGCCCCCGGGTCTTCCACCTGCCCAACCACACGTTATCGGCCACCTCGATCATGGCGCGCGCAGCGCCGACGCGCGTGCACGGCACCATCTCGGCCAGCCCAAAAGCCTAAACTTCGCCCCATTTCAGGCATCATGACCGCTCCACTCGGTGACGCAATTACATCGGTGCATTTCCAGTCACCTCGACCAACATCATTAAGCACTGCTTCACTTGCGCGGCGGGAGCTCCTCGTCGCCCGATCGGGCCACTCCAGGGGCTCCTTCTTGACGTGCATGACGTATGCGCCAGACGGAAGGACCGGAGCGGATGTCGACCACAGTGCACCGGCAGCAGCCGGAGCAGCCCGAGCAGACAGCAGGCCGCGAGCAGCTCAGCCTGGGTATCGCCGCTGCCCGGAACCTGGCGACCACCACCAAGACCGTGCCGCAGATGCAGGGCCTCAGCTCGCGGTGGCTGCTGCGGACGCTGCCTTGGGTGGAGGTCAAAGGCGGCACGTACCGGGTCAACCGGCGGCTGGCGTACGAGGTCGGCGACGGCCGCGTGACGTTCGTCCAGGAAGGGGCGGCGGTCAAGGTCATCCCCGCCGAGCTGGGCGAACTGCCGCTGCTGCGCGGGTACGACGACGCCGGGGTGCTGCGGGCGCTGGCAGACCGGTGCGAACGACGGGAGTATGCAGCCGGCCAGGTGATCGCCGAGCGGGGTCGGACACTCGACGAGGTCCACCTGATCGCCCGCGGCAAGGTGGAGAAGCTCGCCCCTGGCGCGTACGGCGATGAGTCCCGGCGCGGCGTGCTGGCCGATGGCGGGTTCTTCGGCGGGCAGGCGCTGGCCGAGGAACCGGGCACGTGGGAGTTCACGGCGCGCACGATGACGGCGTGCACGGTGCTGGCGCTCCCCCGGGCCGCGTACGAGGAGGTGGCGGGCCGGAACGAGGGGCTGCGGGCGCACGTCCGCCGGCGCCAGGCCGACAAGGCCCAGCCGCAGAACAAGAAGGGCGAGGCGGCCATCGCCCTCGCGTCCGGGCACACCGGCGAGCCCGTGCTGCCGGGCACGTTCGTCGACTACGAGCTCCGGCCCCGCGAGTACGAGCTGAGCGTCGCGCAGACGATCCTGCGGGTGCACAGCCGGGTCGCGGACCTCTACAACGAGCCGATGGACCAGATCGAGCAGCAGCTGCGGCTGACCATCGAGGCGCTGCGCGAGCGTCAGGAGTCCGAGCTCGTCAACAACCCCGAGTTCGGGCTGCTGCACAACGCCGACTACAGCCAGCGGATCTCCACCCACTCCGGCCCGCCCACCCCGGACGACCTGGACGAGCTGCTCAGCATGCGGCGCGGGACCAAGGTGTTCTTCGCCCACCCCCGGGCCATCTCGGCCTTCGGCCGTGAGTGCAACAAGCGGGGCCTTGCCTTCGACACCGCCGAGGTCGACGGCCATCCGGTGCCTGCCTGGCGGGGCGTTCCCCTCCTCCCCTGCGGCAAGATCCCCGTCTCGGAGGCGGGCACCTCTTCGATCCTCGCGATGCGGCTGGGCGAGGACGGGCAGGGGGTGGTCGGACTGCGCCAGACGGGGATCCCCGACGAGTACGAGCCCGGTCTGAACGTCCGGTTCATGGGCATCAACGAGCAGGCGATCATCTCCTACCTGGTCAGCACCTACTACTCGGCGGCCGTTCTGGTGCCCGATGCGCTCGGCGTCCTGGAGAACGTCGACGTTTTCGGCACGCCGGCCTGAGGCCCGAGGAGTCATCCGTGTCGCTGCTGTCCCGCATGACCGCGCCCGCGGCCCGTCACGACGTGGCGCGGCTGGTGGCCACACTGCTCGCCTCTCCCCCACACCGGAGTGACCGCTCGCACCGGAGTGACCGCCCACACCAGAGCGCCCGCCGGGTGGCGCCGAAGCGGCTGCCCGGAACCGGTGGCGCCCTCCCGGAGAGGCGCGCCCCGCTCCCGACCGGACCGACGGGGCTGGGCACCTCGGCCGCCCGTATCGCGTCCGGGCGCAAGGACGGTGCTGGGCGCAAGGACATTGCTGAGCGCCAAGCCGTCGGGGACGCCACCGTCGACGCTGGGAGTGCCCCCGTCGGCACTGGGGGCGTCGCCGTCCCGGACCTGTACTGTCCGCCCGCGCTCCGCGACGCCCCGGCGCTCGCCGACGAGGTCAACGCACGCCTGGTGGCGTGGGCCGAGGAGATCGGTCTCTACGCCGGACGGCTCGACCGCGTCCAGGCGGCGGACTTCGGGCGCCTGATGATGCTGGCCCACCCCGACACCGACGACCCCGACCGGCTGCTGGCGGCAGGCAAGTGCGCGCTGGCGGAGTGGGCCACGGACGACTACTACTGCGACGACGAGACGATGGGTTCCGCGCCGGCACTGCTCGGCGCGCAGCTCGGACTCGCGTACACGGCCATCGACCCCACCCACCCCCCGCTCGGCTACGTCCCTGCCGTCGAGCAGGCCATGCAAGACGACCCGGTACGCACCGCCCTGCGCACCGGCTTCGCACACCTGGGCCGGTACGCGGACCCGTCCCAACTGGCCCGGCTGCACCACGAGGTGGCCGTCCTGTTCGTGGGCTACTGCCAGGAAGGCTCCTGGCGCACTCAGGGCCGGATGCCCGCCGCCTGGGAGTATCTGGCGCACCGTCAGATCAACAGCTTCCTCCCGTGCATCGCGATGACCGACGTGGTGGGCGGCTATGCGCTGCCCGCCGCCGAATACTCCGATCCACGGGTGCGCCGCGCCGTGACCATGGCCTCCACTGCCGCCACCCTCGTCAACGACCTGTACTCGATGGCGAAGGAACACCACTCGGGGAGCGTGGAGTTCAACCTGCCGACCGTGATCGCCGAGGAGGAGCGGTGCTCGCCGCGCGAGGCGGTCGAGCGGAGTGCAGCGATCCACGACGAGCTGGTGCGCACCTTCGAGACGGAAGCCGCGACCCTGGTCCTGACCGGCTCGCCCCAGCTGCGCCGCTTCCTCGCGGGGGTGTGGGCCTGGCTGGGCGGCAACCGCGCATGGCACAGCGGCAGCCCCCGCTACACCTCACCGACTTCCTGACATCCGCACACTGCAAGGAGCCCCACCCATGACCACCACACCCGCCGCCTCCGCTCCCCCTCCCGCTCCCGTCCTGCGCACGGCGTACCAGAAGTCCGTGGCGGACTACTGGAACAAGGAGAAGGACCCGGTCAACCTGCGCCTGGGCGACGTCGACGGCCTCTACCACCACCACTACGGCCTCGGCGACTACGACCCCTCCGTCCTGGAAGGCCCCGAGGACACCCGCGACGAGCGCATCATCGCCGAACTGCACCGCCTGGAGTCGGCCCAGGCCGACGTCCTGCTCGACCACCTCGGCCCGATAGCCCCCGGCCACCGCCTGCTGGACGCCGGCTGCGGCCGCGGCGGCACCAGCATCATGGCCAACGCCCGCTTCGGCTGCCAGGTGGACGGGGTCTCCATCTCCGAGACCCAGGTCGGGTTCGCCAACGGCCAGGCCCGCAAGCGGGGCGTCGACGACAAGGTGCGCTACCACTTCCGCAACATGCTGGACACGGGCCTGCCGACCGCCGCCTTCCAAGGCATCTGGAACAACGAGTCCACCATGTACGTGGACCTGTCCGACCTCTTCGCCGAGCACGCCCGCCAGCTCGCCTTCGGCGGCCGCTACGTCGTCATCACCGGCTGCTCCAACGATGTGACGGGTGGCCGCTCCAAGGCCGTCAGCCGCATCGACGAGCACTACACATGCAACATCCACCCGCGCAGCGCCTACTTCAAGGCCATGGCGGCCAACGGCCTCGTCCCGATGAACGTCGTCGACCTGACGGCCGCGACGATCCCCTACTGGGAGCTGCGGGCCAAGTCCTCACTGGCCACCGGCGTCGAGGACCCGTTCCTCACCGCCTACAAGGAGGGCAGCTTCCACTACCTGCTGATTGCGGCGGACCGGGTCTGAGAGAGCGTCTGCTCTGACTTGACCGACGTTTAACCACCACCGGCGTCCAGCCTGCTCACCACCAGGTTGCCGTCCCGGGTGCGCCGCGCGAGGTTTCCGGTGCGGAAGTAGCCGTCGGTGGTGAAGGAGCGTGCGTTGTGGTCGGGCGCCCGGTAGTAGCCTCGCAGGGTGTACGGACCGCGGGCGAGGAGTTCGCCGGGCTCCCCGTCGGGCACGTCCTTGCCGTCGGCGTCGACCATGCGGATCTCATCGTCGGGCGAGAGCGGGCGGCCCTGCGTGGTGAGCACGGTCTCGTCCGGATCGGCGGGCCGGGTGAGTGTGAGCAGCCCCTCAGCCATGCCGAAGACCTGCTGCAGGCGACAGCCCCACTCGGGGCCTATCCGTTCGGCGGTCGCCCGGTGCAAGGGCGCGCCGCCGATCTGCACGAGACGCAGACTGCTCACGTCGGCCTGGACCATGGGAAGTGCGTCGAGAGCATCGAGCCAGAGCTGGGCGACGGCGGGCACCACCGACGTGATGGTCACCCGTTCTCGTCCGATGACCGGAAGGCATTCGGCGGGTTCCGGGCTCTCGGCCAGGACGACGGTGCCGCCGACGGAGAGGGTGCCGATGATGCCGGGGCAGCCGAAGGTGAAGGGGGACTCGGCGGGCAGCGCGGCGAGATACACGTCGTTCTCGGTGAGCGACACCAGTTCGGCGGCGGCCCGCGCCTGGTAGGCGTAGTCGTTGTGGGTGCGCGGGATGAGCGTGGGCGCCGCGCTGGTACCGCCGGAGAGCAGGAAGAACGCCACCTGGTCGGCGCTCTGCGCAGGCGCCGGCCCGGGCGGGGCGTCGACGGAGCCCAGCGGGAAGTAGTGGCAGCCCGAAGTGTCGGTCGTCAGGCCGCCGTACGGGGACGAGGTGCCCGGCGCCTCGAAGGTGAACACCCGCCGCAGGAAAGGCCCTTGAGCCGCGATGTCCGCGGCCATCGCCGTGTGGTCGAAGCCCTCGTACGTCGAGGGACCGACGTAGCCGGCGGCTTCGGTGACCCGCGCGACGTGGGACACCTCGGACGCCCGGTGCGAGACCGGGCAGAGCACGGGGACCGCGCCGACCCGCATCAGCGCGAACACGGTGATGACGAACTCGGGAACGTTCGGCAGTTGGACGATGACCCGCTGCCGGGGGCGGAGGCCGCGCAGCCGGAATCCGGCGGCCATGCGGTCCACGCGCCGGTTCAGGTTCGCGTAGGTGAGGCGGCTGGCGTCGTGCACGAGCGCGGTCCGCGGTCCGTACTGCAGGGCCCAGCCGCGCAGCAGGTTGTCCAGCGTATTGCCACGCCAGTGCCCGGCCGCCCAGTAGCGGTCGACGAAATCCTCGGGCCAGGGCGTGCAGCCGTCGAGCATGGATGCCCTTCGCTTCCTTCTGTACCGGTTCCTGAACCGGAAGCCGTGCGGGTCGTGTGCCGCCGTGACGGGGGCGGTGCGGCGGTGATCTCGACGACGGCGGCCCCGGCTTCCTTCCCCGGCGCAGAGGCCGCCTCCAGTGCCTGGCCTTCGCCGCCTCGACCTCGCCCATCGAATCCGTCAACACCCCTATACGCAATGCGCTTTCCCCACCATGGGCGCCGAATTCCCTCAGCAGAAAGTCCAATGAGCGCCGCTGACCAGGAGGAATGGTGGGGGCTCAAGGCAACTCGGCCCGCGCGGTCATGCCTGTGCCTGTGAGGTGTCCTGGTCGGGGGCGGGGGCAGCGGCCGGCAGGTCCGGGTTGGGGGTGAGGATGCGGCGCAGGATGGACTCGACCTCCGCACGGGTGGGCGGTGTGCTTCCGGCAAGGCCCCGCAGGGTCAGGCCGTTGGTGGCCACGGCCGCGGTGCGGGCGGTGAGCGGGTCGACGTACGGCAGGAGCGCGTCGATGCTCAGCTCGATGAACCGGTCGGCGATCGGGCGCAGCGCGGGCCGGCGCAGGGCGGCCAGGTACAGCTCGAACTCCATGACCTGACTGTCGCGCTGCGGGCCGAAACAGCCCATGAGGGCGTCGGTGAGCAGCACGGTGAGCTGCTCCGGGGTGAGCTCGGGGCGCTGGGCGACCCAGTCGGCGAGATAGGCGGCGTAGCGGTCGACGGCCCGCTGGAGGGCCGCCTGGATCAGGTCGTCCTTGGTCGCGAAGTGGTAGGTCGTCGCGCCGAGCGGGACACCGGCCCGCTCGGCGACCGCCCGGTGCGTCAGCCCCTCGATACCGCGCTCGGCGATGACCTTCTCCGTGGCGGTGGTGATCTCCGCTTTCCGCCGCCTGGGGTCGTACCGCCGCTTCGCGGCGCCCTGCCCGGCCATGACCGCCCCTCCCAGGTGTCCCACGCACTGCGTCGAAGTTGACTTATGTACGAAGGTATCAATCCTTCCCCGAAAGCGCCTCGTGGACGGTGGACCGCCCGAGCAGCGCCTCCCCCTCGTGTTCTACCTCGTGATGCACCTGCTACTTCCGGTCATTCGAGCAGGTGGGACGCTTGATCAAAGAGACGCGTTTGCCCTATTTGCCGGCATCGCTCGACAGGATTGCTGCACGTATGTACTAATTAAGGGAACGGAGTGCCGCGCGCATCTCCGCAGACCTGGGAACGCCTACTGAAGCGGAGTGCTGAGAAGCCCGCTCACCAGCACGCCTCAGCGCCCTCCCCAGAGCGTCTGTCCCATCCCCCACTTCAAGCCACCAAGGAGAACCACCATGGCTTTCGCGCCGTGCATCAGCGTCCGCGACACCGCCGCCAGCCTTGCCTTCTACAAGAAGCTCGGCTTCGACGCCGACTCCAGCACCGCTCGTCCCGGCGACGACATCCACATGCTTCTCCACCAGGGCGAATTCGTCGCGATGATCTACAACAACGCGGACCTGAAGAACTGGCTGCCCGTCCTGGCCGACACCCCGATCGGTTTCGCCGGCATGTTCTACCTGGCCATCGACGACCTTGAGGGCGCCTTCGCACACATCTCCCGGCACGCCGAGATCGTCAAGCCCCTCACCACCGACCACAACGGGCAGCGGATGTTCTACTTCCGCGACCCGGACGGCTACGTCATCGGCCTCAACGAGAAGGCCGCACTCCACGCCAGCGAGCTGGGCAAATACGCCTGACCGTGCCCGTCATCCCGCCCGCCTCGGATGTCCCGGCCGGCCGCTCATCGGCCGACCGGGACATCGGGCTCAGGCCAGGTCGAACCGATCGAGGTTCATCACCTTGTCCCACGCTGCCACGAAGTCACGCACGAACTTCTCTCCCGCGTCCGCAGACGCGTAGACCTCCGAGACGGCTCGGAGCTGGGAGTGCGCACCGAAGATGAGGTCGACGGCGGTGGCCGTCCACTTGGCCTCGCCCGTGGCGCGATCCCGGCCCTCGAATACGTTCTCAGCCGAGGCCGACGCCTTCCACTCCGTTCCCATGTCGAGCAGGTTGACGAAGAAGTCGTTGGTCAAGGTCTCCGGCCGGTGCGTGAAGACGCCATGCTGGGAACCCGCGAAGCCGGTGTTCAGGGCGCGCAAACCGCCGATCAGAACCGTCATTTCGGGAGCGGTCAGCGTCAACAGGCTGGCGCGGTCCAGCAGGAGCGTCTCCGGCGACAGCTTCTCTCCCGCCCGGAGGTAGTTGCGGAACCCATCTGCCCTGGGTTCGAGCACGGCGAACGACACCGCGTCGGTCTGCTCCTGCGAAGCGTCCGTGCGCCCCGGCGCGAACGGGACGGTGATGTCGTGCCCGGCGTTCTTCGCTGCCTGCTCGACGGCCGCGCATCCGCCCAGGACGATCAGATCGGCGAGGGACACCTTCTTCCCGCCGGTCCCCGAGCCGTTGAAGTCCTGCCGGATCTGCTCGAGGCTCTGCAGCACCTCGGCCACCTCGGGCAGGTCGTTGACCTCCCAGTCCTTTTGCGGCGCGAGTCGGATCCGTGCCCCGTTGGCCCCGCCACGCTTGTCGGTGCCGCGGAAACTCGCCGCCGACGCCCAGGCGGTGGTAACCAGCTGGGAGACGGACAGCCCCGAGGCGAGGATCCTGCCCTTGAGGTCGGCGATGTCCTCGTCCGCGACCAGTGCGTGGTCGACCTCAGGGACGGGGTCCTGCCACAGCTGCGGCTCGGGAATCCACGGGCCGAGGTAGCGCGAGGCGGGTCCCATGTCGCGGTGCAGCAGCTTGTACCAGGCCTTGGCGAACGCCACCGCGAGCTTGTCCGGGTTCTCGTGGAAGCTCTTCGCGATCGGCCCGTAGACCGGATCCAGCTTCAGCGCGAGGTCCGTCGTCAGCATCATGGGAGCGTGCGACTTCGACGGATCATGGGCATCGGGCACAGTGCCCTTGGCCGAAGGGTCCGTGGGAGTCCACTGCTTCGCACCGGCCGGGCTCGTCGTCAGCTCCCAGTCGTACCGGAACAGGTTGTCCAGGTATCCGCTGTCCCACCTCGTCGGCTCCGAGGTCCATGCGCCCTCGAGCCCACTGGTGAGCGTGTCGGCGCCCTTGCCGCTGCCGTAGGTGTTCCGCCAGCCGAGGCCCTGCTGCTCGAGGGGACCCGCCTCGGGTTCCGGTCCGATGTACGAGGGGTCCACCGCACCATGGCACTTGCCGAACGTGTGGCCGCCGACGATGAGCGCAACCGTCTCCTCGTCATTCATCGCCATCCGCCCGAAGGTCTCGCGGATGTCGATGGCCGCAGCCATCGGATCCGGGTTGCCGTTGGGCCCCTCGGGATTGACGTAGATCAGCCCCATCTGCACGGCACCGAAAGGAGTGGCGAGTTCCCTGTCGCCGCTGTAGCGCTCATCTCCGAGCCAGGTGTCCTCGGGCCCCCAGAAGATTTCCTCGGGTTCCCAGATGTCCTCTCGTCCGAAGCCGAAACCGAACGTCTTGAACCCCATCGATTCCATCGCACAGTTACCGGCGAAGACCAGAAGATCGGCCCAGGAGATTTTCCGCCCGTACTTCTGCTTGACCGGCCAGAGCAAACGGCGCGCCTTGTCGAGGCTCGCATTGTCCGGCCAGCTGTTGAGAGGGGCGAAGCGCTGAGCGCCGGCCCCGCCACCGCCCCGGCCGTCGGCGATGCGGTACGTCCCCGCGGCATGCCAACTCATCCGGATGAAGAGCGGCCCGTAGTGGCCGTAGTCGGCAGGCCACCATTCCTGCGAGGTCGTCATCACCTCGAAGACGTCCTGCTTCAGCGCCTCGACATCGAGGGTCGCGAACTCTTCTGCGTAGCTGAAGTCCTCGTCCATCGGATTGGACCGGGACGAGTGCTGGTGGAGAATCTGAAGGTCCATCTGATTCGGCCACCAGTCCCGATTCGTCCGGGGTCGAGTCGGCGTGGGGGCCGGGGAGGAGATTACCGGGTTTTCGCTTTCGCTGCCGGACACGTCCGTCCTTCTTCCTGTCTCGGTGTTTCCTTCTGTTGGCTGCTTGCTCTTGCCGTCGGCTGCTTTGCTGGTGCCGAGCACTGCGACCCGCGCTCGTAGCGCGCCAGGGCGCCCACCGGCCGGAAACGCCTGACCAGACCCGCGGCAGTCAACGCGGGCCAGCGGCCGCGAGAACCTTCCTCATGCACGACGCCGGTGATCGAACCTGGGTCGGCGTCCGTATGGTCGCGCACCGCAGACCGCACTGCCACGAGAACACGCAGAGCACCGCCGCGTATCACGACTCGACGTCCAACTGGTCGAGGACGGAAATCTCGAACTCGGGCTCGAACTCGGGCTCGACCCCGAATTCGACCCCGATTTCTGCCTCGATTCCGGCCTCGATTCCGACCTCGATTCCGACCTGCCCGTACCCACCTGCCGGAATTCCGCCTGCCGGACGCATTCGCGGTCGCGCGGATCACCACCGGCCGACGTCGAACTGCCCGGCGAGGGCGCCAACTCTGCGAACCGGACAAACTGTTCTCCTATGACAACTCCGGATACTGCATCATCGGCGGATCGTCGAAACCCTCCGCGCAAGCCGTACGTCCAGTGCCTCCGTAAGCACCTCATCGAGCCACGCGGATAAGCGCGCACACCGCCACCGACGCGAAGGAACCCCTCCTGCGCCGAACCGCGGTCGGCCACCTCCGGCGAAAATCGGAAGATCTGCCCCAGCCGACCGAAGTCTCCGACCGATCGAAGTCTGGGAACTCCCCCGTTACCTCGCGTCCGCGGGCTCGTCTGTCGACGATGGAGCTGGTGGCCACCGCGATACTGCTCCTGATCGCAGGCCACTGGACCACCGGCAACCTGATCAGCAACGCGGCGCTCACCCTGCTGCGCCACCCCGACATCCTCCGGCGGTTCCGGAACGAACCGGACCTGGTCGTCCCGCTCGTCGAGGAGGTGCTGCGGTACGAGCCGCCGGTCCAGTTCATACCGTTCACCACTGCCCTGGCCGACATCGGCATCACCGACACCACCATTCCCAAGGGTGCGCAGGTCTGGCTTCTGCTGGCCTCGGCCAACCGCGACCCGAAGCGGTTCGACCACCCCGACCGGTTCGGTCCCGACCGCGAGGACAACCAGCACCTCGGGTTCTGCACCGGCATCCACTACTGCTTCGGCGCTCCGCTGGCCCGGATGGAGGCGCAGCTCGCCCTCCCCCAGCTCTTCCACCGGGTCGCGAACCCACGGTTGTTGGCGGACCCGCCGCCCTACCGCGTCAACCCCGTCCTGCGCGGCCCCCGCCACCTTCCCGTGGCCATCGACGGCCTCATCGCTTGAGCGCGGCAGATGAGGGCTCGACAGACACACACCCACCAGCCGGAGGGCCGGAGGACTCTCCCCAGGCATCCCTGACGCGCAGCTCAGCATCGCGCGCACTGTGCGTCAGCCGTTCGCAGTCAAACGGCATTCACCAGGCCGCTCGGCTCCCAGACAGAGTGACCGGTGGGCGGCACCAGCAGCCCACCACACGACACTGCAACGGGCGACCTCACCAGTCCCTCGGCCGGAGTACCCCCGTGCGCGGCATCACCCCAACGCCACGCCCGATACCTTGCGCCCCTCGCTCCCTCACGCCTGATTAATTACATTTGCCCCATGCACCAGACCGAGGAGAGTGCAAACGCGCCGACGGCGGCCCCGGCCGCCGTACTGACCGGCCTGGGTTCCTGGCTGCCGCCCCGCGGGGTCACCAACGACGAACTCAGCGCCCACCTGGACACCTCGGACACCTGGATCCGCGAACGGATCGGCATCTCCGTACGGCGCCGGGCCGATCCGAAGACGGCCACCAGCGACCTGGCGACCGAGGCCGGAGCCCGCGCCCTGCGGTCGGCCGGAGTGACCCAGGCGGACGCAGTCGTCCTGGCCACCACCACCCCGGACCATCCGTGCCCGGCCACCGCTCCGATCGTGGCGGCCCGGCTCGGGCTGGTCAACGCCGCCGCGTTCGACATCGCCGCGGGCTGCTCGGGATTTCTGCACGCCACCACAGTGGCGGCCGGGCTGATCCACTCCGGTACGGCCGATCGGGTGCTGGTCATCGGCGCCGAGACCATGTCCGCCATCATCGACCTCGAGGACCGGTCGACGGCACCGATCTTCGGGGACGGGGCGGGCGCCGCCGTCCTGGAGGCAGGCCGCCCCGGACAGCCCGGCGCTCTGGGCGAGGTGGTGTGGGGCAGCGACGGCGAACACGCCGACGCCATCATGATCCCGGTCGGCGGCTCCCGTAACCGCGACAGCCGGCAGTCCGCGCCGCACAGCGAACGCCATGTCCAGATGCGCGGCAACGAAGTCTTCCGGCACGCCGTCCGCCGGATGACGGCCGCCGCGAACCGAGCCGCCGCAGCAGCGGGCTGGGAGCCACAGGACATCGACCGGCTGATCGTCCATCAGGCCAATGCCCGGATCAGCGCCGCGGTATCCGATGCGCTGGGCGTTCCGCCGGAACGCGTTCCGTCGAACATCGCGACGGTGGGGAACACCGCCGCCGCCTCGATCCCCCTGCTCCTGGCGGACGCCGCCGCCGAGGGGACCCTCCGGCCCGGCCACCGTGTGCTGCTGGTCGCCTTCGGCAGCGGCCTTGCCTGGGCCGCGACGACACTGGTGTGGCCCCCCGGCCTGCACGCCGAACGGTAACGCCCGCGCCACCCGCTCCTCCCCCTCCAAGAGCGGTCCCCGTATCCGTAAGGAGTGACCATGTTCGACCAGTTGAAGGAACTCCTCACCACCCGCGCCGGGCTGCCGGGCGGCCCGATCGTCCCGGAGGCCTCGCTGGCCCGGGCCGGTGTCGACTCCATGGCCGTCACCGTCCTGTCCATGGCCCTGGAGGACCAACTGGGCGTGGTGATCGACGAGGACGAGCTGTCCGCAGCACCGACCGTCGCCGCGCTCGCCGACCTGATCGCCCTCCGCACCAGCGGCGCCGCCGCCCCCACCACGCCGTCCACCGCATAGCCGGGGAGCGGCCGCCGTGGACACCGTGGAAGCCGACGAACGCCTCGTCCCCTTCTCCCTGCGGGACATGACCTACGCTTGCCGGGTCCTCACCACCCGGCGCCGCTACAGCACCGAGCCGCTCGTGCTGATCGGCGGCGCCCTCCAGGACATGTACTCCTGGCCACGCCTGGAACGCCGGCTCACCGCGCACACCACGCTGGTGCTGATGGACCTGCCGGGCACCGGGAACGCCGGCGACCTGGACGCCGGCGCCGGCTTCGAGATCCTCGCGGAGGCGGCAGGCCACGCCATCGAGCGGCTCGGCCTGGGCCGCGTGAACATCCTCGGCGCCTCCTACGGCGCCCCCATCGCCTACCGCCTGACCCAGTCGCGCCCGGACCTGGTCGCCCGGCTGCTGCTCGCCGGCGCCACCCCGCGGGTCGGCCCCCGGCTGACCGCCGTGGTCCGGCAGGGCCTGGAGCTGGTGGGATCCCACTCCCGCCCCGCCGACGAACCGGCCCGCCGCGACTACGCCCGCAATGTCGTCGACGTCCTGGTCAACAGCGCCACCCGGCACGAGGTCGCCCAGGGGGCGGCGGTCGCCCGCCTCCTGGAACGCCAACTGCTGCGGACGTCGCAGAGCGCGGCCCTGCGCTATGCCGCCTGCCACGAGCGCCTGCTGGACACCGACCTCTATCCGGCCGGCGGCATCGCCGGTGTCCCCGCCCTCGTCTTCACCGGCGAACACGACTGCGCCAGTTCACCCGAGGAGAACTCGGCGGTCGCGGCCACCATCAGCGACTGCGCCTTCGCCCTGATCCGCGACGCCGACCACATGGCCCACCTGGAACGCGAGGCCGAGTACGCGGACCTGGTCACTCGCTTCCTACGGGACCAGCCGGTGCAGGGCCTGCCGTACTGCAGGTATCCGCAGGCGAAGGATCCTGGCTGCCCAGCCTGCCGGTCCTGAGTGTTTGACGGTGGGTCGTGAGCGGGCGTGAGCGGGCGTGAGCGGGACATCTGACGACCGGCCCTGATCCTCCGCGCTGCCTCCGACAGGACCGGCGGCCTGCCGACCTGACCGGCGACCTTCCGACCTGACCGGCGGCAACGGCCTCTCCGCCTCCACCGTTTCACGGTGATTCCACCGGGTCTTTCTACGGTCCTGACTGACGTATTCGCGGCGCGCAAGTACGGAGACGCGCCCTGCCATCGGCAGGGTCACCAGGCAAAGGGCTGCCGTTCCGGCTCCGGTCGAGGATCCGTCGCAAGAGTCGTAGAGGAAACAGCGAGGAGAATCATGACGTTCCGGAAGGCGCGTAACAGCATCGTCAGGGGCATGGTGGCAGCAGCCCTGGCGGTGCCGTCCGTCATGCTGGCCGCAGGCACAGCGTCGGCCACGACCGACGACATCGTCAACGTCGCGAACGCGAATCTCGACCATCACGCCTGTGACACGAACAGCGTGGGCGAACAGGGGTACAACTCCAGCTGCACGGGCGCAGGCGGCTCACCGGAAAACTGGTGCGCCGACTTCGCGGCCTGGGTCTGGGCGCAGGCAGGTTACAACGTCAACGGGCTGACCCCGGCGGCCGGCAGCTTCGGACAGTACGGTTCCGGACTGCATCCGGATCCCCACGTCGGTGACGCAGTCGTCTTCAACTACGACGGCAACGGATACGCCGATCACGTGGCGATCGTCACGGCGGTCAATCCCGACGGGACCATCGAGAGCATAGGCGGCAACGAGGTCACCAACGATCCTGCGACCTCCTCCGCCCATCACGACGGCCCGTACAGCGGTGCGGTGGGCGACAGCCCCTACTGGAACATGTCGATCAGCGGCTACGTCTCCCCGGCCAACTGACCAACCGCCAACCAAACACCACCATTCGTGACGGTTCGCCGGTTCGCCCGGCGAACCGTTTCGGTTTGCGGCACCGGTGGCGGGCAGGCCACGACGGGGTCGCTCCCCGAACTACTGACGAAGCGTCAGAAGATCAGCCCAAAGGGCTAGTTGAGCAACAGTTGAGCATTTCAGTCTCATCCGCATGCGGGCCGAGCGCACCGTGTTAACGTACGACCCGACTTCTCACCGTTGGGCTTTCCGCCTCGCCAACCAGCTTCACCCGGGTCCCGATGACACGGGGAAGGTGGAAGTCACTCACCACATCCTGGAAAAGGGTGTTCTGTGATGGTGGCGACGCGTCGAACCTTCCGGTGTCTTCCGGGCCCCCGGGACCTGCCAGGGACCGTGTACCGGCGTTCGTGCTGTTCTGGCATCGGCGGCCTGGTCCGCGTCACCACCAGCACAGCCGGTTCCCTCAGGGAGGTCTCCGGAGTGCCGGAAGTCACATCAGCCCAACAGCCTGCCACACAGCGTCCGTGGCTGGTTCTCGCGATCATGTGCATCGGCTTCTTCATGTCGTTGCTCGACGGATCCATCGTCAACATCGCCATCCCCACGTTGATCCACAGCATTGACGCGTCCTACGACCAAGTGCTGTGGGTCATCGACGGCTACCTGCTCGTCTTCTCGGTGCTGCTGATCAGCACCGGTCGGCTGGGGGACGTCTTCGGATACCGCCGGCTCTACGTGATCGGCATCATCACCTTCACCCTCGCCTCCGCGCTGTGCGGGCTGGCCGACTCACCGGCCGGGCTGCTGATCGCCCGGGCCCTGCAGGGACTGGGCGGAGCGCTGCTGTTCCCGCAGGTCATCTCGTCGATCCTCACGATTTTCCCGCCACGACTGCGCGGTCGCGCGTTCGGCCTGTTCGGTGCGATCGTCGGGTTCGCCCCGATCGTGGGCCCGGTCGTCGGCGGTTTCCTGCTCGCCCGTCTCAGCTGGCGCTGGATCTTCTTCATCAACGTCCCGATCGGGATCATCACCGCCGTACTGGCACTGGCCTTCGTGCCGCCCATGCGCTCCGGCCGGCGCCACCGGCTCGACCTGGCCGGCGTCGCGCTGGCCACCGCCGGGCTGAGCGGCGTCGCGTTCGGCCTGATCGAGGGAGAACGCTACGAATGGGGCACCATCACCGGGCCGATCAGCATCACCTCGGCCATCATCGCGGGCGTCACGCTGCTGGCGGTGTTCGTCGTCTGGCAGCACCGGCAGCGGGACGAGCCCCTGATGCCGCCGGCGCTGTTCGGCGCGCGCAACTTCGCGGTCGGTAACTGGATCGGGTTCGTCTTCCAACTCGGCATGATCGGGATCATGTTCGTGCTGGTCCTGTACCTGCAGATGGCGCGTGGGTATTCGGCGCTGGAGACCGGTCTGGCGGTGTTGCCGAACGCCGTGCTCACCGCGGTCGGCTCGGTGTACGCCGGGCGGCTGTCGGACAAGTTCGGCGCCAAGTACGTCCTGATGGCCGGGATGATGCTCCTGGCCGTCGGCCTGCTGGTACTGGTCGCCATGGCCGGCCCCACCAGCAGCGCATCGAGCCTGCTGCCGGGTCTGGCCATCATCGGGATCGCCAGCGGCGCCACCTTCGCACCGCTGCAGCAGGCCACCATGGACGGCGTCGATCCGCGGTGGGCAGGAGCCGCCTCCGGCGTCTCCAGCACCATCCGGCAGATCGGCGGCGTCCTTGGCACCGCCGTGCTGGGCGCCCTGCTGTCGGCCCGCCTCTCCTCGACCCTGCGCAGCCAAGCTGAGCAGCACGCCGCTGAGCTACCGGAGAGTCTGCGCGCCCGGTTCATCGGCGACAGCGCAGCCGCCGCGCAACACTACAGTCCGCCCGCGCCGCCCAGCGGCCTGAACCCAGCCACGGCCGGCCTGTACGAACGCATCACCGCCGACACGTTCGCCACCGGCTTCGTCGACGCGATGCAGACCACCCTCGTGGCGTGCGCCGTGGTCCTGGTGGCTGCCGCCTTGTTCTGTTTCCTGTTCAGCCCACACAAGAGGCCGATGACCGAGCCGGCCGAGAAACGACAAGCCGACACCGCATCGCAGGACTGACCCAGCAACGACGATGGTCGCGGCCAGGCGACCGCGACCATCGTCGGACTCGCCCGGAAGATCTACGACGGGCAACTAGGGCAGCGAGGTGACGCACATTCGGGCCGTCCGGGTGGCCCCGGGGACGGCATGGCTGAAGGCTGAGGGCGCGTCCGTCCGCACAAGGAGTCCCCGATGGCCCCCACGTACCGTCACCACATGCACCGCAGTCAGCACACCCAGCCGACGGCCGCCCGCCGGGCGGATCCTGCCGTTGCCGGGCATCGCTGAGCGCCTGCGGCCAGGGCCGGCGACGGGCCCCCCGCGCCTGCGCGACAGCGGCCAATGGCCCCGGTACGTCGAGTTCGTCCCGGGCGTCCTCGTCGCGGGCGGGCTCGTCTGGAACGCGTTCTCGCCGCAGGACTACTGGGGAGACCCGATGCTGACAGCGGCCAGCGTGACGGCGGGTGCGCTGCTCTCGCTGCGGCACACCCTCGCGGTCGGCATCTCCATCATCTGCGGCGTCTTCGCATTGACGGTGAAGGACGGCACCGCCGACGACGTCGTAGGCCACCTCGAGCTCATCAACACGCTCTTCGCCGCGCTGATGGGCGTCGGGGTCAACCGGGTGATCGCCCGGCACGGGCGCCGGCTGGATGTCGTCCGTACGGTGGCGGAAGCCGCCCAGCACGCGGTGCTGCCCGCGCCGCCGGAGCGCATCGGCCCGCTGGCCATCGCGGCCCGCTACCAGGCCGCCCAGAGCGAGGCCCGGATCGGCGGTGACGCCTACGCAGTGCAGCGAACCCCGTTCGGGGTCCGGCTGCTGATCGCCGACGTCCGCGGCAAGGGGCTGGACGCGGTGAGCGCGGTATCGGTGCTGCTCGGCGCCTTCCGCGAGGCAGCGGAACAGGAACCGGAGCTGCCGGCGCTGGCCGACCGGATGGAGCGCGCACTGGCGCGGGCGAGCGAGCAGACCTCCGAGGAGATCCGGCTGGAGGGGTTCGTCACCGCCCTGATCTGCGAAGTGCCCCCGGGCGGCGGGGTGCGGCTGCTGGACTGCGGCCATCCCGCGCCGTACCTGTGTCACGGCGGCGAGCTGCGTCCGCTGGAGGCCCCCGACGCGGGGCTTCCGCTGGGGATGGGCGGCCTGGGGGTGGCCCGGCCCGCACCGGTCGACTGGCCGTTCCCTGTGGGCAGCACGCTGCTGCTGGTGACCGACGGAGTGACCGAGGCCCGGGACCGCGCCGGCGCGTTTTTCGACCCCGTGGCCGAACTGGCGGGGCTTGGCCCGTTCGAGGACCCCAGGGAGCTGATCGCCCTCCTCGTGCGGGAGGTCGAGCGCTGGGGCGGCGGGCCGCGGGACGACGATATGGCGGTCCTCGCGATCACACGGACAGACCAGGACGGCCGCTATGTGGTGCCTACGGGCCCCGCGGCCTGAGGGTGCCGACGGCCTTTCGCGGTGGTATCCGGGGCCCCGACCGCGGTCGCGTGCCCTACGGACGCGGTACGGACGCGGTACGGACGCCGTACAGATGCGATGAGCCCCGAGCGAAGGCCCCGGCACCGCCTTGCCTGCGCCGAGCGGCGGGCGCAGGCTGGGCATATGGCGGAAGAGGGCCCCGTCCTGATCGCTTCCGTGCAGCGGGCTTTCCGGCTGATGGAGGCCGTGGGCGCGCATGAGGGCGGCGCGCCGGCGCAGCAGCTGGCACAGGAGACGGGGCTTCCGCTGGCCACCACGCATTACCTTCTGCGTACTCTTGCTCACGACGGGTACCTCCGTCGGCTGGAAGACGGTGGCTATGTCCTCGGGGAGCGGCTGGACACCCTGCACTCCGGCGGTCGTGAACAGACGCAGCTCAGCCGCGTCCGCCCCGCTCTGGCATCGCTGCGGGACGATCTTTCGGCCGCCGTCTACCTGACCTTCTTCGAGGACGGCGAGATCCGGGTGGCGGATATCGTCGACAGCCCCCTGGCACCGCGGGTGGACCTCTGGGTGGGCTTCGAGGACTCGGGCCACGCCACGGCACTGGGCAAGTGTCTCCTGCGCGAACTCGGCGACGAGTCCCGCAACGACTACCTCTCCCGCCACCCGCTCGCCGATCTCACGCCGCACACGATCACCGGCTGCTCCGAACTCATCCAGCGGCTCGAGATCTCCCCCCGTCCGCCGATCGTCACGGACATGGAGGAGTACACGCTCGGGACGTACTGCGTCGCCGTACCGGTGTTCCGCGGGCAGACGCTCGGCGCGCTCGGAGTGTCCCTGCGAGTGGACCGGCTCTCGTACCTCAACCAGGTCCGCGACCGACTGATACCAGCGGCGAAGCGCGTGACCAGGGGGCTCTCGCTGACCATGTGAAGAGATATGGCGTACGCGACGATCGTTGGACGACGGGACCGCGTGCCTGCCAGAGCCCGGAGAGTGTGTACGGATCGGGGGAACGGGGGCACTACGGCACGGGCTGGGTGATCCTGCGCGCCTTCCCCCTCACTCCCCCAGCTCGCTGGGAAGGTAAGCCGCTGCCGGCGGGGCCCCTGTGGCGAGGGCGGCGATGCGTTCCCGGTAGTGCGGGGCGAGCGTGGCGAGGCTGCTGATCTTCTCCAGCGGAACCCACTCCAAGCCGATCTGGCCGGAGTCCGCGTGGTGTCCGCCTACCAGATCAGGATTGCTGGTCAGGGCGCAGCGGAACGCGATCTCGACGCGGTGAACGGTGTCGCCGTCGTCGGAGGAGTCGCCCGGCCGACTTGCCCATTCACGCATCCACAGCAGTGGGCCGGGGGAGACGGTCAGCCCGGTCTCCTCATGCACCTCGCGCCGTACTGCCGCAGGAAGTGGCTCTCCAGGATGCTGCCCGCCGCCGGGCAGGAAGTGGCATTCCTTGCCGCGCCACAGGTTGCGGGTCAGCAGCACGTTTCCGTCGTGGATGATGACCGCCTTGGCGGAGTTCCTGATCCGGGCCGGGGCGCGGTCCGGAAGTCGTCCTGTGCCGGCAAGGGCGCGGGCGGCTTTGATGGCGAGCTGGTTGGCGAAGAACTCGCCGGGGTCGGGGCGCATTCGGGCGAGCGCAACCATGCCGGTGATGATGACGTCGGCGACTTCGTCGTGTACATCGTCCCAGGTGTGGGAGAGCCCCTTACGGGGGTTGGTTCCGGTGAGGCCGACGACGGCCTGGGCGGCTTCGCCGGTC
Organism: Streptomyces chattanoogensis; assembly: GCF_001294335.1. GTDB lineage: Bacteria > Actinomycetota > Actinomycetes > Streptomycetales > Streptomycetaceae > Streptomyces > Streptomyces chattanoogensis. The sequence goes on from NZ_LGKG01000163.1 coordinate 101,689, forward strand.
TCTTCGGCAATCTTGAGTACCTGCAGCACCCAGTTCTGCTCCTGGGGAAAGGGGGACACGGAGTCGTAGTAGTCGGCCAGGGCGCAGACGGTGTTCCAGGAATCGGGCTGCAAGGGGGCTCCTGACGGTCGTTCTGGAGGCGGGAGACGGAAGGCGGTGCAGCTCGGCGAAGAGCCCACCGGATGTGCGGAGTTGATCGACGTTTCCGTGTTCGACGACGTGGCCGTGGTCGAGGGCGCCGACCGCTTCCTACGAGAGTGGAGGTTGGCCCGGGGCGGGCGGGGACGACGAAGGCGTACGCCGAGGTCATCGTACTGTTCCTGGTGCACGCGGTGGTGAACAAGGCTGCGCCGACAAGGGTGTTGGAGCAGATCTATGAGCTCGGAGACGATCGCGTCCTGCCCCAGGAGGCGCGCGGCGAGAGCGGCGCCATGCGTTGTCGGATGCGGACGCGGGTTGGGCTGCCCCCGGGACAGGTCGCAGGCCTGCGCGCCCCTGCGATCCGTATCTGCTCATGGACTCGCGCTCACTGGGCTGCGCGATTGAACCGAATCCGCAGCCCGGCCGTACAGATAGGGACGGCGGATTCGGTCTCGCGGGCCTGGTCTGCCGTGCCACCACCGGGCCCCGCACGGAAGGACGTTTGCGTTGTCGCTCTTCACACGCTTTCATCAGCAGCCGGATGCGGACGAGGCAGCCCTGGCCGAAGAGCCGACCACGGATGCCGGCCTGCCGCCGGACGGCCTTCCCGCGCGAATACCGGACGAGACCTCCGCGGGTGACGACGCCGCCGGCGACGATACCGCTGGTGGCGGCACCTGGCGCGACCGTCACCCGTCCACCGCGCGGACCTTCGCCCACGCCACCACAGCCCTCTCCACCATCCTCGTCCTCCTTGCCCTCCTCATGCCGAACCAGCTCACCCTCCTCACCCCCGGACAGTTCGCGCGCATCCCCGTGGAGGGCATCTTCGGTGCCGCCCTGCTGCTCGTCCTCCCACCAAAGGCGAGGCGGGTGGCATCCGCCCTCGCCGGGATCGGTATCGGCCTGCTGACCGTGCTGAACCTCCTCGACATCGGCTGCAACGAGACGCTCGGCCGAGGGTTCAACCCGGTGTTCGACTGGCCCCTGCTCGACGACGGCGAATCGTTCCTCCAGGACTCGATCGGCCGGGCGAAGGCAACCGGTGTCGCGATCGGAGCCATGGTCCTCGTCCTCACCCTGCTCGTGCTCATGACGCTGGCGGTCGTCCGGCTCGGCAATCTCATGGCCCGGCACAGCGCCACCGCGACCCGCACCACCCTGGCGCTCGGGACCGTCTGGTTCGCCTGCACGGCGCTCGGTGTGCAAGTGGCCGGCGTGCCGGTCGCCGCAGAGAGCGCGGCAGGCCTCGTACAGAACCGTGCGCAGCAGGTGCGGGCGAGCCTGGAGGACGAGCAGGCGTTCGCGAAAGAGGCCGCCGTCGACACGTTCCGCAACACCCCGGGCGACAAGCTGCTGACCGGACTGCGCGGTAAGGACGTCATCTTCACGTTCATAGAGAGCTACGGACGCAGCGCCATCGAGGACCCGTTGATGGCACCGGGAGTCGATGCAGCCCTCGCGGACGGGACGAAACGGCTGCGCGCCGCCGGGTACTCCGCCCGGAGCGGCTGGCTCACCTCGGCGACCTACGGCGGAAGCAGCTGGCTGGGCCACTCCACCTTCATGTCGGGCCTGTGGATCGACAACCAGCAGCGCTACCGCACCATCACCGCCGACGACCACCTGACCCTCACCGGCGCCTTCAAACGCACCGGAGCCTGGCGCACAGTCGGCATCATGCCGGGACTCACCAAGGGCTGGCCGGAGGCATCCTTCTACGGCCTCGACCACGTCTACGACTCCCGGGACCTTGGCTACAAGGGCCCGAAATTCAGCTGGTCAACGATGCCCGACCAGTACGCCCTGTCGGCCTTCGAGCGTCTGGAACACGGCAGGACCCACCGCGAAGGGCAGGGCGAACAGCGAGCCAGGCAACACGCAAAGCCGCTGATGTCGTTCGTCATCCTCACCTCCAGCCACAACCCCTGGGCGCCCCTTCCCAAGATCATCGGTTGGGACGAGATCGGTGACGGCTCCGTCTACAACGCCGTCCAGAAGGCGGGCAAAAACCCCGTGGACGTCTGGAAGCGCACCGACCAAGTGCGCACCGAGTACGGCAAGTCCATCCAGTACTCGCTGCACAGCCTCATCTCGTACCTGCAGAAGTACGGCACCAAGAACACCGTCCTGGTCTTCCTCGGCGACCACCAACCCCTCGCAAAGGTCTCCGGCGACCACGCCAGCCATGACGTCCCGGTCACGCTCGTCGCCCACGACCCGGCCGTGCTGAAGCGCATCTCCGGCTGGCGCTGGACACCCGGCCTGAGGCCCGGCCCGAAGGCACCGGTCTGGCGCATGGACACCTTCCGCAACCACTTCCTGACCGCTTACGGCCCGCAGTCCAAGCGCGGCAGCGCGGGCCGGTTGGGCCCTCGGTGACGGCTGCGCACAGGCAGGTGGTGGGGCCGCTGGGCGTACGGTCCATCGCGCATGGCTGCACCGCGGCTGCAGTACGCCGCCGCGGTGCAGTGCAGCAAGCAGACAACCCAGGCACCCATGGGCGACCGTGATCCCCTCCTTCCCCACGCCTCCAAGTAGTTCAGACGGGTGATCGGACGGCTGCTACATCTCTGGATCATTGGGTTGTGAAGCGCGTGCCGCTGTGCCGAACCTCTTACCCTGCTGAGGTGTAGGGCTGGAGGGCCGCACGCACCGGTGCAGGCATCTCCTTTTTGCTGTGGGTCGCGGGATCGACGAACACGTGTCGGACTTCGCCTTCTGCGATGAGCCGTTCACCGACCTTGAAAACCGGGCGCACGATCATGCTCGTGGTTCCGAGATGGGTGATGGGCATCTCGATGTCGAGCAGCTCATCGAAACGTGCCCCCAGGCGGTAGCGTATCCGCGCTTCTGCCACGACCAGGTCGTCTCCGCCCTCCACCGTGGATGCATAGTCTCCGATGACTTCTCGCCACAGCTCGGTCAGGGCGACGTCGTAGTAGAAGAGATAGTGACCGTTGAACACCACACCTTGCTGGTCACACTCGCTGTAGCGCACTCGCAGTCGGTGCGTGAAGAGCTTGGCCATGGCGAGATCGTAGTCACCTCCCGCACTGATGACCGGGAGAAGTGCGAAGGGGCTGCTCGTCAGAAGCCGTGCCACGGCCTCCTTCCGCTGATCACCGCGGCATGAAGTGGAATGGCGATCCTGCTCGCCGTTCGGCTGGAGGCCGTGGCGAGGCCCGTATCGAGGACGAGGACCGGGGCGCAATCCCCGGCTCATCGGACCCGTCCCGCCGAGGCATGTGGCCGGTATGGAGAGAGTTCGCTGGGGGAGGCGGGCAAGGATGAGTGTGGACGGCCGGGGACGGCTCGGGAGCGCGTGATGAGGAGTGCGCAGATGCTGGAGCTCACCGATGATGTGCAAGAGCGGCTTACGGCGGCAGCCGTCTGGTTCGTGGCGACCACCTGCCCAGACGGGGCGCCACATGTGAGTCCTATGTGGGTCGACTTGGACGGTGGCCATCCCTGGTTCAACACCTCGGTAGGCAGAGTCAAGTTACGAAATCTGCGTAACGACCCGCGGGTGTGCCTGACACACCACGCCGACCCCTTCGACCGCGTGCAGATCCACGGCCGCGTCGTCCGCTTCGTCGAAGGGCCGCAGGCGGTGCGCGACATGGACCGGCTCGCGCACAAATACTGGGCACGCCCTATGAGTGGCTGCTGCCGGAGGAGCAGCGGGTGACGGTGGTGATCGAGCCGCTGCGCGTGCGCCGTGTCGTCGGCGTCGAGCCGTTCGGGCAGCAGTGAACAGTGTGCGAGACAGAGCAGCGCGCTGGCCGGACCTTCACCGTCATTGCCGTCCGCGGGCGGCCTGGCGTCGAGTGCGCGGGGGACGTGGTGGGCCAGGTGGTCGAAGAGGTGCCCGGATCAGCACGCCACCGGGACCCGCAATAAGCGGCCGCGGCCGCCGAGTTGTACGACCATGGCACCGGACGATCCCGCGGCGGCCTGCGCACGAAGAGCCCTCCCGCAGCCGACGCGGACTGTCGCGCCTGCGCGGTCACACGTCCTGGGTGTCCTCCGCCACGAGCAGTGCCAGCAAGCCGGGAAAACGCTGCTCGATGTCGGCCCGGCGGAGGGTGGCCATTCGGCTGTTACCCCGGTCGACCTGGCGGATCAGCCCTGCCTCACGTAGCGCACGGAAGTGATGGGTGACCGTCGCCTTGCTGACAGGCAGCGCAAAGGAACTGCAGGTGCGCGCCTCGCCTTCGGGCCCGGCCGCCAGCTCTCGCACGACGAGCCGCCGCAGCGGGTCGGCCAGTGCCGACAGGACCTTGCCGAGTTCCATCTCCGCCAGCTCGGGGTGCCCCTGCTCGTCGGGCATCACCATCACCTCCCAGGTACGACTTGCATCGTACCTTGTCGACCACTACCGTCCACGAGGTACGAAAAAGATCGTACCTATACGTGGGAGGACCCGTGGATCAGCCGTTCACTCTCGTCGGCACAGCCCGCCCCAAGCCTGAGCGCGCGGAGGAGCTGCGACAGCTCCTGCTCTCGTTCGTCGAGCCGACACGGCAAGAGCCCGGCTGCCTGGAGTACCACTTCCACGAGGACCGGGACTCGCCAGGCGTTTTCGTCTTCTACGAGGCATGGCGAAGCGAGGAGGACCTCAACGCTCACCTGGCACTCCCCCACCTTCGGGACTTCTGGCAGCGCCGCATGGACTACCTGGAGCGGGACCTGGAGATCCGGTACCTCACGATGCACAGCCCGTACCAGGAGCGGGACAGCAGGGTGTCGGACGGCGCCACATCGTCATCGGCCAACTTGCCTGTATCTCAATGACGGTAGGCCTCGACCGGGGGGTGAAGGTGCGCCCATAACTCGTCCCTGCACATCGCACAGCGGGTTGTCTGCCACCGTGGCCGCCGCCTCACCACAGACGGCGGCTTCGCCACCCCGCCAGGACAGGCATGACGGCTCGGACACCGCGCTTGCGCACCTGCTCGCGAATGGTGCGTCAGGATTACGCCTTGTCGGCCGGGGCCACAGAGAAAACCGGAGGGCACCTGACCTCCGGGACGCGCACAAGCAGCTGCACGTGCGGCTCACGGGCGGCCACAAGGTCCCGGCGACAAGGTCCGGCGACAGCGTGGCCGCAGCGCCTGATCACCGCAGGCCGCTAGGTGGAGGACGTCTGTGCCAGTCGCGGAGCACGCACAGCTCCACCACCCACTCCAGGCAGCCGGACCGGAGAAAGCGGGGGGCGGGTGCCTGCACCACGCCTCTGTCAGCGGCGGAACCACATGGCGCGTGCCCGCGTCCGTCCAGACGTTCGCAAGATCATGAACAGTGGCAGACAACTGACAGAGGAGCTCGCCCATGACTGGACAGCTACCCGCTACCTCTACCTCGCGCGGCACGGTGAGGCTTCACCGGATGAGAGCCGGCTGACGGACAACGGCCGTCGACAAGCCCTGCTGCTGGGGGAGCGGCTCCGGCGCAGCCCGCTCTCGGCCGTCCACCACGGCCCGCTCCCACGGGCGGAACAGACCGCCCGGCTGATCTGCGAGCAGCTGGACAATGTGCCCGTGCAGCCATCCGAACTGGCTGGGGACTACATCCCCTACCTGCCGGAGCGAGAAGAACTGCCTCCGGAATCAGCCGACGCCATGCTTGACCGCCTGTCCCAATTCCCGGCCGAAGAGCGGGAATCCGGCCCGGAGTTGGCCCGGGAAGCCCTGGCACGGTTCGCCGGACCGGTGGACGGTGACGAGCCTCGCCACGAACTGATCGTCACCCACAACTTCCTCATCGGCTGGCTCGTCCGGGCCGCACTCGATGCTCCAGAGTGGCGCTGGATGGGCCTCAACCACGCCAACGCCGCGCTGACCGTTGTCCGATACGCGCCGGGCCGGCCGGCTTCCGTTCTCTTCTACAACGACACGGGCCACCTCCCCCTGGAGCTCCGCTGGACCGGCTTCCCGCCCGAGCTCCACCTCTGACGCCGGCAGTCCGCCCCTCGCATCGGCAGTCGACAGAGGAAGGGATGCGGGCCGGGCCGGTTCGGCGGCACGGGTGCCTTCCGCAGGCCCGGAGCGGCGCCCTCCCCGTCAGGAGCCGGTGTCAGGCGGCGGCCAGCAGCGCGGCCGCCGCCTCGATGTCCGCGGTGAGGTTGCGGTCGGCCAGGGACGGGGCCAGCATCTGCGCCGCGCGTGCGTGGAAGTCGCGCAGTTCGCCGTCGCCCGCCGGGGCCAGGCCGCGCATCCCCAACGCGCGGACCGCCGCCACCGGTTCGCAGGCGAGTACGAGCCGGAAGTGCTCCACCGACTCCAGCAGCCGCCGGGCGCCGGTGGAGGCGAAGCTCGCATGTTCCTCCACCCCGCGCGATATCACCGCATGGCCGAGCGTCACCGGCTGTGCCGCACCGCGCAGTTCGGCCAGTGCGGACTGGGCGGCGTACTCGGTGATCATGATGCCGCTGCTGCCGTCCTCGCCTTCGGCGAGAAGGGCGGCAGTCCGGTGAAGGCCGGTTCGACCAGGATGCCGAGCCGGGTGGTGGAGAGTTCCGCGGTGCCCAGGAGTCCCAGGCGGAACTGGTCGAGGGCCAGTCCCAGCCGGGCCAGATGGAAGCCGCCGTGGTGGTGGTGGTCCTCCGCTGCGGCGTTGAGCAGCGGGTTCTCCACGGCAGAGTTGATCTCCACGGAGAGCACCTGGTCCAGTGCGGACCAGGCATCCAGCGCCGTGCCGTGCACCTGGGGAGGCAGCGCAGACCGAAGGGGTCCCGCACCAGCGGCGAGCCCCAGTCGGCCGGCTCCAGCAGCTCGCGCATCCGTGCCGCGAGCAGCTGTGCTCCCGGGTGCGGACGCGAGTCGTGGACGTAGGCGGCGTACGGCTCGATGGAACCGCGCAGCGCGGTCAGGGTCAGTGCGGCGACCAGCGGCACCCGGTCCAGGAGGTGCCCGAAGTCGGTGGCGGCGAGTGCGGACTGACCTAGGTCAGCGCACCGCTGGACATCAGGAACCACCCGCAGCGCGGTCGCCTACCTCATCGAGGTGCTGGTGAAGATCGTCAAGGCTGTGGACGACGGCATCGAGGAGATGAACGCCCGCGAACGCGCCACACACCGGCGGCAGATGACTTCCCTCAGCAATCTCTCCGCCGACCTGCCCGACTTCAGCGCGTTCCACGCGCATTCCGCCCGGCCGTTCACACGCCCGTGGGCGACCTGCGCACGGCGTTCTTCCTCGCGTATGACGACAGCCAGTGCGAGTATCTGACAGCCCAGGAGACCACCGAAGCCATCGCAGGCGGCCGCGACGTCGTATCGGCCACCTTCGTCACGCCGTACCCTCCGGGCTTCCCCGTCCTCGTCCCGGGCCAGGTGATCAGCCGAGATGTGCTGGCCTATATGCAGGCTCTCGACACCCGCGAAATACATGGCTACCGGCCTGACACCGGATACCGGGTCTTCACCGAGGCGGCGTTGGCGGAGCAGATGACGGATCGATAGCCAGGCAGCCGGAGGGGCCTGCGGGGAGCGGCGGGCGGGCGTGGGGAGGGCGTGGGGAGGGCGGCTCAGCATCGCCGGGCAGGGTACTGGTGAGGGTGGGTGCACACCCCGGCCCTCGTCACTGGCCCACCCTGCCGTCGATACGCTCGCGCAACAGGTCGGCGTGCCCGGAGTGACGGGCATACTCCTCGACCCTGTGCACCATCAGCTCCCGAACGGCGATCCGGTCCTTCCCCACACGCCTGCCCAGATCCGGGTGCTCGGCCAGCGCCGCGTCGGTCGCGGCCTGCTCGCGCTCCAGATCGGAGTACGCAGCGTCGACCACGGCCTGCTCGGCAACAGCCCCCTCGAAGTCCGCATCACGCTCGCCGTACAGCTTCGGCAGCGGGTCACCCTCGCTGATCCAGTTGCGCCAGTCCCGTTCCACCTCAGCGAGATGCCGAACCAGGCCGAGCAGCGACATCGTCGACGGCGGAACCGACCGCCGGGCCAGCTGCTCCGCATCCAGGCCCTCGCACTTCATCCGCAGGGTCTTGCGGTAGCTCGTCAGGAAGTCCTGCAGCGTCGCCAGCTCGCCGTCCGGACTCGGACCCTCGCTGTTGCGGGGGTCGTCGTCCGGATCGGCCCACATGTCGGGGTAGACGGTTGCCTGGCTCCATCGCGCGGGTTCGTCACTCATGCGCTCCATGCTCGTCTGTGACGGCCCAAGGCCGCCACCGAGTTCTCGGTTCGACGTTTCGAAGTGACGTCATGACGGCGTCCCAACGGCGGCCGACCTCCCGAAGGCGACCCCTTTGACGCTCAAGGCCTGCCGTAGCTGCGGTCCGACTGCTTCTCCACTCGTGATCCGCGGCCGGGCGGCACTGTCACGGCCGGCCTATACGCTGCGAGCGATCCACGACCAGCTGAAGCCAGAGGGCACGATGACACGCATCCCCAGACCGTCGACCGAAGCGATACTCGCGGCGCTCCCCGAGCTCGCTCCGTACGCGCGCGAGGCGGCCCTCCTCCATCCCGAACGAGGAGAACCGGGCCTCGGGGACAGCTCGATCGGCGGCCCGCTGCTCTGGCCGAGTGACGAACCGTGGCCCTGCTGCTCCCTGCCCGACACTCAAGGCTTTGCGGGCGTGTCGGCTACGGCCATGGTGCCGGTCGCCCAGGTCTTCCGGCGCGACGTTCCGGGACCATGGTGGCCCGCTGACGCCGACCTCCTGCAGATCCTCTGGTGCCCGAACGAACACTGGGATCCACCGGCCCCGCAGGCCGACATCAGCCCTGTGATCGAGATGCGCTGGCGCTTGGCCGCCGACGTGACAAGCCCGTTGACGGCCCCGCCGTCGCCCACGCGATACGACGAGGACGGTTACCTGCCCCAGGCGTGCGCGCTCACCACCGAGTACGTGACCGACTTCCCCTTCCGGGAGGAGCTGCCCCCAGAACTTGGCCCACGGCTGGCGGAACTGGTGCAGGAGACCGGCGGCGGCAGCGATGTCATCACCCGCATCGCCGGCTGGAAGCTGGGCGGCTGGCCAACCTGGCACCTGGCGCACCCCATGGCGTTTTCTTGCGGTGAGTGCGGCACGGACATGACGCTGCTGTTCACCGTGGCCAGCGACGACCAGACAGGGGTTGTCGTCGGACGGTGGGGAGACCTGCGGATCTTCACCTGCCCTGTCGACCACCGTCATGGCTTCCGGGTGGACCTGCACTGACCAGGGCACAGCGCCGAGCCCTGACTGCATGGGGCTGTCCGCCTTCGGGGCCGGCATAGGGCTGTCCGCCTTCGGGGCCGGCATGGGGATTTCATCGGCATTTCAGCGCTTCCCACGACAGTTGGGCAAGCAACGTGCCGAACAGCCAACCGCACATGCGCGTCCTTTGACGCGTCTCCGCAGGTGCGCGTACTTGGTGAGTGAACGGGGAGCCCTATGAACGACCTCTTGCACAAGCTGGTTTCTGCCGCCATCACCGGCGCGCTGATCGCCCTGGTGGGATACCTCAGCGTGGCCGTACGCAGGCGGCGGGTCGCCAGAGAGGAGGCCGCCGCTCCAGCTCCGGTGGAAGACCGCAGCCAGGCACTGCTGCGTCAGGCCCAGCAGTTGGACCACAGCCGCGATGAACTGGCCGCTCGGGGCCGACAGGCAGAAGCGCTGGCACAGGCCAGGGAGGCTGCCGATCTCTGGCGCGAGCTCACCCGGCTGCGGCCGGGGCGCTTCCATGCGGAACGGCGGGAAGCGCTGGGACGTCTGAGCGAGCTGTTGGCCGCCGCCGGGCAGGAGAACCAGGCTGCGCAAGTCCGCCAGGAAGCCGCCGGACTTTCCTGACGGAGCCAACGGAGCGAGGAGACCGCGATGCCCGCCGCGACCTGGACCGGCCGGAACGCACATGCGGAGAAGATTGCCGCCGATATCGCCGCAGCCCTGGGCGACGAACTCGGCCTTTCCGAGCCGCCATTGGCCGTAGGTTTGTCGGCCGACAGCACCGGCGTGCCGGCCGGCAGTCTGCTACCGCCGCGCGAGCGGTTCAGCGGAATGCCCGCACCCACGCACTGCTTCGTCTACGTCGACGCCCACCTTCCCAGACCCTTCGAACTCCGTGCTGCGGTCCTGGGCGGGCGCTCGGGAATCCGTCGACACCTCGGGCTGGGCCACCTCCTCTACGCGGTGCCCTTGACGCCGCGGGTCCCCTCACGCGTCGAACTGGGCCCGGTACGCGGCTCCGACCCCGCCGCCTTCGAAGGGGACGCCGAGGCTGCGCATTGTCTGAACCGGGACGTCGAGCTGGTCGATCTGGCCCATGCACTCACGCCCGCCACGGCCGGACCCGACCGGAACCACACCTGGGAAGTGGCACGACGGCTGACGATCGATCCGCTCCCACAGGGTTCGGTCCTGGTCGTTCAGACCCTGCACCGCCCCACCGCCCGAGCCTGGTCCCTCGGCGCCCACGCCGTACTGGACTTCGCCGCCCGCGCCGAAACGGCGCTCGGGTAGCGCCATGCGTGAGGCCGGTGACGGCTGACCGTACTCGGCGCCGGATCTGCCCTCTTCGTCGGCCGCGACTCGGACGGCAGCCACACCCGCGACCGCGACAGGCAGATCGATCTCTCGTTGAGTAGTGTGAACCCTCGGATGCCGGACAACCGTCCGAGCACTGCCCTTGAAGCTCCACGCCTGACCGCGTGGTGCCTGCCACGCACGAAGCCGTCCCCGCGACGAGGGCGGTGCGCAGGACGAGGGCCGTTCCTTGGTTACGGGTCGCTCGTGGCGCCGGGCCGGCGCCGCGCGCGCCGCCGATGCCGCGGGGGCCGGAAAGTGAGCAGAGAGATGCAGCCGACCTTCGTATTGGTTCACGGAGCCTTCGCGAACTCCTTCTCCTTCGCGCCGCTCCAGGCCGAACTCGGCCTTCTAGGGCACCGTTCGGTCGCCGTCGACCTGCCTGGCCACGGATTCGGGGCAACCTACCCGCGCGCCTACCAGACGCCGCAGGACCCCGAGGGGCTCGCCACCGCGCCCGGCGCGATCAAGGGCGTCACGCTCGCCGACAACGCCGCGCATCTGATCGGGATCCTGGAACGAGCCAAGCAGAACGGCCCCGTGATCCTCGTCTCGCACAGCCGTGGCGGCATCACGGCAACCGCCGCGGCCAACGCACGACCGGACCTTGTCGACCGCATCGTCTACGTCTCGGCCTGGTGCCCAGTCGATCTCGACGTCAACGACTACTACGCCGAGCCGGAGATGGCCACGGTCGACGCTGCTTCCCTGGCTCTGGCAATGGCCGGGAACCCGGCCGAACTCGGCCTGCTCCGCGTCAACTTCCGCACCGCGGATCCGGACGCCCTCGCAGCGTTCAAGGCGGCCTTCCTCGCCGACGGCACCGACGACGAGTTCCTCACCTTCCTCAACACCTTCCAGCCCGACGAGAACCTGGACGTCGGCACCTCCGCCGACCGGGCGCAGGCCGCGACCTGGGGCCGCATCCCGAAGACCTATGTACGCCTGGCCGACGACACGAGCCTGCCGCTCGCCATACAGGACCGGCTGATCCGCGAGGGCAACGCGCTGGCACCGGACAACCCGTACGACGTCCGCACCCTTGAGGGCAGCCACCTGAAGTGGTTGACCGAGCCGGCACCGGCGGCCCGAGTGCTGGGTGAACTCGCCGCGCCCTGGGCCGCTTCTGTTTCCTCGTGATCGGAGCCAGGTCATGATCGGAGCCAGGTGAGGAGTGCGGCGGCCGTGAGGGTGCCCATGGGCTGCTAGCCCCCGGTTCGTCGCGGTACTGGAGGAGGTCGGCCGCGGTATCGGCGCCCGACTGGCAAGGCGGACGCCGATACCGCTCACGTCGGGCCGACGAGGTGACCGGTCGGCCGAGGTGCCGGGCGGGCAGGCGGGAGGGCGAAGAACCGGACCGCGCTGTCGGCCTCGAACATCGGCAGCTCCTTGTGGTTGCCCGCGTTGGCGTGCAATGTCTTCTCCTTCGAGGCGAAGGCGTCGAACAACGCGAGACCGGACGGGCGCGGGATGTGCTCGTCGTCCCACTGGAGCACGAACTCGATCGTGATGGTGATCTGCTGCGCCGTCTCGGCCAGGCAACCGGGCCGGTGAAGGCCGAAGACCGCGGCGGTGATCCTGGGCGCGACCGCCGTCAACGGCACTGCGATCGCGGTGCCCATGTTCAGGCCGCAGTAGCCGACCGGTCGCCCGCCGCTCTTGCCTGGACAGCACGGCGATCTCTTCCTCGTTGTGCTCCGTGCACGGCCGGCTCACTCCTATTCCTCGTATCAGTGGCAGGAGCTGCACCGCCTGGAGGTGGGCGCCCCGCCGATCCGGACGGGGTGCTGGGCGCGGATGGTTGGCCGATGCGTAGGGTCGCCTCCATGACGAGGACCACGCCACCGCGCCCGCTGGATGTTGAGGCGCTCTTCCCGGAATTGGCCGCATATCGCGGCACGACGACCCGGCTGCACCCGCGGCCAGGCAGCCCGGATGCGTCGGACAGCTCGGTGGGCGGGCCCCTGCTGTGGCCGGCGGACGAGCCGTGGCCCCTGTGCACCGAGCCACACGGTCGTCGGCGCGGCCGGCGCCCGGCGGACATTCATCGTGAGCGGCAGGTACTGGCCTCCGCGTGGGCACGTAACCCGGACTCGGGACCCACGGACGCGGAACGGCAGCTGCTGGCGGAGCTGAGTCGTGAGCACCGGTCTGCGGAGCTCGCCGAGAACGCCCCGCTGCCGATGCTCGGCGTTGCGCAGCTGTACCGGCGGGACATCGCCGATCTGCCGGCCGGGCCCGACGGCTGCGATCTCCTCCAGGTGTTCTGGTGTCCCTTCGACAGACATCGCCCGACCGGGTACAGCATGTCGCTGCAGCTGATCTGGCGACGCTCCTGGGAAGTTACCGAAGCGCTGACTGCGCCGCCGCAACCCCCGGTCATCGGCTCCGACGGGTACGTCGCGGAACCCTGCGTGCTGCACCCGGAGCAAGTGGGGACGTACCCCTTCGCCGGGCTGCTGCCAGACGACCTGCGTGACCGGATCTACGCCTGGGAGGAAGCCGAAGAGGCATGTGCCGAAGAGGACGACGACGCGCCCGTGCCACCCTGCTACCAGTACGACCTGTCCATTCCGCCCGGCTGGCGCGTAGGCGGGTTCGCGTCGTGGCACCTCACCGATCCGGCCCCCATGGACTGCCGGACCTGTGCGACGCCGATGGAACTGCTGTTGACGATCGACAGTTCGGAGTGGGACGGCGGCAGCAAGAGCTGGATGCCGCAGGAAGAAGACCGGGAGGCGCCCACGTTCCTGACCGCCAGGCCGACCGAGGTCACCGTGGGGCGTGCGGGCGAGCTGAACATCTTCCTCTGCCCGACGGATCCCAGGCACCCCAGTCGCTGGAGTATCCAGTAGCCGGGTCCCGCTGACGGTCAGCCGCCGGCCAGTCCTTCGGCGGTTTCCTCTCGGCGTAGCCGGTCGCGGCGGGCTGGAAGTCCCGTGTGCCGCCGGGGCCTCCCATGCCTTGACCTGTGGACTGCGACAACGGAGCCACAGGGCCACACGGGCGTCGGTCGGGGCGGCTGGCCTTCCCCACTCGGTTGTTGCCAGATGCCACGAGTCCGAGTGCCGGGCCCAGCGCCTCGAGGATCAGCACCTCGACGATCAGCGCCCCGACGATCAGCGCCCCGTTCTGAACCAGCGGGCGAGGCCCCGTCGTTGTCGGGCTGTCGTCGGTGCCCGGCCGACGGGGTCACCGCGTGGTACCCGGGCCTGGGCCATGACCTTGTGGTCCATGACCACGATGACCAGCCCCAGGACGCTGGCCAAGACCATGATCAGGGCGATCACATGCAGGCGTTGATCGTTGACGTGAGTGTGGAACACGAGCGAGATCAGCGCGGAAGAGGCGATCGACCCGAGGAAGCCGAAGGTTCGGAACAGCCCCGAAGCAGTACCGATCTGGCCGGCTTCGACCTGGGTGTACAGGGCCGTCTGGTTGGCGCTGATGGTCGTGCCCAGGGTGATTCCGAAGACCAGGGTGATGACGACGATCCAGGCGATCGGAGTGGTCGCGGTCAGCGCGAGCACCCCGGCCGAGGCGGCCAGACACGACACGGCCGCGACGATCAGCGGCGTACGGACGAGGTTGCGTTGCGAAATCGGCCGGGCCAGCAGGGCGGAGAGCGCACTCATGGGCAACAGGAGCAGGCCGGCCTCCTTGGAGGACATGCTCCGGCCGGCCTGGAGCCACTGGGTCAGGCCGTAGAGGACGGTATAGACGCACAGCCCGGCCAAGGCGAAGCGCAGATAGGTGCGGGTGAGCGCCAGGTTCGTCCCCAGCAGGCGCATGTCGATGAACGGACGGCTCGTCCGCAACTCCCACCGCACGAGCCCCGCGCCGACCACGACTGCCAGACCAAGAGCGAGCCAGTCAGGGTGTGGCAGCCCCATCAGGAACACCAACAAGGCTGCCATCGCCCCGCCGAAGCCGACGATTCCCACCACGTCGAGGCGTGCCGCGACCTCCCGAAGCGTTCTCGGCCCCCCAACCCGCAGGTCAGGGGGGATCCAGACAAGCGCCATGACGAACGCCAGGAGCGCGAAGGGAAGATTGATGAAGAACGTGGTCCGCCACCCCCAGGCGTCGACCAGCACACCGCCCACCGGAAGGCCGAGGGCGGACGTGGCCGCACCGGCGATCATCAGGCCTCCCAGTACGCCGCCGGGCGGCACGTCCAGCCCGGCCGCCTCCGCCCGGCGGCGGATGAGCAGCATCGCCGAGGGGTAGACGGCGGAGCTGCCCACCCCGATGAGCACCCGGGCCACGACCAAGGCGGTCAGGTCCTGCCCCACCCCGCCGACGGTCCCACCCGCCAGGACGATCAGGACGCCGGCCAGGAACACGCGGCGCGGCCCGAACTCCTCCGCCAGTTTCCCGCCCATCGGCTGGGCAATCGCACTGGCCAGGTACAGCGCCGACACCAGTACCGCGGTCCGCCCCACCGAGACATGGACGGCGGCCGCGATCGGCACCAGCGCGGTCGCGATGAGCGACGTATTGATCGCGTTGATCGCCGAACCCGTGAACAGCGGCGTCACGAACCGCCAGGAGAACGGGCTCGTGGCGTGGGAAGTGCCGCTCGGCGCCACCCTCACAGACTCTCGCCCAACCGTTGGATCAGCGGCGCTGCAGCCATCAGGGTCTCCAGATCGGCGCGGGTGAACCCACCGGCAACGAGCGCCGTCGCCAACTGCTCGGCCCGAGCACTACGCCTGTTACGCAGCGCCCGCCGCCCGGCCTTGGACACCGACATGACCACCCGCCGACCGTCAGCCGGATCCGGACGGCGCTCCACCAAGCCGCGCCTCTCGAGCCCGGCGAGCGTCACCCCCATCGCCTGCGGAGTGATCTGCTCAGCCCTCGCCAGGTCACTCGTCGTTCCCGGCCCGGCCCGCTCCAGGCGCGACAGTGCCGACACCTCGGGAAGCGTGAGCTCACCCTGGACCGGCGCCTGCCGAAGCCCTCGTACGAACAGACCGAGGCTCACCTGCAACTCCGAAGCAACCGCGCTCACATCCAGTTTCTCCACCATAATAGGAAGGCTAATTTTCACAGTTGAGGCTTTCAATCCAACTTTCAAAGTTGGCCGGGAAGCAGCGTGTCAGTTCGGTCAAGCCCAGTGAGGAACATCAGAGTTGGTCTCGTCGAAGACGGTCCGTACGGAGTCGTTCGATCCGCCGGTCGTCGCCGTCGCACTGGCACGCCACCGTCCTCAGGGCCACACCGCGCCCGACTGAGCGCCGCCACGCGCGCTGGTCGAGGCGTAGGGCTACTTCGACACGGGACTGAATCAGGTGCGTCGCCGACAGTCTCTCCGCCCTGGTCGGTCCGCCACAGCTACGATAGGAAGACCGAATGACTCGCCTCCCCGTCTGCGGTCCGGAAGGGCCCATCCGAGCCACGACTGCCTCGGAAGACCCCCCAGCCGCCGTCCGAGCCGTTCTTTTCGACTTCTCCGGAACGCTGTTCCAGATCGGCACCTATGCGGACAGGATCCGCGCAGCGTTGCCACAGCCGGTAGACGACACGGCAATGGACCTGCTGCTCGGTCAGCTCGAAGCCCGCCTGTCCGACCCTGCCGTGATAGAGGCTCAGCGCGCCCGGGACGTGTCTTCGAAAGCCCATCGGCATGCCTTTACGACCTGGTACGCCTCGGTCCCTGAACTGGCGCCCGTCGCCGAGACGCTTTATGCGCAGCTCAAGGCTCCCGAGCACTGGGTGCCCTATGCAGATGCCGAGTCCACGCTGTCTCGGCTTGCGCTCGGTGGCGTGGCGCTGGGAGTGGTCAGCGATGTGGGTTGGGATCTGCGGCCCACCTTCGCGCACCACCACTTGGACCACTACTTCTCCGCCTGGGTCCACTCCTACGAACACCACACCGAGAAGCCGGATCCATTGCTGTTCCACCACGCGTGCCGAGAGCTGGGCGTCGAGCCGGCAGCCGCACTCATGGTGGGTGACCACCCGGCAAAGGACGGCGGCGCGGCCGCCGCCGGGCTGCGCTCCTACGTACTGCCCGCAGGAGCCACTCCTGGCTCGTATCGTGGGCTGGAGGCCGTGGTGCAGTTGGCTGGGCTCATCTGATCCTGCGGCTGCCCGGCTGGCCTGACCAGCCGTCTTCGCCTACCCGCGTTGTGTCGAGAGGACATCGATGGCCCGCACCACCCCGCCGCGTCCCGTCGCGGTGGAGGCGCTGTTTCCCCAGGTCGCCGCCTATCGCAGGGACGCCGTACGCCTGCATCCTCGGCACGGCGTCCCAGGTCCGCGGGACAGCTCGCTCGGGGGCCCCGTGTTGTGGCCGTCATCGGAGCCGTGGCCGCACTGCGATGACGATCACCCGCGTACGGCGTTCGCTCCCCCGCAAAACGGCGCGATCCCCATGGTGCCGGTGCTCCAACTCTTCGCCGCCGACGTGCCGGAGCTGCCGTTTCCACCTGGCACGGATGTCTTGCACGTCCTGTGGTGCCCGTTCGATCACGAACCCGGATATGTTCCCCGTCCAGTGCTCTACTGGCGGGACAGCTTCGAATGCGACTCGGCAGACGGCTCGATGTACGACTCGATGTATGGCTCGGGGTACGACTTCGTATGCGAGGACAGCACCGCTGCCCCGCCTCGCCCGGACGGTGCCGCCGACGACTACCTCCCCAACCCCTGCGTACTGCACCCGGAACGCGTCACCGACTACCCGAACTGGGACCTGCCGGACGAGATCGCCGACGCACTGGAGGAACGCTTCGACCGGCTGGAGGAGGAGACCGGCTGGTCGTACTGGTCGCACCTGTCGGTGTCCGAGGGCATCAAGGTCGGCGGCTACCCGACGTGGACGCAGGAACCGGTCTGGCCCAACTGTCCGGACTGCGGCCGACGCATGGACCACCTGCTCACCATCAACAGCCGCGAGTTCAACGGTGAGAGCTGGCGGACCTGGCTGCCGCTGGAGGACACCCCCGCGACAGGCACCATCTGGGACCTCCCATACGAGGAACGCAAGCGAATCCAGTGCCCGCCGGGTCTGACGCTCGGCGACATGGGTGGCATCTACCTCTTCGACTGCCGACGATGCCCGGACAGGCCCAACGCCTACCGCTCCGACTGCTCCTGACAAGACGCTCACACGGCCGAAGAGGGCAACGGACTGGGTGATGTGATGGAGCGGAGCCGAGGTAGTTGCGGAGCATGGTGAGTGCGGGGGCGGGTTGTCGCCTCGCCAGATGGCGGCCGCACGACAACGCCCGCCCCGATGGTGTCGGGGCGGGCGTCAACTGTCTGTCGGAGTGATCAGACGTTGTTCTCGGCGTCTTCGTACGCCTTGATCTGGTTGTCGATGGCGTTCGCCTCGGCGCGGGCACGCTCCGCCGCCTCGTGCTCGCCGTCCTGGTCCAGTCGGTTGGCCTTGGCCTTCAGGTCGGCGGACTGCTGGCGCAGCTCGTCGAGGTTGACATGGATGCTGCCCGCCCGGGCCACCGCGGCGTGCGAGCCGGTGATCGTGGCGGCCTGTGCGGGCAGGGCCGCGAACAGTACACCTCCGGCCATTGCGGCGGTGACGGCGAAAGCGGAAATGCGTCGACGCATAGGGTCCCCCTGGTCGAAAAGAGCGGTTACTTGTTGATAAGTGTACGCGAAATGATCTTGCACTCCTACGCTCGATGAGGCCTCAGGGGAAATCGGCCTGGGATAGCACCGCCGACTCGCTCAACTCCCTTGGATCGGTAGGGTGTTGGTGTTTGGTGTTTGGTGTCTGGCGTTTGGCGTTTGGCGTTTGGCGTTTGGCGCTGATGTTGATGTCAGTCTCCTTGGGAGGGGGACGAACCGCGGGGCCGCCGGTTCAATGCCTGGCGGGACAGGATGGTGCGGGCGAAGTCCTCGATCACTGCTGCGATACGGGGACGGGCGCGGGCGCAGTCGGCCTGGCGGAGGTGGGTGACGGCCTGGTCGACGTGCTGGGCGACCAGGGTCAGCACCTCTTCGACGGCCTCCCCGGCTCGTACGCGCTCGAGGACCTGCGCGATCTCGGCCTCGGTGATCTCCGGCCTGAGCAGGGGGCGTAGGGCGGGATCGCGCTGCAGTGCCCGGAGCAGGGGAAGGGTGTAGATGCCTTCACGGATGTCGTTGCCGACCGGCTTCCCGAGTTGTTCGGCGGTGGCGGTGAGGTCGAGGAGGTCGTCGAGGAGCTGATAGCCGATGCCGAAGTGGCGGCCGAAGCCGAGCATGGCGTCGATACAGGCGTCGTCGCGACAGCCCTGGAGAACTCCTACGGCACAGCTGCCGGACATCAGGGTCGCGGTTTTGTTGGTGACGACGGCCAGGGCGGCCTCTTCGCTGCGGTCGACGTCGAAGCGTTCCAGCATCTCGGCGACCATTCCTTCGGCCATCAGACATCCCAGGTCCGCCAGCAGCAGCGCCTCGCGTCGGCCGAGCTGGGCGAGCACGCCGGAGGCGCGGATCATGGTGTAGTCACCGGACAGAATGGCCATTCCGTCGCCCCAGCGGGCGTTGACGCTTTCCCGGCCGTGCCGCTGGGCCGCACCGTCGATCACATCGTCGTGGTAGAGCGATCCGACGTGCAGCATCTCGACGGCTGTTGAGGCGTCGATGGCGCGGTCGGTCGCGGGTACGGTGTCGTCGTCGGTGGTCATGTAGTGGGCCAGAAGCGCCAGTTGAGGGCGCAGCCGTCGACGGAAGCCGCCGACCTGGAAGCCGACCGCTTCCGCCAGGTCGGCCCGGTCCACTTGGGCCAGGTCCCGCAGCCTCGCCTCCACCCGCTCCAGATCGACGCTCAACCGTGCCGCGATGCCGCCGCCGTCCGCCATCACCGTCATGCCTGTGCCTCCGTCCACCCCGGCCCCGGAATGTCTGCACGAAGTCACCGCGCGAACCCCCGCACGAAGTCACCGCACGAAGCGACCGCGCGTCTTCCCTGCGCGAAACCCCGGCACGAACCCCTGCGCAAGAACCCTGTGCGCATTCCCTGAACACCCCGATCAATAGCGGGTGTTGACGGATGTGTCTGCACTCGCTGCGGACGTTCATCACTCTGGATGACATATCGCATCATGGGCTGGAGAAGTCGGTATCACTCCAGATGACGTGTCGACGAGCTATGACCGCGACCAGCGACCGTGCAGAGGCGGGGGTGACGAGGTGTGCGTGACGAGGTGGGCGTGCCGTGATGAGGGAGACCTCGGGCCGCGCCACGGCATCCGGGGACGGGCCGGGCGGGCCCGTGCCTGATCCGTCGGGCGGGCCTTACGGGCGGACGAACCGCCGGAGACTGGCCCTTGCGCTGGCCGCGACCACGGCGGCCGCGGCGGTGGTCCTCGGCTGTGTCGCGGAAGGAGCCGTGGCGGCCTCCTTCACCAGCGGAACGCCCTTCACCGTGACGGTCGAGAGCCTCGAAGCCAAAGGATTCGGCATGCAGCTCGGCCTCTCCACCGGTACCGGCCGGCCGGCGGTCCTCACTCGCTGGCCGGTCGCCGAGGTCTCCGGGCTGTGCCAGTCCGTCACGGTCGGCCTCCCCCTCGTGGGGCCTACGACGATGGTGCTGACCGCCCGTACGGTGCACGCGACCGACCTCGTCATCGACGCCTACCACGCCTCCGGGACCCTCAACCTGCGCAGGCTGGTCATCGGCCCGACGAGGGGCACCACCGGCTACCACTCCGAGGATGCCTTGCTCAAGAACATCACCCTACGGGCCGGATCGGCCACCGCGGGGACGTTCGCTCTCACCGGAGTGGGCCTCGACGTCCGCCCGGGCAGCGCTCCCTGCCGGCTGCCGAACGGCGGAGCAGGCAAGGGGATGCGGGAGTCGGGATGATCCGGCAGCGCTTCCGCCGGTGGCGGCACACCCGCCCCTTCCCTGCCGGCCTGTGCAGCGTGGCCGCAGGCGTCGAACTGATCGCCGTGGTCGGCACGGCACCAGGCAGCCTGAGCCTCTCCGGTGCCGGTGCGCCCGCAAGCTGGCTGCTGGCCACGCTGATGATCGTGGCGGGCCTGACGATGTGGCTGGATCCACCCCGCCGGTACTACGCCGGAGCCATGACCCTCATCTGCGGGCTGCTGAGCCTGCTGCTCTCCAACCTCGGCGGCTATCTGATCGGCTTTCTGCTCGCCGGGCTGGGCGGCTCCCTGGCACTGGCCTGGATCCGGGTACCGACCGACGGGCCGTGACCGCCGGCCCGGCCATACGCGGACAGACGGCGACGTTGCAGGGCGTCGTGTGGCACAACGAGGCCAGGCCCCTGGGGGAGTTGTCCGACGGCAACCACAATTCCTGAACCGACAAGCTCACCTATGGCTACGATCTGCGAATGGCTCGCAAGGAAAGGACGCCGCGGCGTCTCGTGGTCGACGGGGAAACCTTCATGTGGTCGGTGGGCCACACCCACAGCGCGCTGGGCGACGGCCGGTACGAAGGCTGCAGCGAAACGCTCGACATCCGCCTGTTCAAGGCGCGAGGGCGTCTCCGCATCGCCTTCCGGAACGGCCCCAACAGGATTGTGCCGGAGGGGTACATGCCTTCCGGGGCGGTCGGCCTCACCGACGGCACATTCTTGAACCTGCATGAGCCGGGCACCGTCAGGGCCATGCTCGACGAAGCTCTGGGCAAGGGGTGGCAGCCTGACAATCCTCTGACCGAAGAGATGGATGGTTGGAGTCTCTTCGATGCGGTGGCCACACGTCGTGGCGCGGTTCCCTCCGAGTGAACCCGGGCTGCCGCTGCCGGACCTCGCGTCGCACTGCGCAAGGATGAGCCAGTCGCCCTGCAACTTCAGTCCCAGACTTCAGTCCCAGACTTCAGTCCCAGACTTCGGTCCGCGACTTGAGTCAGCGACTTCAGTCAGCGTCAGCAGCCCCGCGGTCCTGAATCACGGGGAACGCTTGCTGGGTGCTGACGATCCAGGCATCGACCTCATCATGTGACGTCCTGATGGCATTGATCAGCTCTTCGACCACAGCCAGCTTCGGTGCCCGGACATTCCTCTGGAGCTGCTCCATCGACACCTCCTGGTACGGCATGCTCAGCTGCCACCAGAACCGCATGAGGTAGCGGCACTCCTGCTGCTCCCGGTCGTCCGCAAGCCGATCATGGATCACTGCCTGGACGCGCCGCCGCTGAGCCTCGTCACGAAAGCCCTCGCCGAGGTCCGTCAAAGTCACATCCAGACCGTACCAACCGCGCTCATCAGGCAGCGATCGACTCCGAGGGCCCTGCCACCGAGCCGATCACACGGCGGGTCGAAGATGCCGACCCACACTCCTGATCGCGCCGATGCACGGACCCGGCCTCAACCGCAGTCCATGAACCAGTGCGCGCGGAAGTCCACCGGCATCGGGATCGGGTGTTGCGGGTCGGTGAGGTGACGGAACAGATACTCCGTGGCCGTGCAGTCGAACCGATCCCCTGCCTCCGGGTCGGCTCCGGTGACATAGACGGGCCACGCGTCGGGATCGGGACCCTCGGTGATCCAGTGGAAGGTCTGCTCGTGCTCGTTGCCCATCCAGGGCAGCAGCCCTCCCGGGGCCGGGAACGGCGGATACGGCTCCCAGCGCGCCTGGGGCAGGCTCGCCTCCAACTCGCTGCGTTTGATCAGCTCGTCCGGCATGCACACGCAGTGGAATCCGTCGAACATGCCGTGGCCGAAGGCCCGGACGAGCGCCTTGTAGTCGCTCGGCAGGCGCGTCCCCAGCCGGGACTCCACTGCCGCCCAGTCGACCTCGTACGCCGCCCTCGGCACCCAGCCGGTCACGGCGACGAGCCTCTCGAGCCAGGAGGCCTCTGCCGGCAACTGCTCCGGAACGGGCGTGCCGCGCAGGGCGATCATCAGGGCGGGCCGGGCATCGTGGCCCTGGCCGGTTTGGCCGAAGGCGACCCACCGGTTGCTGAACGGCCAGGCATACCTCCAGCCGATCGGGCCCGACAAGGGAAGCGGCGGCAGTCGGTCGGCGTCGGCGAGCGGCTGCCCGTACCGGTCGGAAAGCGTCTCGACCAGGTTGCCCAGATCGGCACGACCGGAGACGGGAAGGCAGACATGGCCAGGCACCTGCCCGTGTTCGCGACAGGTCAGCTCACGGAGATCCGGCCACAAAATCCCGGCCACGGCGGCCAGAAGCTCTTCGTCGTCCATGCCGGCGAGTCAATCATCCGCCGCCGACAGCGGAGCGATCCGTGCTCTCGGCTGCGCGCCCCACCGCCGCCCTTGCCCGGGGAAACGGCGCTGCCTGACGGCGACGGCCGTCCGGGCGAGGTCCAGGTCCGTCAGGAAGCGCTGCCACGCCCCCTCGCCGGCCTCGCCGCCTCAGTCGGAGGAGAGTTCCTTCGCCATGATGTGTTCCCTCCGCCCATCAGGCAGGACATCACCGACCTGTCCGGTGTCCGTCATCCCATTGCGCCGGTAGAGGGCGAGCGCGTGCTCGTTGCCGGGCGTGACGGCGAGCTCCAGGACGGCGGCTCGTACGTGCCGCGCCCACTGCTCAACCGCCCGCATCAGGCTGTCTCCCACACCATGGCCCCGGCCGGCTGCACTGACCCACATCGAGATCAGCTCGACGGCATCGCTCCGGGAGCCCGGTACGCCGCTGGCCATTCCGACCGGCTTCCCGTCGAGTACGGCGAGGAAAGTGCGCGAGCCGGGAATGTCGAGACGAGCCCGCCACCGTTCCTCTCGGTCGCCGTCCCCTTGCCAGTCCGCGAGCCTGGACCCGAACGCATACGGCGCGTCCGCAAGAGCCTCGAGCCGAAGGTCTCGCCAGACTCTCCAGTCGTCCGAAGTCAGTACCTGCAACTCGATCATGCACGGAGGTTGCCTCCCGGACAGGGCCGACGGCAACCCGAATTACGGTCGGCGGCTGCCGGACCCCGGGGGAAGACCCCCACCCACAGGCACGTCGATGCAGGTCAGCACCTTGTGTTGTCGGCCCACGCCGAGATAGCTGCGGCACCGCAACGGACAGCTTCATCCGGGTCCCGGGCGAGCTTCCCGCAGGCTGCGGCGACGTACGGCACACCGTCCGGCCCCAGGATCGCGTCATATACCCCGGTCTGCAGCCAGTCGGCCCGGTTGTCGTCAGCCTCGGCAACCGCGAGAGCGACGAGCCTTATGGCGGCCACCGTCCCCACCCGGACCAGGGCCTCCGCCGTCTGTCGGGTCACCGCAGTGTCCTCGACGTCCAGCAGCAGCCTCACCAGCGCCTCCGCAGCCTCAGGAACATCAGCGAACGAAGCGAGGTCACGCCCGGCACGAACACGTTGCGACCACGAAGGAGACGACGCCTCGACCAAGGCCGCCTCCAACCCACTCATCATCTCCGGCACGACCAGACAGTCTCATGCCCCACGAAGAAGATCGAACCCCGATCCCCCACCCCGGGCGGTTGCCTCGTCCTCACGATGCCCGCCCGTACGCCAAAAGCGCCGCGTGAGGCAGCACCAGCGCACCGTCCGAGCCGGTGAACTCCGCGCACAGCAAATCGAAATGGCCCTTGATCTCCTCGACGACCCCAGGAGACTGACTTGTGACGATCTGCCCGATTGTCGCCACTCCGGCGGCCGGGCCGCTCCACCACTCCCCTGGAGTCGTCCGGTGCTCCCAGAGCACGGTTTCGCAGCAGACATCCGCCAGGCCGGCGTCGCCCAGCAACGCGGCGAAGCCCTTTTCCGTGCGGGGAAAGTCGTCTTCGGGAGCAAGAGCGGGAAGGCGGGCGGGGCGGGTGGCGCCCGCCGCCTGGACTGCCCGGCCGAGCAGAGCCTGCCCGGCGGCCGCGGGAGCCGCCCAGATGGTCACCGCTGTCCACCCGCCCGGACGCGTCACCCGGCGCAACTCCGTCAGGGCCGCCCGGGGCCGTCCGACGTGGTTGAGGACGAAATTTCCCACGACGGCGTCGAACTCATCGTCGGCAAAGGGGAGACCGGGCAGGCCGGCGAGCCGCACGTCAGCTGCCGGCGCTGTCTGCGCCGCAAGCGCGACCATGCCGGGTTCGGCATCCACCGCCGTCACCTTCGCTCCCCGTTGACACGCAGCCACAGCCACGGTGCCCGTGCCCGTCCCCACATCGAGGACCCGGCCGCCCTCCCGGACCCCGGCGGCGTCGAGCAGCCGCGGCACCGGATACGCGCAGAGCTTGGCGAACCCACCCGCATAGGCCTCGGCCTGCCCTGCCCACGCGCGACGCTCGGACTCGTCAAAAGCTGTCACAGTCATCCTCCCCTCCCCCTTGCCCTTCCCGTTCCCCGTCCCCTCCCCGGAGCAACGCCCGCGGAGA
Organism: Streptomyces chattanoogensis; assembly: GCF_001294335.1. Taxonomy (GTDB): domain Bacteria; phylum Actinomycetota; class Actinomycetes; order Streptomycetales; family Streptomycetaceae; genus Streptomyces; species Streptomyces chattanoogensis. Next base: position 126,619 of record NZ_LGKG01000163.1, read on the forward strand.
TCAACTCGCGGCAAGGCTCGACGCCAACGCACCCCATCGCGCCACGATGCTCCCAGCCAGCTCACCGGCCGGCGCACCGCCGGGGACTGGTTCCTGCGGCTCGTTCCGGCTGTGGGAGCGCCGGCGGCCGGCGGCTTGGCGGGGGTGATGGGGTCGCTGATGGCGATCGCCTGTGATTCCTGTCAGGACGGCGTCCGCGACCCGCAGCTCGGCGATGCGCTGATCGCCATGGTGATCCTCGGCCAGTTCCCGGCATGATCCCGCCCAGCCGCCAGTCGGCCCGCCCTCAGCGCCTCACAGGCGGCAGGGCCTCGTCGGCCATCCTGTCGTCAACGTACTCGTTGTCGCGTGCCACCTGCGCCCCAAAGTTGTCGCGGACAGCCCCTGTAGCGCCGTAGCCCCCTTGCCCATGAGCGGTGGCTCGTCGTGGGAGCAGCGGAAAGCACCTGGCCGCGGCCAGGCCGAGCAGGTGCGGACTGAGCGCAGAAACCCATGGTCAGGACCCTGGACACGAGCAATCAAGTGCGCCCCGCCACCGGCCGCCTGGCTCATCCTGACGTTGTTCGGTTCACACGGCGGAGGCAAGATCAGCCAGTCGGCACAGGTTCACTGATCCGGCTGTCTCTCCCCCATTCTCGGCCTCGTTCCCTACCTTATGGCTGTGGAGGTGGGTACGGTGACTGGAAATCATTCCATTGCAGTGAGGGCAGGGAGAGCATGACGGACTCGGTTTTTCATCAGACCATTGAAAATCTCGAAAGCGTGCTGCCGGAACTCGAGGCACAGGAACGGAAGTTGCGTGGCGAGCTCGACGAGGTAGTCCAGCGTGTTATTTCCACCCGCCATGCGCTGGAGCACTTGCGTGTCCTGACCGGTTCCGCCCAGCGTCGCCCACAGGCCTCAGCGCCCGACGAGGTCACCGCGTCGCCTTCCTCCGCCGAGGCCCCGGCTCTTGACGCGGCGGACGTCGAAGGCCGCCAGGTCGCCGTCGAACCCGTGGTGCCTGCCCAGGGCAAGGCAGCCGCCGAACCGGAGAAGGCAGCCCCGGCTGTGCCGAAACCGCGGGCAGCGGCGTCTCCGCGCACCAAGTCGGGCAGCGCGGCAAAGCGCGCCGGCAAGAAGGCCGTTTCGAAGAAGGAGGCGCCCGCGAAGCCGAAGGCGCGGAAGAAGGTCGCGGCACCAGCCGCCGTCGCGCCGTCGGACGCCAAGGGGGCCGAACGGCTCGTGGATGCCGCGCTGGAGGTGCTGCGGAAGTCCAGCGTGCCGATGCGTCCCCGTGACATCAACGCGGCCCTGGGACGGGAGGCCACCGCAGGGCAGATCGAATCCGTGCGGAACACCCTCGAGCGTGCGGCGAAGAAGGACAAGCTCGTCACGCGTGCCGGCCGGGGCACTTACGCGGCGGTCTGACACCCGACGGAATGGGGCCGCGCGCAGCCGTCGAGGGTGTTCGCTGCCGCGGCCTCCGGGATCGGGGACCTGAGGTCTGGGACCCGGGATCTGGGACCTGGGACCTGGGACCTGGGGGTAATGGGCTGGTGCGATCTTTTTCACCGTTTAACGAATGCACGTGCGGTGATTGTGGTGATTGCCGGGGCGCGGTTCCGCTGCATCGGTCGTGGAATTGGTGGCCTCGTGATGGTCGTGTGGTCGTAGATATCACCCGCTGACGAAGCCAAGATGCTGACGCGTTTGCCGGTTTAGGGCGCGTCAATGATCAACGGATCGGAGTTCTGGTCCGGTTCATGGCCACCACATTGTCGAACCCGACGTTGAGGGCGCCAGGCACCAGTCCAGTATCGGGGGCCAGGGCCAGGGCCCGTAGCCGCCGCTCGGCCCGTGACTCGAGGTCTGGGAAGCGCTGACCTACGGCTGCAAGGCCTCACCGGCCCCGAGCGTCGGGACGATCCGCACCGGCCGGCCAGTACGCGCATCTCCTGCCCAACGCGTCATGCCTGGCCCCGGTCTGTGAGTGCGATCGCGGTGGCACGGGCGAATGCTTCCGGGTTGTCCAGCATGATGTTGTGTCCGCAGTCGGGGATCGGAACCACGGTCACCCCCGCCTCGGCGAGCGCGTCGGCGCCTGGGAGTGGACCGTCGGTCTCGGGCAGCAGGTAGGTGCGGGGAATCCTCAGGTCCAGCAGGAGTTCCCGCATGGTGGGGACAGTGCCGCGGGTGAGATGGACCGCGCTGCGGTGCAGGGCTTCGAGGCCGGCCAGACGCATGGTGGACCACCAGTGGGGGCCGACCCGGTCGCGGACCTCCTCCCAACCGCCTGAGAGGAACGCCTGCTCGGAGTACGCGGCGATACCGCTGCTGCCGTCGGATCCGGGGGTGCGGGGTATGGGGTCGAGGTTGGCGTCGACCAGGACCAGGCGGGAGACCAGATGCGGGTGCCGGGCAGCCAGAACGATGGCCACCGAGCCGCCCATGCTGTGTGCGATCAGCTCAGCGCCGGTGACGCCCGCGGTGGTCAGGGCCTTCGCGAGGGCATCGGCGTGCGATTCCAGGGTGTAGTCGAAGCCGGCCGGCCGGTCGCTGATGCCGTGCCCGAGCAAGTCGATCAGCAGCGAACGACGGCCCGCCAGCAGCGGGTGGACCGCGGCCTCGGCGAAGTAGGCGGGCGAAGTGGCGCCCAGACCGTGCACGTAGACGCGGGAGGGTTCCTGGCCAGGCAGCTCGACCCAGCGGATCCGGTCACCCTCGGACGTCACGACGGCGTTGCGCACAGCCTGCTCCCCTGCAGTCAAGATCTTGGAGAGACGAGGGTAGCCAGATGTCCTCGGCATAGCACCGCCATGTGCCGCGCAGGCCCTGTGCGGGCCCCGGAGACGACGCGGACGCCGCGGAGGAGGCGGTGTCGGAGCTCTACGGCAGCGTGCTGCACCAGGGCCACGATGGATGCCGCCAGTGCCGACGTGGCACCCTTCCTGGCCCGTACAGCGGCATCCGGACACAGAGCGGCCGAAGTGCCGGCCCTGCTCGGCGGGATGGCCGAGAGCGAGGACGCACACGGGGTGGCGCCGGGCGCCGACCCCCGTGCGACCGGCACTCGTTGCCCGCCCACCGTCCCCGCCCACACCCGGCAATGGCCTCTGCCGGAACGCGAGCCATATCCTGTGGGCGTTGGGTGGTGGGTGCCGGGCGTTGAGGGTTCGGCGAGCTGCCCCACACCCCGCCGCCCCGTACCCGTAGAAGGACAGCCCCACCCATGAAGAAGAGCGCGATAGCCGGTGTCTGCCTCCTCGGCCTTTTCGCGGTCGCCGCTGCCTACGAAGGCAGCACCCTGGCCAACGACCCGCTGACCCTGGCCGAGTACAACCAGATCAAGGCCGGCAGCAAGGCGAAAATCCTGCTCCGCTACGCCAACACCTGCCAGCAGGAGAACGAGACCGAGCACACCGGCTACCCCGTCACCTGGACCTGCTACGGCGCCGATGGAAGCAGCAACGCGGTGTTCTTCTACTCCGAGGGCGTGCTGTTCAGCAAAGCGCAGACAGGACTCCAGTAGCCACCGGCAGGCAGCCAGCCGTACGTCGGACGGCGGAGGTCAGTCGTCCGGCACCTCCGCGAGCCGGAAGGGTCCTGCCGCGCCGGGGCCGAACATCACCGGCAAATTGCGCCCCAGCGGGACGACAACCAGCGGTTCGTCACGGTATTCGCCAAGGAATTTCTCCAGTGGCTCCCAGATGAGGCCGCGGTAGCCCGCCTCGCTGCGCTGACGGTCGAAGGACAGGGTCAGCGCGGCCTCGCTCACGGTGACGCTCACGGCGCCCACCTCCAGCCACTCCCCGCCGATCCAGGCTTCGAGCCTTACGTACGACATGACGCAAGAGTGCCTTGCCTTCCACGACGCCCGCAATTCGCCACCCGGGCCACCTCTCCCCGTCACCCGGCCCGCGGCGCGCCGGGCCGGGTGCCCCGGCCGTCCAGCAGGGGGCGGGCGGGGTTCCAGACATCTCCCCGTCTGCGCGCAGCCATTCCCGACAGCGCCTCGAGGACGATCCGGTTGCCGAGGTAGGCCGTGATGTCGGCATGGTCGTACGGCGGTGAGACCTCCACGACATCGACCCCCGCGATGGGGAGCTCCAGGCACAACCTGCGTACCGCATCGAGCAGTTGACGGGACGTCAGCCCTCCCGGTTCGGGCGTGCCGGTGCCGGGGGCCATCCCCGGGTCGACGACGTCCACGTCGACCGAGAGGAACACGGCGTCGCAGTCGTCGAGCGCCAGGGCCATGGCTTCCTCCAGACAGGCGTCGAGGCCGCGCGAGACGATTTCGCTCATCTCGTACGAGCGCATCTTCTGGTCGGCCATCCAGTCCAGGGTCTCCGGGCCCGGCCAGTATCCGCGCAGTCCCATCTGCAGGAAGCGGTCGCCGCGCGCCGCACCGGATTCGATCAGGCGGCGCATGGGCTGGCCGTGTCCGTGCAGATGACCGAACTCGATGTCACCGGTGTCCGCATGCGCATCGAAATGGATGACCGAGACCCGGCCGAAGCCGTGATGGCGGGCGACGCCCGTAATGTCCGGCAGGGCGATGGTGTGGTCGCCGCCGAGGACGATCGGCACCGCGCCGCAGGCCGCGATCGTGGCCACCGCCTCCTCGATCGCCGCGATGCTGCCCTCGATGTCACCGGCGAACATCTCCACGTCGCCCGCGTCGACCACCCGCAGATCCCGCAGGCCGTCGACGCGCAGCGCCAGTGAGGGCCGCGACCCGTCGTGCGCCCCGTAGTCGGTGGACCGGATCGCGCTGGGGCCGAAGCGGGTGCCGGGCCGGTGGCAGACACCGCCGTCGAAGGGCGCGCCGACGATGACGACGTCCGCGTCACGGTAGGTGTCGGGCTCGTCGAGGGTGCAGCGGTCCACACCGAGGAAGGTGACGTCGGGACCGAACATGGGGCCGTAGCGGGGCATGCGATCTCCTGGGGCCGGAGGGGAGGCGCGCGGGGCAGGGGCGCACCTGTCGGCACGGCGGCGGGGGCATCACCGGCCGCGGCCGACGCGGCTGACTTTAAAGTCAGGACGGGGCGGATTCAATCCCTGGGGTGTGACAGGATCGGTTCATGAGCGGGAGCGACACCGACCGGTGGGACGCCGACAGGCAGAGCGCGAACAGGCAGAACGCGGACAGACGGGCCACCGACGGGCGGACCGCATGAGCGCGAGCGGCGGGCGGGAGCGGATCCTGCGCGCGGCCCTGGAACTGATCGCCCGCGACGGTTTCGACGGCGTACGCATCGCCGACATCGCCCGCCGCGCCGAGGCCTCCACCGCGCTGGTCCACTACCACTTCGCCACCCGCGCCCAGCTTCTGACCGCGTCCCTCGCCCATTCCCTGGGCGCCGCCGAAGCGCGCCTCGAGCGCCGTACCAGCGGCGAGCACCGCTCCGCCCCGCCGGAGCGACTGGCCGATCTGATCGACTTCGGACTGCCTCTGACCAGCGACGACGTCATGGAATGGCGTCTGTGGTCCGAACTGGAAATGCGCGCCGCCGGGTCCCCCGAACTCGCCCGCAGCCTGGCCGCACTCAACGACCGCATCATGCAGCCGCTCGCCGCCACGGTCGCGGCCGGGCTCGAAACGGGCGACTTCCGCGACTGTCACCCCGACGACATCGCCACCGTCGCACTCGCCCTGCTCACCGGCCTCGCCACCCGTCTCATCGCCCGCGACCGGACCTTGACGCTCGCCGACGCGCGGCGCCTCGCGGGCCGCCAGCTCGCCCTGGCCGTCGGCTACCGCGGCGAACTCCCCTTCCAGCCCCTCCCCCCACAGCCCGAACCGGCCCCCGGCACCGAAGGCCCGACCGAGGCCGCCTCACCGGACCGGCCCTCCCCCCGCCGCCGCGCACCACGCGCCGGCTCACGGCCCTGACGGAGCGCGGCGCACGGACGAACGGCCCGCGCCGCCAGTGCAGTTCGGCGTACGGGACCGCAGCGGCAGCCGTACGGCGAACCGCCCCTTGAGATCCACCGGCTACCCGGGCAGCAGCGCGTCACCACCCGCACCGGCACCCGTGGCCGGGTCGAGCAGACGGTGCATGACCGGCACCGGGAGCGCCGGGTTCCGGGCCGCGTGGAGTGCGGTCTCCGGGTTCTGCAGCAGCCGGATCAGGACCCGGGCGGGCAGTTGGGGGTGCTCGGCCGCCGCCCGGCGCACCCGTTCATCGGGATCGTCGAGCAGCCGCACCGCCGAGGCGGCCGACAACCGGGGGTCGACGGCGGCCCGCAGCCGTACCTCCGCAGCGCCGTCCCGGCTGAAGGATTCCACCAGGGCGGGCGTGGATTCCGGGTCGTCCAGGGCCAGTTGCCGCATCCGCGGAAGCGGGTCGCCGGCGTAGCGAAGGAGCTCCCGGCGCGGGAAGTTCCGGTGGTTGCGGGGCCGTCCGGGGTGGCTGAAGCTGCCGGTCCACCAGCGCCAGACCTCCAAAAGCAGGTCGGCCGGTGCGTCGTCGCAGGATTCGGCGAGGAAGAGCCGTACGAAGTGGTCCTCGTCGTGGGCAAGGCGGGCGACGACATCCGGCGGCAGGTGCCGGGCGCGGGCGACGCTGCTGCGCACCAGCAGATGGGAGGAGGCGGCGCAGCGGCGCATGGCGTCCGGATCGTCGTGGAGGGCGGCCACCCAGGGCAGTACGTGCCGCGCCTGGCGCGGGTCGATGGCGGTACGGATCGATGCCCGCTGCTCTTCGGTGAGTTCGGGCCGTACGGACACGGCCAGGCGCACCTGGTCGTCCGGGTCGTCGGCGAGGGCCGCGAGGACGGCCGGCAGGCCGGGGACGAGGGCCTCCGGGGTCCCGTCGCAGTCGGTGTCCGGGGTCTGGTCACCGTTCGTGTCCGGGGTCTCGTCTCGGTGCTCGGCGAGATGCGGGTTGCTCGCGAGGGCCCGGCGCAGGGCCGGATCGCCGTGGTGTGAGAAGTGTTCGGCGAGTTCCGGGGCCGGCAGGCATCTTGCGGCCGCCTGCACACGGGGGCCCAGCGTGGCGAAGACCGACCGGGGCATCGGGTGGTCTTCGTGATGCCGCAGCAGTGCGGCGGTACGGACACCGTCATCGGGGTCGGCGAGCAGTTCCCGCCGCGTCGGCGCGTTCAAGTGAGGCCAGGCGTACGGGCATGCGGACGCCCGTACGCGGGGGTCGGGGTCGGTGGCGAGGGTGGTCAGCAGCTGTACCGGCAGGCCGGGCAAGTGAGCGGCCTCGGCTCGGACGCGGGGGTCGGGGTCGCCGGCGAGCCGCCGGTAGCCGGTCCCGGTGAGCTCAGCACGCCGGTCGGCGGCGAGCGCGGCCAGGGCACAACGGCGCTCGGGGTCCGGTTCGTCGAGCAGCAGGCCGGCCCACTGCTCTGCGGTCAGGTCCGGCTGGGCCTCCGCCAGCCGCCCCCGCACCCGCCGGTCGCGGTGCACGACGGCGGCATCGACGACCGCAGATGGCAGATCGCGCCGCCGGAAAAGAGTCGCCGACCGTCCCAGCAGCCTGTGCAGGACGTCCTCGGGCGCCGCCCCGTTGAGCGCCAGCCCGTCCGCCCACGCCCGCCGCACCTGCTCCGACGGACGGATGCGCCAGGACAGCGCTTCCCAGGCGGCCTCCCGCTCCTGCGGGGTCTCCCGGGCCGCCGTCCGGGCGGCTTCCTCCCAGTGTTCCGCGAACCGGTCCACGGCGATGAGCCAGACGTCGTACTCCTCGCAGGTCGCGCCCAGCAGGGCGGCGCCGTTCGGCGACAGGGTGACGAATTCCGGCCGGCCCGGGCGGGCCCCCAGCACGCCCGCGAGATCCCACCGCTCGGTGAGCCGTACCCGCGTCCATGCCGTGGTCCCCGCCCGGGAGCCGCCGACGTGGACGAGGAACTCCCCGTCCCCGTCCCCGTGCTCGCCCAGCACCCCGTGGGCAACCGCGAGCCGGTGCCACTGCGCATTCAGTTCCGCGACCGCATCGGGCCGGTCGTCGCGGACGGCCACGGTCGGCACGGCGTCATACGCGGCGACCGACCGCCAGGCGACCCGGGGCGGCGGCAACGCCCCGGTCTCCCGTTCCTCCACGACTTCCAGCCCGGCACGCCTCAGCAGCTCCGCCGGCTCCTCCCGACCATCCGTCATGGGGTGCATCCTGCCGTCCGGGCCGTCGGCGTGCCGACCCGAGTCCTCCTTCCCTCTGCGTCACCAACCGGCCACGATGGAGCACCGGGGGACACCGACCATCGGAAGTCTGGGAGCCACCTATGACAGCGGACCGTCACGGACAGCGGATGAGCGGCACCGGTGCCGAAGCCCTCGTGCACTACGAACAGGCCCTGGACGACCTGCTGTTCTTCCGGCCGAAGGTGGTGGAGAGCGCGCGGGCGGTGCTCGCTTCGTCGCCGAGGTCGGTGATGGGGCAGGTCCTGGCCGCGTATCTGGGGGTGCTGGCGACCGAGGAGAAGGACGCGGCCGCCGCGCGGGACGCCTTCGACCGGTTCCGCTCGGGTCTCGACGAGGGTGCGCCGACCCGCCGGGAGCGGATGCACCTGGCCGCCGCGGCGGCCTGGCTGGGCGGTGACCTCCACGGCGCCGGCCGCATCCTCGGGGAGCTGAGCGTCGCGTACCCGCACGATGTGCTGGCGCTCTTCGCCGGACATCAGCACGACTTCCTCACCGGTGACGCCCGGCGTCTGCGCGACCGCATCGGCGGAGCGCTGGGCGCGTGGCACGAGGACGACCGGCACCACGGTCCCCTGCTGAGCATGTATGCGTTCGGCCTGGAGGAGACCGGGCACTACGAGCGTGCCGAGGAGGCCGGTCTGGCGGCCCTCGCCCAGCATCCGCAGGATGTGTGGGGGATCCACGGCGTGGTGCACACCTACGAGATGCGGGGCCGCTTCGCCGACGGGATCCGCTTTCTCGACGCCCGTACCGACGACTGGGCGGCGGGCACCCTGCTCACCGTCCACAACTGGTGGCACTACGCCCTCTACGCGCTGGAGACGGGCGACACCGGCCGCGTACTGGAGATCTACGACTCCGCCCTCCACCACGAAGCATCCGCGCCAGTGGCGATGCAACTCCTCGACGCCGCTGCGCTGCTCTGGCGGCTCCATCTGGCGCAGGACGACCAGAGCGCACGGTGGGCCCGGCTCGCCGATGCCTGGGAGAGCCGTCGGGACGGCGCCCACTACGCCTTCAATGACGTGCACGCGGTCATGGCGTATGTGGGGGCGGGCCGCCTCGCCCAGGCCGAGCGGCTGGTGCGGGACCGGGAGAGCTGGCTGGCCGGGGCGGCGCCCGGCGTGAGCAACCGTGCGATGACCGCCGACATCGGCCTGCCGGTCTGCCGGGCGCTGATCGCCTACGGGCAGGGGGACCACGGCCGGGCCGCCGATCTGCTGCTGCCGCTGCGGCACCGCCTGCACCACTTCGGCGGCAGCCATGCCCAACGGGACGCCGTCCAGCGCACCCTCGTCGAGGCGGCGCTCCGCGCCGGCCGCACCGAGCTGGCACGGACGCTGCTGAGCGAACGCATCCAGCTGCGCCCGGTCTGCCCGTACAACTGGTCGGCCCAGGCCCGCCTCGAGGACCGGCTCGGCGACCCCGAGCGGGCCGCGCACGCCCGCGAGCGTGCGGCGGCACAGGCGTCGGGGAGTTAGGACGGCGCACCGGCGGTTCCGGCGGCGGGCGGCGGCCCGTCCCCGCCAGGTCACCCGGTGTCGCCCGCCGGTCCCTCCCGGTGACCCGTCCGTGCCTCGCCGCCCCCACCGCCCGGAGGTAGCCTGAACGCAGTGCTCCCGCCCAGGTGCCGGGGAGGTCGGATGACCAGCTGCGAAAGCCTCCGCCCCAGCAAGGCGGACGCGCTCCGTTACACCCCCATCGCCGAGCACGGTCTGATCGGCGATATGCGCACGGCTGCGCTCGTCGGCACGGACGGGACCATCGACTGGTACTGCTGCACCCGTTTCGACGCGGCCAGCGTCTTCGCGGCCATCCTCGACGCCGACCGCGGCGGCGCCTTCGAGCTGGCCCCGGACGTGCCGGCCCGCACCAAGCAGTTCTACTTCCCCGACACCAACATCCTGATCACGCGGTTCTTCGCCGACAACGGCGTCGGCGAGGTCCAGGACTTCATGCCGATCGTCGACGACTCGCGTGAAGCGGACCGGCACCGCCTGATCCGCCGGGTGCTGTGCGTCCGGGGATCGCTGCCCTTCACCGCCCGGGTGGCTCCCCGCTTCGATTACGGCCGGCAGGCGCACACGGTCAGCACGCAGGGGCATCAGACCGTCTTCACCTCCCGCGATCTCACCCTCGCGCTGACGTCCAGCGTGCCGGTCGGCATCGACGGCCCGGACGCCCGTTCTTCGTTCACCTTGGACGAGGGCGAGTCCGCGGTGTTCGCACTCGACCGGATCGGCGGCGGGATCGAACCGCGGTCCTGTGCGGTGACGGAGGCGGAGGAGCTCTTCGGCGCGACGGTGCGGTACTGGCGTGCCTGGTTGTCCCAGTCGCGTTACCGGGGACGCTGGCGCGAGATGGTGCACCGTTCGGCGCTCACCCTCAAGCTCCTCACCTACGCGCCGACCGGCGCCATCGTGGCCGCTCCCACGACCAGCCTGCCCGAACAGATCGGCGGCGAACGCAACTGGGACTACCGCTATGTCTGGGTGCGCGACGCCGCCTTCTGTATCTACGCCCTGCTCCGGCTCGGCTTCACCGACGAGGCCAGGGCATTTGTGCATTTCCTCTCCGAGAACATCTGCCTCGGCCAGAGTTCCGGCGGACCGCTGCAGATCATGTACGGAATCGACGGCCGCAGCGAACTCCCCGAGGAGGAACTCCCCCATCTGGAAGGGCATCTCGGCTCCGCTCCCGTCCGGATCGGCAACAACGCCGTCACCCAGCTCCAGCTCGACATCTACGGCGCGCTCATCGATTCCCTCTATCTCTACGACAAATGGGGAGAGCCGCTCTCCAGCGATCACTGGGACACCGTCGGAAAAATCGTGGACTGGGTCTGCGCCAACTGGGACCAGCCGGACGAAGGAATCTGGGAGACCCGCGGAAAGATCCAGAACTTCCTCTACTCGCAGTTGATGTGCTGGGTCGCGATCGAGCGGGCGATCCGCATCGCCTCCCATCGCGGTCTGCCGGCGGACCTGACCCGCTGGGCCGGGACCCGCGATGCGATCTACCGGCGGATCATGCAGCGCGGCTGGTCCGCCGAGCGGAAGGCCTTCGTACAGCACGAGGGGGACGATGTCCTGGATGCCGCGGTGCTGATGATGCCGCTGGCCAAATTCATCTCCCCCACCGACCCGAAATGGCTCACCACCCTGGACGCCCTGGGCGAGGAGCTGGTGTCGGATTCCCTGGTCTACCGCTACGACCCCCGCAACAGCCCGGACGGACTGCGGGGCGAGGAAGGCACGTTCTCCATCTGCTCGTTCTGGTATGTCGAAGCGCTCTCCCGCGCCGGCCGTACCGACGAGGCCCGCCTCGCCTTCGAGAAGATGCTGACCTACGCCAACCACCTCGGGCTGTTCGCCGAAGAAATCGGCCGGACCGGCGAACAGATCGGCAATTTCCCCCAGGCATTCACCCATCTCGCGCTCATCAGCGCCGCATTCAATCTCGACCGGACTCTCGGGTGACAACGGGGACGGCGGCGTGGACCGCGGCCTCCCAGCAGAGGCGCAAGGTGAGGGCGCGGGTGTCGTCGAGGCGGCGCGCGAAGCGGTGGAGAAGCGATATGACGACGGCGGGCTCGGCGCCGAGGGTGTCGGCGGTGGCCGCCGCGCCGAGTCCGACGACGTGGTGCAGCAGGGCCGCATCGGCTTCGGCCGCGGACACGAGCCCGTAGAGGGCGGCCGCGGGCGTACGGGACGGCATGCGGGAGGACGCGCCGGACGGCGTACGGGACGGTGTACGGGCTGCCCGGTGGACGCGGCGGGTGAGGGCGGTCCACGCGATGGCGGTGGTGTGGTGGCCGGCCAGGGCCTGTGTCCAGGAGGCGGCGAGATCGCCCAGGGCGTGCTGGACGGCGAGGACCGCCGCGTCGTGATCGGCGATCATCTGCCGGGCGTAGCGCTGGTAGACGTCGTGGTGGAGCTGGCAGAAGGCGGTGAAGTCGGCGGGCAGGACCACGGTGATGTCTGCCTCGCCGAGCTTCGGGCGCACGGGGGTGGTGTGCGGCGTGGTGCCGACGGCGGTGGGTGGTGCGGGCGGCATGGGTCCCCCGAGGGGTGGTCGTGGTGCGCGGGTGCTGGGTCGTACGGGCGCGTGCGGGGCGCGCAGCGGGCGTGTCCGGTGCGGGTCAGCCGAAGGCTTCCGCGGGCAACGAGGCGCCGCCTGCGGTGCCGCCGGTGGTGTCGTGGTCCCGGCCGGCGAGCGCGTCAAGGCGTTCCCACAGCGGCTGGATGGTGTCCGGGTCGCCCTGCAGCGCGGTGGTGAGCGCCTTGACCACCGGCCATTCCAGGAAGCCGGGCGCGGGGATGCCGCAGTCCAGCAGGGCCGTGGCGGAACCGGCGGTCAGCGGTGCCGTGCCGCGCCGCAGCAGGGTGGCTATCTCCGGGTTGGCCGCCGCCAGCCGCAGGCCGCGCAGCGCCGCCTGGAGGGCGTGGACGGCCTCCGGGTACGTTTGCCCGTCGGCGGGCGGCGGGGTGGCCAGCGCGTGCGCCGTGTTCCACAGGAACGTCAGATCGTCCGGGTCGGCGTCGCAGGCGCGGGCGAAGGCGGCGGCGACGTCCCAGGTGGGCGTGCGGTCCCCGGACATGATCCGGTAGATGTACGACGTCGAGACGCCGGTGCCGGCCGCCAGCTCACGGATGGTCAGGTGGACGCTGCTGCGGCCCAGATACGACAGGGCGCGCGAGAGGGCGTAGCCGGGCAGGCCGGGGAGCAGCGGGCTGGCCCGCGAAATGGTGGGGGTGCGTTCGCCGCTCCGCAAGGTGGCCGGCCGCCGCAGCCGGGCCGGGCCCCGGTCGGCGCGCTTCGCCAGGATCTTGTCGACCTTCTCCGCGGAGTAATTGCTCTTGAGGGTGCTCTGTGAGGTGGTCATGACCTTGGCGATCTGCGGCCAGGTGGCTCCGTTGGCGTGGGCGTGGCGGGTGGCGACGGCGGTGATGTCGTCGAGGTCGCGGCGCAGTGCCACACAGCATTCGACGATTTCCAGGGGCAGGGCCGGCACCCGGTGGCGGGCGCTGTGGTCCAGGGCCTGGGCCTTGGTGAGCAGGGCGCGGCCGATGCGTACGACATCGTCGTCGTAGCTGCGCGGCGCGGCGGGGGCGGCGGTACGGCCGCGGTAGGAGGCGCTGCGGCACTTCTGGCTGCAGTACACCGGGGTACGGCCGGTGGGCTTGGGGCGGGTGAAGGTGCGGCGGCAGTGGCCGCAGACAAGGGGCGGCGTGTTCTTCGTCATTGAAGTTCCGTGTGTGCGAACGGGGTTGCGTGACGGGCCACCGCACCGTCACCTGCGCGGTGGCTTTCGTCGCGGGGCGGCGAGCGCTGTCGGCATCCGGCGGAACGAAACCGCCGGGGCGCCGGCCGGACGTACTGCGGCGTGGGGACCGCGGCACCCGGCCGGCCCGGCCCTCCGGAGCGCCGCGGGGGGCCGGGCCGGAATCCCGGCTACCGGCGGTGCACCGTGCGACGGCGGAGGTAGGAGCGGTTCGCCACGACAGCGAGCGGCACGGTCGCCGCCACGGCGGGCGCGGCGGCCGGCCCGTAGATCAGCACAAGGCCCAGCGCGGACGCGGCAACGAACGCTCCGGCGGCGATGCTGACAGTGGTGTCGACAGCGGCCGATGTTTGGCGCCGGTGAGCATGGCGCATGCTAATTTTGAACCCGCTGGTCAGCGCTGCAAGCGGCTGACCGGCAGGACGCGGATGAAGAGGCATGTACGTCGTCGTCGACGTCATGTACGTCTCCTTTTACTTCGCGGCGACAGATGAACAGAAGAACGGAAGGGCCCTGCGGGAAGGTTGGACGCCGCCTCAGGGCCCTTTCGCATGCCCGACCTTAACCCTTTACATGCACGGAGAGCGACGGATCCGTCACGAAAGCGGAAAGGCAGTTCATCGAGTGCACGAAAGCAACAGCCGCGCCGTGAACCATCGCGGAAAACCGTCGGATCACCCGGGGCACAGGCACGATCATTGACCGGACATTGACCGGATTTGCGCTGAGCGTCCGCAAATTGCGCCTCGGGGGCACGTCGTCGGTGGAGCCGCACCCGCTGGACGGCGGTCCCGCACCCGGCGCCGGTGGACGTCATCCAGGGACGCCTGGTGCCGGTCGAGGCCCGCCGGAAGTCCCCGTGCCGGAATCCCGGCGCCGCCCCCGGTCAGCCGGCAAGCCGTGCGTGAATGTCCCGGAGGGCGTCCTCGAGGGTGTCGGCGGCCTGGTCATGGCCGGTGAACCCGTCGTCCTCGGCGGGGTCGATGGTGTACGCCCAGCCGGTGTCGGGGTGCCCGTCGACGGTGGCGGAGTGGCGGCTGCCGGTGACGGTGAGGGACAGGTTGCCGCCGGGGAAGCCGGTCACCTCGGCGTGGACCCGGTCGCCGAAGACGGTACGGACGAGCTCGCGGGCCTGCTGCGGATTCATGGGCTTCTCCTGAGGGGTGGGGGCGGTGGTGCGGCCGCCGCGGGGGCAGCGGGCCGGGGCCGAAGCAGCGGGTGGAGGACTGCGCATGACGGAGCGACGAGGGGGATCGGGGGGCCGGCGGCCGGGCGGCGGGCGGGCGGGCATGGGCACGGGATCATGTTGAACATGCCCCTTCGGACCTGACCCCGGCGACAGCTGCCGGCCAGGGAATCGGGCGGGAAATCACCCGGCTGCTGCCCGCCGTGAGGATGGTCGTCCCTCTGGCGCTCCAGATCGCGCACAGGAACCGTCACGAGCGGCCGGGGAACGTTCACCGGCCGCGCCCACGCACAGAAAAGCCCCCAGACACAACACAGTCCCCGGTTGCCCTCATCGTCGCCATCTGCCTCAGTCGTCGCTGAGTCTCCGACGGCGCGGGGCCTCCGGGGGCCTAGCCAGAGCCACGTCAAGGGTCTCCTGCCGACAAACGTCTCTGCCGACGGTGCGGCTCTCCGGTTGTCTGGTGTATTAACCAGTTTCCTCCCAGTTCAGGAGGAGTCAAGAGGAAATCTGAAGTCAGAGGGAAGCGGCGGCGGACAGGTCCGTCGGTCGGCCGAACAGGCCGGACAACCGCCGTCGACGGCGGGGCCGCCCTTGTGCTGTACCGGTGGGTACAAGACCGCGGAGACCGTCACCTCACGAGGGCGCCGTACGGGATCTCGGCACGGCTGGGCTCGGGGACGTAGCGGCGGCGCCGCCCGCAACCGATGCGCTCCCGTTCCTGATCTCCTCCAGGCGCGTCTTGTGGTCGCACCCCCAGGCACCGAGCGGACGAAGCGCCTCGATGAGCGAGAGGCCGAGCCCGGTGAGCGAATACTCCACCCTCGGCGGAACGGCGTGATGGACCTCCCGGTGCACCACCTCATCGCGCTCCAGCTCGCGCAGATGCTGGATCAGCATCTTCTCGCTGACACCCGCCAGACACCGCCTGAGCTCGCTGAACCGCTTCGCGCCGTCGCTCAGCGCCCAGAGAATGAGCACCTTCCACTTACCGCCGACCACATCAATGGCGGCGTCTATCCCGGACACGAATGTCGTCTGGCACTTACGCACCGGCATGAGAGGCACACACCTCCAGGTAAGTACTGCACTTTTCCATAGGTACTTGTTCGACGGTAACCCTACCTCGGTGACCGACTCATGCCGATTTCCCGGCCATTCCGCCTGGAGTTGGCAGCACCGATCGGACGACGGACCGCTCAGCGAAGCTGACTGTCCATCAACTCACCGCGAAGCCAGGCCATACGCCCCCACTCCCCCGCTCCCTGTACCTGCCGCCTCTTCACCCCTCCCCCACCGCATTTCAGCCTCCCCCACAGCAAGAGTTCGCCATGCCGCTTTCCGTCTTCTCCTTAATGCTGGTGGTGTTCAGCTTCACCACCGGCGAATTCGCGACAGCCGGGATCCTGCCGGAAGTGGCAGCCGCCTTGTCGGTGTCGATTCCGGCGTCCGGGCTGCTGATGACTTCTTATGCTCTGGGCCTGATCGCCGGAGACCGCTACCTCAGTGAGGCGCTCTCCAGCACCCCGTCGAGCTCCTGCCGCTCGGCCTCGCCCGCCGGCTGCGCGAGGCCGAGGAGAAAGGACGAGTGGCTGTCGTCCGCGGCGATAAGGGTCAGGCGTAGATGGCCGGTTGCGCCGCCGTTTCCGTCGTTCACCTTCAGCGCCACCGTGTGGGCGGGGCGGCCGCTCACGGTCGTGGCGCGGGACTCCTCAACCGTCGAGCCTCCGTCCGGGTAGAAAAACTCCGCGTTCGACCGGGCTGCGAACTCCGCCTGCCGCTTGAGGGCGGATTTCGGCATGCTCCGCGCCCGGCCGGCGGCGACCATGCTGCCGCCCTTGCCCCCGGCATGCCGTGCGGTGATCGACGAGGTGAAGGCCGCGATGAGGCGCTCGCGCTTCCCCTCCTTCCAGCCCTCCGGCAGCGCGTACGAGAGCCCCGCCGCCTTGTCCGTCACCCGCGGCAGCCCGGCCGGCGGAGAACCGTCCTCGCCCCGGGTCAGCCACCACGCGGTGGCCGTCCCGCCGGCAATCAAGAGGACCACTGCGGCGATGATTCCCGCCGCCACGGCCCGACGGTTGCGCGGCCGGGCGGGCGGGAGTTGCGGCAGGGGCGACGTCAGGGGCGGGGAGAGGTCGGCGGGGCTGCTGGACGGGTGCGGCGGCTGGTCGGCGGGAGGTGGCGTCATGGTCTTCAGCATCCGTGACCCGTTCCACGCCGACCTGAGCGTTCCTACTCAGCCCCTACTCAGATCCGCGGGCCCGGATCTGCAGGCCGGCGTAGTGCCCGGCAATCTCATCGCTGGTCGTCAGCCACACCCCAGGGTGATTCACCACGTACTCCAGCGCCTGATCCAGGTACTTGCGCCGGAACGCCTGGCCGATGACGAACGGGCGCAGGGCCACCGACATCACCCGGCCGCTGTCCGCCGAATCGTCGTAGAGCTGGTCCAGTTGGTCCTTGACGATCTGGACGAAGTCCGGCCCGGTGCGGCCCTTGCTGACGAACAGACCGATGTCGTTGAGCTCGACCGAGTACGGCACGCTCAGCATTCCGGGCACGTTGAGCCGGTACGGCTGGTCGTCGTTGGTCCAATCCAGCACATAACTCAGGCCGAGTTCGGCGAGCAGCGCCGGTGTCTGGAAGGTCTCGGTGAGTGCGGGGCCCATCCAGCCGCGCGGACGTTGGCCGGTGACCTTCTCGATGGTGTCGATCACCTCGGTCGGATAGGCGCGTTCCGCATCGACCGTCATATCGGCCTGGAAGATCGAGTTGTCCTTGCCATGCGCCAGCCACACCCAGTTCCGGGCCCGCCCCGCCTCGATGATCTGCGGGTATCGACGATGGGGCTGTAGTCGAAGAGTTGGTTGTCCATCGGGCTCACCTCGTGGTTGCCGCTCGTGTCTGCTGTGGGTTGCGGTGTCGCTTGCGGTACACGCTGGAACCTTCACATTGATGTCAAGGTCAACGCGACGGGACGTGAGGCCGGCCACATGCCGGAGACCGGCCGCCGCGCCTGCCGTGCAGCGGCATTCGGGACCGAGCCTCATTCAGGCCCGGCACCACGAAGGAGAGATGACGCCCTGACGCATCTCTTCACGCAACCCCGCTCGTAGTCTGGAATACGGCCGCATACCGTCATTCATGATCCGCTGATGACTACGCTGCACACAGCGCACACCGATCCCGGCCGTCCCACTCCTCCCAGCCGAAAGCCGCGGGCGAAAAGGGCCGCCCCTCGAGTTCTTTGCGCGCTGCCAGGCGATAGGACCAGACCGCGGCGATGTAGGGGTGGTAAGCGTCGTGAAAGGCGGGTGAGTTGTGCGGGGCGCCCGCCGCAACGGCGCGCTGAAGGGTCCGGAGTCGTTCGAACATCGCCTGCCCGGCGCTGGCGACGTCGGTGGTCGCATCGATGAACAGCCTCTCCCGCACTTCATAGATCGCGGCGTCGTTGAGCGCCGCGCGGGTGGACGCGTCGAGGTCGGCCTCGGCACCTGGAGCCTGCGCGATCTGACGCAACCGCGTGTGGCAGGCCCCGGCTGCGGTGATGAACTCGATGTACACCGCCCGGCGCCGCGCCTCGACGCTGCGCTCGCTTTCATGGCGACGACGCAGGTGATCGGCCAGTACGGTGCCGGAGATGGCGACGAAGCCCCCGCTTACGGTCGCGACGAGCGTCCCCCAGTCCACGTTTCCCCCTTGAGTAACTGCTGAGCAGCTGCTGAGCACCTGCGTCTTCAAGGTCGGCAAGCTACGCGCAGTACCCCCGTCAGGAAAGGGGCTTTCCAGGCCCTTGGGTGCAGATATATACGTGGCATCACATGGTCATTCACGATCGGCGACGCGACAGCTTTCCCGCGGCGGACGGCGATCCGCCATCGCCGCCATGGCCGCCGACCAGGCACATCGAGCTCGCCGGAATCGGGATCACCGAGGATGCACCGAATCCCGACTCCACCGGCAGTGGCATTGATCCGGCAGTGGCATTGATAACGGGACCAATCAGGGCATCGACAACGGCCACATCCTCCGTATCCTTTTCGAAGGCAATTCGTTCCGGTAGGTCCCCCCGTAGTTCCAGCAGCTCCAGTCACGGTCCCTTTCCGTACGCCGACGGCCGGCCTTCGGCAAGGGGAGCGCGCAGGAGTATCGCGGGCGGCTTGACGAAATGGCCATGTCCGATCTTGACTGCCGTGGTCCCCACCACGGATCGTGTCCCCTTGCCGCACGGGTTGTGTCCCCCTACCAAAGGTCTCGCGAACATGACGGTTGACGCCTCCGCCGCCACCGAAGTCGGGCGGTTCCTCCTCGGCGACTCGTTCCCTTGTCTGGCCGGCCGCTCGGCCTGGCGGCAGGGCGGGATCACCCATCACCACTACACGTGGTTCGGAGGTGACGACGCGGCCCGGCAGATGGCGGCTGATCTCGAGCGGTATGTGAAGGCGGTGGACTGGGAGGCCAAGCCCTTCACCAGCTTCGTGGCCACTTTCTCGGGGCCTCTTGAGCTGTCGGAGATCGAGTTCGAGGACCTGCTGTGGCGGCAGCTGCAGGCCCTCCACGATCATGACAGCCTCACGCATCCCTGGGCCGAGGGCTACGACCCCGACCCGTCGTCCGGCGCCTTCGCATACAGCGTCGCCGGGCACCCGTTCTTCGTGATCGGGCTGCACGAGACGCACAGCCGTATCGGCCGGCGCCCGCCCTTCCCGATGCTCGCGTTCAACTCCCACGCGCAGTTCGACCGGATAAAGGCCGCCGGGCTGTGGGACCGCCTGCAGGAGAAGATCCGGAAGCAGGACATCGAGCTGCAGGGCAACATCAACCCCAACCTCGTGGAGTACGAGAAGCTCTCCGAGGCCCGGCGTTATTCGGGCCGACGCAAGCCGGCGGACTGGGCGTGTCCGTTCACGGCCCGGGTCTGATCAGGCACGCTCCGTCAGCGGCGCCTCCGCACCGGGGGCGCACTCGCCCGGGCTCCACCAAGTTGATCATGTAGGCGCGGAACAGGGTGACCGGAGCGATCGGCTCCAGCCGTGCCAGGGGACGCGGACCGTACCGACAGGTGATGGGCGCGGACCGTACCGGCCCTGTTCAGTTTCCGGCCACGCGCGCCACGCACGCTCTCGGAAGGAGATGTTCCGCTTGGTGACCCCGCCGTGGCCGGCGCACCGGCCACGGCACGGAGGGCCTCATGGCCGGTATCGAAACCACCGCTGGCGAAGCCACCAACACTGACGCCACCCCTACTGAAGCCACCGCAACAACCCCCGCCCCCACCCCCAACCGCCGGCGGTTCCTCATCACCTCCGGGGCCGCCGTCGCCGGGACCGGGGCCGTGTGGGCGCTGCCGGGTCAGCGCCGTAGCAGTGCGGCCACGGATGGCACGACCCCACAGACGGATCCGGTGCCTCCGCCATCCCGCCCAGGCGGCGGGCGAGCAGCGCCGTTCGGGGTCACGACGCTGGAGACAACGGCGCGCCCCGCCGCCGGCAACGGCTACCGGCGCCTCGTCTCAGGCCCCGGCTGGCCGGTGGCCGTACGGCCCGAACTCGCCGCCGCGCGGAGCGGACGCGAGGACCGGCGCACCGCACTGGCGTGTTTTGTGCAGTTCACCGATATGCATGTCGCCGATGTGCAGAGCCCGTTGCGTACGGAGTTCCTGCGCGCGCGGTCGGCGGGGTCGTGGCGGGCGCAGGAGGCGCTGTCGGTGGCCGGCTCGGTCTCACTGGTGGAACAGGTCAACGCGCTCGGCGGCGGGCCGCACACCGGACGGCCGCCGGCGTTCGTCATGTCGACGGGGGACAACATCGACAACCACTCCGCGGTGGAGCTGGAGTGGTTCCTCACCCTCATGAGCGGCGGCCGGATCACCCCCAACACCGGCGACCCGGCCGCGTACGAAGGCGTACAGAACTCCGGCCTCGCGCTGTACTGGCATCCCGACGCCGGACTGCGTGACCAGGACAAGCGGCGCGGTCTGCCGCGGATCCCCGGCTATCTGGACGCCGCGCTGCGCCCGGTGGTCAGCCCCGGTCTGCGTATTCCCTGGTACTCGACGCCCGGCAACCACGACGACCTGCCCGGTGGTTGTCTCTCGCCGCACGATCCGGTGCTCCGTGACTACGTCACCGGGGCGCGCAAGCTGTTCTCCGTACCGGATACGGATGTGGCCGCCCTCGCCCGCGTGCTGGAGACGGGCGGCGATCCCAAGAGCACCGTGCTCTTGGAGATCCTGCGCCGCAACGCCGCCGGGGCGCGGTCCGTGACCCCCGACGAACGACGGCGCATGGTCACTCCGCACGAGTACCTGCGTGCCCACCTCGACCCGGCCTTCGCCGGAGCGGGACCGGCCGGGCACGGGTACAGCGAGAACCACCTGGACGGCGAGCGGATGTATTACTCCTTCGCCATCGCGGACGGCGTCATCGGCATCAGCATCGATACGACCTACCGCAGCGGGCACTACGAGGGGTCGCTGGGCAGTGAACAACTCGCGTGGCTGGAAAGGACGTTGGCGGCGCACAGCGCCCGCTTTTACGACGCGGACGGGCGGCCGGTGCGCAATTCCGGAGCCGACGACGCGCATATTCTCGTCTTCAGCCACCACCACAGCCCGAGCATGACGCGGCGCCGGGACGCGGCGCGCACGGAGGAAAGGCGGCACGACGGCGAAGAGGTGATTGCGTTGCTCGGCCGTTTTCCGAACGTGGTCGCCTGGATCAACGGCCATAGCCACATCAACCGCATCACGCCTCACCCCCACCCCACGGCCGCCCGTTCCTTCTGGGAGGTCAACACCGCCTCGCACGTGGACTATCCGCAGCACGCCCGGCTCATCGAGCTCGTCGACAACCACGACGGAACACTGTCGCTGTTCACCACCCTCATCGAATCCGCGGCCCCGCACCGCACGGAATTCGACGACCTGTCGGCCGTGGGCCTTGCGTCCCTCTACCGCGAACTGGCCTACAACGCCCCCGGCCTGGCCGCCGGCATGCCCGGCGGCGTCCATGAGGCGATGGCGGGCCGTGCCGTGGACCGGAATACGGAGCTGGTGGTGCGGCGGGAGTGAGGTGGGGGCGGGCGAATTCCGGGTATCACCCTGGCAATCCGCCTTTTGCGCCCCTGGGAGCTGCTCATGAAGCACACCCATCCCGTGCCCGGCGATATCGGACTCACCACCATTTCCGGCGTCGCCGGCGCCTTGATCCGCCTCGGACAATGGATCAACAAAGACGGTTTCGGCGACTACGAACACGTCTTTCTCGTCCTCCCCGACGACCGGCTGCTGGAAGCCGAGCCGGGCGGCGCGCGCATCATTCCGCTCAGTGCCTACGCCGACGACAAGGTGCTGTACGTCTGCCCGCAACGGCTCACCGAGCGGCAACGCACCGCCGTCTGCGACGCGGCCACCCGGTACGTCGGGGTGCCGTACAGCTTCCTCGACTACGTCGCCATCGCCGCGCACCGCTTTCGTCTTCCCGTCCCCGGACTGCGCCGCTATATCGCCGGCACCGGCCACATGATCTGCTCCCAACTCGTCGACCAGTGCTACCAGGACGCCGGTGTGCATCTCTTCGACGACGGCCGCTGGCCCGGCTATGTCACGCCGATGGCGCTGTACAACCTGCTCGCCCGCTGAGCTCCCAGGACCGGCGAACAGCAACGCGCCCGGTGGCCTCGTGCCACCGGGCGCTCGATACCGGGGACCTCTCGCCCCGGCGGCGGTTCGTCTCAGGTGCCCGGCTTACGGCCGTAGACGTGGACGTCGTCGCCGTTCCTGAGCAGGGCCCAGTATTTCCTGGCGTCGTTGCTGCGCATGTTGACGCAGCCGTGCGAGCCCGGGGCCGACCAGACGCTGCCGCTGATGGAGTGGAAGGCCTGGCCGCCGTCGAAGAACTGGCTGTAGGGCATGGCGACGTGGTAGAGCGTCGACATGTGGTGCAGATGGCGCCAGTAGATCTTCTTGGCGCCCGTACGGGTCTCGAATCCGTCGCGGCCGGTACGGACCGGCACGGGACCGAACACCAGCTTCGATCCGTCCTGGATCCAGCTGAGCTGGCGGGTCAGGTCGACGCAGGCGATGCGCCCCCGGTTGGTCGGGCACTTGCGGGCCTGGTTCGGGTGGTGCCCCGCCGCCCGCTGCGGTGCGACCAGCTTCATCACGCCCCAGGTGATGGGGCCCGCGTAGCCGATGTTCGGGGTGATGCCGTGGCTGGTCTGGAAGGCACGGATCGCCCGGCAGTCGGACGCCGACTGGCGGCCGTCCACGCGCAGTCCGAGGAATCGCTCGGCCTGCTTCTGGTACGGACCGCGGAACGCGGTGCACGGGGATGCGGCAGCTGCCGAGGCCGGGGAGCCGAAGGCCACCGTCAGCGGGACGGTCAGCGCCGTGAGGGCGAGGGCCGCACCCGTACGACGGCGGACCCCGGCTCCGGCTCCGGACCGGCGCATACGCAGGTTCAGTATTCGTCTCATACCGGGTAGGACCGTGTGCCCCACGTGCCGGTTGCAGACCCGCGCCACCGGACATGTCTGCTACGTCGCATTACGGCCATCCGGCAGCCGTCCGACGGCCTTGTGGCGGAACCCGGGCGACCGGGGAGGCGAGCGGGGCCGCCCGGCCGCTCCTGAGGTGCGGCCGGGCGGCCTTGACGCCGGGGTGGATCACCAGTTGTGCGCGACGTCCACGATCAGCTGATGGCCGGACTGGGACACCCGGAACGGCAGCTTGGCGCGAGTGCCCAGGCCGACCTGGGTCTGCCCCTCGAAGCTCGCCCCGAACTTGGTGTCCTTGAACGTCTTGTATCCGGCGATGTCCACACCGGGCAGCGGCTTGCCGGCCTTGCCGGGGTAGCTCTGCTTACCCGTCGACGCGTCGTAGCTGGGTGCGGACACGAAGATCTGCAGGATGGCGCCGCCCTTGACCGGTATCACGTCGCCGGAGCCGTCCTGCCGGAACTTGTCGACATACCCGACGTGGTAGCCGACCTTGCCCCGCGCACCGCTGATGTCGAAGACCATGCGGTCGTAGCATGCGCTCCGGCTGGTCTTGATGTTCTTCAGCGGCGTGCCGTTCGAGCCGGTGGCCGACTTGACGCCACTGCCCCAGGCCGTCGAACAGGCCGCGGCCGGGGCCGCCTTGCCCGCCGGAGCGGACGCGGCACCGGCCGCCCCGGCCGTGGTCGCCAGCCCGGCTGCCGCGAGCACGAGGGCCGCAGCCGCTGTTCCCAACCGTCGCAAGATTTACCTCCTGAGAAGAAGTGCGTACAGGTGCATGCGGAAGGACGGGTGAACCTGCGGCTGCGTTGCCCGGCAGCGGGGTTTTGGCCAAGGGTGGCGCCAAGTTGTCGCGAAACCGAAGTTGTTGATCACCGGTTGCGGCGGGCCCGGTACACGCCCCGCCGCATCCCGGTGGCTGTCAGGCGTCGGCCGCCTGACGGCCCGCTTCGGTGCTGGCGAAGATGTTCGGCTTCTCCAGCGCGTCCGAACCGTCGCCGCGGACCGCCTCGATCCACTCCGCGGTGGTGGCGACCGAGGCGAAGCGGGACTGCATCACGACCAGCACGGCCCGGTGGAGCTCCTCGGCGGTCACGCTTCCGGCGCGGTTGGACATGGCCAGGGTGCCGGTGGCGTCGGAGAGGAATTCGACCGCGTAGCCACGGTGAGCGGCGTCGCGGGCGGTGGACTCGTCACAGTTCTGGGTCATGTACCCGACGATGGTGAGGGTGTCGATACCGCGGGCGGCCAGCCAGTCGTCGAGGCCGGTCCCGGCGAAGGAGGAGGGCAGCGCCTTTTCGACGAGGTGGTCGTGCGCGCGTATCGCGACGGTCTCGTGCAGGGCGAAGCCCTCGCTGCCGCGGGCGAAGATCGGCGAGGTCTCCGGGGCGGCCTGCTGGACCACGACCACGGGGATACCGGCCTCGGCGGCGGTGTCCATCGCGGAACCGATATTGCCCAGGCTCTCCTTCACGTCCGGGTAGCCGATCGGCAGATTGCCGGTGACGTACTCGTTCTGTACGTCGATGACGAGAAGGGCTCGCTTCATAAGGGTGCTCTTTCATGCGGGAGGACGCGGTGCGGAAGTGTCAGCGCGGCCGGAGCCCGGGCAGGGCCCGGGCGGGCGCGATCACTGTAATCCCCTTGATCGCAAACCCCTTGATCCGTAACCCCCTTGCCCCCCGCCGGTTCACCCTTCGGCGCGGCGCCTGCGGTCGTCGAGCTCCGCGGGGAACTCCCGGTCCGTCGGCTTGGGGGACTCCGGCCCGTACTCCGTCATGACGACAGTCTGCTCGATGCGGACGATGCGGTAGACGCCGCCACCGAGAATGACCTGGTCGGCCGCCTCGCTCTGGATGTCGTCGGCCACCTGGAGGTAGCGGTCACCCCACGCCGGGTTGCGCACGGCGTGGCCCCGGAAGATTTCGGCGAGGCCGTGCCGCGCCCCCTTCTCGGTGGGCAGCGCCGGGAACATCTGCCGCCAGCCGCGGCCTTCGAGGGCCATGGCCGCATAGGCGGTGTACGGGGACGTCCGGGCAGCTCCGCCCCTGCGGCCGACGCGGTCATCGTTGCTGCTGTTCGTCATGGATCCAGCATGGCGAGGGAGCACATATTCCCTGGGTACTTGACGGGGAATCCTCCTATCAGGTGACCAGGGCGTTCGAGGGCCCCGGCCGGAAGGGGATGGTGCGCCAGGGACCGGCCGGATCGCCGGTGAGGATGCGGTGCGGGGACAGCGCGGAGCTGTACATATGGCCGAAGGATTCCTCGTCGAAGCGGAGGGCGCGGCCGAGGATGTAGCCCGCCGAGAACTCCTCCCAGGAGGCGTAGTGCTCCTGGCAGAGCTCTCCGGCGCGGATCACGGCCTTCTCCACCTCGGGCAGATCGGTGAAGCGGGCTCCCAGGCCCCAGCGGGCGAAGTTGACCGCACGCCCGAAGTCGTAGCCGAGGGCCGACGTGACACAGCCGTCGGCGGGCAGAACGCCATCGGCACGGAAGCGGGACTCGTAGCGGACGATCTGGCCGATCAGCGCCATGGCCTCGACGACCGTCTCTTCGTCCCCGCCCCGTTCCCGGAGATCGGCGGCGGTCGCCCGGCGCCACAGTTGCACGTCGGTGTGCGCCCCGGGCGAGCGGCGGGCGATCTCGCGGCGGACCATGAGCGCGAACTCCGGGAGGGGCGGGCTGTTACGGCCCTCCAGCAGGTACGTCAGCTGCTCGAGCCACCGTTCCCGGTCCTCGACGCCCCAGGAGTCGCGCAGTGTCGCCACGTCGCGCCGGTAGTCGCCGCAGACATCGCCGAGGTCGTTCCACAGCACCTGGTTGTGGACGGCCAGATGGGTACCGCAGGCCAGGCCGTGCGCGAGCGGGCCCTGGAGCGGGCCGCTGTACTTGGTGATCAGTTCGTCGTCGTCATGGCCGCGCCCGGGCACCTCGTCCACCAACGTCTGCCAGTCGGCGTCCTGGCCCCGGTATCCGGGGAAGAACGCCTCCTCGGGACATCCCGGGTTGACGAGCAGCCCCGGGATCCGGCCGGCCTCGTCCGCCTCGTCCTCCTCCGAGACCGGTGGGAGATCGATCTCGCACAGGACGAGTTTCTCGCTCCGGTCTGGCATCTGGCCGCGGGTGTGGACGACGAAGCAGCGCCCGCCGTCGGGTGCCTTGAACACCAGCATCGGGGCCTCGCCGCCGCACTCGTCCACCTCCTCCTTGAGCACATAGGTGAAGGTGTCCGCCGCGAGCAGGATGCGCTTGTAGGCGTCCCAGTCCTCGCGTGACTTGGCTTCGTACAGGTCGAGTTCGACGTCCGTCGGCGGTATCCAGCCGGTTGCCATGCTTGTCCGTTCCCCCTGGTCGTGCCGGTCGCCCGAGCGCGCCGGGTGCCTGGCCACGCTCTTTTCCCGTGACCCTAGCGGGCTGCTCGCCCTACCGTGCGCCGGGCGGCACGGCGGGCGTGCTCCTGGCCCCGGGTACCGCGGACCGGTGGCAGATCTTCCCGTCGGGGAGCGGAAACAGCAGGTCACAGCGGTGTCCCGGAGCGTGCGCAGTGGCGCAATACTGCGGCAACACCATGGGCCGGATCCCGTCGGTATGGTCCGGCACATGCCCGCCGAACGCACCCGCCAGCACGCCGGTCCGGTAGCGGCCGCGCGCCGCCGCCGGCTCCGCGCGGACCGCGCCCGACAGCTCGCCGACCTGCTGCGCCACCAGATCCTCGGAGGCCGCTTCCCCGGCGGCGTGCTGCCGCACGAGGACATGATCGCAGCGGAGTACGGCGCCTCCCGCAACACCGTCCGCCAGGCCCTGGACCTGCTGCGCGCCGAGCAGCTGGTGGAGCGCCAGCCGGGCGTCGGGACGGTGGTGGTGTGCCGGAAGTATCCGCATGCGCTGGACCGGCTGATGGGGCTGGCCGAAACCCTGCATGCGCACGGCAGGGTCACCAATGAGGTGCGGACGATCAGCCCGGTGGCCGCGCCGGCCCCGGTGGCGGACCGGCTGCGGCTCCCGCCGGGCGCCGAGGTGCTGTACGTGGAGCGGCTGCGCCGGCTGGACGGGCTGCCGCTGTCGCTGGACCTGACCTATATCCCGATGGACATCGGTCTGCCCCTGCTCGGTGCGGACTTGGAGAACAACGACATCTTCCGGCTGATCGAGGAGACCGCCCAACAGCCGCTGGGCACGGCCGAGATGACGCTCGAGGCGGTCAACGCCGATGCGCATTCGGCCGCCGTGCTCCAGGCCCCGCGCGGCACGGCCGTCCTGATGCTGGAACGTCTCACCCATCTCGCCGACGGCTGTCCCGTCGACCTGGAATTCATCCGGTTCCGTGGTGACCGCATCACCATGCGCGGCCTGCTGCGCCGCACCCTCTGAGCCCGTACGCGCACCCCCGAACCCCGTTCCCTGGAGACCCCCATGGCTCTTGCGCCCCAGCGTGCCGACGTGCCGGTGACCATCGACGCGTCCCAGTGCATCGACGGCTGCACGCTCTGCGTCGACATGTGCCCGCTCGACTCCCTCGCCATCGACCCGGCCAGCAACAAGGCCTATATGCACGTCGACGAGTGCTGGTACTGCGGCCCGTGCGCCGCGCGCTGTCCCACCGGCGCGGTCACGGTCAACATGCCCTATTTGTTGCGATGAGAGGCACCTCCCCATGCAGCGCACAGTCAACAAGTGCACCGTCCCCGCCACGGCCGCGGCCCTGCTCCTCCCCCTCGCGCTCACCGGCTGCGGCACCGCCGCACAGGCGGGCGACGGCAGGACCGTGACCGTGACCGTCGGCTACCAGTCCAAGACCATCAACACCGTCACCGCCGGCACCCTCCTGCGCTCCCTCGGCTCCTTCGAACGCGAACTGCGCGCGCAGGGCAGACGGGACGGCAGGACGTACAAGGTGGTGTGGCAGGACTACGCGACCGGGGCGCCGATCACCGCGCAGATGGTCGCCGGGAAGATCGACATCGGGTCGATGGGTGACTTCCCGCTGCTCATCAACGCCGCCCGCGGCACACAGCTGCACGCCCCGACCCGGCTGGTCGCGGCCACCGGCTACAACCTGCGCGGCGCGCTCAACACCATTGTCACCAAGCCCGGTTCACCGCTGCGCACCCTGGCGGACCTGCGCGGCAAGAAGGTCTCCAGCAGCGTCGGTTCGGCTTCCGACGGCACCCTCGTACGGGCCCTGCAGCGCGCCGGGATCGACCCGGAACACGACATCCGCAAGCTCAACCAGCAGCCGGCGGTGGGGGCCTCGGCCCTGCAGTCGGGCGGTGTGGACGCCCTGTCGCAGTTCGTGGCCTGGCCGGGGCTGCTCGCCTTCCAGGGTAAGGCGCGGGCGCTCTACGACGGGGGTGCGCTGGGGCTGCCCACGTTCCACGGTGTGACCGTGGCCGACCGTTTCGCCCGGCAACGACCCGCGGTGGTCAAGGCGTTCCTCGCCGCGCAGCGGACCACGACCCGCTATCTGCAGGACCATCCGGTCGACGCGGCACAGCGGGTCGCCAAGTCCACCGGGCTGCCGCCCGAGGTGGTCTACCTCTACAACGGCGCGGGCGGCACCGCCACGTTCGATCCCACCCTCAAACCCCAGCTGGTCGCCGCGCTGAAGAAGGACGTCCCGGTGCTGCGGGCGGCCCGGCTGACCGGGCCGGTGGATGTGGACGCCTTCGTCGACGACCGCTATCTGAAGGAGAGTTACGGGGCCGGGTACGTCAAGGCCGTGCGCGCGCTCGCTCATCCGTCGGCCCACGAGGTCTGGCTGCGGGGCGAGAAGCGTACGCATTCCTTCGGTGACCCGGCGGCGCTGCTGCGGTTCGTGCGGGCGCACCGGGGGGCCGTGCGGGCGGCGTATGTGGCCGATGCGACGACCGGGACGCGGTGGTTCGCGGACAAGGCGGTCTGGGTGCGGGACGCCGGGCGGCTGCTGCCGTTCGTGACCCGGGCCGGGGCGGATGCCTGGATACGGCACCATGCCGGGGCCCGCACCATCGGCTATGCCGCGGCGCTGGAGCGGTCCCGGTGAGCGCGGCCCGTATCGCCCGGCGTACGGGTGCGGTGCTCGGGGCGCTCGCCGTATGGCAGCTGCTCGCTCAGTTCCGGGTGGATGCCTGGCTGCGGTTCTCGCAGTTCCCCACGGTCACCGAGACGGCCCGGGAGTTCGGCCGGCGGCTGGCCGGGGCGGCGTACTGGCAGGACCTCGGCGAGAGCCTGACCCGGATCGCGACGGGCTTCGCCCTCGCGGCGGTCCTGGGCGTCGCCGTCGGCACCGCCGTCGCCCGCTCGCCCCTCGCCGCCGATCTGGTGGGCCCGCCGCTGGAGATCGTGCGTCCCGTCCCGGCGATCGCGCTGGTGCCGGTGGCGATCCTGCTCTTCCCCGGCAATGAACAGGGGATCGTCTTCATCACCTTCGCCGCGGCGTTCTTCCCGGTCCTGGTCGCCACCCGGCACGCGGTCCGGGCGCTGACGCCCGTCTGGGAGGAAGCGGTGCGCACCATGGGCGGCGGGCGGTGGCGGGTGCTGTGGTCGGTGGTGCTGCCGGGAGCCCTGCCGGGGATCTTCGGCGGGCTGTCGGTGGGGCTGGGCGTTGCCTGGATCTGTGTGATCTCGGCCGAGATGATCTCCGGTGAGTACGGCGTGGGGTACCGGACCTGGCAGGACTACACGATCGTCGACTATCCGGGTGTGTTCGTCGGGATGGCCACGATCGGGCTGCTCGGCTGGGCGACGTCCACGGCGGTGGAGGTGCTGGGCCGGTGGGTGACGCGGTGGCTGCCCCGGACGGCGGAACATCAGGCCCGGACGCGCCGGCTTCCGCGTACCGCGGGACGCCGGGCGCCGGCGCGGCGGCTGCCCCGTACGGCGCAGGTCCCCGGCGCGGACACCGGCGGCCGGGGCCCGCGGGCGGCCCTCGACACGATCGGAGAACCGTCGTGACCAGCACCGACATCGCCGCGGCGGCTCCCGTCGAAGCGTCCGGGAGCGGTCTGCGGCTCGTCCTCGTGGATGCCGTGCTGGGTCACCCGGGCGCCCCCGTCCTGGACGGCCTGGACCTCGACGTCGCCCCGGGCGAACTCCTCACCGTCGTCGGCCCGTCCGGCTGCGGCAAGTCGACGCTGCTGCGCACCCTGGCCGGTCTGCTGCCGCTGCTCGGTGGCCGGCTGACCCAGGACGGCGGGCCCGTCGAGGGACCCGCAGCCGACCGTGCGCTGGTCTTCCAGGAGGACGCGCTGCTGCCCTGGCGCAGCCTGCGGGCCAACGTGGAACTCCCGCTGGCCATCCGGGGGCTGGCGCGCGCGGCGCGCCGGGCACGGGCCGACGACTGGCTGGCCCGGGTCGGCCTCACCGACCACGCCGCCCGGCTGCCGCACCAGGTCTCCGGCGGGCAGCGCCAGCGCACCCAGCTGGCCCGTGCGCTGGCCGGGCGGCCGCGCGCGGTCCTGATGGACGAGCCCTTCGGGGCGCTCGACGCCCGGACCCGCGCCGGGATGCAGCGGCTGCTGGTGACGGCGCTGCGCGGCACCGGGGCCACCGTCGTCTTCGTCACCCATGACGTGGACGAGGCCCTGTTCCTGGGCGACCGGGTCGCGCTGCTGGGCACCGGGCGGGTGCTGCCGGTACCGCGGCCGCGGGACCGCGCGGCGCATGCCGACCCGGCGACGGCCGCCCTGCGCCGCGAGGTCCTGGCATCCCTGGGCGATCGGCCCGACCCGTAGGCCGTCGCCGGACCCGCTCATCCGGCCGCCGCCTGACCCGGCCGACCGGCCACCGCCCCGTACCCGATACGCACGACCGGCCCGTGAAAGGCACCCCATGGAGATCCCCAGCCCCGACACCCCCGAGGAACTCTCCTGTGACGTCCTCGTCATCGGTGGCGGCACCGCCGGCACCATGGCCGCGCTCACCGCCGCCGAGCACGGGGCGCAGGTCCTCCTCCTGGAGAAGGCCCATGTCCGCCACTCCGGAGCCCTCGCCATGGGCATGGACGGCGTCAACAACGCCGTCATCCCCGGGCGCGCCGAACCCGACGACTACGTCGCCGAGATCACCCGCGCCAACGACGGCATCGTCGACCAGTCCACCGTCCGCCGGACCGCGACCCGCGGCTTCGCGATGGTGCAGCGGCTGGAGTCGTACGGCGTGAAGTTCGAGAAGGACGAGCACGGGGAGTACGCGGTCCGGCAGGTGCACCGCTCCGGCTCGTATGTGCTGCCGATGCCCGAGGGCAAGGACGTCAAGAAGGTCCTCTACCGGCAGTTGCGGCGGCGGGAGATGCGCGAGCGGATCCGTATCGAGAACCGTGTGATGCCGGTGCGCGTGCTGACCGGCGACGACGGCCGGGCGGTCGGGGCGGCGGGCTTCCACACCCGCACGGGTGCCTTCGTCACGGTCCGCGCGGGCGCGGTGATCCTCGCCACCGGCGCCTGCGGCCGGCTCGGCCTGCCCGCCTCCGGCTATCTCTACGGCACATACGAGAACCCCACCAACGCGGGCGACGGCTACGCCATGGCCTACCACGCGGGCGCCGAACTCACCGGCATCGAGTGCTTCCAGATCAACCCGCTGATCAAGGACTACAACGGCCCGGCCTGCGCCTATGTCGCCAACCCGTTCGGCGGCTACCAGGTCAACCGGCACGGTGAGCGATTCGTCGAATCCGACTACTGGTCGGGGCAGATGATGGCCGAGTTCGCGGCCGAGGTCGCCTCCGAGCGCGGCCCGGTCTATCTCAAGCTCAGTCATCTGCCGGAGGAGTCGGTCGCCGCCCTGGAGACGATCCTGCACACCACCGAACGCCCCACCCGCGGCACCTTCCACGCCGGGCGCGGCCACGACTACCGCACCCATGACGTGGAGATGCACATCTCCGAGATCGGGCTGTGCGGCGGCCATTCGGCGTCGGGCGTGCGCGTCGACGACCACGCCCGGACCACCGTGCCGCGGCTGTACGCGGCGGGGGACCTGGCCTGCGTCCCGCACAACTACATGATCGGCGCCTTTGTCTTCGGCGATCTGGCGGGCGCAGACGCCGCGCAGTTCCGCACGTACGAGGGCGAGTTGCCCGCCGATCAGCTGCGGGCGGCGCATGATCTGATCTACCGTCCGCTGCGCCATCCGGACGGCCCGCCGCAGCCCCAGGTCGAATACAAGCTGCGCCGCTTCGTCAACGACTATGTCGCCCCGCCCAAGAGCGGTGCCCGGCTGTCGCTGGCCGTCGAGCACTTCGCGCGGATGCGCGACGAGATCGCCGGCATGGGCGCCCGTACCCCGCACGAGCTGATGCGCTGCGTCGAGGTCACCTTCATCCGGGACTGCGCCGAGATGGCCGCCCGGTCGTCGCTGGCCCGCACCGAGTCCCGCTGGGGGCTGTATCACGCGCGTACGGACCACCCGGACCGCAGGGACGACGAGTGGCTGCACCATCTCGATCTGCGCAAGTCGGCCACGGGGGCGATGGAGTTCACGGCCCGGCCGGTGGCGCCGTATCTCGTGCCGGTCGACGAGTACGCCCCGGTGGGCGGCGCGTCACGGTTCGTCGGGGAGGTGCATCCGGAGCAGGTCGCCACGGCGGGCCCGCGGGAGACGCCGCCGGTGGGCACGCCCCAGGCGCGTGACGCGGCGGTGCGCGAGGGCGCGGCGGCCGCCCCGGGGGCCTCTCCCCGCATCCTCGAACTCCTCGCCCTCGCCGAGGACCAGCCCGGCCTTCCCGCCCTGCATCCGTACCTCACCGATCCCGATCCGGCCGTCCGCCGCGCCGCCGTCGACGCGCTCACCGAAAGCGTCCCGTCCGGCACGGGCGGGGCCCTCGCCGCCCTCCTCGCCGATGCCGACCCGGCCGTACGGGCCGCCGCCGGGGCGTCGCTGCGCGAACTGGTCGAGGTTCTGCCGCCGGAACCCGCACTGCGCGAGCCGCTGGTCACGGCCGCCGTGCACGGTGCCGACGCCGTCGTGCGGTCGGCGGCCCTGAACGTCCTGTCCGCCCTGCGCCTCGGTGACCGCCCGTGCTATGCCGCCGCGCTCGCCGA
Organism: Streptomyces chattanoogensis; assembly: GCF_001294335.1. Lineage (GTDB taxonomy): Bacteria > Actinomycetota > Actinomycetes > Streptomycetales > Streptomycetaceae > Streptomyces > Streptomyces chattanoogensis. Next base: position 159,750 of record NZ_LGKG01000163.1, read on the forward strand.
CCCGGTGGTGGACGTCCGTATCCAGGCGGTCCGCGCCCTGGTCTCCGTCGATGCCGCCGACGTCCTCCGGCGCGCCGCCGAGGACCCCTCCCGCGAGGTCCGGGTCGCCGCCGCGCAGGGGCTGGGGACCGTGGGCGCCCCGGACCAGCTGGCGACGCTGCTGCACGACGGGGACCTGCTGGTACGGGCCGCCGCGCTCGCGGCACTGGCCGCCACCGGCTGCCCGCCGCCGTACGACGCGGTGGCCGTCGCCGCCCTCGGCGACCCGGCCTGGCAGGTCCGCTCCGGCGCCGCCAGGGCCCTGACCGCGGCCGCTCCCGAACGGGCCGTCCCCGCACTGCGGTCCGCCCTCACCGACGGCCATGCGGACGTGCGTAAGGCGGCGGTACTGGCTCTGGGCGGCCATACCGGGAGCCCGGACGCCCTGCATGCCCTGGCCACCGTCGCGGACGATCCGGACGCCGACGTCCGGGCCTACGCCCGGCTGGCGGCCAGGGGCCCCGGCCGGGTACCCGGTCGGTCCAAAACCTCCGGCGCGGCGCTCTCCCTGCCCGGATCCGCCCATGAGCAGCCCTAGGATGCGGGTTCCCTCGTCAAGGAGACCCCATGGTGATCAGCGCGACGGGCGCGAGGGGCGCGTCCACCGGGAGCGGCCCCACCGCCGCCCGCCTCCGGGAACGCTGCCGTGAGACCGTCACGGCCCGCCAGGACGATGTCGTCGCGCTCAGCCACAGGCCGACATGCTGCGCGGCGGCGCGTTCGACGATGTGACGGCGGCCATGATGGTGCATGCCGCACCGTCCGATGCGATGGGGATGCACTCGCTGGCGCTCAGCAGCTGGCGGATCGCCTACACCGGCCGGGCGGCGCATGCGGCCGCGCTGCCGCACCGGGGCATCAATGCGGCCGACGCGATGATGATCGCCCCGGTCGCGATCGGCGCGTACCGCCAGCAGATGGTGCCGGGCGGATTCGTCCACGGGATCGTCACCTCGGGCGGCGAGGCGTCCAACGTCATCCCCGGCCGGACCACCGCCGACTACGACTGCCGGGCCGAAACGCTGGGGGAACTGCGGGAGTTGCAGGAGCGGATCCGGGCCTGCTTCGAGGCGGGCGCCCTGGCCACGGGCGCCGAACTCGCCCTGGAGACGATCGGCAACGACTACGCCGACCTGGTCCAGGACCTGGAGATGAGCCGTCTGTACGGGGCCGCCGCGACCGCCCTCGGCCGCACGGTTCCACCGCGCGATCCGGCCGTCCGCGGCGGCTCCACCGACATGGGCAATGTCTCGCACGTCGTACCGGCGATCCATCCCATGATCGGCTACGACTGCGGCGGGGCCCTGATGCACCACCCCGGGTTCACCCGCCGGGGCATCACCGCGGGCGCGGACCGCGCGGTCCTCGACGGCGGTCTCGCCCTGGCGTGGACGGCGCTCGCACTGGCCGTGGACGAGGGCCATCGCGCCCGGCTGCTGCGGCGGCTGGCCGACCGGAAATGACGCCACGTCAGCAATGGCGGCCGGGATACCCCGTGGCCGCGGGCGTGTTCGCCATCGGCATGGCGGGCACCACGCTGCCGACTCCGCTGTACGGGCTCTACCGCCAGGAGCTCGGGTTCTCCGAACTGATGGTGACGGTGGTCTTCGCCGCGTACGCGCTCGGGGTGATCGCCGTACTGCTGCTGGCGGGCCATGTCTCCGACGAGGTCGGCCGGCGGCCGGTGCTGCTGTGTGCTCTGGGGCTGTCGGCGGCCAGTGCGCTGTGCTTCATCTTCGAGGGCGGGCTGCCGGCGCTGTTCGCCGGGCGGGTGCTCTCCGGGTTCGCCGCGGGGCTGTTCAGCGGCGCGGCGACCGCCGCGGTGCTGGAGCTGGCGAAGCCGGGGCAGGAGGGGCGTGCGGGGTTCGCCGCGACGGCCGCGAACATGGGCGGTCTGGGCTGTGGTCCGCTGCTGGCGGGTGTTCTGGCGCAGTACGCGCCCTGGCCGCTGACCCTGCCGTTCCTGGTGCACCTGGGGCTGCTGGCCGTGGCGGCGGTGCTCACCTGGCTGCTGCCGGAGACCGTCGGGAATCCGCGGCGCGCGCGGCTGCGGCCGGAGGGGTTGCGGCTGCCGCCCGAGGTACGCGGGGTGTTCACGCCCTGCGCGGTCGCGGCGTTCGCCGGGTTCTCGCTGCTGGGGCTCTTCACCGCCGTCGCTCCCAGCTTCGTGAGCCGGACGCTGGGCGTGGACAACCTGGCGGTGTCCGGGGCGATCGTCTGCACCGTGTTCCTGGGGTCCACGCTCGGCCAGTTGCTGACGGGCCGGCTGGGCGTGCGCCGGGCCCTGCCGGGCGGCTGTCTGGTGCTGGTGGCGGGGCTGGTGCTGGTCAGTACGTCCCTGGCGGTGCGGTCGCTGCCCGTCCTGGTCATCGGCGCGGTCTGCGGCGGCATCGGCCAGGGCCTCGCCTTCCGCGCCGGGCTCACCGCCGTCGGCGCCGCGGCGCCGCCCGCACACCGCGGCGGCACCATCTCGGCCTTCTTCCTCGTCGCCTACCTGGGCATCTCGCTGCCGGTCGTCGGTGTCGGCGCGCTCACCCTGGTGCTGGGTCTGCGCGGCGCGGGGCTGGCGTTCTCCGGCTGCGTCATCGTGCTGGTGGGGTGCGTCGGCCTGTACGTGCTGCGCCGCCCGCCGGCGGAGGAGTGAGCGCGGCCGGCGGGGCGTGGCCGGGAGCCGAAGAGCCGGGCAGCCGCCGGCGTGAAATGGTAGAAAAAGGGCGAAACCCTCGCGCTCTCGCGAGCTGGCGATCCAGCACACCACCCCGAGAAGGGAGCCGGTATGTCCTCGAAGCGACGCCGCAAGAAGAAGTCCCGCCGTAAGCACGCGGCCAACCACGGCAAGCGGCCCCAGTCCTGAGCGACGGGCCGCGCCCGGACGGTGCCGCCGGGCTCCCCGCGTCCGCGGATGCGGGGAGCCCGGCGGGTCAGGCCGACTCGTGGCCGGCGCCACCGGTGATCTTCTCGATCGCCTGCCGGGCCTGTTCGCCCGGGGAGCGGGCGGGCAGCGGCGAAACGGACGACGACGCGACGGCGGGCTTCGGCGACACGGACGACGGCGCGACGGCGGGCTGCGGCCGCCCCCGCTCCTGCAGCGTGGGGGGCTTCGCGTGCGCCGCGGACGGACGGCCCCGCAGCCGGTGGCTGGCGGCCTCGTCAAGGCTCACCGCCCGCTTCCACTGAGCGGCGAGCCGCCCGGCCTCCTGGCCGAGTGCGGCGATGTCCTCCCACTGCAGCCGGAGCGTGACACGGAGTTCGGCCCCTCCGTCGGGCAGGGCGATCAGCGGTGGGGTGGTGGGCTCGGTCATGTTCCCCTCCTCGGACGACGAGTGATGGGGAGTAATACGGCGGAGAGGGCCCCGGTGTTCAGTCAGGACCGTCGCGATGTCACGGCGGCCTCCCGCCAGGCCCCTTCAGCCGTCGGCCAGCACCCGTCGCAGTACGCCCAATACGGACTCGTCCGGGAAGCGCTCGCGGGCGGCCGCTTCGGCTCCCGCCAGGACGTCGGCGAGCTGGTCGGGCCGGGCGGCGGCGAGCAGTGACCGGATCCAGGGGGCGAGGTCGTCGATCCGGTCCGGGACGCCGGGTGGCAACGGGCCCTCGAACGGGGCGAGTTCCGGCACGGGGGTCCGCTTGGGGCGGCGCGGGCGGCGGGGCGGCAACGAGCGGGCCGGTGCCGTAGCGGGGTCGCGGGGTGCCGGTCGTGCGGCGGCGGCCGGACCCGTCTCCACCGCGTCGACGGGGACAGGCAGCTCCGGCAGGCGGCCCTCGGAGCAATACTTCCCGGCCTCCAGGCCGATCCGTTCGGGGTGGACGCAGGCCGGCACCCGCGTCACCCGGTGGTAGCGGAAGCCGTCCGCGTCGTCGAACGGATAGTCCTGGCTCGGCCGGTCCAGCACATCGAAGGCGCCCGCAGGCAGCCGCAGGGACGGGCAGAACCAGCAGGCGCGGTGATCGGTGGCGTCATCGATGAACGGGACACAGGTGTGCATACCGCGGCACGATATCGCGTGCGGCGGCCCGGCGGTCGTCCGAGGCAGGCCAACTGGCCTGCGGCGGAGGACCGTTGGGCCACTGACGGCCCGTTACATGCCCGCCCGGCCGTCGATCCGCTCGCGGAGCAGATCGGCGTGGCCGTTGTGGCGGGCGTACTCCTCCACCATGTGCACCAGCACCTCACGCAGCGAGATGGGTCCCCACTCGCAGTGCGCCACGACGCCGAGGTCGGGCGCCTCGGCCACATACCGGTCCGTGAACGCGCACTCGGCCCGCCATGCCTCCCACGCCCGGGCCACCACCGCGGGGTCCGCCACCGCACCGTCGAAGTCCCCGTCGGGCTCGGCCTCGGAGCGGAAGAGCCACGGCGCCTGCTGCCCCGCCATCACCACCCGGAACCAGCCGCGCTCCACCTCGGCCATATGGCGCACCAGCCCGAGCAGCGACAGCGCGGACGGCTCGGCGGAGCGCCTGGCCAGGTCGGCGGCGTCGAGTCCGGCACACTTGAGGTCCAGCGTCAGGCGCTGGGTGTGCAGATACTTCACGAGCGTGGCCCGCTCGTCGCCCAGGGACGGTCCGTTCGCCCGTGGGTCCTCCCCGGACTCCACGAACATCTCGACGCGCCTTGTCAGTCCGCTCATGGCGTCCAGCATCGAGGACGCGCGCCGCGGGCCGCCACCCACTTACGACGTGCGGGAGGGGGGAGTTCACCACGCCGCGGGCGCGTAGTCCTTCAGGAAGCAGCCGTGAAGGTCCTCGCCCTGTTCACCGCGGACGATCGGGTCGTAGACCCGGGCCGCGCCGTCGACCAGGTCGAGCGGGGCGTGGAAGCCCTCGTCGGCCAGGCGCATCTTCTCCGGGTGCGGGCGCTCGTCGGTGATCCAGCCGGTGTCCACGGCGGTCATCAGGATGCCGTCCGTCTCCAGCATTTCGCGGGCGCTGGTGCGGGTGAGCATGTTCAGGGCCGCCTTGGCCATGTTGGTGTGGGGGTGGCCGGCGCCCTTGTAGCCGCGGCTGAACTGCCCTTCCATGGCCGAGACGTTGACCACGTACTTACGGCGGGCGGGCGAGGCCGCCATGGCCGGGCGGAGCCTGCTGACCAGCAGGAAGGGCGCGGTCATATTGCACAGCTGGACCTCGAGGAGCTCGACCGGGTCGACCTCGTCCACCTTCTGGATCCAGCTGTTGGAGGCATCGAGGTCGGGGACGAGGCCGCCGGCGTCGATCGCGGTGCCCGCCTCGATCCGGGCCGGCGAGGCGGAGCCGCTGGTGAGGGCGAGGGAGGTCAGGTCCTCGGCGGTCAGCCCGCCGTTCTCCCCGGTGGCGGCGGGCAGGGCCGCGGGGGCGCCGCTGCCGAACTGGCCGAGGACGAGGGAGGCGGGCAGTTCCCCGGCGGGGAGCGGCGCCGACTCGGCGGCGACCAGGTGGCCGTAGGCCGCGGGGGACCGGCGGACGGTCTGCGCGGCGTTGTTGATGAGGATGTCGAGGGGGCCTTCGGCGCTGACCGAGTCGGCGAGGGCGAGCACCTGGGCCGGGTCGCGCAGGTCGATTCCCACGATCTTCAGCCGGTGCAGCCATTCCGCGCTGTCCGGCATCGCCTTGAAGCGGCGGATCGCGTCGTTCGGGAAGCGGGTGGTGACGGTGGTGTGCGCGCCGTCGCGCAGCAGGCGGAGCGCGATGTACATGCCGATCTTCGCGCGGCCGCCGGTGAGCAGCGCCCGCCGGCCGGTGAGGTCAGTACGGGCGTCGCGGCGCGCCCGGTTCTCGACGGCGCAGGCACGGCAGAGCTGGTGGTAGAAGGCGTCGACCTCGACATAGCGGGCCTTGCAGACGTAGCAGCAGCGGGGCCGCTGCAGGATCCCGGCGATCTCCGACGTCGCGGCGCTGGTCAGGGCCAGGCCCTGGGTCTCGTCGTCGATGCGGTCGGGCGCTCCGGTGGCGGTGGCCGCGGTGACCGCCTGGTCGTTGGCGGTCTTGGCGGCGCGGCGTTCCTGGCGCCGGCGCTGCTTGACCTTGCGGTAGATCCCGGCGGTGGCGCGCCGTATGGTGATCGCGTCGGGGTGGTCCACGGGCAGCGCGTCGAGTTCCTCGAGCACGCTCAGGCAGAGCGCCATCCGATCCGCGTCGATGCCCGCGTCGATGCCCGTGCCGTCGGTCCGGCCTTCTTCCATCGGGCCTTCTTGGGTCACCGTCATCGCCGCTGCGCCGCTTTCCTGGGTTCGTGCCATGTCGTCAAACAATGTCGTCAAACATCTGTTCACGCTTCGGCGGAACTGTACGTAGACCGGGGCGGGTCCGCCAAACCCGGCCGCGGCGAGCGTCTCTCCTCCCCGCTGTGCACAGGCGGCGCGGGCGGCCAATAGTGGAGGGGTGGAGCGAGGCGGACCTGGTCTGCGTGGGCACCGGGCCGTGGTGGGCAATGCGGCGCGGGTGACGGTGGCCGCCTGTGCCGCCTTCTCTCTCTGCCGGTACGGGCTGGGCGCGCTGGTGATGTCGCTGTACGCCGCCTTCACGGTGGTGGCGCTCGGCGCGCTCGCCCGGATCCCGGGATCGGGGCGGCAGCGCGCCGCCACCACGCTGATGGCCGTCCCTGCCGGAACGGTGCTCGTCACCCTGGGCACGCTGCTCGCCGTCCGCACCTGGGCGGCCGTTTTCGGCATGCTCGTCATCGGCTTCATGGTCGCCTACGCCGGGATCGCGGGGCCGAGGATCGCCGGAGCGGCCCCGGGGATGCAGCTGCTGTACATCCTGCCGTGCTTCCCGCCCTATGCGCCGGACACGCTGGACCAGCGGGTTTACGGATTTCTGCTGGGGGCGGCGCTGCTGGCCGCGGCCCAGGTCCTGGTCCTGCCCGAGCCCCGGACGCCGTCGTTCCCCGCGCTGCTGGCCGATGCCGCCGACGCGGCCGCGGCGCTGGCGGATCACCACGGCGGACCCGCCCCCGAGCGGGCGCTCGCGCGGGCGCATACGGCCGGTGACCGGCTGCGTCCGTCCCGCGTACCGCCCGCCGATCTTCCCGCCTCCCCCACGCTCGCGCACAAGGCCATGGCGCACGCCTCCGAGGCGGTCCGCACCCTGCTGTCCCAGTTGGCGGCGCTGCAGCGCGCGGCCGGGGCGGGCGGCTCGTTCCGGGCGGAGACGGTGGCGTTGCTGCAGGCGATCGGCGCTGCCGTACGGGAGGCGGCGGACGCGCTGCGCGCGGGCCGGGGGCCGTTGCCCTCCGCGGCGGCGCTGCAGGCCGAGCTGGATCCCGTACGCACCCGCCGGGCGGTGGCCGCGCTGGAGCGGCTCGGCGGCGACGACCGGCTGGTCTCTCTGCGCCGCCGCGCGCTGGCGGTGCAGGCGGCCGACTCCGCGGTGGTGCTGGTGCTGGCGACCCGGCTGCTGCTCGGGGACCGTACGGTCGACGAGAACCCCGCCGGACACGCCTTCGCCTACGCACGGGTGCGGGCCCCCGTGCTGTGGTGGCGGCGGCTGTCCACGCATTTCACCCCGCGCTCGGTGATCTTCCAGAACGCCTGCCGGTTCGCGCTGGGCCTGGCCGCGGCGCGGGCGATCGCCGGGCTGCTCGATCTGTCGCACGGCTTCTGGGTCCTGCTGGCGACGCTGACGCTCACCCGTACGACCAGCCTGGAGACCCGTTCCGTGGTCCGGCAGGCGCTCATCGGCACGCTGATCGGTGCGGTGGCGGCAGGGGTGCTGCTGGCGCTGGTGGCGGACCGGAACACGGTGTATGCGGCGGTGCTGCCGGTGGTGATGTTCTCGGCCTTCACGGTGGGGCCGCTGCGCGGCCAGGCCTGGGCGCAGGGCGGCTTCACCCTCGTCGTCGCGACGCTGTTCGCGCAGGTCGCGCCGGTGACCTGGCAGCTGGCCCCGACCCGCTTCGCGGATGTGCTCACCGGCAGCCTGATCGGGCTGGCGTGCGGGGTGCTGGCCTGGCCGCGGGGCGCGGGCAGCGAGCTGCGGCGGAGCATGGCGGGGGTGTGCACGGCCGTCGCCGATGCGGTCGGGCGGACGGCGGCACAGGTCGTGGAGCGGACCGGCGGCACGGGTGACACGACTGGCGGCTCCGGGATCGTCGCCCTCAACCGTGCCCTCCTCCTCGCCGAGGAGAGCCTGGCCCAGTACCAGAGCGAGCCCCGGGAGCGGACCGCCCGGCAGCCGGACTGGCCCACGGTGCTGGCCGCCGGGGCACACGCCCGGCGCGGCGAGCGGCTGTTGCCGGGCCGTCCCGGACGGATCGCGGACCGGGCAGTCAGTGGTTGGCTGCGGCAGGCGGCCGGACAGACGGCGGACGGGTATCGCGCCCTTGCCGAGCGGCTGTGCTCGGGCGACGCCGACGACCCGCTCCGCGGTGACCGGCCCCTGGACATCCGCGGGCTGCCGGCCGCCGCACCTCCCCCGCCTGCGGACGAGAACCCTCCGGAGGCGCACACGGAACGCGCCGTGTCCGCCGCGCTGCTCGTCGATTCGGTCATCTGGCTGGACACGCTCACGGCCGATCTGCACCGGATCCGCGCGGAGCTGTCCGCTCCCCCGCCGCGCACCGGCTGATCAGCCTCCGGGCCGCCGCCCCCGCTCCTCCGGCAGCCCCTTGAGCAGCGTGCCGAGGGCGCTGCCGGCGAGCTCGCATATCGTGTCCGGGTCGGCGCTCGCCAGGGGTTCCTTTCCGACAACCACCCGCATCAAGCCAATTCCGAGCAGCCAGGAAAGCGCCAGATCGGCCCGAAGATCGCCGTTTTCGGCGTCGGAGAGGGTCGCCAGCACCTCCGCGTACTCCTCGCCCAGCCCCCGCAGCGCTTCGGCGATCTCGTCGCTGCCGCCGATGGAGCGCAGGCAGACCTCCAGCGAGCGGTCCTTGGCCGTGCCGTCACCGCCGTCGCCGTCGAGCATGCCGCGGAGGGCGACCTCGAAGAGCCGGTCCGGCGGGGTGGTCCGCAGCTGCTCCTGGCCGCCCCGCGCCATCACCTCTCCGAACAGGGCTTTCTTCGAGCCGAAGTAGCGGAAGAGAAGGGCTTGGTTGGCGTCGGCGCGGGCGGCGATATCGCGTACCGTCGCGCGTTCGTAGCCGCGTTCGGCGAACAGTTCCGACGCGGCATCGAGCAGCCGCAGCCGGGTGCCCTGGGCGTTGCGGCGGGAGTCCCGCGCCCTGTCGTCGTCCTCGTTGCCGGTGCCGTACGGGGTCTCCCCCATCGTCACGCTCCTCTCCGGCGGCCCGTCACCAAGACGGCCACATTGCATCGTTGACCGCTCCGGCGGGAGCGGCCTACCTTCTTGTGTAAGCAGGTGCTTACATGAGGGAGGTCCCCATGACCACGGCCGACACAGCACCACTCTCCTACCCTTTCAACACACCCGAGAGCCTCGAGCTCGCCGAAGAGTACGAGCAAGCGCGCAGCCGTCCTGGCCTGTTACGCGTACAACTGGCCTACGGGGAGCCCGCCTGGCTCGTCACCCGGTATGCGGAGGCCCGGCTGGTCCTCGGCGACCAGCGCTTCAGCCGGGCCGAGAGCGCGCTGCACGACGAGCCCCGGCAGTCCGAAGGCCGCCGTGACAGCGGCATCCTGGGCATGGACCCGCCCGATCACACCCGGCTGCGCTCCCTGGTCGCCAAGGCTTTCACGGTCCGTCAGGCCGAGAAGCTGCGGCCGCAGGTCAGGGAGCTGACGGGCGCGCTGCTGGACGAGCTGGAGGCGGCCGGGCCGCCGGCCGACCTGGTCGACCGGTATGCGCTGCCCCTTCCGGTGGCGGTGATCTGCCGGCTGCTCGGGGTGCCGGCCGAGGACCGGCCGCGGTTCCGGGTGTGGAGCGATGCCGCGCTGTCGACGAGCTCGCTCACGGCGGAGGAATTCGACGTCAGCTTCGAGGAACTCCGCACCTATATGCGGCAGTTGATCGAGGATCACCGGCGGGCACCGCGCGATGACCTGATGACGGCGCTGATCGACGCCCGGGATGTCGACGACCGGCTGTCCGAGCCGGAACTGGTCGATCTGTGTGTCGGGATCCTCGTCGCGGGCCATGAGACGACCGCGACCCAGATCCCCAACTTCGTTCTCGCGCTGCTGGATCATCCGGACGAGCTCGCCCGCCTCCGCGAACGGCCGGAGCTGATCGGCAGCGCCGTGGAGGAACTGCTGCGGTTCGTCCCGCTCGGCAGCGGCGCCGGCCAGGCGCGCTATGCGAAGGAGGACGTCGAGGTCGGCGGTACGCTCGTACGGGCCGGCTCCCCCGTACTGGTCGCGGTGGGCGCCGCCAACCGGGATGCGCTGCGCTTCAGCGAGCCGGGCAGGCTGGACATCTCCCGGGACGGCAATCAGCACCTGGGCTTCGGGCACGGCGTGCATCACTGCCTGGGCGCGCCGCTCGCGAGACTGGAGCTCCAGGAAGCGATCGGTGCGCTGATCCACCGGTTCCCCGGTCTCCATGTGGCCGGGGATGTGGTGTGGAAGAGCCAGATGCTGGTGCGTGGCCCGCGGGTCCTGCCGGTGGGGTGGTGAGTGCAGCGATGACCTGGCGGGTCGAAGTCGATGCGAAGCAGTGCATGGCGTCGGGGATGTGCGCGAACATCGCGCCGGAGCTGTTCGTCCTGGGTGAGGCGCGCTCCCGCCCGGTGACCCCGGAAATCGAGGAGGACGAGCGGGCGCTGGACGCCGCCGACTGCTGCCCGGCGCTCGCCATCACCGTGTCCGACGACGGGGGGAACGTCATCGGCCCCCGGCCGTAGCCGTATCCCCGGCCGTGGCCGCGGCTGGGGGCCGGGCCCGCCGTGCACCGGCCCGTCACCGCGCCCCGTACACCGGCTGCGGCGGCTCGGCGGCGGCGAGGAGCCTGCGGGCGGCCTCGCCGGCCTCGGCCGGGGTCCAGCGGGCGCCCTTGTCCGCGGTGGGGCCGGGGCGCCAGCCCTCCATCACGGTGATCCGGCCGGCCTCGGCCTCGAAGACCCGGCCGGTGACGCCGTCACTGGCGGCGGAGGAGAGCCAGACCACCAGCGGGGAGACGTTCTCCGGGGCCATCGCGTCGAACTCCCCCGCGCCGGGGGCGGCCATCGTCGCGGCGAAGGTCTGCTCGGTCATGCGGGTGCGGGCGGCCGGGGCGATGGCGTTGAGCTGGACGCCGTAGCGGCCCAGCTCGGCGGCGGCGACGAGGGTCAGACCGATGATCCCGGCCTTGGCGGCGGAGTAGTTGCCCTGGCCGACGCTGCCGAGCAGTCCGGCCCCCGAGCTGGTGTTGACGACCCGGGCCTGTGGCGTACGGCCCGCCTTGGCCTCGGCGCGCCAGTGTGCGGCGGCGTGCCTCAGCGGCAGGAAATGGCCCTTGAGGTGGACCCGCAGCACGGCGTCCCAGTCGTCCTCGTCCAGGTTGACGAGCATCCGGTCGCGCAGGAATCCGGCGTTGTTGACGAGGGCGTCGAGGCGGCCGAAGGAGTCGAGGGCGGCGGCGACGAGGGAGGCGGCGCCGTCGGTGGTGGTGATGTCGCCGGTATGCGCGACGGCCCGGCCGCCGAGGCCGCGGATTTCCTCAACCACCTGCTGGGCGGGGCCGGCTGAGGAGCCGGCCCCGTCGGCCGCCACGCCCAGGTCGTTGACGACGACATCGGCCCCCTCGGCGGCGAGGGCGAGCGCATGCGCACGGCCGAGCCCCCGGCCGGCCCCGGTGACGACGGCGACACGTCCGGCGCAGATGCCCTTGCGGTCGCCGGTAGGGCTCTCGGTGGGGATTCCGGGCATGTCACGGCTCCTTGGGGTGGTTGACGGTGGCGGCGTCGAGGAAGGCGGGACGCTCCCCGCCGCCGTGGACGAGCAGGCTGGCGCCGCTCAGATACGCGGCGCGTCCGGAGGCGAGGAAGACACAGGCGTCGCCGATCTCGGCGGGTTCGGCGAGCCGGCCGAGCGGCACGGTGGCGCCGACGGCCGCGATACCGGCCTCGTCCCCGTAGTGCAGGGCGGAGAGTTCGGTGCGCACCATGCCCGGGACGAGGGTGTTGACGCGGACCGCCGGGGCCCATTCGACGGCCATGGAGCGGGCGAGGCTGTCCAGGCCCGCCTTGGCCGCCCCGTAGGCGGCGGTGCCGGGTGAGGGGCGGGTGCCGCTGACGCTGCCGATCATGATGACCGAACCGCCGTGCGGCTGGGTGCGCATGACGTCGTAGGCGGCGAGCGAGGCGGTCAGCGGCGCGGTGAGGTTGAGTGCGACGACCCGGGCGTGGCGTTCGGCGTCGGCCTCGCCCAGGAGGCGGTACGGGGTGCCGCCGGCGTTGTTGACCAGGCAGTCGAGGCGGCCGTGGGCGGCGGCGACGCGGGGGAAGAAGTCCCGTACGGCGGACGGGTCGCGCAGATCGAGCGGCCGGAAGTGCGCGGTGCGGCCGGCGGCCTCGACGGGGGCGTCCGGGGGCCGCCGGGCGCAGACCACGACCTCCGCCCCGGCCTGCAGAAACGCGCGGGCGATACCGGCACCGACGCCCCTGGTGCCGCCGGTGACGACGGCCACCTGTCCGGCCAGATCGAGGGTCAGGCTCATACGACACCCTCCCGCAGCGCGCGGTCCGCTGCTAACTTCACTGCTTATCGAACAGCATTACCTAACAAACGCTTGGTGGAAAGAATGCTTGGTGGAAAGGTAGCTGATCCGCTCATGGGTGTCTCCACCTCCGGGCCCGAGCCCGGCATCGCGGTCGTCACCGTGGACTTCCCACCGGTCAACGCCCTTCCCGTACAGGGCTGGTACGACCTCGCCGACGCCGTGCGCACGGCGGGCCGGGACCCCGCCGTCCGCTGCGTGGTGCTCGCCGCCGAGGGGCGCGGCTTCAACGCGGGCGTCGACATCAAGGAGATGCAGCGGGACACCGCCACCGGCGGCCATGGCGCGCTGATCGGCGCCAACCGCGGCTGCGCCGAGGCGTTTTCGGCGGTCTACGCGTGCGAGGTGCCGGTCATCGCCGCGGTGCACGGGTTCTGTCTGGGCGGCGGCATCGGCCTCGCCGGGAACGCCGATGCGATCGTGGCGAGCGACGACGCGGTGTTCGGCCTCCCGGAGCTGGACCGCGGTGCGCTCGGTGCGGCCACACATCTGGCCCGGCTCGTCCCCCAGCATCTGATGCGCGCGCTCTACTACACCTCGCGGACGGCGACGGCCCGGGAACTGCATGCCCACGGCTCGGTGTGGCGGGTGGTTTCCCGGGACCGACTCCACGAAGCAGCACTGGAGTTGGCGCGCGAGATCGCCAAGAAGGACGGCTGCCTCATCCGGCTGGCCAAGGCCGCCCTCAACGGCATCGACCCGGTCGACGTACACCGCAGCTACCGCTTCGAGCAGGGCTTCACCTTCGAGGCGAACCTCAGCGGAGTCGCCGACCGGATCCGTGACACCTTCGGCACCGAGAACCGGCAGGGGGCCGGACAGCCATGACCGACAAGACCATGACGCCCGAGGAGGCCGTCTCCCGGCTCCACAGCGGGATGACCCTCGGCATCGGCGGCTGGGGTTCGCGCCGTAAGCCGATGGCTCTGGTGCGGGCGCTGCTCCGTTCCGAGATCACCGATCTCACCGTCGTCGCGTACGGCGGACCCGATGTCGGGATGCTCGCCGCGGCCGGGAAGATCCGCAAGCTGGTCGCGCCGTTCGCGACCCTGGACTCCATCCCCCTCGAACCGCACTTCCGGGCGGCCCGCCAGCGCGGTGCGTTCGCCCTGACGGAGGTCGACGAGGCGATGTTCATGTGGGGCCTGCACGCCGCCGCGAACCGCCTGCCGTTTTTGCCCGTCCGTGCCGGCCTCGGCTCCGACGTCATGCGCGTCAACCCCGGTCTGAAGACGGTGACGTCCCCGTACGAGGACGGCGAGACCTTCGTCGCGATGCCCGCGCTGCGACTGGACGCCGCCCTGGTGCACGTCAACCGCGCCGACCGGCTCGGCAACGGCCAGTACCTGGGCCCGGACCCGTACTTCGACGACCTGTTCTGCGAGGCCGCGGACCACGCGTATCTCTCCTGCGAGCGGCTGGTGGACGGCTTCGCGGACGCCGTTCCGCAGACCCTGCTCGTCAAACGGCACTCGGTCACCGGAGTCGTCGAGACGCCGAACGGAGCGCACTTCACCTCCTGTGCCCCCGATTACGGGCGCGACGAGCCCCTCCAGAAGCTGTACGCCACCACGCCCTGGCCGCAGTTCGCCGAGCGGTTTCTGCACGGGGACGAGAAGACGTATCAGTCCGCGGTCCAGGCCTGGCACGAGGAGCAGCGGTGACGACACCCTCCACGACGACCCGCGCCGAATACTGCGTGATCGCCTGCGCGGAGGCCTGGCGGGACAACGGCGAGGTGCTCGCCAGCCCGATGGGCACGATCCCGTCGATCGGCGCCCGGCTCGCGAAGCGGACCTTCTCCCCCGATCTGCTCCTCACCGACGGCGAGGCGATGATCGTGGGCCTCGACGGGGCGACCGAGGGCTGGCTGCCGTACCGTCAGCATCTCGCCATGGTCACCGGCGGCAGGCGCCACGTCATGATGGGCGCGAGCCAGCTCGACCGCTTCGGCAACCAGAACATCTCCTGCATCGGCGACTGGGCACGGCCCGACCGGCAGCTGCTCGGGGTGCGCGGCGCACCCGTCAACACCCTGAACAATCCGGTCAGTTACTGGGTGCCCAGGCACTCCCCCCGGGTCTTCGTCCCGAAGGTCGACATGATCAGCGGCGTCGGCTACGACAGCGCCGCCGCGGCCGGGCCGTCCGCGACCCGCTATCACCGCATCCCGCGGGTCGTCACCAACCTCGGCGTCCTCGACTTCGAGACCGGTGACCGCACGATGCGCCTCGCCTCCCTCCACCCCGGCGTCACCGTGGCCGAGGCCGAGGAGGCCACGGGCTTCCCGCTCGTCCGCCCCGACGAGGTGCCCGCCACCCGCGAGCCCACCCCCGAGGAGCTGCGGCTGATCCGTGAGGTCATCGACCCCGAGGGGCTGCGTGACGGCGAGGTGCCGGTGTGAGCGGCGCCGGCATACGGACCGCGCTGACCGAGCTCGTCGGCGTACGGCATCCGGTCGTGCAGACCGGCATGGGCTGGGTGGCCGGACCGCGGCTGGTCTCGGCCGCGGCGAACGCGGGCGCTCTCGGGATCCTCGCCTCCGCCACCATGACGCCCGACCGGCTGCGGGCCGCCGTCCGCGAGGTCAGGTCCCGTACGGACGCGCCGTTCGGCGTCAATCTGCGGGCGGATGCCGGGGACGCGGCGGAGCGCGTACGGATCATCGTGGAGGAGGGGGTACGGGTCGCCTCCTTCGCGCTGGCGCCCTCGCGCGAGCTGATCGCCCGGCTCAAGGACGCGGGCGTCGTCGTCATCCCGTCCATCGGTGCCCGCCGGCACGCCGAGAAGGTCGCGGCCTGGGGTGCCGATGCAGTCCTCGTCCAGGGCGGCGAGGGCGGCGGGCACACCGGGAACGTCGCCACCACCGTGCTGCTCCCCCAGGTCGTGGACGCCGTCGGCATCCCGGTGATCGCCGCGGGCGGCTTCTTCGACGGCCGGGGCCTGGTCGCCGCGCTCGCCTACGGCGCGGCCGGGGTCGCCATGGGCACCCGCTTCCTGCTGACCTCCGACAGCACCGTGCCACCGGCCGTACAGGCCCGGTATCTGGCGGCGTCGGTCGCGGACATCACCGTCACCACCAAGGTGGACGGACTGCCGCACCGGATGCTGCGCAGCGAGCTGGTCGCGGCCCTGGAACGGTCCGGACGCACGACGGCGCTGGTCAGGGCCGTGCGCCAGGCCGCGTCGTTCAAGAAGCTGTCCGGGCTGAGCTGGGCGCAGATGGTGCGCGACGGCCTGGCGATGAAGCACGGCAAGGATCTGACCTGGAGTCAGGTGCTGCTCGCGGCCAACACCCCGATGCTGCTGAAGGCATCGATGGTCGACGGCCGTACGGACCTCGGTGTGATGGCCTCCGGCCAGGTCGCCGGGCTGATCGGCGACCTGCCCTCGTGCGCGGAGCTGGTGGACCGGATCATGGCCGAGGCGCGGGAGACGCTGGCGGCGCTGCCCCGCTGATCCCCGGCCGGGGCCGCCTAGAGCCGCTCGATGATCGTCACGTTGGCCTGCCCGCCGCCCTCGCACATGGTCTGCAGCCCGAACCGGCCGCCGGTGCGCTCCAGTTCGTGCAGCAGGGTCGTCATCAGCCGGACTCCGGTGGCGCCGAGCGGATGGCCCAGGGCGATGGCCCCTCCGTTCACATTGACCCGCTCCGGGTCGGCGCCGGTCTCCTTCAGCCAGGCCAGCACCACCGGTGCGAACGCCTCGTTGATCTCGACCAGGTCGATGTCGTCCAGCGACATACCGGTCTTCTTCAGGGCGTACGCGGTGGCGGGGATGGGCGCCGACAGCATCCGGATCGGGTCCTCGCCGCGCACCGAGAGGTGATGGATCCGGGCGCGCGGGGTGAGGCCGTGCTCGGCGACCGCGCGCCCGGAGGCCAGCAGCATGGCGGCGGCGCCGTCGGAGACCTGCGAGGAGACCGCCGCGGTCAGCCGGCCGCCCTCGACGACCGGGGCCAGCGAGGCCATCTTCGCCAGCGAGGTGTTCCGGCGCGGCCCCTCGTCGGCGGTGACGTCCCCGTAGGCGACGATCTCCCGGTCGAAGCGGCCCTCGTCGATGGCGCGGACGGCCCGCTGATGCGACCGCAGCGCGAACTCCTCCATGTCCTGTCTGCTGATGCCCCACTTGGTGGCGATCAGTTCGGCGCCGTGGAACTGGTTGACGGGGGCGTCGCCGTAGCGGGCCCGCCAGCCCTCGGAGCCGGCGAACGGGCCCTCGGTCAGGCCGAGCGGCTCGGCGGCCCGGCGGCTGGCGAAGGCGATCGGGACCTGCGACATGTTCTGTACGCCGCCCGCGACGACCAGGTCCTGGGTACCGGAGAGCACGCCCTGGGCGGCGAAGTGGACGGCCTGCTGGGAGGAGCCGCACTGGCGGTCGACGGTGACGCCGGGGACCTCTTCGGGCAGCCCGGCGGCCAGCCAGCAGGTCCGGGCGATGTCCCCGGCCTGCGGTCCCACCGTGTCCAGGCAGCCGAGGACGACGTCCTCGACGGCGGCCGGATCGGCGCCCGTACGGTCCATCAGCGCCTTGAGGACATGCGCGCCGAGGTCGGCGGGGTGGACGGCGGCCAGTCCGCCGCCCTTCTTGCCGACCGGGGAGCGGAGCGCTTCGACGATGTAGGCCTCGGGCATGGCGGTCTCCTTGATGACGATTCTGCGGAGCTGCCGGCCGGCTCCGCAAGGCGCTCCGGAGTTCCCGGCGGCGGGTCTCGGGCGTGCTGATCTCGGGCGTGCTGGTCTCAGGCGTGCTGGTCTCAGGCGTGCTGGGAGCTGACGGACACGGTCTCCCCGGTCATGTACGAGGCGTAGTCGCCGGCCAGGAAGACGATGACGTTGGCGACCTCCCAGGGCTCGGCGTAACGGCCGAACGCCTCCTTCTCCGTCAGCTCGGCCAGCAGCTCGGGCGTGGTGACCTTCACCAGGTGCGGGTGCATGGCGAGGCTGGGCGAGACGGCGTTGATCCGCACGCCGTACCCGGCCGCCTCCATGGCGGCGCAGCGGGTCAGGGCCATCACCCCCGCCTTGGCGGCGGCGTAGTGGGCCTGGCCGCGCTGGGCGCGCCAGCCGACGACGGAGGCGTTGTTGACGATCACACCTCCCCGGCCGGCGGCCCTCATCCGGCGCAGGGCGGCCCGGGTGCAGCGGAAGGTGCCGTTCAGGGTGACGTCGATGACCTTGTCCCACTGCTCGTCGGTCATCTCGACGAGGTCGGCGGTGCCGCCGAGCCCGGCGTTGTTGACCAGGATGTCGAGGCGTCCGTGGCGTTCCTCGGCGAGGTCCAGCAGGGCCGTGACCTGGTGTTCGTCGGTGACATCGCAGGGCAGTCCGGCCACCTTGGCGGGGCCGAACTCCGCCGCCAGCGCCGCCGCGCTCTCCTCGAGCCGCCGGGTATGCGCGTCGCCGATGACGATCCGGGCGCCCTCCTCCAGGAAGCGGCGTGCGGTGGCGCCGCCGATCCCGGCTCCGGCGGCGGCGGTGATGACGGCGGTCCGGCCGGCGAGCAAGTCGTGGCCGGACACATAGGGGGGCGGTGCCATGGGCGGGCCTCCTTCGGAAGCTGTCGACGCCGGCGGGGCCTCGACGCTGCTCATGACGGTACGGTAATCTACCAAACACTTGTTAGAGAAGGAGGGCGGACGACCTGATGGACCTCGACTTCACCCCCGCCGAGGACGCCTTCCGGGCCGAGGCCCGCGCCTGGCTCGCCGCGCATGTGCCCGCCGCTCCCCTCCCCTCGCTCGAGACCGCGGAGGGCTTCGCGGCGCACCGCGAGTGGGAGCGGCAACTCGCCGCGGACCGCTGGTCGGTGGTCTCCTGGCCCGAGGAGCTCGGCGGCCGCGGGGCCTCGCTCTTCGAATGGCTGGCCTTCGAGGAGGAGTACTACGCCGCGGGCGCGCCCGGCCGGGTCGGCCAGAACGGCATCAGCCTCCTCGCCCCCACCCTCTTCGAGCACGGCACCGACGCACAGCGCGCCCGGGTCCTCGGCCCCATGGCGAGCGGCGAGGTCATCTGGGCGCAGGCCTGGTCGGAGCCGGAGTCGGGGTCGGATCTGGCGTCGCTGCGCTCGACGGCCGTCCGGACCGCGGGCGGCTGGCTGCTGAGCGGCCAGAAGACGTGGTCGTCCCGGGCCGCCTTCGCCGACCGCGCCTTCGGCCTCTTCCGCAGTGAGCAGGGCACCGCCCGGCCCCACCAGGGGCTCACCTACCTCATGTTCCCGCTGGACGCGCCGGGTGTGACGGTCCGCCCGATCGGCCGCCTCGACGGCAAGCCCGCCTTCGCCGAGCTGTTCCTCGACGAGGTCTTCGTCCCCGACGCGGATGTCATCGGCGAGCCGGGGCAGGGCTGGCGGGTCGCGATGAGCACGGCCGGCAACGAGCGCGGGCTGACCCTGCGCAGTCCGGGCCGCTTCACCGCGGCGGCCGGCCGGCTGACCGCACTGTGGCGCTCCGCAGGGGACCCCTCCGACACCGCGCTGCGCGACCGGGTCGCCGATGCGGTCATCGGCGCCCGCGCCTACCAGCTCTTCACCTACGCCCACGCCTCCCGGCTGGCCGCCGGGGGCTCGATCGGCGCCGAGTCGAGCCTCAACAAGGTCTTCTGGTCCGAGCTGGACATCGCCCTGCACGAGACCGCACTGGATCTGCTCGGCCCGTACGGAACGCTCGCCGACGACGCCGACGATGCGCCCGGGCAAGGGAGTTGGGCCGACGGCTACACCTTCTCCCTCGCCGGTCCGATCTATGCCGGGACCAACGAGATCCAGCGCGACATCGTCGCCGAGCGGCTGCTGGGCCTGCCGAAGGGGAGAAGGGCGTGACGATGCAGCCCCTGCGGAGTGCCGGGGACCGGCGACCGGGCGGTGCACTCCGCCCCGACCGCAACGGCCGGGGGTCCGGGGGGCGGCCCCCGGGACAGCACAGTGCCGCCGGGCGGCTGTCCGGCCTGCCGAAGGGACGTCGGTGATGCGGTTCCTCCTGAGCGATGAGCAGCGGGAGTTCGGCCGCACGCTGAACGCCCTGCTCGGCGCGGCCGGCACCCCGGCCGCCGTACGGGCCTGGGCGTCCGGCGACCACAAGCCGGGGCGTGCGCTGTGGGCGCGGCTCGCGGAGGCGGGGGTGTTCGGGCTCGCCGTACCGGAGGAGCACGGCGGTATGGGCCTGCTCCCGCTCGAACTCACCGTTGCTTTCTGCGAGTTGGGACGCCATGCGGTACCGGGGCCGCTGGCGGAGACGGTGGCCGCGGCCGTCTTCCTGCACCGCCTCGGCGACGGTGCGGCGGCCGGGGAGTGGCTGCCCCGGATCGCCTCCGGCGAGGCGGTCGTCGGTCTCTGCGCAGGGTCCCCGTACGCGCTGGACGCGGACGCCGCCGACACCGTTTTCGTCATCCAGGACGGCGTTGCCCGCCGCACCGGACGCCACGGCCCCGTCCAGCCCTCCCTCGACCCCGCCCGCCGCCTGTCCCGCCCCCTCGACGGCACCGTCCTGGTCCGGGGCCCGGCGGTGGCCGCGGCCGCCGCGCCCGCCCTCGACCTCGCGCGGCTGGTCACCGCGGCACAGTCCCTCGGCCTGGGCCGCGCGCTGCTGACGGCGACCGTGGACCACGCCAGGCAGCGCACCCAGTTCCACGCGCCCATCGGCTCCTTCCAGGCAGTGAAGCACCGGCTCGCCGACACCCTCATCGGGCTGGAGTTCGCGCAGCCGCTGGTGCACGCGGCGGCGCTGGCGGTGGCCGCGGGCGCCCCGGCGGCGGGGCGCGAGATCGCCGCGGCGAAGGTCGCGGCCGGCGAGGCGGCGTACGCGGCGGCACGTACCGCACTCCAGCTCCACGGCGCCCTCGGCTACACCGAAGAGCTGGACCTCTCGCTGTGGATCCGCAAGGCCCGCGCGCTGCGGGATGCCTGGGGGACGCCTGCGGAGTGCCGGGCGCGGGTGCTGGCGGGGGCCGGCGCATCCGCCGAGGGGCCCCTGTGAGCGCCGACGGGCCGCGCCTGGACGGCAAGGTGGCCGTGATCACCGGCGCCGGGCGGGGCCAGGGGGCGGCCGAGGCACGGCTGTTCGTCCAGGCGGGGGCGTGCGTGGTGATCACCGATGTGCGCGCGGAAGAGGGCCGCGCGGTCGCCGCCGAGCTGGGTGACGCCGCCGTCTTCGTCCGGCACGACGTGACCGAGGCCGCGGGCTGGGAGACCGTCACCAGGACGGCCGTGGCGTCCTTCGGGCGGCTCGACGTCCTCGTCAACAACGCGGCGCTGTGGCGCACCGCCCCCGTGGACACCGAGACGGAGGAGAGCTTCGCGCTGCTGCTCCGCGTCAACCTCCTCGGCCCGTTCCTCGGCATCAAGGCGGTCGTGCCGGAGCTGCGGACCGCGGGCGGCGGCTCGATCGTGAACATCTCGTCGACGGCCGGCCTCAAGGGACTCCCCGGGCATGCGGCTTACGGAGCGAGCAAGTTCGGGCTGCGCGGTCTGACCCGGTCCGCCGCCGTCGACCTGGCCGGCGACCGGATCCGGGTCAACTCGGTGCATCCGGGTGTGATCGACACTCCGATGGTGGCGGGCGCGCTGGGGCCGGAGCGCGGCGAACGGGACCACCCGCGGGTCCCGTTGCGGCGCATCGGGCGGCCGGACGAGGTGGCGGAGCTGGTCCGCTACCTGGCCTCGGACGCATCCGCGTACATCACGGGCGCCGAATTCGCCGTGGACGGGGGGCTGACCACCTGAGGGGGCCGTCCCCGCCGGCTCATGCATTCGGGCTCATGCATTCGGGGCTGCCGGGTGGCCCGGCCCCGCCGACGGCCGCAGGCTGGGGGCGCGTCCGCCCGCCACGAGGAGTTCCCCATGCCCCCCGCACTGCGTTACGACGACCTGAGCACCCTCTTCATCAACTGCACCCTCAAACGCTCCCCCGAGACCAGCAACACCGAGGGGCTGATCGACAAGAGCCGCGGCATCATGGAGCGCAACGGCGTCTCCACCGAAGTGCTCCGCGCCGTCGACCACGACATCGCCACCGGCGTCTGGCCGGACATGACGGAGCACGGCTGGGCGTCCGACGCCTGGCCGCAGCTGTACGAGAAGGTGATGGCCACCGACATCCTCGTCCTCTGCGGCCCGATCTGGCTCGGCGACAACAGCTCCGTCATGAAACAGGTCATCGAACGGCTCTACGCCTGCTCCAGCATCCTCAACGACCGCGGCCAGTACGCCTACTACGGACGGGCCGGCGGCTGCCTCATCACCGGCAACGAGGACGGCATCAAACACTGTTCCATGAACGTCCTCTACAGCCTCCAGCACCTGGGCTACACCATCCCGCCCCAGGCCGACGCCGGCTGGATCGGCGAGGCCGGGCCCGGGCCGTCCTATCTGGATCCCGGCTCGGGCGGCCCGGAGAACGACTTCACCAACCGCAACACGGCCTTCATGACCTGGAACCTGATGCATCTCGCCGCCCTGCTCAAGGCGGCGGGCGGCATCCCGGCGCACGGCAACCAGCGCACGGAGTGGGACGCGGGCTGCCGGGCGGACGCCCCGAATCCCGAGCACCGCTGAGCGTGCGAGCGGTGGCGGCGGCCCGTCTCAGCGGGCCGTCTCCCGCAGCGCCCTGCTGACGATCGCCTCCAGGCGGGCATGGTGCGCCCCGCGCCAGTAGACCCGGCCGCAGGACGTGCACTGCGCGAAGACGTCGTAGGTGCGCTGGGTGCCGTGCTCGAGCCGCTCCTGGACGGAGTCCTTGTCGGCGTCGGCCAGCCGGCCGTTGCAGGCGGTGCAGCGGGTCCAGGGGGCGAGGGTGGGGGCGAAACGCCGCAGGACGTCGTGGAGTTGGTCCTCGGGGCGGTCGCTGTAGATGTAGGCGCCGGCCCAGATCTCCCGTCGGCGCAGCAGTCCCCGGTCACGGGAGAGCAGGACCCGGCGTTCCCTGGCGGAGAGCGCGGCGAGTGCGGCGTCGCCCGGGTCCTCGTTGGTGTACGCGGCGTCCACGCCGAGCAGCCGCAGGCGTCGCGCCAGGGTGCCGAGGTGGACGTCGAGGAGGAAGCGCAGCGGTGCGCCGGGGACCTGCTGGGGGCGTTCGACGGCGCGGACCTCGACGTGTTCGTCCGCCTGCGGGATATGGGAGACGAAGACTTCCCGGCCGTCGACGAGGAGCCGGCCGACCTCGGTGAGCGGGACGCCCAGGGACTCGATGACATGACCGAGCGTCGACGCTCCGTCGGTGACGACGCGGGTGCCCGCCGGGGTGCGGCCCGTCGCGAGGAAGAGGTGCAGCTCAGGCGGGAATGTCACATGGATTTCGGGACCGTTCACGCGGCCAGCATGCCATCGGGCACGGCGGGCGGGCCACGGGATTCCCGCAGGTCCGGCGTGATCCGACCATGACAGGCAACCATGGCAGGTGACGCGGTGTTCCTCACAATGGAGAAGCAGCGAAGCACGTTGCTGAGCGGACATCAAGAGAACATCAGATGCAGCGGTCTCGACGGAGCGCGGTCGGGCAGCGCCGGGTGCAGAGAGGAGTCTCGTCATGGGCAGGGCCATGGCAGCGGACGGTGTGCTGGAGGTGCCCGTCATCGACATCTCCGCCTGGCGGGACGGCGGCGAGGCCGACCGTGCGGCCATCGCGGCGCAGGTCGACGATGCGGCGCGTACCGTCGGGTTCCTGCAGATCCGCGGGCACGGCATCCCCGAGGCCACGGCGGAGGCCTTCGCGGCGGCGCTGGACGCGTTCTTCGGGCTCCCCCTGGAGGAGAAGAAGGCGCTGCGGCCGCCGTCCCCCGGTATCAACCGCGGCTACACCCCGCCGCGCACCGAGAAGCTCAGTCTGAGCCTGGGCGTTGCGGCGGCCGCCGAGGATCTCTTCGAGGCGTTCAATGTGGGCTCCCAGGCCACCGATTTCCCGGATCTGGATCTTCCGGAGGCGCACTACCCCGCCAACATCTGGCCGTCTCTGCCGGGCTTCCGGGAGGCGGTGGAGGAGTGGTGCGCCGTCGCCGGAGGTCTTGCCAGGCGGCTGACGGAGATCTTCGCGCGGGCCCTCGGGCTCGAGGAGGGCTACTTCGTTCCGTTCACCGATCATTCCCTCGACGTCCTGCGGATGGTCCACTACCCGCCCCCGGAAGAGGAGACGGTGACCGGCCGCGCGCAGATGGGGATGGGTGCGCACACCGACTACGGCATCGTGACGGTGCTGTGGGCGGACCGCGTCCCCGGACTGCAGATCCTCGGCGGCGACGGCGCCTGGCACGACGTCCTGCCGGAGCCGGGCTGTCTGCTGGTCAACCTCGGTGATCTGCTGGCCCGTTGGACCAATGACCAATGGCTTTCGACGATGCACCGGGTGCTGCCGCCGGCCGATGAGCGGGGTCGGGCGGTACGGCGCCGGTCCGCGGCGTACTTCCACGACGGCAACTGGGACGCGGAGATCAGCTGTCTGCCGGGCTGTGTCCCGGACGGCGGTGAGCCGCTCCATCCGCCGACGACGGTGGGCCGGCATCTCGCCGCCAAACTGGCGGGTTCCCGGGCCGGGCGGCTCAACGCGGACTCGCCGCGGGAAGCCGCCCGTCTGCGGGCCGCCGAGGACGGCTGACCCCGCAGGGCGGCGTCGGACCCGCGGCGGGGCTCAGACGGCGGGCGGACCGATCGACGGCGCCCCCTGCTCACCCACCACCTCTCCCACCAGCGGCTGCTCCGTCCAGATGATCTTGCCGTCACCGGTGTACCGGGTGCCCCAGTGTTCGGCCAGCTGGGCGATGAGGAAGAGGCCGCGGCCGCCCTCGTCGGTGGTGGCGGCCTGCCGCAGATGCGGGGAGGTGCTGCTGCGGTCGGAGACCTCGCAGATCAGGGAGCGGTCGCGGATGAGGCGTACGTGGATGGGGCCGGAGGCGTAGCGGATGGCGTTGGTGACGAGCTCGCTGAGGATGAGTTCGGTGGTGAAGGCCTCGTCGGCCAGGTCCCATTCGGTGAGTTTGCGGACGGCGGCGGCGCGTACCCGGGCGACGGCCGAGGGGTCGGCCGGGACGTCCCAGTCGGCTACATGGGCGGAGTCCAGGACGCGGGTGCGGGCGACGAGCAGGGCGATGTCGTCGCTGGGGCGCTCGGGCAGCAGCTCGCGCAGGGCAGCCTCGCAGGTCTCCTCCGGGGTCCGGCCGGCGTGGCCGCGCAGGATCCGGGCCAGCGCGGCCATACCGGCGTCGATGTCCCGGTCGCGGTCCTCGACCAGGCCGTCGGTGTAGAGGACCAGGCGGCTGTCCTCCGGGAGCACGAGTTCCCAGTTCTCGAAGGGCATGCCGCCGAGGCCGAGCGGCGGGCCGCCGGGCACCTCGGCGTACTCGGCGGTGCCGTCCGGGCGCAGCAGCAGCGGCTGGCAGTGGCCGGCGCGGGCGATGGTGCAGCGGCCGGATGCCGGGTCGTAGATGGCGTAGAGACAGGTGGCGCCGGTGACTCCGGCGGAGCCGTCGGCGTCACCGGCTTCGTCCTGGTCGATCCGGGTGACCAGCTCGTCCAGGTGCCACAGCAGCTCGTCGGGCGGCAGATCGAGGTTGGCGAAGTTGTGGACGGCGGTGCGCAGCCGGCCCATGGTGGCGGCGGCGTGCAGACCGTGGCCGACGACGTCGCCGACGACGAGGGCGACCCGGGCGCCGGGCAGCGGGATGATGTCGAACCAGTCGCCGCCGACCCCGCCGACGCCGCCGAGTCCGGCCTGCGCGGGAAGGTAGCGGTAGGCGGCCTCGACGGCGTTCTGTTCGGGCAGGCCCCGCGGCAGCAGGCTGCGCTGCAGGGTGACCGCCATGGCGTGTTCGCGGGTGTAGCGGCGGGCGTTGTCGACGCTGACCGCGGCGCGGGCGACCAGCTCCTCGGCGAGGGAGAGGTCCTCCTCGTCGAAGGCCTCCGGCTCCTGTGCGCGCCAGAACATCGCCACGCCCAGGATGACGCCGCGGGCGCGCAGCGGGACGGCGATCATCGAGTGGATGCCGTAGGCGATGAGCCGACGGGCCCGCTCGGGGTCCTGGCGCTGCCAGCCGGACAGGGCGGCCAGGTCCGCTTCGAGGACGGGTTCGCCGTTGGCCAGGCCGGCGCCGAGGGTGGTGTCCGGGCGGAAGCTGATCACCTTGCCGACGGGATAGAGCGCGGTGTCCTCGGCGCCGTCGCCGCTGACCGCCGTACGCCGCATCTCCGGGCCCGCGGCGGAGGCGGTCGGCTCCTCGCCGCGCAGTACGGCCCCGGCGAGGTCGACGGTGACGATGTCGGCGAACCGGGCGGCGGCGAATTCCGCCAGTTCCTCGCAGGTGCGCACCACGTCGAGGGTGGTGCCGATCTCGGTGCCCGCCTCGTAGAGGAGCTTGAGGCGACCGCGGGCGATATCGGCCCTGCCGGTGAGCGCTTGGAGCTCGGTGGTGTCGCGCAGCGTGGTCACGCTGCCGGGCGGCCCGCCGGCCTGGTCGGTGGAGCGCTGGTTGACCGCGAGCAGGCGGTCGCCGACGGGATGCACCTCGTCGGTCGCCGTCCGGCCAGAGGACAGCAGCGCCTTGACGTCCGGGCCGAGCTCGAGGTCGGCGACCTGGCGGCCTTCGACATCGGCGGGCAGGCCGAGCAGCCGGCGCGCCTCGTCGTTGGCGAGCAGCACCCGGCCGCTGCCGCTGACGATGATCACGCCCTCGCGGACGGCGTGCAGCACCGCGTCGTGGTGCTCGTACATCCGGGTCATCTCGGCCGGGCCGAGGCCGTGTGTCTGGCGGCGCACCCGCCTGCTGACCAGCGCCGTGCCGCCGGTGGTCAGCAGCAGCACGCCCGCGGCGGCGCCGAAGAGGAGCGGGAACTGCTGGTCGACGACTCCGCTGACCTTGCTGATGGTGATGCCGGCGGACACCAGGCCGATGACCTTGCCGTTGTCGCCGACGACCGGGACGACGGCCTGGATGAGGGGGCCTATGGTCCCGGTGATCTTCTCGGTGGTGATGCCTCCGGCCAGCGCGGGCGCGAGGTTGCCGACGAATTTCTTGCCGATGCGGTCGGGCAGAGGGTGGGTGTAGCGGATGCCCTGGGTGTTCATCACGACGATGAAGTCGACGCCGGATCCTTTGCGGGCGGCTTCGGCGCGGGGCTGCAGTACGAGGGTGGGATCGGCGCTCTTGAGTGCCCGCTCGATGCCTGGGGCGTTGGCGACGGATTCGGCCACGGCGACCGAACGGTTGCGGGCTTCGCGTTCCGAGTCGGTTCTGGACTGCAGCACGAGTGCCGCAATGGCCGCGGCGACGAGCAGCACCACGATCGCCACCTGCAGGAGAAAGACCTGGCCTGCGACAGTTCGCATTCTCAGAACCGAACGCGGGCGGTCGTAGCGTCCGGCCATGTCCTCTTTCTACACCCCCTGCTTGCGATCCGCTTACGGTGGGCGAGCCGCGCAATGCGGAGCGCAGCGGCTCCTGGCCGCATCGCAACGGCCGAGTTCACGGGCGTCCCGGAGTGGTCCGATGATCCCGCGCTCCTGGCTCGGGCACCAGAGGGCCAGTAAACCAGCGGGTATGTTTCACGGCTATCCGGTTGCGGAGTTCTTTATCCGTGGATGCGTATCCGTGGATGGGTAGCCATGTGCCTAATGCCGCGGCGGTGGGCGTTTTGTCCGGTGAGGCCATGGAATTGCGAGGTGTACGGCATTCGTGCCCGTCACGCTCCGCCAACCGACGGAAACGCAATTGCCCCGGCCCTATTACCGGCCATGTAACTCTTGCCACAGGTTTGACCGCCGGAATTCCGGTTTGCGGCCGGCCGGGTGAGTGCGGGCCATTCGCAATGTGCCTGGTCAGCCCGTATTGCCGGCGGACCGCGAATGCCGGGCGGGCGACGGGTGCGGCCGCCGGACGCCGCGGCGGGCCGGCAATCGCGTATGAGACGTTCGTGGGCATGCATGTTGCTGAGGAGATCCGCGCCGAGGCGGTTGGGCTCATCGACCACCACGCGCTCGGCCTGTGGCAGCCCACCGCCGCCGACCGACGAGCCGCTGTGGCGTTGTTCCGCTTCCTCGAGACGGGCCTGCCGCTGAGCGGCGAGCAGATCCGCTCCGTCCTCGTGCTCGCGGAGCCGCCGGCCGGCGCCAGCGAAAGCCTGCTGAGCCTCCTGCGGGCAACGGCCCAGCTGCTCGACGAAACGACAGCGGCCGACGGCCCCGCCGAGCGGGACGCCGTCGACCACGTATGCCTGCTGCTGGACGCACTGGCCCTGACCCGGCCCACCGGGGACTGACGGCAGGCCGGAGCGGCCCTGAAACCCAGGCGCTCACCGAGGAGACCACACCCTCCCCGGTGAGCGCCTGCTCGTCCTCCGGGACGGAGACCACCCAGCGGCTCTCCCGCCGCGGGCGCAGGCACCCGGCCCCATACACGGGCCCCCGCGAGCAAAGGCCTGCAGAGCCCCTGCGGGCAACGGCCAAGCCTCCCGACCAAACAACAACGGCCGACGGCCCCGCCGAGCGGGACGCCGTCGACCGCGTATGCCTGCTGCTGGACGCGCTTGACCTGACCCGGCCCGCCGCGGAGCAGCGGCGGGCCGGAGCAGGGCTGAAACCTAGGCGCTTACCGAGGAGACCGCACTCTCCTCGGTGGGCGCCTGCTCGTCCTCCGGGACGGAGATCACCCAGTGGCTCTCCTGCCGGGGGCGGAGGTAGACGGCCCAGTACACGGCCGCCGCGGCGACGATGAACCCCGTGATGAGCAGGCTCTTGGCGCTCTGCTGCCACAGCACCCAGACCAGGACGAGGGCCAGCAGCGCTGGAATCGCAGGCCACAGCGGCATCCGCCAGGCCGCCTTGTGCTTGTGCGCCCCGCGGCGGGAGACCAGCGCGCCCAGCGCGACGAAGACGTACATGGCGGCGACGGCCACGCCGGTGACCTCGCTGAGGGTGTCGAGGTTGACGAAGCACAGCGCCGCGCCGGGGACGCCCACCACGAGGGTGGCCACCCAGGGGGAACCGAAGCGCTTGCCGAGGTGGGAGAAGGCGCGGTTGACCGGGGTCGGCCAGGCGGCGTCGCGGGCCGAGGAGAACACCACACGGGAGTTCTGGATCACCATCACGATGGCGGCGTTGATGATCGCCAGGGCGATGCAGAGGCTGACGAAGGTGCCGACGCCGGAGTTGCTCCAGGACTCCACCATGCCGGCGACGTCACCGGCGCCCAGGGTCTTGAGGTCGGGGGCGCCGAGGGTGATGGCGATGACGGGGATGAGGACGACGGCGGCGCCGATGGCCAGGGTCCACAGGACCGTCCGCGAGACGTTGCGGCGCGGGTTGTCCATCTCTTCCGCGAGGTACACGGCGGTGGAGAAGCCCTGGAGGATGAAGAGCGCGGTGGCCAGTCCGGCGACGATCAGCCCGGCGGTGACCGCCGTCGTGCGGCCGTGTCCGGCGTCCATGACGGGGTGGACCAGCACCGAGGCGGAGCGGTTGGTGTGGGTGAAGCCGAGGAAGGCGACGACGGCGCAGGCCACGACCTCGAGGACCAGGAAGATGCCGGTGATCCAGGCGTTGGCGCGCAGGTCCAGCAGGCCCATGACGGTGGCCAGCAGCATGACGCCGGCCGCGGTGTACTGCGGATCCAGATGGACGACGGGGGCCAGATAGTCGGCGGTGCCCAGCGCGATGATGGGCGGGACGATCATGACCACGATCAGCGAGAGTATGAAAACCAGCCATCCGGCGAGCCGCCCCATCAGGGTGCCGACCATGGCGTACTCGCCGCCGGAGCTCGGGATGAGCGTGCCGAGCTCGGAGTAGGTGAAGGCGACGCCGATGCAGAGCAGGGCCGCGATGGCGATGGTGAGGGCGGTGCCCGTGCCCAGTGTGGCGAACGAGTCCGGCACGATCACGAAGAGCGAGGACGCCGGGGTCAGACAGGAGAGGGTGAGCAGGGTTCCGCCGACGACGCCGATGGAACGGGTGAGCTTGGGCGCTGCTTTCTCCGTCGTACTGCGGGTTTCCGTGTGGGGTGCTGCGGAGACGACGTTCGAGTTGGGCATATCGGTTATCCGTGTCCCATCGGTGCGAGCGGCAGGGAAGTGGGGCACTCCTCGACGGAGAGAGCCACAAAGCGGGGCGAACCAGAAGAACCACCGGCTCCGCTTCGGTGACGGAATACAACCCCCGACTTCGACTCCCGTCAAGACTCTGTTAAGTCCTTGAGACAACGATATCCGTCGTCTACAGCCCCTCTCGATCACCGATCAGCGACAACGGGCCAATCATTACGCGGATTCCGTGGTTGCGAGGGGCTGCGGATTCTGCCGCCGGGGGCGGTGAACCGGTCCCCGCCGGGCGCCGGCCG
The DNA here is from genome assembly GCF_001294335.1 of Streptomyces chattanoogensis. Taxonomy (GTDB): domain Bacteria; phylum Actinomycetota; class Actinomycetes; order Streptomycetales; family Streptomycetaceae; genus Streptomyces; species Streptomyces chattanoogensis. The sequence continues at coordinate 189,668 of NZ_LGKG01000163.1, forward strand.
GGAGGGTCAGCGGGCCCGCGCCCGCGCGATGAGCAGCGCCACGTCGTCGTGGTCATGGCCGTGCCGCAGTGCGCCCAGCAGCCGGTCGCAGAGCTCCTCCAGCGGCCGCTCGGGTTCCGCGAGCAGCTCGAGGAGGGTGTCGAGGCGGGTGTCGATGGCGTCCTCGCGGGTTTCGATCAGCCCGTCGGTATAGAGGACGAGCTGGTCGCCGTCGGCCACCTGCACGGTGGTCTGCTCGAAGGCGACGCCGCCGACGCCGAGCGGGGCGCCGGTGGGCAGGTCCAGCAGCTCCGGCGGGCGGCCGGGGCGGACGAGGACCGGCGGCAGATGGCCCGCGACCGCGATCCGGCACTGCCCCTCGTGGGGGTCGTAGACGGCGTAGAGGCAGGTGGCGAAGGCCGGGTCGAGGCCGCCGGCGATGTGGTCGAGATGGCGCAGGACCTCGGCGGGCTCGAGGTCGAGGTCGGCCAGGGCGCGGGTGGTGGTGCGCAGCTGGCCCATCGTGGCCGCGGCGTTGATCCCGCTGCCCATCACGTCCCCGACCACCAGCGCGGTCTTGCCGCCGGTCAGCGGGATGGCGTCGAACCAGTCGCCGCCGACCTCGCTGGCCGCCTGCGCGGGCTGGTAGCGGTAGGCGATCTCCATGCCGGTGGGCTGGGGCGGCCGGTGGTTCATCAGGTGGCGCTGGAGGGTGAGCGCGGTGCGGCGTTCGCTCTGGTAGGAGCGGGCGTTGTCGATACAGACCGCGGCGCGGGCGGCCAGCTCGACGGCGAGGACGGCGTCGTCCTCGTCGAACGGCAGCTGATTGCGTACGCGGTACAGCGACAGGGCGCCCAGCACCTCGCCGCGGGCGATCAGCGGCACCGCCAGATACGAGTGCAGCCCGGCCTTCCTCAGGAGTGCGGCGCCCTGCGGATCGGCGGCGATCCGGGGCAGATCCTCCTCGCCGACCCGGGCGACCAGCACGGGCCGGGCGTCGGTGACACACCGGGTGATCAGCCGGTCGGCGTCGTAGGAGGCGATCTGGCCGGTGGGGTCGGCGGCGCGGGCGGCGTCGGTGGGGTAGGCGGTGGCCACCGCGAGCGCCCGGAAGCGGGCCGGGGAGCCGGGCGGCAGCGAGGCCGGGCGCCGGCTGTTGAGCACCGCGTCGAGAACGTCCACCGCGGCCAGGTCGGCCAGCTCGGGAACGATGACGTCGGCCAGTTCATGAGCGGTCTGGTCGACGTCGAGGGTGGTGCCGACGGTCGCGGAGGCATCCGCGATGACGGCGAGGCGCCGTCGGGCGCGGGCGGCCTCGGCGGCGGCGCGGTGCTGCTCGGTGACGTCCACGACGGAGGTCGCCAGGCCCAGCACCAGGCCGTTGGGGTCGTCGAGCCGGTAGTACGACACCGACCACGCCTGGTCGGCAGCCGGGTCGGCGCCGGTGCGGCCGACGGTGAACTGGTCGAGCAGCGGCTTTCCGGTGGCGAGCACCTCGCGCATCCGGGACGCGATGACGCCGGTGTCCAGAAACGTCAGCGTTTCATGCACATCGCGGCCGATATGCGCTTCGGCGGGGAGGTTGTTGATGCGTTCCAGAGCCGGGTTGACCATGACGAACCGCAGCTCGGTGTCGAGCACCGCCAGCCCGATCGGCGACTGGGCCACCAGCCGTACGGACAGCGCCAGATCCCGTTCGACCCGGCGCAGCACGGCCTGATCGGTGGCGATGCCCAGGGCGTAGGACTCGCCGCGCTCGTCCTGCAGACGCATGTTGCGGAATTCGACCAGTCGGGTGGTGCCGTCCTTGTGCATGACGGGAAAGACCCCGGCCCAGCTCTCGCCGCTGGCCATCACCTCCGAGAAGAGGCTGAGGACCAGGTCGAAGTGCTGGGGGTCGACCAGCAGCTGCGCGGCGAGCCGGCCCAGCGCTTCCTCGGCGGTCCAGCCGAACAGGTCCTCGGCCTGCGGGCTCCACAGCGTGATCCGGCCGTCCGCGTCCAGCATCACCGCGGCCACGCCCAGGACATCGAGCAGGCCGCCGGGCCGGGACGTGCCTGCCCTCGCCGGGGCGGCACCCTCGGGGAACGCGTCGGTCGCACCCATCAAGGCACTCCTTCCGCCGGCCTCCGGGGACCGACAGCCGTGGTGCTCTCCGCGCCCGGCCCTCTGCGCCGTGCGTCCGCTGCCCTCCATCATCTCTCCAGACGGGACGGCGCCGCAGGGAGAGCGAGATCTTCACTTCAACGGTGTCCTGCGAAAACAACGTGTCCTGTGCATCAGCGGTGTGCTGCCGAACAGCGGTGCACCGCGAAACAACGGTGTGCTGCGAAACAACGGTGTGCTGCGGGGGAGCAAGCATTATGCGCCGCGACAGCACACCTGGGCGACCCGCTCGGGGAAGTCCGGGCTGCCGAATTTCCCGGCGGTGGCAGACAGCGACGGCAGACAGGGTGGCGGATAACAGCCGTGGCGGGGCGACCGACTTGGTGATGTCGATCTCCAGCGACTATCCTGGCTTTTAGTTGCCTCTAGCAACTAAATTTCTCGTACCCGCACCGTCGGAGTCCTGACCCCACTCCGGCCTCAGGAGAAGCCCCACATGTCCATGGATCACCAGAACTTCCGCACGTACGTGGAGGAAAACCTCGATGCCCTTAGCACCCGCCCCGACCACGAGGCGCTGATCCACCAGGGCCGGCGCGTCACGGCGGGGGAATTCCGTGACCTGGTCCACCGTATGGCGCGGGCACTGCTCGCCCAGGGTGTCGGCCGCGGAGAGACCGTCACCCTGCTCTGCGGGAATCTGCCGGAGACCGTCGCCGCCCGTTACGCGGCCAACCTGGTCGGCGCCCGCGTCAACCACCTCTACAACAAGCTGTCCGCCGAGGCGCAGGCCGACATCGTCCGCGATGTCGAGACCCGGGCGCTGATCGTCGACCCCCGCTACACCGAACGGGCCGTCGAAGTAACGGACTTGGCCCCGGTTCCGGCCGTCCTGGTGCTCGGCCCGGCGAAGCTCGGCACCGACCTGCTGGACCTGGCGGCGCAGCAGTCCGCCGAGCCGCTCGCCGGCCTCGCCCGGCCCGACGACATCTGCGCCATCCGGCACACCGGCGGCACCACCGGCCACCCCAAGGGCATCTGCACCACGTTCGAGCAGGTCCGCTGGTTCCGCGGGGTGCTGCCGGAGGAGCCGGGGTTCGAGCGCCGCCAGCTGGTGGTCACCACTCTGGCGCACGGCGCCGGGCACCTGGCCGACAACACCCTGCACGCGGGCGGCACCGTGGTGCTGCTCGACGACTTCGACGCGGCGGAGGCGCTCGCCGCGATCGAACGCGAGCGGATCACCGATCTGTTCCTGCTGCCGCCGCTGCTCTACCAGCTGATGGACCATCCGGACGCCCAGCACACCGACACCTCCAGCCTGCGCATGCTGACGTACGGCGGCTGCCAGGCGTCACCGGCCCGAATAGCCGACGCGGTACGGCGGTTCGGCCCGGTGCTGATACAGGGCTACGGACAGAACGAGTCGGGCGGTGTCTCCGTCCTCACCAAGGAGGACCACGACCTCGGGCGCCCGGACCGGCTGCGCTCGGCGGGCAAGGTGCTGGCCGACGTCGAGGTGGTCATCCGGGACGAGTCCGGCCGCGATCTGCCGAGCGGTGAGCACGGCGAGGTCTGTGTCCGCTCCGCCATGATCATGAAGGGCTACTGGAAGCAGCCCGAGCTGACCGCCGAGGTACTGCGGGACGGGTGGCTGCACACCGGGGACATCGGATTCCTCGACGACGAGGGGTACTTGACCATCGTCGACCGCATCAAGGACATGATCGTCGTGGTCGGCGGCCATGTGTACACCACCGAGCTCGAGGACCTGCTGAACTCCCACCCGCAGGTCCGGCAGAGCGCCGTCTTCGGCGTCCGCGATGCGGACCGGATGGAGCGGGTGCACGCCGTGGTGGTGCCCGTGCCCGGCAGCGACATCGACGGCGACCGGCTCCGCGCCATGGTGCGCGAGCAGCGCGGCGCGATGTACGAGCCGGCCCACATCGGCTTCGTGGACGCACTGCCCCTGACCGACGCCGGCAAGCCGGACAAGAAGGAACTGCGCCGACGGGCCGAGCAGGAACTCGCCACTACGGGCTGACTCCGCCGGGATCGCCGCCCGGCCCGGTACCCCACAGGGATCGCCGCCCGGCCCGGTCCCCCACTCACAGGGACCACCGGTCGGCCCGGCCCCTCCACAGGGATCGCCGCCCGGCCCGCTCTCCCCCACCGGGAATACCGCCCGCCCCCACCACGTTGTGGCCCCGCAGGGGGCCCTCGTATCCCCTAGGGGATCTGTTCGAACAACCCCTAGGGGTATCGGTGGCCGGAAGTCGCCCCTGCCGGCTAGGGCTCGTCCCAGGTCTCGGGCCCGCCGCCCCGCCAGTCGATGAGGTCGGTCTCCTCGATCTCGATGTCGTCCAGGCCGACGTGCCGCAGGAACTTCACCAGGTCCTCGATCCGGTGGGCGACCCCGAGCCTGCGCTCCCCGGCCGTCACCCGCCGCGCCCCGTCCGGGCCCGGCGGGTGCACGGTCACGGTCGTCTGCGGTGCGTGCGCGTCCATGCCGGTCCGATCACCGCTCCCTGCCGGTCCGGTCACCGCTTACGCGCCCGGCTCGGCTGCACCCTGGCCGGTTCCCCGGGCATCTTGGGGTGGTCGGGCGGGTACGGCATATCGCCCAGGCCCTCATCGGCCTCCTGACGGTCCGCCAGCTCCAGCACGGACTCCAGGCCGAAGGCGTGCTCTGCCATGTCCGCGTGGACGTCGCCCAGTTCGGCGAAGCGGGGCGGCACGGTCCGCAGGTCGAAGTCCTCGGGTGCGGCGTCCGCCAGCTCCTCCCAGCGCAGCGGTGTGGAGACCGTCGCCCGCGGCCGGGCGCGCAGGGAATAGGCCGAGGCGATGGTGCGGTCCCGGGCCATCTGGTTGTAGTCGACGAAGACCTTGGCGCCGCGCTCCTCCTTCCACCAGGCGGAGGTCACCCGGTCCGGGCAGCGGCGTTCAAGGGCTCTGGCCAGGGCAATAGCCGCCCGTCTGACCTCGGTGAACGTCCAGTTGGGGCGGATGGGTACGTAGACGTGCACACCCCGGCCGCCGGACGTTTTCGGCCAGCCGCGCAGCCCGTGCTCCGCCAGCAGCTCCCGTAGGTCGTGGGCGACCCGTACGGCGTCGGCGAAGTCCGTCCCCGGCTGCGGGTCGAGGTCGATGCGCAGCTCGTCGGGGTGCTCGGTGTCGGTGCGGCGTACCGGCCAGGGGTGGAAGGTCAGACAGCCCAGATTGGCGGCCCAGATGACGGCGGCGGGTTCCGTCGGGCACATCTCGTCGGCGAACCGGCCGCTGGGGAAGGCGATCCGGGCGGTGGGCAGCCATTCCGGCAGCCCCTTGGGCGCCCGCTTCTGGTAGAAGAATTCGCCCTCGACGCCGTCCGGGAAGCGCTGCATGGTGGTGGGCCGGTCGCGCAGCCCGCGCAGCACGCCGTCCGCGACCGCGAGGTAGTACTGCGCGACGTCCAGCTTGGTGAAGCCACGCTCGGGGTAATACGTCTTGTCCGGATGCGACACGCGCACCGTGCGCCCCGCGACGTCCAGCTCCACAGCTCCTGCAGCCATGCCTCAACGCTAGGTTCCGGCGGCCGGCGGCGCGCGCTGGGCGGCCTTCCCGGCGCGCGCCTCGGGCGCCGCGCCGTCAGGATCAAAGGCATGGACCTGCCCGTCATGCCCCCGGTCTCCCCGATGCTCGCCAAGCTCGTGGCCGACATCCCCGCGGGCATGCAGTACGAGGCCAAGTGGGACGGCTTCCGCGTCATCGTCTTCCGGGACGGCGACGAGGTCGAGATCACCAGCCGTACGACGAAGCCGCTCACCCGCTATTTTCCCGAGACCGTCGCCGCCGTACGCCGTGAGCTGCCGCCGCGCTGCGTCGTCGACGGCGAGATCGTCATCGCGCACGACGGGCGGCTGCACTTCGAGGAGCTGCTGGAACGCATCCATCCCGCCGACTCCCGGGTCCGTACGCTCGCCGAGCGGACACCCGCCTCCCTCGTCGCCTTCGACCTGCTGGCCCTGGGCCCGGATTCGCTGCTGGACGCGCCGCAGTCGGCGCGGCGGGAAGCGCTGGTCGAGGCGCTGCGGCCGGCCCGCGCGCCGGTGTACACCGCGCCCGCGACCACCGATCAGGAGCTGGCCCGCACCTGGTTCGACCGGTTCGAGGGGGCGGGCCTGGACGGGGTGGTCGCCAAGCCGCTGCATCTGCCGTACCGGCCGGGCGACCGGGCGATGTTCAAGATCAAGCACGCCCGCACGGCCGACTGCGTCGTCGCGGGCTACCGGCTGCACAAGAGCGGACCGGTGGTCGGCTCCCTGCTGCTGGGCCTGCACGACGACACGGGGCGGCTGCAGCACGTCGGGGTGTGTGCCTCGTTCCCGATGGCGAAGCGGCGCAAGCTCGTCGAGGAGCTCGCACCGCTGCGGATGGACGATGCCGCCGGGCACCCTTGGGGCGAGTGGACGGACGAGGCGGCGCACGCCTCCCGGCGGATGCCGGGCGGGCCCAGCCGGTGGAGCGGTGGCAAGGATCTGTCGTGGGTGCCGCTGCGCCCGGAGTGGGTGTGCGAGGTCGCGTACGACCACATGGAGGGCAGCCGGTTCCGGCACACCGCGCAGTTCCGCAGATGGCGGCCCGACCGTACGCCGGAGAGCTGCACATATGCGCAGCTGGAGGAGCCGGTCGCCTATGACCTGGGGGAACTGCTGAACGGCTGAGGGCCGGGTCAGCGGGATCCGCCGTTGGGCGGCCAGTGGCGTCCGCTCTCCCCCGGTGCGAGCCGGTCCACCACTTCGGCCAGCTCGGAGCAGACGTGTTCGATCCTGCGACGGATGCCGATCTGCTCGGTGATGATGGCCGACAGCAGCAGCGCGGTGAGTGCCATGGACGCGTTGAGGGCCTGCAGGTTGACCATGGCTTCCAGAAGGCTCTGGCCCTCAAACGGTCCGATGCGCCGGGTCGCGGCCGAGATCGCCACGACGGACACCAGCAGCACGCAGGGCGCGACCCCCGTCAGCTGGAAGCGCAGCGCCGCGCACACGACCAGCGGAAACACCAGGAACAGCAGGGACATGGGGCTGCTGACCGTGATGAGTGAGACCACGACCGTTCCGGCCAGCAGCGCCACCGCCTCGAACCACCGGGTGACGGGGATGTCCCACGGCCTGCGGACCGTACGGCAGGCGAGCAGGAGCGGGGCGACGATGAGGACCCCCATCGCATCCCCCACCCACCAGGCCACCCAGGTCCGCCAGAAGGCACCGGCCGGCAGCGAACCGGTGAGCATCTGGGTGCCGGCGCCGAACGTCGCGCTGATCAGCATGCCGGCGAAGGCGCCGAGGAGCACCAGGGCGACGCCGTCGCGCAGCCGGTCCAGTGCGGGGTGGAAGCCCACCCGGCGGAGCATCAGACAGGCGCACAGCGGGGCCAGGGTGTTGCCCGCGATGACGCCGAGGACGGAGACATCGAGCGGACTGAGGTAGGAGACGATCCACAGGGTGCCGAGGGCGCTGGCCGGCCAGGTCCACAGGCCCAGCAGGAGCAGACCGCTCAGGGCGATGCCCGTGGGTGGCCACAGGGGCGTGACCACGGTGTTCGCGATCACGACCTGCTCCAGGAGGCCGATCCGGGCGGTGCCGTAGTAGACGGCGGCGAGGGCGGCGATCGTCACGGCTGCGGTAGCGAGCCGCCGGAATTCCTCGGTGCGCACCACAGCAGCCATCAGACAATGCCGAGGGTCCCGGCACCGTCCGCGACACGCGCGCCGGGTGCGCGCGTCACCCGGCGCCGGGTGCCGGCGCGGCGTAGCTCAGCACGACCACCGCGGCGTCGTCGCTGTGGCCGGTGCACTCGGCCAGGTTCATCACCTCGGCGGCCACCTGGGCCGGATCCTCCCCGGCCCGCTCGCTGACCAGCCGGGACACCTGCGCCAGCCCCGCCTCGATGGCGTACGAGGGACCCTCGACGACGCCGTCGGTGAGCAGCACGAACGTGCCCGCCGTCGTGAGCCGGCGGTGCGTGACCGGGTAGGTCTCGCCCGGGGTGATGCCGAGCGGCAGGCCTCCGGGGTCGTCGGTGACGCCGTGGTGCCCGTCGGTGGTGGCCCAGATGCCGGGCACATGGCCGGCGCGGGCGCTGGCCAGTTCCCAGGTGGCCGGGTCGAAGCGGAGGAAGGTGCAGGTGGCGAAGAGTCCGGCCTGCACCGAGAGGAGCAGGTCGTTGGCGCGGCTGAGCACCTCGCCGGGGTCGGCGGCATGCGGTGCGACGGCCCGCAGCCCGATCCGGATCTGCCCCATGAAGGCGGCGGCCTCGACGTCATGCCCCTGCACATCGCCGATGCAGTACGCCAGGGACCCGTCGGGCAGCGGGAAGCCGTCGTACCAGTCGCCGCCGATGTCCAGGCCGTGCCGGGCGGGCGCGTAGGTGGCGGCGGCCCGCAGCCCCGGCACCTCCGGCAAGGTGGCGGGGAGCATCTCGCGCTGCAGCGCCTCCGCCAGTTCCACCCGGGCCTGCTGGAGCTCGGCTCCTTCCCGCGCCTGGGCGGTCAGCCGCCCGAGCGTGGTCAGCAGGTCGTCGGCGCTCGCCGACCGCGGGGGACGACGCCGAAGCATGGAGCGCTCCCGGGTGCATCGAGGCTTCTGCCACTGCGGGGTGCGATCCGCGCGGACTGTCGTACCGGCCTCCTGACCTGGCGGGATCCACAACTCCCGGCTTCATCATATTTCTGCGGGTCGGCTCCCGCGCGGCCAGCCGGGTCGGCTTCCGCGCGGCCGGTCGGGTGGGCTTGCGCGCGGCCGGTGCGGTGGGCTGCCGCGCGGCCGGTCCCCTCGGGTGCTACGCCGCCGCCTCACGGGATGCCGTCAGATGCCCGACGCCGGACCGTACCGCCCAGAAGAACACCCCCAGCGCGACGACCGCCACGGTGAGGGAGTCGTACGGCGCGGGCAGCCGCCCGGAGCCCTCGAAGGTGCCCAGCCAGGAGAGCACCGTGAGCACGACGAGATACGCCACCAGCCAGGCGCCGGTGCGCAGTTCGGCGAGCAGCGGACGGGAGCGGCCGTCGGGGGCGCCGGAGCGTCGCATGGCCAGGAAGATCAGCAGCCCGCCCAGCACCAGCGGCAGCGCCAGCCGCAGATCGCCCCACCCCGACCAGTACACGAACTCGGTGGCCACCACGAAGCTGGCCGGCGCGATGTAGCGCAGCCCGGGCACCCAGCCCGCGGTACGGCCGCCGGGCTCGGCGCGGAACACGGCGACCGCGACCGCCGAGGCCGCGTAGATCAGCAAATACATATCGCCCATCACGCTGACGATGTCCTGCCAGCCCCCGAACGGCAGCAGAAACACCACGATCACCACGAGGTTGACCACCAGCGCCCGCCGTGGCACGCCGAACCGCTCGTCGACCTTCATGAAGTAGCGCGGGATAGTGCCGTTCTTGGCGAGCGCATAGGTGTGCCGGGCGTCGATCGCCACGCCCACGTAGGCCGAGCCGCCAGGGGAGAGCACCGCATCCGCGTAGAGCAGGCTGGAGAGCCAGTGCAGATTGAGGATGAGGGCGAGCTGGCCGAACGGCGAGTCGAAGGAGACGCCCTTCCAGCCGCCGCCGAGCAGGTTCTCCGGCACCGTGAAGAGATAGGCGACCTGGAGGGCGAGGTACATCGCCACCGCCAGGCCGATGCCCGTGAGCACCGCGCCCGGGATCGTCCGGCGGGGATGGCGGGTCTCGCCGGAGAAGTCCAGCGGTGCCTGGAATCCGTTGACCGAGTAGACGATGCCGCCGCCGGCCAGCGCCGTCAGACAGGCCGCATAGCCGTACGGTGCGAATCCCCCGTGGTCCGTCAGCCGCCCGGAGTGCCAGCCGGAGGCGATCAGCGCGATGACGGTGACCACCGGCACCACGATCTTGAACACCGAGACCAGGTTGTTGAGCCGGGCGAACAGCCGCACCGCGAACCAGTTGAGCGCGGTCAGCAGCACGCTGAGCCCGGCGGCCAGCGCCAGCCCGGAGGCGGTGAGGGTGTGGCCGTTGTAGATGTCCGGGAGGTAGTGGGCGGCGTACTGCATGATCGCGCTGATCTCGGCCGCGGTACCGCCGACCGACAGCAGCACCGACCAGCCCACGAGGGTGCCGACCAGCGGTCCGCTGGCGTACAGCGGCCAGCGGACCGTACCGCCGCCCTCCGGCCGCGACGCCCCCAGCTCGATCATGACCAGCGCGACCAGGGCGCACAGCAGGCCCGCCCCGACCCAGGACAGCAGGGACGCCGGCCCCGCCGTCTGCGCCGCGTACATGGCGGCGAACAGCCATCCGGAGCCGACGATGTTGGAGAACCCGATCCCGGTGAGTCCCCAGAACCCCAGCTCCCGCCGCAACCGGCGTTCCTGCGCCTGCACTTCTGGCGCGCCGGCCTCGTCGCCCCCGCCCGCCAACTGACCATCCGTCACGAAAAACGGCCTCCCTGCCTGCTCGTTCCAGCAGTTCGGAGCCTACGTGACGTGGCCGGATGCGGACCGTGCCGCTCCGGCACGGCGGGCGGCCCGCACCGGCCACCGGCCATCGGACCGGCACCGGCCACAAAAAATCCCCGGACCGAATTGACGGCCGGGGTATTTCCCTGCGTATATTGGGCGCTTGTCCACCTTGAATGAATTCAAGGAAGCTAACCACCTTTCAAGTGCACTCTATCCGAGCGGGGCTGAATTGTCAAACGTGCCGACCGAGGAATTGCAAAAGGAGCAGGAATTCATCGGCCTGCTCCACGACCGCCTCACCGAACTGCGGGACATCGCCGAGTCGACGGTGCAGAACGCCCTGCAACCTGCGGGGAACACCCATCAGGCCCGGTTGGAGCGCAATGTCCTGGTGGCCGAGCAGTCCGGCCTCCTAGCCGCCTTCAACGCCGGCGAGAACGGCCTCTGCTTCGGGCGCCTGGTATTCCGCGACGGCCGCGATCACCGCATCGGCCGTATCGGTATCCGGCGCGATGACGCGGACCGTACGCCGCTGGTCATCGACTGGCGCGCCGAAGTCGCCCGTCCGTTTTATCTCGCCACCGGGCACACCCCGATGGGCTTGCGCCGCAGACGGCACATCACCGCCGAGGGCCGGCAGGTCACCGCCCTGCACGACGAAATCCTGGACCTCACCGACACCGCACGCACCGGCCACGAGGGATCCGACGCGGACGCCGTACTGCTGGCTTCGCTGGACGCGGCGCGCACCGGACGGATGCACGACATCGTGCAGACCATCCAGGCCGAACAGGACCGCATCATCCGCGCCCCGCACGGCGGCGTCCTCGTCGTCGAGGGCGGCCCCGGCACCGGCAAGACCGTCGTCGCGCTGCACCGCGCCGCGTACCTGCTGTACGCGCACCGCGAGCAGCTGGCCCGCCGCGCGGTGCTGATCGTCGGGCCCAACCCGGCGTTTCTCGGCTACATCGGAGAGGTGCTGCCCTCGCTCGGCGAGACCGGTGTGCTGCTCGCCACGCCCGGCGAACTCTTCCCGGGGGTGACCGCGACCGGCACCGACACCGCCCGCGCCGCCGAGGTCAAGGGCGATGCGGCCATGGCGGCGGCCCTCGCGCGCTTCGTGACGGACCGGCAGACGCTGCCCGGTCCGGCGATCGTGCTCGACCACGACGACGGTGAGCTGGTGCTGGACGCGGACCTGGTGGACGAGGCCCGGCGCCGCGCCCGCGAGACCCGGCTGCCGCACAACCTCGCCCGCCCCCACTTCGCGTTCCGCGTCATCGACGCGCTGACCGCCCAGCTGGCCGAACGGCTCGGCGCGGACCCGTACGGCGGTCCCAACCTCCTCGGCCCCGACGACATCGCCCAGCTCGGCAAGGCGATCGCCGCCAGCCCCGACGTGCACGCCGCCATCGAGGAGCTGTGGCCGACGCTCACCCCGCAGCAGCTGGTCGCCGACTTCCTCGCCGACCCGGTACACCTTCCGGAGGCCGACGCGGACGCGATCCGGCGGACCGGTGACGCCCGGAACGCCTGGACCCCGGCGGACGTCCCGCTCCTCGACGAGGCGGCGGAACTGCTCGGCGAGGACGACTCGGCGGCCCGCGCCGCCGCGGAGGCCGAGCGCCAGGAGCAGATCGCCTACGCACAGGGCGTGCTCGACCTGTCGTACGGCTCCCGTACGCAGGAGTTCGAGGACCGTGACGACGAGGAGTCGGAGGTGCTGGCCGCGCACGATCTGCTCGACGCGGAGCGGCTCGCCGACCGGCACGAGGAGGCCGATCACCGCAGCGCCGCCGAACGCGCCGCGGCCGACCGCACCTGGGCGTTCGGGCACATCATCGTGGACGAGGCGCAGGAGCTGTCCGCGATGGCCTGGCGGCTGCTGATGCGCCGCTGTCCGACCCGCTCGATGACGCTGGTCGGCGACCCGGCGCAGACCGCGGAGCCGGGCGGCTGCGGCACCTGGCGGTCGGTCCTCGAGCCCTATGTCGGCGACCGCTGGGAGCATGTCCGGCTCGGCGTCAACTACCGTACGCCGACCGAGATCATGGAGATCGCGGCGGAGGTGCCCCGGTCCGCGGACCCGTCCTTCGAGCCGCCCCGCTCGATCCGGTCGACGGGCATACGGCCCTGGGCGCGGCGCACCGACGCCGACGGCCTGGCCGGTGTGGTCGCCGAGGCCGCCGCACGGGAGACCCGCGAGGAGGGCCGCCTTGCGGTGATCGCCCCGCGCGCATGGCACCAGGCCCTGTCCGCGGCGCTCCCGGCCGCCTCCGCCGGCGCCGCGCCGGATCTGACGCGCCCGGTGGTCCTGCTCGATCCCCGGCAGGCCAAGGGGCTGGAGTTCGACGCGGTGATCGTGGTGGCGCCGGACGAGCTGGGGGCGAGCGATCTGTATGTCGCGCTCACCCGGGCGACGCAGCGGCTGGGGGTGGTGCATACGGGCCCGCTGCCGACGGGGCTGGCGGGCCTGGCCGCGGTGAACTGAAGGCGGCGAGGCCGGTCAGGCGCAGCACCAGCACCCCGACCAGCAGGCGATCGGCGTCTCACGGACGATGTGCTGCTGGTCGGCCTCCCTGCGGCGGCGGTCCTCCTCGCGGACGCGGAGGCCGACGATGTGTGCTCCCAGGACGACGGTGAGGGCCGCGACTTCCTCGGGCTCGGCATGGCCCCGGTCGATCCGCAGCGGCACCTCGGGAAACTCGTCCGGAGTGTCTGTGCAGGTCACAGCCTCGACGCTAGGAGCGCCCACGGACCGTGTCGCGCGGGAGATCGGTCCGCGTGGGCCATTCGGGTGAGCAACCGGTGGGCGGCCGGTGGCGTCTCGGGGCGCCACCGGCCGCCGGTGCCGGCAGTCCGGGTCAGCCGCAGTTGCCGCTCGTCGGCTTGTCCTCGAAGCGGTCGGCCAGCCAGTCGGCGGCCGGGGCCGCCCCCTGGATCGCGGCCTCGGCATGCTCGCCGAGCAGGACGGGGTTCCACTGGACCGTGGCGCCCCTGCCGCACCAGTCGGCCCGCAGCTGCTTTCCGAAGGCGTACGGGATCAGCAGGTCGACCGTGCCGTGGTAGAGGTACACGGGCGCGTCCGGCGTGCGGGTGCCGACGTCGGAGGCGTGCAGCTGGCGCTGCCAGTCCGGCTGGGCCAGGGGGTTCTTGACGGTGACCTCGGAGAGTCTCTTGAAGAGCCCGGCGACCACATCGACGCCCGCGCAGTTGTTCTTCATGTAGTCGACGTAGCGCCGGCCCCTGTCGTTGAGGTAGTTCTCCAGGTGCAGCTCGGGGAAGGCGGCGTTCTGGCCGGTGGCGGCCATCAGGATCAGCCCGGCGCCGACGTTGCCGTCGTGGTGCTCGGCGAGCCTGAGCAGATCGGACGGTACGCCGCCGGCTGCGGTGCCCTTGACCCGAAGTTCGGGAGCGTAGGACCGGTGCAGTTCGGCGGCCCAGCCGCCGGCCTGGCCGCCCTGCGAGTAGCCCATGATGCCGATGGGTGACTTCCGGGTGACGCCGGCCGCGGCCGCTTCGGGCAGCCGCAGGGCGGCGCGGGCGGCGTCGAGGACGGCCTGGCCCTCGGCGCGTCCCACGGTGTAGGTGTGGTCGCCCGGGGTGCCGAGGCCCTCGTAGTCGGTGACGGCGACCGCCCAGCCGCGGTTGATGAGCCGCTGGATGAGGGCGGCCTCCACGGTGGTGCCCTTGGGGAAGCCGGCCGAGGGGGCGCAGGAGTCGGCGAGCCCGACGGTGCCGAGGGCGTAGCTGATGAGCGGGCGGGGGCCCTCCTTTCCGTCCTTGGGGACGATGACCGTCCCGGAGACGGTGTTGGGGGCGCCCTTGGCGGTGGTGGAGCGGTAGGTGATGTGCCAGGCCTGGGTGTTGGTGGGCTGACCCGGCGTCGGGTGGAAGGAGCTGGGGGACGACGAGACGATGTCGCCGGGTCTGCCGGCCGACCGACTGCCAGCTGCCGACGTGCTGCCGACTGCCGACTGACTGCCGACTGCCGATCGGCTGCCGGTTTCCTGGCCGCCGGTGAGGCCTGGCGTCAGGGACAGGGCAGCGACGGCGGTGAGTGCTGTGGCGCGTAGGTGCATGCGGCTCTCCCAACTGACTCGGGTGCCAGGATGGTTGGGGCGACCGTAGTGACTCGCCGGTAAGGAAGGCGCTGACCGCGACGCTCAGCTTTGTTGACCCGTTGTCCCATGGCAAAAGGGTTGCTCCATGTGGCGGAGGGGGTGCCGCATGGCGGATCCTGTTCCCTCACGAGGGGTTCAGTGACCCAGTGCGCGTCCCAGCCGGCCGCGGTGTGCTGGGCGCCGAAGTGCACGGGCAGCGGCCAGTAGCGGCGGGATCCGGACGGCTGGGGCAGCGGCACGGCGTCGATGCCGTGCCGTTCGTCGCCGCTCAGCGCGGCCCGTACATGGTGCATCGGATCGTCGCGCGGCTCACACTCATGGCCCGCACGGTAGCCGTGAGCGACGAGGTCAGCGGTCGCGACGGTGCTCCGAGGGCGGCGGTGGCGGCGCGCCGTGGGAAGGAGGCCGGGGCGCCGTACGCGGCGGAGTCGGCACCCCGGCCTCCTGGTGTGGCCTCAGCAGATCCGCGGCAGTTGTTCGCCGACCGGCAGATCCACCACGCGCGTACCGCCGAGCGAGGTGTGGGCGACCACCATTCCGGGGTGTGCCTCGACGGCCTCGCCGATGACCGCGGCGCCGGCGCCCAGGGGGTGGGTGCGCATCGCGTCCAGTACGGCGTCGGCGTGTTGCCGCGGGACGAACGCCACCAGCTTGCCCTCGTTGGCGACGTACATCGGGTCGAGGCCGAGGACGGCGCAGGCGTTGGCGACGGTGGGCGGGACGGGGACGGCGCGTTCCTGGAGGGCGATGCCGGTGCCGGAGGCGGTGGCGATCTCGTTGAGGGCGGCGGCGAGGCCGCCCCGGGTGGGGTCGCGCAGGGCGTGCAGGTCCGGGGTGACGGCGAGCATCGTCTCGACCAGGCCGCCGAGGGCCGCGCTGTCGCTCTCGATCTCGACGCCGAATTCCAGGCCTTCGCGGACGCTCATGATGGCCACGCCGTGGACGCCGATGTCGCCGCTGACGATGACCACGTCGCCCGGTACGACGCGCTGGGGGCGCAGGTCGACACCGGCCGGGATCAGGCCGATGCCTGCGGTGTTGAGGTAGATGCCGTCGCCGTGGCCCGTTTCGACGACCTTGGTGTCGCCGGTGGCGATCTCGACGCGGGCGGTGCGCGCCGCCGCGCCCATGGCCTCGGCGACGCGGGCGACCACCGGCATGTCGATGCCCTCCTCCAGGATGAACCCGCAGGAGAGATAGGCGGCCCGTGCGCCGCTCATGGCGAGGTCGTTGACGGTGCCGTTGACGGCGAGGTCGCCGATGCTGCCGCCGGGGAAGAAGAGCGGGCGGACGACGTAGGAGTCGGTGGAGAAGGCGAGGCGTACGCCGCCGAGGGTGACGGCGGCGGAGTCGCCGAGCTGGGCGAGGTGGTCGCCGCCGAAGGCGGGGGCGAAGATCTGCTGGACGAGTTCGGCGGAGAGGGCGCCGCCTCCGCCGTGTCCCATGACGATGCGGGGCTGGTCGCGCAGCGGGGCCGGGCAGGTCCAGCCGGAGAGGTCCAGGGCGGGCGGGGAGGTGTCAGGCAACGGGGCTCGTCTCCAGCTTCGTGGGTGTGGCGCCGAGTCGGCGGTAGAGGTAGTAGGCGGCGCAGGCTCCTTCGCTGGAGACCATGGTGGCGCCGAGCGGGGTGCGCGGGGTGCAGGTGGTGCCGAACGCCTCGCATTCATGGGGTTTGATCAGGCCCTGGAGGACTTCGCCGCTGCGGCAGGCGGCGGGTTCGCGGGTGGCGATGTCGCCGACCGCGAAGCGGTGTTCGGCGTCGTAGTCGCGGTAGCGGGGGGACAGCCGCCAGCCGCTGGCGGGGATGGTGCCGATGCCGCGCCAGGCGCGGTCGGTGACCTCGAAGACGTCGTCGAGCATGGCCTGGGCGGCCGGGTTGCCCTCGGTGCGCACGGCGCGCGGGTAGGCGTTCTCGACGGTGTGTTCGCCGCGCTCCAGCTGGCGGACGGTGCGGCGGATGCCCTCGAGGATGTCCAGCGGTTCGAAGCCGGTGACGACGATGGGCACCCGGAAGCGTTCGGCCAGGTCCGGGTATTCGCCCATGCCCATCACGCTGCACACGTGCCCGGCGGCCAGGAAGGCCTGTACCCGGCAGCTCGGCGAGGTCATGATCGCCTCGATCGCGGGCGGGACGCGGACGTGCGAGACCAGCAGGCTGAAGTTGGGGATCCGGTGCTTGCGGGCCTGGTAGACGGTCATGGCGTTGGGCGGGGCAGTGGTTTCGAAGCCGATGCCGAAGAACACCACCTCGCGGTCCGGGTTCTGGCGGGCGAGCTTGAGCGCGTCGAGCGGGGAGTAGACGACCCGTACGTCGCCGCCCTCGCTGCGCACCCGGAACAGGTCGCGGTCGGTTCCGGGGACCCGCAGCATGTCCCCGAAGGAGCAGAAGATGACCTCGGGGCGGGCGGCGATGTCCAGGGCCTTGTCGATGACTTCGAGCGGGGTCACACAGACCGGGCAGCCGGGGCCGTGGATCAACTCGACGTCGTCCGGGAGGAGTTGGTCGATGCCGTGCCGGATGATGGTGTGGGTCTGGCCGCCGCAGACCTCCATCAGGGCCCAGGGGCGGGTCACCGTGGCGCGGATGTCGTCGAGCAGCCGCCGGGCCAGTGCGGGGTCCTGGAACTCGTCGAGGTACTTCACTGCTGCGCCTCCCGCGCTCGGTCACTCAGGGCGGGCCCCGGCAGGACGCCCGCCTCGGTGGCGGCGGCCTCCCAGGGATCGCCGAACTCCTCCTGCAGCAGCCCGAGTTCCTCGAAGAGGGCGAGCGTCTGCCGGGCCGATTCCTCGTCCAGGCGCTGGAGCGCGAATCCCACATGGACGATGGCGTACTCGCCGACCGCGAGGTCCGGTACGTATTCCAGGCACACCTCCTTGACCACGCCGCCGAAGTCGACGGTGGCCATCCGGGTGCCGTCCCGTTCCTCGATGTCCACCACCTTGCCGGGTACCGCCAGGCACATGGGTCTCTCCTCGTCGTGCTTGTCGTTCTCGTTCGTGGGTGCGGTGCCGGGTACAGCCCGCCTCATCGGGGTCCGTCCGCCACGCGCGCCGCCACGACGAGCTGGCCGAGGGCCAGTCCCCCGTCGTTGGGCGGGACGCGGCGGTGGCGCAGGACGGTGAGGCCGTCCTGGCGCAGCAGCCGGGCGGTGGTGCCGGCCAGCAGGGTGTTGGCGAAGACGCCGCCGGTCAGGGCGACGGTCTCCAGGCCCGTACGCGCACGGGCCAGGGCGCAGCAGCGGCGGACGAGCGCGGCGACGGCGGTGTGGAAGCGGGCCGCGATCAGCGCGGGTGCGGTGTCCGCGCGGAGGTCGTCGACGATGGCGGCGAGTACGGGGGCGGGGTCGGCGGTGGCGGGTGCCGCGGGGTCGGCGGCGTCGAGGGCGAAGGCGTAGCCGGGGCCGTGGTCGTCCCCGGCGGTCAGCGCCGCCGCCTCGAGCTCGACGGCGGCCTGGGCCTCGTATCCGGCGTGGTGGCACACGCCCGCCAGCGAGGAGACCGCGTCGAAGAGCCGGCCCATGCTGGAGGTGGGGACGCAGTGGAGGCCGCGCTGGAGCTGCCGCTCCAGCAGCCGTCGTTCGTCCGGCGGGCAGGCCGCCACCGGGGGCAGGTCCGGGGACGGGTCGATGCCGGCGGCGCGCAGGTGGGCGAGCGCCATCCGGTACGGGCGCCGGACGGTGGCGTCGCCGCCGGGCAGGGGGACGTAGCTCAGCCGTGCGAAGCGCCGGTACCCGGCGTAGTCGGCGAGCAGGATCTCGCCGCCCCAGACCGCCCCGTCGTCGCCGTACCCGGTGCCGTCGAAGGCGACGCCGATGACCGGCCGGCGGCCGTCGAGGCCGTGTTCGGCCATGGCGGACGCGATATGGGCGTGGTGATGCTGGACGTGCACCACCTCCCGTGCACCTGCGTGGCGTTGGGCCCACTGGGTGGAGCGGTAGCCGGGGTGCCGGTCGGCGGCGAGGAGGCGGGGCCGTACTCCGGTGACCGTCCCGAGGTGGTCGGCGGCCCGGTGGAAGGCCTGCTGCGTCGCCAGGTCGTCCATGTCGCCGATGTGCGCGGACAGCCAGGCCCGCCGCCCCTCCCCCAGGCACAGCACGTTCTTGAGGTCGCCGCCGGCCGCGAGGGCGGGCCGTACGGGCACCGGGAGCGTGACCGGCAGCGGCGCGTAGCCGCGGGAGCGCCGTACGAACAGGGGCTGCCCGTCGCAGATGCGGACCACCGAGTCGTCGCACGGGACCTGGATGGGGCGGTCGTGGGCGAGCCAGGCGTCGGCAAGGTGCGCCAGGCGCCGCAGGGCCTCGTCGTCATCGGTGACGATCGGCTCGCCCGCGACATTGCCGCTGGTCATCACCAGCAGCCGGGGCCCGGGAGGATCGCCGGGGAGGCCGAGGAGCAGGTGGTGGAGGGGGGTGTACGGGAGCATCACGCCGAGGTCGGGGCTGCCCGGGGCGACGGCGGGGGACAGCCCCGGCACCGGGTCGGGGGTGCGGCGGCGCAGCAGGACGATGGGCCGTACGGGGCCGGTGAGCAGGGCGCGTTCCTCGGCGGAGATGTGTACCAGGGTGTCGAGGTCCGTCAGTTGACGGGCCATCAGGGCGAAGGGTTTGTCGCCGCGGTTCTTGCGGCGGCGGAGAAGGGTGACGGCGTCGTCGTTGGCCGCGTCGCAGACGAGGTGGTAGCCGCCGAGTCCCTTGACGGCCACGATCGCGCCGTCGGTGAGGAGCCGGCGGGCGCCGGCCAGGGGGTCGCCGCCGGGGCTTCCGGGCTGCGCGCCGGTCAGGCGCAGCCGGGGGCCGCAGTCGTGGCAGGCGAGGGGCTGGGCGTGGAACCGGCGGTCGGTCGGATCGGCGTATTCCCGTGCGCAGCGGGGGCACATGGGGAAGCGGGCCATGGTCGTCTTCGCACGGTCGTAGGGCAGTGCGGTGACGATGGTGAAGCGGGGGCCGCAGTGCGTGCAGGTGAGGAAGGGGTGGCGGTAGCGGCGGTCGGCCGGGTCCCGCAGTTCGGCGAGGCAGGCCGCACAGGTGGCGGTGTCCGGGGAGACCAGGGTGCGGGAGGGGCCGTCGGCGCGGGAGGGGAGGATGGCGAACCCGGTGCCCCCGGTGGCGGCGATGTCCTCGCCGTGGACGGCCTCCACGACGGCCAGCGGCGGTGCGTCACCGCCGATCCGCACCCCGAAGCGCGCGACCGCGGCCGGCGGGCCCTCGACCTCGGCGACGACGCCGTCGGCGGTGTTGGTCACCTGCCCGGTCAGGCCCAGCTCGGTGGCGAGGGTGTGGACGAACGGCCGGAAGCCCACGCCCTGGACGACTCCGTGCACGGTGATCCGGCGGCGTACGGCGGCCGTCGCGGGGGCGGCGGATTCGGCCTGCCGTACCGTCATGAGCCGCTCTTGGCCAGGGAGTCGGTGACGGAGGCGGGGTCCACCACGGAGGCGGGCTCGTGGTGAGGGTGGTGCTGCCGGGCCATCACCGGGGTGTGCACCGGTGCGCCGTCGCGCGCCGCCAGCGCCCGGTCGAGCAGGGCGCCGTCGCCCTCGCCGCGCCGGGCCGAGGTGCACACGATCTCCACGCCGGGGTTGATCCGCTCGACATTGGCGCGGAACGCCGCCTCGTCGAAGCCGACGGCCTCGGCGATATCGGACTTGGTCACCACGACCAGATGGGCGAGCCCGAAGGCGGTCGGGTACTTGAGCGGTTTGTCCTCGCCCTCGGTCACCGACGCCAGGGCGACCCGGAGGGTCTCCCCCAGGTCGTAGGAGGCCGGGCAGACCAGGTTCCCGACGTTCTCGATGAACAGCAGCCGGGTGTCCGGCGGGAGCCAGCCGTCCAGATGGCCGCCCAGCATGCCGGCCTCCAGGTGGCACAGGCCGTCGGTGAGCACCTGTTTGACCGGCACACCGGACCGGGCCAGCCGCCGTGCGTCGTTCTCGGTGGCCAGGTCGGCGGTGAGGGCCGCCACCGGGACGCCGCGGTGCCGGGCGAGGGTCAGTTCGCGCTCCAGCAGGGCGGTCTTGCCGCTGCCGGGGCTGGAGAGCAGGTTGACGACCGCGGTGCCCCGGGCGGCCAGGTCCTCGCGCAGTGCGCGGGCGCAGGCGTCGTTCTTGGCGAGGACGGCCTGCTGCAGGTCGACGACACGGCACATGGTTTCAGCGCTCCTGGTGGGTCGGTACGGCCGACGGGGCGTCGTGCCAGCTCACGCTGACGATCTGTAGTTCGCGGCCGGACAGCAGCTCGGTGCGCGTCCCGCCGCACACCGGGCAGCTCAGCTGCGGCGGCATGCCCGCCGCCCAGGTGTGTGCGCAGGGGCCGCAGCGGGCGCGGGCCGTCACCGGCTCCATGACGAGTTCCGCGCCCTCCAGCACCGTTTCCGTACAGGCGAGTTCGAAGGAGAACGCCAGGGCGTCGGGGACCACTCCGGCCAGTTCGCCGACCTGGACCCGGACGCTGCTGACCGCCCTGGCCCCGGCGGGCCGGGCCGTGATCTCGACCTGGTCCACGATCGCCAGCGCGATGGACATCTCGTGCATCGGTGTCTCTCCGGTACGGGAACGGGTACGGCAACGACCGCGCCCGGCCCATTAGACGGCGCGGCCACCGGGCGGCAGGGGTGCCTCGCCGGGGCGGCCCGGTGGCGTCCGCCGTTCGGTGCAGCGACGTCCCGTCACCGGGCCCGGATGTGTCACATGACCGGATGCGTCACATGGACCGGATGCGGAGGTACCGCTTGAGATCGGGGAAGACGACCTTGGCGGCGGCGGCGAGGGCGACGGCGGCTGCTCCGCCGAGGATGAGCTTCAGCATGATGTCGGGTTTCCTTTCAGTGGTGGGTGGCGCCGGTGGGCGGCCGGGTGTCGTCGGCGGCCGGCTCCGCCCCGCCGACCAGCCGCAGGATCAGCCGTACGGCCTCGTCGACGGCGGCGGCCACCGGCTCGCTCAGCCCGATGCCTTCGTCGAGATCGGCGGGTTCGCAGCCGACGACCAGGACGCGTTGCGGGCGGCTGTCGCCGGTGCCCGCGCTGAGCGTGTCGAGCAGCGCGAGCACGCTGTCCGGGGTCATGTGGTGGCCGTCGATCGCAGGTGGCCGCGGGGCGGCGGGGTCCGGGTCGGTGGCGTCGAGGAGGTAGACGGTGCCGGGGGCGCCGCCGCGCGCGGAGGCGTCCACGAGGAGCACCGTGTGGTAGCCGTCCAGCATCTGGTAGGCGAGGTGCACACCGCGGACACCGGCGTCGACGACCTCGACATGGCCGGGCAGCGGATGCTCACCGAGCCGGCGGACGGCCTCGACGCCGAAGCCGTCGTCGCCGAGGAAGATGTTGCCGACACCGGCGATCAGCGTCCGTGTCGGGGCGGGAGGGGTGCCGTCGTTCACACGTCCTCCAGGGGAGCGACCTCATCGGGCTGGAAGTACAGGAACCGGCCCTGCTCGCGCCGGATGTCGGCCCCCGGGTCGCCGTCCACGGTCACCGCGAGATGCACCCCGCCGTCGACGTCGTGCAGTACGGCTTCGACGTGCGCGGTGCGGCCGTGCAGAAAGAGGTCCTGGGCGTCGGTACGGCGCTTCCCGGGGCGCAGCAGCACCCGGCTGCCGGCGCCGACCGGCCGCCCGTCGACCGTGACGCGGTCGCGTGCCGGATCGACGCTGCGGTCGCTCGCCGGGTCCCACCAGGGGGTCTGGGGCTGCGCACCGGGCACGGCGGGGGCCGGGTCCTCGGGCGTGGCCGGTGCCTCCCCGGTGACCTCGCGCAGTGCGCGTACGGCGCCGTGCAGCCGTTCCAGGACCTCCGGCGGCATCGAGTCGGCGAGGTCGATGACCTCGGCGGCCCGTGGGTCGGTACCGCGCGCCTCGCGTTTCTCCTGGTCGGTGAGGGCGGCGGTGCGCAGGGTGAGGATCTCGTCGATCTCCAGGGCGTCGTAGAGCGCGCCGGGGCTCTCGGGGGCGATGGCGGGGTGGTCCTCCAGGATGATCGGGGAGGACAGGAGCACATCGGTGCGGCCGGGCCCGCCGGCCAGTACGGGCCAAGTGTGCTCGTTGCGGCAGGCGGCGACGGCGGCCCTGGCCCACTCCGGCGGATCGGTCATGGACAGGAACGATCCGGTGTCGATGCCGAGCAGGAGGTGGGCCGCGACCAGCGCGCGGGGCAGTGCGGCGTCCCGGTCGGCGGGGCCTTCGGGGGTCCAGGTGCTGGTGTTCTCGACGGTGGCGGTCAGCCGCAACGCCGCGTAGGGGCCGTCGAGTTCGCGGGCCGTGACCGTCAGCCGGCCTTCGGTCTCCTGGCGGCGGCGCACCAGCCGCCCGACGAGCCGCCCGTCCGCGTCGTGGACCGGCTCGGTGTGCTCCTGGGCGGGCAGGGAGAACGGGAGGGTGTGGCCGGTGCCGAGGAGTTCGGTGACGTCGACGGTGCAGGTGACCCGTTCCTCGACGCCCTCGTCCCAGGGGACCAGCACCCGATCCGGCAGTTCGAGTTCCTCGACGGTCTCGTATGTGCCGTCGGGGAGCAGGCGTTGGACCGTACGCCGCTGTGCCTGCAGGAACCGCAGCTCGGCGGAGAGGCGGGCGCCGGAGCGCGGCTCCAGCAGGCATTCGGTGCGCTGGGCGGAGGGTTCCCCGCCGTCGGCGCCCCAGCCCGGCGGGACGAGGACGCCGAACTGCCAGCGCAGCCGGTTCTTGGCGGCGGAAGCGCGGTACGGGTAAAGCACATAGCCCTCGAACAGCACCGCGTCGGCCACCTGGCGGGCCGCGGCGAAGGAGGCCGCCATCGTGTCGGGCAGGACGCTGGTGGTCACGGCGCGGTCCTCTCGGTGACGGGGCGGGCGGCGGCGAAGGGGCGGGGCGGCGGGGCCGGGTCGGCGGCGCGGGCCGTGGTGAGCAGCGCCTCGGCGGTCGCGTCCCAGGAGGGCAGCGCATGCCGCGACCGGAAGGCGAGCAGCGCGTCGAGGGTCGCGCGGGAGAGCCGCAGCCAGCCGCAGCCGGGGAAGTGCTGCTCGGTCATCTCCTGCCACACGGACACCGGCATCCGCAGCAGGGCCTCTTTGTCCCAGGGCACCGGTGAGACGCTGAAGCCGCCGGGTCCCGCGAACGCCGTGCCGGAGAACAGCAGGCGCAGCGGGACCTCGCCGTCGCGCAGCGCGTGGAAGTAGCGGGCGGCGGCCACGTCCATGTCGTAGGTGCAGGGGACGGGGAGGTCCACCTCGGTCATGCCGGTGAAACCGGGGACGACAAGGGAGACCTGGGCGAACTGGAGGGGGTTGAGGCTGCTCCCCCAGCGCGAGCGCTCGCCGAACAGGTCGGTCAGGCCCTCGGCTTCGTCGGAGGCATAGCCGCGGCGGGCTGGTTCGATGCGGATCTGGCAGCGCAGCGCGAGGGCGTGCACCCGGGCGGGGTCGGCGGCCGTGATGCGCAGCCGGAAGACGAGGGTGGGCCCGGCGGCGTAGGGATCGGCGCGGACGCCGGTGCAGTCGAAGGAGAGGTCGGTCACGGACGGTCGTCCTCCCTCGGCGCGCGGGCGCGGCGCGCGATCCGGCCGAAGAAGTCGGCGAGGGCGGCGCGTGCCTCGGCGCCGCCGTCGAAGCCCTGCCACAGCAGCCGCATCCGGCCCACCAGTTCGTAGCAGACGTCCACGGGCACCAGGTAGCAGTCGACCGAGCCCTCGAAGCGGCGCACCAGCAGTGCTTCCACGTCGGGTGCGAGGAGGCCGGCGAGGGTGGTGGCGCCGAGGACGGTCTGCCAGGTGCCGGGGTCGAGTTCGCTCTCGGTGGCGCCGGCCGGGCTGGGATAGAACGCAACCAGCCGGTCGAGGTCGGTGTTCTTGAGGAAGAAGGCGACACCGACGGGGATCTGGAGGAGGTTCCAGGTGGTGTCGTCGAGGGTGTGGCCCGGGTCGGCGAGATAGCGGTCCGGGACGGTACGGAAGCGTCCGGCGCCGGGCCGTTCGAAGAGCAGCGCACAGGGGGTGCAGGCACATGCGAGCGCGCGGCGTTCGGTGTCGACGAGGTGGCGGTGGGAGGGGTCGGCGAGCAGTGCGCCGCACAGTTCGCAGCGTTCGGGGGCGGGTGGTCGCGGTGCGCGGAATCTGCGCAGGCCCCGGGGGGCGGGGGGTGCTCCGGGGTGCGCGGGCGCGGTGGGCCGGGCGCTCACGAGGCCGTGGCGGCGGTCGGCGGGCGGCGGGAGATCTGCAGCAGCGGCGGCTCCGGCGCCGCCGTGGCCGTGTCCAGCCGCACCGAGGTCACCTCGGGCGCGAAACAGGACAGGGCGTTCTCGATGGCCTGCTGGGCCGTCTGCGCCGTGCTCGGGCAGCCGCAGCCGCCCGGGGACGTGGACCGCAGCCGCAGCACACCGGTGTCCGGGTCGAAGCCCTCCGTCTCGACGGGATGCCGGGCCCGGACGGTGTCCAGGGCGCGGCCGATCCGGGTCGTGACGTTCTCGGGGTGCAGATCGTGCAGCACCAGCATGGAGGCCACCAACTCATCGCCCAGCAGGGCGAGTTGCTGGCCGTCGCCGATGAGCCGCATCACCCGGGCGAGGCCGGCGCCGTAGAAGTCCATCAGGGCGCGGACGAGCTCCTCGGCGGCCGCAGCCGCTGCGGTGGCCTCCTCGTCGCCGCTGCCCGCAAGCCGGTCCAGGATCTCCTCGACGCGGCGGCCGGTCGTCCCGGCGTCCGGCGCGGCGGCCGGGGCGGAGGCGGGGGCGCTCATCCGGCCAGTCCGCTCAGTCCGGTGGGCACATGCATCTTCTGTACGGACTTGCCGTCGCCGACGTACATATGCACACCGCAGGGAAGACACGGGTCGAAGCTGCGCACCGTGCGCATGATGTCGATGCCCTTGAAGTTGTCCGGGGTGTTCTCCTCGAAGATCGGGGTGTTCTGGACGGCGTCCTCGTACGGGCCCGGGGTGCCGTAGGAGTCGCGGGTGCTGGCGTTCCAGGGGGTCGGCGGATAGGGGTGGTAGTTGGCGATCTTGCCGTCGCGGATGACCATGTGGTGCGACAGCACGCCGCGCACCGCCTCCGTGAATCCGCAGCCGATCGACTCGTCCGGCACCTCGAACTTCTCCCATGTCTGGGTGCGTCCGGCGCGTACCTCGTCCAGGCCCTGCTCCGCGAAGTGCAGCGCCATGGCGGCCGCGTACGCCTGGAAGTAGGTCCGGGCGCGGTTGCGCTCCAGGGCGTTGCTCCACTTCGGGATCTTCCATTCGAAGCGGGCCTCGGGCTTGGTCATGCTGCGCGGCAGGTCGATGACGACGCTCTGGCCGGTGGCCTTGACGTAGGGGGTGTCGACGAGTCCGTTCAGCGCGGTGGACCACAGCCGGGCGATCGGGCCGCCGCCGGTGTCCAGTGCCAGGTGCTCCTTGCCGTCGAACCACCGCGGCGACATCACCCAGCTGTACTTGTCGTTGAAGTCCCGCTTCTGCGGGGCGGGGATGGTGTGCTGGTTCCAGGGGTGGCGCGGGTCGACGGGGTTGCCGAGCGGGTCGTGGGTGACGAACTGCTCCTGGCCCTCCCAGTCCTGGTAGTAGGAGCTGCCGAGCAGGATCCGGATGCCGAGGTTGATCTGGGTGAGGTCGTTGGTGACCAGTTTGCCGTCGACGATGATGCCCGGGGTGACGAACATCTTGCGGCCCCAGTCCGTCATGTTGCGGTAGGTGAAGTCGCAGTGTTCGGGGTCGTTGAGCGCGCCCCAGCAGCCCAGCAGGATCCGCCGCTGTCCGACCTGTTCGTAGCCGGGCAGCGCCTCGTAGAAGAAGTCGAAGAGGTCGTCGTGGAGCGGCACGACGCGCTTCATGAATTCCACGTAGCGCATCAGGCGGGTGAGGTAGTCGGTGAACAGCTGGACGCTGGCGACCGTGCCGACGCCGCCCGGGTAGAGCGTGGAGGGATGCACATGGCGGCCCTCCATGAGGCAGAACATCTCGCGGGTGTAGCGGCTGACCTGGAGCGCCTCGCGGTAGAACTCCCCCTCGATGGGGTTGAGGGCGGTCATGATGTCGGCGATGGTGCGGTAGCCGTGGTCGCCGGCGTGCGGGGCCTCCGTCCGCTGGGCGAGCTCCCACACCCCCGGATTGGTCTCCCGGACCATCTTCTCGCAGTAGTCGACCCCGACCAGGTTCTCCTGGAAGATGTTGTGGTCGAACATGTACTCCGCGGACTCGCCGAGGTTGATGATCCATTCCCCCAGGTGCGGCGGCTTCACCCCGTAGGCCATGTTCTGCGTGTACACCGAGCAGGTGGCGTGGTTGTCGCCGCAGATGCCGCAGATCCGGCTGGTGATGAAGTGCGCGTCGCGGGGGTCCTTACCGCGCATGAAGACGCTGTAGCCGCGGAAGACCGACGAGGTGCTGTAGCACTCCGCCACCTGCTTCTGCTTGAAGTCGATCTTGGTGTGGATGCCGAGGCTGCCCACGATCCGGGTGATCGGATCCCAGGACATCTCCGTCAGACCGCTGCCGTCACCGGCCGCCTTTGTCTTCGGTGCCATCGTGTGTGCCGTGCCCTTCTTTAACGCGCGGGAGGGAGGGTGGGTCTGAGGCGAGGGGGCCTGACGCGTGGGGGGTCCGCTGCGTGCGGGGCAACGGATCCGACGGGGTGCCGGAGCGCCGGGGTGCGGTCCGGTCCGGACGGCTCCGGGCGCGGGCTACCGCCGGGTTACCAAGGGGACCGGTAGCCGGTGGTCAGCTTGTCACCGCGGTGGCGCCACTTGGGCTCGTGGTCCACGGTTCTGGCGGTGATGTCACGCAGACGGCGGATGACCTTGCCGTAGGTGGAGCTGGCGGTGACGGACACCGTCGCGCCCGGCGGCTCGTCCATGAACGGCATGAACATGTCGGGGAAGCCGGGCATGGTGCAGGCGATGCAGATGCCGCCGACGTTCGGGCAGCCGCCGATGCCGTCCATCCAGCCCCGCTTGGGCACGTTGCACTTCACCACGGGGCCCCAGCATCCGAGCTTCACCGAGCACTTGGGCGAGTCATAGCTGGTCGCGAACTGCCCTTGTTCGTAGTACCCGGCCCGGTCACAGCCCTCGTGCACGGTGTTCCCGAAGAGCCAGGTCGGCCGCAGCTGGTCGTCCAGCGGGATCATCGGCGCCGAGCCCGCCGCCTGGTACAGCAGATAGGTGAGCGTCTCGGAGAAGTTGTCCGGCTTGATCGGGCAGCCGGGCACACACACGATCGGGATCCCGGCCTTGGACTTCCAGTCCCAGCCCAGGTAGTCGGGCACGCCCATCGCGCCGGTCGGGTTGCCGGCCATCGCGTGGATGCCGCCGTAGGTGGCGCAGGTGCCGATCGCGACGACGGCCAGTGCCTTGGGGGCCAGCCGGTCGATCCACTCACTGGTGGTGATCGGCTGACCGGTCTCGGGGTTGTCGCCGAAACCGCACCAGTACCCTTCCGGCTTGATCGACTCATTGGGGATGGACCCCTCGACGACCAGCACGAACGGGTCGATCTCGCCGCGCTCTCCCTTGAAGAACCACTCGATGAACGTGTCCGCGCCCTGCACCGGACCGCACTCGAAGTCGATCAGTGGCCAGTGGACCTGGATCTTGGGCAGGCCCGGCAGCGCGCTGAGCGCAATCTCCTCGATGCTGGGCTGGGTCGCCGCGGTCAGCGACACGGAGTCGCCGTCGCAGCTGAGGCCCGCATTGATCCAGAGCACATGAATCGGGGGCTCGTCCTCACCGGGCGGGCTCCCGTTCGCGTGCGCACGGTCGGCGGCGGTCGGCGGTGCTGCATCCATGGGGATGCCTCCTCGCAGGGGCGCGGTGCAGGGGGTGTACGGGTGCAGGGGTACGCGTCAAAAGCCCGATCGACGGCTTTCGATCCCCTTCGTAACACCGATCACCGCGTCCGGAGCGCACACACGGTCCGTTCCAGTGACGGGGGCGTGGCGCGGGCCGCGGGCCCCCTCGGCAGGCGCCGCCGGGCGGTCTCCCCGCGCCGCGGACGGTCCGCGTCACCCGTATCACCTGATTGGGCCCACCGCCGCCCGGACCCGCTTCCCCATGGATGCGCTCCCTGCCCGCCGGCGCCCCGGCGACCCGGCACTCCCCGCAACGGCGGATGCGGGCGCCGCACCGGGTCCGGCCCGGACCCATGGTGCGACGCCCGCGTACGAAGCCTCTCCTTGCGCAGCCGAGCGCGCGGCCACGGCCACGGCCACGGCCACGGCCACGGCCACCAGGAGTGTCTTCCGCTACCCGGCCGTGGCGAACGTCAGCCCAGCGACCCGGCCTCCACCGTCGACACGTCGAACGCTCCGCCGCACACCCGCAGCCCGCCGCTGCCGGTGGTCATCGGCTCCTTGGAGCCGGGCGGGTAGACGAAGACCAGCTGGGACTTCTTCCAGCACGGCGTGTCGGAGACACCGTCGTTGACCGTGTGCAGTACGGCGTGCGCGCTCTGTCCGGGCTGCAGACGGACGGCACCGCCCGCGGAGCCCGAGCGGGTGGCGGGCTTGCCGACGGTCGAGCCGTCGCGCAGGATCAGCGAGACCCCGGGGAAGCCGCGCAGCGAACAGGCCGTCTTGCCCTTGTTGGTGAACACCAGGGGGATGTGGATGTTGCCCGCACCGATGTCCGTGCGGCCCAGGCGCAACGACATGTTGTCCGCGGTGCAGCGGTCCGGGGCGGTCATCGCCGAGGGGCGCGACTGCGACGGGCCGGGGGCGTGGGACGAGGGACCCGAGGCCTCGGCGGAGCGGCCCTGACTGCCGGACGGGCGCGGGTTGTTGCCCGACGGCGGGGTGTTGCCCGACGGCTGCGCGCCGTGACCGGGGTCCTGGCTGGTGGCCGCTGCGGGCGCGGAGACCGACGAGGAGCGGGACGCGGAATCCGTCCCGTTCTGGCAGGCGGTGAGCGCGAGTGCGGCGACGGCGATCAGTGAGCCGGCGGCGACCCGGCGGCCGCGGCCGAGGGTTGTGGTGGTGAGCGACATCAGTCTCCCCCTCGTCTGGTGATTGCGTACCCTCGCGGGGTGGGGTGCGCACGGTCGGACCGTTCTGCTTCCAGCGTGACCCCGAGGGCTGCCGGTCCGCTAACGAGGCGCTAACGCACCGCTAACGAGCCGGAGCGCCCGGCCTGGCGCCGCTCAGGCTCGCAGAAATTCCCCCCGGCGCCCCGCCGCTCCGGTCCGCTACGGGTGACATTGACGGGAACCGGGCGGAAACGGGGCGGAAAGCCGAGAGCACGGGAGCCGGCGCGGAGCCGGAGGTCACCGGCAAGGCACCAGCGGGCGCGGGACACCCGGCCCCGTGGACGACCGGAACGCCGCGCACAACCCCGCGTCCTGCGCAAGGGCCTGACCGCACTCGTCGAGCTGCTGGATCTCCGCGATACGGACCCGCCGCACGGTGACGCCCGGCACGCGGAGCTGGTGGAGGCGGTGGTCCGCGGCGACGGGGAAGCGGCCCGGGCGCTCCCTGGAGACCGAACTCGAGGCCACCTTGCGGGAGTTGCCGGGGCGGTAGTCCCGGCCGGACGTCCCGGCGCTCCGTCCCGGCGGCATCGGGTGCCGGGCCTCGCGGCCCGGTATGTGCATACCGAATGTTTCTGTCGCGGACGCTGTCCCCATGCCGGACGATACCGCGCACCGCGGAACATGATCCTCGTCACCGGCCCTGCCGGACCCGGCCCGACGAGCACCGTCGGGCCTCCGCCGCGGGGCCGCACCCCTCCGGAAGTCGGACAGGAGCGCCGAATTTCCTGCGGCACCCCTGAAACCCGAGCCAGTAAAAACCATATGGACGGTATTTTTTGGCGTCCGAAAACGGACTGATCTCCCTAAGTCAACGCAATCGCAGTTATCACACCAAAAACCTCAAGGCGCCGTCGCATCCACCAGCGCCCCGGCCTTGATAGCGGCATCGAGTGCCTCGCCCCGTTCCGGGTCGAGATCCAGCTTCGCGAGAATCGCCGGCACCGCAATGCAGGGCAGTGTGTGCTGATGCAAAACGGTGACCCGGCGATTGAGATCGGTTCTGTTCGCCAGGGTTTGGGACATCAACTGGATCCCCGCAAAGGCACCGACATACAACTCGGCCGTCTCACGAATAACCACGCTTTTCAGGACTTCGCCACGATCCCTCGCCTCCCCCAGCACCCCTTCGACGAACTGCGTCCAGGAGATCATGGACCGCTTGCGGTCAAGGTGGTTGGAGCCCTGTTCGACGGCCAGCCGGGCCGCCCCGCGCTGGATCGGGTCGCTGCACAACCGGTGCGACAGCACCTGTGTCACATCGACGAATTCCTGCAATTTGATCGGCTGCGGCTCCACGGCAATGTCCAGCACATGCTCGTCCAGCACGGCGAGCGCAAGCGCTTCCTTGGAGGCGAAGTGGAAATACAGGGCGCCCTTGGTCACGCCGGCGCGTTCAAGAACTTCGGCAATGGTGGCCCGGTCGTACCCACGGTCGTCGAAAACCGAGGCCGCCGCCTCCAAGATCAATCGCCGGGTCCGGATCGCGCGATCCTGTTGCACCATCGGGACGCCTCCTGTCTGTCGAAGTGTGCCAAGGGGGCAATGCCTGGTCACTGCTCCCGTCGTCTTCAGATCAGGTATTTACCATTTTTCGGCGCCCAGCATTGAAAAGAAAACCGGATGGTACGTATCTTAACAGCGTTCGCGTTCGACACCATCCGTCAGATGCCTGGGGGCAGCCATGAGCGACACGATGTACGTCGATGGCACGGTTCGGCCAAGAGCCCTGCACTCGGTCCGACCGGCTCCGGACCCACGAGCCGTACCGCGCCCTCGCCGTGACGTCGGCGTCCCCGGGGAATTCGTGCACCGCCCCGCCACCGAGGACATTCTGATCACCGCGTGGAACCGGCTGGACGACAGCCGTTTCTCACTGACCGCCCGGTGGCCCCACGACCACCGGTACTTCACTCCGCACCACGGCCACCACAACATCGTGCTCGTCGGCGAGACGATCCGGCAGGCCGCACTTTTGCTCTCGCACACGGAGCTCGGCGTGCCCGTCGGCCACCACTTCGTCCTCACCGACCTGGTCTACACCACACGCCCCGAACATCTCGCCGTCGACGGCCGGCCCCGGCAGCTGACGATCGAGGCCGCCCTGACCCACACCCGCATGCGGGTCGGCACGCTGGTCAGCTGCCGCATCGACATGACCTTCCGGGCGGCGGGCCGCACCGTCGCCACGGGCCACACCCGGTTCAGCGTCACCACCCCCGCCGTCTACCGCCGGATCCGCGGCGAACGCCTTTCGGCGCGCCGGGCCGACAGCCCGCTCCCCGCGCCGGTACCGCACTGGCTGACCGGCAGCCGCACGGACAGCGAGGTCCTGCTCGCCCCCGACGGCCAAAGCGACCGCTGGCTGCTGCGCATCGCACCCGGCCATGCCGCGCTGGTGAACCCGGCGAACGACCATGTGCCGGGGATGGTGCTGCTCGACGCCGCCCAGCAGGCCACCCGCGCCCTGACCGCGCCGGGGCCCTTCGTCCCGTACGCCTTCAGCACGGAGTTCCACCGCTACGCCGAACACAGCGCACCCTGCGAGATCGCAGCGCGGCGGCTGCCGTCCGCCGTCCCCGGGACCACCACGGTCGAGGTGACCGGCCATCAGCAGGGAGAGCCGGTGTTCACCTCCCTCCTCACCGCGCCGGAGCGGCACCGCTGAACCGCGCACGTCCCCAGAAGCACCCTCCCGCAGGTCACGAGGTACCACGAGGCGTCGAAAACCGGCCACGGCACGCATCCGTACGAGACAGTGGCGCGAACGAGCAGCTCTTCGCGCACCACCACGGCAGACAGGAAGGCGCCCCATCCCACCATGGGTGATCTCAACGGAAAGACCGCGCTGGTCACCGGATCCAGCAGAGGCATCGGCCGCGCCATCGCCCAGCGCCTCGCCCGGGACGGTGCCCTGGTCGCCGTTCACTACAACAGCGACGACACCGCGGCCAAGGAAACACTCGAGAGCATCAGAGCCGCCGGCGGACAGGCATTCGCCCTACGCGCGGAACTCGGGGTACCCGGTGACGCCGCGGACCTGTTCGCCGCCTTCGACACCGAACTCGCCGCGTACGGCGGCGAACCCGGCCTCGACGTTCTCGTCAACAACGCGGGCACCAGGTTCCGTGCGCGCATCGACGAGGCCACGGAAGAGGACTTCGACCGCACCATCGCGGTGAACGTCAAAGCGCCGTTCTTTCTCATCCAGCACGGTCTGCGCCGGATGCGGGACGGCGGACGCATCATCAATGTCTCGTCGGCAGTGACGAGAATCGCGCACCCGCCGCAGATCGCCTACAGCGTCTCCAAGGGCGGGCTGGAAACTCTCACCCGCACGCTCGCCAAGGACCTCGGCGAGCGTGGGATCACGGTGAACGCCATCGCCCCCGGCTACGTGGAGACCCATGTGACCGAGGCGCGGACGGCGACGCCCGAGGGGCGGGCCGCGCTGGCGGCCTATTCGGTGTTCAACCGCCTCGGCAGCCCCGCCGACATCGCAGACGTCGCGGCCTTCCTCGCCTCCGACGACTCCCGCTGGATCACCGGCCAGTGCATCGACGTCACCGGCGGCTCCATGCTCTGACGCGGCCCGCGCACGGGATACGAGGCCGGCGCGCGCCGCGGTCCACCGTCCCGGACGGCCGCGCCGCGCTCCGCGGCTCAGGCCGGCGGTATCGGCCATTCGTCCAGGTTGCCGCCGCGCCATTCGACCAGCCGCGGGTCATCGAGCTGGACATCCCCGGCCGGTCCGGCGATGCCCGCGCGGCGGAGGAATTCGGCGACATCGCCCCGGCCGTGGGCCAGGCCGACGATCTGCCCCCGTACGGTCACGCGCCGGCCACCGGACGGTGTCGGCGGATGCACGATGACAGGCGGGTGCTCGGTCATGAGTCCAGCGTGCGCCGGGCTCCGTGCCCGCGCACGTCGAACAGCCGCGACGGCGGCCCCCACACCGGGGGCCGCGACCCCCGAGCTTTGAGCCTCCAAGCAGTCCCCCGTAGGCTGGTCTTGTGGTGACACCGACACCGGACGAACTGACGCGAGAGCTGCTCATCGCCTTCCGCGCGGTCATCGGCGCGTCCCAGACCCAGCTCAGGGAGACCCTCGACCGGCTGGGGCTGACGGTCCCGCTCGCGGATGCGCTGTGGGTGCTCGATCCCGCGCAGCCCGCGCCGTCGATGAAGACGCTGGCGGGCCAGCTGCACTGCGATCCCTCCAGCGCCACATTTCTGGTCACCCGCCTGGAACTGCAGGGGCTCACGGAGCGGGTGCCCGATCCGGCCGACCGGCGCTCCAAAACGGTCGAGCTGACGGACAAGGGGGCGCTGGTGCGCGGCGAGCTGATCGAGGCGATGGTGGCGCAGTCGCCGCTGGCGGCGCTGGGACCCGAGGACCAGGCGGCGGCCCTGCAGCTGCTCCGCAGGGCCCTGGCCCAGGCGGAGCGCCCGTGAGCGGTCCGCTGGAGTCACAGGAGTTCTCCCGGGACCCGTACCCGCTGCTCGCCGCCCTCCGGGAGCGCGGCCCCGTCCAGCGGATACGCACCGGTAACGGCCGCACGACCTGGGTCGTCACCGGGTGGACACAGGCACGGGCGGCGCTGGCCGACGGGCGGCTGTCGAAGAACACCGCCCGGTACTTCGCCGGCCGGCCGGCCCACCGGAATCTGGCGCCCGCCGTCAGCCGCACCATGCTCGCCACCGACCCGCCCGACCACGGCCGGCTGCGGAAGCTGGCGATGAAGGCGTTCACCCCGGCGGCCGTAGCCCGCCTGGAGCCCCGTATCCGGGAGATCGCGGAGGAGCTGGCCGGTGCGGTGGCCGCCGGCCTTGCCGCGCGCGGGACCGCCGACCTCATCGAGGACTTCGCCGTACCGCTGCCGATCGCCGTGATCAGCGAACTGCTCGGGGTGCCGGAGCGGGACCGGGCGGCCGTGCGCCGGTGGTCCAACACCCTGTTCGCCGCCGCCGATCCGGACGACGTCGTCGACCGTGCGTCGCACGAGCTGAGCGACTACATGACGGAGCTGATCGCGGCCCGGCGCGACTCCCCCGGGGAGGATGTGCTCAGCGGACTGATCGCCGCCCGGGACGAGGAGGACCGGCTGACGGAGCCGGAACTGGTCTCCCTGGCCGTGCTGTTGGTGGTGGCCGGCCATGAGACCACGACCAACCTGATCGGCAACGGCATGCTGGCCCTGCTCCTCGACGCCCCGCTCCGCGCGCGCCTGACGGCCGATCCCGGGCTGTTGCCGGGCGCGGTCGAGGAATTCCTGCGGTACGACGCGCCGCTCACCGTCGCCACCTTCCGCTACGCCACCGAGCCGATCGAGCTGGGCGGCGCCCGGATCGCGCCGGGCGACGTGGTGCTGGTCTCCCCCGGCGCCGCCAATCGCGATCCGGCACAGTTCCCCGCGCCCGATGCCGTACGGCTGGACCGGCCCACCGGCCATCTCGCGTTCGGTCACGGCCCGCACCACTGCCTCGGTGCGCCCCTGGCACGGGTGGAGGCACGCATCGCGTTCGAGGTGCTGCTGACGCGGCTTCCGGGGCTCCGGCTCACGGACGGGTCGGCGGGCACCGGCGCGCTCCGCTGGCGGCGGACGCGGCTGATGCGCGGCCTGGCGGAACTGCCGGTGACCACCTCGGAGCGCCGTCCGAGGTCATAGCCCGTACCCGTCCGAGGCCAAAGCCCCGTATACGGCGAACCGGCGCCGCGACTGCAGTGCGGCAGTCGCGGCGCCGGCCGATTCGGGGCCCTGCGGCGGGCTCGGCCTTCGTCTCAGCCTTCGATGCTGTGGCCGGAGAGGCGCTCGACGCCGCGCAGGAGGGCGGAGTGGTCGAGGCTGCCGTCGCCCTGGGCGCGCAGGGAGGCGA